>DASVUX010000039.1:0-102226 GCA_036386835.1 Bacteroidia bacterium
GATGACCAGGAAAGGGATCAGCAGGAAAAGTAATCCTGCGAGTGAAAAGAATATGTCGAAAATGCGTTTCAATTACTTATTTTTTAAACTGACGAATAAGATAGAGCCTGGATGAACCTTGCTATCCTTCCTGATTAATCACTTTTTGCACACTTTTTATTACTGCATTGATAACTTGCCTGACCATTTCATCATCAAGATTATAAAAGATAGGCAGCGAGATCTCGCGTGAATAGTTATCCAGCGTAACGGGATAATCCTGCACATTATAACCAAGATTTTTATAAAAGCTCATCATCGGAACGGGGATAAAATGAACGTTAACAGATACGTCATGATCAAAGATCTCTTTAATGATAGCGTCCCGCTGGACTTCTGTCACATTCCAGATCCTAAGGGGATAAAGATGGTAACATCCTTCGTACCCATCGTTTTTCAGTACAGGCAGCTGAGCCCATGAAAATCCAGCCAATGCATCTGAGTATTGTTCGCAAATTGCTTTCCTTCTTGGCAATGTGTCACGATCATATCGTTCAAGCTCCACCTGCCCGATCACCGCCATTATATCGGTCATGTTACATTTATAGCCTGCTTCAATAATATCGTATCTCCAGTTACCTTTCTGAGTTTTTGCAAGAGCATCCTTATCCTGCCCATGCAATGTCTTAACACAAAGGGACCTGTACACTGCCTCGTTATCAAATGGTGCAGGAAGATTTAAAGCAACAGCACCGCCTTCCGCAGTCGTTAAGTTTTTAACCGCATGAAAAGAAAACACTGAAACATCCGTAAGTGAACCTGCCCTCTTTCCTTTGTACCAGGCGCCAAATGAATGGGCTGAATCGGAAAGGACCATGATGCGGCCTAGCATTTTTTGTTCATCACTTTCCGGATTGAACTTATCAGCGTGCTTTTTAACCAATGCATTTACCTGGTCGTAATCACACGGAAAGCCTCCGAAATCAACAGGCATGATGACCTTTGTTCTTCCGCTGATCGCTTTTTCTATGTTGGCTGCAGAGATATTGAAGTCATCTGGATTAACATCGACAAAAACGGGCTTGGCACCGCAATGCATCACTACGTTTGCCGTTGCCGAGTAGGTGTAGGCGGGAAGAATGACCTCATCTCCTTCTTTTACTCCGAACCAGCGAAGCATGATCTCAAGCCCTGCTGTTGCACTGTTGAGGCACAAAGTTGACTTATTGCCGCAATAAGCGCTAAGTTCCTTTTCGAATTGTTTGGTCCGCGGCCCTGTTGTAATCCATCCTGACTGAAGAACCTTGGTTACTTCGTCTATAATTTTCTGGTCAATGCGCGGGGGTGAAAAAGGGATCATCGTATATGTGTTTATTCTATAAAATATTGTTTTTCTTCAGCTGTGGGTATCCTGCATGTTTCTTTTTTTCCAAAGAACTTATACCTGTTCTTTGCAAACCATTTATAAAAGGCATCCCTGAGAAAAGAAGGAATTATCTTAAACCCGGGCAATAGCTTATAGGCACCGCCTAAATGTTTTGTGATCTCCAGGATAGCAGAAGACCGTAAATAAATTTTCTGACCTGAATAAAAGATTACCGTATCAAGATCAGTAGCATCGATTCCATGTTCCTTCAAAAACTGTTTTGCAAAACCGGATTGAAGCGATGAATAGTAAAGATCTCTTTTGGTATTGTTGACCCAGATTTTATCCACTGTGGAGTTGCAGAAATTACACACTCCATCAAAAAAAACAATATTATAGTCCTTATACTTTTCTGTTATATTCATTAGTCAGGAATTTTTTCACCGGTGTTGTCCTTCACAACATAAAAGAACAGCATCGAATTTACAAATGCGTAAAACATAACACCGGCTTGGGTTTCAAGCATCGATTCGGGGATAAAATTAAGAATGATAAGAATCAGAAAGATCAGGTAGATTAAAAAACGTTTCCTCAGGGCTATCACCAGCGGTACCAGGACGCATGCAACAAGAATAATAAAGCCGAAAACACCAACGGTTAAGAACACCTGGTAAAATTCATTGTGGGCATTCAGCCTGTGCTCAAAAGCCCCTTTCATTCCTTTTGAGGCATACGCGCGCAGCAGCATCGGCTTTGTATCACCTGTACCGACACCGGTAAAAAAGTGGTCACTGATAATATCATTAGCTGCCCGCCACACGAGCATCCGAACTTCCGAGCTTTCATTGCTGGTGATGTCAATGGTGTCTTTTGTGAAAGCTGCTACGGCAAAATCAACACGGCTCTTTATAATCGGCACCTTTACGGAAGCAATGAATAGTCCGCTCATGAACAACAGCGCTGCAGCTGCACCTGCCACATATCTCCTGGAGAGTACAACATAATAAGCCCCGAAACAAAAGAACATCAGCATCATGGAGATCATGCCCATTTTAGAGAACAGCAGAACATTAACGACCGTAAAGAAAAAGAGCAGCAGCCAGCTGACCGATAAAGTATATGAAGCACGAATAGTACCGCGCTTCAGCAAGCCGAGAATGATCCATGCCATCAGTAAATTAAAATACATTGAAACATAACTGGTATGGACAAGGACGGAAAACGCCTCATAGAAAAACCTGTTCTCCCCGGCAGAGAAGAAAAAATAAGCGGCCCGCGCAAGGAGGAATAGGGATGAGATAACGCCACCGGCAACAAATGCTTTGAAGACCCGGTTAATGTTTTCGCCTGATAAAGGTCTTGCGGCAAAAATGACGGGGAATACAAGCAGCGAAAGCTTTACTTCAAGATCAAATAAGCCCTGGTCGATATAATGGGTAAAGGCCAGGCCTGCAATATGAATAAAATACAGAGATGTAAAAAGCCAGAAGCATTTGCTCTTTGCCAGGATTGCAAACTTGCTTTTCAACTCGCCCCCGATGAGGAAATTGAGCATGAGAAGGATAATGAATACCGGGGTCAGTCTTCCAAACGGCAGGCAGAAGGCGATTGCCATCGGCAGGTATTCATGCGCTTTTATATGGAATTTTTTATTGAACATTATCTTGTTATGACCTCATCTTTTGTAACATTTTTCCCCAGGAACAGAAAGTTCACAATCCCTTTCAGGTAGCCCCAGCCATAACTGAAGTGAAGAATAAAGAAGGCCTTCGTGATCCGGAGTATTTGCAGGAAGCCGGAACTAAGCTTAGCGGCAGAAAGCAAGGCAACTGCCATGTAAAAGAGTAATCCCGACAGGTATGCAATGAACAGGTATATATGAAATACTGAAAATAAAGCACCAAATAATATGTATAATACAAACAGCAGCGGGACTACCTGGCGCAGAGTAGTAACAGCTTTATGCTTTTTCCCTACATATACTTTCCAGTAGCCATATTGAAAATACTGCCGGAACAGCTTATTATAAGAGGCCCTTACAAAATACCTGCAGCGTATTTTCTTAAACAGGTAAATCTTAAACCCGTTTTTCAATAAACGGTAATTAAACTCATCATCCTGGTTCCGAACCAGTTCTTCATCAAAATAGCCGATCTTTTCAAACACCTCCTTCTTGTATGCACCGAAGGCCACAGTATCAACAAATCCATCCTTTGCACCGGTCCTGAAGTGAGCATTTCCAACGCCAAAACCTGACGACATTGCCTTTCCGATTATTTCAGCAGGCTCATTTTCATATACATTCTCAATAACACCGCCTGTGCATCCTATGTTACTGTTGAATTCAAAAGCCTTGACACAGTTGCTCACGTAATCGGGATACAGCTCTGAATGGGCACCGAGGATGATCCGGATATCCGCATCAGATCTTTGAATGCCAAGGTTAAGTGCGAAAGGTGTGGTTTGCTTTTCATTCAATACATAATGGATATTGGGATGCTTTTCCGAATAGGAAGTAACGATCCTCACAGTGCCGTCATGACTTTTACCATCACACACAAAAGTCTCGAGAAGTTCCTGCGGGTAGTCCTGCCGGAGAATGGAATCGAGGCATAACCCGATGTATTTCTCTTCGTTCCTGCAGGGAATCACTATCGATACTGTCTTATTCATTTATAACCGGCTAAAAGCATTAATATTTTGCCCGATCAATGTTACCGTACCATGAGGAACAGTTGAATTGCTTCCCACCATAGTTCCAATTGATAAATGGACATTACTGCCGATCCCGGTGTCATGGTCCACTATAACTCCTGCGTTTATAATTGTATTCTCGCCCACCCTGCAAAAAGAACTAATAACACTCTTTGCAAGAATAACTGTCCCCGCTCCTATTTCTGCGGATCCGGCAACCGTGGCAGACGGATGAATGATAGTTGCAGGTGGAAGTATGTCCTTCATTTGACCATAAATATTTTCCCTGACTTTGTTATTGCCGATCGCTACAACAAAACAATCTGCATAAGCTTTCAGTTGATGCATATCAGCCTGGGCAAGGATTACATTATAACCATTCATAACCTCAGTACCAGGCGGAATGTTAGCGTCAACAAATCCGGCAATATCATATTTGCCCTGGGTAAGAACTGCTTCACACACAACCCTGGCATGGCCTCCGGCACCTATGATCACAATCCTTGCACTCATTTTTTTTCCGTTAGAGATTTATATTTCTTTTCGACCACGCGCATATTGTTTTCCCAGATTGCCCGCTCAGCAATAATTTTTTTATTGACAGGTTCAGCCTTTTGCCGGATGCTTTCAAAATTCGAGTATGAATTTACGATTTTATCCGCTAACTCTTTTACATCATCAATCTTTACAAGAAAGCCATTCTTCCCGTCTTCAATCCATTGCGTATTTGCCGGAATATCTGTTGCTATACACACTGCCCCGCAAGCCATTGCTTCATTCAGCGATATATTATTCCCGTCAGACAGGGAAACCGAAATAAAAAGGTGCGAAGCGTTCAGCGTTTTTGCTATTTCCGGCTGGGGAACTTTTCCGAAAAATGTCACAAGGTCCTCAAGGCCTTTTTCCTTTACAAGGGCTTCTACTTCCTTCCTTTGCGAGCCTGCCCCGATCATATTCAGCTGAAGCCCCGGGATCTGATCTTTAATCATCGCGACAGCATTGATCAGGTGCGGGATATTATACACGGGCTCAAAATTCCTCGTACTGGTAATCACAAATTTCCCTTCTGGGACCGCTCTTGATGTATCATTAAAGATTTTGGGATCAATCCCGAAAGGCACGGTATCCGTTTTAGACGGAGACACGCCCATTTCTATAATTGCATTTCTCATATGGTCGGCCATTGATGTGATCCAATCAGCTTTTGAGAATGCGTACTTTAAAAGCAATCTGTAGATCAGCGAACGTTTGGGACTGATCAACACATCAGACCCTAAAGCAGTTATTATATAAGGATGGAAGCCGCACAAAGCGCCAGTTATTCCATAGCTGGTGGCATAATGCGCATGAAAAATATCCGGGTTTATATTTTTTAATAAGGTCTTAACTTCACGGAATTGCAGTAGAACTTTCCAGTTGCCCCCGGAAACGGCAATGTCCCCTGTACTTATAAAATGCGTAGTTACGTTTTCTATTTGCGCGTTCTTAAAAGAAATAAGATGCACTTCATGACCAAGTGATGCAAAGTGTTTGCACCAGCGGATCACATGTATGCTTTCAGCATCTGCAAAATAGCATATCTTCATTTGAGCAGGCCTTTCTTTTTATACCATGTGATCGTTCTGCCGATTCCAATTTCCAACCCGAACGGATATGTAAATACTTTTCCCAGGAGTGAATCCGTATATTCAACCCGGTTTGCAACAGACTGGAATTTCCGGAGTCCTGTTTTATCAATAAAATTAATTAAAAGCTGGGGCATGATAAACTGCCTGCAGTTGCCGTTTAATTTAGATGAAAGCAGGGAATATAATTCTTTAAGCGCTGCAGGATGCCCTAAATTCATGACTCCCGAAATATTCTTATTGAACATACAATGGATTATGCACGCGGTAACATCCTTCACATATACATAATTAACTACAGCCGATTCGGTCCTTATCAATGGTTTACCGGACGCAACGTGTTTTGCCAGGTTCAACATCGCTTTAAACGGGTGCGCTTCTCCAAACACATTGGTAGGCCGAAGGATAACAAGTGAAAAGCCATATTTCTTTGCTGCTGCGATCAACAGCTTTTCAGATTCCAGCTTAGTCCTTTCATATTCGTTTTTCGGGAGACATACGGTTGTTTCATCAACCTTACACGGCACATTGCTGTACTGCATTCCAACCACCCCTACACTGCTCAGGTGGATTACCCGGGGTACCTGATTGGCAACAATCGCCTGGATGAGATTAATTGTGCCATTAATATTTGTTTCTACCAGTTTATCCTGGTTCCTGACCTCGGCAGCCGTATTAACTAACATATCAATCCCTTTCAGCGCTTTTTCAAGCGAGCCTGCATCCTTTAGATCTGCTTTAATAACCTCGCAGGTAACAGGTAAGTTTTTAATTAACCTTTCGGGATTCCTTGTAATAACCGATATAGAAAAAACATCTGCCGGCAGATCTTCCAGCAAATGCTGACCTATAAACCCACCGGCACCGGTAATAAGCACCCTAGATTTTTCCATTTTTTTTATTTACAAAGAGTGAGGATAGATAAATGATCAGTGCAGGAATCAATATTGCTTCGAACAGCAATGCTTTGTATGCCTCTGGCCCGCTCCTTATCAGGGAGGGCAGCTGGGCTGTAAAACCTAACATTCCTATGATGAATACCAGTTTAACAAACTTATTTCTTACCGTGGTAAGCAATGACATTTTATTATACAACCACGCCCATAAGCCACCAAGCAATGCCGCACCTGCAAGGATCCCGGCCAAACCAAAATTAAGGAACCAACCCGATGCGTGATGGATCGTGTAACCCTGACCGGCTAAAGCGTTTACGCTTCTTACGTAATAATCGTATGATGTTTCAGGACGATCAGGAAGAAAGACCCTTGGAATAAGTGAATGAAAAAAGCTGCTGATGCTTGAACCGTAAGTAAAAGGAACATCTTTCGACAGGATTCCGTACATTGAAAAATGAGAACTGAACATTTCATTACTGAACAAAAATGAAAGTGTTGAACTCTTAACCGAAAATGCAGTGTATTCAATTTCCCGCTCAATATGTAATTCAAGGCCTGTAGTATCGAAAGACTTCTCGAGCCCTACGGGAGAATATGAGCGCAAACCGTCATTAAAGATCATTGGTGTGAAAACTATTGTCAGCAAAAGCACTATCGGCTGCCATCTCACTTTACCTTCTTCATTGCTGTAGTAAAATAGTCCACCGAAAATCCCGGCAAAAAAGATCTCCCTTTTATTGCCAAGCAATAATAAATATCCTTCGACTATAAAAACACAGAGGATATAAAGCCACAAAAGTGCTTTCGTTTTCTGGCCTGTGATGTACCTGCTTTTACTGCCGCTGACATAACTGATCAAACCAACATACAAAGCGATAACGATACAAATATTGAGGAGCTGGTGCAGGGTTGTAAACCTTCCCGGCTGAAGCCGCGTAACCACATAAATTGATTCCTGGAATTTAGCCGCGGTCAGGATCTCATTCCATACCAGGCTGCAGCTTAATATTACACCGAAAATACAACCGGCAATCAGAACAGTATGGTTAATTACAACAGGCTTGAATACAGTAATTTGCAGCGGAGGTTTTTTCGCTATAAAAAAGACACAAAGCTGCACCACTATAATGAATACTCCGTAATACAATATGCTTTGCAGGTAATAGTTATCCAGGTGAATGGGAAACAGGGCTTCCCTGTAATGATAATAATGCACCCCAAAATCCTTTCCCTTATCACCTGTCAGTTCATCAAAAATAATTATCCAGGCCCCGGCCAGCGACCAGTAATAAACCAAAGCGATACCCAGGATGAAGGCAGGCTCCTTAAACTTAATCCAGATCCTGTAGGACAGGTAGAGGATTATTAATGTAAGTGCCGTTAACAATAAGTAATGCATCATAATTTAATCAATGAGGCTTATTGAATATTTTGTTTGTTTCTGTATATGTAAGAACTCCTAACAATGAGATTGAGATCATAAAGGAATAAAGAATATAATAATAATGGAACCCGGTAAAAAACACGGCAAAAGACAATGCAGTGAACAGGATGAAACAAAGGAAGATGTTCCTAGTGTTAACGGCCTTCACATGATAAGCATCTAAAATGCTCCTGAGCGAAATGTAAACAGCATAGCCAACGGCTCCCGGCATCATAATCCTTACAACTTCCACCATGTCAGGATAATCTCCATTCATATACAAAGACACGAGGGGACCGGCAAAGATCTCGACCACGATCAGCCCGATCCCGGATATTATCAGTGTAAGAATTAAGATCTCCCTGGAATATTTTTTCAATAACGAATAATCCTTGTTGGCAATTGCATTGCTGGCCTGCGGTAGCAGAAGCAGGCAGATAGGCCCGAATGCAGCCCCGGTCATGTTCAGAAGCAGCATGGCAAAAGCGAGATTTCCTGCAGAATTAAGGTTGTCATTAATCAAATGCGCAATAAAATAAGTAGGCAAGGCAAAAAAGCCGCCCAGTACAACATCTCCCGGAACTCTCTGCAACCCATATTTCAGAAGCTCAAAAGCAGAACTGCGGATATGTTTCGTCTCCGGTTTTAAACGAAGGATGATCATCAAAAAAAAAACAAATGAAATGATGATCCATGCAATGCCTGTATAAAGCAATACCTGGACGATGTCATTTCCGAACATGAAAATAAAAACAGGCACGAGGCCAAGGTTCAGCAACTGAAGTGAATTTGCAGGTTTCATACGCATTTCGCCCCTGAAAAAAGCATAACACAAGGAATGCAGCACTAGCCCCCAAAGCATTATCAGCAAGGGAAAAATGAATGTGCGGTATGAAGTATTGCTGAAAAGAAGAAAGGCCAGCTGGTCTTCAAAAAGAAAAAAAACAACAGACACCCCGGTCATTACAAAAGAGAGAATGAACAGTGTTGAATAAAAGTATGAAGAGATCTTTTCCCGCTGGCTGCTGGCAATTGCGATTGCAATATACCTTGGGAGCCCGACACCGATTCCCATAATTAATAAGGGCTGAATGAATGACAGGGTCCTTCTTGAAAGAAGATATTCGTTGAAAGCATCCTTTCCGAAAGACTCCGCAGCAATCTTATATACAAGGATCCCACTCAGTAATACAGCAAATTCTGTAATATAAGTAAGGATATAGTTCCTTGACAAAAAAATGCTGTTTCTCATTCCTTGGCTTATCGACAGAGTAATAATCTGAAAGACCCCGATATATTACTTTGCATAATTCACTGCCCGCGTTTCCCTGATCACGGTTACCTTTACCTGGCCGGGATAAGTCATTTCCGTCTGGATACGCTGTGAAATATCGAATGATAATGTTTCAGAATCTTTGTCGGTTACTTTGTCGCTGGATACGATCACACGAAGTTCACGACCGGCCTGGATAGCGTATGTTTTTTCAACGCCTGGATAAGAAAGAGCAAGTGCTTCAAGGTCTTTCAGACGTTTGATGTACTGTTCAACAACTTCTCTCCTTGCTCCGGGACGCGCACCTGAAATAGCATCACAAACCTGTACGATCGGGGCGATAAGTGTATTCATTTCTATTTCATCATGGTGGGCTCCGATGGCATTGCATACTTCAGGCTTTTCCTTGAACTTCTCAGCAAGCTGCATACCCAGGATCGCGTGAGGAACTTCCGGCTGGTCATCCGGAACTTTACCGATATCGTGAAGAAGCCCGGCACGCTTGGCCATTTTAACATTTAATCCGAGTTCAGCAGCCATGGTAGCACAAAGGTTTGCTACTTCACGCGAGTGCTGCAAGAGATTCTGACCGTATGAAGAGCGGTATTTCATACGCCCGACCATCCGGATCAGTTCAGGGTGCAGCCCATGGATCCCAAGATCGATTGTTGTACGCTTTCCTATTTCGATGATCTCTTCTTCGATCTGCTTTTTTACTTTTTCTACAACTTCCTCGATGCGGGCAGGATGGATACGGCCGTCCGTAACCAGCTGGTGAAGGGATAACCGGGCGATCTCTCTTCGTACGGGATCGAAGCCTGAAAGAATGATGGCTTCAGGGGTATCATCCACAATGATCTCGATGCCGGTTGCTGCTTCAAGAGCACGAATGTTCCTTCCTTCACGTCCAATGATGCGTCCTTTGATCTCATCATTCTCAATGTTAAATATGGAAACGGAATTCTCAATCGCATGCTCCGTAGCAACGCGCTGGATCGTCTGGATCACGATCTTCTTTGCTTCTTTGTTCGCATTGATCTTTGCTTCTTCAACAATATCTTTAATATGAGAGAGAGCGTCAGTCTTTGCCTCAGCCTTAAGACTTTCCACCAGCTGGGCTTTTGCGTCTTCTGCCGACAACCCGCTTAATGTCTCGAGCTGCTCAACTTGTCTGCGGTGGAACTTTTCCACTTCCTGCTGTTTGGCAGTTACTACTTCAAGTTGATGGGTTAGGTTTTGGCGAACAGTATCCAGTTCAGAGTCTTTACGCTGAACCTGCTCCTGTTTTTGGGAAAGTGCCTGTTCTTTTTGCTTGATACGGTTTTCCGCCTGCTGAACAGCGTTATTCTTTTCATTGATGGCTTTTTCATGCTCAGCTTTCAGTTGAAGGAATTTTTCTTTTGCCTGGAGGATCTTTTCCTTTTTAATCACTTCAGCCTCAGCTTCTGCTTCTTTAATAATGTTATCTGCCTTTTTTTCGTTTGCTTTCTTAATAAGTAAAAATGCAATCAGCGCACCCAGGGCTATTCCTACCACGGCCGCTGCCAGTATCAATATCGTGTTTGTGTCCATAAATAAATTAAAAAATTAATGTTCATAAAAACCCGCAAATGTTCTCGAAGCCAATATTAGCTTTTTGCCGGGGCACCTGAACCTGTGATGGAAAATGTTGTTTACAATTGAATGTTAAAAAATTGTAAACTCAGATGGAGTCATCCTCTTTTTGAAGGTAATCGGAAACAAATAGGTCTAACTGGTTAAGTTCATCCTGCTCGGGTGTCTTCTTCGGTGCGTTCTGCTGTGTTGCTAACAGGTTTAATGCACTCATAGCAAGAAGATCCTGCTTATCGCGCACTGAATAGTTAACCTCGAACTCCTTCACCTTATCGTTGATCATCTTAGCGGCAGCCTGCACAGCTTGTTCATCCTCCTGCTTTACGGTTAGAGGGTAAGTGCGACCTGCGATCAGAATTTTCAGCGATACTTCAGCCATTTCTATAGTTTCACGTTGATCCGGTCCCTGGTATTTAGATTTCGGATAACATTTGATTTTACTTCAAAAGAGCGATGCAATCATCAATTTCCTGCACTAGCTCGTTAATCTTAAGTTTTGTATCTGTAATTATAGTGTTCTGTTCTTCTGCTTTCTTTTGCTCTAATTCATTATTAGCTCTTTCCAGTGTCTCAATGGCACTTCTTTGCTCTTCAACCGTTTTCTGCAGCTCTGCTTTTTCTGCATTAAGTGCATCGTTCTCCTGCTTTAACTGCTGATGTAATTTTACCAGTTTTTCGATCTTTCCTTTAAGATCGGTCATATTTGGAGCTAAATCGTTCATAATCAATTATTAATATCTGGTTACCTGATTTTTCACAAATATAGTACTGAATTACTGATTTGCAAAATAAATCTTCACACCCCATATCTCATCAATAGTTAATTTTATTGATAAAAACCCGGTATTAACCTCCGCATTTCAATATATCTTTGCAGTTAATGCACAGAATCACCTGTTTAATTATTATTTTTTTGCTGGCCTGGAATGCTGGCTTCACTCAAAATACCTATCCTGCCGATTATTTCCGTTCACCAATAGATACAACTTTAGCCCTTGCGGGAAATTTCGGGGAGATCCGACCTAACCACTTCCATGCAGGATTTGATATCAAAACAAATGGAAAAGAAGGGATGCCGCTTTATGCTGTGGCAGACGGATATGTTTCCAGGATCCGGATTTCTTCTTTCGGTTATGGTAAAGCACTTTACATTCGTCACCCTAACGGATTCACCAGTGTTTACGGTCACATGAAAAGCATGGAAAGCGGGATTGCCGATTTTGCAAAAAAGGTCCATGCAAAATATGAATTATTTGAAATCGACACACTTCTGAATGAAGGCATGATCCCGGTTAAAAAAGGCCAGTTCATAGGCTTGTCCGGGAATACCGGCGGTTCCCAGGGCCCCCATCTTCATTTTGAGATCAGGGAAAGTGCCACGGAAAAGCCAATAAATCCTTATTTCTTTGGTTACCGGATACCGGACAATATTAAACCCAAAATCACTGCGATTGCGGTTTATCCCCTTACCCCCACCTCATCAGTGAACGGAAAACACGCAGTCAAAAAAATCAAACCGGTCTTTAAGAACGGGCAGTATTCTGTATTGAAAACAGATACTCTTACCGTAAATGGCTCGGTCGGCTTCGGCATTGAAACTTATGATACGGAGAACAATTCAAGTAATCAGAACGGGGTTTTTTCAATTGAACTTCAATCTGGCGGAAGACGGATCTATTATCATGAACTTGTAACTTTCACTTTTGAAAGCGCCAGGTATGTTAATACACATATTGATTTCCGCGAAAAACAAAAACATAATAGCAAAATCCAGAAATGTTTTCTTTCTAAGAACAACGGGATTGAAATCTACAAAGGCGTGCTCAATAATGGAGTAATCAACTTTACCGATGATTCAGTGCATTGGATAAAATACATTGTTAAAGATTTCCAGGGAAATACAAGTGAGCTGATGCTGAAAGTAAGAAGCAGCTCCCGGGTGAAAGTTATTGCCCCGGTTGAGGACTCCAGCATTTTGAAGTATGACTGCAGCAAGGAGAATAAATTCTCGAAGGACGATATAGAGATCACAATTCCGGCAAATGCTCTTTATGATGATCTTGATTTCCGTTATTCCGCTTCTCCAGCTTTAAAGGGTACGCTATCACAGCTGCATAAGGTCCAGGACGATGAAACAGCGCTCCAGAAAGCGATCACTTTAAGCATCCGTCCCGCTAAGCTTCCCGGAACTTTACAGGACAAGGCCTGCATTGTTTCAATCAATTCAAAGGGCGGAAAGATTTATGAAGGCGGAAAATTTAAAGATGGGGTGGTGACAACACAGACAAAATCTTTCGGGAATTTTGCAGTCGCGGTCGACACTGTTGCTCCTAAGATCCGCACTGCTTTTAAATATGTACCAAATACCACTGCCGACCTGCGTACAGCTAAAACTATTGGCATCATTGCAAATGACAACCTCAGCGGAATAAGGAAATACAGGGCAAAGATCGATGGGAACTGGGTACTGTGTGAATACGAATATAAAAACGACCTGCTGTTCTATACATTTGACAGCACATTAGAAAAGAGGGTTCATACATTTGAAATTGAGGTTACTGATGACAGGGGAAACACCTCGAAAATCATGTTCAGTTTTAGAAGATAAATTGCAGCACCTGAGGCTAGCATTGTTACTAGCACCGGAGGTGCGCAAAATTACTAGCTCCAGAGGAGCGTATTATTCCTAGCACCAGCGGTGCAGATTATTACTAGCACCGGAGGTGCAGATTATTACTAGCACTGGAGGTGCAGATTATTATTAGCACCAGCGGTGCGTATTATTTTTTATATCATGCAACACCTGCTATTACTTCACGGAGCCATCGGTTCAAAGGTACAGCTGCAGCCTCTTGCAGAGAAATTAAAAGGCAGTTTCACCATCCATACGCTGAATTTCAGCGGTCATGGCGGAGAGGCTATGCCTGCCGGTTTTTCAATTGAAGCCTTTGCGCGGGATGTTTTAAATTACCTGGATCAGCAGAATTTAACCACGATCAATATCTTTGGTTATAGTATGGGTGGATATGTAGCCTTGTACCTTGCTAAACATCATCCTGACAGGATAGGGAAAGTATTTACCGTTGCGACTAAATTCTTGTGGTCACCAGACATTGCAGCAAAAGAAGCCAAGATGCTGGATGCAGAAAAGATTTTAGGAAAGCTGCCGGCATTTGCACAAGCCCTTGAACAACGTCATTCCCCCAACGACTGGAAAGCGGTTTTATCAAAAACAGCTGAAATGATGAAACGCATGGGAAACCACAATCCGCTGACATTAGCAGGCTATGAAACGATAGAGCATAAGGTAATGATCGGGATCGGTGACCGCGATACAATGGTTAGCCTGGAGGAAACTATTGATGTTTACCGGAAGCTAAAAAACGCGAATCTAATTGTTTTTCCAAACACACCGCATCCTATAGAAAAAATGGATGTTGACAGGTTATCCGCAGAGCTGATCGCTTTCAACATGTAAATGGTCAAGGGTATTAAGCGTTGTAGCAATAGCAATTCCACTGGGGAATCAGTTACTTATTGAATCTGTTACTGCCTTCGCTTTAATCTCATCCGCTGCTTCATCACCAAGATAGCTTTTGACGACATTGTGACCAGCGTAAATCAAAGGGGTTAGGGCAACTGCCACCACTAACTTGAATGTATAACCCGTCAGTGCCATATTTATATAGGTAGGTGTATCGACTTTTCCCGGCAGCCAGAAACCAATACCGGCCACAATAAATGTGTCAATCAATTGCGAAACAACAGTTGATCCGGTACTCCTCAACCAGATCATTTTTCCACCGGTTTTATTTCGCAGCAGCCAGAAGATTCCGCTATCAATGAACTGTGACACGAGAAAGGCAATAACGCTTCCCACAATGATCCACATGCTTTGACCAAACACTGCCCTGAACTGCTCATCACTCACCGCAGGAATATCCTTTGCTGCAGGAACAGAGATGGCGAAAAACAACACAACAAAAGCATAGGAAATGAGGCATGCCGTGATGACAGAAAGCTTCCTTACTCCTGCCCTCCCATAAAATTCATTGATAAGGTCCGTGGTTATGAAAACTACCGGCCATGGAATAATCCCCACGCTCATTATAAACGGCCCGATCTCTATCAGCTTACCTCCGATCAGCTCTGCCACCACTGCGTTGGTGATAAAGATACCGGCAAGGATGATGTAAACCATCTCTCTTTTTGTCTTAAACATAGGTACAGATACTAATCTTTTACGAATATACGAATCTTAAATACTCTCTAAAAACTCTTCCACAGCACCGTAAATAAAATCCAGGTCCTCGTCCTTTATGCAATATGGTGGCAGCACATAAATAATATTTCCCAGCGGCCGGAGGATGATCCCTCTTTCAATAAAAAATTGCGAAATATGCTCAGCAAGTGAATTCAGGTAATGTGTTTGCTCTTTAGTTCTTATTTCAAATGCGATGATGGTTCCCAGCTGACGAACCTCTGTAAGTGCTTTATGGGATTTGATTGTTTCAAGGAAAGTGGTATGCTTCTTAGCGATCCTCTTTATATTTTCAACTGTTTCCGGCTGATCAAAAAGGTCCATGCTTGCAAGCGCTGCCGAACATGCTGTTGCATTTGCAGTGTATGAATGCCCGTGAAAAAAGGTTTTCATTTTATCGTCACTCAGGAAAGCATCGTAGATAAATTCTGCACAACTTGTCGCTCCCAGCGGCATCACTCCACCGGTCAGGCCTTTGCTCATACTGGTTATATCCGGTTTGTTTTTCAAATGATCACAGGCAAAGAATTCACCGGTTCTTCCGAAGCCTGTCATCACCTCATCTGCGATTGTAATCACATCCTTGTCGTGACACATGCCGATCAACTCATCAAGCACCGGAGCGGAATACATGATCATGCCGCCTGCACCCTGCACAAGAGGCTCGAATATAAATGATGCGATATCATTTTCCTCCAATGCCTTTTTCATTGCCAATATGCTCTTTTGTTCACTTCCACTGACAGGGACAGGAATTGGAATTACATCAAACAATAACTTTGCAAACGGCAGGTTGAAAGCATTCCTTGCCCCAACACTCATACCTCCGAAGGTGTCGCCATGATAAGCATTCTCAAAAGCGATCACTTTTGTTTTAGGCATCTCTTTATTGCTCCAATACTGAAATGCCATTTTCAGGGCCACTTCCACGGCAGTTGAACCGTTATCGGAATAAAATATCTTAGATTGACTTTTTCCTAAACGCTTTAAGAGGCGTTCAGCCAGCTGAACAGCAGGCTCATGTGTAAAACCCGAAAAGATTGCATGTTCGAGCGTAATCAATTGCTCCGATATTTTTTTGGCCAGATAGGGATGGCTGTGGCCATGAATATTTACCCACCAGCTTGCGATGCCATCAATATATTTTTTGCCCTTGTCATCATAAAAATAAGCCCCTTCACCTCTTACAATTGGAATAGGTAATGGGGATGTTTTTAATTGTGTGAAAGGATGCCACACAGCATTTTTGTCTCTCTCTCTGATATCCATGGTTTAAATATCGTATTTTTTTTACTCAATTAATGAGATACTTCGTGTTCTGTCATTTCGAGCGAAGTCGAGAAAGTGAGCAAGCTTATGCACTATGTCATCCCGACCGCAGCGGAGGGATCTTACTCTTGGTAATGTCAGGGAATAACAATAAAAAAGCGAAGTAGATCTTCGCTTTTCTTAATTCGACTGATATTTGACTTTCTTCAGATCAACCAATAACCTTTAACTAAGAGATTTCAGACAGCAACTTCCTGCAAATACTCAAACTCTCTCGCGTAACTCTTGATCACTTCAGAATTGAGATCCTTTTCCTTATTAATCCTTCCAAGCACTTTTAATCCGCAGTAATCGATGATGATATCCTGGGAAAGCTGGTGAGGCGGACCGTTAAAAACAACCCCAAGGATCTTCAGCCCCCTGTTCTTTAATGCATCAACAGATAATAAGGTATGATTTATACTGCCAAGGTAATTCTGAATCACAAGAATAACTTCCGCATCAAATTGCTGGATCATATCGATCATGAACTCCGTACGGTTGAGAGGTACCATTAAACCACCGGCACCCTCAATAATCAATGTGTTTTCAGTATGTGGAATTTTAAAATCGCAGAGCCTGATGTGAATATTCTCCAGCTCGGCAGCCGCGTGAGGTGACATGTATTGTTTAAGCAGATACCCTTCAGGATGGAATTTACTCTCAGTATTTGAGACCCATTTCTGAACTTTCCCGGTGTCTGTAGAGAAGAAACTACCTGTCTGAACAGGTTTCCAATAATCGGCCCTCAGCGCTTCAACGAGCACTGAAGAAACAACTGTTTTACCTACATCGGTGCCGATCCCGGTAACAAATAATTTTCTCATAAGTAGAGTTTACGTCTGTGTTCAACGAAAATATAAAATTAAAGTTACCTGATCATCATTTTAAAGTGAACAGTTTTTAACCATCAATTGTTGGTAAGTGCCTCTCAATTGACTCAATCAAACGACTAATCTCCGTCAAATTATTGTAGGTATGCAGACAGATCCTTAGGCGTTCCCGGCCCTTCGGAACTGTGGGACTAAGAATTGGCCGAACATCAAAACCATCCTCTTGGAGGAGGGTGGCTATTCGTTTCACTTTATCATTCCCACTAAAGACTATACATTGAATCGGGCTCTTGCTGGCAATAAGCTGTAAGATACCACTCGCCTCGGCTTTTAACCGGAAGGCCGCTATAAGTTCCTGCAGCAAACTGCTCTTATCGCCTCTTTTTTCCAGCAGCTGGTATGCCTGTGAGATTGCTACCAGGCTATGCACAGGCAAGGCAGTGGTATAAATAAAAGCCCGGGAGAAATTTATTAAGTAATCCCTCAAAAGCTTGCTTCCTAAAACTCCCGCTCCATGGCAGCCAAGGGCTTTTCCGAATGTATGTACCCTCGCAAATATATCATCCTCCATCCCAAGCAGCTGAACCAGTCCTTTCCCGCCATTCGCGGTGATCCCGGTTGCGTGAGCTTCATCCACTATGAGGTTTGCATTATATTTCTTACATAATCCAAGGATTTCTCTCAGTAAAGCTTCATCTCCATCCATGGAATAAATACTTTCAACAGCCACATACACCGCGCCTTCAGCCATTTTTAAACGCTCTTCCAGGTGGAAAAGATCGTTGTGGCGAAACATATAAGCAGACGCGGATGACATTTTAATCCCATCATGCACTGAAGCATGGATGAGCTCATCATAAATAACAGAAGCATCTTTTTGCCCGATAGCAGAGAAAAGTCCAACATTTGCATCATATCCTGAATTGTATATCAGTGCGGCAGGGGCATTATGAAATGAAGCGATACGGTCTTCCAGCTTTTCAGCGTATGCGGTATTACCTGAAAGCAGTCTTGAGCCGCCGGAACCGTTCTTTTGAGATGACAGCTGACCTAATTCATTTTCGATCGCCTCCTCCAGTTCGGCCGACCTGGCAAACCCAAGATAGTCATTACTGCAGAAATCAACGAGGTGGGAATGGTCCTTGAGTTCCCTGAAGGCATTGTGCTGCCTGCGTTTGCCAAGTGACTGCGATAAGTAGGGATCAGCGGGAAAATTCATGTTCAATATTCGAAGACAACAGTCAGCCTGACTAGCAGGATGAAACGCATGCTCTGACAGTACCGCTGGTTAAGAAATGTTACGCTTCTGCTTTTTCCTTAAAAGGCAACCTGGAAACCGGTTGTTCAGTTCCTTTAAAAGCTTTTCGGGGAGTTAACCCAAAAATCTTAAACATCTCCATATCCTCCGAGAACTCAGGATTTGGAGTAGTCAGCAATTTATCCCCTGCAAAAATGGAATTAGCACCGGCCATAAAGCATAATGCCTGGCCTTCCAGTGTCATTTGGGTCCTTCCTGCGGAAAGCCTGACAACCGTTTTTGGGATTACAATCCTTGTAGTAGCGATCATCCTTACCATATCCCAGATAGGAACAAGCGGCTGATCTTCCAGCGGTGTCCCTTTTACAGGCACAAGGGCATTGATAGGTACGGATTCCGGGTGCACTTCCATTGAAGAAAGCGTTTTCAGCATGTTCACCCTGTCTTCTGTAGTTTCTCCAAGTCCGATGATCCCGCCTGAGCAGACAGATACTTTCGCTTTGCGGACATTCTTAATTGTATCCAAACGGTCATCATACGTACGTGTAGTGATGATCTTTTTATAACTTTCTTCTGATGTGTCAAGATTATGATTGTAGGCGTATAATCCGGCATCTGCAAGCTTTTGCGCCTGTGATTCCGTGAGCATACCCAAAGTGCAGCAAACTTCCAGTCCTTTTTCGTTAACCGTCTTCACCATTTCAAGCACACGGTCGAAATCTCGGTTATCACGCACTTCACGCCAGGCGGCACCCATGCAGAGCAGGGAAGCCCCTCCCGATTTAGCTTTGTCTGCAGCATCACTTACCTGTTCCACTGTCATCAGCTTGTGTACTTCTATACCGGTATTATAACGGGCCGCCTGCGGGCAATAACTGCAGTCTTCGGCACAGCCGCCTGTTTTTATCGATAACAATGAGCTTACCTGTACCTCGCTTGCTTCGTTGAATTCGCGATGCACCTGCTGAGCACGGAAAACCAGTTCCAGCAAAGGAGTATTGTAAACGTCAAGAATCTCTTCGGTGGTCCAATTGTGTCGTATTGCGGTCATGGAATGTTCTGTTTATGTTGCTCACAAACTTAAGCATTAATTTAAAACTATAAAAGGGATATAAATTATTACTCTTAAAGATGCGGGACAAAAAAACATCCCAGGCATTCAACAAAAACCAAAAACATCTGTTATTATTCTCAATGGAAAACGACTCAAGATTAAAGATTCTGGAAAATTATAAAATACTCGATACATTACCTGAAGCAGAATTTGACGAACTGGTTAAAATTGCTTCAGCTATATGCGACACCCCAATCTACTTATAACCTTTCTTGACGACAATCGTCTATGGTTTAAAGCAAAAAAGGCCTTGACATTAGTGAAACCCCAAAGCAGGACTCATTTTGTCAGCACGCACTGGACAGTCCTGATGAAGTATTGGTAATAAATGATCCTTTAAATGATGACCGGTTCAGGGAGAATGCGTTCGTCACAGGCTCCCCCGGAGTGAGATTCTATGCCGGTGCTCCGCTGAAAACGCAGCAAGGTAACATATTAGGCACCTTGTGCATTCTTGATCATAAACCAAGGACAATTTCCGATAATCAGAAACAAGCATTACAACTTCTTGCTAAGAAAGCGATGGATTATCTTGATACCAGGAAAATAATGCTGGCGCAGGACCTGACAATCGGTTCAAATGCTGCATACCTGAAAAAGCTAACCGATCAGGCACCCGGAGCTATCTTCCAGATGGAGATGACCCCTGATGGTAAAGTTACTTTCCCGTTTATGAGTGAAGGAATAAAAAAACTTCTTCCGGGCTTTGATCTCGTTAAAACATTAAATAATCCTGACCTCGCACTTGATTTTGTTCATTCAGAGATTTCATCCTGCTTAAAGAAAGCCTGCAAAAGTCCTTTTTAAACCTTACCAACTGGGATATGGAATACCGGATAACTTCAGGCGGCAGGATCTCCTGGAACTGGGTAAATGCAAAACCTGAAAAGAAGCCAGACGGCACGGTGGTATGGTACGGGACATTCCAGGATGTAACTGCAAAAAAAGAGCACCTGCAATTACTGGAGAAAATCCTTTTCGATATCTCACATGTAATGCGAAGGCTGGTGGCAACGTTGCTTGGCCTTACGAATGCTATAGAGTCAACAGAACTAAAAAAAGCTGAATTAAAAGAATACACGGGCCATTTACATACTGTAGCACGTGAAATGGATGAATACCTTAAAAAGCTCAATACTGCATACTTAGGTATTAAGCCGGGGCATAATTACAGGAATTTATCTCAATAACTGCTTATAAGTTTCCACGAGCTTCAAAACGATACTGTTGCGCATTTATTTTTATTAAGCCAATAACTACCCTTTTCACCCACAAAATCCCCCCTTTTATCTAAAATTTGTTAAAGTCTGGCAAATATTATCCCGGATAGCAATTTCACTCGTACTGTATCGTTATTACATACGAAAACAGACCATCATTTACACAATTCACTCTCGGTGATTTACACAGAACGGCCCCGGGTCACACAACCGGGGCCTTTTTAAGAAAATGAAAACAAAAATACTGAGCGCTTTATTGCTGCTTGTTTCTTTCACATACGCACAAACGTCAATGAACACAATAGCTCTTGACCATAAGATAGATAATTTCTTATCTGCCTGGAACATTTCCGCTGCAGCTGTAGCAATTACAAAAGATGGTGAAATGATCTACAACAAAGGGTTTGGCCATTCCGACCTTGCAAAGACAAAAGCAGCAAAAGTGGATGATCTTTACCGCATTGCCAGTGTTTCGAAAACCATCACTGCTATTGCAGTTATGAAACTGGTGGAGCTGGGAAAATTAACATTAGATGACAAAGTATTCGGTGAGGGTAAGATCCTTGATCAGCCGTATTACTTAAAGGTGATTACCGACAGGCGGATTTACGAAATCACTGTAAAAGATCTGCTTGAGCATACATCGGGATGGGACCGTAATATTCCCTGGAACGGTTATCCACATTCAGATCCGGCATTTTATCCGTTACGGGTTTCTTCGGTGCTTAATGAACCAAACCCTGTAGGAGATTCAGCGCTGATCAAATTTTCACTGTTAAAAGGAATTCATCATCATCCGGGTTCGGTCTACGCTTATTCAAATGTTGGCTACCTGGTACTGGGGAAGATCATTGAGAAGGTTTCCGGGTCTGGCTATGAAAGCTTTGTGAAGGAGAATATATTTGAGCCGCTTGGCATCAACGATATCCATTTGGGAAAGAACCTCCTTGCTGATAAGCGTGAAAATGAAGTTGAATATTTCAGCAGGAATTCAACTGCTTCCTGCTATGGGGATGGGAAAACAGTTCCATGGCAGTACGGAGGATTTAACCTTGAAGCAATGAATGCGCATGGCGGATGGATCGCATCGGCAGAGAGTTTGACCAAACTTATGCTTGCAGTTGATGGCTTTGATACAAGCCCTAATATTTTAAACCCGGGCACTATTCAATTAATGACGGAACCCGGAGCGGTAAATAAAAATTATACAAAAGGCTGGTCGGTCAGCAATGGAAACAACTGGTGGCATACCGGAAGCATGGATGGTACTGCATCGTTCATCTGCCGGACGGGGAATGGTTATACCTGGGCGATATTATTAAATTCGAGAGGAAATAATAATGAAGGGTTCTGGAATTCATTCGACCGGCTTCCCTGGGATTGTATCAGCACATTGCAGGAGATTGCTTCGAACCCTAATACTTCAATACAGCAAAACCCGATCAGGGGAATTGCACCATGATTTTTTTTTAGTGAGTACGATTGACGAGACAGGCCCCCCGAAACGGGAGCCTGTTTTTTTTCACTCTGCCAAACCATCCTGATTTATCATAATTTATTAAATTTACTAGGGAAATATGCGTCATTTGACGTATATAAACTAGTAGCGGCATCTTATGAAAGTCAGAGATCGACTCATATACTTTTCCTTGCCGGAGCAGGACTTTCAAAATACATTAAGGCTCAAAAAATAACCAAAGACGTATTTAAGACTGACAAACTATTCATTTCAAATTTAACAGCTGACTTTTTACCTGAGATTCCTATATACAGGAAAGAGTATAAATTGAATGTTGTTTCTAAGGTGCGAAGCGCGAATTTTTTTGGTCATTTACAATTTCCTTTTGTACATTTATTGCTAAACCCGCAAAAAAAATGAAAAGGTATCTACTTATTTTGCTCATTACATTATCTACAATGAAGGTTGGGCTTGGACAAACCAGTGTATATCACCCACTGCCGGGTTTGGATGCACTATGGTCTGAAATTTCTATTTATGGGAGCGCTACAACACGACTTCAATATGGCATGTTTGGTGACACAATTATTAATTCTTATACCTATCATAAAATTTATCAACGTACTATTATTTGCTGGGATACGACAATGACAACTGGCAATTCTGATTTAGTCGGTGCCTTAAGAGAAGATAGTTTAAAAAGAGTTTACTTTCATCCTTTGAATTCTAGTTTTGGGTCTTGTTCTACAGACTCCGTCTACAAAATATATGATTTTTCAAAAGAGACACCTGGAGATACAATTCAATTTTTTAGTGCCTCAATGGGTTGTTATGCTCGCGAATATCTTACAATTGACTATGTTGACTCTATTTTGATTAACGGTACATACAGAAAATTGTTTCATTTTATTGAAGGTGAAACTTGGATTGAGGGAATCGGAAGCACGAGAAGCCTACTCTCTGCGATTACGGCTATCCCCACATGTTCGTGTACAAATGCTCTATTATGTCATAAAGAAAACGACACATTGGTTTATATAAATCCTACGTATAATTTTTGTTATTGTAGCTTAGGCGTCAACATTCACAATGAAGAGAAACAGAATAAAATCAAAGTTTCCCCTAATCCTTTTTCAGTTTTGACAACCCTAAATACAAATGAAAATTTGACTGGAGCAATCTTGACGGTTTACAACTCAAATGGACAGCAAGTAAAGAAAACAGAACATATTTCAGGGAACAAAATTACTTTGCACAGAGACAACTTACCAAGCGGCCTCTATTTTCTACTTCTCACCAAAGACAATAAAATATTTTCATCTGAAAGATTAATAATCGCTGACAAGTAAACACGATACAATAAATGCACGCACCTGTGAATAACGAAGTGGAAAAAAAATCATTACAATATGAAAGCAGCCGGAAAAACAGTAAATGAGATCCTGATCAGCCTTCCTGAAGACAGGGCTGAACCTTTTAACAAACTGCATGATGTCATAGTAAAGAACCTGCCAAAAGGTTTTGAGCCAGCCATCAGTTATGGCGGACTCGGTTATGTGGTTCCCCATTCGCTTTATCCTGCAGGATACCATTGCAAGCCAAGTGAACCGCTCCCGTTCGCTGGAATAGCTTCGCAAAAAGATTCCATTAACTTTTACCACATGGGTATTTATTCCAATCCGGAATTATTGAATTGGTTCGTAAGCGAATATTCCAAGCACAGCAAGCAAAAACTCGACATGGGAAAAAGCTGTGTCCGCTTTAAAAAATTTGATGAGATCCCATATAAGCTCATTGGTGAGTTAATGAAAAAGATGAGTGTAAAGGAATGGATTGCAATATACGAGGCAACACTCAAGCCTAAGCCAAAACCGGTTAAAGCCAAAGCTAAAAAATAATCAGGGTCAACGCCACAGTTGTAAAGCTAACGCTTCTTCTGAAAGGTGCTTTTCAGCAGCACTACTGCTCTTTCAATAATAAAACCTGTGATAATTCCGCCCACCAAACAGGAGAGTGCCTTTGCCAACCACGCCAAAACAGGGATATCTGCCAGCGCATGTTCCAGGTTGTGAAGCAGCTCTGCGGTAAAAGGAATCCCATGCGCGATGATCTCGGCACCAACCCAAAGCATGGCTGCTGTACCCACAACACTTAAGATCCGCAGGAAGCAAGGCATAACTTTGACAATGCCGCGTCCGACCTTTTGCGTTGCAGGATGATACTTATCCCTGGCTAGATGCAACCCGATATCATCCGCCTTTACGATCAGTCCAACAAATCCATATACCGCAACCGTAATAAAAACAGCTACCGCCAGCATCACCAGAACCTGGTTCATTATTGGCTGACCAGTTACCTGGCTGTAAGCTATGGCCATAATTTCTGCAGACAGTATTATGTCGGTGCGGACGGCTCCGGCAACCCGTTCCTTTTCCAGTTGCTCAGGGGTAATGACTTTTAGGCCCTCACTTTCAACATTCACTTCATGAGGCCTGCTGAACATGGAATGCACTTTTTCATAACCCTCAAAACACAGGTAGGCTCCGCCTAGCATTAAAACAGGCGTGATTGCCCACGGAGCCAGGTAACCGAGCAACAGGGCAGCGGGACTTAAGATCAACAGTTTGTTGATCAGTGATCTCCTGGCTATGCGGAAAATGATTGAAAGCTCACGGGATGGATCAAGGCCAACCACGTACTTGGGCGTGACCGCTGTATCGTCAATGACAATCCCCGATACCTTGCCGGTAGTTTTTGCAACCTGCGCAGGTACATCATCTAAACTTGCCGCGCTGGCTTTTACCAATGCAGAAATATCATCCAATAATGCAAAAAAACCTGAAGGCATATTTTTAAGTTCGCAAATGTTTACATTGGGCCTCACACTACCTCCTCACCAACAGACAGCAAGATAGGCAGATTTTTGGGCATCCGGAAGAGTGATCTTATATGGTAATGAAAATCAATATTATAAATTAAGAAGTTATTGATCCCGACAAAAGCACTTTTCCTAAAGGAAGAATTGTTGTAAATTGGCGGGAAAACTCTCTTGTGTCATTCCACGGAATGTCCGGTGAGCCAACTATTAATAATCATAAGATGAACTCCGGCATTGAGACATATAATAAAAGTCAGATACCAGCAGATAAAGAAATCTGTGATCTGCTTGCAAGCACAATAGATACCGCGCTTCCCGAAGCTGAAAGCAGGATCTGGCACGCCCACCCTGTTTGGTTCCTTGACGGGAATCCAATAGTCGGTTATAGCAGAGAGAAAGCTGGCTTACGCCTGATGTTCTGGAGCGGGGCGGGTTTTGATGAAAAGAAGCTAAACGTGACGGGCAAAAAATTTAAGGACACTTCTATCTTCTACACTACGGTTGAAGAAATCGATACGGAAGATCTTAAACGCTGGCTTAAAAAATCCAAAGAGATCCAGTGGGATTATAAAAACATAGTGAAAAGAAAAGGTCAACTTGAAAGGTTGAAATAACAGATATCAATGTTTAAAGACAAGTCATGAACAAGACAAGCGCGCACGATGAACGTATTGCAAAAATGACATTTGCTTCTGTCTACCCCATGTATGTTACAAAAGTAGAGAAGAAAGGCAGGACGAAAGAAGAATTGGACCAGGTAATAAAGTGGTTAACCGGGTTTGATCAGGAAACGCTGCAAAAACTTATTGAAGATAAGGTAACTTTTGAGTTGTTTTTTCAGAAGGCTGAATTAAACCCGGATGCAAGCCTTATTACCGGTGTGATCTGCGGTTACCGGGTTGAAGAAATCGAAAACCCTTTAACCCGACAGGTAAGATACCTTGACAAACTGGTTGATGAACTGGCGAAAGGCCGGAAGATGGAGAAAATTTTACGAAGCAGCTAAGCTGACCCTGTATCTTTCTTTTCATGCAGCGTTATAAAGGAAAATTTATATATGAAAACCACCTTTATCAACTTACTTTTATTATCATTTTTACTTTCCTGTACAGCATCTAAACCCAGCTCTGAAGTCACACGCAAGGAACTTGGCAATCCGCCCGGCACACAAAAAATAGCAGAGAACCTTTACCTTGACCAGGCGGAGATCCGTAACCTGGATTACCTGGAATTCCTTCACTGGATGAAAGCTGTTCATGGAACGAACTCTGCTGAATACAAAGCGATTTATCCTGATTCCAATATCTGGAATTCATTGATTGGCGGGATTGCTCCCGACAGCAATTATCTCAGCCACCCACTCTACCGGAATCTTGGGGTGCTGGGTGTTTCCAATAAACAAGCGCAGGAATTTGCTAAATGGCGATCAGACAGGGTGATGGAATTCATTCTTATTAAATATGGTGTTCTTACGC
The DNA here is from genome assembly GCA_036386835.1 of Bacteroidia bacterium. Lineage (GTDB taxonomy): Bacteria > Bacteroidota > Bacteroidia > 2-12-FULL-35-15 > 2-12-FULL-35-15 > 2-12-FULL-35-15. The sequence goes on from DASVUX010000039.1 coordinate 26,677, forward strand.
ATAAGAAAGAGATCAGGAAGGAATCGGCCTTTACTATTGAGAAATATTTTAGCGGTCAACACGATACTGTTAAACCGAATGCTTACCTGCTGTATTACCCTGAATATAAACTATTGAATACAAGCCAGGATACAAGAACAGGCTTTAAGAATATCTGCAGTTATAAAAAATGGGAACCACAAAAGTAAATTATCCAGCTGAGTATTATCTGATAAAACAAAAAAGCAAACCCTGGGGTTTGCTTTTTTGTGATTTCGCAGAATAAGATTTCTCCCTCCGGCTGAAATGGCAAGAGCTTATTACTAAGCGATCCTTACGTTTACTGCGTTTAGACCTTTTTTACCATCCTGTGTATCATATGTTACTTCATCATGTTCACGGATATCTTCCGTTAAACCTGTTGCATGTACAAATATTTCTTGTCCGTTCTCGCCTGTGATAAATCCGAAACCTTTTGCTTCGTTAAAAAATTTTACTGTTCCTTTATTCATGTTGTTTTTAATTGTGCGCAGCTGAATGCCGTGCTGGTTTTATTAATTATTAATTTACTGTTTACTTTATTTTTGGGATATGCCTTTCAGTCAATTGGCACTGGAATTGGGTAATTTACTACGACTGGATGATCTTGATTTTAATTAACACTTGCCTATCAAATAAGCTTCTTATTTATCCGCAGAGGAAAAGAGAAAAAAAAGGAGTTGTAATTTGTGGGGTTACAAGCCGATTGAGATGCAATCTTCGTTAGAATGATACAAAGGTAATCAATATATCCGGATTAGCTAATTAATATTCAACTATGTGAATTTTACTCTGCTTCCCCTGCATGAAGCCAGGTAAGGTGCTACTCCTTTTACAAAAGATGAGTCAAAAAAATGGAAATCCGGAGAATCTCAATAATCCTTATCTTCATGCTTCCAACTCAGGCAATTGAATGTACAAGGCAAAACGTATCCTATATCAAACCTTTATTATCACTCTCTTCCTCCTGGCAGCAGCAGCAATCCATTTCATCCTGTTTCCATATGAAAGCCGCTGCATGCTTATCGATCTTTCAGGTTTAAAAAAGGAAGGCAGGCTTTATTTCAGTGAAGGCACTCCGCAGTCAACGAAAGATTCTCTTCGCTCACTTATAGAAAAAGCAAGTATCAGGGTTTCAAATTTCTGGGGAGAAAAGAGGGCTGACCCGAAATTCATTTATTGTGATAATGAAGAGGATTTTAAAATATACGGCAGTAAGGAAGTACTCCCTGCAGTCACTATGTCAAAGCTTGGACACTATATTGTGATCAGCCGGGAAGGCCTTGACCTCGATATTATCTCACATGAACTCTCTCATACCGAACTTTACGAAAGAGTAGGGTTCTCCAATAAAACATTTAACCTTCCTTTATGGTTTGATGAAGGACTGGCCATGCAGAACGACTTCCGGGATTATTATTCTGAAGACACGTTAAAAGCTTTATCAGCCAACTTTACAAAGCTTCCGGGGATCCGGGAACTGGAAACACCGGATGACTTTTATGCCGGAACACCAAAGAAGATAATGCTCAATTATATGACAGCCAGGCATGAAGTACTTAACTGGTATACAAAACCTAAGCTTGATAAGTTCATTGAGCTTATCAACTCCGGAGAGGATTTTGAAGCCGCATACCTGCAGAAAGAAGAACCTGCATCAGAAGATAATTAATATCCACTATGAAAAAACAATTTATTGCTTTAACACTGTTACTAACCGCGTATCACGCATTGCAAGGACAAAACACCAGTCTGAATTCTGCAGAAATCCTACAGGGCCTGAAAAAGCTAAATACTGTCGGCAGTGTGCTTTACATTGCCGCCCATCCTGATGATGAGAACACCCGCCTGCTGGCTTATCTTGCCAACGAAAGAAAATTCCGCACCGGGTATCTTTCTTTAACACGCGGTGATGGCGGACAAAACCTGGTTGGTAAAGAGCAGGGTGAATTACTCGGATTGATACGGACACAGGAACTACTTGCAGCGCGCAGGACTGACGGTGCCGAGCAATTTTTCACCCGTGCGAACGATTTTGGATTCTCTAAAAACCCTGAAGAAACATTCGCCTTCTGGAACAAAGACAGCATCCTCTCTGATGTAGTCCTGGCTATCCGCCGGTTCAAACCTGATGTGATCATCTGCCGGTTTCCCACCACCGGTGAAGGCGGCCATGGCCATCATACAGCTTCGGCCATACTTGCTATTGAAGCCTTTGAAGCTGCGGCTGACCCTAAACGCTTCCCCGGACAATTGAAACACACTGAAGTATGGAAAGTAAAACGGCTCTTCTGGAACACTTTTAATTTCGGCACAACCAATACCATCGCTCCCGACCAGTTAAAAATAGATGTAGGTGTATTCAATCCGCTGCTTGGAAAAAGCTACGGTGAAATAGCTGCTGAGAGCCGTTCCTGTCACAAAAGCCAGGGGTTCGGCTCTGCGAAACAGCGTGGAAATTCCATTGAATATTTTAAGTTCCTGAAAGGCGACAGCGCAAAAAACGATCCTTTTGAAAACATCAGCAATAGCTGGAATCAATTCAAGGGGCAGGAAAATATTGCCAGGATGATGGAGGAGCTCATTTCAAAATTCAGTCCGCTTGCACCGCAAAACAGCCTACCTGCGCTGGTTGCAGTTTATAAGCAGTTCCAGTCCATGAACGAAAAAGAGCCGGGGCTACGCTACTGGAAACAGCAAAAATTAAAAGAAGCAGAAACACTTTTACTTGCCTGTTCTGGTCTATGGATGGAAGCTACAGCAGCTGATTATGCGGGAATCCCCGGTCAGGATGTGAGTATAACGGCACAGATCGTGAACAGGAATAACAGTGATGTTAAACTTAACAAAGTAACTTTTCTGCAGAGTGATACGACAACTTCACTTCTTTTAAAAGGCAATGAGCTTTACACTTTCAAAAGAAAAGAAAAGTTAGATCCTGCCCTCGCCTCCTCTAACCCCTATTGGTTGAATAAGGAGCACGAAATTGGGCTGTATAAAGTGTATAATGAAGCATTGATAGGTCAGCCTGAAAATTCACCGGCAGCCAGGGTCACTTTTAAAATTTCGATCGCAGGGCTGGACCTGGAAATAGACCGTCCTCTTGTCTACAAATCCACAGATCCGGTAAAAGGCGAGATCTACAGGCCTTTCGAAATCCTTCCCCCGGCAACAGTGAACATCCCGGAAAAAAGTTTTGTATTTACAGGAACCGAAGCAAGGACAATCTACCTAACAGTGAAAGCGAACGCAGCCAATATCAGCGGAACACTAAATGTAAAAGCAACCGAAGGATGGAAGATTACTGTAAAGAACCCCGGTTTCACATTAAGCAATAAAGGTGATGAAGCAGTGATTGAAGCCAGCATTGCCGCAGATCCCACTGCAAAAAACGGCCGGCTTCAGGCTTCCCTGGATGTGAACGGAGCGTCTTACAACAAAAGCCTGCAACGTATCGAATATGATCATATTCCTTACCAGTTCATCCTGAGTGATGCTGTTTCAAAACTTGTGAATATTGACTTGAAAAAAGGAGGGAATAATATTGGTTACATTCTTGGTGCGGGTGATGACGTACCAGCGGCCTTAAAACAGATCGGGTATAATGTGACGATCTTATCTGATGAATTACTCAGCAACGAAGACCTTTCAAAATACAACGCGATTGTAACCGGCATCAGGGCATACAATACAAACGACCGCTTACAGGTCCATCACAGCAAATTGATGGAGTATGTAAAAAATGGTGGCAACCTGGTGGTCCAGTATAATACCAATAACCGTATAGGACCGGTCAAAGCGAAGATCGGCCCTTACCCCTTCACTATTTCCCGCGATCGTGTTACCGATGAAAAGGCGGAAGTAAAGTTCAGTAATGAGAACCATCCTGCATTAAATTTCCCTAACAGGATCACAAAAAACGATTTTGAAGGCTGGGTACAGGAGCGCGGAATTTACTTTGCATCGGAGATCGATAAGCAATACGAAACGGTATTCACCATGAACGACCCGAATGAAAAATCCAGCGATGGCAGCCTGATCATCGGAAAATACGGGAAAGGTAATTTCGTTTATACAGGCCTTGTATTCTTCCGCGAACTGCCGGCAGGAATTCCTGGGGCATACAGGCTATTCGTTAACCTGCTCAGCCTTCCTCAAAACAAATAACAATGGAAGAGAAAGAAGAAAAATCCCCGATCATGGGCTCATGGCGTAATGTGTACGCGCTGGTGATCGGTGTTCTCATTGCAGTTATAGTTTTGCTTTACCTTTTTACACAGTATTATAAATGAGTTGGATCGACTGGCTGGTACTTGGCATCACGCTTATTTTCATCATTGTGTATGGTGTATGGAAAAGCCGCGGCTCAACAAATATTGAAGGTTATCTCCTTGCCAACCGTCAATTGCCCTGGTACCATGTTGGCTTGTCGGTTATGGCAACCCAGGCAAGCGCAATTACTTTCTTATCTGCACCGGGACAAGGTTACAGTGACGGGCTGCGGTTCGTACAATTCTATTTTGGTTTACCGCTGGCAATGGTGGTGCTTTGCATCACCTTCATCCCTATTTTTCACAGGCTCAATGTTTACACGGCATACGAATATCTTGAAAAGCGTTTTGATAATAAAACACGGTCATTAACAGCTTTCCTTTTCCTGCTCCAGCGCGGCCTGTCGACAGGTATTACAATCTATGCCCCTGCGATCATTCTTTCCACAATATTGAATATTGATATTACTTATACTATCATCGCCAACGGATTACTGGTGATCGGCTACACCGTTTATGGCGGTACAAAAGCTGTTTCCTATACACAGCTTCTCCAGATGAGCATCATTTTTGCCGGGCTTTTTCTTGCCGCATTCATGGTCGTACATTTACTTCCCGGTAATGTAAGCTTCACGGATGCCCTTCATATAGCAGGAAAAATGAATAAGCTGAATGCGATCGACACCACATTTGACCTTAACAACCGTTATAATATCTGGTCAGGGATCATTGGCGGGTTCTTCCTTCAGCTCTCTTATTTCGGCACCGACCAGAGCCAGGTCGGAAGATACCTCACGGGCAGCTCTATTGCTCAAAGCAGGCTTGGGCTGGTAATGAACGGACTGATCAAGATCCCAATGCAGTTTTTCATATTACTGATAGGAGTTCTTGTATTTACATTCTACCAATTCCACAAAGCACCATTATTTTTTAATAAAGTTGAAGTCAGCCGCATAGAAAAAAGCAGGTATAAAGAAGATTACAGGAAACTGGAAGAAGCTTATTCTCTTGCACATGCTGAGAAAGAAATCCAGGTGAACGGCCTCGTGGAAGCGATGCACAGTGATGACGAAAGGGCGATAGATGCAATAAGGATAAAACTGCAGGAATCGGATAAAAAGGTAAATACTATCCGTAAAGAAGCAACAGCCCTGATGACTGCGAATGATAAAAAAGCCGATATTAATGATACGAATTACATTTTCTTAACCTTTGTTACGGAACAGTTGCCTGTGGGAATTGTGGGGCTGTTAATCGCTATCATTTTTCTTGCCGCCATGGGTTCTACGGCAAGCGGGTTGAATTCACTTGCGTCTACCACTGTGGTAGATTTTTACAAACGACTCTTCCGGAAAGAAAAAAGCGATAAGGGATATCTGTCGGCTTCGCGGTGGTCCACCGTGATATGGGGATTGTTTTGTATCCTGGTGGCCTTTTATGCAAGTAAGCTGGGGAATTTAATTGAAGCTGTGAATATCCTTGGTTCTTTGTTCTATGGCACAATACTCGGGATCTTTCTTGTCGCCTTTTATATGAAAAAGATAAACGGCACCGCTGTTTTCTATGCTGCACTCATCGCAGAAGCGTTCATAGTATATGCCTGGGTTACGGAACTTACCGCTTTCCTCTGGCTGAACGTTATTGGCTGCCTGCTGGTTATGATGTTCGCATTCCTCATTCAAAGGGTAATAACCAGGCGGGGTGTAAAATAAAAAATCCCGCAGCTGTTTTGCTGCGGGACTCTCATAAGTATTATTGATAATTACTTTTTATTCTCCGCGATCAGCTTTTTAGCCATTGTCACATAATCATCATTCTTCGCTTCAGTAGCCATTGCAACAACTTTTTCCGCGCTTTCAACAGCACCCTTCTTATCGTTCATTTTAGCCTGGATTTTCGCTTTCAGCATCATTACCCAATATGCCTTAGGGTTAGCAGCAACTGCCTTGTCAACCCACTCCGATGCTTTTGCAAGGTCTTTATTGTTCTCATAGTAATACGTTGCAGCCTGGAAATATGGCTTATTATCACCGATTACATTTGCCTCAATATTCTTCATGATCTTTGAATCGATATCGGTAGTCACATTGAATGGAACACGGGTACTTTCCCAAACCAATTCGATATTTGTAGAATTTGAAGTCATATCAGCGAAGTCTATGGTGAAGGTCTCTTTTTTCTTCTCCATTGTTTTCGGCTTAACTGTAAAGCGTACAAGTTCATTCTCTTTCTTGTAATCAGCTACGTTACCTCCCAGAGCCAGGTCCTTATAAAGCATTATTTCCCAGCTATCTTTATTCGGAACAGTGTATAATGCATAAGAACCGGCAGGTACATCTTTGCCTTCAATCTTTACATCATCGCCAAAAGTGATCTTGGTTGCAGCATTTGCTCCTGTACGCCATATCTTCCCAAAGGGAACAACGTCACCGTAAATTACGCGGCCTTTTGCGCTTGGGCGTGAATACTCAATAGTGATCTCGGATAAACCGAAAGCTTGTTTAACGGTCTGTAAAGGACTCGGAGCCGGAACTTTCAGCTGTGCATCAGCAGTTGTGCCCGCAGCCAGTATAATTGCTGCCGCTGCAGAAATTGATTTTAATTTTTGTAACATATTATTGGTTTTTGGTTTATAATTTTCAGGTGCAAAGGTAAAAATAAATACAAGGATAGATCGACCGGGAAAACCTATTCTGATATTAATACAAACATTGTTTCAAAGGGATTGTTTAAATATAAAACGGGCTGATCAGAATTCTATATAAGTTTAAACGAGCGGTCTAACCGGCAGGAATATAGAATGTGAACACAGAACCTTCCCCCGGGGTGCTGTCGGCAACAATAAAGCCTTTATGGGACGACACCACTTTTTTGCATATTGCAAGCCCTATTCCGCTACCGCCATAAATATCTTTACTGTGAAGGCGCTGGAACACCTCGAAAATTTTCTCTGAATACTGTTTGTCAAAACCAATTCCGTTATCAGAAACGCTGATCTTCCAGTAATGGAAACGGGAGTTGATGGCCGGATGATCGAGAGTATTGCCGCTTACCTTTTCACTGGTTATTTTAACCCTGGGCACTGCACCAGGTTTGCTGTATTTAATTGCATTACTGATCAGGTTTACAAACAGCTGCTGTAACTGAAAGGGTACTGCATTCACAACAGGCAATTTATCTGTTTCAATAAGGGCATGCTTTTCCTGGATAAGATCATCGAGCGTAAACCTGACATCCTTCATCAGATCATTCAGGTCCGTTTTTTCAAAAACCATTTCAGTACTTTCTATTTTTGAATAATTCAGGAAGGCAAGAATCAGGTTCTGCATCCTGAACCCGGAAGACGAGATCCGCTGAAGATAATTCTTTGTAGCATCACTGAGTTCACCTTTATCTTTTTCAAGTATCAGATTACTGAAGATCTGGATTTTCCTCACCGGTTCCTGGAGATCATGGCTGGCAATATAATTAAAGGAAGCCAGCTGCTGGTTCATCTGTTCCAGCTCCAGATTCTTCATTTGCAGCTGTTCCTGCATCAGTACATCATCGGTAACATCCTGTACTGTACCGATCATGAAAGTTTCTTTATCCTTGTTAATGATCCGCCCCGTAGTCCGGATATACTTCAGCTTCCCTTTTATCACAGCACGGTAAGTAGCCGGGGTTACCTGTCTCTGCTGGAAAACCAGGGTTCCGTCTTCTTTTATTTTTTCGCGATCATCCGGATGAATAAATGAAAGGTATTTTTCAAATGACGGAACAAAGTCACCAGGCTCATGACCGAGGAGTCTGAATAAATTATCGCTGTATTCAAGTTCGCTGTTTTCGAGGTTCCAGGAGAAGCTTCCCAACATTGCATTCTCTTCCGCGTGAGTGAATAAATTATTCTTGAGTTTAAGCGTTTCGTTCAGCAAAGCCATTTTCCGTTGGTTTTCAGTAAGCAAAGCCTGCGCTTTTTTTGCTTCTTCCGCCAGGTCCTGCATAAGGATTTTTTGCTGGGTTTGCGTCAGGGTTTCTTTCGAAATCAGGTATGTAAAGTACCCGATAATAAAGGTAAAAGAGGTACGAACCATAACCCTGCCCAGGTTACCCTCCATCTGGTCAAGATAAAGCAGAAGGCAGAAATAACAGACCGTATATAAAGCAGCTGTAAACAATGTTGTTTTCAGGTCAAAGCGGAAAGCAACTGCCATGATGGAGGTATAAAGCATCACATGATAAGGAGAGTAATATCCCCCGGTAGCATAGATCCAAACCGTTGCAAAAAATGCGTCACTGATATAAGTAAACCAGCTTGCAAGAAATATAGGATATCTTTCATAGGGTTTGAAGTATATTACAAAGCCGCCATAAAGCCAGATGAGTACAAGAAGAATATGGGCAAGGTCTTTCTTGAGGATCTGTTCCGGCAGGAAAAAAAAAGTTATCGTTCCGGCCAGGATGACAAGTGCGCGGACATATGAGATCTGCTTTTCTGCATTGAATGTCTTCTGCTGTTCCGCTGCTTTTAGGTTCATATCCTTTGATGGAAGGCAAAAGTAATTAATGGGTACCGAAACCAGGGGAAAAAGATTGTGGTATTTTTTCCTCATCCAGGTCAGTTATTGATATTATTAGTATTTTTAAAGTCAAACCAAAAAAGCTTAAATCATTGCCAAAAATGGATAAGAACATTTCTGCGAAAGACATTGACAGCTACCTTGCAGAAACATCCCAGCCGGCCAGGAGCACCCTTGATAAGGTACGGCATGTCATCCTGAAAACATGCCCGCAGGCGGAAGAAGTGATCAGTTATGGTATTCCCTCTTTTAAGTATAAAGGCATGCTGGTTGGCTTTGCTGCTTTTAAAGAACACTGTAGTTTCTTCGTACTGAATTCCACTTTTATTAACACGATCAAAGATGAGCTGAAACCTTATAAGACGACCAAAAGCGCGATCCATTTTTCTCATGAAAAACCCCTGCCGGCTACTCTTATAAAAAAGATCGTAAAAATGAGAATGAAGGAAAATGATGAACACGCCTTAAAAAAAGCCCAGGTCAAAAACAAAAAGAATAATGAAAGAGGTGCTGCTTAAAAACAAGAGCATTATTGCATATGGACTTTCTCTCGCCCTGCTTTTATTTCTATTGAAATGGCTTGAATTCAAATTCCTTATAATCAGTCATTCATTCGAGATCTATGCCGGTGCAATTGCGCTTATATTTACAGGCCTGGGAATCTGGCTTGCGTTAAAACTCAGCAAGCCCGGAAAAGAAACTGTAGTCATCGAGAAAGAGATCTATATCACAAAGCCCGCAGAGTTTATTCTTAACATTAAAGAAATAGAAAAGCTGGGGATCAGTAACCGTGAGCTGGAAGTTTTAGGATTAATGGCAGAAGGTTTAAGCAACCAGGAGATTGCCGGGAGACTTTTTGTGTCACTCAGCACCATTAAGACCCATTCCTCAAAAATCCTGGAAAAGCTGGATGTCAAAAGAAGGACTCAGGCTATAGAAAAAGCTAAAAGGCTGGCTATCATACCATAACAGCATTCATCCCAAAGTATGAAAATGAATTTCCGGTAAAAATCATCCTTTAGTATGAATGCATTTTCCCGCTGACAAACCACCTTTGCGTCATAAACTTAAAAAGAACTCATTATGAAAAAAAATGTAATTGTATTTGGTTTGATCTCGGGACTCATAGTATCCGGGTTAATGGTTTTGTTTACAACGATGCATTATGATAATCCCGATTTCAGCGGCAGCATGCTGCTGGGTTATGCATCAATGATCCTTGCCTTTGCTTTTGTATTTGTCGGCACTAAAAATTACCGCGACAAATACAATGGAGGCACTATCTCCTTTGGCAAAGCATTCAAAATCGGGATCCTGATCACACTTGTTTCGTCAACAATGTATGTGCTTACCTGGTTGGTGGAGTATTATGTTTTTCTTCCTGATTTCATGGAAAAATATACCGTACAGGCATTGGAAGAGGCGCGCGCGTCCGGTGCGAGCGCTGCGGAAATCGAGCAGCAGGCTGCTGAGATGGCTGGTTACAGCGAAATGTATAAGAACCCGCTTTTTGTGGTTTTACTGACCTACGCGGAGATCTTTCCTATCGGCCTGCTGATGACGCTGATCAGTTCCTTTATCCTGAAAAGGAAACCACAACTCAGTGACAATAAAGAAATACACGCGGCTCCGGAAATATAGTTTGATTTGACAATTGTTCATTCGAACTTTTCTGCTTGAAGCGAGAGAAAAGCAGCTTATGAAAGAAAAGGTTTTATAACTTTTTAGCTTCAAATCATTACCTTTGCCTGAATGCGTATAGACATTATCACAGTCCTTCCACAGCTTCTCGAAAGTCCTTTCAGCCACAGCATTTTAAAGCGTGCTATTGACAAAGGACTTGTAGAGGTAAATCTTATTAACCTCCGGGATTATTCAACTCATAAGCAGAAGAGTGTTGATGATTACGCTTTCGGGGGTGGTGCAGGAATGGTAATGAGCATAGAGCCAATTGCTAATTGTATAAATGCATTAAAGTCGGAGCGAGATTATGATGAGATCATTTATACTTCCCCTGACGGTGAAACTCTCAACCAGAGAACAAGCAATCATCTTTCAACATTAAAGAATATCATTATCCTATGCGGACATTATAAAGGGGTTGACCAAAGGGTTCGCGACCATTTTATCACACGGGAAATATCCATAGGGGATTATGTACTTTCAGGAGGCGAGCTGGCAGCTGCAGTAATCTGTGACAGTGTTATCCGCATCATCCCGGGAGCAATTTCGGATGAAACTTCGGCCCTTACCGATTCCTTCCAGGATAATCTCCTGGCACCGCCGGTTTATACGCGGCCTGCAGAATTCAACGGGTGGAAAGTCCCTGAAATACTTTTGTCAGGACATGCTTTAAATATTGAGAACTGGAGGCATGAGCAAAGCATTGAGCGGACCAGACAAAGAAGGCCGGACCTCCTGGAATAAAGATCGTTTTTACTCTGATTTCAGGCTCGTTTGCCCTGTTCCGGTGAAAAAATCATTAAAATTTCCGGGGAATTGTTTATCATCAGAAAAAAAATCTTATATTTGCAGTCCTTTTTAGGCAAAGAATAGATTAATACATTATAAAACAAAGAGTTATGAGCAATTTGATTCAATTCGTAGAAGAGCAGTTTGGTGCAAAAGCAACACACCCTAAATTCAAGGCAGGTGATACTGTTACTGTTCATTATAAAATTAAAGAAGGTGAAAAAGAACGCGTTCAGCAATACCAGGGTGTTGTTATCCAGCGTAAAGGTGCCGGTTTGACAGAATCGTTTACTGTGCGCAAAATGAGCAACGGTATCGGAGTGGAGCGTGTATTCCCTGTTAACTCACCATATATTGACAAAGTAGAGCTTAACAAGGTAGGTGTTGTACGCAGAGCCCGTTTATTCTACTTACGTGGATTAACAGGTAAAGCAGCTCGTATCGCTGAAAAGAAACAATAATTTCAAAAGAATATATCAGAACCCCTTTCCTTAAAACGGAAGGGGTTTTTTATTTACTGTTCCTTATAATCCTATGACCATTAAAGAAGAAATAGAAAGACGCAGAAGCTTCGGTATCATTGCCCATCCTGATGCAGGTAAAACTACGCTGACGGAAAAGCTCCTTCTCTTCGGAGGTGCGATTCAAACTGCAGGTGCTGTGAAATCCAATAAGATCAAGAAGCATACGACCTCCGACTTTATGGAGATCGAACGGCAGCGGGGGATCTCAGTCGCCACTTCAGTAATGGGTTTTGAGTACAAAGGATTAAAAATAAACCTGCTGGATACGCCCGGCCACGAAGATTTTGCTGAAGACACTTACAGGACGCTTACTGCTGTTGACAGCGTGATCATGCTCATCGACTGTGCCAAAGGTGTGGAGCCTCAAACCCGAAAGCTCCTCGAAGTGTGCCGGATGAGAAGCACTCCGGTTATTGTATTCATTAATAAGCTTGACCGTGAGGGAAAAGATCCTTTTGACCTTCTTGAAGAAATAGAGAAAGAGCTGCGGATTGACCTTCGCCCACTCAGCTGGCCGATCAGCATGGGGAAAACCTTCAAAGGAGTTTATAACCTGTATGAAAAAAGTCTGACCGTATTCAACCCCGGAGAGAAGCAGACACTGGAGAATTCAGTCGAGATCAAGGACCTGAGTGACGGAACCCTTGATAAGCTTATTGGTGAGGATTATGCCAAGACCCTCAGAAGCGATGTGGAGCTGCTTGAAGCCGGTTATCCTAAATTTGATATGGAGGAATATCTTGAAGCCATGGTTTCCCCGGTATTCTTCGGTAGTGCGGTGAATAATTTTGGCGTGAGGGAATTGCTTGATGCATTCATCCGTATCGCTCCTTCTCCAAGAGGAAGAATAACTGACAAAAAAGACATCACCCCGGATGACAAGAATTTCAGCGGCTTTATTTTTAAGATCCATGCCAACCTTGATCCCAAGCACCGTGATCGCATCGCCTTCCTTCGGATAGTTTCAGGTAAGTTTGAGCGAAATAAAAATTATTACCATGTTCGGGAAGGCAGGAATATGAAGTTCTCCAACCCTACTGCTTTTATGGCACAGGACAAGAGCGTTGTGGATGAAGCTTACCCGGGCGATATTATCGGGTTGTATGATTCCGGCAATTTTAAAATTGCAGATACCCTTACTGAGGGTGAGAAAATGAACTTCAAAGGAATCCCGCAGTTCTCGCCTGAACTGTTCAGGTATGTAGTGAACACCGATCCGATGAAGACCAAGCAGCTGAACAAAGGCCTTGAGCAGCTTACAGATGAAGGCGTAGCACAGCTCTTTACCAAACGGACCGATAACAGGAAAGTATTGGGGACTGTTGGGGCTTTACAGTTTGAAGTAATACAACACAGGCTGAAGAGTGAATATTCTGCTTCCTGTAATTATGAACCGATCTCATTATACAAAGCCTGCTGGATCAGCTCGAAGGACAAAAAGAAGCTTGAGGAGTTTATTTTTGACAAGGCGCATCACATGGCAAATGACAAAGAAGGCCGCCCGGTGTTCCTGGCAGAATCAGCATGGGCATTGCAGATGGCAGAAGAGAAGAATCCGGATATTAAATTTCACTTTATCTCTGAGTTCAAAGACGAGTAATTAATTCAATAGAACTGCTCATAATACAAATAAAAAATCCCCGCTTCGAAGAACGAAGCGGGGATTCTTATTTTATAACAACAGATTACTTAACGATCATCTTAGTAGTTGAACGTGTAGCATCAGTTTGAACAGATACAGTATAGAAACCGTTAGCCATTTCTGAAGTGTTAACTAAAGAGAATTGACGGCCTGCCGCTTGAACACCTTTGTTCTCAACAGATACAACTTTTCCTGTAACATCGTAAACAGTGATAGTTACATTTGAAGAAGTAGTAAGGTTGTAATTGATTTGTGCCTGATCAACAGCTGGATTTGGGAATACATTTAATCCAAGTGCGCTAACTTCTTTTTCAGCAACACCAACAGTTGAACCTCTGCGGATCATGAAATCATCGATAGAGATCAAGAAATCATCATCAGAATCGTGGTGGAATGCAAAGAATACAGTCTGACCAACGTAAGGAGTCAAATCGATAGCGAAAGGACGTAATTCACCTCTGTGAGCTGCATCAGCAGCACCATCAGTAGCCTCGATGTAAGTACCATCCTGGCCATGAACAAATCCCTGAGAGAACTGGAAAGTAGAATACGTTGTATCATTTCCTAAACCAGTATTCTCAGCAGCAGTAAACAATGTAGTTGTGAAAGCAAGATCGTCATTTGTAGTAGTAGAGATCTTTACTTTGTAACCATCCATGAAACGTGGAGTTTGACGTGGAGCTGACTTCCAGTATAAACTGTCACCAGTACGGATCGTGAAGCTTGGAGTCATTAACCAGTTACTTGCCTGGTCAAATGGAGAGAACCACGAGTTAGCACCCAAAACAACGTTATCGTTTTCGCCATCCATATCCACATCTGTAGTATCTACAGCTGCAAATGGGAATAATGCCTGCCATCCGCCGGAAAAACCAGCGCCTGAACCGTCAGCATGCTGATCTTCATCATAGCTGTACCATAATGGATCTGTAAGATTTCCCGGAGGAGGTGTAACATCATCTACCAGGTTATCATAAAATGATTGAAAGTTAAAACTTTCGTAAACAAGCGTGTCAAGCGTCTGTGCGTTAGCAGCAGCACCAATAAACAGGCTCGTAGCTAATAAGTAAATTTTTTTCATCTTTTAATTGTTTAAAGGTTATAACGGTTACAAATATAACGGAAATTATTCTAATTAAAAAAAAAATTAAAAATCGCATTTTAGTATTAATTTTGGCTCCCGCCTAATGAGAACACGCTGTTTAATATATTTCCTGCTGGTCATCATTTTAAACTCAAAGGATGTGAAGGGTCAGAATGTGAATCAGGACCTGGTAGTTACGATCCATGAAACCGCTTTGAACAAAATGTTTAAAGCATTGGGCCAGATCAGGGGAACTTCGGTTTATTCCTTTATGTTCATGGAAGGGACCTATGACTGGACCCTTATCAACCCACAATTCAGGATCCATCCCGGGAAGATCGACTTTATTACTGATGTGCGTGTGACGGTAGGAAAATACAATTACCTCCTGCATGTCAATGGCAATGCGGAAGCCTGCTATCAACCTGAAAACAATCTTATCCTTATCGAGATAGATAAAGCAAGCTTCCCGCTGAATATCATGTTTTTCGGGAAGATCCAGCATCTCTGGGATGTTGACCTTGCCAAATATTTTGAGACCCCTTTTTATTTTGAAGGACCGCTGACAATAGGGACCGAATTTGTTTTTCCCATGCCGGATAATACAACACGCACTGTATACACTCACCCCGTAAATTGTGGCGTAAAAATTGCTGAAAAACAGGTCATCGTTTCCGCAGAATTAGAGTTTGTTAACAGGAACGACCATCATACATCTCCTATTTTAAAAAAGTAATTGAAACAAAGTAGATAATCTCTATGAAACACTTATTTACTCTGGCCGCTGCGGCCGTTCTTTTCAATACAGCCTGCATTGCAGGAAATCCAGAAGGCTATAATATCAAAGTAACAGCAAAAGGCTTAAAGCCCGAAAGCATGTGCCAGCTTGCAAGGTATTACGGGGATAAGCAATACATTGTTGATTCTGCGAAAGTAAATGAAAAAGGCGAGGTGATTTTTAAAGGGGCGGAGAAATGGCCCCAGGGTATTTATCTTTTTGTACCTCCGGGTAAAAATAAATATTTCGATTTTGTTATGGATGAAGGCCAGCACTTTTCAGTGGAAGCCGATACCGTTGACTTCATTAAATCTGTAAAGATTAAAGGCTCCGATGAGAACAGGTTCTTTTATGATTATCAGAATTTCATGTCGGCCAAGCAGAAACAGATCGAACCATTACAAACATTGTATAAGAAAGTAAAGGACGGCAATAAGGATTCAGCGAAGATCATCCAGGATAAAATAACTGTTATTGATACCGAAGTAAAAGAATACAAGAATAATTTTATAAAATCCCACCCCGCATCTTTTGTCGCCAAATTATTCAAGGCAATGGAAGAACCGGAGATCCCGGAAGCACCGGTCCTGGCGAACGGCAAGAAAGACAGCACTTTTGCATACCGATACTACAAATCACATTTCTTTGATAACTTCGACCTGACCGATGACCGGCTGCTAAGATCCCCGATATTCCACAACAAGATCAAGCAGTACATGGACAAGCTGACACCCCAGATGCCTGATTCCATAAATGTTTCAGCTGATTACCTTGTAGAAAAAGCAAGACCGAACCAGGAAGTTTTCAAATATCTTGTTTACTGGCTTACCTACACTTATGAGAGTTCAAAGATCATGGGCATGGATGCGGTATTCGTTCACATGGTGGATCGCTATTATGTAACCAAGCAGGCTTTCTGGGTAGATTCCACGCAGCAATACAAGATCACGAAACGCGGTGCGGAGTTAAAGCCTTTGCTCATAGGTAAACGAGCCCCAATGATCAATATGGCGGATTCTACAGGCAGGAACATATCCTTATATGATGTAAAATCGAAATATACTGTGGTGGTCTTCTGGGATCACGATTGCGGCCATTGCAAAAAAGAGATCCCTAAATTATATGATGCTTATTCAAAGAAGCTAAAAGCCAAAGGTGTCCAGGTGTATGCGGTAGAAACAGAAGACCAGCCAAAAGAATGGAAAAAATTCATTAAGGCAAATAACCTGAACTGGATCAATGTGATGGAAAATGACGAATATAAAAGGGCTGTCACAAAAAAGATCTATGACATTTACAGTACACCTGTGATCTATCTTCTTGACGAGAATAAGATTATAAAGGCGAAGAGGATAGAAAGCGAGCAGCTGGAAGGACTGATTGATATGCTTGATAAAGAAAAAGAAAAGAAAAAGCCTTAATAGGCATTACCGGGCCCGTGTAACGATGATCGTATTCCCCCTGGAATAATCAAATTTCCAGTCGTTCTCGAAGATCCTGGGTAAATAGCGCTTATACAGGTTGATGCGTGAAGTCAGTTTGTCTTCCGGTTCTGTGTCCTTTGCAAGGCCTGTGAATTCATACGCGACCATTTTAGGATGTTCGGCCATGAACATTTTCACCACATGCACGATAGTAGTCATTACCCTGTAAAGCTCACCCTTATTGGTTACGGTATATTCCTCCCCTTCGTATTCATCGTTGGTAACGCCAAACACGATGGTAGCGTGCAGGATATTATCCTGCCTGCGTCCAAAACGGACCTCATAATTGATCCCGCTATCTGTTGTAAAATAATAAACCCCTGCTGTACTGATAGCCGGACATATTATTTTATACTCATCAACAAATCCATCTGCCATAAAATGCCTGTAGTGTTTTTTTCCGGAGGTTAAAATTAGAAATTTTTTCTATAAATCCACTATTTTTAGCGATAAAGGTTCCTGTTGGACTTTAGAGGAATAGCAAAGCTTCCGGCCGCATCTGGCATTCTATTTCGTACTTTTGCAGAAAACCGAAGGAAAATGAAGATCCAGTATAAGATCAATGCCATTGTTAAAACGAAAGACGTGATTGATGTTTTCAAAAGCTCAGGAATAAATCGTCCTGTAGAAGATCCTGAGCGCATCGCCTTGATGCTGAAACATTCCAACCTTGTCATTTCAGCCTGGAACGGGATAGAACTTATCGGTATTGCACGGTCTGTTACTGACTATAATTACTGCTGCTATCTCTCCGATCTCGCTGTAAAGAGCGAATACCAGAAAGCCGGGATCGGGCGGGAACTCATTAAACTAACCGCTGATACGATCGGGGATCAAACCATGCTCCTGCTCCTTTCGGCCCCAACCGCTATGGATTATTATCCCAAACAAGGGTTTGAAAAAGTGGATAACGGTTTTATCATCAAAAGAAAAAAATGAAACGACTGCTTATTGCTTTTTTCATTTTGTTTTACTTCCAGGGCTTGGCACAAAAGATCAGTATCATTAAGATCGGGGACCTTGAACAGCGGATAACAAATGGATCAGATACGACTTACATCATAAATTTCTGGGCAACATGGTGTGCACCCTGCGTTAAGGAATTGCCTGGTTTTGACAGCATCACAAAAAGCCATTCTTCAGATAAAGTAAAGGTCCTGCTTATCAGCATGGATTTCAAAGAAGATCTCGAAACCAAAGTAATTCCCTTTTGCATAAAAAAAAAACTGCGGTCAGAAGTTTATCTCCTGGACGAAGTCAACGGGAATTACTTTATTCCGAAAATATCTGAGAAATGGACGGGTGCGATCCCGGGAACACTTATACTGAACAATCAAAAAGCATATCGCGAATTTTATGAGAAGAAGCTCAGCTACGGATTCCTCAGGGCAGAGATTGAAAAAATCACGTTAATTAAAGATCAAAAAAAATAATATGGATACCGGGAATACAAAAAAGATCAATCCTTCACGGGTAGTCAACATCTTCGTACTGCTGCTGGCAGCAGGGGTCTTTGTCTATGCTTTTTTCCTGCACGACAATTCAAAGCCTCTCCGTTACCTTGCGATTTTCGGTCCTAAAGAATACGAATCCAAGAATGGAAAAACAGATACCACTTACCACACAATTCCCGAATTCAATTTTACTGACCAGGACGGCAGGAGCATCAGCGGTAAAGATCTTGAAGGGAGCGTTTATGTAACCGACTTTTTCTTCACCACATGTCACAGCATTTGTCCCGTAATGAGCCGCCAGATGGAGCGTGTGTATAATAAATTCAAAGGGAACTATGAAGTTAAATTCCTCTCACATACTGTGGATCCTGAGATAGATTCTGTTAAACAGCTTAAGGAATACGCCACCAGGCATAATGCTGACAGCAGGCAGTGGATGTTTGTGACAGGTGATAAAAAACAACTCTATGGAGTGGCGAGGACAGGTTATTTTTTAGATGCGCAGGAAGGTGATGGCGGCCCCGATGATTTTATTCATACTCAGAACTTCGCACTGATCGATAAAGACAAACGGATAAGGGGATATTATGACGGCACAGATTCTACGGATGTTGACCAGCTGATAAAAGACATCGATCTTTTACTGAAGGAATATCACTATAAGGAAAAGAAATAACTTAATTGGAGAATACTGCAGGATAAAAATATTTTATTTCTCTTTCAGTTATTACCACGGCCTTCCCTTCTACTTTGTCAGTTTGCCTGATCCAGTTACCATAACGATCGATGACATAGGTGTAGGTATGATTCTCCTTCGTTATGCCGTTCAACACTTCCTGCATCTCTTTTTTATTGCCGTTCTCATCATATTTAAATACGCGTAAAACCGAAACCCTTCCATCAGGCTCTACCTGCTTTGTTTGTACAAGAAATCCTGCATCATCGTATGCGTAGAAAATCTTTGTCGGCTTACCGCCATTACGAACAATGATCTCCTCTGTTATCTTTCCATCCCGGTCATATTCATAAGAGGTATTCCAGTTATCCCCGGTCCCGTTCGAATCTTCTACTGCTCTCTCCAGCTCAAAACCATTCCGGTTGTACTTCGATCTTATTACCTGCTTTGGCTTGCCGTCAGGATGAAAAGTATTTACTTCCAGCCTTTTTCCTCCCCTGTCATAACTGTATATAGCCTTTGATGCATCACTACCATCTTTGTGAGCGAGGATCTCTTCCGTTTTAAAGCCATTTTCGTTAAAGAAATAGGAACGGGCCCAGCCCAGCTCCATGCCTTTCTCAACTTCACCATCTCTTATAACCGCTTCATACTGTACTTCTGTACACATATGAACACGGCCTTTCAGGTTCATTTCATAAAGGTGATTTCTCTTTGTTGCTCCTGAGACAAAAGAAAGTAAAAGAGGTATTGTTAACACTGCTAAAAATCTTGATCTCATATTTCAATATCAAAACTAATGGAGAGCATTGCAAGTCCGCAAAAAAAAAGATTAAATCTTCGATCTAATCTTTTTTTGAAATTGTTATTCCAGCCGTTTAATGGTACATCCTACCGATTTTGTAGAATTATTTCTGATGGGTTTGCCTGTAGCAGCTGATGTAATAGCATCCTTAAGGTAATGCTCCTTTGCATCGCTTACCTCCTTGATATTATCATCAATGGCGCCACGATAAATCAGTTTCCCGGATTTATCAAAAAGAAAACAATGAGGCGTGCGGGTGGCACCAAATGCGTCTGCAACGATCGAGTTCTTATCCAAGACATAACTGAACGTATATCCCTGGGCTTTTGCATAATTTTTCATTGCATCAAATGAATCGTCTTCCAAACGCTGAGCCTCATTCGAATTTACGAGTACCATTCCTACCTTATTTTGTTTTGTAAGAGCTCCAAGCTCTTTTATGCGGCTTTCGCTGAGCTTTACATAAGGACAGGTATTACATGAAAATATAACGAGGAGGCCATTCTCGGATTTTACATCATTAAGGGACACTTCTTTACCGCTAACATCCATCATCTTTACATCTCCTGACGGCATAGCTTTACCGATTTCAAGCTCCGGGCTTATGCCCAGGCGAAAACCCAGTGTAATCAAACCGATAATGGCGAAAGAGGAGAATAAAACTGCTTTTTTCATTTTTTGATTTTTATTTCTCATAAACTTACAAAAATCAAACCATAAATACCTCAGTTCCTGATTAATTCTTTATAAACAAACTGCTCCTGGAGGGATTCAAAAGGACGGTAAACATAATAAACATAACCGTTTTTTACCCGGATATGTTCCGCGTACTGGTTCAGTAATTTAAATGATCCCATGATCTTCCCTGTTTTAAGATCGATGTGCTTCAGGTAATAAAAACCATTCTTCTGGTAAAGCGCATACACTTTATGGCTTTCCTTATCAACTATTACTTCATGTTTCCATTCACGCCAGCTCCTGGGATGATGATAATCGATATTTACTGAATCCAGCAGTTCATGTTTTTTATTGTAAGATAAGATCGCGTTGCTGTAGTGATCGAACACCAGGATGGTATCATTCAGAATAAACAATGGTGCATACAGTGGCGTATAAAAAATACTGTTTGTAAGCCCGCTCATTACGGCTGCGATCCTGTGCTTATCAACATTGTATTCGCTTGCAAGCTTCCTTGCATAAAGCTTGTCCTTAGGTTTTAGAAAGTAATACTCCATATTATATCCTTTCATCAACTCCTTATCCGTTACCGTTTTGAAAGGATGTACAGAACTGTCTGCTGTGTTAAAAGCATAATAGGTGAATTCAGGATAATCCCTGCTGTAATCCGAAAAATAAATATCATGCCCGATCGTATCAACACATGGCAGGATCCGGGAATTGAACTGATCTACCGGAAGGGATGCAAGGCTGATCCGGTCGTTATTTATCTTCACCCTGAATACATTTTCCTTACAGATCACATTTATGAAGCCCATATAATCCTTATACAGCTTTACGGCTTCATCAGGCACCTGGAATGAAGATAAAACCGTCATAGCCTCATTCACCAGCATTACGCTGGGCTTTGCAAGACTTTTAGTGAACGTGAGAAGTACCAGTTTGTTTTCATGAAATTCATAATCTGCCACACTAAACTTCCATGTTCCGAATACGGTGTCGGCTTTTCTTTCTGCAGTTACAGTTACGGGACCAAGGACTACTGTTTTCTGGGCCTTTAAGCTTGGAACCAGCGCGAAGAACAACCAAATAAAGATAAATACCAATGATCTCATTTTTGCCTCCTTTTCTGTATAGACGTTTTCCCGAAAAAAATCCATAAATTTGTTAAGAGGCGTACAGTTATCCTAAAATGTTCCTCGCTAAGACTGAAAGATCCTTATTTTCAACCCGGTTCCTATTGTATGATTTTTATAAAATATTAGAAGTATCCCGCACCGCCAGCCAGGAGGAGATTAAAAAAGCATACAGGAACAAAGCCAAGCTCGTACATCCTGATGTTAACAATTCTCCAAAAGCCAACGAAGTATTTGCTGTAGTTAATGAAGCGTATGAAGTGCTTACCGATGAACAAAAACGTTATTTGCACGATGTAAAGCTCAATTTTGCAGATGCCGCTAAGGCTGATGCCGAACGTAAGAAGCATTATTACGGATCTTCCGTAAAGAACGACACCTACAGCAACCCGAATTTTCATTACGACTGGAACAGCTTTAAAGCTGCATATAAAGAGAAAACAGACGAAGATTATTATAACCGTTCTCCTTTTTTTTACAACTTATTCTTTGCCTGCGGGATGTGTATCGGCTTTATAATTATCATTGTCCTGATCGGTGGCACCTTTTATAACTTATGGCCATTCCCTTTTATACTGATCAGCATCTCGGGGTTTATACTCGTGAAAGAAGGATGGCGCGGGCTCATGAGGAAAGAAAACATCCTGAACGGTGTGATAAAATTATTCAGAAAAAACACCAGGTAAAAAAAACGCTCCCGTTTCCGGGAGCGTTTCATAATTCAACTATATATTCTAACCGATCTTATACATCCAGTTGTGTTTATCTTCTGATTTGCCTTTACGTATATTTTCAAGTTCCTGGCTTACTCTGTTAGAGAAAATCCTTCCTGACACCGGTGGCAGGACATAATCTTTCCCTTCAAAGCCGATCGTAGAGATATGTGCAATTGTAGCTGCAGTTCCTGTTCCAAAAGCTTCTTCAAGTGTACCGCGCTTATGAGCATCAATAACTTCATCAATGCTGATCTTACGTTCCTGAACTTTCATTTTCCAGTCGCGGGCAAGTGTTAGAACACTGTCACGGGTAATTCCCGCAAGGATTGTATCCCCGATCGGAGGTGTGATTAATACGTCATCTATAACAATCATCAGGTTCATTGTCCCTGATTCTTCAAGGTAACGATGATTACGCGCATCCGTCCAGATGATCTGCTGGTAGCCCCGCTGCTGTGCAAGCCTTGTCGGGAACAATGAACGTCCGTAGTTCCCGGAAGCTTTTACATAACCGACTCCTCCTTCAACTGCACGGATATATGTTGTTTCAACCAGTACTTTCACCGGCTCGTTATAATATTTTCCGGCCGGAGATGTGATGATATAAAAACGATAGTTATCAGAAGGTTTCACTCCAATGAACTCATCAGTCCCGATAATAAAGGGACGGATGTACAATGAAGCCCCGTCACCGTTTGGCACCCAGTCTTTATCCAGGGCGACAAGCTGTTTCAATCCTTCCATGAATACTTCTTCTGTTATTGAAGGCATCGCCATTCTTTCCGCAGAAATATTAATGCGCTTATGGTTATCGAGGGGACGGAAAAGCGAAACCTCGCCTTTGTCGTTCTTATAAGCTTTCATTCCCTCAAAAATTGCCTGCCCGTAATGCAGTGCGGAGATAGCCGGACTCATTGGAATTGCACCGTAAGGGACTATACTGGGATTATTCCAAACACCATTTTCGAAATCTGCATGGAACATATGATCGGAAAATAATTTTCCGAAAGTAATGTGATTGTAATCAAGTTCATTGATCCGTGACTTTGCCGTTTTCTGAACATTAATTGAAATGGTGTCTGTTGTTACCATAATAGTGTTTTGTGTATTCTATAAAATTAAGGATTTAATTTATGCATTCCAACAACAAAAAGTTAAAAAATAGATGAACCGGATGAAACAGGAGACAAATGATGGTTACGAGCCTTGGGAAAGGTTTGCCGCAGGCTGTTAATCTACCTGAACTTAATCTTCCTGGCCGCGAAGAAGCACATTTTAAGAAGGATCAGCCCATGCCTGAACCTGGAAATATTAGTCCTTCCGTAAGTCCGCTCTTTGTAATGAACGGGCAATTCCACGATGCAGAGATTCAACTTATGTGCACCGAAGAGCAGGTCAAAATCCCCAAACGGATCAAATTCGCCAAAGAACCTTCTGTTGATGGCAAGGCGTTCATAATCTTTTTTGAAAAGTACTTTTGTGCCGCACAACGTATCTTTAAACCGCTGGTCGAGAAGCCAGGTAAAAGCCATACTAAAGAATTTATTCCCGACCAGGTTAATAGTACGCATTGCTTTCTTGTCCATCCGGTACACCAGCCTCGACCCGTTAACAAAATCACCTTTGCCTGAAGCGATCACTTCATAGAACTTAGGCAGGTCCTCCGGCGGCACTGTAAGATCAGCATCGAGGATCATGAGTATGTCTCCTTTGGCCATTTCAAATCCCATTCTCACCGCGTGGTTCTTCCCAGGTCTGTCGCATTGTGCAATCCTGATATCATGAGCTGCGGTATACTTCTTCTGAACCTCTTCAATTTTGTTCCATGTATCATCTGAAGAATTGCTTTCTATGAAAATGATCTCGGTATGATTCCCCATTGCAGGAATTCTTTTAACCGCGTTCTCAATATTCCCGCTTTCATTACGGGCGGGAATTATAACCGATACTGAATAATCGTTCAACTGCTTATTTGCACCTGCCTGCCTGTCGGATTTTGCGAACGTGAAATTATTGATGCTTAGCAGCCGGAAAAAGGGGAATTTGGCAAGCACATCGTTAAGCAATCCGGAAATAAGCGGAATGTAAACCGGGAAGATCATGTTCCGGGAATTTCGGTACACTTTGAATCCCGAAAGGTCAAGAAGCGCGTTGATCTCAGCAAGGCTCAGCCAGTTCTGAACCGGAGTCTTTGTTTTATACCCGATGAGCTCACCGAATTTAAGCAAGGGCTCCCATAAAAAATTGTAATATGTAATAATAATCTTCGTACTGCTGTGACAGATCCTGTGAAGCTTTGTAAATACATCCTGTATATCGTCCAGGTAACCGATCAGGTTGGAAAGTATAATAAGATCAAACTTCTCATTGAACTCAATTCTCTCTGCCGGCATTACGTAAAGCTCTAATTGAGGAAACTGCTTTTTCGCTTCAGCGATCATTCCTTCACTGAAATCTATTCCTGTTTTCCTCTTCGCCTTAATATCATTGAGTAATTCACCTGTTCCGCATCCAATCTCAAGGACCGACATATCCTCATGGATAAAATATTCGCAATAACGCGTAATGTCGTTCCAGTAATAGCTTTTTGCCCTGCGCTGTTTAATGCGCTTACTGGAAATATCATTGAAATATTTTTTTTTGTTCTCCACCTTCCCTTATTCTTTCACAAATAAACGAAATGTTTCCTTCTGGCTGACTTCTGATGAGCTTGCAAATAATATATTCGGGAAATCAGGGGACACGGCCACATACTTCCCGTTCCATGCTTTCAGGGCGACCCGGTTATCTGAAAGATAAGTGATATGAAATTTTTCCTTTTCACCTATAAATGCGGCATCCGCTATTAAAGCATTATCATAGGATCCACTCACGGTCAGGTAATATCCGTTGCCTGCGCGAAAAGAAATTATATCCTCCCCCGAGGGTTCGATATCAAACCAGGAACCAGGGCCCGGAGCTTTCATATATGCAGCTACGGCATGCTGAGCCTTTGCATTGACTGTTACTATCTGGAGATTATATCCTCTTAAATAAACAGGATACTTTCCGAATGAAGCCTGTATATACTCCTTATTATATTCTATCTGCGGCAAGCCCCTGATCCTCCTGTCCCAATCGTAAGGACTAAGAAGATCGAGCCACTCAAGGCTTTTCTCTGTCTGGAAAAAACCTTTGAAATAAGACTCCCTGGTCATGTCATCATAATGGATAAGGCCGTTTTTATATTGCCAGGTCTGGAAAAGATTCAGGATTATAAACAGAAATATTATTACCCCTGAGAACCCTGCAAGGATTCTTCCTTTCGAGAATGACATGGAAAATCCTGCAGCAAGTGGAATAGCCAGCAATGCATAATAATCTATCATTGGCCGGATACCCCAGCTGATTCCATAGCTCCAGGCCCACCACGATGAGAGCAGGAATACGGTCAGTGGCATTATTATGATTGTCCCGTAAAAAACATCCCGTCTCTTCCTGTATAACCAAACCAGGCCGATAACAGAAAAGATCAGCACCGGGGTATAAATAAAGATCCCTTTGCGGAAGCTGAAAAGGAAGGGCAGCATTTGCGGACTGCTGAATACAAAATGTTCATCGATATATACATCATAAAGCCATTTCCCGGTGGCATATTTAAGATAGAACATCTGTAATGAAAAGATGGAAACTGCAATAAGAGCAGCAGGAATAATGTATTTCCATTGCGGTTTCAGGTATGCAATGAAACCTTTTAAACCTCCTTTGGAAACAATCGCTGCCGTAATAAAATACACCAGTAATGTGATCGCGAGGGGCCGGATCAGGATAATTAATCCAAACAGAAATGCAAAAGCAAAAAGATTTTTTGCCCCTCCTGACCTGAGGCATTCATAAAAGTGGAAAAGACAAACGCAAATGAATGAAAAGGAGATCGCATGGGGCATTAATCCTTCTATGGTTGAATACCACAAAAGGTTGGTGCCGATCACAAGGCCTACAAGAGTTAAAGCGGTAATCTTATCCGAAAACATAACCAGGAGCAGCTTTCTGAGATAAAGAAGTCCAATCGCGAGGTAAACCAACACACCAATGCTTACTGCATTCTGATAGCATAAAGAATACCCATCCTGCCTGCCGCCGGTTACTTTGGCTGCCACATGCCCGGCAAGGAAAAACGGGGAAAGCGCAAGGCTGATCCCCATGGGATGCTTGATCAGCTTTTTTCCGTTTTCAATTTTATAATACCAGATTACATTTCTGAAAAAATCGGGATCTTTATCAATAAAACCAAGCGAAAGATCATGATGAATAAAGACGGCTGGCAGATAAGTATAATAGCTTGGCGCGTCAATAATGATCCTGTTCTTTCTCCAGATATTGAATGAGAAGAATATACTCAGGATGAAGACAAAAATGAAGAAGACAGAGAGAAGGCTGTATTTTCTATTTGAAGCTTCGGTCATTTTCTTTAGAGGGAGAATCTAGTATGCACCATTGCGCTTCCGCATGAACCATTCAGCACTTATAAGAGAAAGGATAATAAAGAAGATCCATTTCAGGTTGATAAGGTCATTCAGCTTTTTTTCAGAATAAGAAATTGATTTTATATCCTCCCTCGCCTTTAATTTTTCGGAAAGCTTATTCATTTCATCAGGATAGATCATTTCACCGTTATGTTTTCCGGCAAGCGTATATAACATCTGGTGATCCGCTGTTGTGTTGGTAAATTCCATCTGGAGCGGGCTCACACTGAATTCACCTTTCTGGGTATAGATCTTCTCCCCTACCTTGACGCGCGCTTCGAAGCTGTATTCACCTACGGGCATCATTCCGGCATTCAGCCTGTAAGCGCTATTTGTCCGCGCAAATGTGAAAGGGTATTTTTTATTATCCGCGCTTGTAACCACGATACTTACTTCAGGCTCATTAATCAGCTCGTAACTTTGATTGTACACTTCCGCTTCCATTTCAATAGGCTCATTTTCCAGGAAATTATTCTTAGTAATGATCCTGAAAAAGCTCTTGTCTACTTTTACGGACAGGTACTGCACGGTTTTAGAAACAAGCTCGTTGAAAAGATCATGATTGCCGTGTGAGGCAAAATCCTGCAAACGCCATTTCCAAAGACCTTCTCCGCTGAAAATTGCGGATTTGTTTTCACCATTCGTATTGAATGCCAGTAATGGGGTTTTGGTGTCGACTATACCGATGCGCTGGTAAAACAATACATTACTGCTGCTTTCAGCGGCAGCGTTTCCAAAAGGACAAACAACCGCAGGGAAATCCGAAACAGCTTTGCTTAACTCCTCACTAATTGTAAACAAGGGGAAATTTTCGTCCAAAACAGGCTCACACTCATTTGATCTTGAAGCTATTGCTGCTATACCAAGATCGCTCTTCAATACAACTCCCGCACCTGACACAGACCACACCGGGATGCCTGCAGCATCCAGTTCCGAGATGATCTTTCCCGCATTAGTTCTTGCAGAAGGGAGTTTGTGAAGGATAACCAGGTTATATTTTTTTAGTGGCTTATCAAACGCATCCACTGTATAACTCTCGACCTCGTAGTTCTGGTTTTCCAGTAATGATTCTTTAATGGCAGCCACGTCCGGATGCGGTGCTTCTGCGAGGATCAGGATCTTCTGCCGTGCATCCAGCACATCTACAAATACATCGCGCACATTGTTCATCAGATTGGCCTCACCTTCAACACCGCCAAGACGTACCTTATAATGCTGCAGCCCGGTTTCTGCGGCCTCGATAAGAACAGGGACAGTAATTGTAAATGCATCGCTGTTTATGTTTACTGCCTGTGTGAAAAGAGTTGCATTGCCCTTGCTTACAGTCAGTGTGGATGTCTTTCCTTTTAATTGTTTCGCATCAATCAGAATTTCGAAGGGGAACCTGTTTCCTAAATACGCTATCCGGTTATGATCAACGCGTGAAATGAACAGGTCTTTCCTCACGGTTGTATCACCCAATGCTATGGTATAT
Source organism: Bacteroidia bacterium (assembly GCA_036386835.1). GTDB lineage: Bacteria > Bacteroidota > Bacteroidia > 2-12-FULL-35-15 > 2-12-FULL-35-15 > 2-12-FULL-35-15. The sequence continues at coordinate 54,953 of DASVUX010000039.1, forward strand.
ACCGGGATCTTTAATCCGGATGCCGAATAAACCGGGTTTGCGCCTTTGTTGTAAAGCCCGTCGGTAGCCAGTATTACTGCGCCAACATTCCTGTTGCTGTAACGTGTTTCTATCTCATTGAAAAGGGTTGAGATATCGGTTTGTTTCCCGGAAAAAGCTAATGAATCAGCGACAGGGAGTTCCTTCAGGCGATCTGAAAAGGCATAAGAGGAGACGGTGTATTTCTCACTCAGCTCATCAATAAGCTTTTGCAGGTTCTTTTTATATTCAGTCTTGTAAAAGGCAGAGTCTTTATTTACAATAAGCGACTGGGAGTTATCCTGGGCGATAATGATGACAGGCTTTTCCACCTGGCGATCGATCGTTCTTAAAAGAGGCGACAATAACAACAAGGCAAGAATGGTGACAGCAAGGAACCTGAAAGCGGCCATTGACCTGACAAGCCAGGCAGAAGATTCATTAAACTTCTTATCCTTCCGGTAAAGGATGAATGCATATGCAAACCCTGCCAGGACGCAGAATATGAGGAACCATGATGGATATTCGAAAACTATATTCATTTATTTTTTACCGCCAGGGCGTAAGGCGCTAAGAATATTTACCACTCAGGAACGCGATCAATTAACCGAAAAATGTGTTTACACACAGATCGTAATTTTAAAGTCTGGATTTTACTAGGTTAACATACCGCCACAAACATTTATCGTTTGCCCGGTAATGTAAGCGCTCATATCCGAAGCAAGGAAGATCGTGGCATTTGCAATGTCATCTACAGAACCACCACGCTTCAATGGAATAGTATCTCTCCAGCCCTGGACCACTTTTGGGTCAAGAACTTCTGTCATTTCTGTTTCTATAAAGCCCGGGGCTATCGCATTGCTGCGGATGTTGCGGGATCCTAATTCAAGTGCCACCGATTTAGTGAAGCCTATGATCCCGGCTTTTGAGGCCGCATAATTTGATTGTCCCGCATTCCCCTTCACCCCTACCACCGAGCTCATGTTGATGATCGATCCCTTACGCTGCTTCAGCATTGGCTTCTGCACCGCTTTTGTAAGGTTGAATACCGATTTAAGATTAGCATTCATTACCTCATCCCACTGCTGCTCGCTCATGCGCATCAGCAATGTATCCCGGGTGATCCCCGCATTATTAACAAGGACATCGATTGTACCGAAATCGGCTACTACTGAAGTTACCAATTCATCGGCTGCTTTAAAATCAGCGGCATCCGAACGGTAACCTTTTGCTTTTACACCATATGCTTCCAGTTCTTTTGCCAGTGCTTCCCCCTTTTCAACGGATGACAAATAAGTGAAAGCCACGCTGGCTCCCTGTTCTGCAAAGCGCAAAGCAATTCCCCGACCAATGCCACGGGATGCACCGGTAATAAGAGCAACTTTTCCTTCAAGTAATTTCATTTTCCTGCTAAAATTTGAGTTAAAATATAAAAACCTGTGATTCTATTAAACTTCTGTATAAAGTGATCCAAAGATAATTAAAAACGCGTGCTAGGGAAACAAAAAGAGGCTTATTTAGGGAATGTCCTACCCACCTTATTTCCGCTGGCACTGTTATTTCATAAATATCAAGGCTCCGGGTGGGGAAAGACTTATCGTAGGTATTCAACATTTGGTAGTTATATAATCGGGTAACAGCGAATTGAAGAAACTTCATTTCACCCTTATCGTAAAAAGGTCACCAATTAATCAAACAAAAAAACTAAACATATGAAAAGAAAACTTTTACTTACCGGGACATTTGTCGCTTTAACATTATTCACTTTTGCCCAGGACGCCAAACCTGCCAAAGAAAACACATATGAGATCCAGTTGAAAGGCCTGGGGAATTCCACATGGCTTTTTAACAAGAACATTTCAGATCGCGGTGATGAGCAGGATTATGCGAATGGGATCGGGATCAACTATGGATTGGGGTTTAACGCTTATTTTGGAAAGGTAGGTGTAGGAATTGAAGGCTTGATGGGCAATCACATCGGTGGTTATGCGGGTAAATACGAAATTAAAGATTCTTCAGGGGCTGTTATGAAAACATACAACTACAAATCTTCCGTGAACCTCAAAACAATTCAAATTCCTGTCCTTTTCAAACTGAAATCAGATATTCTCTATTTTGAGCTTGGGCCGCAGTATAACCTGGTCTCTTCCGCCCAGTACAAATACAGCGGGGATGGGTTTAGTGCAGATACTATGGTGACAAGTGATTATGCGTCTTCTTTCTTTTCTGCAGTGATGGGATTCGGTGCGAAGATCAAATTCGGGGAAAGTCCACTGTCAATGAATGTCGGGCTCCGTTTAGGCTATAGCTTCACCGACATTAAAGGTGTGGATGCAATGGGCCGCAATCTTAGTGATCCTTTCTTCTATAAAGAACAGGCAAATACCAATGCCGCTACGGGTGGCCTTTTACTGGCGCTGACTTACCAGTTAGGGAAAAAGAAATAATTGAAGAGAGTTTAACAAGAAGAGTATAATAATGCAAAACGCCCATTGGTTTCCAATGGGCGTTTTTTATTATCCTTAATATTAATCTTAATCTACCCTGTTCGCGTGGTGATGAGGACTTGCTTTGCGCACATCATCGGCAAGAGCTTTCGCCATTGCTTTCCCGATATCCGCAGGAGAATCCACAACAATGATCCCGCATTCGCGCATGATTTTTTTCTTGGCTTCAGCAGTATCATCAGCGCCACCGACAATAGCACCTGCGTGGCCCATGGTACGTCCCTTAGGAGCTGTTTCACCGGCAATAAAACCAACAACCGGCTTGCGGTTACCGTCAGCTTTCACCCAGCGGGCTGCATCTGCTTCAAGATTTCCGCCAATCTCACCGATCATGATGATACCATGAGTTTCAGGATCGTTCATTAATAATTCAACAGCTTGTTTTGTTGTAGTTCCGATGATAGGATCTCCGCCAATACCGATAGCAGTCGTAATACCCAAACCGGCTTTAACTGTCTGGTCAGACGCTTCATACGTTAACGTTCCCGATTTAGAAACGATACCTACAGTTCCTTTTTTGAAAACGAAGCCAGGCATGATACCAACCTTAGCCTCTTCCGCTGAAATAACACCCGGGCAGTTAGGCCCGATCAACCGGCATTCTTTTCCTTTTAAATATTCCTTCACCTGGATCATATCCTTCACAGGAATTCCTTCGGTGATACAGATAATAACTTTAATCCCGCCTTCAGCAGCTTCCATGATCGCATCTGCAGCAAAAGCCGGTGGAACAAAAATAATGGAAACGTCAGCCCCTGCTTTTTCAACAGCTTCTTTCACAGTATTAAAAACAGGCTTTTCAAGATGCGTAGATCCGCCTTTCCCAGGGGTAACTCCGCCAACTACGTTCGATCCGTACTCGATCATTTGTCCGGCATGAAAAGTACCTTCAGTACCTGTAAAGCCCTGCACAATTATTCTCGACTGTTTATTTACTAATACACTCATTTTCTAAATTGTTGATTTGTAGAATTGTTAATTTCCAGATTTTGCGAGTGCTAAAGTATGTTTTTAGAGTGTTATTGACAAGGATTTTTTTGCTTTTCAGAATGGTTTACCGGCTTATTCGGTTAAATAGGGGATTTAGACTGGACAGGAGGGAAAATTTGGTTAAATTTGGATGCTTAGGCTTAAAATAACCGTAACACTCCGTTTTGACTAACACTTTAAATAAAGATACAATTGTTGCACTCGCCACACCGCAGGGAATTGGCGCGATTGGTGTAATCCGCCTTTCGGGCGAAAAAGCCATTGAGATCTGTAGCGGAGTTTTCGGCACAAAAAGCCTGAAGAAGAAAGACCTTAACGGTGTTGCTTCACATACTATTCATTTTGGGGTGATTCACGATGGAGACATCATTATTGATGAAGTCCTGGTCAGCTTATTCAAAGCCCCTAATTCCTATACAAGCGAAAACACGGTTGAAATTTCCTGTCATGGCTCCCCGTTCATACAGCAGCAGATCATCCAGCTGTTCATTAAACACGGGGCAAGGATGGCCAACCAGGGCGAATTTACACTTCGTGCATTTTTGAACGGTAAGCTGGACCTTTCCCAGGCAGAGGCTGTGGCCGACCTGATCTCTTCCAACTCTGCGACATCTCACCAGGTGGCAATGCAACAGATGCGGGGAGGGTTTTCAAATAAGATCAAAACCCTTCGTCAGAACCTGATCGATTTTGCATCACTGATAGAATTAGAACTTGATTTTGCGGAAGAAGATGTGGAGTTTGCCGACCGGACGGACCTGAAAAATTTAGTGAGTTCCATTCAACGGATAGTACAGCGACTGATCGATTCGTTTGAAGTGGGAAATGTGATCAAGAACGGGATTCCTGTTGTGATTGTTGGAAAACCGAATGCGGGCAAATCCACTTTGCTGAATGCTTTGCTGGAGGAAGAACGGGCGATTGTTTCCGACATTCCCGGGACTACACGTGATGTGATCGAAGATGAGATCAACATTGAAGGTGTCCAGTTCCGGTTCATTGATACAGCGGGGATCCGTGAAACGAATGACATCATTGAAAGCATAGGTGTAGAGAAAACATACGAGCAGATCAAGCTTTCCTCTATTGCAATTTACCTGTTCGATGCTCATGAGATCACTGCTTCGGAATTAAAACTGATTGTTGATGATATCACTCCGCATCTTCACAACTCCCAATTAGTGCTGGTAGCAAACAAGATCGATAAAGAAGATCTTGAATATACAAAGAAGGAATTTTCTGCTTATCCTGGAATGCTTTTCATATCCGCGAAAGAAAGAACCGGAATTGATACTTTCAAAAAGCACATGGTTGAATTATTTGATAACCGCACTGTGAATCTTACTGAAACAATCGTTACCAATGCCCGGCATGTGGAGGCATTGCGTCATACTAATTCAGCTTTGATAAAAGTGCTTGAAGGATTGAATCATAATGTAAGCGGTGATTTCCTGGCAATGGATATCCGCCAGGCTTTGCATTATTTGGGGACGATTACAGGTGAGATCTCTTCCGATGATCTGCTGGCGAATATCTTTAGCAGGTTTTGTATCGGGAAGTAAGTAAAATTCAAATTTTGAATCATGAACGATATTAAAGATATAACAGAAGCATTAATAAAATTCCGTGATGAAAGAGACTGGGAACAGTTTCATAATTCAAAAGATCTCGCACTGGCTATATCTATTGAGGCAGGCGAATTAAACGAATTGTTTTTATGGAAAAAATCAGAAGAGGTTAATATTGACAAACTGAAAACAGAATTAGCCGATATTTTTGCCTATACATTTTTATTGGCTCATAAACATAATTTTGACGTAAGGAAAATCGTTTTAGACAAATTAAAACTCAATGCAGAAAAGTATCCAGTAGACAAAGCCAAGGGCAATGCTAAAAAATATGATGAATTATGAAAAGTCGGCCACTTGTCAGAATTGCGGAATACTCATTTGGTCCTGACACTATCAAAGAAATTGAAAATGACAAATTCGTAAAAGATCTTTGGCCCCTCATCTATGTTCTTAGTGGAATACAGAAAAAAGAAGCGTATGTCGGAGAATCCACAAATGCAATTTCCCGTATCCAAAATCATTTGTTGAATCCTACCCGCCATTCCCTAAAGACCCTTCATTTGATTACTTGTGGATACTTCAACAAATCTGCGGCTCTTGATATTGAATCCAGTTTGATAAAATATATGTCGGCTGATGGCAAATACAAATTACAGAATGGCAATGCGGGACTAGTTAGCCACAACTATTACCAAAGTAATCTATACAGGGAGTTATTCAAAACAATCTGGAGTGATCTGAGGAAACACAAACTTGCCGATTTACCCCTACGTACGATTGACAATTCTGATGTTTTTAAATATTCTCCTTATAAAGCATTAACCGTTGATCAGCATGAGGCGGTCATTAAATTACTGCGGCTTCTAGTTAGTAACACGCAGAGTACTACTTCATCCAATTCATTATTTGTAGAGGGCAGTGCCGGTACTGGAAAAACAATTCTAGCCGTCTATTTAATCAAATTACTTAAAAGCTACTACCTTCCACAAGAAAAAGAAGATTTAGATGCAGTAAGTATAGAAGAAATTGAACTTTCAGAGTCTTTACAAGGAAAATACCCTAAGCTTTCAATAGCTTTAGTTATTCCAATGACTTCCCTGAGAAAAACACTGCAAAAAGTGTTTAAGGGAGTGAAAGGCCTCGATTCCAAGATGGTAATCGGACCTTCTGAAGTCGCAAAAAATAAATATGATATTTTAGTTGTTGATGAAGCACATCGCCTGAGACAGCGGGTCAACATCACAAACTACAAAAGTTTCGATGATTGTAATGCACGGCTTGGATTTGGGGCTAATGGAACTGAATTAGATTGGATTGTAAAACAAAGTAAACACCAGATCTTTTTTTATGATCAGGCGCAGTCGATTAAACCATCAGACATTCCGAAGCAACATTTTGAAGCATTAAAGAAACAATCTGTTTCACCGCTCAGGCTGAAATCACAACTCAGGGTAAATGGCGGAAACGACTATATTAATTATATAGATCGCCTATTGAATTGTAATCTTGGATCAAAGTCTGTATTTAAGGATAAAAATTATGAGTTTACATTATTCGATTCTTTGAAACAACTCCAAACCCAGCTTAAAAAGAAAGAAGCACAGTTTGGTCTTTGCCGTCTGGTAGCAGGCTATTCCTGGAGGTGGAAGTCGAAAACCAAAAATACGACTGATATAAATATTGAAGGATTAAAATTCAAATGGAACAGCACGAACAAGGATTGGATCAATTCGGATAATTCGGTGAATGAGGTGGGCTGCATCCATACTACTCAAGGATATGATCTTAATTATACTGGACTTATATTTGGAGATGAAATATCTTATGATCTTACTCTAAATAAGATTATTATAAAAGCTGAAAACTATTTTGATATAAAAGGGAAAAGCGGCATTAAAAACCCGGAAGAGCTGAATGAATATATTTTAAACATCTATAAAACTCTTCTATTCCGTGGAATCAAAGGAACGTATGTTTATGTATGCGATGACAAGCTACGCGCATATTTTAGGAAACATATCTTTCGGAAAACTCGTTGACCTTGACTACAATTCCTTGGAAAATCGGATAACCAGAGTATCCATCTTTAATTTGTTCAGCCTCCCGGAATAGATCGTGTAAGCGTATCGCTATCCGATTGTCCGTTTTACTTAAATTGTAATGAGATTTATATTCGTAAGTCGTACCCTTTTCCACATATTTATCTTCCACCCAGGTTCCACGGGCATATGATCCGAACAAAATTATCATCTCTATCTCCGCAAAACGAGGAATCAAGGCCGTTACAATCGCTTGTAGCTCGGCTTGCTTGTGTTCGGGAAGATGAGATAATGAGGTTTTCATTGATAATTCAAAGATATAAAAAATCACCCTTAAGCGCGCTATTCCTGAATATAATTAGTTTAAAAACAGGTCAAACTGCTCCTTTTTCATGTTTACAGAGTGTGTCTTTCTGTTAAAATTATGGAATTTAAACCTCATAAATGCAGAAATATCCTCTTCATGCGTAGATAAAATGATTTGTTTGTGAGCAAAATCATTTCTAATCAAATCTACTAATGAAGCCATATTTATTTCGTCCATTGACTGAACAGGGTCATCTATTAACAACATTCCAATTGTACTTTTATCGTAAATTTTATTCATTGCTAATGTAAAAGCTATAACTAATGCAGCTAATTGACCCGAACTCATAGAATATAGAACATCATGAGACGTGTCCATCCCCTGAGTAAATTTCAAATTTTCTGTTCTACTGGATTGTTTGAACTGGATAAACACTCCAACTCCCTTTTCAAAGTTTTGCAAAATCTTGCTACTGTATATGAAAAAAGGAATTTCAATATTTTTAGCAATCTCAATACGATGATCATGAATTTTAGCATCATAAATATCAAGAATAAAATTTAATTTTTTTCTTGATTCATCAAGCTTTGGAAGCTGCTCATTATTTATAAAATTAATTTCATTAGTAAGCCGCTCCTTCTCTTCCTGGTTTCCTTTAAAATATTCCTGATCAATATATTTAATTTTAGTACTTATAGCTTCTTGAGTAATTAATTTAACCTTTTCAGCATCTTTTTCAAATATTTCTTCAAAGACACTATTGAATAAATCAAAATTAAATGACTCATTAATAGATTTTTTTGCTTGCGACAACGCTTCAGTTATTTTCTCTACTCTATCATCAAGATCGACCACTTCTTCATTATTCAAATTAAAGATATGCTGTGAAATATCAATATTAATTGAATTAACCCATTCCATAAAACCGGTAACATTTTTTTGTCGTGATTCATCAATGTTCACCTGATCATAAAAAACTTTCTTAATCCTATTAACTGGATTATCCAGATATGCATTATTCAATACAACCAAAGGAGTTATACTTACGTTATAAAAATCGTCATACAGTTTTGTGAGCTCTAAAGCATTATCGTCCTGAAGTAATTTAATGCGTTCTTTCTTATTTTCTACTTCTTGGATTAATATTTTATACCCTTCCTCCCTTTCATATCCACATAGTGGGCATTCTTTATCATTGATTTTAGGCTCTTTTTTGATAATATTATTAAATAGCTCTATTAATCTGGTCCTTGTGTTTTCAAAGTCCCGAATAATTTCAGATAATTCGGTTTCCTTTTCTGCAAGCTTTTGTATAGCTTCAATTTTTTCTTCAAATACTTCAAGTTCTAACTCCTGATTTAAGTCTTTTAATATTGATTTAAAATCTATCTTATCAATTTTCGATTGAATGTTTTCTTTTTGTAAGTCAGCCGCAATTTTAACGCGAATATTTTGAGTTTCGTAGGTATCTTTTATAGATTTCAAATGCTCTATGAAAGCGGAAGCCTTTACTACATCCTTTAGAATTTGCGTTTTCTCTATTCTATTATCAATTTCTTTATTAAAGTTGTGATTTTGGAAATCACCATGGTTAGATTCAAAATGGGTCAAAAACTCAGATAATTTGTTAACCTCAATTTTATAAATATCTCGTGTGGAAATTCCTTGCAAATCTTTCTTTCTGATATTCAGCAATTTTTCATTGTCCCACTCTGGAGCATATTCGAAACCTGAAAAAATCTGACGGTAAACTGTTTCGCTTGCAACGTCTCCGGTCGGAGGTGGCTCTAGCTGCAAAAGCAAGGCATTCTTATCTTTTTGTGAATTTGACAGTGTGTTATACTCAGATACAACTTTATCGAAATAAACTTTTATTTTGGCTTTATCCTCTTCCTCCTTCTTTGTATCGAACAACACCCCTAATTGCTTCATCCTATCATCTTCTTTTTGCTTAAAAAAGAAAGTTGTTTCCGCTTGTTGTATATAATGGTATAACTTATAATACCGGTCCAATTCCACACCCTCGAACCAACTATTGATATCTGCCTGTGTCAGCTCCACAGATGGCAAAGTTGCCTTATTGTAATCATCAAAATCGCTTAACTCATATCTTTTAAAATAACTTCTGTTATTTGCTTTTTTGTCGGGTTTTGATAATCCTGAACCATTTTTACCATAAACAAAAAGTATCTTTTTTTGACTACTATCAGTAATAAATTCTATTACAATCTTCAAAGGCCGTGTTTGATCATTTAAGAACACGCAATCATCTGCTCCCTGATTACCAGGAACAATATTAGTTCCGAAGATCCTAAATACTTCACCTGTTAAAGCTATTTCAATAGCATCAAAAATGGTAGTTTTTCCAAAACCATTGGGGCCATCAAATACGATGAAATTTTTCTCAGCCAAATCATTAATAGATAAACTATTTTTAATCAGCTTAAAATTTTCAAGGTATATTCTGTTAATTTTATATTTATTCATTGACTACAGCTTTAGGTATATTAAACAAATCATAAACATCTTGTGTTCCATCATCTCCCAGCACTTTTAATCGTAAAGTCTCCAAATCTTGAAACTGTTCTGCCGCTTCCAAACTCTCCGATATTTTGATAGTTAAATTTTCAATTTCTTTTTTCTTACTTGGCGTTTTAAGAAATGAAAGCTTTACATATATATTCAATAAAAGGTTTTTATAATTATCGGCATAAGGTGCATTTTTAAACTCTTCAAAATTCATATAATTAACAAGGCTTTCAAGGTTCTCCTGCGACACATCCGGACACTTAGACTTAAGATCTGCTAGTTGATTGTCTGTATAAAGCAAAACGTGCTTTTTAAAGAAATATGGATTTTCCTCTATTTCATAAATTTGCCTTTTCAATTTATCGGCAGGTTGAACAGCATTAGTTTTCAGCAAAAAGATCAATGCGGTATTTTTGTTAAAATCCAACTTGTAAAAGCCTTGCTTTATTAATAATGAATAGATCGCTTCAATACTACTTTCCTCTGTTTCCTTGATAAAAGGAGTGAGATCTTCTGTTTCAATTATTAAAAAGAATTCTTTCCTATTTATGTCAGTTGATTCGGCAAAAAAATTTGAGCTCGAAAGATCAAGAGTGTAAACGTTGAAAGCGTTATTATCTTTAAATAGTTGTTTTATAAATTCGATCATTTTAAGGTAGTTTTATTCGATTAAGTTCATCTGTGATATCTACAATTTTAAAATCTTCTGAAATAGTAATTTTTTTTGAATTCGCACTATCCGGAGCAGTTGTTGAATTTGGGATTATTTCGCTAAATTTCTTTCCTCCTTTGCCAGTTCCAATATTTCCAACAAGTGTATTTACATTAAATAAAAGCGGAGGTAAATCATTTTGATTCTTCTTTATATTCCCATAAATAATAGCAGCTCTTTTATCGCTAAAATCAGCTTCCAATATGGCAGTAATTAAACTGTATTCGTTTTGTGGAGTTTTCACAAAAGCTGCAGTGTCACATTTTAAGTATTCGGTGAAAAACTTGAAAAAGCTATCTCGTAATCCATCGCTGCTCAGCAAGCCATGTATATTTTTTGAATCAGCAAAATGCGGCCTAAGTTTTAGGCAAAAATCAATAAACCTTTCTTTGGGATAAAGTTTGTATACATTATCAGCGAGTTCTAAAAGAATTAAATATTTATTTTCATCATCTTCGTACAGTCGTAACGTTTCATCCAACGCATCTTCAAATGCTTCCTTTAAATAAAAGGTATTGTAATATTCATTCACAGGAACATTATCGTTATCTAAAACTTCCTTAAATTTTAACAATGGAATATTTACGATTAGGCCAGCTGCACCATTTCTTATAGCCTCATGTCTATCCGACACATTTTGGTCAATTAAATTCAATAAGTAGTGCCGAAGCCTGGCTATATTTATATCTTGGCATTTAGGGTCATCTACAGCCAAGTTTCTCACTGTTAACAGATAATTTTTTATTCTTTCATCTATAGCAACAGTGATTGCTGCATTATTACAACTTCTTGCTCCCCCGGAATATTCATATAGTTCCATTTTCTGTATAGCTGCATTAAAATCCGGAGCAGCAGCATAAGGACTTATGGTATCAAGCACTTCAATAGACGCTACATCAAAATTTCCCGCTAATGGCTCTGCTACATGTAAGTAACAGCGTTGTAGACTACCACTATGAGCTATTATTTGTGAAAGCTGTACTAATTTTGTTTTTAAGCGATCGTTATACTCTACAACTCCAGCTGACAGTCGTAAATTATTGAAGTCTGCACCAGCAACAAGTTTATTATTATTATCTATAATATTGGCAACTTTTAAATCTGCAAGCATTATTGCCGCCAATGCATTCTTATTTATTTTTAGTCCTGTTACCGGGTCTTTTTGCCTTGTTATTGCATATTTCAGCTCTTCGTTAGAAACAACACAAAGAATTTTAGTAAGAAGTGAGCCCAAAGCCGACTTGAAATCAGGAAGTGTATCTTTACCGTAATTTTTAACCTGATGAAGCGTTTCATATTCATCATTCTTTTTTATTGCGAAATCTTCCAGCCACTCTAATTCTAAAGAATAATCATCAATAAACTGATTTGCTAGTGCAAGTTGAAGCAGTTTATCAAGCGTAACACACAGTGCAACTTTTCCCTGATAATTAAACCCATTCCATGTTGGTGTTGCATCGTGTAAATAACTCATAATTAAATATAATTTTCTAGCTTAAATACTTTTATTTGCAATTAATAAATCTTTCGGATTGGAATAAACATAGTACTCCCGAGAGAAGACGATCCAATTAATTAATACGTTGAGGGAGTAGCTCAATGTGATGTTAATTATGGCTAAAGTATAAATAAAATAGAAACGTCCAAATTAATTCAAGGATAACTTTTAAGTTGACAGTTTCTAATGCCTGCAACACTTACAACATTTATAGAGAAAAATGTCACAGAGGTCGAAAAGTGTCCATTGAAAAGTGTTTTTTTTCATCGACCTTGCCGAAATTCATAAAAATTAAATGATTTCGGCAAAGTGATCTGTATGTCTATCATTAAAATTAAGAAGTAACTTAAGTTGTTAGTATGACTATTTGTGCTATTTTAGCTATGAGCTACTCCCTCAATTTTATTGTAATTAACCAGGATGATTTATTTATTCGAATGAATAAATATAATCTTCTAGTTTATTCTAAACTGGCATCAAATATTTAAAACAAATTATCAATCTCGTATAAATCAAGAAAAGAAAGCAACCCTCTTTTTTAATACTTATAACGACAACCTTTTACAATTAAATTGCAAAACTCCCCTTCATATAAATTTCAATTCCTTTCAGAAATCTCGAAAGAGAAAACGTATAGCTTGCTTTACCCAGATGCCAAAGCAGGCCTGGCAATCATTTGGTTGTATGAGCGTATCCAAAATGGAACTTTTCAGCATAATGCTTTTAAAGAAAAGGATCTTCACCAAGCTCTTCGAGAAGTAAACCCTTCTATTGAAAATGATAAAAGCCGTCACCCTAAAGGGCATTATAATGCGATTATAGCCGACCTGCTTGAGTATTTTCTTCGTTACGATGAAGAACGGCATGAATATTCATTTAAAGAATATGCCCTTATTTTTTGCAGACAGGCGTACGAAATACTTAAAGCATCTTTTTCCCCTACGCGGATTGAGAAGATATGTTTTGCTTTACGAGAAAAATTGGAAAACTGTCAGAGCCTGGAATCTTTGTTAGATTGGTTTAAACTGGATTTTGACACATTTAAACCACAATTAAAGAGCCAATTGGATTTTCTAGACCGACAAATTGACCAGTCAGTAAACTCATTAAGACAAAATAAAAAGCTTAGTTTTCAAGAAGGGACAGTACTGGAAACTTTAAAGCAAATCGATGATCGTTTTGAAACAATAAGAGTTCAGAATAAGGAACTACGAATTGCTTTCAAAGAAATAGACCAAATTAGGCGTCTTATGGAAGATTACGCGACAAAATATGACAGTAGTGATATTGACATGCTCGTCCATAATTCTGTTACTTTTTTTCAAGAAATGCGCAGGACTTTAACAATAATAGATAAGCGCCTTGACCGGATCCAACCGAAAATAAGGCAGTTATTTAGCAATCTGAACAAGCCATTATTCAATTACAGGGTTGAGCGGTTTTTATATCACTTAGTTGAAAACAGTATCGAAGTAACAAGAGGCAACAAAAAAGTAACTGAATTCCCAGGTAAGATACCATCACTAGGTATCATTCGAATGCAGCAGAATTTAACTATTGTTGAAAGAAAAAATGACCTTTTCCCGATACAAGCTAAAAAGCGATTGGTGATCTCAGAATCACCTGAAGCCAAAGCTAAGGCATTTGCTAAGTCTCAGAATAGGTTAGGGCAACAGGACGATATTAGTATTTGGATTGATCGAATCCATCAGGAAGTAGATATAAACGGAGAACTATGCCTGTCTGAGTATTTCTTTCAAATTGCGAAACCTGATGAACCAATGTCTATTATGCTTGCTATTGCTGTAATATATCGCGCCATTGGCTTTTTTGAACCACAAGAAAAATATAATATTAGCATTAATCCCGATAAAATTATTCAACATCCAACATTCAAAACATTACTATGGGAAATAATCATTCAGAGGAAGAGCTAAATTCGAACTCTTTTTTGGCAGATGCGGAAGCGAAGGAGCTTTTTGGAACAATAGACTATGCTTTAAAAAACGGAAAGCATATTCAACGCTGGCAAGCTCAGGAAACTCTTTTCTTATTTATTGATAGGAATTACATAAGCTTGAAACGGTATTACAAAGACTTTTTTGGAGTATTACTTGACAATGCGGGCGAATCTATTCAGAAATACTTTTTTCTCGAATTTTTGCCTGATTCGCGTGGTGAAATACCCATTGAAAACAGACACTTTTTACCAAATGAGTATGTTATTGTGGGTTTTATGTTGTACAAGATCGTGTACATAGATGGTTATGTGGAACTCAATACTCTTTCCACATTGCAAAAGATGATTAAACAGGATTATGAAGACATTAAGCCAGGTATTTATCGGGCGTTAGCCAAAGCAAAAAAAATTCACACAACGCAAATGGATGATGAAAAAGCAGATGATATAATAGAAAAAGCGTTGAGGGAGTTCTCGCGTATTGCTTGGATTAGTTGGGATGGAGATGTGTTTGACATATTGCCATCATTTCAGCGGCTTCCAAAAATATATAGCGATTATATTAATAACCCAGACCTATGGTTAAATAAAGCAAATACATAATGAAACAATACCCAAGAATTTATAGCATTTCAACTGTTGGCCTAGTTCACCACCAAGAGTTTGATTACCTGTTTCATCCTTTTCGGACTGACTTTATAGGCGAAAGTGGCTCTGGAAAAAGTATGATTGCTGACCTAGTACAACTTATTTTGGTGGGTTCAGATGTTTTTGTTTGTGCTACAGACTCAACACGCAAACCGGAAGGGATGGTGTTACATACAGAAAAGCGAGGAAAAGGCCTCGGTTATGCGTTTATGAATATTGAAATGATTCCAGGACAGTACTTAGTTGTAGGGAGCTACATAGAAACCGGAAACTCGCATACACAAGCTTTTATTGTTCAGGCTGGTTATGATTGGCAAAACATACAATATCTGTCCGCTCCACTATCGTTTCAGGATTTTTTAAGAGAAGAAGAGATATTGCCGGTGGACTTACTATTGGAATGGTTGGGAGAAAAAGGAATACATAGTAAATTCTGGCAACGATATAAAGAGTTTCACAGAATTTTGTATCGGGAAAAAATCGTTCCTCTTGATCTAGCAGCAAACGAAAGGCTCTTGAATGATTACGCTGGAATTCTGCAATCTTTTTCAAGAGCTAAAACATTGGATACGAAAAGTAGTGATAGCCTTAAACAATTTTTATTCGGTAATCAGGATGCTAAAAAGATACTGGAAAGCTACCGAAATGCGGAAAAAGATCTGGAATCTGTTGTTGGCGAGTATGGAAGCAACCTCAAAGAGATTGAGCGCGTCACTCAAAAACAAAAGGCGTTATTGGAACTCAAAGGATTAAAGGACCAAAAGGATGAGCAACAGAATACTTGGCTGTATAAGAATTTATTGTATCGTACTCAAGAGGCAAAAAAATTGGAAAAAGAGGTCAAAACGTTAGTCTTTAAATATATTAAAGCAAAACAGCACCACATTATTCTCAAGGAATTTTTAAAGGAAAAGATAGATACGATAGAACCATCTCTTCCTAGGTTGGAAAAACTACTATCAGAAGCTAACGAACGGTACGATGAAATTTCACCAAGAAATGGCCAGGTGAAACAAGTATTGGAGTGGCTTACTGAATTTAATTGTTCTTATGAAAAGCTCTCTGATCAGTTCAAACTATATAAGAAAAATCAAGCTGCTAAGGGAGTATTAAAGTCATTCTTGGATGAGTTAAAGAAAAAGAATGTTGAGACGCTATTTGAAAATATTCCAGAAAAGCAAACACTTACGTCCTTGAATCGATATATAGCAGATACCATTTTAACCACAAACAATGAGCTACTGCATAAAAAACGCTTGAAAAAATTTGCGAATATCAAAGATCCGGAATCTTTAGCTTACTGGGCATTGTCCAAAAAAAAAGCGTTTAATAAAGAGGAAGAGAGTGCAATTCTCCATTTTCAAAACCTAGGCAGGAAGAAGCCATCTGATTTCGAAGATTATTTACCTAAACCGGAAGAGTTAATTCTTTCTTTATCTATTTCAGAGAAGGAAGAAAAAGGATTTTGGTTAAACTTAAATGGAGTTAGAAAATATATTGAATATGTTGAGGAGCAGATTTTAAATACGACCGATGAGAATAAAATTCGCTCTTATTTCGAACAGTATACAACTAATATTGAAAAAGATATATATGAGCTGGAGCAAAAATGCTTAGCTTATAGTGCTCTACAAGAAATTGTAAGTGCATCCGATGCACAAGCCTTGGCGGCCTATCACGAAAAAGAAACTCTATTAATGCAGTTAACTATTCCTTCACTGGATATCAGCGAAGAACGCTTTGGGGAATACCATGAAATTTATCTGAAAAGGAATTTAATACAAGAAGAGTTTTTACAAGCGAGGACACAAAAAAATGCAGCTTTTAGTGAATTTCAGACTGCAACGGAAACACTCAAGTCATTTCAAGCTATATCAAGAATAATCAATGTCCAAGATAATCCCACAAATGAAGTGCAGATCATTACAAGTCGTTATTTGTCTGAATATGTTCAGGAAAAGAATAACGAAATACTAAGTCAACAAATTTCAAACAACTTTGATAACGCAGAAAATAAAGTCGAATGCCTTAATACACATTGGGAAACAATAAAGAATGATCTTACTGGTGTGCTGCAATTATCTAAACTTAATGTAGATGAAGCTATCGCAGAGCTGGAAAAGGCAAAAGAAGATTACTTGAAAGTAAATACTACTTTGCCGGAAATTTTAGCTTTAGAAGAATCGATGGCAGAGCCAAGAGGAGATTATGAAAAATATTTTGAATCCGAAGCAACCTATAATTCAAGGTATGATAGTATTATTGACATATATATTCCCTCAGAAGCCTATAAGCTAAAAGAGATAAAAGACTTTGAGCAATTATCCAAAAATCTCTTACCTGAAGCTTTTTATGGTGCTGTGGTTGAGCAATCGGACACAAGCATTATTGAAGCAGTTGCTAATTATCTTACTAGAATTAACGAAAAAAACCGGCAGCTAAATACCCGGAAAATTCAAAAAATTAAAAACCTATTGGATGAGGTAGATGAAATGGTTACCCACCAGGAAAATACGATAAGACGTATTGATAACTTCTTGAAATCCGGTGCTCAAATCACAGGTGGATATACAGCCCGGTTACGAAAAAATCCAGCAACAAATTATCCGAAGACTTGGATGAGCACTTTTAAGGAGAGGATAGAAGATGAGCAACAATCCAACAGTTTGGAAAATAAACTTGGAGAAAAAATAGATCTCGCTGAAATGATGAAAGCCGCATTTTTAAGTTGTGGTGGTCAACTTTCTGCAAATCCATCGCCAGCGAAATTGTTGAATCCATCAAGCTACTATGAGCTCTCGTTTGCAATGGAATCTGAAATAGGAAGGATCAATAAGGGAAGTACGGGTCAAATTTATGCGTCAGTTGCCCTTCTCTGCATAGCGCGTTTATCAATTATCAGTAGTGAGGAAGGGAAAAACATGCCACCAGCAGTTAGAATAATGCCTATTGATGAGGCAGAAGGACTAGGCTCAAATTATGATATGCTTTACGACATAGCTCAAAAATATGATTACCAACTTATTTCAATGTCAATCGGACCAGTTGGCAAGTTCAAAGATGGAGAACAGTATTTATACATGCTTCATAAAAATATGGAAGTAGAAGTGCCTGTCAACTATACACCTATTGCTATTCTATCCGAAGCCGATAGAACCCCTAATATTACTGAACTATGAAGTATCGTGAGTTAACATGGAGACATTTGAAAGCGCTTAATCAGCTTTATATATCTGGCCGCACCGAAGCTAAAATTGCAGATAATGGATACATAAAAAACGTATTGATGGGCGAAAAGAAATTGATCAAATACAAATCTGGAAATATAAAAATTCTTGAATCTGGTAAAACTTATAAAACTTTTTATCAGCAACACTTTTTACAGGACTTTGAACGATACGAAAATTTTCTTTTGGAATATCGTCTTGAAACGGATGCTCGTAGACGGTATACAGAAGAAGACATACAAACACTGATATTTATCGCTTCACAAAAAGCGGAATTAGCGGACAATCTCTCTACTGTAAAAACTTTTTCAAGTAATATATTTAAAGGATATGGTTCTAAATATCTCGAAAATAAACCTGGTCTTAAAGATGCCGTTTGTAAAATATTGGGGATTATTGATTTTCCGGAGAAAGACCCTAAAAACCTTCAATGGCGCCTCGTAATTGATTGCATTGATCCCATTGCTTTAGTTTTATGTGAAAATTTAGATCGGCTTAAAGATCCGTGGAAAGCAATTGAGAATAAAATTGAGCTATGGTACGTGGGAGGTAATAACATTGGCATCATAGATAGAATTGATCCTGAAAAATTATTAAAACCTCTATACTATTTTTGTGATTGGGATTATCACGGATTGTCAATTTATTTACGAGTGAAAGAAAAATTTAAATCTAAATCTTGTGAAATTCAGTTGGTCCAACCTAATACCTATGAATCGGCCTTACCAGTAGATTCACCACATCATAAAAGCAAATGGAATTTTAACAAAAAATTGTCTGGCTTAAATACTGCTGAGCTCAATCAGGAAACCGTGTTATTAGTCGAACGATTAATCAGAGACAACAAATGGATTGAAGAAGAGTCAATGGATTTAATGGAATCTTTAAAAACATTAACTCTAAATAAATAATCTTTACAATAAAATAAATTACAAAAATTGTGGATGCCCTTCAACAATGGAATTAGAGAACAAAATAAAAAAGCTAAAAGGGCTTGTTTCTGACCACGAGACGACAGAGTTCCTAACATTTTTAGCGGGTGTCCTATTGCAAATGCCACAGCGACACGAAAATCCTTTTTTGAAAAATCTTATGTCTCCAATGAGACAACTTTTTTTCTTGGGACTATTGAACCTAAATAGAAGCTCTACAAAGGACAAAAAAGGATTTAATGAGAAAGAATGGGATGAAATAGCTTCACTATTACACGGCATAGAAATGGAATATTTCTTTTTGCTTGGCTTTCCCAAACAAGGAAAGGAAACTAAAGAAGAGATTGAAAAAATAAGGGTGACAATGCCAACTTTTATGAATTATTTTTTTAACGGACCGTTAGCGTATCAAGAACAGGAAATTGAGCGAATAGAAAAAGTGTTTCTGGACTTTGAACCCCAAATCATTCAAACCTATGGTGTCAGCCTGTCTGACTTTGTTGCTTTTTATGATTTGGTAAATGAAGCTATTGATAAGAATTTAAATTTTGCAGTAAAATTCCTCAACAAAGATACTTGGCAAGAATTTACAACAAAATGTATTGACAAGGGGCTTCTAGACCCAAAAGATTGGATTAATGAAGCACCGGAAGAAATGATGGCATTTCTAAATTTTACCAGAAACCCTGGTAGCTTCCTGATACTTGACCTTGACAAACTTGATTATTCAATGTTGGCAAGAGAAAAACTTGAAAAAATAATCAACTATTTTACTTGCAGTTCAAATCCAACAAATGAGATTGCTTATTACACAGAAGACAACGAGTTAATCAAAAAACCATTTTTTAAAATTTCCGATACAGAATATTTACCCTTATATTTAAAGCAGTATTTAGATTCATGCTACAACTTTCTCTTTAGCAAATGTATTGAATTCAATAAAGATAAAGCTCTAAAATGCCGAGACGACTATGTAGAACAAAAGACTGAACGAATTTTCAAAAATTTTTTAAAAAACGAAGGACATTTCTATACTAATTATAGTATTGATAATGGAACGAGCGAGCAAGACTTGTTGATACTATACAATGGCAATGCAATTGTTATTGAGGTTAAAGCATCTAGCTACAGAGCACCTATGAGAGATGCTAACAAGGCATTTGACAAATTAAAGTCCGACTTTAAAAAAAGTATCCAGTATGGATACGAACAAACTTCACGAGTTATAAAAGCATTCAAAATAACCGACAAATTACCCATACTTGACAGCAAAAAGAAACTACTATACGAAATACCAACGAAGCGATATACAACTTATTCAATCATTGTAACACTTGAACGGTTTGGACATATCCAAACCAACTTAGACGAAATGCTACAACTTGATGACACTGAAAATTATCCTTGGTGTGTAAATATTGACGACTTAGAAGCATTCCTTTTAACTCTATCCAAGGAAAAAAATAAATTCAACTCCTTTTTAACTTTTTTACAATATAGAGAAAAATATCACGGACATTTGGTGTGTTCAGACGAATTAGAGTTATGTGGGTCATTTTTGACCGATGGCAAAGAATTTTGTTTACGAAGTTTGAAGGAGGAAACAATTGTAACTTTAGCAGACTTAACAGAACCAATTGAAAAGTCATACAGGGAGGGAATGGGGTTTGACAATGAAAGAAAGTGGGAGCGAAAAAAAAACAATGACGCAATTTTTTTATATTATGACACAAAAACAAACAGCAGCTGTTAACATAGGATCACAGGTAATATGGAGCTAAACCACGCTCAAAAAAAGTTGTATTTATTGAACAGTAGATACGGGATCAATCGAACATAGGTTATTTTACAAACGCATTTAATATTCGAACAATATTATCCTTTCTTTCAGTTTGATCAGACTGTTCCACATTTCCAAGAAGAGCTTCTGCAAATAACTCGTTAGCTAATAAAGAAGAAAATTCTTTTTTCAAATAGTGTCTTACGTCTTCGTTAGCTCCAAGCAGTTCTTCATAGATTTCGTCTCGATTATCTAAGACAAAAATAATATCTTCTAGATCATGGCTTCCGAACAAATCTCCTTTACCTCTTGTTTTAAATGCTTCCATCTTCGAAGCAATAAAATAAGGTGAGGTAAATATCTGAATGGATTGCCGTTCTGTTAGTGGACACGAAGTAGAATTCTTTACTCCTTCGACATACCAACGATTAGAAAATCCTAGTACACTAGGATCTGTTGGCATAAAATCAACTTTCAGTCCTTGGTATAAAAATCTTGATATAATCGGAGCGGTGGTATCATGTTTAAAGCCTAATTCCAGCAAGCGTTCCTGCATTTTATAAAATTCCGCTGTGGATATTAACTCAATGACAACATCTACATCATCTGTAGCTCTCACGGCAACAGAAAGTGGCCTTGAAGCATATAGACTAACAGTTGCCCCACCTACAAAAATTATTTTGTCTTTCCATTCTTCTAATTGTGTGGCGACAGCTCTTAATCGTACTATGTTTATGTGATGATTCATAATAATATTCTCTTTTTTAGTTCTATTTCTGCCATGTTTCTCTCCCTAGCTCTTCCCACTCTTAGCGCATCCGCCAAAGCCAGTAGCTCATACAATTTAGGGTCTTGTTTTGCCGCGTTAATTTGTCCCGGATGAAATGGTTCAATTTTCTGCCCTCTAACCTCCCCTTTTGCATCCTGCCAAACAAATAGCTCACTACCTTTAAACTCTTTATCTAATGGTGGTGCCGAATGCGCGGTAGGAATCCCAGGAACCATTGGTCCAGGCTGCTGAGGGAATACGTGAGGCAGCCCATAGATTAGAAAATCATAAATAGCTTTTCTCATGGGAGTCTTTTTATCATCGGCAATCAATCCTCCCAAAACAGATCTATTAATCGACTCACTGACTTCAGACGAACTAATTCCCAGTTGAATACTGAGATCCTTTAATAAATAAGGAGTATCCTTTCCGAAGGAAATGATTTTTAATAAAATTACTACGTCATGGGGACGCATTCCATTGTGCTTTTTCATTTCTAATTATATTAAATTCTCAATTCGCGAATCGCGAATCGCGAGACAAATATATAACATTTTCAATACTTCTACAAAATATTGATATGCAATCATTTATCCCAAATATACAGATTTACGGGCCAAAATTTAATATATTATACCTTATAGGGTATAATTTAGTTATTATTATTAGATTTATACCCGAAAAGGTATAAAAAAATGAAAAAAGAAATTTCCCCATTAGCAGCTTATATTAAATACAAGCGGAGAGAATATAAACTTAGTCAAAAAGACTTGTCAGAAAAAGCAGGGTTAGGAATTCGTTTTATAAGAGATCTTGAACAGGGTAAGCAAACACTTCGGTTGGATAAAATAAATCACCTACTGTCTATGTTTGGGCATGAAATGAGGCCACAAAGGTCCAGTCTTGACCGCTATGTAATTTTAACCACATATCTTAACAAAGATGTAATCGTAACGCTTAAAACGAATGAAAGAATTAAAGGTGTTATTATTTCAGATTTTATAAATGAAGAAAATATAGCCGCATGGACATTAGTAAAATCTAAAAAAATGAAAGAGTATAAAAAAACACAAAATAAAGATCTGACAATTCAAATTAAGCATGAAAATATTCATAAGATAGAACACGATTTAGATTAGCTTCCATCATAAAAACACTAATTTTATATATAAGAAATGAAATTTGTAGCTATCTCTGATACACACGGGCAGCATAATAATTTGAGATTACCTCAAGCGGATGTAATAATTCATGCGGGGGATATTACCAAAAGGGGAAATAAAGAAGAAGTTGTTGAGTTTCTAACCTGGTTCGCTGAATTACCGTTTACGTATAAAATTTTTATTGCCGGTAATCACGATTTCTTTTTTGAAGAATCATCGGAAGCTGAAATAGAAAATTTAATTCCATCGAATGTCATTTATCTATGTAACAATAGTGTTTTAATTAATGGGATAAAAATCTGGGGTTCTCCTATTACTCCTTATTTCTTTAATTGGGCTTTTAACAGACACAGAGGTGATGATATTTCTAAGTATTGGGACTTGATCCCAATGGACACAGATATTTTAATAACGCATGGTCCTCCTTTTCAATTCTGGATAAAACAACGGGAAGGTTAGATGTGGGGTGTGAAGATCTTCTAAATACAATCCAACAAATAAAACCTAAATATCATATTTGTGGACATATTCACGAAGCCTATGGACAAATTGAAACGGGGTCTACCCATTACATCAATGCTTCTGTTCTTGATGAACACTATTCTCTTAAAAATAGTCCTATTGAATTTGACTTTAACAACAATGATAAATAGTAATCACAAAACTAATTATCTCCATTTAATAGGCGGATCATAGATGCGGCCTTTTACTAAGGAATAATTCTCTGTAAAATAAGTATCATTTTTATCAGAATAAAATTTCCCAGGCAATCCAATCTTTTCAGCTATTAATTCAAACTCCGCAGGAGAAAAATATCGTTTTTTCTTATATTCTTTTTCTCCAAAAATGGGTTTTAACCACGCTGCCAATACTTTGTAACTTACTCCCTGTAAATCCTTCAATTGCTTTTTAGTAAAATACTTTATATTAGGATCTCCTAGTACCTCCTTAATTGTTTGCATCTCTATAGATGTGAACAATCTTTTTGAGGAGTAGTTTATCTTCTCTGCAATCGGCTTTAATTTTAACGCTAGAGTCTTATAACTCAATCCATACATTTGACACAGATTACTTTTTGAAACAGATTTCATATTATTTAGGAATATTTTACATTAATTAGGACTAATTATCCTTTTCCGGACATCGGCCCTTTGACGCGATTGTAGTTTTACCAAAATTTAAACGTGATCTTATGATAATTGAAATTAAAGAAATTAAGGGTATAAAAATAAAGATACCTGATTTTTGGAAAATAATAGCCTTGGTTATTACTATTTTAATGGTTCTGAAAAAGTTTGGATATTTATAATATTTTTTTATCAATAGAGATCAAACAAATAAAAAAATCTTATGGAATTGCAAAATGTAAATAATATAAGTATTGATAAATACTTTTGGACTCAGTTTAAAGAATACTTAGTTAACTTCAAATTTGACGGATTACCTAAAGGTGTTCATTTAACCTTTTCCTTTAATGAAAATAGTGAATATGTAAACTTTCATGTTTCAAGAAATGTAACCGTACCAGAAGGCGAAAACAAACCTGCAATTGAAATATTTCGGATAAAAAAAGCATTACTCGAAGAAATTGCTGAGTCGCTTTATGTCAAATTCCTTAATTCCTATATAGAGCCATTCGACATTAGCACTTTACCGGAAGAAGCTAATTATTTTTCTTTAGATAATATTGAGTCTAGTCCAATTTATCCCAACATCGAAAAAAGGATGCTTGAAATATTTAAAGAGCTTTCTTCCTTTCCCTCTCCTTCAAGACTTAAAATAAAAGGAGACATGGAAAGTAAGTTTATGGAATTTGCACAATCAGAGGAAATGGTAGAATATTTATACAACAATCTTATTCCACTCCCTAACCTAAATCAAGAAGAAGTAATAAGCGGGATGATAGTAAATGGTGAAGAAACTATCCCGTTAATGGGTATTTATGGAAAATGGTTTAAATTGAAAGAGCGCACTTCATTAACCGAAATGGTCTCTTCTATTGTTGGGAGGCCACTAGCTGAGGATCTTTTATTATATACGCGTAAATCAATCATATGGGTAAAAAATGCAAAAACTAAAAGTGAAGTGGTAAAATATAACAGAGGCATTGAATTAAAGATGGTCAGAAAGAATGATGTAAAACAACCTTAATAAAAAGAGGTGGTTTCTCAGCAAGTATTTTTATTACTTCCCACGGAAGATATCAGCGCATCAAATAAAATATTGAATTTACCCCCAACGAATATGTTGACAGCATATCACCCCTAAAAATAAGTATGCGGCTGTATGCGTTACTGTGATTGGGTTTGCGAGGAAATGGTACATTTTTGTACCTTTTATGTACCTCGAAGCCTTGAAAACCTCTAAAACGGGGAGTAATTACATATTGTATCGGAAAGTAAGCCTTAATTATTCAAGTTTTTTTTATTTCTGATAACTTACATTATGCTCCATACATTGAGGCTGTTAATTCAAAAACCATAATCCTGCATCTCTGCAATTTACCGTTCATGTAATATTTATCTATTTTGCTCCCGAAGCTTATAATTTTATATTTTAGGATTTGACGTGATTATTATCCAATCCATTACTATAACCAGGCATCCCGATTCAATAACATATATTAATAATGAAAAAAATTAGCTTACTATTAACTGCATGCTCCCTTATTGCTGCAACCGGCGGAACCGCCCAGACTGTGCCTCTATTGCTGGAAAGCAAGCTTAACAACACGCTGGACAGTATGCAGGTTTACATCAACAACAAATCTTTAAGTGCTTCTATTCAGCTGTCGAATACAGCCATTTGGTCAAAAGCGGCAGGAATATCTTCTCTTGTTCCTTATTCCCCTGCTGCAACAACGGACACCTATGAAATAGGAAGTGTGGCCAAAACGATGACCGCTGCCTGCGTGCTGCACTTAGTGGACCAGGGCCTGCTGACGCTGGATGACAGCCTTCATGAATGGATCGATACCATTCCGCATATCAACCCTGACATTACCATTCGTCAGTTATTAAGGCATCAAAGCGGGATCTATGAAGTGCTCAGTAACCCGGCACATCAGTCTGCTTTGCTTGCAGACACAGATTCCATCTGGTCGGCACTGGATTTTATAAGTGCCTTTATTCAACCTGCGCCCGGTGTTCCCGGAGGAAGCTTTGCCTATAACAATACCGGATACTTTCTTTTAGGAATGATCATAGAAGAAGTAACCGGCAATCCTTTTCAGTCAGAGATCCGAAGCCGTTTCCTCACCCCATTGAATTTAAACACACTTGCCATCCCCTCGCTTGAACCTTTTTCCTCACCAGTAGCGCATGTATGGATCGATACAGATGGTGACGGTGTAACTGAAGATGACCACACTTTCTTTTACAACTGGAGGTCGCTTAACTCGGCCGTTGCGGCTGCAGGAGGGTATTATGGAACCGCTTCCGATGTATCGCAGTGGATGCGCAGCTACATGAGAGGCGACCTACATTCTGCCGGAATAATGTCACAGGCAAAATCAACCATTACAGCAGGTGGAATGCCGGCAACTTACGGATTAGGCCTGATGAGAAAATTATTTTCGGGCCTGGTCGGATACGGACATGGCGGTGATCTTGCTTATTCCGCAAGCTCTTGGTACTTCCCTTCAAAAGACATAAGTATTACGGTGCTGAACAATGATGCAGATATAACCTCCTGGCAATTAGTCCCTGTAGTTAACGCATTGCTCCAGTCATACAATCAGTGGGAAGCGATTACCACTACTGTTTCGGAATTGGATCTGTCGAACATCAGTATTTCGGCTTATCCCAACCCTTTCAAGAATGATCTTTCTTTGTCCCTGCACATTAACGGTCCTGTGGCATCTGTTAGGATGGTCCTTACAAATACACTTGGCGAAGAAGTAGCAAGTTTGGAAAGAGAAAATTTAACTGCAGGTGATCATTTGATTGGATTTGAAGATCTGACTGAGATCACTTCTGGAATGTATTTCGTCACAACCTCCCTGGATGGCCAGGCTGTTAAAACTGTAAAAGTTGTGAAATAGTAGCAGTAAGAGCAAAAATTAAGGACATTAAATACGAATCTACTACAGCAAATAAGGGCGATCTGTTCGCCCTTATTTTTTTTTAAGGATTAACCATTTACGAATTAGTAAGGCATTGTATCTTGTAAGCTATGCCAGGTGCAGAATGGTAATACCAAAGCATGAATGGGAATATCGCAGATTGGGTATAGGAGGATACAAAACGAATGTTTATTTTTACATTTAAAATCAGAATTACAAATGGCCTCATTTTCTCTAAAATCACTGGTATTATCTCAACTATCCATGCACGATAAGCATTTATGGAAAAGCATATGATTCAGTTAATCTTGTAATAGTTTTATCTAACGTACACTCCCTGGTTTCCGGCTCTTTTAACCATGAAAAACACTTACGCATTAATCCAGGATTATTTCTTTAACAGTGCGTATTCATTTACGTTGTTTGGACTGTATGCTGTAACTGTTGCGCCTTTCATCAACAACTTCATTGAATTCGGTGAGCCAAATGCTTTTGTTGGCCTGTTTGGATTGGCTGTCCTTATTGCAGAGTTCTTCGCATTGAAATACAAAATAAAAGTTATACGTGTCAGGACTCAATTGAAACGCCTTGAGTTCAAGAAACGAACAGGCATTGATGTAATTCCTACAATTACACCGGGTGTGCTGTTTGGTTTATTTACACGGCTTGTATTTCATGTGATCATTATCATGATATGTATGAGCTCTCTTGGGTTTGATTGTGATGAACGAAAAATGTCGCCAGCAGGAGTCCTGGCAATAATGGGGGGATTTCTACTTGAAATCGGAGGGATCACCTATTTTTTTATCAAGCAGGATATTTATACAGATATTCCGGACAGTAAAAAGCTTTTCAGGGAAGAAGTAAAAGAAGATAATGAATGGGCAAAAGCAAATCTGATAAACGAGCTGAATAAATATTCCCATAAAAAGGAAGTTACCGCAAATATCATACTGCAGATTTTTTCCTGCATGCTTTTTTCCACGTTCTGGCAATATATCAATACCAATGGGATCGAGACCCTTATCACCCTTCATCGACTTAACAGTGGTGCAATTGGCACCTTTATACTATTATTCCCTGTGATGGTAGCCACTATTATTGTTGGGTTGCGGCCAATGCAAATAGCTTACTGGATAGAAAGTTCATTACTGGCATTCAGTTCACATGAAAAAAAGAAAAACTGGATAATCTATTTAACTGTAGGCGTATTTGCTTGCGCACCAACTATAATTAAATATTTTGAAATCTTCATTCTCCGGATACCAGGGAGCGCCACTGCGGAATTCCCCGAATATTTGGAATACCTGATCACATTTGCACTTTTCGTTTCTGTTCTTTGGATCGAGCTCAGAATGCTGAAAAGTAAGGAGCCGGAAACAGTACCTACACTACTTAATCAGCAGTCGGTTGAAAATATGATTGCAGAGATTATTGACGGGCAGAATAGAAATATAGGAACTCAAAAGGTTAAGTTAATACCACATAGAAGAAAGATGCTGCATAAAAAGGCTTAAAACTTCATTTGCACCCGTCTTCCCCGCCTATCGTCAATACAGGTTGTACCATACCTATAACAACCTAAGAAGATTCTGCCACATACCTCCAAAACAAATCCGATTTCGGGTTCAGGGAATTGAAATCCAGACTTGGCACATTTATTAAATAGTATAGTAAGGTGATTTAATATATCATCAATGTTTAATTAAAACTAAAAACCATGGCAAAGAAGAATAAAACAGTTCTTGAACGAATTGGCGAAGTAGTGCATGACCTGGGTGCAGGTTTACTAAATGCAGGACCAACAAGAACAACGGCAGCAACAACTGCCAGGAAAAGCCCGGCAAAAAAATCTGCCGCAAAAGCTCCGAAAAAGGCTGCAAAGAAAGCTGTAACCAAAACGGTTAAGACGGCACCTAAAAAGGCCGCCAAAGCATCTTCTAAAACAGCTCCTAAAAAAGCTATAAAGAAAACCGCGAAGAAGGGCGTAAAAAAAACAGCTAAACGAGCGGGTAAATAATAAATCTTAAAGAATAAAAAAAAGCGAAGCAGGCCCTGTTTCGCTTTTTTTATGTTTCATTCATTTAAAAATGGCACAAATATTTGCTTTAAGTTAAAAACAATTTGTATGAAGATAGCTACTTACAATGTTAATGGCGTTAACGGGAGGCTCCCCGTCCTGCTTCGCTGGCTCCAGGAAACCAAACCGGATGTAGTCGGCTTACAGGAATTAAAGTCACCCAATGAAAAATTTCCTGAAACAGCACTGCTTAATATAGGTTACAAAGCAATATGGCATGGTCAAAAAAGCTGGAATGGAGTGGCGTTACTGGTAAAGAAGAAGTTCACATTTGAAGATGTAACCCGGGGATTACCCGGTGATCCGCTGGACCTTCAAAGCCGGTATATCCAGGCGAAGATCAATGGCATAACTATAGGCTGCATTTATCTCCCTAACGGAAATCCCGCGCCCGGTCCTAAATTCGATTATAAACTAGCCTGGTTCAACAGGCTGAACACTTATGCAAAAAAGCTTATAAAATTGAACACACCTGTAATCCTCATCGGTGATTATAATGTAATCCCTACAGAATTTGATGTTTATAAGCCCGAGAATTTTGTTAAAGATGCGGTCTTCTTCCCTGAAACAAGAGCTGCTTACAAGAAACTCTTAAAGCAGGGCTGGATAGATTCAATACGTTTTCTTTATCCTGACAAAAGGATTTATACTTTCTGGGATTACTTCCGGAACGCTTATAACCGTGATGCAGGCCTTCGCATGGACCATTTACTCCTGAGCCCGGGTTTGGAAACCAGGCTAAAAAAAGCTGTAGTTGACCGTCACGTGAGAGGCTGGGAAAAAACAAGTGATCATGCACCCGTGTGGATCGAGATAAAGGACAAATAAGTTTCAGCCCTGCATTGACTTATTAATGGTTTCTGCGTTTTTAAAAGCATCTCCCATTGTATTATTAAAATACGCATACACCGTTTTGCCTTCTTCCATCCATTCTTTTACATAGCTGGCATATTCGGCAAGAAAAGAATCTGAATAACTTTCCCGGTAATTTCCCGTAGGCCCATGGAAGCGGAGGTATATAAAATCCGTTTCATGATAGACCATTGGCGTGGATGACTTGGGAATATCCTGTACTACAATGCCAGCTTGATACTTATTCAAAAGGTCATATACCTTCCCCTCATACCATGACCTGTTCCTGAATTCAACAGCTATGTTCCATTGCTGGTCCTTGTTGTTATACTGGACGCATTTTAAGAGTATTTCCAGCTGCATAAGATTTTCCCTGCCGCAGCTTGGCGGGAATTGAATGAGGATACAACCTTTTTTATCCCCGGCATGGGCCGCAATTTCAAAGAACCTCTGCACATCCGTTTCCTTGAACTCCAGTTCTTTTTGATGTGTGATCTCTTTCCAAAGCTTCAATGTAAACTTAAAATCCGCCGGGACCAATGTGGTCCATTTTGTAATTGTTGTGGCAAGCGGAAGCTTATAGAAAGTACTGTTGATCTCTATGCTGTTGAAGAATGTTGCATAATACGTTAAACGAGTGGCGGCCTGGAACTCTTCAGGATACAGATATTTAGGTACCGGAAGCTGGAGTCCGCTTAACCCGCAATAAAACTTTCCTATTTGCTTTGGCTTTTTCATTTTATATTATTCCATTCACTTCTATAATAAAAATGGGCCAACATCACCGGGACAAAAATACTCTTTATGGAAACCTCAAAACTTTACGTCTTATAATAAATTTAGTCTGTAAATACCAAAGAATAGCTTTTAGTGTTATTTCAGAGAAATCGTCCCCCTATCTGTTAAATGTCTTAATCGTGATGAAAACGTTATTTCCCGCTTCAACAAGTACTGCTATCTTAATATGTATCCCGATCATTATTATCAGTGCTTCCTTTATTCTCCAGCCGCCTCTTCAGAACAACTTTAATATACCTTATATCAAGCATAACAAACCAAAAACAACAGCCTGTCTCTCTCCTGTTTACATGATGAATGCCTGGTATGAACTTGAAGGCCTGCACAAGTTTGAGGACACTTTAGATCTGGCCACAACTGACGAAGAAAGAACCTTTGTGCCACGCTATGAATTTTATGAGGATCCCGGAAAGAATACAAAAACCAGGTTCTCTAATAACGGCTTAATGATCCTTGTAGATACTTTAAATGAGATCAGCATGGTTAAAAGGCCGATCTGGGCAAATTATTTATTCCTCAGAAGCTTCGATGAAAACAGAAAGCTCCGTCAGGATGACACGCTGATAATGGAAGTTAAAAGTTTCCCGGTTTATATTACTAATATGGATCCTGAAAGATCAGCAACGCTTGAACAGCAGGACGGCAGTGCAATGATAGTCGCCCAGTCACTTGACAAGAATAACAAATGGAGAAATATTGAATACTGGTCGCATAGCTGGTGCGGCAACAGTTATGGAACAACCGTTATACCGCCCCGCCATTATTTATTTACGCGGGGAGTGAAATGCAGTGGAGAAAGAAAATCCAGATGCAGATTAAAACTAATGACTCAGAATGATAGTCTGTTTTCCAATGAATTTTTCATGAATATTAACGAGACCCAGTTTAGGTCACCAAAGCAAGAATGATAGAAACAGCCATAATTCTGGCTGTTTCTATCTACAAAGATTTTTTTACATATTTAGTAAGGATCACTATTGTCTGATCATTGATCTTTCCTTCTATCTGTTCATTATTATCATGAACGAGTTTTATTTTCTTTACCACAGTACCTTTGGAAGCTGAAAAGCTTGTGCCTTTCACATTCAGCTGCTGCGTTAAAACAACAGTGTCATCGTTCTGCAGCTTATTGCCGAAAGCATCAATATGAACATCGGGCACTTCAAAGGCTGTCATCGCCCATTGAACCACTTTCTCATCCCAATCTACAGAACTTAACAGGTTACCCGCCCAGTCCTCATTCTTATAATTCTGCAAAATCCGGTAGCTTAATGCCAGGATGCTCGTATGGGGGCTCCAGATGCTCCCTTCAAGGCAGCGCCAGTGAAACCCCGAATCCTTGCTGTCAATAGCGGTAAGGCAGGTGTCGCAAAGTGCCACCTGGTTCTCTATAGAGTCGTCTGTTTTAGGACTAACGGTGTACTCATGATCTGCATTTTCAGCATTACATAACTCACATAAACCGGTATTTCTTTCTTTTAATTTCCCGCTAATTGCCATAATTACTATTTGAATAATTGATAAAGGAGCTTCTCCGGTTCGGTCATTTAATTATGCCGTCAATCGCATTTTTTTCCTTTTAAGCGATCAAGGTTCTTTTCAATATACTTTTCTGAAGTGATCAGTGCTTTCTGGATCCTTCGTGCGTAATAAATGCTGTCCATCACTTCCTTATTCTTTTCATGCAGCTGTTCATATGCCCTGCCGACCTGGTCTTTTTGCGCTTCGATGATCTGCTTCTGTCTTTGTGTCACTTTAAACCGGTTGAAAATGAAAACCAGGAATACCGCTACCAGGATCAAACCGCCAAATAAAGCATAACGTAAAGTTTTTTCCTGCCTCAGGCTTGCATCCTGTACAGCGAATAAAGCATCCTGGACTTTTCGTTCCTGTGCATTCCTCGCGGAATCGGCTGCTGACTTCTTTTCATATTCATACTTCAGGTGGTTCTTCAGTGCAACCTTTTTATTTGTTTCATTATTAATGCTGTCGCGCATATTCACATGCAGCTCATGCATATCAAGTGCTCTTTTCCACTCTCCCCTTCCACTGTATAATTTCCATAAATTACCAGCTGAATTACTTATTTCCTGTGGGTATCCGAGCTCCTTCGACAAGCTGAGCGATGTGTTGAAGTATTTCTCCGCTTTTGGCAGTTCATTCTTTATAATACAGATCTGTCCCATCCGGTTATTGACAAATGCCATCCCCCACTTATCGCCCAGCTCTTCAAAATAGCGGAGGCTCCTGGAGTAGGACTCTTCTGCTTTCTTATAATCCCCGTTCTGCTCATGCAGTGTTCCTAAATTCTTTTCTGTACTGGCAACACCCTGCTTATCCCCCACCTCCAGGCGAACCTTCAATGCTTCCCTGTAATAATAAAATGCGGAATCATAATTCTTCAGGTCTTTAAAAAGCTCTCCGAATGCATTCAATGCAAAGCCGATACTGTATTTTTCGTGCGCGGCAGTGTAAAGCGACAAGCTTTTACGGAAATAGGTCCGGGCCTCAGGATAATTCTCCTGGTCTTTGTAAACGAACCCGATATTAAGCAGGCTCGTAGCGATCCCGGATGAGTCCTTTAATTCTTCATCAATCTTAAGTGACCGCATATAATAATTCAGGGCTTCCCGGACTTTACCCTGTTTCAGAAAGATCAAGCCTATATTATTATAAGAAGAAGACATGCCTTTCTTGTCACCGATCTTCATTTTTATCAGAAGACTTTTATTATGATAAAAGAGCGCGTCCTCCAGCCTGCCCTGATCCTTATATATCGCACCCATATTATTCAGAATAGTTCCTTCATCCTTTACACGGTTCAGCTTTTGAGTAATTACAAGGGCTTTTTTATTATATGATAAAGCGGCTTTAATATCACCGAATTGCTCAAAGAGAAACGCTATCCATCCATAGGCATCAATAAGACCTTTTTCATCATTACTTGTTTCTGCAAGATCTTTTGCCGCAATGCAGTATTTCAGCGAGGTTTCGGGAGAAGAGTCATAATATTCTCCGGCAAGCCGGATCAGCGCAGCGGCTTTGATGGAATCGTGTGCTTTTCCTGCAACTATTTTATTGAGCGAGTCCACAACCGCAGCGTTCTGGGCTAAAAAATGCCCGGGATAAAAAAAGGCTGTGATCAGAAAACACAATAATTTCTGCTTCATTTCTAAAAAAGCATTTTGAATACTATATAAAAAAGCCCCTGCATACAGGGGAGCCTAAATTGCAAGACTACTTCACCTGGACCATTGTACTATTACCACTTCCTAATACAGTGGTTGGATTAATCCCGTTCCAGGTGGAAACTTTGATATATTCAATATACAATGGAGTTAGTTCCTGCTTTTTCTTCTTCATTGCCTGGGCTTCACCGTCAGCCTCTATAATCGCTGCCTGCGCTTTCCCTGATGCCTGGATCACAGCAAATGCAGAATCCGCCCTTGCTAAGGCAACTCTTTGGTCCCCCAGCGCTATTTCAACAAGCTTCCTGCTTTGGGCTTTCTGAACATCCTGGATAGCGACTGTTTTATCCTCTATGGCTTTCTGCAATGCAGGTGGAGGAACAATATTAGTACGAAGCTGTGAAACGGTGAACCACTTAGATACTCTCTTGTTACACTCAGCAACAATGGCGGCTTCGAATTTCTCACGCTCATTAAAAACGTCATCTACTGTCCACCTGTTTGCAACATCTGCCACAGCGCCCACAATCGCAGTCTTAAGCCAGCCATCCTCGATCTGTTTAACATCCAGACGCAGGTTCTGAAACATATCGCCCACTGCTCCCGGGACTAATGCATAATTAAATGTTGGTTTTATATTCGCAACAAATCCGCCTTTTGTAATTACGATCTGATCTGCATATTCAATATGCTGCTGAAAAGTCGGGAACTCAAAAAGATCTTCTGTCCATGTATTAAAGGTCACCCAACCCGTTTTATATTCGTATGTTGAAACACCCCTGGCATCACCCGTAAGATTTACTTTGATACCAACATGGCCTGCATCCACTCTTTCGATCTCATAGGGCTGAATAAGCGCCAGGAGAATCCCTGTAAATAAGATCAATGCGGGTTTGACCAGCACCTTTCGCCCTTCTGTCCTGATAAGCCCCCTCACTTTCAGTGCCACACCCAGGGCAAGAATTAATGCAACACCAAAAATAACAAGACTGATCATAGATTTAAGAATTTTTGAATTGTTTTAACTGAATATTTAAGATAGTAAACAAGAATGACGAGCAATATGATCCCGGTTATAGCGGAAAGCAAAAGACTGCATTCGCGATTAACCATATACTCGAAATATAATCCCGACAGGATTAGCATAAGAGCGGAAGCAAACAGGAAAACGACTAATTTCATTAATTGGAGCGGGAATAATGTTGTGTAGATCAAAACTACAAAAAAAGATTAACAGTTCCGCCTGCCTTTATAATTTCCATTCAGGTTCCGCATAAGTTTCCCTGCCCCATTAAAAAATCCTCTCAGCGAAATTTCCTTCATACGGGCCTTTGACGGTTCTATCTTTACAGTAGAATTAACCATTATAAACCTAAAATATAAACCATGAAAACGTTCATATCATTAGCAATTGCCAGCATTTTGTTGCTGCCATCGTGCAAAAAAAGTGAGATCCAGGATGTACAACCAATCAACCAGGTGCAGGGGGATGCTGTTGAGCCGCAAAAAACGCTCGAAACAGGTGAAAATGACATCCAGCATTTCGGTCCTGAACAGGAAGAAACACAACATTATTAAAAACAAAGTTTTTTGAATTCAGCGGGAAGCCTTCATGGGTTTCCCGTTTTTATTTAAGATTACCGCAGGTCTTCAAAAGCATCTTTTATATTATTCCAGGCCTCATCCAGGGCGATGATCCTCGGTTTAAGGAAAGAAATTATTTCCGGCCAGGTGGACTTATCATATATATTTACCTTATCGGCCTCGGTATAGATCTTTGATATCACTCTGCCGTGTTCATCTTCTGCATCCATTTTCCAGGTCCATTCTTCGTTAAGTATCCCGTGGATCATAGAACGGAAACTACTGAACCTGTCGAAATACAATTCCCGCCATAAAGGATCCGGGTGCGTGACCCGGATAGAAATAGAAGCTGATTCCTGGTCAGCATGCATCCTGAAGTAGATATGCTTGAATCCTGTATGATAATTGATCCAGTTTGTACTTTGGCCTTCACTATTTGCGTGGAGCGCCATGTATTTCCCAAACGCGATCCAGAACTCCTGCTTTAATTTTGCTGTTTCCGATTTTGAATACATTTCGTTTTATTACACTGATAACGGTTTTTACTATTCCATTACGGGGTTATTCTTCCGTGCTTTCGCCAGTACTTCTTTCCATAACTACAGAATATCTCTTCTCCTGTTTTTATATTTCTTGTAGCGATCAGGCATATGTTATTTCTTCCGTCTAATCCTATGCTGGAATTATTCTTGAAGGAAGAACCGGAAAGCCCTGAAGCATCATTTGCATATTTGGCAAAACAATCGGCATTCATGGAATCCATCATTTTACCGTTAAGCATCGAAATAAAATACTGATCCTTTCCTTTCCGCATCCGCAGCTTTGCCTGTAAATCGGAAAGTACCTCTCCTTTGAAAACCGCAATGATCTCTCCTCTGAAAATGTCAATCGCGGTTAATAAGCCATTGCCGGAGGAGGGCAGGCTTGAAACTTCAACAAAAAGGTAATCCGATTCTGCTGCATCGATCTGGTTGATATCTGTAGAAACTGTTTTCATTTTAGGGAGAATTTGCATAAAGATACCCTAAGCTCTTAATTGCAGGGAGGTTTTAAATATAAAAGACGGCTGACCAGCCGTCTCTTATTATCAAACCAAACTAAACTAAACAAAAATTAATATCTTCTTTTATATGGATCCGGAACAGAGATCTTTTTTTCCAGCAATAGTGGTACTGTTTTCATGCTGAAGTGCCTGTGTAATCTTATCATCATAATTAAGTTCTTAAGTTTCTGTGCTAATGGAGTTCTCATGGATCGTTATTTTTATAGTTATTTATTATTCTTCGCTTATCGCTTGTGTGAATATATAACGCGGTGTGTTTCCGTTTATTAAATTTCAATTCCCAAAAAATGTGAAAAAGCAGTGTTTTAGCTACTTTTTATGCCTTTTCAACGATTTTTCTGGGTGTTGCATTGATCCATTGTAATTTATCTGCCGGATTTCTTTCAAAGAATATAGGTTCAATATGACACTCAATCTAATTTCAACTCTCAGGGAATAATGGGGACAATGTGCATCAGACAAAAAAAGACAGCATCTCCGATGCTGTCTTTTAATTTATTTGAATAATAATTATTATTTCAACCTGTACTTGTCTTCAAGCTTGCCGTCATTTTTAAGTTGCTCGATCTTGCGTATATATCGCATCCGAAGCGCTTTATCTTCAAGCATCTGCATTTTCGACCGAAGTATTATTTCACCTTCTCCGTCAAGGAAAAATGCTTCATATTCAAGTAACTGTTGTTTTTCATCCAGCTGGTCAAACCATTTGTCATAGCTGGCTGCATCTTCAGAAAGATCATTCAGCTTTTGCTGTACCTTTCCTGGTAACATACTGAATTTTAATCTTTTCAACTGCCTTGGATCGTGTGCCGGCAGTATAGTATGTTCATCTTTTTCTGGTGTTCCGCCTGTGTTGTTCATGATAATAATAAAACGTAAAGCGCCTGCTCTTATTACTTTTTATCGTGTTAACTGATGTTAAAAAACAACACTGTGAGAATTATTTTTCTTGGAAGGCCCCGGCAGGATAAATAGGCTCACTGGCACATTTTTAAAGTTGTTCAGCCCAGTATATTATTAACTCTAAAACTCTAAAACAATGACAAAAAACACTTTATTCAATTTATTCGCTGCCGGAAGCTTTGCCGTATTCACATTATCAGCATGCTCAACAGGAAATGAAACAACAGATTCGGACTCTACAGGATCGACCGGCTCTACAAGCAACACTGAAACCACTACAGGATCAACAAGCATGACAAGCGGTACTACAGGATCAACAAGCGGTACAGACTATAATGAGAATACCACTAACGGGACCACTGATGCAACCACAAACGGAACCGGCTCTACAAGCGGAACCGGTACTACCAGCTCTACAAGTTCTACAAGATCCGATGGAATGACTACCAGCTCTACAAGCACTACAATGACAACCGGGAATACAGGAACTACCAGCTCAACCGGTACTACCTCAACAACCAGCAGTACAAGCTCAACCAATTCAACAGGCTCAACCAGCATGACAGGTTCAACCAGCGGAACAGGAACTACAAGCTCAACCAGCTCCACACGCTCTACCGGATCTACAGGTACAACAAGTGTAACAGGAACAACCGGCACAAGCTCTACTACATATTAATCATCTGAACTAAATTTATGTCAACTAAAAAAACCGCGCTTATCACCGGAGCTACGAGTGGAATAGGATATGAACTTGCAAAATTATTTGCAGCTGACGGGTATGATCTCGTTATTGTTTCCCGTGATCAGGGTGAGTTGGATCTCACCTCCCAGGAACTGGAAGGTACATATAAAATTAATGTTGTAACCCTGGCACGGGACCTTTTTGATCCTGAAAATGCCTTCGATGTTTACAATGAAGTAAAGAACAGGAACCTGGATATTGATGTGCTTGTAAACAATGCGGGCCACGGCCATTATGGGGAATTTATTGATACCGATTTGAGGAAAGAACTGGATATAATTCAATTGAACATTTCAAGTCTTGTTGTATTAACCAAGCTTTTCCTTTTAGATATGGTTCAGCGGGGCAACGGGAAAATTCTTAATACATCTTCTGTTGCAAGTAAGTTCCCGGGCCCCTGGCAATCTGTATATCATGGAACGAAAGCCTTTGTTCAATCATTTACAGAAGCCGTTCGTGAAGAGGTAAAAGACAAAGGAGTTTCTGTAACAGCGCTGCTACCCGGGGTTACCGACACCGACTTTTTCAGGAAAGCTGGAATGCAGTCATCCAAAGTGGTGGAGGATGAAAGCCAGATGGCGCACCCTGCCGATGTCGCCAAGGATGGGTATGACGCATTAATGGAAGGACGAGACATGGTCATCTCAGGATTGAAGAATAAAGTCCAGGTTGCCATGAGCGCAGTAACATCTGATGAAACGTTAGCGGCAAAAACTGCAAAACAGCAGGAACCCGTTGATCATGACAAAAAAGAAAATGATAAATAATTAAAATTCAACGGCTGTTCAAGGACAGCCGTTGTTATTTCCTCCAATGAAGCTGATGGTAAATAAAGTCCTAGTTGCGCAGGGAATCTATTATTCCCTTACAGCTCTTTGGCCTTTAGTTCATATCGAAAGCTTTATGTTCATTACGGGTCCGAAGCATGATATCTGGCTTGTTAAAACAGTAGGAATCCTCCTCCTGTGCAGTGGTATTTCTTTTATGATTAGCGGTTGTGGAAAGAATCGCCCGGAAAATGCAATCCTCTTCCTGGCCTTGTCTGAAGCGATAGGTATGACTTACGTAGATACTTATTATTCACTTACTGATACTATAAGCAGCATTTACCTCGCTGATGCCATAGCTGAGATAATACTCATTATGCTTATAATTATTTATTACCCGCATAATTTACATAGTAATGATCGTGAAAAAAAATTCCGCTGAATTCAAAGCGGTGAGGGAGCTTGTAAATGATTACCAGGATAATAAGAACCGGAAGAAATTTATCCGGATGTACTCATTGAAACCTGCTGAGCCCCTGGAAAATAAGATCTTATTAGGAAAACCTGCAACCGGCGGTGAAATGCTGTATGACATTAATTATGACACAGTAGTATTTAACCTGCTGGATGCCAAACATAAATTATTCAGGGATGAAAGCTCCGGAATCTACTATTTTAAACCCTCTTCAAAAAGCAACTTCAAAGAATCCCCGTTTGATTTTACCGGGAAACTCAAAAAAGAATTAAAGGCAGTTATAAAGGACTGAGGTGAGGTCCCATTTGTAAAACACTTTATATATAGTGCTTGATACAAGTGAATTAAATAATGTCTTCATCGAATCTGACTAATTCTGTTATATCTATATTTTCTAAATAACGGTCCAATGTATGTGGATCCTCCACCAGGCGGATATCTTCAATCCTGTTGAACACAATTGAATAAATCACCTCGATCAGCTGGCCTTCTAATGCGTATAACCAGGTTTCATGGTCCAGAGCCTCATATGACATTGCGAACTCCCCTTTTTTCATCAACAGCTCGATCTTCTCTTCGATAGACTGGAGCGTATATATTACGTGCGGTTTCATGGCTAATGTTTTTTTAGTAAAGTTACAGCCGTGTCAGGCGCTTATGGAGCTTATTTCGGTAAACGGAAACAAGAGAGGCTATTTGATCATTTTTCAGGTCTGAGTAATAGGGGTTTCAATAAAATCAACGGCTAGAAACCAACAGGCCTTCCTGGAGTATTCCATTAGGATTATCTGAAAACAATATCACCGAAATAAATAACCTACTAAAATCCAGTCAATTACCACAAAATCGCACGCCCACACCCCAATTTGGGTTGAGTATATTACCTGGTTTTTTACTATTATTTTTGAATCATCCGCTCTACTTTTAACGTATCAGAGTAAAAACGCATCCTCATGAAAAAAATCATTACACTATTACTCACACTCGCTCTTAGCCTGCAGATCGCTTTAAATGCACAGCCTTCATGGACTTCCGTAGGATCAGGCCTTAATCTGCCCGTTCAGTCATTTGTTCATGACACAACCAATAACGTGCTGTATGCCGGTGGGGTATTCTCACTTGGCGGATGGCTGCCTTCTCTTGGAATAGCCAAATGGGATGGATCAAGCTGGTCACCTGTTGGTGGCGGTATCCTTTCCGGGGTTGGTATTTCCAGCATGGTAATGCGGAATGGAAAACTAATAGTGGGAGGAACATTTTCTTCTATCGGAGGTATTCTTTCAAAAAATATTGCCGAATGGAACGGACTGATCTGGTCACCTCTTGGGTCTGGTTTCGACTATACAGGCGCGACAACAGTCAGCACCCTTACAATCTACAACGGGGACCTTTATGCTGCCGGTTCATTTACCATTTCCGGCCTGAACACGGTCAATCACATAGCAAAATGGAGCGGTACCCAATGGCTTCCCCTTGGTACCGGTGTAAATGGCCCGGTTGCAGCAATGCATGTATTTAATGGGGAATTATATGTGGGAGGAACATTTACAAATGCAGGCGGAATCCTGGTGAAGAACATAGCCAGATGGGATGGCTCTCAATGGTCAGATGTTGGCGGAGGCCTGGAATATACCGGTGCCACAACTGTAAGCACCTTTAAAGAATTTAACGGGGAGCTCTACGCAGGAGGCCGTTTTAATATTGCAGGAAATACTTCAGTAAATAATATTGCGAAATGGAATGGCGCAGCCTGGTCGGACGTTGGCGGTGGGCTTGATTATACCGGGGCGACCACCGTAAGCACACTTACTATTTACAATAACAATCTTGTTGCCGGAGGAATATTTACCGATGCCGGAGGAGTTGCCGTGAGTAATATCGCGAAATGGGACGGTACCGTGTGGAGCACACTTGGTTCAGGAATGAACTCAGCAATATTTGCTCTCGAAGCTTATGACGGGAAGCTCTTTGCCGGCGGATCCTTCTTATTTGCAGGCGGATCTTTAATCCCTTTCGTAGCCAAATGGGGACCTAGATTAAGATCATCCGAATCAGCTGATAATGCTGAATCAATAATTTCACCGAACCCTGTTAAAAGCAGCGGGATGGTTAAGCTCAACATTAACCTGGCGGAATATAAAGCCAGCTCATATAATTTCCGGATTTATGATGTTTCAGGCCGCCTAGTAAATGAGGTAAGGAATATCCAGTCTGAATTCTATTTTGACCGGAAGAACATGGCGCCCGGGGCATACTTTTATAAGATAGTAACCGGTGAAGAGAAACAAGTCCAGGAGGGCAAGCTACTTGTAGAATAATACAGCGTGACTCTTTTCCACCCCCTGAGAAACGCTTCTAAGAACGTGCTGGCAACAACACGTTTTTTTTATGCGGATTAAAAATTAAATTAAGCGTTTATCAAACGGGTAAGCCCGGTTTTATTGAGTAAATTTGCAGTGTTCAAATCTGCCATGCCTGTTACAACAATAGAAAATTCAATAGCTGCAATTGCTTCACGGTTCATTAATAACACCGGCAAAAACATATTCCTTACCGGGAAAGCGGGTACAGGAAAAACTACTTTCCTGAAGTATATAATCAAAAACACATACAAGAACGCGGTTATTGTAGCGCCTACAGGCATTGCAGCCATCAACGCAGGTGGAGTGACTATCCATTCGCTCTTCCAGCTCCCGTTCGGAGCTTTTATCCCATCGCGTGAAGCAACTGCATTTCATGAGCACACGCGTGTGAATACCCCTACAACCCTCTTTAAAGGCTTACAGTTGAATGCGACAAAACGCAGGCTTCTCCAGGAACTTGAGCTCCTGATCATAGATGAAGTGAGTATGCTTCGTGCCGATCTCCTGGACGCGATGGACCTTGTCCTGAAAAGCGTCAGGAAAAAGAATCATTTACCATTCGGGGGTGTCCAGCTGTTGTTCATCGGTGACCTCCTGCAATTGCCCCCGGTGGTTAAAGACGATGAATGGCAGTTCATGAAAAAATACTACCGTACTGCTTTTTTCTTTGATGCCAAGGTATTGCAGCAAAATAAACCATTATACATTGAACTTGATAAAATCTACCGCCAGGCGGATGATTCATTTATCGGGATACTCAATAACCTGAGGACAAATAATGTTACTAAAAACGATATTGACATACTTAACAGTTATTACAAACCGGGATTCAAACCCCGCCCGGAAGACAACTACATTCATCTGACAACGCATAACAGCAAAGCAGACACACTTAACCGGGAGTCGCTCCAAAGATTAGGAGAACGGTCTTACTTTTTCAAGGCTGAAGTAACCGGTGATTTTAATGATTCTGCATACCCTGTTGAAGCGAACATGGAATTAAAAAAAGGCGCACAGGTAATGTTCATTAAAAATGACCCGACCGGTGCCCAGCGCTTTTTTAACGGCAGGATCGGGATCATCTCCGAGATCTCGGAAAAAGACATTATGGTGAACTTTAATGATGGGACAAAACCTATCCTCCTTGAAAAGTATGAATGGGAACATATAAAGTACACGCTAAATGAAACCACTAACGAAATAGAAGAAAAGGTCACCGGTACATTTTCCCAATACCCGGTGCGGCTGGCCTGGGCCATCACTGTGCATAAAAGCCAGGGCCTGACGTTCTCCAAAGCAATCATCGATATCGGAGGCGCTTTTGCCCCGGGACAGGTATATGTAGCCCTTTCCAGGTTAACTTCCCTTGAAGGGCTGGTGCTCTCCTCTCCTATTAATGTCAGCAGCCTGAATGTCGACACCAGCATTGCAGAATACTCGAACTCGAAGGACAGTATTGAAAAGCTGGACCATCTTTTTGAAGAAGAATCCCATTCATTCTTCAGAAATTACATCATGGAATGCTTTAATTTTTCTTCCCTGGTCCACGCGTTCAAAATGCATATGGAAAGCTATCAGAAAGATGAGCAGAGATCGGCAAAGCAAAAACATTTCAACTGGGCTTCGGAAATGTCCGGGGAAATTGAAAGCATTAAGCTCACAGCCGATAAGTTTCTTAACCAGCTGAACCAGATCTTCGGGCTGAAGCAACATGATTACAAACAGCAATTATTTACAAGGATAACTGCAGCACGGAACCATTTCGCCCCGCTGCTGAAATCTGCTTCTAAAAAAATACTCGCACACATTGAACTGCTGCGACCTGAAAAAAAGGTAAAAACCTACCTTGAAGAATTGGCAGAACTTGATGCCTTAATTTTCAAACAGGTCCAGCAGCTGAATAAAGCCGAATCCATGGCTGGATCTGCTTCAGAAGACCTTGAATTCTCAAAAGAAAAGATCAACGCTTCCGCTGAGAACCAGGAACGGGCCGCACAATTGGAGGAATCACCATTGCCCCTCAAGGCGAAACGTGAAAAAGGGAAAAAGAAAGAAAAGAAGGAGAAGCCGGATACAAAAAAGATCAGCTACGATCTTTACAAAGAAGGTAAAACGATTGAAGATATCGCCAAAGAACGCGGCATGGCTTTCACCACCATTGAGGGTCATCTTGCATATTATGCAGGATTGGGATTGATCGATGTGAAGCAATTTGTCAGCGAAGAAAAGATCAGCAACATCATCACTGTTTCGAAGAGCCTTGACACCACTCTCTTCGGACCGATCAAGCAATCGCTTGGTGAAGATTATACATATTCCGAGATCCGCTTTGCAATGGCCTGGTATGAAAACTCCAAGAAGTAAT
Organism: Bacteroidia bacterium; assembly: GCA_036386835.1. Classification (GTDB taxonomy): domain Bacteria; phylum Bacteroidota; class Bacteroidia; order 2-12-FULL-35-15; family 2-12-FULL-35-15; genus 2-12-FULL-35-15. Next base: position 98,849 of record DASVUX010000039.1, read on the forward strand.
GATCCCGATTCTTATCATCCGCTGCAAAAATAACTTGCCGCTCTCGAGCCTATAACGGCCGGATGGTTTCCTCATTTTTTTCATTATATTTGAGATTGAACAAATAAAAGAAAAAATATGTCTGAAAATAAACATCCGAAGGGCTTGCCGTTTTTATTCTTTGCTGAAATGTGGGAACGCTTTGGTTACTATCTCATGATCGGCATCTTCGTTCTTTTCCTCCAGGATGATGTTAAAAATGGTGGTTATGGAATGTCACTTACGGAGTCATTTGATATTTACGGGACCTTTATTGCCCTCGTGTTCCTTACGCCTTTCCTTGGCGGCCTGCTGGCTGACCGGAAATTCGGCTACAGGACTTCAATTACTGTTGGCGGGCTGATGATGGGCGCAGGTTATTGCTTGCTTTCTGTACACAACATTACTGTTTTCTACTTCGCACTTTCGCTAATCATTTTCGGAAACGGTTTTTTCAAGCCCAACATTTCAACGCTTCTCGGGAACCTTTACAATGAAGACCGCTACCGGCCTAAAAAGGATGCAGGCTTTAATATTTTTTACATGGGGATCAATATCGGTGCCTTTGTATGTAATTTTTTCGGGGCGGCATTATACAATGTACTTGGCTGGGGGGCAGCATTCATTGCAGCCGGGATCGGTATGTTCATCGGGATTATCATTTTCTGGATCGGCACCAAGCATTATAAACATGCGGATGTTTTAAAGCCCGTTAAACCGGAAGATGCTTCTCTTTCAAAGATCTTCGGGTTAACAATTCTGCCTGCACTTGTCGCGGGAATTATCGGATGGATGATCCCCGGGGACATCTTCGGCAGTGATTCCACTGATGCTTTTATATTTGGATGTATCCCGGTGATCTGGTTTTATTACAGCTTGTATGCAAAAGCTTCTGCGGACGAAAAAAGGCCAATTGCTGCAATGCTCGCTATTTTTACAGTGGTGATCGCTTTCTGGGCGGTGTTCAAGCAGAACGGGACAGCCCTTACCAAATGGGCCGATTCCTACACCGACAGGACCATACCTGAATCTATAGTCGGCCCTGTAAACAAACTTCAATTACTTACAGAAGTTACTTATGTGAAAGATACTTTTCCAAAAACTGACGAACATTTCCGGAAAATTAAAGATGCAGAAGGAAAACCAATAAAAGAATATGCTTACAATCCCTATTTTAAGAATGCCTCACCGGAGCAGACACCTGCAGAAGGAACAAAAATACAGCTGGTCAACACGTCTATCTTTCAATCTGTAAACCCTGGCTGGGTAATCCTGCTTACACCTGTGGTGGTCATGTTTTTCAGCTTCCTGAGAAGGCGCGGCCGTGAACCGAGCACTCCTTCCAAAATCGCCTGGGGTCTTGTGATCAGCGCGTTAAGTACTTTTGTAATGGTGGCAGCAGTTTATTCAGGAAATAACGGGCTGGAAAAGAACAGCGCCTGGTTCCTGATCGCATCGTATGGCGTGATCACAGTTGGTGAGCTCTTCCTTAGTCCAATGGGACTATCACTCGTTTCGAAAATGAGCCCGCCACGGTTAACGGCCTTAATGATGGGAGGCTGGTTCCTTTCCACTTCTATTGGAAATAAGCTTTCCGGCATCCTGGCAACCATGTGGGACACGTATGACAACAAGGCGAATTATTTTCTTTTTAATTTCGGTCTGCTTATTGCAGCGGCCGCGATCATCTTCATTATGCTTAAGTGGCTCAACAGGATCTTCAAGGAATATAATGCAGGATAACCCAATAATATTTAATATTTCCCTACTATGAGATCTTGTCTTTCATATTGCTTTTTGCTTATGGTGATGGCGTTTTCCCCGTCCGTTTTTTCCCAGGAGGGTGAGGCTCCTAAAATAGATACGGCAGATGCTTCCGCAGCCTTTATCAAAACCGGCAACATTAAATGCGATTCTGCAGAAGCGCATTTAAAGAACAATGATACAAAAGGTGCGAATAAGTTTTTGCAGGAAGCAATTAAGGATTACAAGAAAGCGATTAAAATAAATACAGGTTCATTTGCGGCATATTACCGTCTGGGTGTTACACAGGCCAGGCTAAAAGATCACAAAGATGCCGTAGCAAGCCTCGAAAAAGCGCTGGCAATTGATCCCGAACGGGGAGAAGCATATCGTGCGAGAGGGCTCTCCCAGCTGGCTTTGGGAAAGGACACCCTTGCAATGAATGATTTCAATAAGGCCATCGACAAGAACTTTGAAGATGCTGAATCCTTTTATCAGCGTGGCTTAATGAGAGAAAAAGGCAGGAGCCTTCAATCGGTTTTTGATGATTACGGCCGTGCGCTGGAGATCAGGCCTAATTTCGGAAAAGTTTATTTTCAGAGAGGTAAATTGTATTACAATGTGAAAAAAGATTATGTGCTTGCACTGAATGATTTTAATAAAGCGATAGAGATCGACCCGGAAGATAATGAAGCTTATTTGTGGAGAGGAAAAACGAATTTCAGCGGTGGAAATTATAAAGCGGCTGACAAAGACCTGAGCCGTTATATCGATTATGAAACGGGAAATGTTGATGCCTATCTTACAAGAGGCGCAGCAAGGATCAATTCCAACAGCAATGCAGATGCAGTGAAGGATTTTGATGAAGTGATCAAACTTGACCCAAAAAATTACATGGCTTATACAAACCGCGGGATTGCCAAAGGGGCGATGAAGAATTTTGGTGAAGCCCTTGCTGACCTGGATATGGCTATCAAGCTGAAATTTGATTATTCCTCTGCTTATATCAATCGTGCGGCTATTAAATTAGCATCAGGAGATAAGAAAGGGGCATGCAAAGATCTTGAAAAGGCGGATGGCCTCAACAATGAGAAAGCCTATGATCTTATTCAGAAATACTGCAATGAGGGGAGGAAGTGATTTTAGATTAAAGATTTCAAATTTCAGATTTCAAAGTGGTTTGCGTACAATTACAGTAAAACAACTTTTTTAACTTCCCTTTTTTTATCCGCGATCACTTCAATAAAATAAATTCCTTTCTTTTCTTTGGAAAGGTCAATGGTAGTTTTGTATTCACCCGAAAGACTGGAAACAGAGTTTGAATAAATTTTCTGTCCAAGGTTGTTTTTTACAGTGATCTGCAAATTGCTAATATTCTTTTCCGGCTGGTAAACCAGCTGGAAAACACTTCCGGGGTTGGGATAAACTGAAAATACAGAAACCTGGTAAAGAGATGGCGCAGAAACGAATTCTTCACCGAGTGATAATACAAAAGGTTTTTTATAGGCCCCGTTATTATAATTTAAGAAAACATTGTCAACCTGCAGGCTGGTTGTATAATCTCCGCAGGCGATTATATTCCCGTTATTATCTGATGTGATCTGGAAGATCTCGGAA
>DASVUX010000040.1:0-12511 GCA_036386835.1 Bacteroidia bacterium
TTACAAAAGCAATCCCAAAAGCTGAATATGCAATTAATATCCTTCTGTGGAGCGGATCATTAAGGAACTCCTTCATGTTTAAAACCTGCTTATACCTGAATGCAAGAAATAATGCGATCATGACACCATAAACCACAGAGAATACTTCCGAAGATCCTCCTACATATATAAATGAAAAGCAGGCGAGGGTTAAGGCAAATTTGTTTTTCTGATCAGCTAAAAGAAATGCAGAACCCCAGATGAATGCAGTAACGCTTAAAAGATAAGAGCTGATGCTGCAGTACCAAAGCCATGTTTCGCCAATGTCAACACTCAGGAAAAACAACAATGCACAGAACATCACAGCTAAAACAAATTTTTTTTTCCCGCTAAGTATAAAACCGAACCTGAATACAGCTGAGCCTATAAGTTGATAGGTGCCGCTGATAAGAAGAATAAATGTACCCAGCGGCCAAAGGAAATACCAGGTCTGATCAAGGCCGCAAAATTTATAAAAAATATTCGTGATAAAAGTGGCTGCATATCTTCCGCACCAGCCCATGTATTGAGAAACAGTACTTTCTATCACCCCATTAGTTCTTACATCCCATACAAAGTAGAAATCATCTGTTGCCAGCCTGCTGAATAAGGCCAGCATTATCAGCAACCCGATGAAAAGCGCAGAAACGATAAAGAGTAGCAGTAAATAGCGTTTGCTCATGATCCAAAGCTAATAAAAAAGATAACCATCATTAAAGCTTAATTCTTATTAAGGCTGTAAAACGATTGATATTGATCACTTAAACGTTTTATATACGCTTCATAATCCTTATCATGAGTTGTCAGATCTTTGTGGATGCGTTTGGTTGAAATAGAATGGCTCATTAAAGATGGGATGCTGACCTTTATAAAATTAGAGATTTCGGTTTGTCTTCTGATCTGCCGTAATGCAGGAATACAGATATAAAGATTATTTATATTATTTCTTTTAAAGAATGAATACAGTTCAGGTGAACTATAAAGCCAGTTAAGATCAGAGTGTTTAGCAATCTCATCAGTTCCCGGTGTTGTTTCATTGTACGCGAGGGTAAGCACACCCTGCATCAGATGCTGGTCAGTCAATGGAAGATCTTTCGGATATACCGGCCTTTGACCTAAACTAGAGGACAATGCCTCAATTATTTTTTTATTAAGTTCTTTCTGTTCAGCGTCTGAGGTCCGGTTCAGGATATAAGACTTCTTGACCGCTTCTACCGGTACCACAACAAACATGTCTTTTCCGGAAGGAGGTATTTTTCTTTTGTCAATTAGCAGATCCTTTGTCTCAAAAATATCAGTACCGTTTAATGGTGATATACCTGATGTGTCCGTGATAGAGTTGAAATACTTGTAATGATCACATGCTTTGCAATTGTTTTGTGCAGCCTTATTCTTAAAATAAACAAATGCTTCAAAATAGGTTGAGAATTCTGTAACGGTCGTATCAGCTAAATCCCTCGCTTTTATATTTGGCAGATCTTCTTTCGTGATCTCGATAAATCCTTTTGTCAGGTAGTTTAAGATAGATATGTTGCTCCGGTTCAAATATCCATAATTCTCACTCGTTTTAATGTTCTCTGTCTGATATTGACTAAGTATAAACGGTTTCTCCTGGATATTATCTCTTTGTCCAAGATAAAGTTTACGTCTTATCCCTTCTATCAGCACAGCCAGATTGTTAAGGTCACCTGGTTCCATCAGGTATCTCACAAAAGTAAGATCAATAACTTCATCAGCCTGACTTTGCTGAAGTAATAAATTCAGCGTTTCCTGAAAGCACTTTTCTTTTAATTTGACAAAAGCCAGGGAGTCCACTACAAATTTTTTTTTGCCCTCATTAATCGAATCATTTGAAAAGTATTTGATCTGTTTCATCCTTGTACCAGGGTCCGGATGTGTTTTAAAGGCATTGAATAGCCTCCCGTTTTTAATGTCTGCCCTGACTTCGATCCGTTTGATCATTCGAAACAAATTCCCGGCTGCTTTTAAGGAATATGAACTGTTCTTAATGAATTTTATTGCGGCAAAATCAGCAGCAGATTCTTCCTCTCTGGAATGCCAGTAATAATTGAAATAGGAAGTTAACAGGTGCCAGGGAGAAGTTCCTGTGATGCCATCAGCATCTATCTGTCTGCCATAGGATTTGATCACATCCTCATTCATGAAATGGCCTACCTCGTGTCCTATAAGCATTGCCAGCTCCGCTTCATTGTTCAGGCTTGCGAGCGTTCTTATATTCAGCCTGATAAGCCCACTTTCATTCATACTCGCACCCCATTCATGATCCCGGTAGATAATGATCCTGACATGATTCGAGACAGCGGTGTCCTTGATAAGATTTTCAAGCATTTTCTTCAGATATTCATCTGAACCATTGATAGGACCGTAAAAATTTCCTGCGTTTATATCCTCCTGTATATTTAGCGCTAAATCAGCAGAAGCGCGTTCGTAAAACTTTCCGATATACATGTTCTCCTTATATCTTTTCAGATTGTAATTAAGAGCTTTCTCATACAGATCATTGTAGTCATGGGGAAGAGGCGCAGCCCAGTCATAGTGATACCAGTCATCCTGGGATATCACAGAATAGGAATGCAAGAAAACAGAAATGAAAAACAAGATCTTCCGCATTGATTTTATATTGTTAATTTTATAGAAATTTAAACTATGAATTTACTTAAAATACTTGTGTTACAGTGCATTTTCTGTACTTCTTTATTTGCTCAGATCAAAGATGAGAAGTATTATTACAGGGATACGGTGTTTGAATTTGCGCAATGCAAAATCGATATCAGGAAATGTGTTGCAGATGACCAAAGCTTCAAATGTGGTGTTGTAATTACAAACCTTACTGATCAGTTTATCATTATTGATCCTGTGCAGGTGATATGGTCTTTAGCCGGTTCGGCTACCGTTTCGCACATGGCTTTAAAAAGGAAAGTTGTGATAGCTCCAAGATACAACAAGAGTTTTACTGCTAAATTTGTGGGAGCCGATTTTCAACAGGAATCACAAACAATTAATTTTACCCGTATTGAGATGACTGATAAAGTGGAGGCTGTTTATGAGATCCCTGAATTAGATGTTACGAAAGATCTTTCCCGCAAGGTTGGTCCGGTAACATGGACAGTAAAAAAAGTGTTTTTTGCTGTAGATAAAGATGAGAAGAAGAAAAATTTCAGGATAGATGGTATCATAGAATACACCGGTGGCAAGTTCCTAGGGATCTTTCATAATAATATCGCATTAAAGACAAGTGATGGGAATACATATATCAATGAAAGTAAAACACGCGGTTACTTTGCTTTTGTAAAGAATAAATACCATTACGACAATTCTAAAAAGTTTGAAAAACAGACGCTTGTCTTTCCTGTTGAAAGTGAGAAAATTACCGCAGAGTTAAAACCTACACTTAGTTTCACGAATGTCTTCAAGGAATATTCATTGGTAACAATCGAAGGGTTTACAATAAAGCTTCAACGCGGAACGATAAATGATTACATGAAAAATGCAGGAGTGCTGAAAGATGATATAGAGGAGATGGAGTAGGGGAACCGTTTAGGGAATAACAAAGGCTGCGGAATCGCAGCCTTTGTTATTTCGAGTATACCTTAAGTCTTTACTCCAAGAACTACTATAATGTTCCCGGTAATAAAAGATCATTATTTCCCTGTTTTATAATTACCATTTACTGCATTATTTAGGTTATTTGCCATCTGCTCAGTCATAGGCCTCATATTGGTATTCGGAGAAAAAGTATTCTCCGTATAAATGAGCAGGCCGGTTTCACAGTCAATCACTGACACTTGCATAAGGTCACCTAAAACATAGGTGTACTTTAATAAACAATAGTTTTTATCTTTTATTTTAGAAAGATCATAATTCGCCATTTTTTCTTTTTTAAATGCATAAGCATTGTAAAAATCTTCTGTCAATGGATTATCCAACACCAACAGTGTTTTATTCTTCAGTACTTTAGCATTTTGCGATAATTCTTTCCCAACATAAATCATTTTTTTTGCATCAGTTTTTAATGTTTCAATGCCCATGGTTTTATCCATTGCTTCTATATACTGCTTAAAATTCAAGACAGTAGAAGGAATAAGGGCAATTAAATTTGGTTCCGGGGTGAAAGTTTTATATGCGTCACCTTTTGTATTAATTTCTCTTACTTCTTTAGCTATAAAGGAAACATTCAGGGTGGGTGCAAATGGCACGTAATTGTGATATACCAGCATTGATCTATAATTAATGGCACTGGCAAATTTAGGCAGTTTTTTATCCGTTGCTTGTAAAATCCCTATACCCATTTCTATATGGTCAATTTTTTTTGGGTCGAAACAGCCCGGATAATAAATAAGGGCTAAAAAATTATTTTCATTCCCCATTATATTTTTAGACTCTTCAAGTGAAACAGAACCAACATAATTAGGAAAAGTGGCTTTGAGGGAACTTTCGAAAACTTTATTTACTTCTTCATCAACAGTTTTTAACATGTATAACTTGCCCTGTTTCCAGGCGCTCATCTTCTCGTCTTTTAATATTGATATTTGCTGGGAATAGTGAAGTGAGATCGAAAGGAAGAAAAGAATCATTATTAATCCTGTTTTTTTCATAATAATTTGGTTGAGTCAGAGGTTTGTATTTATTGATGTTTGATTAAGTCTTATGCAGGTTATGATATACAGGAGCATAAAATAAGAAAGTCCCTCACGTGAGAGACTTTCTTATCGTAGCATTAATATTCAATTCTATTTTACTGATTCAACTACAGCTTTAAAAGCTTCAGGATTATTCATTGCAAGGTCAGCAAGGACCTTACGGTTCAGGTTAACACCTTTTGCATGAATTTTACCCATGAACTGAGAGTAAGATAATCCGTGTGGACGAACACCAGCATTGATACGCTGGATCCAGATTCCGCGGAAATTACGTTTCTTTTGTTTTCTGTCGCGGTAAGCGTACGTTAAACCTTTTTCTAAAACATTCTTTGCTATTGAAAGGACGTTCTTACGAGCTCCCCAATATCCTCTTGTTTGTTTTAATACTTTTTTTCTTCTGGCTCTTGAAGCCACCGAGTTGACCGATCTAGGCATTTCTTTAGTTGTTTTGGCTGCAGTGTCCGACAGTTAACGGATCTTGAAACTGGTTGCCTGGTTTATAATTTTTGAACTGTGTTTACTTTTTTAATTTGAAATTTCACATTTCAAATTTGGAATTTTACTTCCCGATAGTCAGCATTGCTTTTACGCGAGGCATATCCGATTTGTCAACAAGGCCAGCGTGTGTTAAAGCACGTTTAGCTTTGGTTGATTTTTTGGTCAGGATGTGGCTTTTGAAAGCATGCTTTCTTTTTACTTTACCTGTTCCGGTCAAAGAGAATCTCTTTTTTGCACCGGACATTGTTTTCATTTTTGGCATCTTACCTATTTATTGATTATTAATTAAACTTCAATTTTAAACTAATTACTTCGTTTTCTTAGGAGCGATGACCATGATCATCTTTTTTCCTTCGAGCAAGGGAAGCTGTTCCGCTTTGCCATAATCCTCCAGTTCATTCACAAAGCGGAGCAATAAGATCTCGCCTTGCTCTTTAAATAAGATCGAACGCCCTTTGAAGAATACGAAAGCTTTCACTTTCGAGCCTTCCTGTAAAAATTTTATTGCATGGTTCTTTTTAAAGTTAAAATCATGCTCATCTGTCTGCGGTCCGAAACGGATCTCTTTGATCACTGTTTTAGCAGCTTTTGCTTTCAGCTCTTTTTGTTTCTTTTTCTGATCGTATAAGAACTTCTTATAGTCAACAACCTTACAAACAGGCGGCTCGGCATTTGGAGAGATCTCCACAAGGTCAAGTCCCGCTTCTTTCGCAATCTCCCGGGCCTTTTCGATAGGGAAAACTCCCTGTTCGATACCTTCACCTACAACACGTACTTCACGAGCCCTGATCCGCTCATTGATGTTATGAAGATCTTCTTTTCTTCTTGGTCCGCCTCTTCCGAAACGACTGTCGGGACGAGGGCCGGTAGATGCCGGTTTAACGAAATTATTGCCGCCCGGTTTAGTGAATGGCGGTTTGTTGTTGCTGTTGCTGTTTTTGTTAAATGGCGCTGCTATAGCTCGATCCTCCTAATTTGTTTATACTCTATTTTTTAAAATTCTTCTCAATTTCAGTATTAATGATCTTCGCAAAGTCCTCGATAGAGAAGCTCCCTAAATCACCTTCGGCCTGTTTACGCACTGAAACATGGCCATCTGCCTCTTCTTTCTCCCCAACGATCAGCATATACGGTACTTTTTGCAATTCAGTATCACGTATTTTCTTGCCGATCTTCTCATTCCGGTCGTCAACGAGCCCGCGAATATCGTAATTTTTTAGCAATTCTAAAACTTTTTTTGCGTAATCGTTATATTTTTCGCTGATAGGGAGGATGCAAACCTGTTCCGGAGTCAGCCACAAAGGAAATTTTCCCGCACAATGCTCTATTAAAACGGCTATAAACCGTTCCAAAGAACCGAATGGTGCCCGGTGGATCATTACAGGACGGTGTTTCATGTTATCCGCGCCCGTATATTCCAGCTCAAATCGTTCCGGAAGGTTGTAATCTACCTGAATAGTTCCCAGCTGCCATTTGCGCCCCAACGCATCCCGCACCATGAAATCCAGCTTAGGACCATAAAAAGCCGCTTCACCAAGTTCCACCACAGTTTTTAATCCTTTTTCAGCTGCCGACTCAATAATTGCCCGCTCAGCCAATGCCCAGTTTTCATCCGATCCGATGTATTTTTCTTTATTTTCAGGATCTCTCAAGGAGATCTGGGCTGTATAATCGTTAAAATCCAGTGCTTTGAACACCAGAAGCACAAGGTCTATCACCTTGCAGAATTCTTCCTTCACCTGGTCCGGGCGGCAGAATAGATGCGCGTCATCCTGTGTAAAGCCACGAACGCGGGTCAGGCCATGTAATTCACCCGCCATTTCATAACGATAAACTGTCCCGAATTCCGCAAAACGGATCGGAAGATCTTTGTAGGAACGGGGAGCAGTTTTATAAATTTCACAATGATGCGGGCAATTCATCGGCTTCAGAAAAAATTCTTCGCCTTCATGAGGTGTTAAAATAGGCTGAAATGAATCCTTGCCGTATTTTTCATAATGCCCGGAGGTGACATATAATTTTTTGTTCCCGATATGCGGGGTCACAACCGGCAGGTAACCGGATTTCATCTGCTCTTTCTGAAGGAATTGCACCAAACGCTCCCGAAGCATTGCACCTTTTGGCAGCCACAAAGGCAAACCCATTCCAACATTCTCGGAAAAAGCAAATAATTCAAGTTCCTTTCCAAGCTTACGGTGATCGCGTTTTTTTGCCTCTTCAAGTAAAACCAAATAGTCCGTTAAATCTTTCTGTTTCGGGAAAGTAACTGCGTAAACGCGGGTTAGCTGTTTGTTTTTTTCATCACCTCTCCAGTATGCCCCTGCAACATTCATAAGCTTCACAGCCTTGATGAATGATGTGTTTGGAATGTGGGGCCCACGACAAAGATCAGTGAAATTCCCCTGCTGGTAGAATGTGATTTGCCCGTCCTGGAGTCCTTCCAGAAGGTCTAATTTATATTCATCGCCTTTTTCCTTGAAGTAGGAGATGGCATCAGCTTTAGAGACTTCTTTACGTACATATGCATTTCCCTGGCGCGCCAGCTCAAGCATTTTATCTTCCACCTTTTTGAAATCTTCCTGTGAGAAAGCTTTTCCGCCAAGGTCGATATCATAATAAAAGCCGTTTTCAATTGCAGGCCCGATACCGAATTTGGTTCCCGGGTAAAGTGCTTCCAATGCTTCCGCCATAAGGTGGGCGGAAGAGTGCCACATGGTAGATTTCCCTTCCTGGTCATTCCAGGTGAGTAAAACAAGTTTTGCATCAGCGTTGATAGGGCGGTTGGAATCCCAGACCTCACCATCAACTTTGGCTGCTAAAACATTCCTGGCTAAACCTTCAGAGATTGACAGCGCCACCTGGTGCGCTGTGATTCCTTTTTCATACTCACGAACGGAACCATCGGGAAGAGTGATCTTTATCATATTCTTTTTTTTATCCAAACACCCAGACAAACGGGCGCAGGTATTATTAAAATTGGATGGCAAATATAGTTTTATATCGGGAGATAACAAAGTTGTTTTTTTTTGACCGTAGCAGTAAAAATAGCGGCTGGCGCACTGTATGCTGAGTATATGTGTATTTGGTCCCCACTCTCAATAATATGCCAGTAAAGGATGTATAATCTTTAATTCTGAATTGAGCGATTTAGAGGTATGTTTCAGCTATACAGATAACTTGATAAGCCACACTTTAATTTTTTCAAAGCTCCGGGCGCCTTTCTGGAACGGTGTTTTAAGCATTATCAGAAACTAAAGCTTAAAACCATGAAAAAGATAATTACAATTATGCTACTGCTCACAGCAGGGATAACAACAACCTTCGCGCAAAATAATATGGAACCGGATCCGAAAGCCGATGCCGAGATCAAAGTAACACAGGATAAAGAAAAGAATATCCTGAATGTAAGTTATATTTCTTCTGAACGTTCGGATCTGAAGATCCGGATTAAAAATACTGCAGGCAAAACGGTATATTCAATGCATCTTGTTGATCAGCGCATGCAGCACACCAAATCACTTAACATGAGTGCGTATGAGAAAGGCATTTACTTTATAGAGATCGACAGCCAGAGAACTCAGCAGGTGGATAGGATAGAGCTGTAAAGGATTATTTTGCCTTGTAAGAAATAAGGACCACCATACAGGCATCTTTGACCATGCCATATTCAGCGTTCTCAGCCACAGGGATGGTATAATCAATGGTATAGTTCCCGGACTTTGAGATCAGCAGCTCAATGTACTGATCTTTTAAAGTAGTTGCGCCAAGAAGGTCAACACTCTGCTTTCCTTCTTTTTCTTCTTTGAAAACAGAGACTTTAACTTCTTCGGTAAACCCTGAATTGCAGAAATAAAGCATGTAACGTTGCCCTTTTAAAGCGGTAAACTGCACCTGGCTCCGCCTGGGCTTTGCATCGATTTTGAAATTTGTTAATGAGAAACCATCGTACAGATATTCAGGATCGATCTCAAGCTTCCCGTTCTCTACAATTGCGGAAACCTTGCATTGAGCGCTTGCACTGGATATTAAAAAGAAAATAGAAAGGAAAAATACGGAGGAAAGGAAACGTTTCATTATCAATCTCTGTCAGCAGCTCCCGGTTCTGTTTCAGCAAAACTTATGAGCATAATTATACATCCTTGTTTTGTAGTTCCCTGCTGTAAGCTTGGAGGAATTGTGTATTCAATAAAATAGTTCCCCTGTTTTGCAGGTGTCCATGCCCAGAAATTATTATCAATACCGCTGGATGAATCGTAAACTTTATTCCTGTTCTTTTTGATTTTATTGCTCTTGTCCCAGATGTCCACTTTTACTTCTTCCTCAAAACCGGAAGAAATAAAAACAATTTTGTATTTCATTCCGCGGAAAGCAGTAAACATCACTTCCTGGGTTGTGGCCTTTTCGCCAAAAATAAAATCATTCACCACATAGCTGTCAAACTTATAAGGCTTGGTGATGTTAGCCTTGGAAGATTTCATAATCTGTTTCGCCTTGCATGCCTGTGCAAATGAATAATGACCGGCACAAAGAAATGTGCCGATCATTAATAAGAAGAGAAATCGATTGTTCCGGATCATCTTTTTTATTTATAACCTACCATGAAAACCACGCAGCCGCTTAGCTTGGCATTGGTACTGTCAGCAGGAACATCATAATCAACATACAGTTTCCGTACGCGGGGAGCATCAAAAACGATCTCATTTTCCCCCGGCTTCAGGCCTTTGCTTGTATATATGGCTTCACGTTTCGATGACTCTTTATCTTTTGTATAAACATTCACCTGGATCGGCTTTGGTAAAGAAGATGTATTGAAAACAAGCCTGTATTTTTCCCCGATGAATACCGGAACTTCAATCTCAAGCTGCTGTGCCTTCTTCTGGAACATGATCTTGGTGAATTTCTGGCTGTCATACTTGAAAGGCTCCATCTTTTTCTTGCAGCTTGCAGTAAGCGTCTTTTTATCGCAGTTGTCGGCAGTCTGAATGGTTGTAAATCCATAAACGAATATTAAACCAAGCAAACCTGTATAAAATAGTTTCTTCATAATTTAACGTTTTTATTGTTTAACAAGGTTATTATCCGTTGATGAATTTTGTGCGGATCTCTTCGATTTTTGTAGTAAGCGTGGTTACTTCCTCATCTGTTAATGATAATTCTTTTTCACTGTCTTCAGCGGCTTCGGGCTGGTTCTTAACGGAAGGCAGGCCGTCATAGATCGTCTTGATCGACTGAAGGTCAGCAACAAGTCCAGAAATAGCAGGATCTTTTTTCTCCTGGGATTTTAGAGCATTCACAATGCTTCCAAGGATAGTCATCTGCTCAGCCAGTTTGCTGTTCAGTGATTTGTCCTTCCCCTTTTCATATACCTTGGACCCAACATACATGCTTTCGATCCATGCTCCTGCGAACACGATTGAAGTTACTTCCTGCTGATCATTTTCATCAAGGTACATATCGGTTACCATCTGCAGCTCAGCAATAATGTATGCGAGTGAATCTTCATTCCCGATGTTCTTTTCAAAACGCTTGGAAAGATTGCCCTGCTCGAAAACAGAACCCATTCCCAGGTTATCAGCCATCTGGCGGCAAAGTTTCATGTAATTCATCGCTTCCTGGTTCTGCTTGTTTAGCACAGTATAGGAAAGATCCGCACTGTAAATGCCAAGGTTAAGCGCTTTGCTTAAATTAGTAGTATATTTTGATGGGTCTTTCAATGTACTTGTAATGCCGTCCTTGTATTTCAAGCCCGACTTCTTAAATATCGATGCAATCTGCAAAGGCGATGGAAGGGAATATGAAACATCTTCCACTTCAACGGTAGCAGTTTCTGTTGCAACAGTATCCGCTTCGGTTACTGAGTCTTCCTTTGAAGTTTCGTTGCCGCAGGATGCCAGCAGCATTCCGGTAGCGATAAGCATTACGCCTTTAAGCGCAAATGTTTTTGTGTTTACGAGCATTTGGTTCGATTAATAGAAGGTTAATAAAGATTGTTTGAAATATTCAAGGGCTAAACTACAAAAAAATATCAAAGTACAAAATTTGACTTTTCTCATTACTTACTATTTGTTAAGTGCAACCTGCTTTTTATTGATAACCCCTATAATTTTGCCTTTGAATTTATTTCCAAGGAATGGAGTGTTGGCTGATTTCGATTGTAAATGCTTCTTTTCGAAGAGCCATTCTTTTTCCGGGTCAAACAGAGTAAGGTTAGCAGGCTCGCCTTCCTTAATAATTACTTGTTTCAGGCTTAATACTTTTCTTGGCCTGGTTGTCAGGGCAGATATAAGGGTGTCGAGTTTCAGCCTGCCTTTGCTGGTATTGAGCATTGGAAATAAGCTCTCCAATCCGATCATCCCGTTTGAAGCATGGTCAAATTCAACGTCTTTCGATTCTATATCCTGCGGCCGGTGGTCACTGGTTATCGCATCAATAGTGCCGTCCGCAATCCCTTTTTTCAAGGCTTCGATATCAGGCTTTGTGCGGAGGGGTGGATTAACTTTGTAATTACTGTCGAATCCCATCAGCAGGGAATCATCCATGCATAGATTATATGCATTAACGGATGCGGTTATTTTAAGGCCTTTGTTTTTAGCATTGCGTATGAGGTCAACAGAACCTTGTGAAGAAACATTCAGGATATGAAGAGGGGAATCGGTGTATTCGGCAAGGAAGATGTTCCGGCTGATCATTAGTTCTTCCGCCAGGGAAGGGATTCCTTTCAGCCCTAGTCGCGTTGACGTTTCGCCTTCATTCATCTGGCCATCCTGCGAAAGTGTCTTGTCATCACAGTGCGCCATCACCAGTCCATTGAAGTTTTTAGAATAGAGGAGAGCCCTCATCAGAATACCCGAATTTGATATGGCATTCTTGTCATCAGAAAAAGCTATTGCGCCTGCCTGCTGCATATCATACATTTCGGAAAGTTCCTTGCCTTCACGGTTTTGAGTTGCAGCTCCCACCGGGTAAATATCCACGATACTATCTTTTGTGTTTTTCTTGATATATTGAACCTGGGCTTTTGAATGGATCGGTGGATTTGTGGAAGAGGTTATAGCTACACCGGTAAATCCTCCGGCAGCCGCAGCATTTATACCGGTTTCAAGGTCTTCCTTATGCTCGAAGCCGGGATCGCAAAAATTTGCCTGCATGTCAAACCAGCCGGCCGACAGGTGAAGATTCTCTGATTCTATCGTACGCACATGCTTGTCGGTGCTGATCTTGCTCCTGACTGAGGTAATAATCCCGTTCTCGATCAATACATCCATGGTTTTACCATGGAAGGGAGAACCCTGTTCAATGATTCGTGCCTGCTTAATAAGTATATTCATATTTTA
>DASVUX010000041.1:0-233616 GCA_036386835.1 Bacteroidia bacterium
ATATTCCCGTTTGCTGTTAAAAGTGTTCCGAAGATGTACGTTGTTGAAACTGCTACAAAGCTCATCATCAGGTAACCGAATATTGCTGAGGCTTCACTGAGATGGATGTTATAGACCTCAAGCGACTCATTGGGATTTCGCGGATAAAGCCATTCCATTAATTCCGTGCTGAAAAAGAGACAGCCCACCCCGATCATTATTGCGGGAGTGATCAGAAGCGTGCTGATGAGCTTAACAAGCGATTCTACAGACTCTTTATATTTAAGCATCCGCGAAAATATAGGAAGCAGCATCCCGGCCGTAAGGAAAGCGATCATGTTAGTCGCATCAAGAAGCCTGAATGCCTGTGCATAAATCCCCGACTGCACATCACCTACTCCGGCAGGGAGCATACGCTCGATCATAACCGAATCGATACGGTTATAAAAAGACATCAGCAGCGTCAGGATCGCAAAGGGAAGGCTTTTCTTCAGGATCATTAAAGAGAATGCCTTGTTCAGATGCCACCTGAATGAATTGGTCTTTCTTAAAATTATAAAGAAAATAGTTATTGAACTGATAAGGAGCGAGCAGGTTTGAGCGTATACAAAATACATAATCCCGTTAGGGCCTTTAAAGATTTCGAGCTTAAACATCACAAGACAGATGATGATCAAAAGTACCCGGTCCATCACAGAAACAAAACTGTCGGTTTTAAATAAATGCAGTCCCGCGAGGTTGGAACGCATGTAATTGATAAAGAACAGGAGGAACATATTAAAACCCTGGACAATAAGTAGCTTCATAATCCTTGTATCGTAGCCGATCAGCAGCCCCGTTACCACGGTGATTACAATGTAGATAACGGCAAGAATGATCTTCAGGCTGAACAGGCTCGAAAAATGCTTTGTCAGCAGATGATTATTCTGCGCAATGTTCTTGTTATTGAAATTTGTGATCCCGAAATCCAGGATAATGGTAAGCAGGAAGGAAAAATTGAAAATGGCGAAATAGATGCCGTAGTTTGCAGGCCCTACCTGGTTCTGAACCTCCCGCTCGATCCCAAGGATATAGATGGGCTTGATAAGCAGGTTCATGAATAAAAGTAAAGCAAGATTCGCTACAAACTTTTTTTGCATCTTTAAATGTAATGATTTTAAGCAGGGATGAAGATAAAATTCTGCTTCACATGTACAGAAGGATTAAATATGACAAGACTTCCGTCAACCGCCACAAAAGTTTTATAATTCAGCGAATCAAAAAGGTCAAAGCATTTGTACCTGTTATCATTATCCCACAACTCAGCGTAAACAACCGGTTTGTTCTTTTCCATAAGTTTTTTGGCCCCGTCCAGGACAAAGAACTCAAAATTCTCCACATCGATCTTTATAGCACTGATCCGCTGAGGGCAATCACATAATTCAGGCATATTATCAAGCATCCTCAAAGGCACTTTAAATCTTTCCCCTTCGTTATTATCAGGTATTGTATCATGCACTACATGGCTCAGTCCCTGCATCCTCACTGAAGAGATTACCGGCATTACCATTTCGGCCTCACCCTCCGTATTTCCTAATGCGATCTCAAACAAACGGACATTCGTAAGTTTAAAATAGTTTACAATGCGCTTAAAGGCTGTAATATTATTGGGCATTGGCTCAAAGCTGTAAACGGTGGAGCCTTTTATCCTTGAAAGATGCACCGTCATTATCCCGATATTTGCCCCGATATCAAGCACTGCAGTCCCTTCCGGGATTAACCCGAGGAACTGAAAGAAGTCCTTTTCTTTCCTGTCACGCTTTAAAGTATAAATCTTAAAAAGTGAAAATATAAAAAGGTAATTCTTAAAGCCTAAAAGCTGGTGCAAGATTAATTTAGCAGCATTTTTCATCCGGGCTGTAAAAGTATCATTTTTATGCAAATAAGTCATACTTTTTTTAGCCCCGGGGTGCCACCCTGCATTAGGAATAATTCATTATTTTCGCCCTGATATATGAAGATCGTTGTAAACACGCGCTTGTTGTTAAAGAATAAGCTGGAAGGCATAGGATGGTTCAGCTATGAAACACTCAAGCGGATAACACGCGCTCATCCGGAACACCATTTTATTTTTCTTTTTGACCGTGAACCGGATGAAGAATTTTTCTTTTCAGATAATGTTACTCCCCTGATTATTTCACCGCAGGCAAGGCATCCCGTGCTATTCTACATATGGTTCGAGATCTCTGTTGCGTCCATACTTAAAAAGCTTAAGCCTGATCTTTTTTTATCACCAGACGGATACCTTTCTTTAAATGCTGGCTGCAGGCAGCTTGCCGTTATCCACGACCTTAACTTCGAACATTATCCCAGGGACCTGTCTTTCCTTGTAAGAAAGTATTACAAATACTTTTTCCCGAAATTTGCCGAAAAAGCCACGCGTATAGCAACCGTTTCGGAGTTCTCCAAAAGAGATCTTGTAACAACATACGGGATAGCTGAAAAGAAAATAGATGTTGTTTTTAATGGCTGCAACCCTATCTACATTCCTGCAACACCGGAAATAAAAACTGCAACAAAAGCAAAGTACTCTGAGAACAGCGAGTATTTCCTGTTTATCGGGGCCCTGCACCCGAGAAAGAACATTGCACGGCTTTTTCTTGCATTTGACAAATACAAAGCAGCTTCCGGAAGTGAAACCAAGCTCATAATAGTTGGTGCAAAGTATTACTGGACTGATGAAATAAAAAAGACTTACAGCGCTATGGATTCCAGGCGGGATGTTATTTTCACAGGCCGCCTGAGCAGCGGCCAGCTAAAGGATGTTCTTGCATCCGCTCTTGCCCTTACGTATGTTCCGTACTTTGAAGGTTTCGGGATCCCCATTATAGAAGCTTTCAATTGCCATACTCCCGTAATTACCAGCAATATCACCTCCATGCCTGAAGTTGCAGGAGATGCAGCCTTACTGGTGGACCCGTTTTCCGTTGATTCCATCGCGGAAGGAATGAGAAAGATCGCATCCGATGAGTCCCTTCGGGCCGATCTGGTTGAGAAAGGCAGGTTACGTGCACAGGATTTCAGCTGGGATAAAACTGCAGAAGCCTTGTGGCAGAGCATCCTGAAAACCGTAAACCATTAGATCTAATGCTGTTTTTCATTCCCGGCAGTAAGAAAGTACGAAAACTGTGGAAAAGTATTTAATAAAGTAAAATACATAAATCGTATTTTCGTACATGTTGAAAAAATACCTGGATAAAACCCTGATCGAAGCCGGCTGCGATGAAGCCGGAAGAGGCTGTCTTGCAGGACCGGTATTTGCTGCAGCTGTAATCCTGCCTAAAAAATTCAAGCATAGCCTCCTTAATGATTCCAAAAAGCTGAACGACAGCCAGCGAAGGGAACTTCGGCCTATTATTGAAGCATCCGCAATTGCGTGGGCGGTAGCACAGGTAAGCTCCGAGGAAATTGACAGGATCAACATCCTGAATGCATCGTTCCTGGCTATGCACAGAGCCATTGACCAGCTTCCTGTAATACCCGAAAGCCTGCTTATTGACGGCAACCGGTTTAAAAAGTACAAAGACATCCCCCATCATTGTATTATTGAAGGAGATGGTAAATACATGAGTATTGCCGCTGCATCTATTCTTGCAAAGACTTACCGTGATGACTACATGATCGAACTCCATCATTCCTTTCCGCATTATGACTGGTTCAATAACAAGGCATACGCTACACTCAGTCACCGGAATGCGATTCTGGAACACGGGGTAACAGAACATCACAGGAAAAGCTTCACCCTTGTGCCTGAACAACTCGAGCTCAGCCTATAATTCCAGGCTTTTCCCTAACGCACTTCCACTCTTCCAAATACGTCTTTTAATGCACTGCTGTCTGTTAGTAATTAGTTTTTACGAATCTCCACCACACGAAATCCCTGCTTAATTTGCAATGGTAATTACCGGATCATCATGACCAGGAAAATTGTTTTCGCTTCATTCATAGCACTGTGCCTCTTTGCAGGAGTGTACTGGTTCTTGTACACGAAAGAAGCACGGAAACCTGTGAGTGCCGGAATGGCCGTCATTCCCGCTGATGCTGTGCTGATCTTTGAAAGTAAGCAATCATTAAATACCTGGCGAAAGCTTTCACAAACAAATATCATGTGGGAAGAATTACTTGGAACTAAAGTTTTTGCAGAACTTGATGCAGAAACCCATTTTATAGACTCTATCCTTCAGACACATCCGGATATCTCAGCTTTGTTAAACGACAGGTCGCTGTTCATTTCCGTGCACCCGGATGATAATTCATCCAGGTTCCTGTTCACGTATAATTTACCAAACAGGACATACCAGGATGACCTGGAAGACTTTTTCGAACTGATAAGTGAAAATGGCCAGCGCCCTGAACCCTCCGGGAACAATGAGCATGTTAAAAAACTGAAGTTACGCGCTAAAAAAAATCTCTTCTTTTCTTTTATAGAAGGCAACCTGGTCATGAGCAAAGAGGAAAGTCTCATCAATGATTGCTATAAAAGCGCAGAAAACGGAAACACTGCGGCAAAGAATAAGGACTTTGAGCGTGTTATACAAACGGCCGGAAAGAAAACAGATGCAAACCTGTACGTGAACTATAAATTTTTCCCGGGTCTGCTCCGCCAGTTCGTACTGCCTGCAGCCAAAAAGAAAATAATTTCATTCTCAAACTTTGCTTCTCATTCCGGATGGGACATTATTGTAAAACCCAACGCACTTATGTTAAGCGGTTTTACTGTTTGTTCGGATTCATCAGGCGGGGAGTTTCTTGATATTTTCCGTGACCAGAAGCCCCAGCCTGTGCAGATCACGCAAGTCCTGCCCTATAATACTGCTTTAATGATCTTTTACGGCATCAGTGATCCGAATGCCTTTCATCTTGCAATGAAAGCCCACATGGAACTGAATGATAAGCGCAGCACATATGAAAATTCCGCTGACAGCCTGCAAAACGCCATTCATGTTAATCCTGAAGAATTAATCTGGGATAATATCGATAGTGAGATTGCACTTGTGATAACAGAACCTTCAAACGCTGATCCCGCGCCCGGCACCTTTGCGGTAATCCATTCCAACAACATTGAAACCGCGCTCAGCGCATTGAATACAATTGCCGATTCCGCTGCGGCCGGTAAGGAAACAGAAGACACCACTACTTACAAAGGCCATTTAATTAACCGAATCCGGATACCCCGTTTGCTCCCGCACCTGCTTGGAACACAATTTGCCGGCATCAATGCTCCGCATTATACAACGATAAATGATTATATCGTTTTTGGAAATTCCGTGACTGCACTTCAGGATTTCATTACCACTTTTGAAAACAACAAAACATTATCGAACGACAAGAATTATCAGTCCTTTGCTGAAAATATTTCTGCGGAAGCAAACTTTTATTTATACTCTGCTATAGGCAGATCGACAAATTTATATAAACATTATCTCTCCCCAGAATATTCAAAGGATATTTCTGACAACATTGAACTGTACCGCAAATTCGAATCCGCCGGCATCCAGTTCAGCTATAACGAAGGGATGTTCTACAGCAATGCATACCTGAAATACAACCCTGTTCACAAGCAGGAAACCACTACGCTATGGGAGTCACCGCTGGATACAACATTAAGTTCAAAACCATTCCTGCTTATCAATCATAATACAAAGGCAAAGGAAGTATTTGTCCAGGATGATGCAAACAGGATCTATCTTATAAGCAATACAGGAAAGATCATCTGGACAAAACAACTCCAAGAGAAGATCATGAGCGATGTTCTCCAGGTGGACGTTTTAAAGAATGACAAGCTGCAGCTGATCTTCAATACAAGATCGAAAATTTACATGTTCGACCGCAACGGCAATGACATGAAAGGTTTCCCAATAACATTGAAGCATCCGGCAACAAATGCATTATCTGTGGTGGATTATGAAAACAGCCGTGATTACAGGATCTTTATTGCTACTGAGGACAGGAAGTTAAACTGTTTCAATGCAGCGGGTGAAACCGTAAAAGGCTTTGAAGCGGAGAAGACCAAAAGTCCGGTTTACCTTCCGGTGCAATATTTCCGTTCGGGCAACAGGGATAATCTTTGCGCGGTTGATGTGAAAGGAATGGTCAGTATTCTTGACAGGCATGGAAAAATACGCCTTCAACTACAAGAACAATTAGCACAGGGGATCCGTAATTTTTTTATTGATGCTGGAAAAGATAACAGCAAAACCACAATAGTGGCATCCGATACATCAGGAACAGTGATGAGGATAAGTTTGTCAGGAAATAAAGAAGAATTGAAATTCCAGGATTTTGAAACATCGCCTTATTTTGATTATAAAGATCTCAATAATGATAAAACGAAAGAATATATTTTTGTAACCCGTACAGAGCTGAAAGTATTTAATGCCGACAAATCTCTGTTATTCAGCTATCCCTTTGTTTTACCTGTAAACCAGATCCCGCAATTCTTCCTGTTCCCGGATGGCACCGGCAAGATCGGCATAGCTTCGGAAGCCGCTTCAGAGCTCTACCTGTTCAACGATAATGGTTCGTTGTACAACTCGTTCCCTTTAAAAGGCAAAACGCCATTCAGCATAGGCGACCTTAATAACGAGGGAATATTCAACATTGTTACCGGCAGTCCTGAGAAAAGCATCTACGTTTATCAGCTGCAATAGGGCTTACAGCGGAATTTTTGCCGATTGTATGATTTTCAAAAAATCATTACCTTCACAATCCATATTAATCTAAAATGCTACAATGATGAAAAAACTACTTATAGTTTTAACTTCAGTTCTCAGCTGCTCTTCCCTTTCGATGGCCCAGGATTTTTTAGGGTATATCAACAGTAATTATTCGGGGATTACCGGGGTGGACCTCAACCCCGCGAATGTGGTGAACAGCAGGTATAAAGTTGACGTTACACTGGCGGGGCTCAGCCTCAATGCTTATAACAATTATGTTGGCCTTAAACGCACCGCGCTGAAAAAAGACCAGAATGGCGAATACGCTGCTTTCAAGGATACTTCTTTCGCAGAAAACTATCTGAGTACGAGGGATAATAATAATGTAAATAAGTCAGTTTATTTTTCGAATCAGATTGTAGGCCCTTCCTTCCTTGTTAGTTTAGGAACAAAAAATGCAATTGGCTTTAAAAGTAAAGTGCGCACAATCCTTAACGCAGACGGGATTGAGCCCGACCTCGCAAAGCTTTCTTACTACAGTCTTGATTACCCTGACTTATGGACCCTGCGGCTTAGCAATGAGAACCTGAGCTTGCAGACCATGACCTGGGCTGAGTATGGTTTGTCCTACGGCCACGTATTCAAGGATGACGGGCCGCATTTTTTCAAGGCAGGTATCACCGCAAAATATATCCAGGGAATTCAATCTGCTTACATGAGCATCCAGAACCTGGAATATGAATTAACAGATGATACAACAGCATCTATCTTTCAGTCTGATGTAAGCTACGGGCACTCCACCAGCTGGGAAGGCGAAAATGTTGAGCTCGGGTTTAAAAACTCCTCTTTGTTTTCATGGGGACTCGACCTTGGAGTGGTTTACGAATGGCGGCCGGATTACCAGGACTACAAATATGATATGGATGGAGAAAGCAATCTCTGGAGAAAGGATAAAAACAAATATAAGCTGAAAGTGGGGCTGTCTGCGGTTGATCTTGGCTGGGTTAAATTTAAGAAAGGCAGCCGCTCAAGGGATTTTACTGCGGACATTAATTACTGGAGCCTTCATGATTTTGATAATGTAGAGAACTTTGATGATTTCGATAGTATCCTGAATTACCGTTATCCCATGAATAAAGGTGATCAGTATTACAAGATGAACCTGCCTACAGCATTCAGTATGCAGGTTGATTATAATATTTACAAAGACTTTTATGTGAACTTTACTCCGTATTGGTCACCGCGTTCAAAAAAGAACAAAGAGAAAGTTCATGACATCACCACCTTTAGCCTTACTCCGCGGTGGGATCATAAATGGTTTGGCGCGTTCATACCGT
This sequence comes from Bacteroidia bacterium, assembly GCA_036386835.1. Classification (GTDB taxonomy): domain Bacteria; phylum Bacteroidota; class Bacteroidia; order 2-12-FULL-35-15; family 2-12-FULL-35-15; genus 2-12-FULL-35-15. The sequence goes on from DASVUX010000041.1 coordinate 8,012, forward strand.
TATCTTATGACATCACCGGGAATTTCAAGGCGGGCCTTGCGTTACGGATCGGCCCCTTGATAGTGGGAACAAACAGCTTCGGGCCGTGGGTGGCAAGAAAAGATATTTATGGGGCGGATGCCTATGCACTGCTTAAGATTCCTATCATGTACGGCCGTCCGAAAGACAGGGACAAAGACAAGATCTCGAACAAAAAAGACAAGTGCAAGGATATTCCGGGTGTGTGGGAATTCAGGGGATGTCCTGACCGTGATGGTGATCATGTGCAGGATAAGGATGATGTTTGTCCTGATGTTGCTGGTTTACCTAAATTCAACGGATGCCCTGACAGGGATAATGACGGGATCATCGACAGCCAGGATGCATGCCCGGATTCCGCAGGATTAGCCGAATTCCAGGGATGCCCTGATACCGATGGGGACAAGATCATCGATAAAGAAGACAGCTGTCCGGCCGATGCGGGCTTAGCTGAATTCAAAGGCTGCCCTGATAAAGATGGCGATAAGGTTATTGATAAGGAAGACCGTTGTCCTGAAAAACCGGGCCCTGCAACAAATGACGGTTGCCCTGAAGTAAAGCTGATCCTGTTGAATTCACAGGGCGCGGCATTAAAAACGGCTACAAGAGGTAAGGATGGCAGCTTCAGCTTTGACGAGTTACCTGCTGACGAGCTGGTGATCTTTAAGCTTGAAGGTGATGATGCTGGCGCTGTCAACGAGATCAAAGTCGTGGTTGGCGGTATTGCGAAACGTGCGATAAGAGATGCTAAAGATAACTTCTTTCACTTCATCGTTCTTAAAACAGATACAAGTAAACTGAAAACGGAAGACGCCAATGATGTTGCTATCAAGCTAAACAAGGAAGAAGCAGAAGTGCTGAAAAAGGCTTTTAATAACCTTGAGTTTGCAACTGCAAAAGATGTGATCAAACAGGAATCATTCGCTTCGCTTGATGAACTTGCTGCATTAATGGCGAAAAAACCAAACTGGAGATTAAAAATATCCGGCCATACCGATAACCAGGGAAAAGCGGCAACCAACCTGAAGCTTTCTGAAAAACGCGCAAAAGCCATTCAGCAGTATCTTGTTTCGAAAGGGATCTCTGCAGACAGGTTTAAAGTTGAATGGTTCGGTCACAAGAAGCCTATCGCTGACAATAAAACGGAAGAAGGCCGCCAGAAAAACAGGCGTGTTGAAATGCTTATTATCGAATAATCTTTTGTTAAACTTAATAAAATATGAACTATGAAAAAGCTGGTTTTTCTTTCAGTATGTTTTATGACTGTTCTTTCGGCTAAAGCGCAGTCATCCAAAGATGTATTCACTGCAACTGAAATTGTATGGTACGGGCTTGATTTTACCAACGCTAAGTTTGTCGGCCAGTTCGACCAGGGGTTCGGGGCATTGCCTGCAACCGGTACGGATATGAAAAATAAATGGATCCCTCAATGGAATGCATTAATAGCGAAAGAACCTCAGAATTTTAAACTAAAGGATGCTTTTCGGAAGGATAATATTTATTACGATATGGCACCGGTCAACGAAATAAACAGCAAAATTGATGTTGACAAGGCAATGACCTATAATGCGGGAAAGATAGAGCGCCCGGAGATCGATGCCATGGTTAATAAATACGGCACAGGAGACAAAAAATCGGGGATCGGATTATCCTTCATCATTGAGAATTTTGACAAGAACATGGAGATGGCAAGTTTGTACGTTACATTTTTTGACATCGCTACAAAAAAGGTTTTGTTTGTGGAAAAAATGACAGGCAAAGCAATGGGTGTAGGAATGCGGAATTACTGGGCCGGAGCCATCAAAGCCATAATTAAACAAATTGATTCATCGGAATATAAAAACTGGAAGGCAAAAGCCTGATACCCGATTTTACCCCCGCAACACAGCGGGGGTTCTTATTTAACCTTATGAGAACTTTACCAAGCCTTACTCTCCTTCTATTGTTATTGTTTTCCTGCAATCAACCGGGAAATCCTCTTCAGGACAAACAGGCAGGTTCAGAGGTAACGACTGATACCTTATCGCTGATCCGCGAATTCACAGGAATTTACGCTGATAAAGTCTTCTTCGATTGTTCAAACCCGGGTCTTACCTATACTGTAACTGATAAAGGATCGTTGTTGGAATCTGTATTAAAAAAGGAACAGGCGGCCGCCTTTCGCGAAACCGGGATCTCAGTGCGGGTAAGGGCCGTATTAACGGGATCTGCAAGAAAGGGTTCTGCAGGAGTGCTTGAAATAAAAGAGCTGGTATCTGCCAACCAGGAGAATGATGGATGCAGGCCTTATGATTATATCTGCAAAGGAAATGAACCTTTCTGGCAGGTCCAGGTTTCGAAAGCAAAGAATACAATCATCCATTATGACCCCATGAATCAGAAAACAATTGCATTCAGGTATGTTGAGCCGGAGGAAAAAGAAGGTGCCCTGATCTATAATACAGAATCATTTGATGATCCAAAAAGCAAGATCTTAATCAGCATCAGTAAAGAAAAGTGCAGTGACGGAATGAGTGATATAGAATACAGCTATTCTTCAAAAATAATATTTAACAACGAAAACTTTAAAGGCTGTGCCATCAAGTTCGGAAACAATCAAAATTAAAATATGAAGTTACACGTTATAAATACCGGGAATTTTAAGCTTGACGGGGGGGCGATGTTCGGAGTAGTCCCAAAATCATTATGGAGCCGAACCAATCCCGCGGATGAAAATAACATGTGCAGCTGGAGCATGCGCTGCCTGCTGATCGAGGATGGAAACCGCCTGATCCTTGTTGATAATGGCATAGGTGATAAGCAGGATGCAAAATTCTTTGCACACTATTTCCTGCACGGAGAGGATACGCTTGCTTCCTCCCTTAAAACTGCAGGCTTCAGCCCTGATGATGTTACAGACATGTTCCTTACGCATCTGCATTTTGATCATTGCGGGGGAAGCATAAAATACAATGCAAACCGGAATGGCTTTGATACGGTGTTTAAAAATGCGGTTTACTGGAGCAATGCGGAGCACTGGGAGTGGGCTACAAAGCCTAACAACCGTGAAAAAGCAAGCTTCCTGAAAGAAAACATACTCCCGATTCATGAGAGCGGACAGCTGAAATTTATTGAAGGTGAAAGCTCCCTGCAGCTCGGTGAAAATATTTCGATCTCCTATATGCGGGGCCATACGGATGCGATGATGATCCCGAAAATAAATTACAAGGGAAAAACCGTTGCATTTATGGCAGATCTTCTGCCCTCAACAGGCCATATCCCTTTACCCTATGTAATGGGATATGATACACGCCCCCTCCTGACGATGACTGAGAAAGAAAAGTTCTTTAAGCAGGCGGCCGATGAAGAATTCATTCTTTTTCTTGAGCATGATTCGGTGAATGAATGCTGTACTTTACAGCATACTGACAAAGGTGTGCGCTTAAAGGAAACATTCCGGCTGGAAGATGCTTTCGGCAAACCTTAAAAGTCGATGCGCTCTTCTTTGATCAATGTATCCTCATTGCTTACCCGTGCATAGTAAGTTCCGGCAGGCAGGTTGGCTGCATTGAATGTATAGAACAGCTGATAGTCGCCCCTGTCATGTGAGTGCCTGCTCATTATCAGCTGCACCATCTTCCCTTCCGAATTATAAATTGCGGCCGTTATTTTAAGATCGCGGGGTAATGAATAGGCGAAGTTCCCGTTTATTTTTGAAACCCTTCCCAATACACTCTTTTCATCCTGCTGCTTATAGTACACATCATAAGCAGGGATCGGCCTTCCTGTAATATCGGATACATATTTCTGAAGATGCTTTGAGGACTTTTCATCACTGCCCTGAATGCTTGCGAGGGAATTGTTATCAGAGATCGTCCAGACCGCCTGCTGCGCACCGTGATCGTCATAATATTTATTCTTATGGATGAATTCCGCAAGCTTCACAATTGTGCTGTCGCCCATTTTCCCGATTGAATAAAATGATTTTTCTCCGGGTGAGCTGTTATGCGCCTGGCAGCACATACCATAAACATTGTACGATGATTTTTGCCCTGCAGCAAGAATAAAGCTCTCGGGTTTTGTCACAAGGATGTCCTGCTCGGAATTATTCTTTGAATCAAGCTTCCTTCCTGCTTCCAGCTTTAAATTCAAAGTGGTGCCGCTCACATTATGGATCTTCATTTCGATTACCTTTCCCGTATGTCCGCCCTTCCCCTGGATCACCAGGCGGACCAAGCCTTTTTTTTCGGCAGCTTCCACACTTAAGATGTTTACAGCTAAAACTGTATCAGAACTAATAGCAGATGCGATAACTAAACATTGAATAATCTTCATAATGCCTCCTTTTTAAGAACGTTAGTAGAGAGAATTTTAATTATAACGAGAAGAGGATAAAAAGATACAGGTTAGGTCAGAAGCCCGAGAAAGGAATATTGATTCGTGTGAGAACGCTTATGCAGATCAAAGAGAATATTATACAACGGTTTCAATCCGTACATACTGTTTCTCACGTTAGCTTGGCACGCAGGTTAAAATAACTTCCAGGCTGTTTCGTTAAACCCGATATATACCCCATCTTCCCGCATTTCTATAGGGTATGTTTCCACCACATCACCAAGGCCGCTTTTAGCCCGGCCGGTCCTGAGATCAAAATGGTAACGGTGTACAGGACAAACAACAGTTCCTTCATTTGTACAAAAGCCGTTTCCAAGGGAAGCGCCATTATGGGGGCATTTATCATTGACTGCAAAGAACCCTTCGGCAGTATGCGCCAGGCAGATCTTCTTCTTCCCTACCTGCAACGTAGTAACGTGTCCTCGCTTTACCATTCTTCCTGCTGCTTCGGCAGAATCAAACAGCTTATACCAATTGGTCTTTTTCCCGAAAAGCATTTGTCATTTCTTTCATAACAAGATACAAAACTTAAAGATACCTGCCGTCTAGGCCTGGCTTTTTGCTTTTCGCTTCAACATGGAATAATCAAGGTAGTATAATATTTTTACAGAGAAGCTGTTGGATTGTGGTGCTTTAAATGTTTCATCGACATCATCGCGGAACCGGTCAATGATCACGCTTCCCTGGGTGTAGATTGCATTTTTCCATACAAAGCTCATCTCGCTTCCCGGGGAGAACTGCCACCTGTAAACAAGATCAATATTGAATGCATTAAAATTAACATTGGAATTGCCCGGATACTGATTATCATCAAACAGTAAACCTTTATCCCCAAGCGTATAGTATTGCTGGTACTCCGCCTTCGACCAGTAGTGCCTTCCACGGAGGGATAAGGACATCTTGTTGGTGAAGATGTAATTCACGTTCAGCTGGTTGGTAATCGTTAGTACATTTCTCCTTCCGAAAGTGATGACTCCGGCAGCAGGGTCATAATTCACAAATCCAATATCATCGTTAAGATATGCCCTGTTGTAGCTGTAAACAAAAGAGAGTTTATTGTTCACCCTGAACCGCGGATCAAAGCCAAATGAGAACACATACCGGTTATTCTCTTCAAAGTATTTATAATTAACACGGCCGTCAAGCGCAAAACGTTTCCGGTAATCGGATGAAAACCAATAATAGCCCATATAATCTTTGGGGTAGGCGTAATAATATCCTTTCACCCTTGGCTCCCAGTGGTCATAAGTAATGATTGGTTCAAAATTAAAGCCGGCACCTGTTGAGAGGAATGACCTTGTAAATGTGGTGTATGCTTCACCGTAAATATTGAAGTTCCATAAAAAGCCCGGCTGGTAGAGCCTCGAATATCCTACTCCACCGGAGACACTAAACTCATTAACCCTCCAGAACGGTTTAAAAATATTATAACCTGCATTCAGGTACGTTTCAACGGTATTGTTCATGAAATTAATGCCAAGGTCGTTGGGATCGTATTTATCACTTTTAACATTTACGGAAACATTATATGTAAATTGTCCGCTAATCTTTCCCGCACGCAATGCATATAAATAACCTAATACAGGACGTGATGAATCTGCGAAATAAAGCTGGCTGAGGGCCCCGTTACCATTAAGCGCATATTTGTTGCTTTTGTTAGCAAGCTTGAATTCCAGGCCCGTCACGTTTGCATCGTAAGCATCACCTTCGCGTGTGACATTCGTATTGATCAGACTTACATAAGAATTATTCTTCAGGGCCTGGTCGAACACCAGCACGCTGTAATTTGTGAGCGGCTGTGTAAGGACTTTCCTTGCATTGCCGGATGAATCCGAAATTACCGCATAAGTGTTTGCAGAGGTTGCATTAAAGATCCCGACACCCAGGTTACTTCTCGTCCTTCCCGAAACTTTCGTGGCATTAATAAGCTGTGTGCTGCCCGGGTTATCCTTTATATACTCTCCTTCCTTCAGTTCGGCATAAGGTGCATAATAATTCAGAGGCACGCCACCAATTCTCCTGGAATAAAACAATCCGCCTTTATTGAACAGCTCGGTACCTTCGGTAAAGAACTGTCGGTTCTCATCATACTGGACCTCAAAAGGCGAAAGATTAAGCACCTTGTTATCACTTTGAACCTGCCCGAAGTCAGGAACCAGTGTCATATCAAGTGTGAAGCTTTCGTTAATGCCATACTTGATATCCATTCCGCCATTAAATGAATAGGAGTTGTTGCTCTTTCCTGCCTGGTCATAAGGATAATTTTCGAGGTAGGCCGAAACATATGGTGTTACCGATAAACGAAGCGGAGAGTGAATATCAGAGATGCCGCCCAGGTCACCGAACTGGTTGATCAAACCGTCAACTTCCGGCCTGATCTCATTCCAGAAGCTTTCTTCCCGGGTCCTTCTCACTTTCCGGAGAATGTTCACCCCGAACTTCTGTTCCGTGACATTGGGAAAACGCAAAGCTGAGTATGGGATACGAAATTCCACGGCCCAGCCCTTGTCATTTATAACAGCTTTACTTTGCCATACCGCATTCCAGTTGAGGTCCTGCCCCTGGGAGGAATACCGGGCATCCAGCTGAACACCAGCGGCAGTTACAAAAAAACCATATGCGTTGATATCATCATTATAGGTATCGAGAAAGATCCCGAATGCATCGGCATTGGCTTCATTATCGCGCTGGCTTAGCTCCCGGAGAATGCTGTCCGGACTGCTGTCATAAAGCATTGCGCCAATATAAATTGCCACATCATCATACAGAATCCTTACTTCACTTTTCTTCCCGGAAGGATTGCCCGGCTTTGGGCTTCGTTGTATAAAGTCTGCAGCAGGTTCCGCATTCCCCCAGGCAGCTTCATTTAATTCCCCGTCAATCTTAGGACTTGTGAGCGTTCGCTGGGCTGTCAGCTGCTTTTTATCAGCCGCTGTAACGCTGAAGGCATAAAACAAAAGAAAAAGGAATGAGAGGCGTTTCATAAATACCTGTTATGAAACAAATGTACGTCCGGGAAAAGAAAAAGGCTGAAGCTTTTTACTAATGGTAAGTAATATTGATGAACGGGAAGAATCTAAATCTTTACCCCGACTACAAGCACATCATCCACCTGTTCCAGGTCACCGCACCAGCTTATAAAAGTTTTTTCAAGTGCGGCCTTCTGCACTTTTCCTTCTTCGCTGCCTATATTGCACAGCAATGACTTAAGCTGCTGGTACTTGAATTTTTTTCCGTTAGGGCCACCGAACTGATCGGCAAACCCGTCAGAGAACAAGTATATTACATCTCCTTTTTTTACGGGGATCTCATTGTTCTTAAATATCCGTACTTCATTATCTACAAAGGCACCGACAGGAAACTTATCGCCTTTGAATTCGGTGATCTCTCCATCCCTGTAAAGCCAAAGCGGGTTATAAGCCCCGGAATATTCAACCATCATACTTTCGGGATCAAATGTACAGAGTGCGATATCCATCCCGTCTGTTACCGAAGCTCTCTCCATTTTCTGCTGCAACACCTTTGAGAGGCCTTTATTGACCGAGTTCAGTATGGCGGCAGGCTGCGTAATCGCATACTCATTCACGGCCTGTGACAGCAGGTTACACCCGATAATGGACATGAATGCCCCGGGAACACCGTGACCGGTGCAATCTGCGGCAGCTATCATTGAAACCCGGCCGAATTTCTCAAACCAATAAAAATCACCGCTTACGATATCTTTAGGACGAAACAAAATGAACCCGTCCTCGAAACATGAGCCCAGCTGGTCTTCCGGTTTTAGTATAGCCGACTGCAGGCGCTTCGCATAACGTATGCTGTCTGTTATGTCTTTATTCTTTTCCTCAACGATCCTGTTCTTCTCTTCTATTATATTCTTTTGCTTGACGATCTCTGAATTCTGTCTTCCGAGAAGGATATTTGCCTTTTGTTTCTGGCGGTATCCCCTGTAAATAAAAAATGCAAGTACTAAAACAAGAATAAGGCCGCCCGCAATAGAATAGCTTATGATCCGCTGCCGGTTTATGCTGAGGTTCTGCAGATCATTTTGCTGTTTGAGGATCTGGTTCTCTCTTTCCTTTTTCTCAGTTTGATACTTGGTTGACATTTCAACGATCATCTTATTTCTATCCTGGTTCAGCAGCGTGTCTTTGACAGCAAAAAGAAGTGTATAATAATGCAGCGATGTTTTATAATCACCTTTGGAATAAAATATCTCGGAAAGGGTACCATAATATTCCTTAATATATTCAAGTGCATCCACTTCTTTGGCATAGATCACGGCACTGTCGATGTAGCGGATCGCATTCTCATAGTTCTCCTGATTTTTATATATAAGTGCAATGTTATATAAGCTGGAGGAAACGCTTCTTGTGTTTAACTGCTCACGGCTAAGCCTGAGTGATTTCTTATGATATTCCATTGCCTTGGAATAATTTTTCATTTCTTCATAGATTACAGCCACGTTATTATATCCACCTGCAATACCTCCTTTATCCCCTAACTCCTCCATGAGCTTTAATGATTGCAGGAAGTATTCCAGCGCTTTTTCATTATCACCCAAATCATAGTAAAGGCTGCCGAGATCAGTATAAACATTGGCCTGCGACATTTTATCATTCAGCTCCGTGAATACTTTTAAAGAACCGCTGAAATTTAAAAGTGCCTTTTCATACAGGTGCTGGGATTTGTAAACAATACCTATATTCTCCATCGACATGGCCATGGTTTTCCTGTCGGAGATGCTCTCCGAAACCTTTGCCGCCTCGATAAAATTTTCAAGCGCTTTTTCATACTGGCTCTTATCCAGAAATAATAAACCAATATTATTTCTCAGGTAACCTTCAAGCACACCATGCTTGCCTTTCTTCGCAAGGGCCAGCCCCGCCTGCCCTGATTTCATTGCCAAAGCGGCATCAGAGAACCTACACCGGTACGAAATATCATTGAGGATACTTACTTTATACTTACCCGTTGCCGTGTCAAGTGCAGCCAGCAGGGAATCTCTTTCGGAGCTTTTGGCAAGCCCTAAGAAAGGAAAAGAAATCAATAAAAGAAGAATAGGAATGTTCGATAGTTTCACAAAGGAAATTTCGTAAAAAATAATTGATTATAATCATTATTTGATTATAATTGTCATATCCAAACAATTATTCACTAAAACAGAACTTTATGGCCAAAGGCATAATCGTTGCAAATGGGACCGGTGGGTCTCCACCTAAAATTGTCATTACTAACTTTGACGCTTCACAGCGTACGAACTACGTACCGGGCAACCAGCTTGAGTACACTGCGCAAACGCAGATGCAGGTAGGGTATCTTGTAGAAGGCACCATCGACCCGGTCAATAACAAAACTTTTACCGTGGTGAAAGTAATTGATTCCTCACCGGTTGTGGTTACAGGAAACCAGGGTGGGAATATCTCGATAGGAGCTGACAAGGTTTACCTGGTTCAGAGTACGGGCCAGCTCACCGGTAATGTTAACGTTAACGGTGGAGTTCTTGTTGTTGATGGCGGAAAAGCTACAGGTAATGTATCAATAGCCGCAAACTCCACAATCATTGCATCCAACGGTGCTACTATTGGCGGAGGTACTTTTGAAGTTTCAGGAAGCGGGACCAATGCTGTTATCGCATTCAGCGATACTACTGTAAATGGCAAATTCTCCACTTCCGGGATCTCATTTGTAAATCTTAAAGGAAATAATTTCAATGGAAATGTTCAATCTGATAAAGATGAATATGTAGACATCAAGAACAACACGGTTAATAACAACAAAGACCTGACAGTTTCACAGGTTGTTGTGGACTGCAGTATTTCCGGAAACATGGTTAGCGGAAGCACAACGCTCGATCCGAAGTGCCAGCCTTAAAACAAAAAAATTATTGTATAAAAAAACCTCTCGAATTGAGAGGTTTTTTTTGATCCTATTTCAGGTATGCATTGATATTTCTTTCCACTCTTTCAAGCACATTACCTGCATCTGCTTTGATAAACTTTTCGCCTACGATATTTTCATAAAGCTCAATGTATCTTTCAGAGATCGAACTGATCACTTCAGGTGTCATCTCAGGGATCTTTTGTCCGTCCTTGCCCTGAAAGCCATTAGCCATAAGCCATTCACGAACGAATTCTTTTGAAAGCTGCTTTTGGGCTTCGCCATTTTTCTGCCGCTCTTCATATCCCTCCTTATAAAAATAACGCGATGAATCAGGTGTATGGATCTCATCGATCAGGTAGATCTTCCCGTCTTTTTTACCAAATTCATATTTAGTATCCACCAGGATCAACCCCATTTTGGCTGCGATTTCTGTACCGCGCTGAAAAATTGCGCGGGTATATTTCTCAAGCTGTTCGTAATCTTCTTTGGAAACAATTCCCTGTTTCAGGATCTCGTCCCTGGAAATATCCTCATCGTGTCCTACAGAAGCTTTTGTTGTAGGAGTAAGCAGGGGCTCTGGAAATTTATCATTCTCCTTCATACCTTCCGGCATCGGCACACCGCATACCATCCGCTTGCCGGATTTATATTCTCTCCATGCATGGCCGCTCAGATAACCGCGGATCACCATTTCAACTTTAAACGGCTCACAAAGGTGCCCTACAGTCACCATCGGATCCGGTACAGAAACCACCCAGTTTGGAACAATATCTTCGGTTGCCTTCAAAAATTTAGCTGCGATCTGGTTTAGCACCTGTCCTTTATAAGGAATCCCTTCGGGTAGAACAACATCAAAAGCAGAGATCCTGTCGCTGACAATCATTACCAATTGGTTGTCATCGATATTATATACATCGCGGACCTTTCCTTTGTAAAAACTCTTTTGTTTCGGGAAATTGAAATTTGTTTCTGTGATTGCGTTCATATTCTATTTTTTGTTTATTGATTTGGAGATTTATTGATCTGATAATTACACCACTTTTAATTCTGACTTCTTATTTATCCTGCGTTGACTTCTTAACTTTCCTTCGACTTAACATTGTCATACAGCTCCACGATCTTTTTTACAAGCTTATGCCTGATGACATCACTTCCGTCCAGCTTAATGAATTCGATTCCATCCACCTTATCAAGCAGCCGCATAGCCTGCGGCAGACCTGAAGGCTGATTCTTGGGAAGATCGATCTGTGTTATGTCACCGGTGATAATAAATTTTGCTGAAGCACCCATCCTTGTAAGGAACATTTTCAGCTGGCCTTCCGTTGCATTCTGGGCTTCGTCAAGAATAACAAAAGCGTTATCAAGGGTACGTCCGCGCATAAAGGCAAGCGGTGCGATCTGGATGATCTTGTTCTCAAGATAGTACACCAGCTTTTCGGCAGGTATCATATCATACAGGGCATCGTATAAAGGCTGAAGGTAGGGATCCAGCTTTTCCTTTAGGTCACCGGGAAGAAATCCGAGGTTCTCCCCCGCTTCCACAGCGGGACGCGTAAGAATGATCTTTTTTACTTCCCTGTTCTTTAATGCCCTTACCGCGAGTGCAACTGCCGTATATGTTTTTCCTGTTCCCGCAGGGCCGACTGCAAAGACCATATCGTTTTTTGCAATGCTCTCCACCATCCTCCGCTGGTTCTCGGTCCTTGCTTTTACAATCAGGCCGCCATTTCCGAATACAAGTACGTCATCGCCTGCAGCCGACTCATTTTTCCCGTTAAGATCTTTTGTTCCGCCAAGGATCTGCTCTACCGCATTTTCAGTCAGGTTCCCGTAACGGTGAAAATAATCGATCAGCACATTGATCACCAGCTGCACCTGGTTCATTTCCTCCTCTTCCCCCGAGATCTTGATTGTTTCACCGCGCCCGACTATTTTTACTTTCGGGAAACGCTTCCTGATCATTCCCAGCTTACTGTCATTCACTCCATACAGATCAACTGGCGCAATATCTTCTAATATGATTTTTCTTTCGCTCAATTTATTTCCCCTTATTATTATTAAACTCTCTTTTTATTTCCTGAAGCACGAAAATAACATATTTTTGTATATTCATTAAGGATTACAGCGGTAGAAAAACAGAAATTACTAACAATGGCGATCATTACACTCACTACAGATTTCGGGTTAAAAGATCACTATGTAAGTGCCATCAAAGGAGCGATTCTCGGAAGACTGCCCGGAGCAACAATTATCGACATTTCTCACCAGATCGAAAAGTACAACCTGCTGGAAGCCTCATTCATCCTCAAAGAAAGCTACCCCAATTTCCCGGCAGGTACTATCCATCTGATTGGTATTAATACTGAACTTGCCGGCTCGGGAGGATACGTTCTTGTGAAACAATACGATCACTATTTTATTGGTGCCGACAACGGGATCTTCTCTCTTCTTTTTGAAGAAACTCCGCAGAACATCAGGGAGATCAGCCCGGAAAAAGGCGAAAAACTAAGCTTTCCTGTCAGGGATATTTTCACCAAGATAGCATACGACCTGGCATCCGGAAAGGATTTCGACCAGATCGGGAAACCCAAGGAAGCACTTCTGCAGCGGATCCCGTTCAGGGCCACGTCAATGGGTGATAATATCAGGGGATCGTTTGTCTATATCGATTCCTATGATAATGTCACCTCTAATATCGAGAGGCGTTTATTCGACCAGGTGGGCAAAGGCCGCCCTTTCATTATTGAACTGGCAAGGCATACCATCGAACGCATCAGTACAGAGTACAGCGAAGTTCCCGAGGGCGAAGTGCTCGCAATCTTCAACTCATCTGATCACCTGGAGATTGCGATGCGCAACGGGAAAGCCGGGAGCCTGCTTAATTTAAAGATCAACGATTCCATAACTATAAGATTTCAATGATAATCCGCATCGTTAAAATGACCTTCATTCCTGAAAAAACGGATGATTTCCTCCGGATCTTCAATTCCTCAAAAACACTGATCCGCAATTTTGAAGGATGCTCGCACCTGGAACTGCTTAACGATGTGAACGACCCTTCCGTGTTCTTCACATATAGCTATTGGGATAACGACCAGTGCCTCGACAATTACCGTAACTCTGAATTATTTGCGGGGGTATGGTCTCAAACAAAAGCGCTGTTTTCCGCTAAGCCCTCCGCATGGAGCCTGAACAGGCATACAGAAGTTAAATAATAAACAGACGTGCTGAATCAAAAGAATACAATCCTGCTTACACTGCTCGCAATATTGCTTGTATGTTTCTTTCTTACCGCACAGTTCTCCTGGCGGGGACCCGACAGAAAAGGCTATACACATGTGATCGACAGTGACGGAAAAGGATATTACATGTATCTTCCTTCTGTATTTATTAAAGGCGATCTTGCTTCCTTAACACCCGATAACAGATATGTGTTTCAAACAGGGTCAGGCGGGGTCAATAAATATTTTGCCGGGACCGCAGTCGCCATGCTACCTTTTTTTACCGGCGGGTATCTTACGGCCCTTATTACCCATAAACCGCTTTCAGGCTATTCCCCGCCATTTCAACGGGCTATAAGCATTGCCGGATTGTTTTATCTTGTCCTCGGTTCATTCTTTCTCTGCAGGCTGCTGCTGCTTTATAATATAAGGACAGAGATTGCATGCATTACAATCCTTGCAATTGTTTTCGGAACCAACCTCCTGGTGTATGCGGTGTACCATCCGTCCTTCTCACATGTTTATTCGTTTTGCTTCGTGGCTTTATTTCTCTGGGCTGGAAAAAAATTCTTTTTGGAACAGAAGTTCAAAGATGTCCTCTGGCTTAGCTTTGCTTTAGGAATGATCGTGCTTATCCGTCCCACGAACGGCATTATTATTCTTACCATCCCTTTCCTGTCAGGCTCTTTTGAATCATTAAAAAAATCTGCGGCCGTATTATTTAAGCCTGCTGTTGTTCTTCCCCTGGCCTTGTTTTTAGGAATACTAAGTATACAGGCTGTTTTATGGCACATACAGACAGGCCATTATTTCCTTCACAGCTACAAAAATGAAGGATTTTATTTCAACCGGCCACAGATCCTGGATACGCTTTTCAGCTTCCGGAAAGGGTTCTTTTTATATACACCGCTTGCTTTATTATCGCTTGGAGGACTTGTTGTTATTGCAAAACAGAGTAAATTCCAGGCATGGAGCCTTGTGATTTTCTTTTCACTCCTGATCTATATTACCGCGTCCTGGTGGAACTGGTATTATGGTCCGTCATTCGGGCAAAGGCCTTTTATAGAGTTTTACCCTCTTAATGCGCTTCTTCTTGCAATACTTATTTCATCTGCAGTTAAGCTGAAACACCAGCGTGTTATTTACGGCATAGCCGGCCTGCTGATGGTATTGAACCTTGTTCAGAGCTTTCAGTATGTGAAGAATATCATCTCACCATTTGACATGAATTACGAAAAATATAAATATACTTTCCTGAGGACCGCACCAAAATATTATTCGGCTTTAGGCGGCTGTAATGACATCATTCCGTATCCGGGCATAAAAACAACCCTGCGGGAACTTAAGAATGATTATGAAAAGAATTATCCGTCATGGACAGAAAGCCATACTATTGCTCTTGGCGGAGAAAGGAAAATGGCAGGCAACTTCACCGGCAGGGAATTCAATTCAGCCTGCGATATCATAGCAGACAGCATGATGGCATCTTACCGGGTCCTTTATGCGGAAATCAAAGTAAAAAAAATGGAATTAAGCCCTTCAGGCAAGAACGGCCCACTGATTGGAATCGTTTTATCCGACCGGAAAAAGAAACCGTACCACTACCAGGCATTTGTTGTGAATGAGATCCCGAATAAAGCCGTTAACCGATGGCTGGACCATAAATTATATGTTGAAGTACCTAATGTAAAAAGAGAGGGCGATATTATCCGGATCTATATCTGGAATAAACACAAGCAGGCTTTTTACATTGATGACCTGGAAATCAGATTATCGGGAATAAGGTAATTAATCAAGTGCGGACAGCACTTCTCTGATGGCCGTAAAATCGGGCAGTTCACCCGCATTTTCGAGCACTTCCGCATAGCGGACAATTCCCTCTTTATCTATTAGGAAAGCTGCACGCTTCGAAACGCCCTTCATCCCTAAAAGCTCATCATACAAAACATCGTAAAGTGCAGAAACTTCCTTATTAAAATCCGACAGCAACCTGAAATTCAGCTGCTGGTCCTCTTTGTATTTTGCAAGCGTAAAGAATGAATCTATCGAGATGCCGAATACTTCGGCATTTGAATTATTATAAAAAGCTATGTCGTCACGTGTGGAACAGAGTTCCTTTGTACAGGTCCCGGAGAAAGCGAAAGGAAAAAACAAGAGTAGGACATTTTTCTCCTTCAGGTCCGCGAGTGACACTTTCTTGCGTTCATTATCGGTGAGGGTAAATCCGGGGGCATCCTGGCCGGGTCTTATTTTCATGGTATGTGATTTTGGATTTTAAACATTAAAGATATTGATTTGTTTAGTAGGATATAGGTTTTTAATACACCGATTTTCGTAACTTTGCTGCGTTAATTTTTTTGTTAAACCATTTATAAAAAACATAAAATATGTCATTAGTAGGAAAAAAAGCGCCAGCATTTAAAGCTCAGGCAGTAGTTAACGGAGGTGATATCGTTGCAGATTTCTCTCTTGATCAGTATATCGGTAAAAAGCATGTGATCTTCTTCTTTTACCCGAAAGATTTCACGTTTGTCTGCCCGACCGAACTTCATGCTTTCCAGGAAAAGATCGCGGAATTTGAGAAACGCAATGTACAGGTTGTTGCATGTTCAACGGATACGGAGCAATCGCACTGGGGCTGGCTGCAAATGCCGAAAGCAAGCGGTGGGATCCAGGGTGTAAAATATCCGATCGTTGCAGATACGACTAAAACTATCTCCATGAATTATGATGTTCTTTTCGGGGAATACGAAATTGATGACGATAACAGGCTTGTTGCAAACGGGCCAATGATCGCTTTCCGGGGCTTATACCTGATCGATAAAAAAGGAGTGGTCCGCCACATGCTGATCAACGATCTTCCTCTTGGAAGGAATGTTGACGAAGCCCTTCGTATGGTTGACGCATTACAATTCAATGAAGAGAACGGAGAGGTTTGCCCTGCAAACTGGGTAAAGGGTGAAACAGCAATGAAAGCTACTCATGACGGGGTTGCAAGCTACCTTGCGGCAAACTAATTGTTAATACTTTTTAATAACCTCAAAAAGCGCGCTTCAATGAAGGGCGCTTTTTAATTTATATTTGTTTCATCATTAAAACCTTCATTCATGAATAAGAACGTAAGTATTGCATTGTTTTCGATTTTAATGCTTTCCGTAGGGATCCTGTTTTATTTTCATTTCAAGGCCGTAAGCCACCTCCACTCACCGGAACATTCCGGGAATGATTCATTAAAGGCTGGTGACCCTGTTGTTGCGGCTCCAAAAGATATAAAAGCATCCAAGATCGTTTATGTGAACATTGATATCCTGAACGAACAATACGAATTTCTTAAAGATATAAGCTCCGCGGCCAAATCGGAACACACCACACTGCAGAACCAGTTCCAGGCCAAAGGAGAAAAGCTCCAGAAAGATTACGATGAATTCCAGCAGAATGCCCAGAACGGTTTGTTGTCAGAAAACCAGATCAACCAGAAACAGGAAGAATTTGCAAAGCGGAAGGATGATCTTGACCAACTTCAGCTCAGGGCCGATGACCTGATGGCAAAGATCCAGGATGAATCAATAAAAGCAATGGAGAATGTTAAGAACTACATTACCGAATACAATAAAAAAAGCAATTATGATTATGTAGTTGCCTACAGTGATAACCCGGGGGCAACACAGCTTTTACTTGCCAATCCTGCCTATGACATCACAAAGGAGATCCTGGACGGGCTGAATGAGCAGTACAAAGCAGAGAAAGAAGCTAAAAAGAAAAAATAATATATACAAATGGACAACAACACCCTTATTCATAAGATCAGGCACGTAGAAAAATTTCACGATGTATTTAAGATCGGGAACCGTTACGAGCCGACTGCAATTGTTCCTGAAAATGAATACATGCTTCGTTATAACCTGATCAAAGAAGAGAACGAGGAATATCTTGAGGCTTGCAAAAACGGGGATCTTGTTGAGATTGCTGACGCTCTTGGCGACCAGTTATATATCCTTTTCGGAACCATTCTGCGCCACGGATTACAACATAAGATAGAAGAAGTATTTGATGAGATCCAGAGAAGCAACATGAGCAAGCTGGATGAGAACGGACAGCCGATCTTCCGTGAAGATGGAAAGATCCTCAAGAGCAATCTTTATTTCAAGCCTAACATTAAGGAAATACTGGAGAAGTAAATAAGTTATATAACCTTTTGCTTCATTCTTCGCTTATAGTGGATCGGATCACAATTGATCTTAAGCGCTATAAGCGTTCCGTTTGAATATCATAAATACCGTCCGGATCTGCGTTTTGCTGAACCCCTCACCTTTGTGAACTGCCAATGTACTTCCCGGGATGGCCTGCCATCATGATAATTAATATCACCCATGAAAAAAGTGATTGTATATCAGAACCAATCCGAAAATAATCAGGGCGGAGCCGGTAATATAATTAACGATGGTCATCAGCCTGTCTGTGAGGAACCGCTTGATCTTTCCTGCCAGGTAAACCTTGGTAAGTTCAATGACCAGTGTAACCGTGAGGATGATGGAAAAGAAAATAATCATCTTTACAAAAGAATAATCCAGTGTTTTACTCAGGGCGGTAACATTTCCCAGCCAGAGGAACCAGACTGTTGGATTAAAAAGATTAATCACAAAGCCTTTCAGGATCATTAGTGAAGGATGTGGAGCCTGGTAACCCACATCAATTACAATGTCGGTTTTCGTAGTGTGCTTTCTGAAATAAAATGTACCGAATGCAATTAAGATCACGCCACCGATAATGGCGGAGAAAGTCTGGGCTTTTTCAGAATGCAGCAGGTTCACCGCACCGAGGCGAACCACCAGGCAGATCGCCAGGCAAAGGAAAAGATCACTAAGGACTATCCCTATAGCGATCAGCGAACCCGGCTTGTATCCGTATTTAATACCTGTATTGATAAGGGAGAAAAAACCCGGCCCGAACGAAAAAGTCAGCAGCAGCACAATGATCAATCCCTGATAAATAAGGCTCCAGATAAACATAAATTACTTTTTATTTTGTGCGATGCAATCCTTCCAGCTCTGCAGGTCTTTATGCTTTATGACTCTCGGGAACTTGGAAGCCGCACCAACTTTCACCCTTGCCCTGAGGTACTCCTGGAATACAGCTGAAGGGACGAGATCAACAATTATCTCTTTTAAAGCCGCTGTCCGCTCAACACGGTAGTCATCATTAAGGTTTTTCAGGTGCTCATCTATAAGTGTTCTTAACTTTGCAGCATCTACTTCCTCATCCATTCCAATGTACCAGTGATGTGCGAATAAAGTTCCGTAATTGATCCCGGCCACGGTGAACTCTTTTATTTCCACATCAAGCTCTTCTGCGGCAAGCTCAATGGCCCTGTTCATATTATCCACGGAAAGATGCTCACCGCATAAACTGAGGTATTGTTTTGTCCGGCCTGTTATGGCAATCTCATGATATTCCAGGGAAGTGAACTTGATAACATCACCGATCAGGTAACGCCAGGCCCCTGCAACAGTGCTCATCAGCAAAGCGTACTCGACACCTTCCTTCACCTGTCCTATATGAAACACTTCCGGGTTTTCCACCATATTACCATCTTCATCAAAGTTCCCGGATGTAAATGGAACGAATTCAAAAAAGATCCCATTATCAAGCACCATGGCAATTCCTGTGGCATTCGGCCGGTTCTGGTAACCGATGAGCCCTTCTGAAGCAAGATAAGAATCAGAATAGATGATCGGCTTTCCTAAAAGTTTTTCAAATCCTTTTTTATACGGGGCAATAGCAACACCGCCATGAACATATGCTGCAAGGTTCGGCCAGATGTCATGAATGTTATTTACCTTATAATGGTCAATGATTTTTTCGAAAAGGATCTGGACCCATGCAGGAACACCTACCACGATCCCGATATCCCAATCCTTCGCTTTGAGGGTGATCTCTTCCAGTTTCTGGTCCCAGTTGCGTTCCTTGGATATACGGTTTCCCGGCTTATAGTAATGCTGAAAGAAAAAAGGGATTTTCTTGGCAGTGATCCCGCTGAGATCTCCTTCAAAATAAGTACCGTTATAATTCAGGTGTGTGCTTCCGCCAAGCATGAGCATGCCGCGTTCATAATGTTCCTTCGGAAAATTATACTGCCCCTGTGAGATCATTTGCCGGATACTCGACTTCTGGATTGCCTTTAACATATCAGAAGTAACGGGTATGTATTTGCTTGCCGCTTCAGACGTACCGGAACTGAGTGCGAAATATTTCACACGTTTCGGCCATGTTACATATGATTCCCCGTTAACCGCACGGTACCACCACTTCTTGAACATTGAATTGTAATCGTGGGTATGGACCGTCCGCTGGAAAGCTGAAACAACGTCCTTTTCACTTAAGATCTTTGAAAAATTATAATGTTCGCCAAAAGCAGTGAATTCTGCCTTGGTCAGCAGGTGCCGCAACACTTTTTCCTGCTGCCTGAACCCGTTTACTTTACGGATCTTAGGCATCCGTTCCTTAATCTCAAACGTCCTTTTTAATATCGATCCCAGGATAGCCATTCTTGCAATTTAGTAAGGTAAATTTTTACTAAAATAATCATTTTAAAAATAAGAACACGGTTTTAATGAATATTTAAAGGCTGGAAACAATGAAGAAAACAGGTGAAATAACTGTAAAAAAAACTTGGGGAATCTCTAAAGATTATAGTTCCCGGTACTGACAAAAAAGATTACCCACGAACAGATATCCGAGGGTAATTGATTTAGTGGGCGTTGGCTGGTTGGCAGAACGATCTTTACAATCCTTCTACAATACGGTTCCTCAATTTTTCTACCTTCTGATGAATCGCGATCAGCTGCTTTTCATTCATCACAGCATCTGAAGTAACCTGGTCGTATTGGGATGTAATTTCTTTCAGCTCCCCGATCAATGAAGCGATGTAGGGATCTTTTTTATATTCACCCAGTAATTTAATAACGATACCAAGACTCTGCTTCTGGTTCCCTATCGTTTTATATAACCCGCTGTTTGTTGAACCTTTATCGGTATTCATAAATGTTTTTGTGGAAAGATAAAGGCCTTCGAGCCAGCTGCCTGTCACCACAAGTGCCGCAATGCCTACCCTCTCGTCACCTTTAAGCGACTTGTCAACTTCATTGTAAGATGTATAAACCACCTGCGTGAGGGAATCTTTATTCGACTTAAAGCGGTTATACTTATCCATCATATCCTGGTTAAAGGCAAAGGGAATATTCAGTTCATCAGCCAGTTTCTTTGCACTTTTAACATAGGTGCCTATCTGTGAGAACTCTTCATAGGTGACAACGTATGCCAGGTCAGCCCCGAAAACACCAAGGTTCAGTGCCTTTGAGTTATATTGATTATATTTTGGAGTATTACTGACAGCATTCATTGCTTTTTGATCAAACGGAATATTGGATGAATGAAGCTCTTCAAGAATCTCGAAGGGAAAAGGTATATCACTGATAACCATCTCCGCTGCCGGGGTCACAGAATTATTCAGAGTATCCCTGACCACTGTGGTTGTTGTATCAACAGCTAGTGTATCTTTCATTGTATTGTCATTCCCGCAAGATGAGTTCAGGAGAGAAAGACACATAACAATAAATAACGGAGAGGATAATTGTTTCATAATTAAGTGTTTGCCATTAATACGGTGAAAATAATTAAGGTTCGCCTGGACCCATGGACCTTCAGAATTATTATTTCTTAAGGTATTTAAAATCATGATTGTTCTTAATAGACTTTAATGTTTCAAAAATAAGCCTGATTACATTCTCTACATCGTCCTTATGAACACTTTCCACTGTAGTATGCATATAACGCAGCGGCAGTGAAATAAGGGCTGAAGGCACCCCGCCCACAGAGTATGCAAAAGCATCCGTATCAGTACCTGTTGCACGCGAAGCTGCGGCACGCTGGAAAGGCAGCTGGTTCCTGTTAGCAGCATCGATGATGAGCTTCAGAAGGTTATTCTGGACCGCAGGCCCATATGTAAGCACGGGCCCTTTCCCGCAGGCGAGGTCACCGCTTGCTACTTTGTTCATCATCGGAGATTGTGTATCATGGCACACATCCGTAATGATTGCCACATTCGGGCGAATGGTCTGTGAGATCATTTCCGCACCGCGAAGGCCGACTTCTTCCTGAACCGAATTTGTTATATATAATCCGAAAGGCAGCTTTATCCTGTTTTCTTTTAATAACCTGGCGACTTCCGCGATCATGAACCCGCCTATACGGTTATCAAGTGCGCGGCCTACATAATACCTGTCGTTCAGCACCATAAATTCATCTTCGTATGTTACTACACATCCTACATGGATTCCCAGGTCCTCCACTTCCTTTTTCGATGCGCATCCGCAGTCGAGGAAGATGTTTTTTAATGATGGCGGCTCTTCGCGGGAGGCATCACGTACATGAATTGCCGGCCATCCGAACAC
This sequence comes from Bacteroidia bacterium, assembly GCA_036386835.1. Taxonomy (GTDB): domain Bacteria; phylum Bacteroidota; class Bacteroidia; order 2-12-FULL-35-15; family 2-12-FULL-35-15; genus 2-12-FULL-35-15. Next base: position 29,958 of record DASVUX010000041.1, read on the forward strand.
GGCCTTAATAACGCCTTTGTCGGTATGAATATTCACCCTTTTGGAAGGTGCGATCATATGATCGCTTCCACCGTTTCTTCTCAGATAGATAAAACCATCACTTGTGATATAATGCACGAACCACGAAATCTCATCAGCATGAGCTTCGATCACTACGCGGAAATTCGCCTTGGGATTGATCACCGCCACTGCCGTTCCGTAATTATCAGTAAAATGATCATCGACATAAGGACGGATATAATCCAGCCACAGCTTCTGGCCTTCCGATTCAAACCCGGTCGGGGATGCATTGTTAAGATATGCTCTCAGGAATTCATGCGAGCGGTTATTTAAAATCGACTTTGGAGATTTCTTTTTAGTGTTTTCTTTTTTTGCCATGCTTTTATTATTACCACTAAGGCGCTAAGGACTTAGCTGCACTCAGATCATTATTATAAGTTAACCGTACTTTTTGAAATTTGGAGTACTTGTCATTCTTAATTGACTGCGCTTCTCCTAACTGTAAACTTCGTAACAACCAACCCTAAACTGTAAACTATCCCTTCAACTTACTGCTCACCCAGGTATTCACCATTTCCTCCAGTATATTCATCGTTACCGGACCGGATGTCAGCACCACATCGTGGAATTCACGAATATCAAACTTATCGCCAAGCTTTTTCTTCGCATTCTCACGAAGCTCCAGGATCTTGATCATACCAATTTTATATCCTGTTGCCTGTGATGGCCATACGATGTATCTTTCGATCTCTTTTTTATTATCACCTTCAGGATTTGGTGTATTCTCTTTAAAATAGGCCAGAGCTTTTTCCCTCGACCATTTTTTACGGTGGATCCCGGTATCGACAACCAACCGTGCTGCGCGGAAAAGCTCCATAGCAAGACGTCCGAAATCTGAATACGGATCCTTGTAGAACCCGATTTCCTTAGGTACAAGTTCCGAATAAAGAGCCCAGCCTTCAACATAGGCAACGTTGCCGCCATGCAGCCTGAACTTCGGCAGGCCCTTTAATTCCTGGGCTATCGCTATCTGCATATGATGGCCCGGGATGCCTTCATGGTAGGCAAGTGCTTCCATCTGGTAAATCGCCTGGTCGGCCATATTGTAAAGGTTGATATAATATCTTCCCGGACGGGATCCGTCAGGTGCGGGATCTTCGTAAAATGCGCCTCCGGCAGACTTCTCACGGAACGCTTCAACCGGCTTCACTACACAATCCGCTTTTGGCTTTGTCAGGAACAGTTTATCCAGTTCCTTTTTCATATTATCAATGATCTCCACCGCTTTCACGCGGTATGCTTCTTTTCCTGCAGCATCATTTGCGTAGTAGAATTGTTTATCCGTACGCATGAAATCAAAGAACTCCTGCAGGTTATCACTTTTGAAATTTACTGTTTTCATAATGACACGCATTTCGTTATGAATGCGTTCCACTTCCTTTAATCCAATTTCGTGGATCTGGTCGGCAGTAAGATCTGTAGTCGTAGTCTGTTTTAAAGCCGCATCATAAAAAGCACCGCCATCAGGAAGCTTCCATGCACCGTCATCCGTAGTTGACTTTTTCTCAAGCTCTGTCCAGTAAGTGATCAGCTTTTCATAGGCTGGTTTTACAGAAGTAAGCAAAGCATCTTTCGCTTTTCCGATAAGGTCCTTTTTAGCCGCCTCATCAATATCTTTGAGGTCATTAACCTTCTTGGTAATGTCCTCAAGTAATGGATTAAGCGGTCCGCTTTTTTCAAATGGCTGTCCGCTGATCACATTCCGGCAATCGTTAAGAACATAAGGAAAAACAAATTTAGGAGGGATGATATTCTTTTCTTCGCGAAGCTTCAGGTTGGTGATCATCTGATCGAACACGACATTTACTTTTGACAGGCGTGAAACATATGCCTCTGCATCGCTTTTATCGGAAACGGAGTGAACGTTGATAAGAAATGTTGCCATGTCAACATGAGTACCGCCCATCTGGTTCACCGGGTAATCATGCAGGTGCCATTTGAAGTTATTCACTTTTTGCTCCAGGTCGTTTTCAAAAAGGCGATAGCTGATCTTAGTTTGCTCATCAAGCGCATTGATATCGAATTGTTTTAAAGAATCAAGATTTGCTTTAGCGATCTCAATTTCTTTCCGGGCATGTTCTTCGCTCTGGTCAGTCCATTCTCCGTAATTTTTCTTAATCCCAAGTAAAGCAGCCTTTACGGGATCACGTTCCACCTCACGGTCAAATACACGGTCGAAGAATGCATTGGCTTTGGAGCTTTCCTTTTTGATCTGCTGATCACTTAAAGTTTTGCCGCCGGAAGAATGTTCCTTGTCATTTCCACAGGCAATAAAAAGCAGGGAAGATGCAATGCAGAATATAATTTTTTTCATATTGATTTTTTGGGAGCCAGTGAGCTGTCATTCCGAAATCTGCCGGGAAAACCTGCTGACTTTTTTATATTAAAAAATTCAATGACAAACTTAACCAATTTTGAGTGGGAATAGGAGAGCTTTTAACTTTTTTATACAGAAAAACAAGGATTCTCTTTATTTTCCTGTTTCTCCTAAAACTTGTTATATTTATCTTTCTATGTTACATTTTGATCCTACCTGTGACACCTGGCTTAGCATTAAACACTAAGCCGTTTAGAGACAAGTATTTTTTATTCCTGAAAAACTTTCTATATTTAACATGATAAAAAACAAGAATATGAAGAAACTGGTATTTACACTATTCACAGTGATTGCTGTTATGCCTTCTGTAAGGTCTCAGACTGACAGCATCGTAAAAGCAAAAGTCCTTGATGACGGCTCCCAGGACGCTGAAAAATCATACAATGCAGGCATCGAAGCATTCGCAGCAAAGAATTTTCAAAGCGCCCTTACCAATTTTAATGATGCTATCAGCAAAAAAGGTGATTTCGAGCGTGCCTGGTATAACCGCGGAACAACCAAATTTGAAATGAAGGATTATAACGGTGCCATTTCCGATTTTGAAAAAGCGCTGAGCCTGGCTGAAAGCCCGGATAGCTATTTCAGCCGAGGACAGGCATACTACGCCTTAGGAAATAAAACCGCTGCAATTGCCGATTACACAAAGACAATGACCATAAAACCCGATTATGCACAAGCATATTACTACAGAGGTGGTATTAAATTCGAGAATAAGGATTACGCGGGTGCTATAGAAGATTTTACTTCTGCAATCAAAGTGAAGCCTGACTATGCGTATGCGTATAATGACCGTGGGAGCGCGAAAAGAATGCTTGATGATATTGACGGAGCGATCAGTGATTATAACAAAGCACTAACCTCCAACTCGGAAATGGCATTTGCTTATAATAACATAGCAAGTGCTAAACGTAAAAAAGGGGATTTCAAAGGTGCGATAAGTGATTACACGGAAGCTATCCGAATCAAAAAAGATTATTACATCGCATATAATAACCGGGGAAGCGCGAAATTTGATGCGGGCGATTACGCTGGTGCCATTGAAGATTTCAGTAAGGCGATCTCACTGAAATCTGATTATGCTTTTGCTTACAATAACAGGGCAGCTGCTAAATTCAAACAAAAGGATTATAAAGGAAGTTCCGATGATTGTTCAAAAGCCATCCAGCTAAATCCCTCCTATGGTGAAGCTTATCTGAATAGGGGAATTGCTAAGGAAATGCTACGGGATGCTCCCGGGGCCTGTGCCGACTGGAAAAAAGCGAAGGAACTTGGAATCGAAGCAGCTTCCAATTATAATGGTGATTGTAAGTAATTACAAACTTCAGATCTCAAATTAATGGATCTGCAATCAATTTGAAATTTTTTAATCTGAAATTATGAAATTCATAAAAATGAAAGCACTGATAACTTTTCTATCGATCTTTTTCTCAACGTTCCTGTTCGCACAAAATGTGGAATTCACAAAAGAGAATTTCAAGGATAATAAAGACGGCCTGAAAGAAGCGAAGAACAACATAGAAGAAGGCGATAAGCTTTTCGAGCAAGGTTCCGTATTTTACAAACAGGCCCTTGATCCTTACCTGAAAGCCAATACATTCAATCCGAACAATGCGCTGTTGAATTTCAAGATCGGAAAGTCGTATCTCTATTCAAATTTTAAACTGAAAGCAATCCCGTATCTTGAAAAAGCCCTGCAGCTGAACCCGAATGTTGACCCGCAGGTTCATTATATCATGGCAAAGGTGTATCATCTTGACATGCAGTGGGACAAAGCTATTTCGGAATACAAAGCTTTCCAGGCAACACTTTCAAAGGGTGATGATTTTACGGAGCTTGTAGAGGAAGTAAATAAGCATATCACCGAATGTATCAACGGAAAGGAACTTGTTAAAAACCCTCTACGTGTATTTATCGATAACGCTGGTGCGGAGATAAACTCGCAGTTCCCTGATTACGGCCCTGTGATCTCAGCAGATGAGTCGGTAATGCTATTCACATCAAGAAGGCCCAATACTACCGGTGCCGGGATCGATCCGGCCATCAATGAATATTATGAGGATATTTACATTTCCACCAAAAAAGGCGATAAATGGTCTCCGGCACAGAACATGGGCAAGCCTATCAACACGGAGGATCACGATGCAAACTCCGGCCTTTCGGCTGACGGGCAAAAGTTCCTGATTTATATCGGTAAGAACAACGGGGATCTTTACGAAGCCGAATTAAAAGGCGATTCATGGAGCAAACCTGAAAGAATGAACAAGAACATCAATACCGATTTTCACGAATCTTCAGCATGCTACACACCTGACGGAAAAGCCGTTTATTTTGTGTCGGACAAGCCGGACGGAGGTCTGGGCGACCGCGATATTTATGTTTCTACAAAAGATGAAAAAGGCAAATGGGCCAAGGCGGTAAATCTCGGACCGACCATTAACACCAGGTATGGAGAAGAAGGCGTTTTCCTGCATCCGGATGGAAAAACATTGTACTTCAGTTCACAGGGACATAAAACAATGGGTGGCTACGACATTTTCAAATCTGTCCTGGAGAATGGAAAATGGAGCGATCCTGTTAATCTTGGTTACCCCGTTAATACGCCTGATGATGATGTTTTCTTTGTTACATCCGCAAGCGGAAAACACGGATATTATGCATCTTTCAATGCGAACGGATTCGGGGAAAAGGATATTTACATGATCACGTTTCTCGGGAATGAGAAACCTTTCGTCCTGAACAACGAGGATAACCTTCTTGCAAGCCAGACCGCCCCGGTTAAGGAAATCGTAATGGCCCCGGTTATGCAGATCAAAGAGGCACAGCTCACAATTCTTAAAGGTGTCATCACAGATGATGTTACAAAAAAACCTCTGGAAGCAACTGTTGAGATCATCGACAACCTTAAGAATGAAATCATCGCGAGCTTTACTTCCAACAGCTCAACAGGGAAATACCTTGTTTCACTCCCGGCAGGACGAAATTACGGGATCGCTGTAAAAAAAGAAAATTATCTTTTCCACTCCGAGAACTTTGATATTCCAAAGACTGCCGCCTACCAGGAAGTTGTAAAGGATGTTGCCCTGAAGAACATTGCAGTCGGCAGTAAGATCATCCTTAAGAATATCTTTTTCGATTTCGACAAGGCTACATTACGTCCTGAATCAACAAACGAACTGGACCGCCTGACCAAGCTTCTGAATGATGTTCCTACTTTAAAGATCGAGATCTCAGGTCATACGGATTCAAAAGGGGCTGATGCTTATAACAAGACCTTATCCAACAACAGGGCGAAAGCAGTTGTTGATCACCTTGTTTCTAAAGGCATTGCAGCTGACCGGTTAACTTCCGTAGGGTTTGGGGAAGAGCAGCCGATCGATTCAAATGATACGGAAGAAGGCCGCCAGATGAACAGACGGACGGAATTTAAAATCCTCAGTAAGTAAATATTGTCCCGCAAAGTCTTGAAGAACGCAAAGAAAACTCTTTGCGTTTTTTTTGATGTATTGTCATTTTCGAGCGGAGTCGAGAAAGCTCTGTAAAATGCGTGCTTGTCATTTCGAGCGATTCGAGAACTGAAACAGCAATCACGTTTTTCCTTTCTTTTCTCTTGATAGAAAAGAAAACAAAAGATCAGGAACCATCGATTTCTACCTACATGCTACACAGCATCGCGATGGTTCATGCCTTACGCGCGGCTACGGAATTTTAATTTGAAATTTAAGTTAAACATTCTTTCGATTATTAAGTACTACCTGTAGGCTGTCATTTCGAATAAAGCCGGAAAAGCTGTAAAATGCGCGCTTGTCACTTCGAGCGAAGCTAGGAAAGCGGGGAGCTGTTGCACAAGAAACATTCAAGAGACAATCCGAAAATACACTACCTTAGGTCCTGCTGTATGATAACAAAGCAATGGAACAAAAAATAATCACAACCACTGACGGCTCTCATTCAATCTTTTTACCCGGGCTGAATGAGCATTATCACTCCACACATGGCGCGATCCAGGAATCTCTTCATGTATTTATTGAGGCCGGACTCAAAAAAGCACTATCAGAGAATATAAGTTCAGTCTTTCATATCCTTGAAGTTGGAATGGGAACGGGGCTGAATGTCCTTCTGAGCTTTCTTGAAACAAAGGAGATTAATATGAGTATCAATTATGTTTCACTCGAAGCTTTTCCAATAGATGATGAAATAATCCGGCAGCTTAATTATCCCGCTATCCTGGGATCAACACTTCAATACCCGGTGAAGGAAATTTTTGAAAATATCCACAGCTGTGAGTGGGGAAAAGAGTTTAAGCTCTCGGATAATTTTACTTTAACCAAAATTAAAAACACACTCCAGGAAGAAGCATTGCCACAACCGCAGTTCGACCTTATTTATTATGATGCATTCGGACCGCCGGTGCAACCGGAGATGTGGACCGAAGAAATATTCACTAAGCTTTACGGATCATTAAATCCAGGTGGATCCCTTGTGACCTATTGTGCTAAAGGTGAAGTTAAACGCATCCTGAAAAGAACGGGATTTATGGTGAAGCCGCTTCCGGGCCCTCCCGGAAAAAGAGAAATGGTGCGGGCTGTGAAGGGTTGATAATCAAAGCCCGAGACTTCTTTTAAATGTATTATGGTTTCATCTTCACTTTCAAAGACGGATACCTGAAATAGCACCCTGCCGAATCATTCTCCACAACACTTATCCTTCCTTCCCTTTTTCCAAAATTAAGCTTCAGGATATTCGTATTCTCCGGGCCCACCGCCCGGGCATCATCCGGATACGACCAGCTATAGCCTGATCCGTTATTTAAAGGAACGCTGTATTCCACATCCTGCTCGCCTTCCTTGATTTCTGTTTTACCTGTTATCTCCGGCCGCGGGATCAACCCGAAGTCAATCGCTGTCCAATACGTTGAAAAGAAATCCTCATCTGAAGAAAAAGACACCATTTTACCGCCCTCATCGCGGCAGTTTCCGGGGTTTACCAGCAATGAATGGCCGATATTCTTCACTTCATAATATAACAACCGTTCCTTTCCTTTGTCATCATGGTATATGTATTTACGGATATTCACATTATCCGCAAAATCCTTGACCGTATCATCCGCGAGCGTATCAATGCCATATACATTCGTCCATTGCTCTATCAGTTCATGCGCGCTTTTATGATTTACCACAATGTCTCTTTTCCCTTGGTAAATGATCATTTGCGGGAACGGTCCATTGTAGGCCGGGTTTGCATCACGCACAAGAGCACCCCATTCCTCCGGGCTCCGGTTAATCCAGCCAAGCATGCCGCTCGCGGTTGCAAGTATGTTTACAACCGCTTTATAGGGCCCGCCTGCAAAGCTTGCCCCGGCCCTGAAGTCTGCAGGGTTTGTTGCCATCATTACCACGGCCATTGCAGCACCTGCAGACAACCCGGTTATGAATACCCTGGATGAATCAACAACAAAGTTCTTCCTGTATTCCTCCATCATTTGTTTGATTGAAGCGCATTCTCCGCGGTCCCGGTCAATATCGCCCGATCTGTACCAGTTGAAACACATGGAAGGATTATTGGAAGCTTTTTGCTGAGGATACAATACCCTGAAGCCATACGTGTCTGCCAGCCGATTCCAGCCCGTTTGCTCAGAAACCAGCTGTGCTGATTGGGAACATCCGTGAAGAACAACTACGAGCGGACACTTATCCCCCGGAAGTATATTCCCCGGTGAATAATGATACATGCTGAGGTTGCCGGGGTTTGTCCCGAAATAAGGGGTTTCTTCGAGGGTCTGCGCAGATATTCTGAAAGACAAAAGAGCGATCAGTAAGAGAAGATTTAACCTTATCCGATTCATTGCATGTTTCCTCATCGTTTGTGTAAATTTATATATAATTTTGCAGCATGGCAGCGAAGCATTTTAATGTACGGGTTTACGGGATAATGATCGAGAAGGGAAAGCTGCTGGTATGTGATGAGCTGATCAAAGGGCATGAAGTGACCAAATTCCCCGGTGGGGGGCTTGAACATGGCGAAGGCACCATTGACTGCCTGAAAAGGGAATTCGTAGAAGAGACCGGCCACCACATCGATGTGACGGAGCATTTTTACACTACCGATTTTTTTCAGCGCTCAGCCTATAACCCGAACCACCAGATAATAAGCATTTACTACCTGGTTAAGCCGAAAACGGGGTTTACAGTAACGAGCACGGATAAAATATTTGATTTTGTAAATAAAACGGATTATGCACAAACATTCAGGTGGCTGGATATAAAGAAAATAAGTGGTGATGATTTCACACTCCCAATCGATAAAAAAGTGGGAGAACTGCTGAAAGAAAAATTCAAATAATTAATTCAACCGTTGGGGAACTATCAGCTCGAATTCAGGAATGTTCACATAGAATCTTGCCTTGTCGATCTTTCTTTCCATCAGGTAAGTCCCTTTCATCTTCCCGATATCAGTTGTTAAGCTGCAGGCTGATTCATATTCAAAAACCTCACCCGGCTCAAGCACAGGCTGCTCACCAACAACTCCTTCTCCATCCACTTCGCTATGATCGCTGGAAGAATCGTAAATATCCCAATGGCGCGAGATCAGCTGAACGGTAAAATCGCTTTTGTTTTCAATCGTTATACGATAGGAAAACAAAAAATGACGGTGCTCAGCGACCGAATGTTCGCTTTGAAACTTAGTTTCAACACTTATCCTGATTCCGTGAGTTACTTCTGTGGCTTGTATTCCCATAACATTAGAGTTTTAAATGTTTGGCTTGTTTTTACAATATTAAACATTTACATATCAATTTAACAAGTTTCAAGCCAAAAGGTTTTTAACATAAGCCTTTTAGATGAAAGGCCGTTATTTAATAATCACGCATCGAATTCAATCGCTTTACACCTATCAGCTGATCGTAAAAGGTCCCCTGCTGCCTGTGATATACGTAAATCATGTATTCATTTTCCGTTTCATAATGTGAACCTTCTATTAAAGTTTCATCTGCTACAGTAGATCCGTCCTTCATAAAAACATATTCATAATTGTAAAAACCCTGCTTCAGGTATAAGGTACACTCATAGCCCAAGCGCTTTTCATTATAATGCATGAGGTTCTCTTTGTTACAGCGCCAGTCGTTAAAAGCCCCGAATACATAAAAATTACCCTCTGTATCCGGATCAGGATAAGGCAAAAAGAACGTTACAAAACAGTAATCAGCTTCCACATCACTGTTGGTGCCTTCCTGCACTTTAATATAATAATTACCGTTCATTTCTGTGTAAGACGAGTATCTTTTATAAGAACGCTTCTCATCACTGTACAGACTTACGTGATTACCCAGGGAATCGGTTTTAACCGAATACACAAATTCACTGTGGAATCTTAAGCTGCGGATATCAAAGAACCTGAATTCATTCCCGCCCGGGAAAACATTCAGGTCATCCAGGTCATACACCAGCTCATTATCTTTAACAAACTGGGGCTTTAAACCTTTGCGCATATTATCCCAGCGGTTATTCTGTGTAATCATTACATGCAGATCGTTATATGGGTTCCTGATCTGGTACCCGGTATGATTAATGGTGAAATCCAGCTCCTGCTTATAGTTCCGGTCTTCGATAACACTTGCCTGGATAATCCGGGATGCGATGCTAAGAATATTCTGATGGATCATAAACCGCCTGGTCAGCACAATCTCATTGGGATCGGAATTGACATATACTTTCAGCAGGTAATTCCCTGATTTTGTTATCCGGAGAGTGTTATTAGGGAACGTAGCTTCATAATGCGTAAACTTCTGAAGCGTATTGAAAGAATAACGGTAATCGTTAATATTATTATCAGCGAATCCATCGATATATTCAGCCGCAACCAGGTCTGAAGGTTCCCAGTTGGCGTTACAATGTATGATCGTGTAAGAGTAGTTTTTCAGGTCTGCATCAAGATCATCGAAAGCAATCAATAATTTTTCCCCGGAACCAAGGGCAAGCAGGGGCTGACTTAATACAAAACTTTCGGAGTGAAGCTGAACGGATTTTATGTAGGGCTTGTAAACAAAATTCTCGTAACGGAGTGTATTATCACCATAATAATCATCCACTGAGGTATCAGAAGCCGTGCTTAAAAGGGATTTCCAGAGGCTTTGTTTCTTTTCCTGGGAATAAGCTTCATTACCATAAAGAAAAAAAACACCTGCAAAAAAAAGGAATAACCGGAAAGAATAAAGTATGGAATGAAGCATTTGCCCTCTAATAACAGTTATTGTGCCGCATTATTGTCATAAACTATACTATTTGCGAAATACCAGATATTATTTGTAGCGATGTGATTATTGATCTCCAGCTCATTATACCTGATCCTGTCACCCTCAATTGCTGCAATATTAAGATTCATACGGTAACCTGCAATAAGGATTACAGCGATGCCAACAATATTTACAGTCCTTAATTTCCTGTTCTCGATCGGGTATGAGAAATTGGTTATATGGTCCCGGTAGAAACGGATCCCGATATAGGAAAACAGAGCACTAAATGCCAGCAGGAGAAAAACCGACCAAAAGGAGAAGGATGATAAAGACCTTGAAGAATCAAAGAGATCTGCGAGGATCTGCCCGCTGAGCAATTCTCCCCATTCCCCGTACATTTTGATATTGGATACGCTGAGGAGTGAGGTGAGAATGATGAGCCCGAAATTATATGCCAGGTTGATCCGGTGGATAAGCCTCCTCTTATAAAATTGCTGGAAGATCCAGAGGATGAAAGGAATTACCGCCATCACACACGCTACGGATATGTCTACCGGGAGCGCATACCAGAAACCGAGGCCGGTGTGCGAATGCAGGCCATCAGGGATCTTTGCATGCTGGTAAATAATAAAAAGCACCCTGAAAGAGATAAAAAACAGCAGCCAGAATATCAGCAGCCGCAAAACATAAGGTATTTTAATATTAAAGTTCATCTGTTCTATTCAAAATATAACTGACCGGAGCCGTTTTTTGTTTGTTCGACTGTTGCCGGCCTGCCGTAGCAGAAAATATCACCAATATCATCCAGTCGGCAGATCAGCAGGTTGTTTGCACGAATATAGCTCAATCCGAGTGTATATGAATGTATATATGTATAATTCGTTTGCAGTCCGCCTGCATATAAATATGCGGTGCCGCCAACAGAAGCGTAATGATCTGTTGCAATTCCATTAAATGTTACATCACCGGAACCGTGCATATGCGACAGCAGGTTCATGTTATTTACGGTTAAAAAGATATTGCCTGAATTTTTCGTCTGAACATCGAGTGTATCAGAAGTTATTGTGTTTAATGACTTCACGTCCCCGGTTCCGTCAGAAGTGAGATAGGTGAGCTTCGGTATTTTCACATATACATTCAGCGGTTTTTTAAAGCTGCGCGCCCAGTTGCAGCGGTTCTTATTCCTGATGAAGAGCGTTCCGTCCACCACTTCTGTCCTGATCAGTCCGGCTACATTCTCCCCTGCTTCTACTGTTACTTCAAAAGCAGGATCTTCAGTGATAAAGACATTTAAATTGTCTTCGACAAGGATCTTTTCAAAGCCGTTAATATGCCTTACATCCCGAATGATCGGCCCGGTACGCTTAATACAGTCGCAGCGGTTCTCTTTCTTGCAAGCACTGAACGTCAGGACTGCAAGGATTAAAAAACATGTATAAAGGCGTTCAGGCAGCATCATTTTATAAAACATAACCTATCCCCCATTCAAAATAATCAGCTCTTGCCCAATGGGTGAGCAGTGTAATATTTGCCATGACATGCTTTGTCATCATATACCGGATCCCGATCCTGTGAAACATGCTGCCGAAAGCAGGCTGTTTCTTATGCAGGTAATAACCGAACTCAACAGGCAGTGAAATGCGGTTGTAAACAAATTCATAGCAGAGCTTTGTACCGACAGTTCCTATATCTTTAAATGAAGTGTTATAAATGGAATCATTTTCATAGATCTCTCTTGTTGCATTATTATAACCTAACTCCGCCCCCAGCCCAAGCCGGTTCTTTCTCCCAAGTGTGCGATACACGTTTGCCATCAGACCGAATGCAAGATATTTCGGGCCGTCCGGCTGTTCCATTTCTCTTATTCCTATCACGCCAATGAACGCAGGGACCCATCCATTTCTAAATTTTTCCATTGAATCTTTTTTGAAAACAAGGTCTTTATTTCCGAAAGCATATCCAAGCCCAAGGCTTACAGTTGCTATATTCAAGCCTAAGTTAGGAGTTGCAATAGCGCCATTCGATGCATGGGTAAGACCAACACCGGCATCCAGTCGCCATGATTTGGAAAGCATAAATGCATATCCCAGGCGAAGATTCACAAATCCGTTCAAATGAGAACCGATGGCATTGTTCTTATAATTTGATCTCCTGTGAAAAGGCCGGGTTACAAATGCAAGGCCTACACCGAGCCGGAGATTCAGTTTCCAGCTTCTTTTGAGTTTATTGAGCCGGATATTTGTGTAGGGGTACAATGCTTCCATTGACCCAAGCTGCTCCGGATTTGCAAGGTCCATGTGCATGGCACAGAAGCCCAGCTCCGGATATTTATAATATTTCTGCCAGGATTGATTTCCTGTTGTCCGGAACACATAATTCAACTCTCCTCCGAAAACATGACCTTTGATAAGATGAGCCATATTATTGCGGTGGCTGATGATATATCCGGCATGTCCCTGGGCGGAAATAATATAATCTTTCCGCGGATCGCCCTGGCTTTTTAAACCTCCCGGAAAGAGAAGCAGGAAAAGCTGGAGTGCCCAGGGTACAATACTGACCGACAAAAATTTCAGGCTCTTGTTCATGTTGTGACCGAAGTACAAAAATATATAAAAATATTGGCTTTCCGACCGTATTTTATAGCCGATACGTTACATTTGCAGCACATGAAAAACGAGAACAACTCTTCAATGAATGAAAAGCTTAAAGCTTTCGAACGCCTGCTGATCATAATGGATGAATTGCGTGAACAATGCCCCTGGGATAAAAAGCAAACCATGGATACTTTGCGGCACCTGACGATCGAAGAAACATACGAGCTGGCGGATTCTATCCTTGACAAGGACATGACAGGCATAAAAAAAGAACTGGGGGATGTTTTGCTTCATATCGTTTTTTATGCAAGGATCGGGTCCGAAACCAATGATTTTAATATTGCTGATGTGATCAATTCGCTTTGCGACAAACTGATCCACAGGCATCCGCATATCTACAGCGATGTTAAAGTTGAGAACGAAGAACAGGTAAAAGAGAATTGGGAGAAGCTGAAACTTAAGGAAGGTACGACATCCGTTCTTGCCGGGGTGCCAAAATCATTACCTGCGCTCGTAAAAGCTTCAAGGATCCAGGAGAAAGCAAGAGCTGTAGGCTTCGACTGGGATCAACCGGAGCAGGTGTGGGATAAAGTGCAGGAAGAGCTCACGGAATTTAAACACGAGATCGACAGTAATTCTTCGCATGAAAAGATGGAAGCCGAATTTGGCGATGTATTGTTTTCACTGATCAACTATGCGCGGTTTAAAGGCATCAATCCCGAAGATGCCCTGGAGAGAACAAATAAAAAATTTATTAAGCGCTTTCAATACCTGGAAACGGAAGCCTTAAAAGCCGGGAAAGAGTTAAGCGAAATGACGCTTGCAGAAATGGATGTTTACTGGAACAAGGCCAAGGGGCTTTAAAAAATTGGCATGAAGTAATTATGAAGCATCTTTTCCCGACTTCGCTCGAAATGACGATGCACAAGCATTCGGGTCTCGCAAGCGGAAGAAACTAGAAGCATTTAACCCCATACAAATAATGAATTTCCTTTCCCATCTTTATTTATCCGGTGATTCGGAAGGGTTATTAATAGGGAACTATATTGCGGACTCAGTCAAGGGCAGTGACTATAAGAACTATCCGGAAGAGATCCGGAAAGGCATTTTACTTCATCGTAAGATCGATACATATACCGATTGCCATCCCGTGGTTGAAGAAAGCAAACAGCGCTTAAGGCCCCGCTACAGGAAATATGCAGGGGTGATTACCGATGTTTATTACGATCATTTTCTTGCCAGTAACTGGGAAGAATATTCTTCTGAAACGTTATGGGATTACACGCAGAGGATCTACGCGATCATCCAGAAAAACCATTCTATCCTTCCCGAAAAATCCGTACACTTTACACAATACATGCTTCGCTACAATATCCTGGAAGCCTATTCACGACTGCAAGGGATTGAACAGGTTCTCACGGGCATGTCGCAAAGAACAAAGTTTCAATCCAACATGGAACATGCCGCTCATGAACTGAAGGAACATTACACCTTGTTTGAAGATGAATTCAAAAGATTCTTTCCCGAGCTGCGGCAGTTTGTTAAGGATGAAATTGCGATTTCCTGATCGTCCCCCTTTTTATCTTTTTAAAATCCCGGAGCTAAGAAGGACGGATAGCCATGAAACAAGCGGAGCCACAATCACATCAATGCTGTAATGAACATGCTGTGACATTAAGAGTAAACCGACAAGCATTCCGCTTAAAGCAAAAGCCCATTTCAGGATTTTTTTCTCAAACGAAAATGCGAAAATGAAGAGTGCAGCAGTATGCCCGGAAAAGAAAAGATCTTTCAGGTTCACCCTGCCTGCATAAAAAGAACTTTCAAGAAAAATATCTTCCAGGGGAATTATCCCCGCGGGAGCTTCCAGAGGCAATATAATCAGGGTAAAGATCCTGATCACCGTCATCACCGCATACGAAAGCAAAAGAAGAGTAAAAACCTCCGGCTGCCTCACCGCAAACATCAAACCCATCAGCGACATTCCATAAGTCACAAGAAATATGAGGGAGGAATGATCTGCCGGCACCAATAATTCCAGCGCGGGATCATTAAAAACATAACCAGTCCTGGTTTCGTTATATGAAAGGAAAAGCATAAAAACGAACAGAACAGCTATCAGGAAGGCTATTGAAAGCCAGCACTGCTTTTTTCCTGTTGATCCTGAAAGATATATACGCCAGGCGACAACCATACTCACAGACTCATCATGTCCTTAAGTTTTGCCGCCTGCCTGCGGGAGATCTCCACCTGTTCACCTCCGCGGAGTTTTACCATTAACCCCCCGTTAAACCAGTTCTCTATTCCTTCCACCCATTTCAGGTTAATGATGTGCTTCCTGCTGGCACGGAAGAATGTCCTGTTATTCAATCGCTCATCCAGATTATTCAGTGAGCGGAGGATCAGTGGCCTGTTCTTTTCGAAATGAACACGCACATAATTACCTTCACTTTCAAATAAACGGATATCGGATAATTTCACGAACCAGCATTTCTCCCCGTCCTTCACAAACACCTGGTCATTATCACTCAGCGGCTGTGTCTGCTCCTTATTCTCTGCAGGTACATTATGCTCTTTGTTAAGGATCTTTTTAACAGTTTCAGCAAGGCGTGAAGGCTGAACCGGCTTAAGTAAATAGTCAAGCGCATTTACCTCGAATGCCCTGATAGCATATTCATCATAGGCTGTTACAAAAACAACCTCGGGCAGACCGCTGATCTCTTCCAGGAGCTCAAACCCATTCTTGCCGGGCATCTGGATATCAAGAAAGATCACATCAGGCTTTAACTGACGGATGCTTTCAATCGCTGTTTCTGCATTATTTGCTTCACCTACCACCTGGATCTCCGGGTATTGTACAAGCAGGCTTTTTAACTCCTGTCGTGCAAGGCGCTCATCATCTATTAATAGTGCTTTCATTTTTATTGGTTTTATCAGATCAGACCTTTTGGTATGACCAATTCCGTTAACACTGTTTTATTATCTTCATTACTGATGCTTAATGAAGCTTCTTTCCCGTATAACAACTGTAACCGCTGGAGAGTATTCTTAATTCCGAACCCGCTGTCGGTTTCCTTACCCGCATTGATCTGCCCGCTGTTCCTGATGGAAACATACAACTTCTCTTCACGCACGCTTGTTTTTATTTCAAGAATTCCGCCCGCTGTAAGTTTTGAGATCCCGTGTTTTATTCCATTCTCCACAAGTGTCTGGATCATGAGAGGCGGCACATGAAAGTTCCGGCTGTCAGGATGAACATTCACCGAAGTTTTTAACCGTTCTTCATACCTGATCGATTCCAGGGCAAGATAATCATTCACGATGGTCAGTTCCTCTTCGAAGGCAATCACCTTGTTCTTTCCCATCTGCAAAGTATTCCGAAGAATGTTTGAAAGCTGTGTGATGGCATCTTTGGATTTGCCGGGATTTTCATCTACCAAAGCGCGGATGCTGTTCATTGCGTTGAACATAAAATGCGGGTTCAGCTGTGATTTTAATTTGTTCAGCTCGATCTCATTTATCGATGCTTCCCATTTCAGGTTCTCGATCTCTGCTTTTTTATAATTCTCCAGAAAATGGAATGAGAAATAGAACAGGGACCAGAAAAAAAGCACGAAGGCAAGATTAAGGATATTACCGGCTATAGTCACCACATCCTGGTGTTTGGCGCCCGCAATATTCAAACCCAGCTCCACGCCATACTGGGCATAATCCATGATCGTGGCAAACACCACGGTTGCAATGATCACACGCGGGATCAGCAGCACTGTACGAAGCCTGATCCAGCCGAACTTTACGATCATGTTCCTGTAAATGTGTGAAACCAGGATGCCGAAGACCAGCATGAGGGACTGGCTGATCGCAACATTTGTATTGAATGCGTTCTGCAGCTTAAAGAATAAACTGTTGAAGAGGACGTAAAATAACCAGCCGCTGACCTGGCAGATCCAATACAGGTTCTTTTTGCTCATGAACGACCGTTTAATTCTTTCCGATCCATGCGGATCGGATCTTTAATTGCTGTGCTGTTGCATCAGGAAGTAAAATAAGATTAGACCTTCTTGACGGGATTACAGGAAATACTTTCGAACTCAGCTTCACTTTTTTCGATTTGCCTTTTTCATTCTTCCGTAACACAACCACCTTCAGCACATCCCCTTCCTTTACCTGCGACATAAATCCACCGATCACTGCCTGTGCATTTTCAAGCTTTAATTTTTTACCATTAAATTTAATGATCTCATCATATTCCTGGTACCCCATTGCCTTTCCGAAATCATCCATTTTTGCGGTGTTTACAAAGATCAGCCTGTTTGTTGCTGCATTTAAACCAATGGAAACACCTCCCAGCGTGATCTCTTTTGTTTTGGGCTGGGCTGAATAACCTACACCTGCAAGGGCAAGCGTTTCTTCAATTGGCAAAGGCTCGGAGCCCTCCACATGTTTTGTAAAAAATTCTCTTATTTCGGGATAAGTAAGTTTGGCTATCTGGTCAAACAATTCTTCATCTTTGAAAGCGCGGTCTTTTCCGTAAGTCTTTGACAGATCTTTCATCAGCTCCTGCAAGCCATACTTACCTTCAGACAATGCTCTCAGTTTCAGGTCGAGGCACAATCCGATGAGAGCCCCTTTCTGGTAAACATTGTTGTACTGGTCCCTGTATTTGGTCAGGCATTCGGCACTCATAACCGTAAAAGGCAAAGAATCATTGTACGCTGCCGCGCCCGACATCTTATCTTCTATCACCCGCAGGTAATCATCATCACTCAATTTGCCGTATTTTACCTGTACCAGTCCTGCCGCATACTCCGTGGTGCCTTCATAAAGCCACAGGTGTTTCGACATCTGCGGATTATTAAAATCAAAATTCCCTATCTGTTCTGCATGAATATTAAGAGGTGTCACGATGTGAAAAAACTCATGTGCTGAAACATCTGTAATAGCCTGTGCCAATTGTGCCCCTTCCATTTCAGGAAGAAAGTACATTGACGAATAGGAATGTTCAAGGGCACCGCTTGCACCTGAACCGCTTTCTTTTCCTGTCAGGTAAATGAGATAAGCATACTTCTTAATAGGCAGTGTACCGCCAAGGTATTCCTGCTGTGCTGTAAGAATGTCTTTTATCTTTTTAGCAATAAAACTTGCTGTTGTGACCTTATTCGGGGAGTAAAGGGAGATGATCACATCCGCACCGCCAACATTCAGCATTGCTGTGTCAGGTGCACTGTACATCATTGGCGCATCCTGGAGCTGGTAATAATCTGCGATGCTGTACGTATCAGTATTCCCGGTAGTTTTTACATCAGGCAGGCTGCATGCGCCATAAAGCGAAGGCGAATGAACCACTTTGATCTCATATGGCTGACGCAGCATCCCGTCAAAATAACCAAAGAGGCAATGTGTGTTCAATACGAAATTCTTACCTGCTTCAAAATTGCTTCCTCCCGGTTCAAAAACAAATTTCTCCTTAATATTTGTATCCCATGTATCCTCCACACGGTAGATAATTCTTGCGAGCTTATCGGCATTACTGATCTTCCAGCTGTTCTTATCAGTATGATCAGTAATTAATTCCATCCCTGCAGCATCAAAAGCTTTGAAGTCGGAAATAAAGCGGCCGAAATCATAGATCTCATAAGTTCCCGGGACCATTTTCGGAAGCCTGTAAACTGCTTCAGCAGAGCTGATCTCCGGTGTAAGCAGCTCCACCGTCAGCTTGTCATCTGAACATTTTTCAAGATCAATGGAGAACCTGTAACTATTGTCAGCATTAACAGTACCGAACAAAAATGGAAAGGCTGTATATAAAAGGAATTTATTCATCATAAGGAATATATAAAACAAATAAAGGGAATGGCTGCTACGGTACCATTCCCTTTTAGAAAGAACTTATTGCACGTCTAAAGTGTTTCTAAGATAATTTCGAAACAAATTTACAATATACATTTCTGCATATCTGACAAATTACACGAGTGGTTAAATTTTACTGTTAACGGAAATTTAAGCCTCACTTACAGTAATTTTCTCGATCTTATCTCCCTGGCGGATTGAGTCGATCACCTCCAGGCCTTCCACTACTTTACCGAAGCAGGTATGTTTTCTATCAAGATGGGCAGTCTGTGCCCTGCTCATTACTATAAAGAATTGAGATCCTCCTGTATCTTTTCCTGCGTGTGCCATTGAAAGCACGCCTTTATCATGAAACTGGTTGTCCCCGTTCAGCTCACATTTGATTGTGTAACCAGGGCCACCAGTGCCTGTACCTTTCGGACATCCGCCCTGGAGCACGAAGCCGGGAATAACACGGTGAAATGTTAATCCGTCATAGAATCCTTTTTTTGCAAGATCTGTAAAGTTCTTCACAGTGCCCGGAGCATCTTTTTCATAAAACTCCACTTTCATTGTCCCTTTTTCTGTAACTATTTCTGCTGTCATTCCTGTTTTTTTTATGAGTGAATGACAAATATAAGTATTAAGAAGTATTTTTAATACAGCCTCCCGGAATTACCACCATCCTGTATTTTTTTCAACAACCGTACATGCGCCAGAAACACTAATTTTATTGAATTTCGCGCCTGCATGAGGCATTATCAACGAAGTTCAAGTCATTCCTTAACATTAATTAACACTTGTTTTTTTGAAAAAAATTTACATCTTTGCATTATCCTGAAAATATATGGACCCCGATAGTTATAAAATTTACTGTTATTCGCTTAATGAAAAAGATACTCTTTTCAGTTCTCCTCTTTTCATCTCTGCAGTTTGTATTTGCAAACGCGGATAGCAGCCTCATAACCCTTTCTGATACAAATATTGCTCCCGGGGACACGGTTCCTTACGTACTTGATGAAGAGGAAATGATGGATTATGACGATTCCCTGGTTTCTTTCCCGGCATACGATCTTTACTGCGGCTGGGACACCGTGAATATCCATTCCTCTAAATTTGACGTTACCAGCCTGAAGGACAAATCGAAGGACATCCTGTTATACGATAACAGAAGCTGCGGGTATGTTCATCCTTTTGAAGGAAAAATCACTTCATCATTCGGCCCAAGGAAAAGACGCTACCACTATGGTGTTGATATAGATCTTGAAACCGGGGATTGTGTAGCAGCAGCTTTTGATGGTAAAGTAAGAATCGCTAAGAAAAGCAAATCATACGGCAATGTTATTGTGATCCGCCACCCTAATGGCCTTGAAACCTATTACGCGCATTTGTCGAGCACTAATGTAGAGATCGGGGAAGAGGTTTATGCCGGACAGGTGATCGGTTTAGGAGGGAATACAGGACGTTCAAGAGGCAGCCACCTGCATTTTGAGGTTCGCTATATGGGACAGCCTATCGATCCTTCACAGCTGATTTCATTTGATCAGCACAAACTTATCTCTGATACGTTAACAATCTCAAGCAAAACCTTTAACTATGTTGCAGCCGCAAAAAAAGCTGCGGCAAAAAACCAGGCAAAATCTAAAGGCAGGGTTCATGTGGTTAAAAAGGGGGATACGCTTTCAGCGATTGCGCGGAGGTACGGCACAACAACAAAAGCGCTTTGCCAGAAAAACGGGCTTAAGTCCAGCTCTACCCTGCGCCTCGGCCAAAAGATCAGGTTCTAAAACCCTGATTCTTTCCAGATAAATGTCCGGTTCACCTTATTGAAATAAGCATATTTCGAATTTTTCTCGAGCTTGAATACTGTTTTACCATAAGGTGTGATTTCGTCCATCTCACAGGGGATCACAAATTGACCGGCTAAATCTATTATTCCAAAATAGCCTTCCAGCATCACCCGGCAAAGCCCTTCGTTAAATTCCCCGGCTTCTTCGAAGGAAAAATCTACAACCACTTTTCCATTGCGGTTAATAAAGCCGTACAGATCATTTTTCACAACGGCTGCTACGCAATCATGAAAATCAGCAGCTTTCTGGTAAGTATGCGGAATAACAAGTTTCATTTTCTTATCAAGGTATCCCCATTTATCTTTCTTCATCACGGCTGCAAGCCCATCACTGAATGGAACTATCCGGTCGAAATCCTTTGCAGTTACATATTTGCCCGATCGGTCGATCAACCCCTGCTTCTTAGCTTTCTCTGCAACTGCATAACCGTTCCTGAATGAAAAAGAAACAAGGGAAGTTTCACTGAAATCATATTCCAGCGGGATTATTACCGTTCCGTTAATATCAGCAAAGCCATACTTACCATCCTTCACCAGCATGATCGAATTTTCCGAAATATCGCCCAACAGATCGTAATCACATGCAATCACATTCTCACCGTTCCTGTTAATGATACCGAAATGTTTTAATATGCGGACTTTTGCCAGGCCATTCTTAAAGTTATCTGCCCAGTCGTACCTGCAAGGTATAATAAGTTTCCCTGTTTTATTTATATAACCAGTCTGTCCGCCAAATTCGACCGCAGCAAATCCTTCTTTAAAATCCGCAGCCTTCGTATAATTTAAGGGAATAACAAGTTCTCCTGACTGGTTAACATAACCGTATTTATCATTTTTTTCAACTACGGCCAGCTCTTCTGAAAACAACGAGATCTCATCATATTCGAAAGGAACAATAAGCTTTCCGCTCTTATTGATAATTCCATACTTGTCGTTTTGTTTCACGATAGAAAGCCCGCGGTTGAACGCCTCCACCTCTTCATAAATAAAAGGTATAACAAGTTTCCCTGCCTTGTTAATGAACCCCGATTTACCATTCTGTCCGCACTCGGCCAAGCCTTCCGAATAATCGTCCACCCATTCAAATATGCAGGGAATCGCTGCATTACCCAGGCTGTCAATAAATCCCCATTTACCATCTTCCCTGACAGGGAACAACATTTTCAGGGAAAGCATGATCTCCTCGGAAAGCGCCTCCGGGAAAGGGTAATCAGGGTATTCATCCTTAAAGCGCTTTAATGTACCGGTTGAATAGTCAACAGTATAAGCTGCATACAGATTCTTCCAGGCAGTTTCCAAATTATGGTTGGAAGGATATTTCCGAATAAAATCATTAAATTCTTTTATCGTGCCTTGCGAAGTTGCAAGTGCATAGATAGAATTCTCAGCCTGGTCAATAAACGGGCTGTTTGGATGTTCACGCAGGAACTTCTCGAATTCCTCTATCGTATTATTCCTCGTGGATGCTTTAAACAAAGCTGCAGAATACAGCTCCTTCGCCTGGCTAACTTCTTTTGCGTGAGGGTAAGTGTCTATGAAAGCCTGGTAATCCTGGTGGGTGCCGGATTTCTTCGCTGTCTCGAAAGCCATGGCATTCCGCAGTTCGACCGCATCAAAACACTGGGGCGCGGTATGATATTTCTCAATAAAGCGGTTGAGGGACGAAATTGTCCCTCCGGAATTATAATGCTGGAAGGCTTTCTCATGTATCAAAGAAAGAAGAGAATCCTGGCTTTTTGCTGACACATTGTATTTTTTCAGGGCGGCAGCCTTTTTAACATCAAGAGCTTTAAGCCCATTTATTGAAATAAGAATGTACTTATAAGCACTATCAATATTCGAAAATGGATTATCACTACGGTAGAAAATAACACTCAAACCAAAGCCTGATGGGGCGGGTTGCTTTTTAACTGACTTTCCGAATAATCGTTTTGCCTCAAAATAATTATAGATTTTAAGTGCCGCAAAGGCTTTATCAATTTTATTCGCCCTCAGGTAAAAAGAGGCGAAAATCAATAAAGCTGTAAGAAGCAATTTAGGCGGGTTCATACTGAATCAATGATTTCCGTAAAATTAGCAATATCGATCAATTTCCGCGGGATAATTTTCATGCGCTCCCATTAAAATTGTACCTTGGCCCTTAAATAAAAATGCCATGTTTTCTAAGGGACAGATCATCTTTGCCATCTTGTTTTTTGTTGCTTTTGTCATAGCCATAACTTATGCTTACACAAAAGATAAACACAATAACAGAGCCTTTTTTAAAGGAAGTTATAAGGTTTTGATATTTATTGTGGTTGTGTTTTTTCTCCTTTTTGGACTTGTAAAGGTGAAAAACCTCTTATTCTAATGCTAAAACCACAGAATTTTCTTTAAAATCCTCCGTTTTAGCAAATGTAATCTGTTAATTCTGAGCAAAATAGGCAGCGATGGCATTCATTATCCAATAAAAAACCCCGATTAATTTGGAAATTCAAGCGATTAATTTTATATCTTTGTAGACGAAAAATTTAGGATAGAACGGATAATGAAAAAACTACTCACATCATTAGCAGTTATTACCGCGACAGCAGGCTCTTTTGCAGGTGTTATTGTTGTTGAAGGGAAATACCAGGACAAAAACTTATATGTACAGAATGGTTATGCCGGCAGTGGCGTAGGCTTTTGCACTTATGAAGTCAGTATCAACGGGAAGACAACAACAGACGAGGTAAACTCAAGCGCTTTCGAAATTGATTTTTCTGCATACCAGATCAAGCCGGGCACACCGGTGGTGGTTGAAATCCGCCATAAAGACGATTGCAGCCCAAAAGTATTGAATCCAGAAGCCTTAAAGCCAAAGGCTACATTTGAAGTAATTAATATTGCCATTGACAAAAATGGTTTGTTAACCTGGGCCACAAAAAACGAAATGGGTTCACTTCCATATATCGTTGAACAATTCCGCTGGAACAAATGGATCCCTGTAGGAGAAGTTCAAGGTGATGGTAAAGCTGATAACAACAGCTACACATTCCAGACTACAGCGCATTCAGGCGAAAATAAATTCCGTGTGAAGCAGGTAGGATACGGAGGAGTATCAAAGTCTTCCAACAGTGTCACCTATGTATCTACTATTGGTCAGCCAACTTATACAATCTCTAAGGATAAAGCCGACATCAAATTTTCAGGAGAAACACTTTACGAAGTGTATGATGCCTATGGAAATGTTGTTAAACGCGGCTTTGGGAACGATCTTAACATTACAACCCTGGGTAAAGGCAGCTATTACCTTTGCTACGATAATATAATGGCAGATTTCGCTAAGAAATAAGCTTCGATTCTTCGATCACGGCAGTGAGCTCACTAATGATCATTGCTGTTGCTCCCCAAACTGTCAGACCCTCTACATCATAGTAGGGGGTTTTTATTTTTAAACCGCTGCTGTGCGAGATCGTTTTCAATCCACGGATAGACATATCAGTGAGCAACCCGGTATCTAAGTGATAATTTTTTTTACCTCCCGGGGGTTTGGGATAAAATGAGGTAGCTTTCGCATGGACCCTATAAAAGGAGTAACCATAAAGTTACTGGGGGAGATATAAAGATCAGTCAGGTGACCCAGAATGCTGATCTCATTCACAGGAATACCTATTTCTTCGAACGTTTCCCTCAGCGCTGTATTGGATAATTCCCCGTCACCTTCATCAAATTTACCTCCCGGGAAAGCTACCTGCCCGCTGTGAATCCCTTCATAAACCGGGCGTTCTATAAGAACAGTCATTATTTTCTCACCTAATGGATACAACAGAACAAGCACCGCACTTGGCCTTGGCTTTACTTCAGCGATAGAAACTTCACGGATCCTCAGCCTTTTCAGCGGGGCCATCAGGAACTGATATTCCTCACCCGGCAATGGTTCTTTTAACCGGGCCTCCAGCTTGTCCACAAAACGCTCAAAAATTAAATTCATCTTTATATATAATAGACAAATATCCAAAATAAACCTCAATCAGGCTACAGACGAAACTTTTCAATGTTAAGGGACGTAATAAGAAAAGAACCCTAAACTTACATCCCATGAAACCAGAACAACTACAAGAAATGGTTCAATGGCTTAATCAACAGATCACACATATCAATCATGCGATCAATGAAGCCCATAATGAAAGTAATTACGGAAGGGAATCTCAATACGAAGGAATGCGGGATGCTTTTATGAGATGCCTTAACAAACTCACCACCGGTACAAATTAACGCATCACATTGATCTGCTGTCCGACTTTCAGCCTGATCCTGCCGCTAGCGAATCCATTGATCTCTTTAAGGGATGCAGTGGATGTCCCAAAGCGTTTGGCGATCTCGAATATAGTGTCGCCCTTTTCAATAATATAAGAACGTGCATCTTTGGGATATGCCGCAAGGCCCCATTTGCTCTTCTTAATGACCAGTTCATTGCAAAGCAGCCGCTGGTCGGGAAATGAAATAAGATATTTTGGATTAATGGGCACGCCTTTGAACCTGACTTCAAAGTGCAGATGGCTGCCGGTAGAATGTCCGGTGCTGCCTCCCAACCCTACCATCTGTCCCGCAACAACTACCTGCCCCGGTTTTACTTTGATCTTGGAGAGGTGCGCGTACACTGTTTCCAGCCCGTTATAATGCCTGATGATCACCACATTCCCGAAACCACCGCTCTTTTTTGCAATGCGCACCATTCCGTCAAAGGCAGCTGAAACTTTATCGCCTTTGTTCAGGTCAATATCAATCCCGTTATGCTGGGTACTGTCTCGCCATCCAAACCCGGAAGTCACAGGTCCGTTAAAAGGATGAAAATATTCTCCGCGGTCACCACCATTAAGTGTCAGACATACGGAGGTATCTCCTTTGAATTTAAGTTTGTCTTTTTCAGGAAAAAGGTTGTTGATCTCCCAGCTCGCATACAGATCGGATGCGGGAATAGTACCCGATGAAGATGTTAAGGTTGCCTGGTTCTCAGCAGATCTGAATTTTGAAGAGGCAATTTCTATTTCTTTCGCAAGATCCCCGGGAATGGTATCCATTTCCATTAAGAAGTCAATAAGCGCGTTTAGCTGTTCGCGGCTCATGCTTTGAACAAGACTCTTTGGTTTCGGCAAAGGTTTACCAGCCGCCACATGCAGCGTGTCCCCAGCCCCGCGAAACATAATTCTTGCTTCCAGTGAGTGCACAAAGCAGCTCCCGGAAAGCAAAAAAAACACAAGACCTGCTCTTAAAAAAGCATGTGGTTTAGTCAAGATCATTAAATCTGTTGATTTTGGGACTGCTAAATTATCATTTTAAACGAAAAAAGCAAACGGACATTGTGATTAAATCACAATGTCCGTTCTTATTTCTTCTAAAATATTTTATGCGGAAGTCTTTCCGGGATATACCTGCAGGGCCTTTTCAAGACAAGCCATTGCATTCTTTAGTGCTTCCTTGTTTAATACATAAGCAAGCCGGACTTCATTCGTTCCCGAGCCCGGAGTGGAATAAAAGCCTGTAGCAGGCGCCAGCATAACTGTTTCGCCATTATGCTCGAATGATTCGAGGAGCCATTGGCAGAATTTATCCGCATTATCTATCGGCAATCGTGCAATACAGTAAAATGCACCGCTCGGTTTAGGGCAGAATACGCCTTCCATCTTATTCAGTGCTTCAATCAGGAAATCCCTGCGTTCCACGTACTCCTTCTGAACTGTATCAAAATAAGATTTTGGGGTGTCAAGTGCAGCTTCGGCTCCTATTTGTCCGAATGTCGGAGGGCTTAACCTTGCCTGGGCAAACTTCATTGCAGCCGCCATAACCTCTTTATTCTTCGAGATCATTGCACCTATCCTTGCACCGCATGCGCTATACCGCTTGGAGATGGAATCCAGCAATACAGTATTGTTATCTATGCCTTCCAGGTGCATGACGGAAACATATTCTTTTCCGTCATAACAAAACTCACGATACACTTCATCACTTAAAAGAAAGAGGTCATACTTCAATACCAATTGCTTTAATAAGTCCAGTTCACCGCGGGAATATAAATATCCGGTTGGATTCCCAGGGTTGCAGATCATGATCCCTTTTGTTTTTGGGGTGATCAGTTTCTCAAACTCAGAGATCGGGGGCAATGCAAACCCGGTTTCGATAAAGGATTTAACCGGCTTCACAATAACATCCGCAGCACAGGAAAAGCCATTATAATTTGCGTAAAAAGGTTCTGGAATAATGATCTCGTCACCTGGATTAAAACAAGTCATCATTGCAATCTCAATTGCCTCTGAACCACCTGTTGTTATAATAATATCATTCTGATCAATATTAATATTAAAGGAACCATAATATCCCGCAAGCTTTTTACGATACGATTCAATTCCTGCTGAATGAGAATATTCAAGAATCCTGATATCCGTATTTTTGATGGCATTCATCATAACCTCCGGAGTTTCAATATCCGGCTGGCCAATATTAAGATGATATATTTTGCGGCCTTTCTTTTTGGCTATTTCAGCAAAAGGGACAAGCTTTCGTATAGGTGAAGCGGGCATGTGCTCGCCCTTAAGGGATACTTTAGGCATGGTGTTTTTTTGTGTGCGCCAAAGGTAATAAAAAAAATTCCACAGATGGAGAACATGACAGCGCAGAGCCCACTAAATCTGCCCCATCACTTTGGTTTTAAAACCACTCCTTTAAACCTTAACTCTGAGGGCGAATTAATCGCGTTGGAAATAATCTTAATCGTCCGGTCCTGCCGGTCGTATTTCGCATGCGTGTCAAATGTAACTTTCAGCTGATACGTTTCTCCCGGGGCAATCGGTGCCGGGGGCTTCTGCAGTACAGTACAGCCGCATTCCACCACATAGTCGGAAATGATAAGCGGTTTATTACCGGTATTCTTTAATTCATAATTAAGGGTTACGGTATCACCTTCGTGAACAAACCCGAAATTCTGCTTCAGCTTCCTGAATTTAACTTCCTGTGAGAAAGAGGTCAGGCTGAGTAATGATAAAGAAAAAATAAGAATTGCCTTTAATTTCATATTTAAATAAAAAATCCCTTCGGTATTTTCATAACGAAGGGATCTTTTTTCAGATACTGGTATTACAAACAAAAATTAGTGTTTCTCAGCTGGAGCAGTTGTTCCTTCTGCAGGTGCAGGAGTAGGATCCGGCTTAACAACACCTTTGATCTTAATGATCTTGGAAGGAGTGTCAGCATTTGAAGTGATTGTGATCGACTTCTCAAATGCACCGATGCGGTCCGTTGCATAATGAACTTTAATAGTTGCAGTAGCTCCCGGTTTTACAGGATCCTTAGGAGGTGTAGGAACTGTACATCCGCATGACCCAACAGCGCTTGTTATGATCAAAGGCTCTTTACCAACGTTGGTAAACTTAAATTCCCTGTCTCCATTTGCATTATGCTCGATGGTACCGTAATCGATCACTTCAGTTTCAAATTTAAACTTAGGAGCATTTGGGTTTACCGGGTTCGGGGTAGCAGTTTCCTGTGCAGAAGCACCAATTGCAACACACACGAACAATCCGATTGATAAAATTGCTTTTTTCATTGTCTTAGTTTTAGTTAGTTATTTGTTTTGTGATTAAGTTTTAATGCTTTTCAAATGGGGTTGCACCATCGTCCTTTTTTCCGTTTGCCGGAAATGCTTCTTCAACAGGTGCAGGCTCAACATGACCTTTTATAGTGATTGTTTTAGAAGGTGTGGTGGCGTTGGAAGTAATAGTAACTGTTTTGGTAAAGTTACCTGCACGTTTGGTATCATACGTAACTTTGATCACTTCGGAATCACCCGGTTTAATTGGAACATTCTTAGGGTATGTCGGAACAGTACAGCCGCATGAACCTTTCGCTTCACTGATAACCAACGGCTCTTTACCTGTATTTTTGAATTTAAATTCATAAGTACCGTTGCCAGCATATGGAATGGTACCGAAATCGTGTACATCTTTTTCAAAGGTCATTTCAGCAAGACTTGTTGAGGCCTGGGCTGCTGCCGGGCTTGTAGCAAGCGAAGGTGATACAGGAACCGTCTGGGCCGAAGCTGTAAACGCTGTAAAAATGCTGAGTGTAAGAATTATTTTTTTCATGTTCTGAAATTTAAACGGTTAGGTATAAATTTTTTCCGGTCTGCATTTAGCCAAAATCATGCCATATTCAGAAATGCCGGTCAATTGTATTTTCTTCTTTGAAGCCCCCTTTTGGAATCACACGGAAAGCCTGTATATTATAGCTTTTTAGCCTATAAATTCCGAAAAAATGTGTAGGTTTGTGGCTCTGAAAAAGAAAACGAAGTAAGTAAATTATTATGGAAATTCCTAAAACCTACGATCCTAAAATAACAGAGGATAAATGGTACAGTCACTGGCTGAAACACAAATTCTTTAAATCAACGCCTGACGGCCGCGAACCATATACTATTGTCATCCCCCCTCCTAACGTCACAGGAGTACTTCACATGGGGCATATGCTTAACAATACCATACAGGATGTTCTTATCCGGAGGGCGCGTATGCAGGGAAAAAATGCGTGCTGGGTACCGGGTACTGATCATGCGTCCATCGCAACCGAAGCTAAAGTTGTAGCATTATTAAAAGAAAAAGGCATTAACAAAACAGACCTTAGCCGCGAAGATTTTCTAAAACACGCCTGGGAATGGAAAGAAAAGTATGGCGGGATCATCCTGAAACAGCTTGAAAAACTGGGCGCTTCATGCGACTGGGACCGGACACGCTTCACGATGGAGGAAGACCTGAGCGAAGCCGTAATTGATGTTTTTATTGACCTTTATAACAAAGGCCAGATCTACCGTGGTGTACGGATGGTGAACTGGGACCCACAGGGATTGACCGCTGTTTCGGATGAAGAAGTACTTCACAAAGAAGTGAATTCGAAACTTTTCTACGTTAAATATCAAATAGAAAAATCCAACCAGGGCCTTTCCAAAGGAGAGGAAGAAAAGGATGAGTGGATCACAATAGCAACCACAAGGCCGGAAACGATCCTCGGGGATACGGCTGTTTGTGTTCATCCTGATGATGAACGTTACAAACATTTACATGGAAAGCGCTGCATCATTCCAATGGTAAACCGAAGTGTCCCTATCATTACCGATGATTACATCACCATGGAATTCGGGACGGGTGCATTGAAGGTTACTCCTGCACACGATATAAACGATTATAATCTTGGCGTTAAGCACAAGCTTGAAGTGATTGATACAATTGCTGCTGACGGGAAAATGAGTGAGGCTGCAAAATTCTATGTTGGTGAAGACCGTTTCACTGTCAGGAAAAAAATTGCCAAAGACCTTGAGGAAATGGGCCACATAGTAAAAGTGGAAGACATTAAGAACAAGGTTGGTTATAGTGAGCGTACCAATGCAGTTATCGAACCAAAGCTCTCCATGCAATGGTTCCTGAAAATGGATAAAGTTTCAAAACCTGCATTGGAAAATGTGCTTAACGGGGAAATAAAGCTTATCCCTGAAAAGTATGTAAACACTTACAAACACTGGATGGAAAATGTACATGACTGGTGCATCAGCCGCCAGTTGTGGTGGGGACAGCGGATCCCTGCATGGTATGATGGAAAAGGCAATACTGTTGTCTGCAAAACAAAAGAAGAAGCAGTTCTCCGGTTAAAAGAGCTTAAATCAGAAGCAAAAAGTGAGGACATAAAACAGGACGAAGATGTATTGGATACATGGTTCTCTTCATGGCTCTGGCCGATCTCTGTGTTTGACGGCTTCAAGAACCCGGAAGGCGAAGACATCAAATATTATTATCCTACCAACGATCTTGTTACTGCCCCTGAGATCCTTTTCTTCTGGGTTGCACGAATGATTATTGCAGGTTACGAATACAGGGGACAAAAGCCCTTTACCAATGTTTATCTGACAGGCATTGTCCGGGATAAGCAGGGAAGAAAAATGAGCAAATCGCTCGGGAACTCTCCCGATCCGATCGACCTTATAAACAAGTTCGGTGCTGATGGTGTCCGTGTAGGAATGCTGTTATGTTCCCCGGCAGGGAATGATCTTCCGTTTGACGAAAGCATGTGTGAGCAGGGAAGAAATTTTTCCAATAAGGTATGGAATGCATTCCGGTTGATCAAAGGATGGGAAACCGGAGATGCAAAACAAAGTGAAGCAAATAAGATTGCTGTTAAATGGTTTGAAGCCCGTTTCAATGAACAGCTCGTGGTCATAAATGACCTTTATTCAAAATACCGGATGAGTGAGGCATTGATGACAACTTACAAACTTGTGTGGGATGATTTCTGCGCGTGGTATCTTGAAATGATCAAGCCGGAGTTTGTTGAAGGAAAGTCATTACCGATCGACAGGGAAACTCTGGATGCAACAATCATCTTCTTTGAAAAGATATTGAAAGTCCTCCATCCGTTTATGCCTTTCATTACAGAAGAGATCTGGCACCTGATTGGCGAAAGAAGTGAAAAAGACTGCATCATCGTAGCCGAATGGCCGGAAGCGGATATGCAGCACGATGATATCCTGAAACATTTTGATGTGGTTATGGAAGTGATCACCAATATCCGCAACATCCGCAAGCAAAAGAACATTTCCCCGAAAGAAAAGCTTACGGTATTCGAGAAAGTAAACCAGGGGGCTGAAATCAAAACGTATGATGAGATTATCATTAAACTCTGCAACCTGAGTAGCTTTGAATATGTGAAGGAAAAAATAGAGGGCGCTTCTTCATTTGTACTGAAGCACGCAGAATTTTTTGTCCCGCTTTCCCAGAACATAGATGTGGAGGCGGAGAAAGAAAAGCTGGCGAAAGATCTTGATTACAATAAAGGCTTTTTAAAATCGGTGCAGGCAAAACTGGCAAATGAAAAGTTTGTCGCAAATGCAAAACCGGAATTATTAGAGAATGAAAGAAAAAAACAAGCTGATGCGTTAGCTAAGATCAAGGCGATCGAAGAACAATTGGCTGCATTGAATTAATACTTACCCAACCCCTCTCCACAGGAAAGGACTAAAAAACAAAGAACATGGCTAACAGAAGAGAATTAAAAAGAAACATTAACGGATTATTAGGTGACGTTATTGAAGAGTGTTACGAATCATTGCTTAACAACGAAGGGAAGAATGAAAAAGAAGTTGAGGCTTTAGTTGATGAAGCAGTGGATCTTGCAGATGAACTGATCGGGCGGGCAAATGCAGCCAAGAAGTTAAAAGGCGCTGAAGTAAAAAAAGAATTTGCTGCGATAAAGGAAGAACTGGGTGATAAAGTAATTGGGTTCATTGAAAAGCTGAATGCTTTATAAAATTAGGATCTAACTCATGAAAAATTCATCTGCCCTTTATTTAACGGCCACTTTACTCATCGTGGGCGGCTTACTG
Source organism: Bacteroidia bacterium (assembly GCA_036386835.1). Classification (GTDB taxonomy): domain Bacteria; phylum Bacteroidota; class Bacteroidia; order 2-12-FULL-35-15; family 2-12-FULL-35-15; genus 2-12-FULL-35-15. Next base: position 62,277 of record DASVUX010000041.1, read on the forward strand.
CCTGCAAGAGAGAATACAAATCAACTATCAGCCAACCAGCAATCTGAGCTCCGAGCGGGCTGTGCTCCTCCTACCTCAGTGATTGACCTTGACATCAACAATGTTAGAGCGAAGATATTAAACGGAGGAGATATGTGGGGGAATCTTGGCAGCGCTGGCTATGAGGTCCCGGTGGGGTCTGGCAATCACTCTCTTTATGCCGGGTCCTTGTGGATTGGTGGAATTGATCTGGGCGGTCAAATAAAAATAGCAGCTCAAACCTACAGGCAAACAGGGAATGATTATTATCCAGGGCCCCTGGATGCTTCATCAGCTACTGACCCTTCCACTTGTTTAGCGTATGACAGGCATTGGAAACTAAACAAAGCTGATGTTCTGGCTTATCACAACTGGGTGCTCGGGGGGTTCATTGGTCCAAATCCTGTTTCATCAACAACTATGAATACAATCAATAACTGGCCTGTAACGGACCAGATGGGATCGCCACTGGCTCCATTTTTTGATTATGACAGCGATGGTTTATATAACCCTGTGCAGGGAGATTATCCGGATTTTAATCTTTCATCTTCACCCAATTGTGCAAGCCGGCTGAACGGAGATCAAAATATCTGGTGGGTTTTCAATGATAATGGGAACGCGCATACTGAAACAGGTGGTGCTTCCATCGGCCTTGAAGTACATGCGCAAGCTTTCGCTTTTTCTACTAATAGTCCATTGAACAATGTTACCTTTTATAAATACAAAATCATTAATACTTCATCGTTCTTTCTGAATAACACTTATTTCGGCCAATGGGTTGATGCAGATCTCGGTGGTTATACTGATGATTATGTAGGCTGTGATGTGGAAAGAGGCCTTGGCTTTTGTTATAATGGTGATGCATCAGATTCAGAGTACGGTACAAACCCGCCTGCTGTTGGTCTTGATTTTTTAGAGGGCCCTTTCGCGGATGCAAATGGCAGCGATGACGCTGCGTCAGATGTACCCGAAAGTTATGGGAATTATGGAGATGCTGTTATCGATAACGAGCGCCTGGGCATGAGTAAATTTGTCTATTATAATAATAACAATACTAACTATGGGAACCCCACTGCGGCTGTTCATTTTTACAATTATTTAAAAGGTCAGTGGAAGAATGGAACCCCGATTTCATATGGAGGCACCGGCCAGGCGGCCGGAACGCCCTGTGATTACATGTTCCCCGGCACATCGGATCCGGTAGGATTTGGAGTAGGTGGAACTCCTTCTTCTCCGATGTCACAACCTGCATGGACTGAGGCAAGTGTCGGGAATACTCCGGGAGATCGCAGATTTCTTCAATCTGCAGGGCCGTTTACACTCATGCCCGGAGCGATTAATTCAATAACAACAGCAGTTGTATGGGCCAGGGCAACTTCGGGGGGACCGTTGGCATCTGTTAACGAATTGAAGAATACTGATGATGCTGCACAAATGCTGTTTAACAATTGTTTTACCTTGATAACTGATGCCAAGGAAAATACATCAAGAAACCTTAATGTCAAAATCTATCCCAATCCTTTTTATGAAAGCGCGATCATCAGCTTTGAAAAAGAGCGAGAAGATAATTACCACCTTTCCATATATGATCTCCAGGGTAGACTTGTGCACGAGATTCCTAATATTGGGAACACAACTCAAGTTATCAGGAACCAGATGGGAGCCGGCACCTATATTTATTCTATTAGAGATTCCAGGAACAATATATCAACTGGGAAATTTATTATCAAATAGAAAAATGCTTCGGAAACGAAGCATTTTTTTTAACAATATCCGAAGATTTTATATGTAATATACCCAACCACTTCATGGATCAGGTTATTCCAGTCTTCCATGGCTGAAAGGTTGGGTATAAATAAATGATCGAACTCAAATTTACGCGGACCCGCATAGCGGTCGGTAGTGTAAGAATCTATATCGATCCCCGCTTTTTCAAAGCAGCCAATACTTCTTCTCATATGAAATGCGGATGTGATCAAAAGCATCTTCCCATCTATTTTCTTTTCATCAATAAGTTTCCGGGTAAGTGTCGCGTTCTCCCTCGTATTCTGCGATTCGGATTCTACCAGGAAATCTTCTTTCGGAATTCCCATATACAGCATATAGCGGTTAACATAATTTCCTTCTTTCATATCAGGGTGTTCAATACTGCCTGACCCACCTGTGAAAATTATCTTTTTTATATTCCCCCTGCGGTATAATTCAACAGTCTGGATCAGCCTGTCGACACCCCTGTAAAACTGCGCGCGCTGTAAAGTCGGATCATAAGAACTCATTCCTCCAAGCACAATTCCATATTCATATTTCTTCACTTCTTCATATGGGGTAGCGGGAAGCTCCCAAGCCCTGACAGCTTCATCAAAAATGAACGCATTGGAAAAGAACAGCGTCAAAATAAATGTATAGCGAACAAGTTTTTTTTTACGGCCAGGATCTTTTGTAAATACAGCCCATCCCAGCAGGACAAGCAGCCAAACCAAAGGTGTAATCAGGAAAGCAAGAATCTTTGAAAAAATAAAAAACATACCCGGGATTATCCGTCAAAAATACACATTTTATAAATGTATCTTTGCTGAATGTACAAAGCGGCCCGGAAACTCTTCTTTAATATCCTTTTCTGCCTTGTTATGCTTACCTGCCTTTTCTGTCATGACATAATAGTTTACGGAACTTCCCAGGGCATCGGGCAGGTGAAGCTTGTTATGAACGCAAAGCCGATTGAGGAAGTGCTTAAAGACCCCGCTTTCCCTGATTCTTTAAAATATAAACTTGTCCTTATAACTGAAATTAAAAAATTTGCAGTTGACAGTCTTGGTATCAATCCCAGTGACAACTACTCTACTGTTTACGACCAGAAAGGAAAACCTGTACTATGGACAATCTCCGCTTCAGAGCCTTATGCCCTGATAGCAAAAGAATGGACATTCCCTTTTTTGGGAACAGTGTCATATAAGGGGTTCTTCAACCGGGAACCGCTTCTGAAAGAAAAACTCGAACTGGTGAAATCCAATTATGATATTGATATTTACAGTCCTGCCGGATGGTCCACACTTGGGTGGTTCCGTGATCCCATCCTGAGCAATATGCTTCTGAAAGAAGAAGGTGACCTTGCTAACCTTATTATTCATGAGCTTACGCATGGAACTTTATTCGTAAAGGACAGCGTTACTTTTAATGAGAACCTGGCCAGCTTTATCGGTGATAAAGGCGCGGAGATCTTTCTTCTGAATTACTTTGGGAAAAATTCAAAAGAGTACCTGAATTATGAATTCCACAAAGCAGATGAGCTTATCTATAATGAATACATCCTCAAGAGCACAGCACGCCTTGACAGCCTCTATAACCTTATGGGGAAAGGGAATACCGAAGCATCAACCAAAGCAAAAAAGAAAGAGCTGATCACAGAGATTGCACTCGGGGTAAACCGCCTTCACCTTCATAATAAAAAACGCTTTTTTAAATATACGCTCCAGGCATTTAAAGAAGGTAACGCTTTCTTTATGGCTTTTAGCCGGTATGATTCCCAGCAGGACCTTTTTGAAAAGGAGTATAAAGAGAAGTATCACTCCGATCTGAAGCAATACCTGGAAGCAATGAAAGAAAAGTACCCTTCATTGTAAGCAAACCCATTACCTTCACCAAAGCATTGAACCTCATTATGAAAAAATTCTTTTCGTTTCTTTTAATTTTAATTATTCATTCTGTTGCTGCTCAAACCAGGACAGCCGCAGACACTGTTACAGTCGGAGTTTACATTAACAGCATCCATGACATTGATTTTACAAACAAACAGTACACGATCAACCTCTGGTTGTGGTTAAAGTATAAAAACCCTGATTTTGATTTTTCTAAATACCTGGAAGTGCCAATGGCAAAAACCGTGGACAAGTCTTTTTATACCGTGGACACTCTTGCAGACGGACGGATATACATGATGATGAAACTCCAGTGTATCATGAAAGACTCGTGGAAGATCCAGAACTTCCCATTTGATCGCCAGAAACTGCGTTTTACGATTGAGAATTCACAATATGATTCCGGGGACCTGATATTCGAAGAAGATAGCGTTGGAGGGCATTATTCAAAATGGACTTCCTCGGGATGGACAGTAATACCTGATAGTTTTAGAATTACTACCGGGGTAAAAAAATATGCTACAGCCTTTGGTGACCCGGAATTAAAGAAGCCTGAAACTGAATTCAGTAATTTTAAAGTACAGATCGGGATCGAGCGGGATTCCTGGTGGCTTTTTCTGAAGCTGTTCATCGGCATGTATATCTCCTTCTTACTTTCATTCATCTGCTTTTTTATTCACCGTGACAGTATTGATTCCCGTTTCAGTTTAAATGTAGGTTCCTTATTTGCGGTGATCGGTAATAAATACGTGGTGGATTCCACCCTGCCGGAATCTTCATCCTTTACCCTTGTAGATACACTGCACGGCCTTACTCTTTTATTCATTCTTGCTGGAGTTGCATCCACCGCTTATTCCCTGAGACTTATTAAAGCGCACCGGCTGGAGCAATCCACGCTTTTTGACAGAAGAGCCCCCTGGATCATGCTCCTGATCTATGTCCTATTAAACACATGGTTCGTTTGCAGGGCGTATTATTAAGAATTTGCTATAATTATCAGAATATTTCCAATTCTTTAAAAGTCCTAGATGACCAAGGAAAAATATCCTTCATAGCAAGGTAATTCTTCCCACTAAAAATCTCTGCCAGTTTTTCTATTACTTCTTTTCGGCTATATAATCCGGCCGATTGGTATCGCGATCATATGCTTTGACAAGATTCAACATAAAAAGGAAATTTTAAGGGCTTAGGGGCATTGAATTTTAGTGATATAAAAGCAGATATCTGAGTATATCCGATAATAAATTCTGGAAATATTAACTAAAATTTTTAAATATGCTGGCAATGAATTACAGGGGCCCCTTTCGTGTACGTGTTGACGAAAAGCCTCACCCAAAAATAGAGCATCCTGAAGATGCAATCGTAAAAGTATTGCGTTCCTGCATTTGCGGATCCGATCTTCATATCTACCACGGCATGGTACCGGATACACGTGTTGGAACCACCTTCGGCCATGAGTTCGTAGGTATTGTAGAAGAGATAGGATCAGAAGTTACGAAGCTGAAAGTAGGAGATAAAGTATTGGTCCCGTTTAATATCAGCTGCGGAAAATGTGCTTTTTGCAAGCAGGAGCTTTATGGTAACTGTCATGAATCCAATCCGCAGGCGACTGCAGTAGGCGGAATCTTCGGATACTCACATACCGCAGGAGGTTTTGACGGAGGACAAGCAGAGTATGCCCGTGTTCCTTACGCAAACGTAGGGCCTACCATCATACCTGAAGGAATGGACCTTGATGATGCCGTGTTGCTTACCGATGTTGTTCCAACCGGTTACCAGGCAGCTGAAATGGGAGGAATAAAATTAGGTGATACAGTGGTGGTTTTCGGTGCCGGCCCTATCGGGATCATGGCAGCGAAATGCGCATGGCTTTTCGGTGCCGGCCGTGTGATTGTAATAGATAATATTAATTACAGGCTTGAATTCGCGAAGAATTATTCGCAGTGCGAAGTGTACAATTACGAGGAGATCGGTGATCCTGTTGAATTCCTGAAGAAGGCGACAGACTGGCTTGGTGCAGATGTTTGTATTGATGCTGTGGGATGTGAAGCAGGCGGACATGGCATGCAGACGATCACCGGCCGCAAGCTGATGCTCCAGGCAGGTTCCGCAACAGCGCTTCAATGGGCGATCAACAGCGTTAAAAAAGGCGGAATTGTTTCGATTGTTGGTGTATACGGGCCGACCGGGAATCTCGTACCAGTTGGAAATATTGTGAACAAGGGTATCACGATCCGTGCAAACCAGGCAGCTGTAAAACGTTTACTACCACGATTGATCGAGCACGTGCAAGCCGGGCGCTTAAACCCAAAAGGCCTGATCACACACAGGGTTCCGCTGGAGAATGTGGCTGAAGCCTACAGGATCTTTTCGGAGCACCTCGATAACTGTATTAAAACAGTATTGATACCACCAAGTGTCAGAACTTAATTATGAATTTAAAACTAGAAGATATGGAAACTTTAAAAAGTGAAAAATATTCACACATCAAGGGCTGGGGGATCGATAATGATCCGCAGGATACTCCGAATTATCCGATTAAAAACTGGACAGGAGATGATCACAAAAGGATAAACTGGGAGAGGCCTACATTACAAAAAGTTGATGTTGAGTTATTGCTGTCCACTGAAAGGCCTTCACCAAGTGCGGTGTTCGGATCAAAGAATCCTCCGAGAGGGCTCAGCGGGATGATCAGGAGATATGCATTCAAATACAGCGAAAATGAGTTTAAGCACTGGCTTCCTTTGCTCCTGGCAGACAGGGTGGATGTTATTGAAGGAATGATAGAAGACCTGGTTAAGCTAAAATTCCCGCGGGTCGTCAAAGAACGCGGCTGGTATGCACTGGCGAAACACGCCCCGGGATTACTGGCAAGAAAGATCGGAGTACGGGTGGCCGTAATTGGTGCTCTAGCCGGATTCGGAGCTTATAAGCTGGCAAAATAAGATTAGAAAATGAGGATAAGAAAAGCCTGGAACTGGTAGTTCCAGGCTTTTTAGTTTACCCTTGTTTTAATCCCTTCAAAAAGGTAAATTTGTAGCTTACGCAAGCTACCCATAAAGCAATGAATACATTCGTTACAGAACCTTACAAAGCAAAACATAAAATAAGAATTGTTACAGCGGCATCACTTTTTGATGGGCATGATGCGGCTATCAATATTATGCGCAGGATCATCCAGAGCAGCGGAGCTGAAGTGATCCATCTCGGCCACGACAGGAGCGTGCAGGAAATAGTGGATTGCGCTATCCAGGAAGATGCAAATGCAATTGCCCTGACTTCCTACCAGGGTGGCCACAATGAATTTTTCAAATACATGTACGATCTTTTGAAAGAAAGAGGCTGCGGGCATATTAAGATCTTTGGCGGTGGCGGAGGAACGATCCTTCCTTCTGAGATCGAAGAACTTCATGCTTACGGCATTACCAGGATTTACGCTCCTGATGATGGCCGTGCAATGGGACTGCAGGGGATGATCAACGATATGCTAGAAAAATGCGATTTTGCTACAGGAGCTAATCTCAACGGTGAAGTAAAGCATCTTAAAGAAAAGGACATTAAATCAATAGCAAGGTTAATATCTGCAGCGGAAAACTTCCCGGAAGAATTCGCGAAGTTCAGTGCAGAGATCTCATCAAGCGTTAAAACCAAGACCGTTCCCGTACTCGGCATAACAGGTACCGGAGGCGCGGGAAAATCAAGCCTTGTGGATGAGCTGGTGCGAAGGTTCCTTATCGATTTCAAAGATAAGACCATTGCAATAATTTCCGTGGATCCTTCCAAGCGTAAAACAGGAGGAGCTTTACTAGGCGACCGGATCCGCATGAATGCGATCAGGAATCCGCGGGTGTACATGCGTTCGCTTGCCACACGCCAGAGCAATCTTGCATTATCCAAATATGTTAAGGAAGCGGTTGAGATTGTCAAAGCGGCCAACTATGACCTGATCATTCTGGAGACTTCCGGGATCGGGCAGAGTGATACGGAGATCACAGAGCACAGTGACATGAGCCTGTACGTAATGACCCCTGAATACGGTGCGGCTACTCAGCTCGAAAAAATCGACATGCTTGATTTCGCTGATATCATTGCCTTGAATAAATTTGACAAGCGCGGAGCATTGGATGCCATCCGTGATGTAAAAAAGCAATACAAACGCAATCACCAGCTCTGGGATACGGATGATGATAACATACCGGTTTACGGGACAATTGCTTCACAGTTCAATGATCCGGGAATGAACAAGCTTTACAAAGCTGTAGTGAATAAGCTGGCAGAAAAGACCGGTGCGGAGCTGAAGTCGGATTTTATGGACACGGATGAGATGAGTGAAAAGATCTACATCATCCCGCCTCAGCGAACACGCTACCTTGCAGAAATAGCGGAGAACAACCGGAATTACGATAAATGGGTTGATGAGCAGAAAGAGATCGCACAGAACCTTTATTCCATCAAAAAATCAATTGAAGCGTTAAAGAGTTCTAAAGTTGAAGACAAGGACAGGATCATCAAAGGCCTTGACGAGACATACGCCCAGATCGCATTAAGCTTTGACGGCCATAATAAAAAGATACTTGAAGGTTGGGCAGATAAAGTTCAGCAGTACAAAAACGAATTCTTCATCTTCAAAGTCCGCGATAAGGAATTAAAAATAAAAACACATTACGAGTCATTATCACATACCCAGATTCCCAAGATCTCAACTCCGCGTTATGAAGCGTGGGGTGATCTTTTGAAATGGAACCTGCAGGAAAACGTCCCTGGTGAATTTCCATACACTGCCGGTGTGTTTCCTTTCAAACGTGAAGGAGAAGACCCTACCCGAATGTTTGCAGGAGAAGGCGGGCCGGAACGTACCAACCGAAGATTTCATTATGTGAGTTTAGGAATGCCTGCACACCGCTTGTCTACCGCATTCGACAGCGTTACGCTTTATGGGCAGGACCCTGCAATCCGCCCCGATATTTACGGAAAGATCGGCAATTCGGGAGTGTCGATCTGCTGCCTGGACGATGCAAAAAAACTATACAGCGGTTTCAATTTAGCTGACCCGAAAACTTCGGTAAGCATGACGATCAACGGTCCGGCAGCCATGCTCACAGGTTTCTTTATGAATGCTGCCATTGATCAGCAATGCGAGATCTACATCAAAGCGAATGGTCTTGAAAAAGACGTTGAAGCGAAGATCGAAAAGTTCTACAAGGATAAAAAAGTAACCAGGCCTACGTACCAGGGAAAACTTCCTGAAGGAAATGACGGACTTGGACTGATGCTGCTTGGGACTACCGGTGACCAGGTTCTGCCGAAAGATGTTTATGAAAAGATCAAAGCCGAAACGATCGCTCTTGTGCGGGGGACGGTACAGGCTGACATTTTAAAAGAAGACCAGGCACAAAACACCTGCATTTTCTCAACAGAATTTGCCCTGCGCCTGATGGGCGATATGCAGGATTATTTCATCAGGAAGAACATCAGGAATTTTTATTCGGTTTCCATTTCCGGTTATCACATCGCAGAAGCGGGCGCCAATCCTATCACACAGCTCGCATTAACATTATCCAACGGCTTTACGTATGTTGAATATTACGTAAGCCGCGGAATGGACATCAACAAGTTCGCACCTAACCTGTCATTCTTCTTCAGTAACGGAATTGATCCTGAATATTCGGTGATCGGCCGTGTGGCACGCAGAGTATGGGCGAAAGCGATGAAGCTGAAATACAATGCGAATGAACGTTCGCAGATGCTGAAGTACCACATCCAGACGTCAGGACGCTCTCTTCACGCCCAGGAAATCGATTTCAATGATATCCGTACAACATTGCAGGCATTGTATGCAATCTATGACAACTGCAACTCTCTTCATACAAATGCTTATGATGAAGCGATCACCACTCCTACCGAAGAATCCGTGAGAAGGGCGATGGCAATTCAGCTGATTATCAACCGTGAGCTGGGTCTTGCCAAGAATGAAAACCCGCTCCAGGGGTCATTTATCATTGAAGAATTAACGGACCTTGTTGAAGAAGCGGTACTGGTGGAATTTGAGCGTATCACAGAACGCGGAGGGGTCTTGGGCGCCATGGAGACGATGTACCAGCGCGGAAAGATCCAGGAAGAAAGCCTTTACTATGAAACGCTGAAACATACGGGTGAGTACCCGATCATCGGGGTAAACACATTCCTTTCATCAAAAGGATCCCCTACAATTGTTCCGAAGGAAGTAATCCGTGCAACGGAAGAAGAAAAAAATTACCAGATAGAAATGCTGAATGAGCTTCACAAAGCACATTCGGACAAATCACCGGAATTGCTAAGGAACCTTCAGCAGCTGGCAATCAGGAATGAAAACATTTTTGAGGGATTAATGGAAGTAAGTAAATACTGTTCCCTCGGACAGATCACTCATGCATTGTTTGAAGTGGGCGGGCAGTACAGGCGGAATATGTAAAACGATAATGGATTAAAGCGAATTTACGAATCATTGTCTACTCTATGATCACACGTGCAGATCATCATGTGAGGACAGCGGTAAAAACTAAAACTTATGAGAAACCACGAAATTGACTACAAAATTCTTGGAGAAGAATTACAGGCGGTTGAGATAGAGCTCGACCCTAATGAAACGGTTGTTGCAGAAGCAGGCAACTTCATGATGATGGACAACGGCATCCGCATGGATACTATTTTCGGTGATGGTTCCAAACAGCAGAGCGGGTTTATGGACAAGTTATTCTCTGCCGGGAAGCGATTACTCGTAGGTGAAAGCTTATTCATGACTGCTTTCACAAATGAGGGACAGGAAAAAAAACGGATCACTTTTGCCTCGCCTTACCCGGGGAAGATCATACCGATGGACCTGAGCAGGCTGAATGGGAAGATCATATGCCAGAAAGATGCGTTCTTATGTTCTGCCAAAGGTGTAAGTATCGGGATCGAATTCCAGAAAAAACTGGGTACAGGATTATTCGGTGGAGAAGGATTTATCATGCAGAAACTGGAGGGTGACGGAATGGCCTTTGTGCACTCCGGGGGAATGATCATTGAAAAACACCTGGTCCCGGGAGAACTTGTGAAAGTAGATACAGGCTGTATTGTCGCATTTACCCAGGAGGTGAACTATGATATCCAATTCGTAGGAGGAATAAAAAATACAATTTTTGGTGGTGAGGGGCTGTTCTTTGCTACTCTCTCCGGGCCGGGGACCGTCTGGATCCAGTCGTTGCCGGTTAGCCGGCTTGCAGGCAGGATGATGGCGTACGCCAACAATGGCAAAGAAGAAGGCAGTGTCCTGGGGGGGCTGGGAAGAATGTTTGACGGAGATAACAGTTAAAATAACGGCTGATTGTTGGATTAAGAAATTATTTACTACATTTATTACATTATTTTGGTATAACGCTTGTCAACAACACAATCTAAAAATAAAAAACATGAAAAAATTAATTTTACTTTCGGCTCTTCTAATTGCAGGAATCACTGTTAATGCTCAAACTGCAACGCGTACCCAACAAGCTCCGGATGCTTCCGCCAAGGCAACAAAACAGACTGAAAACCTTGATAAGGTAGTATCACTTACCGCTCCGCAAAAAGAAAAGGTACAGGCTATCAACCTTTCAAAAAATACAGCTGTGAATGCAGCTGCATCAAATAAGACCACATTTGAAGCCAACAGGAGCAAGATCAATGCTGAGCGTGAAGCAGAAATCGCAGCCGTTCTTACACCTGAACAGCTCGTTAAATTCAACAAAGCAAAGTCAGATAAGAAAGCGGCTAACACCCGGAAGTAGTCTTTAATATTTTACAAGAGATGCCATACAAAACCTGTATGGCATTTTTTATTATACCAAGTGAATACTCTACCCTACATTGATATACACACCCATCGCAGGCAAACTCAAGGTATTGTATCATTATTCAATAATGGTCCGGTATTAAGAGATGATCTTAACGAACTTATTTCTGTAGGCATACACCCCCGGGACATCGAAAAACATGATATTCCCGGAACACTTGAAAGCCTAAAGTTCAGTGCTGCCCATCAGTCGGTTAAAGCCATCGGGGAATGCGGCATGGACAGGCTAACAGCTACTCCGATGGATCTCCAGGAAGAGATTTTTATTGAACATATAAAAATAGCTTCCCGCTTAAAAAAGCCCGTGATTGTACATTGTGTTAAAGCCTTTGATGAATTGATCCGGATTAAAAGCCTACAAAACGCGGTTATTCCTTTCCTGGTACATGGTTTTAACAATAAGTGGCAGATAGCTGAAAGGCTTTTGAAGAATGGCTTCTATCTTAGCTTTGGGAAAGGACTTTTGATTAATGATTCCAATGCGCAGAAAGCAATAGTACAAACCGGGATTTCTGATTTTTTGCTGGAAACAGATGATTCAGATCTCTCTATAAATATTATTTTTAATAAAGCTGCTGAATTAAAGCAGATCGGTGTTGATGAGCTGAAAGAACAAATGATGTTAAATTATAAACGAATATTTAATGGCTGATATTAGCTGGTTGTCGAGAACAGAACTTCTCATCGGAAAAGAGAAATTAATGCGCCTGCAGAATGCACACGTGCTCGTTGTGGGTATGGGCGGGGTAGGATCCTTTGCCGCTGAATTCATTTGCCGGGGTGGAGTCGGGACAATGACAATTGTTGACGGTGACATCGTTGACCCAAGTAACAGGAACAGGCAGCTTCCAGCCCTTTCTTCCACTCACGGGCAGTCAAAGGCTGATATTATGGCTGCACGCCTGCTGGACATTAACCCGGACCTTAAGCTTACTGTTATAAAGGAATTTATTACACCGGAGGCTGCGGAAAGGATGTTATCACAGCATTATGATTATGTTGTTGATGCGATTGACAGTATAACACCAAAACTCATTTTCATTAAAACCGCTTTTGAAAAGAAACTCCGGATCATCAGTTCGATGGGAGCGGGTGCAAAACTGGACCCTACACAACTCCGGGTAGTGGATATTTCTAAAACATACAACTGCCCCTTTGCTCAGTATGTACGTAAGCGACTGAAGGAATTTGGGATTTACAAAGGGGTAAAAACCGTTTTCTCACCGGAAAAGCCTATTAAAGAATCGTTGATGCTGACTGATGGAACTAAATTCAAAAAGTCTGCTTACGGTACCATCTCCTATTTACCGGCTGCTTTTGGCGGTGTGTGTGCGAGCGTTGTAATCCGCGACCTGGTTGAAGGATAATAAAAAGAACCAAAAAACTTAAGAAAAATCTTAAATTGATTGAATTCTTCTAAAACTCAGAATAGAATCGCCTATTGCTTTCTACAGGATTTTTTTCAAAAGAGAAAGATTGTTCATTTTAGGTGTTCTTTTCAAAGTACAAAACACAAGGCTTTCTGTGAGCTAGGCAGACATATCCGGTAAACTCTATCAAAAATACTTAATTTATTTTGACAAGTTTAAATAAGAAACAGCTTCTTGTTTTTCTACTTTGTCCTTATTGAGGTATTTAATTGTCGCTTTGTGATCCACATCGTTTAATGAAATGATCTCAGCAGGAATACTTTCTGTCTTGTTTGTAAAAACAGATTCCTTTGACCAAGAAACCCTATCACCAATCTTAAATTTATATTTGGCGATTTCCTGCTGAAGTTTTGATGTTTCTTCCTGGAATTTATCCTCACTGACCTTTGTCAGCTCAAGATACTTCACCTCAAAGGTTTTTTCCTCACCGAAAATATTCAAATATTTAACAGCTGCTTTATGGTTGGGATTATCTAAACTTACGACCTCTCCATACTTTGTTTTTTTCTCATAAATGTAAGATGCCTTTTGTCCAATTTGAAATTTGTGTTTTTGAATTTCTATAGCTTGTGTTTCTATATACTCGGAATACTTTGATTCGTCAACTTTATCAAGTTTTAAAAAATCTACTTGTGTTGTTTTTTCTTCCCCGTAAATATTAAGAAACTTAACCGTAGCATCGTGGTTCTTCTCATTTAAGCTGACAACTTCACCATAAAAGGGCTTACTCTCATCCGACCAGGCTACTTTTTTCCCAATCATAAATTTATGCTTTTGAATCTCGATATTTTGCTCTTCAATCAATTTCTCATATTCGTCTGATGGAACCATAGTAAGCTTAGTGTAGGGCATATTATTGATTTTCTCATCACCATACTCATCAAAATATTTAATACCAGCTTCTTGTTTTACATTATCCAGAGTAAGGATTTTACCATATCTAGGTGTTGAACCTTTTTTGAAAACGGCATTATCACCTACCCTAAATCCGCCTCCGCTAATCTCTAAATCCCTGAATTTAACCAAGTCGGCACTTTCAAATTTAGCATCCTTGAATATCACAGCATTGAAATTTGGATACTTCTTTTTACCTCTTTCAATTATCTCTAACTTTGATTTAACTGGGTCGCCTTCATGCCAACGAACATCAATGGTTGCTATATAATCATATTCATTAGCTGGTTCACAAGCAATAAAAAAGTATACACCTAATACCTTTTGACCCACCTTGGCTAGTGAATAATCCTTTTCCTGTTGAGAAAATGTCCCATAAGATATTATGGATAAACAAACGAAAATTTTTAGAGCTTTCATATTTTGAATTTTGTTTAACATATTTTATACAAATGTAGTTTGCGTACTCAATCTCGCTTTTGCTTACCCTCTCCCACAAACCAAGAAGCAATATAAGCTGTAAATGTCCCAAAAAGACCTACTCCTGCTGTCATTAATATAGCTGCAATAATCCGACCTTCTGTTGTTACCGGAAATTTATCACCATAACCTACAGTTGTAATCGTAACATACGCCCACCAGATTGCATCCTCGGCAGTCTTTATATTACTATTCGGATCATCTTCAACCTGAAGAATTGCAATAGAGCAAAAAATTAGCAGTAAAATAGCAAGAATAGAAATTGAAGTAAAAGCACCTTGAGCCCTGCTGGCGAAAATGTGATTTACGAGATGTTTAGTAGATCTAAATGCCCGAATTATACGGAGCAACCTGACTAATCTTAAAAGTCGTCCCGCTCTTAAAAAATCGACCATTGGAATACAAGCAATCAGATCAATCCAGCCCCAACGCATGAACTTTAGTTTACTCTCTGCTTTACTGAAACGGATACAAAATTCAATAAAGAAGAAAACACAGATCCCATCATCTATATATTGCAATAGCTTCGAGGTCTCTTTTGGAAGAGTACAGAATGAATCTATTAATAATGCGATGAGAACATAGATGGAAAGTATAATCACTGAAAGATTAAGTATCCCCAGCTTACTCTCCGATTGTTTAAGATTTTGTTCCTCCATGTTTCTATTCAATTTTCAAAGCTTCCTTGTTCTCGATAAGTCTCAAGTCCTGTAAAAAATCTTTAGCACCTTCAACATCATAATATTTCTCTTTCAATAGCTTTATCTGATATTTTATGGGCAAATAAGTACCCCATTTTGAAAACTCTAATAAAGCAGGATTGACCTCTACCAATTCTCCGATATAAGGATCTAAATCCTTAATAAGAATAGTGAGAGCTTTCCACTTTGACATAAACTCCTCTTTAGGAATTTCAATATCAAACGAACTGGCAATGTCATACAGACTGTTTTCTATTCCCGATATATTTAAGAGTAATTCAATAGTTCTATTTATTCTTGTTCCTGTAAAAGTATAAAGCGTTATATACTTTTCTGTTAATTGCAATGGCCGTTCTTCTATTAAATTTTGAATTTTAAATACAGAAAACTCTTTTCTCAGTTTTTCTATTTCATCAGCACTAGGTTGATTTAAAATATAAAAAGCACTTTCGGAAAGAAGTATCTCAAGCATCTTCTCCCGGATCTTTGGATGAATAGCTGCTCCACTACCAAAGAAGAGTGGTTTTTTTCCGTCCTTAGTAGGATCTACCTCAATCTTTTTTGATTTAAAATCAACATATTTAATTTTCCAAATTTTTGCTGCCAATAAAATATTAGCATCTTCTATTATTTGGGGCGAGAAGGGAACCTCTCCTATAGTGTTTCCGGAACTTACAACTTTAAAAGCATCTTCAGTTTTAAACAGACTATAAAACTCTCTACTATTTACAATTTTCTCACCTTCAACACCAATTATTACTTCATTTTGCAACTTCTCTAACAAATCTTTATTAATAAGATGGTCAACAATCTCTTCTATTTCCAATTGGTCAATTCTATTAAATGCTGAATTTTCTTTAAGTTGTGAAATAAGGTCTGTCAAGTTGAGACCGTTATGTCCCTTTGTAATTGATAAGGCTTGGTGAAGTAAAATATCATAAGGTTTCTCCATCGAATGTGGTGGCTCGATAAATCCTTCCTTATAAAGTAACCAGCAAGCTAAGGATTGCAGCAAACTCCACTCTGTTGTAGCATACAAGAAAAGATTACTGCTTTCTCCTTCCCTTCTTCCGCTTCTTCCTACTCGTTGAATCAATGATGCAATACTGTGAGTTGCGTCAATTTGAACGACTTCATCAACTGTTCCAATATCAATTCCTAGTTCCAAAGTAGAAGTACATGAGATGCAAAAGTTTTGTCTGTTATTGTTTTTCGCAAAATATTCCACATACTCCCTTACTTCTCTATCTACTGACGAATGATGTGAAAAATAATTTGAATGCCCTTTTACTCTGCTAGAAATCTTCTTCAGTTTAACAGCTACTTCTTCAGCCCTTCCCCGGCTGTTTGGAAAGATAAGCACCTTATTGTCTTTTGTTTCAAGATATAAATCTTTCAAAAGGTCTAAAGGTAATTCCGGAGTTTCATTTTGAAAAAAACGAAATTGGGCGTTGATCTCTTTTGCTGTCTTGTCCAAAAGAACCTTTGTTTTTTCCTCATTTCCTGTAAACCTCTTTGCTTCATCGTAATCTCCTATTGTTGCAGATAAGCCAACAACATTAAAAGATTTGGAATTTACTCGCTGTAATCGTGATAAAATAGACTTGAGTTGAGTTCCTCTATCAGTACCAATAAAAGAGTGTATTTCATCAATTACAACATACTTAAGGTTAAAAAAAAGATGCTTTACGTTATGAGGCTTATTAATAAACATTGCCTCCAATGATTCCGGAGTAATTAGAATAAGTCCTCTTGGTTCTTTAAGGGTCTTGTCTTTAAGGGTCTTATTGGCTTCCCCATGCCATTTGGTTACCGGAACATCAAGATATTTGCAAAGTTCCTCAATTCGATAAAACTGATCATTAATTAAGGCGATTAAAGGAGAAATGTAAAGTACCTGAACGCCACTTTCATTGAAATCCACCTTGGACAAAATAGGTAGGAAGGCTGCTTCTGTTTTTCCTGAAGCAGTTCTTGAGGCCAGAATAAAGTTGTCTTCTGTGGTAAGAATCCTTGAGATTGCAGCAATTTGAATAGGACGCAACTGCTCCCATCGCTTATCCCGAATATATTTCCTTATTGGTTCTGAAAGTAAGTCAAATGACATTATAACTCCTCGATGCTATCTAATGAAACTTCTTTAGGCCTTTCATCAGCAACTTCCATTTCACCAAAAAGTTTATTCTTGTCTACAGTTGGATTCTGACGAATAATGTTCAATATATTCAAAAAGTCTCTAATTACCTCTCTTGGTGTAAGAAATTCCGAAGCACCAGGCTTATTAAACAGTTCTTCCATGAACTGATGAATCTCCTTATCAGAGATGCTGATCTCAGTTTTATAGTTGTAGTCAAAAATCGCTTTCAATTTCTTTAACAGAACGAATATCTCGTTATGATCTAAAGGAACTAACTTTATAACAGGCTGCGCAAAATCTCTAATTTCAGTAGTTTCAAATTTATTGGTCTCAAGTCTTGACTTCAAGGCTTGATAGCTAAAGAGTCCTCGTCTTTCGTTTTCCAAAAATTCTTTTGTTCCGGCAAAATTAAAGAACAGGTTCGTCACTTTTCCCTGAAAACAATCATTATATATGGTCAATATCTTTTCATAGTTCTTTTCCCTCATTACCGAGGTTGAAATCTTATATAAATTGATAGCCTCATCCAAGTTGATCATAAAACCGCTATATCCCATACTGACAAAGAGCTTACAGAAATTCTTGAGCATGTCGTAGTAATTCAGATCATTAATTACTTCTCTTACTCCCAAGTCTTGCTTTGCTTCTGTTTTTGTTTTGTATTCCCCTTTTAGCCATTTTAAGGCATTGCGTCTTAGCTGTTCATCATCTTTTATATAACCTTCATAATACTTCATTACAACCATTCCAAAATCAAAACCTCCAACATCCGTAATCTCATTGATGGTTTTCATTATATTGGTTTGAATAAGACTTAAGTACTTTTCACCACGGATCTCAGATAATGAAACATTATTTTCTTCTGCGGTCTTCATCACTATTTGCTCTATCCATTTTTCCAATAAGGTCGATAGTGCACCGCCTTCAGGCTTTGTTTGAATGGCAATATTGTCCATTATTGCAGAATAGAGTGCCACTCCCTTACCATCATTGGAGTACAAGCGGTTGTCTGGTGTGAAATCAGCATTGGTAACTACAAATTTTTGCTTCAACGCAACTGTATTAAGTAAATGGAGCATGAATGACTTCCCTGATCCGAAGTCACCTATCCAGAATTTAACCATGCTATGACCGTTCTTAACATCGTCCAAGGCAGAAACAAACGCAGTTATTTCCTCGGATCGACCAACAGTAATATGCTGAACTCCAATCTTAGGAACTACGCCTCCGATCAATGAATTAATGATTGATGTGGCTTCTTTGGGCTTAATATTGTCTATCATTTGGCTAGTATTTTTTGATAATAACTCGAATTTATAATATAAAAATCATCTTCCTCTTCAATTAAAAGATCATCCAGAGTTTCATAACAAGTTTCGTTGAGACTTTCAACTAATTGGTTTTTAAAAACACCTTTTGATTTGGCGAATATTTCAATGTCTGCTTGTGGAACAGAAAAGTTATGTTTAGCAAAGATTTCCAACACAGAAATATGCAATGCGCTAAGCGATATATCGACTGAATAGATTGATTTGTGAACGACTTCTGGTTTGGTAGCTATAACCACAGTATCATTATCGTTTATTTCTATTGACCTGGCTTCTTCGTCATCCTTCAAATATTCATTTAAAAGCTCTACTGTTCCGGAATGTTGCTGCTGAACCTCTTTAATTGATGCAATATCTAATTGAATCTTTTTTCTTTTAACCTTAAAAATCTCTGAAACTCCTTTCAGAGCCTTTTCTAAGTTCTTATCTTTTATAAAGGCATTGACAACGGACTTAAAGTCCTCAAGCTGTTCATTTGTTTTAAAAAGGCTTTTTTGTATAGTTTTAGTTAGCTCCTTATTGTCAAAGCTTTCTGACTTAAGATCATAATGTAAATAGTAAATATAGAGTAACAAAGCTGATTCCTTATCATGCTTCGAAATAAACTTTGAGGCTTCAAAAAAGATGTTTTCTATTGATGGATTCTTTTTATTTTGAGCTGCTATTGCTTTAATATTATCAATGAACAACTTCGGCTCTGTATATTTAGAAGTAATCTCCTCAAATTTAATTTTCCACCGATTTGTATTTTGTGAATTTAGCTCTATTTCTGTTGCATCATCTGGAAGGCTTATTTGATTAGTTAGAGTTGGTAATATAGCTAAAATCTTTGCTATAATTTTAGATTCGAAAACCTCTTTTGCTTCAGGATGAGTGTATTCACTTTCAGTATTAATTTTTCTTTTATGTCCGTAATGCTCACGGACAAGATTCTCACAGTGCTTGAAGATCATTGAATGGAACCCATTTCCAGTCAGAGAGTCGATGCAATATTTATAATTATTGCTCCCTTTTCTATAATTAAATTGTTTTCTGGCAATTACATCAGCTACAGCCATTGCCTGATCCTGAAATGTTGTTCCTTCCGAAACAAAACTTTTTTTCATTTCGCTTATACAGGTTAAAAACAACTTTGCTATTTCAATGCAACAAAACTCAATATTGCAAAAATTATTACTTGGGCTCCAAAGTAAATTTAAAAGCTTAGCCTCTTCATCGGTGAGTTTTAACTTTGCTTTATATTTTGTTCCTAATCTCCAGTAATCAGCATCGTAAGAATAACTTGGATTGGGATTAGAACTGCCATTGGGATTAGAACTGCCATTGGGATTCGGATTCGAGACAATAGAATGCTTTTGACGAAGTATATCTGCTAAGTTTTTATCTCCCTTTTCTTCCAGTTTTTTTATAAACAATGGAAAAGTGTACGATTTCGTTTTGGGATAATAATAACTTAGGATCGTAAGTTGTTTTTCTAATTGAGAATAATCACTTGCAGCACTGTAGCTATCTATTAAATCAAAAAGCAGTAAGAAAGCATAATTATCATTTCCTCCCGTACTTAAGTATTTGCCATTTAGAAAGCTCTCTTTAAAAATGTAGTAGAAATTCTTTTGTTCCTTTGTTGCATTATTAATTTCGGCAAATGAGAATACGTAGACGTGTCCCCAATATGGAGCTACAGGGGTCTCATCAGATTTATTCTCGACAGGAATTTGGTATGATTCTCCGGTAACATCAATTATAGAATCATCTTTTTTCAGGTTATTAGAAGTAACGCTCACAGTAAATTTTATTTTTTTTAAGTCGTTTTCATTTCTTTCTTGACCTAATACTGGAGTCGGTTTCACCTTAATTACAGGAACTTCTCTTACGTCTTCTTTTTTATTAGCCGCCTTGAATGCCCAAATTATAATAATTAATCCTGCAATACCAATGAGATAATATATACCATTACTGGATTCTGGAGGGTCTGGTTTAACCACAGGGGGTTCTACAACAACCGGCTGCTCAACAATAACCTGGGTTAAATATTTACTTGACAAAAAGCCTTCTTGCCCTTTATATTCTATTTTGAACCAAGCTGAGTTTGTTTTATCAATTACATTAACTTCTTCACCCTTATAAACAATACCAATAGCTTGATACTTTGAACCCGCTCCGCTTCTCAAATTAAGATCAGTGGTTGTTTTGAATAATTCTAAAGCCTGTAGCTTAATTGTAACTACAATCAATAGAGTTATTAATATTGTTTTTATAAGGTAATTCTTCTTAGTCATCTGCATTCCTGCGAAAGCTATTATATTAAATCATCCAGAATATCACAAAAGTCGAATTCATGAATGATCATGATATTATGTCCTTCCTTGCGCATTTGAAGCGCCTTTTCAACTTTCCTTCCATAACAGGCAAATGTCCATGCCTGATTACCATTATCTCCAACAATAAGGTAGTCTGTAGTTTTGATGAGATTGTCTGTAGGAATTGCTCCAAGCTTAATCAGTTCTCTCTGTAGATCTGCTCTGTTTCCCCTTTTAAGAACTCCAGTAATGCAAAATGTCTTTCCTTCAAAAGTAACTTGAGGCTCACTTGTGCAAAGAGCCATAATTTTAACATCTACTAGTTCGGATTTTAATTGAGATCGGATATCCTTATCCTTTATAGATACGAATTGATTAATGAATGCCTTTAGCACAAGCTTTTCATTTTCATCTACTTTATGGTCAGCGAGGATAGTCAGTAATAAACTTCTTATTTCATCATAAGGATAGTAAGTATTCAAATGTTCGTTTTCTTCTAGCCAAGTATTTAAGTCTATGACCTCTTTTTCGCTCATGACTCCATCAGCAAGTATGCCGTGACATAATCCCTGAAGGATCTGCAAATCCGAGGTCACAGCATTGTAGTAATAGCTATCTCCTTCATATTTCTGACAAAGCCAGAACAAATCCTCAATTGCTTCTTTAGTAGGTATACCAGCAGACAATGCCTCCTTTATAACTGCCATGAACTCATTGAAAGGATTCCTATTAATTAAATGAGCAAGACTATCAACCCATTTATTTAATTCTTTCACTTCTTTTTCATTTATTTCATTGTCCAGATTAATTCCTAACAAAATTCCTTTAAGTATACTTATTGCTTTATCGGCATTCTGCTTTCCAGTGTATATTTGATAAGATATTTCTTCAGAGGGAATTGCCATTGAACTCGTTTTAGATTATTAATAATTTTTAATTGCTTTAGTATCTTTAGGAACAGTAATATCATCTGAAATCAAGTGTGCAAAACAAATACTTCTTGATAAGTTTTGGGTGTTTCCTGAAACCTGAAATAGAAGAAGAAATTAAAATGTCCTTTGGAATTGTCAGCGACTCTTCAAAAAAACGGATATATAACCCCATAAATGGACTAATATACCTTGGAACCTTGCCCTGGAGTAGTGGGTAGTACCGAGGATTTAACAATATTTTTTAAATAAATTCTAAATTTCGTAAGGTTGCTTGGTTGTAATCTGAAATAAAACACCGGTAACGGGGTAAAACCCAATCAGAAACCAATGTCCTTATGCAAATATAATCTATTTTTCTATTTATGGTTAATACTTCTATTTTTTTCGTTGTTACACCCTTTGTAACTAGATTCTTTTCATTTTGCCAGCGTTAGGAGCGAAACAGACAATCAAACCCTTAAAAAACTTACGTTTAAGGATTAAATAAATAAGCCGGAATAAACACAAGCAATAAAAAACAGCAAAACACTTTCGTGTTTTGCTGTCCTTTTTTTATCTTAAAACTCTCTTAGCTAAGAGAGGCATTGCAAATTTTTTAACATCATTAAAAGTAACATTGTACTTTTTGGCTAACTGGTAAGCTGCTGCAGCTCCCGCAGTCAATAACAAGAATTTGATCATGGTTTCTATTTTTTTTATTTATTTAATCTGATATAATACCTGCCAAAGCCGTGCCATCAAAGCCCTTAAACAGGAGTATATAGACAGAAAGCATGAATGAATGTTTAACCGGACTTAATCCGCCCCTGAGTAGAACCAGGAAGAAAGATGGAGTGACATTCACCTGGAAGACTGAGAAACGAAAGAAACACTTTTAACATAAATATCTCCGGAAATGAAGATTATACTTACCACTCCCCGCCTCTATCTGAGTGAATTTACAATGGACGATGCACAATTGCTTGTTGATCTTAACAGTGATCCGGAAGTAACACGTTATACCGGTGATGGAAAAGTGGATCTTACCGAGCAAATAAGATTCTTGAAGAAGTAATTTTACCCCAGTATAAAAATAAAATGGGGCGCTGGGCCGTTCATCTGAATTCAAACAATGAATTTATAGGCTGGTGCGGGATCAAATATCTTCCTTCGCTTAACGAATATGATCTCGGTTACCGCTTCTTCAAGAAACACTGGGGTAAAGGATATGCGACCGAATCCGCACTGGCGGTAATGGAATATGGAAAGAATATTTTAAAATTGAAAGAGATCGTAGGACGCGCTTCTGTCGATAATCATAATTCCATTAATGTGCTCCGGAAAGTCGGTTTGCAGTTTAAAGAAGAAGGATTTGAGCATGGAGAGAAGGTAAAAAAATATATAACAAATAGTAATAGTTAAATGATGCAGAAGTAATCCCGCGAACCCTACTTAAGTAGCCTGTATAAACCAGGCAGGAAAATTAAAATTTAAAGCCAAACTTGAGATTTATATCATAAATAACCTGAGGAGCAACGAATAGTGAAACCCTGTAAGAATTACTTTTTTCTTCCGTTCTTGTCCAACCATGTTGTGTGGATGTGCTTCCGTATGAATATTTCCCGTACAGGAAAGTGTATCCGTTAATTC
Source organism: Bacteroidia bacterium (assembly GCA_036386835.1). GTDB lineage: Bacteria > Bacteroidota > Bacteroidia > 2-12-FULL-35-15 > 2-12-FULL-35-15 > 2-12-FULL-35-15. The sequence continues at coordinate 85,613 of DASVUX010000041.1, forward strand.
CAATACCCGATGAAAAGAAACACCTTCTCCTGATCAATTTATAACCTGCAATTAACTGCAGGGACGTCAGGGAAGCTTTATCAGTGAGTGAAACGTCCCTCATTAAATTTACATCATCCGTATGCAAAAAATAATCCAAATATTTATATGTATATAGAGCTTTTACTCCAAGGAAAGGGGAGTTACATTTTTCACTATTCGATTTAGATCTGAATAGCGTCCAGTCAAACTCATAATATACACCATACTCCTTTTGTTTCGTCTCCCCTCCCCCTGCCACAGGGCCAGGGTCAGATGGGAAAGTTCTGGCAGAATAAAAAGTCCCTAATATGTGCTGATTCAATTTTTTTGTAGTAAATGACAATTCAAAAAATGGGTTAAGCATCCTGCTTATAACTAATCCATTCTTATACATATCACTTTCATCAAAAAAATTTCCATGGTAAGGCAAATTAGGAAGTGTCCGAACTTCCTTTAATGGGGTTACAGGCCTAAGAAAGAAGCCTATTGCATATCCCAATTTCCGCAAGCGCTGTGGCCTGATACTATCCTTTTCCTGGGCAAATGATGCAGTATAAATAAGAGTAAATAATAAAAAACACGCTTGATTCTTTTTCATAAGTTTGTTGTTATCGTATGCTTTCGACCACGCATACGCCAATATTCCTGCAAAGAAAATCCTTTTTTCTATACAAAACGGATTAAACTAATTTATTAACTACATTACAACAGAACCTACCCTCCTATAGCAGCCTGCGGAATTTATATACTGAACAGATTACGAATTAAGATGTAACCAATGAAAAATTTTGAATTCTCATGCGTGTCCCCTTGAATCCAAGTCCGGATGACCTATTTTTTAATTCCTATTTTTTCCAAAAAATCACCCTTATATTGTTCACCCAGGGGAATTACATATTTGTCAATAAATAGTTCATGAGCTCCCACAGAAGCAATTTCTTTGGATGATACTACAAAGGATCTATGAACTCTGATAAAATTAGGGTTTATTGCTTTTAATTCCTGTTCAAATTTAGATAATGGAATAAGCGGCAAAAATGTTGTATGGTTTTTTAAAACAACTTTTGTATAATTTTTCTTCGCTTCGCAGTATAAGATATCACTTATACAAACCGGATAATTTTTTCCTTCTGATTTTATAAAAATAGTCTGCTCTTCGCCAGGCTTCATTTCATTCGCCAGGCCAAGCCTGTCTTTTTCTATCAGGTCAATCGCTTTAAATACTGCTTTTGTAAAACGCTCAAAAGCGAACGGTTTCAGAAGATAATCAACGGCATTCACATCATAACTTTCAATGGCAAATTCGGAATAAGCTGTTGTAAAGATAATTTTAGGCGGGTTAGTCAATATTTTTGCCATGCTCATGCCGCTTAAATTTGGCATGTTAATATCCAGAAAAACAATTTCAACACCAGGATCTTTCTTTAATATTTCAAGTGCTTCAATTGCGTTTTTGGCCTGTACCGAACATTCTAAATTAGGAAGTTGCTTAATATATCCCTGTACAATTTGTCTTGCGATGGGCTCATCATCAACTATTAAACACTTATATATTCTGCTATTCAAAAGACCCCCTGTTTAATTGAAGCTGTAAATTAACAATATAAAATTTATCCGATTTTATAATTTCCAAATCATGAAGGCTGCCCGGATATAATAATTCAAGTCGTTTTTTTACATTCATCAATCCGAGTCCGCCTGCCTGACTATTTACATCATCAAAGTAATTATTTTTTACGTTTAAGATCAATTTTTTCTGATCTGTCATCGACAAATTAATTTTAATCTCGATCGGCTCATTTAACACCTGCCGGGCATGTTTAAATGCATTTTCAATGAACACCATTAATATAAGCGGTGCAATTACGGCATCCTCATTTTCAGCCACAACAGAATTGAACTCAAGATCAAGAGTACTTTCCAGCCGGATCTTTTCGAGTTCAATATAATTCCTTAAATAATCTATTTCTTTAGAGACCGGCACCAGATCGTTTTTAGTTTCATACAGCGAATAGCGCAACAGCCCGGATAATTTTATCATCAGGTCCGGGAGCTTGTTTGATTTGTCAACGGCCAGGCCATAAAAATTATTCATAGTATTAAATAAGAAATGCGGTGAGATCTGAGCTTTTAAATTATCCAGCTCCAGCTTCATTTTTAATTGTCTTTGTTCATTTTCGTAATACTGATTGATGTAACTATCTTTAAAGTACTTGGCAAAGGTAATTACTAAAAAAGTAAGCAAAGTAAGTGATAAGTTACTCAAAAACCATTCTACATACTGTACATCTTTAGGAGGCCTTGTGCTTTCCACAAAATACATCTGAAGCTTTAAAACCGAGAATAGATTCAGAACAGATAAAACCGCCCCCAAAATAAAATAGAGCGTATACCGCTTTCTGTAGACTAACTTTTTATAAAGGAATAGTATCAGATAGGTATAGACAACAAATAACACCAGGTCCCTGGTGAGCATGAAATTCAAATATTCGCGGTAATCGAGAAGTGTTAAGTAATACGACCAGGCCCTATAAGCAATATATCCCAACCAAAAACCAAGATGCCAGGCCCACCTGTGATTGATGAGAAATGCGGTTAAATAGTTGGATTGACCTTCAGCCTCTTTCATAGTGTAAAGTACAAATATTATTCAAAAAAAAGAGATCTGCATAATCTGAGGGACATAACCCGGATTTTAAGGACAAAATAAATTTGAGGGAATAACCTGACCGTTGATTACAAAACACCACCGGTCAATTTAGTCCGTTATTTTAGGAGTATGTCCTGTTATTCTCTATTCAGGCACATAAATTTTTTTCACAATTATTTATGATATTATTTTGTTTAAATATCAAAACCTACCCACATGAAAAAATCTATACTTATTTTATCAGCCCTGTTAATAGGGGCTCTTCAATCCAAAGCAATCGTCTTTAAGGGACATTTATTATTTACTTCGAAATTAGATGGAGCGCAGGTAGTACCTGCTGTTTCAACAAATGCAAATGGTGTTGCCAGCTTTATGCTTAATAGAACACGAGATTCTCTGACAATTAATTTAAGCATGGTGGGTTTATCCGGACCTGCCGTTAATGTAAGTTTATACCAGGGCAATGAAGGCACTAATGGTTCATCACTCATTAACCTGACACCATTTTTAAACGGGAACAAATTAACTACTGATCTTATCGGTACGAATGTCGCTGCTATTATTTCAAAATTAATGAGTGATAATTTATACCTGGTTGCTACAACAGCCTCCAACCCGGCCGGGGAAATCAGGGGCCAGGTAAAACTGGAAGCGGACTGGAACTTTGTTGCCGACCTCAACAGTATGGAAACTGTACCAATGATGATGAGCAATGCTTATGGCCTTGGATCATTTGGACTGTCACATGACAGGCAAAAATTAAATTTCAGGATTATTTGTCAAAAATTAAATGGACCGATTACAAATGCAGAATTACGCTTTGGGGATTACGGAGTAGCGGGGAATTTAGCCGCAGATATTTCCAGTTTTGTTACAGGTGTTAATAATACGATTGTTACAGGCAGCATTTCTACAAATACGCAGCTACTCGACAGTTTATTCAGCAGCAGGATTTATATAAATATTTCAACTGCAGCCAGCCCGACCGGCGCTGTTCGCTCTCAATTAATTAATAAAAAAGGCTTGTCATTTGACGCTAATGGAACGGGCACTCAAATGGTGCCTCCGATTATAAGTGCTGGCCAGTCTGTTTGCGTATTAAGATTAAGCACAAATCTGGATACGCTCTATTTTGATGCTGTAGCAGATAGCTTATCCTCAATTTTGAATTATGCTCACATGCATGTTGGGAATGTTGGCGCACCCTATGGTGCTGTTCAGTTAGACTTTACACCGTTTATTGCAGGCAATAGGGTAAAAGGAATGATTACGGGGTTATCCGCAGGGACAACGATATACAAAATGCTAACAAGCAATTTGTCTTTTGTTTTTCATACCGCTTCAAAACCTAATGGGGAATTAAGGGGCCAGATCATCCGTTACGCAAGGGAAGGTTATACAATTAACATGAACGGGAACCAGGTAGTGCCTGCTGCTGCATCAACAGCTTATGGATCAGGTATTGTTTCAACCAGCAGGTTTGATGATAATGCGCATTATTTATGGAGTGCAGGCGGCCTTTCTGCAACAGCTACCGGGGCTCATTTCCATAAAAACAAACCAGGTTTCACCGGCCCGCAGATTTATGATCTGACAAGTAATATTTTTACATCAGGAACTGATGTATCTGCTGAAGGATATTGGAATAGTACAGATGCAACACCTTTTTTACCTGTGAATTCTTTCCAGTTCAGCAGAGACAGTATTTACCTGGACATTCACAATTCCGCATTCCCTGATGGAGAGATCAGGGGGCAGGTAACCCCGGGGTATTCTTCTTCCAGCGCAATATCAGTCGTTATACCTGAAAATAAAAACGATGTCAGTGTTAATATAATGCCAAATCCAACGCAAAATCAAATTACAATAAATACGATCAACAAAGCTATTGGTTCAATTGAAGTAATCACGCTCTATGGCCAGGTAATTTATAAAGAAAGCTATAGTAAAAACGGTTCCGGAACGATTGCAACAATCGATCTGTCGAATTATGCCAAGGGAATATATTTTATCCGGATCAACGGAACTGATTATTCTGTTTTAAAGAAAATAATAAAAGAATAAATTGAATTTTATATTGTCGATACAAACCCTCTTTCGAATTGAAAGGGGGTTTTGTATTTTAGTTTAAAAGAGCTTACAGCAGAATCTTAATTCCCAAATGCATCCAGTTGCTTTCAGAAAAAAAACGGAGAAGAAAAGGATAGATACGATATTGATACTTTGAGATTCGAGCCCAATTTCAGACCGCTCAAATGAAATTAAGCGAGGCATAGAACTCATCTATTATTTTATCTCCGCAAGGGCCCTTTTAATATTCTCCAGTTCATCAGAACCATCTTTGATAAAGACCCGCTTTTTATTGCTATCAAATAAAATAAAGAAAGGCATAGAATAAACATTGTAATGCAGGCATAGAGGGCAATATACATTGTCAGGAGACCATACCGAAGTCCAGATTATTTTATTTGTTGAAATCTACAATACATCGCAGATTCACAAATAAATTGTGTTTTTTATATTCGGTAGCCTGATGCCTTATTGATTCTTCAAAACTACGCCAACCGCTGCAATTCACCCACCTTCTGATTAAGAAAGATCGTGGTCAATATTCAGGCATTCTGCACCTGGAATGCCTTATATATTCTTTACTCAATTTAGAATCTCACATTACGTTCCTCGGACTTCGTGGTAGCATTTCCACACAAAATATCACTGATACACAGTCGGTTAGAATAAAATACAGATCCTTTACAACTTGTTCTTTCAGCGGGTACATATTTTTATTCAGGGTAATAAATTGATTTTTCAGATCAATTTCTAAAATTTACATTTTGAAAACGAAAACAAAAGCAAAAAAGAAAGTCACAGGGTTTAAATTCCCTAAAACCCCTACCGGAGTTGACGGACTGGATGAAATAACGGAAGGCGGACTTCCAAAAGGAAGACCAACCCTGATTTGCGGAGGGGCTGGCTGCGGTAAAACGCTCCTCTCTATGCAGTTTCTCATAAAAGGGATAATGGAATTCAATGAGCCCGGGGTTTTTATGGCCTTCGAAGAAACCGCTTCTGACCTTACTTTAAATGTTAAGTCTTTAGGTTTTGATCTTGATGAGCTTAAAGAGAAAAAACAGCTGGTGATTGATCATGTAAGAGTAGAACGTTCTGAAATTGATGAAGCCGGAGAATACGACCTGGATGGCCTTTTCATCCGTTTAGGGCATGCGATTGATAAAATAAAAGCTAAACGGGTTGTTCTTGACACACTCGAATCTTTATTTTCAGGCTTAAGCAATGAAGGGATCTTAAGAGCAGAATTAAGACGCCTCTTCTCCTGGTTAAAAGACAAAGGAGTAACTGCTATTATTACAGGAGAACGCGGGGAAGCCACTTTAACCCGCCAGGGCCTGGAAGAATATGTTTCCGATTGCGTGATATTATTAGATCACAGAGTTATAGAACAAGTCTCTACCAGGAGACTAAGGATTGTAAAATATCGCGGCTCAACTCACGGAACAAATGAATATCCTTTTTTAATTGATGAAGATGGCATTTCAGTATTACCAATAACTTCCTTACGACTGGATAACGAAGTTTCTTCAGAAGTCGTAGGCACGGGAGTGCCTCAGCTTAATGAAATGTTTGAAGGCGGTGGTTTTTATCGGGGCAGCAGCATCTTAATCTCCGGAACTGCAGGAACTGCTAAAACTACAATTGCCTCTAATTTTGCACATGAACAATGTAAAAGAAATGAACGCGTGGTGTACTTTGCTTTTGAAGAGTCACCGCAGCAACTAATTCGGAATATGCAATCAGTCGGTATGGATCTTTCACCTTTTGTAAAGAAAGGAAATCTTATCATACATTCATCGAGACCTTCTTTAAACGGCCTGGAACTTCATTTATTAAAGCTTAGAAAACTTATGAATGAATTTAAGCCAAGCACTGTTATCATTGATCCCATCAGCAATTTAATCTCCGTTGGCAGTGAACATGAAGTACGCTCAATGCTGGTTAGATTAATTGACATGTTAAAGATCAATAATGTTACGGGATTGTTTACTTCATTAAGCAAACCAACCGACCAGGTCAGGCCAGAACTTGGCGAAGAAGCCGTTTCCTCACTTGTAGATACCTGGATCACGGTGAGGGACCTGGAGGGTATCGGGGAACGAAACCGGGGGATCTACATCGTTAAATCCAGGGGAATGGGTCATTCAAACCAGGTAAGAGAATTCATCATTACTAAAAAAGGAATTCAGCTACTTGATGTAGAAGTCGGGCCAAATGGAATTCTGACCGGTGCTGCAAGAAAGAGTAACCAGCTGAGCCAAAAAGTTTCCGAGCTAAAATTACAAACGGAACTGGAGAGAAAAGACAGGGAAATTGACCGCAAGAAGAAAGTTCTGGAAGCCAATATAATTGCTCTTCAAAACGAGTTTGAATCTGTACAGGAAGAATTGGGAATTTTAAAGGCTTCCCAGGAACTTCGCTCCCGCCTCATGAACGTTAACCCATCAGGCAAAAAAAACAAGAAAAAATGAAGAACAAACCAGCAGAGTGGCAGCTTTTCCTATATATAGCAGGGCAAACACCTAAATCCATAACGGCATTAAGTAATCTAAAGAAATATGCAGAAGAGCATCTCGAAGGAAAATATTCGATAGAAATTATTGACCTGTTAAAAAATCCCCAGCTGGCCGAGGATGATCAAATTTTAGCGGTCCCGACATTAGTAAGAAAATTTCCTGAACCAATCCGCAAAATTATTGGTGACCTTTCCAACGAAGAAAGGGTCCTTGTAGGTTTAAATATTAAGCCATTAAACACTAAATAATGGCAGGCCAAAAATACATATTCAGGTTATTTGTTTCAGGAATGTCGGTTAAATCAGTACGCGCTATCGACAATCTTCAAGCGATTCTTAAAGAGTATTCCCTTGAGAACAGCGAGCTCGAGATTGTGGATATTACCTTAGAACCTGAAATGGCAACACGATATCAGATATTTGCGATTCCTACCCTAATGAAAATATCGCCTTTGCCAATCAGAACTATACTGGGAGATCTGTCAGATAAAAAGCAAGTTATCAAACTTTTAGACCTAGTAAATTAAGTGGCCGACCAGGAAAACATACCGTCCTTTCAAAATCGAATAGCGGAACTTGAAATTCAGCTGTTTGAAGCTAATGCTATGTTAGAAGCCATAAAGGATGGCGGAATTGATGCTTTGATCCTCACAAAAGAAGGCAAGCCTAATATTTACTCCATTGAAAGTGCTGACTATACTTACAGGATACTGATTGAAAAATTTGGGGAAGGCGCCATCAGTATTTCTGAGGACGGATTAATTTTATACTGCAATGATTATTTTTCGAAGCTCATTGGATTGCCCACCAACCACATAATAGGAACTTATTTCAATTCTTATATTGATTCTGTCGGCCAGTTCCAGGAATTAAAATCTGCATTAAAAGATGGTCCGAGTAAGGGAGAAATGATTTTGAATGCGGATGGTATTAAAGTCCCCGTATATGCTTCGCTTACAGATCTGCATCCGCAGGTTCCTGCAATTGGAATCATTGTAACTGATCTAACTTTGAAAAGACAACATGAAGAAGATCTTGCACTTTATCAGCGGAAACTGGAAGTCAAAATTAATGAGCTAAACCAGACAAATATTAATCTTGAGCAATTCATCCATGTTATTTCACATGATATAAAAGAACCTTTAAGAAAGATAGTTGCTTACACAAGCTATCTAACTGAAAGTAAAAACACTCTTGATGAGAACCAGATAAAAAAATTAAAGATAGTGAGTTCCTCTGCTCTCCGGCTTAACGCGCTTGTTGATGATTTAGTTAAATACGCATTTAACTCCATTAAGGAAGAGCCTTCAGATGTTGACTTAAATATCATTTTAAGAGAAGTACAGGAAGACCTAAGCCTTGTTATATCCGAAAGCTTCGCAAACATTACTATTCACAACCTGCCAAAAATTAAAGGATCACGGGTTCAGATGAGGCAATTGTTTTTAAACCTGCTCAGCAATGCCATCAAGTATAAGAAAGCAAATAAAAACCCCGAAATTGAAGTGTCCCATGAAGTTGAGAATTATGTTGATCTGAGTTTCCCCGAAAAAAAATTTCATAAGATCAGCGTTCGTGACAATGGGATTGGAATGGATAAAAATCACATTGCAAAAATATTTACGATTTTCCAACGTCTTCACTTACCGGGAGAATACACTGGTAATGGAATCGGATTAGCAATCAGTAAAAAAATAATGGAAAATCACCTGGGAAAAATTAAAGTTGAAAGCACTATTAATGACGGAAGCACTTTCAATTTATATTTCCCCTTAGTTAAGACCAGCAATGACTAATCTTAATATTCTTTTCGCTGAAGATGACGAGGATGATGGACTTATCCTTTATGACAGCTTTCGCCAGCATCCATCCTTTAGTAATGTTACCTGGGTTAAAAATGGTAAGGAGCTGCTGAATGCTTTAAACAATCCGCATTCGGAGAAACCTGACGTACTGCTGACTGATATAAACATGCCATTAATTAACGGTATTGAAGCATTGGAAGAAATTTTTAAAAACAAAACATTAAACAAGATCCCTGCTTTTGTTTACACTTCAACCAATAATCCAAATTATGAAAAGAAGTGCAAGGAATTAGGAGTTAAAGCTTTTCTTGTAAAGCCTTTTAATTTGTTTGAAATGACCGAACTCCCCTATCAAATACTGTATATGCTGGGAATCAATGCGGAGAATAGCGGAATAGAATAAATAAGCGCGGGAAATGGAGAAAACTAAAACAACTCGAGCTGCTGCACCTCACCCGGTCTTCTGAAAGCGGAAAGATCATATTCAAAAGTATCCCGCCCTGCAAGGTATTTCTTAACCGCCATTTTAAAGAGCTGGTTGATTGAAGCGGCAATATTCCCTTCTCCGCGCATGCGTGTTCCGAAACGACTGTCATTCAAATTCCCGTCATGTACACTCTGAATGTGATTAAGCACCTTCTCTGCCCTGTCGGGGAAATTCTTATGAAGCCAGTCTTTAAAGATCTCTCCTATCGAACCATTAAGCCTTACAATAGTATATCCTGCACAATCCGCCCCGTGATCTGCCGCAGCTTTGATCAGGTCCGGAATCTCATCACTGTTGAGCCCCGGGATGATCGGGGCCGTCATCACTCCTGCCGGGATGCCAGCTTTGCTCAGCTGCTCAATGACTTTCAAACGGTTCCTCGCTGTGGCTGTTCTAGGTTCCATTTTTAACCGCAGCTCTTCCCTCAAACTGGTGATAGAAACCATTACATGAACAAGCTTCAGCTTGGCCAGTTCCTGGAGGATGTCAATATCACGGAGGATCAGGCTGTTCTTGGTGATCATTCCTGCCGGATGCCTGAACCTCAGAAGCACCTCCAGCATCTGGCGGGTGATCTTCAGCTTACGCTCCACAGGCTGGTAACAATCGGTATTTCCTGAAAACATGATCGGTGCCACCTGCCAGTTTTTGTTCATGAATTGTTTTTCCATCAGCCGGGCCGCATCCGGCTTTGCAATGATCTTCCTTTCAAAATCAAGTCCCGCACTATAACCCCAGTATTCATGCGTATTACGTGCATAACAGTATATACAGCCATGCTCACATCCCTGGTAAGGGTTCATGGAATACATGCCCTTTAAATCGGGACTGTTGACAGCATTAATTATTTTTTTCGGGTGCTCATAGAAAATCTGTGTTTTTTCATCACTGATCAATGGTTCATCAGGGACCTCATCATGTTCACTCACATAACTATTCTTCAGGAACTTATTGGGAGTATTTATCTGTGCCCCTCTCCCCCTGTAATAGGAAGGCTTTTCGTCTATTTCGCTCATACTTAAAGGTAACATGGAAAAGAAAAAAATAAAAACAAAAACCAAACTTATTTTTAACATTTCACTATCTTTATTAAATGAACAAACTCAACCATTTACGCCACTTCACCTTGATTTTATTAACAATCATTGCTACGTCCTGTAGCAAAGTAGCAGACCACAACCGCTTCCTTACGGAACATGGCATAACTGAAACAGGGAAGATCCCCGCTGAATATATAAACGGCAATGGTTGGAAAACGCTTGCAGGTGATTACCTTTATTATATGGACCTTTTCACAGTAAATAATGAACCGCAGCTGTTATATATCGTAGCAAATCAAAAGGAAAAACGGATGATCGCCCTGCTGCATGTGAACAGGTTTATTATGCCTGCTGCACTCGCACAGGGTGTTAAACCTGCTACGGTTGTCACAAACTATGAAGAAATGAACCCGCAGGATATTGCTGAAGCAAACGACATGACGGAGTTCAACCAACTTCTTAAAGCCATGCCCGAGATGAAAGATTTTAAATGGAAGAATGAGATCCAGAATCGCATAGCTTCCGGAATCTTATTAAAAACAAATTTTATTTATGTAACAAAAAGCAGGGAAGATGATGCATTGTTCAGCTATTCGGAAAAGCCTGTCATGCAGGACCGCGGCAAGCTTGTGAAAGAGATCCTTTCCGGAGAACACCTCATGTACAACAGGGATGTGCAGCGGTTAAATAAAAGTGTAGAAATGAGCCAGTTCATCAGCCTGCTTGGGTTTTCATTTGAGAAAACCAGCAACATCACACACAACGACAAAAAGTTCTTTATTGAGGACCTTGCAATGAAAGACCCGATCGATTTTTCAGGAAAAGGAAAGATGTTTTTTTTCTACCCGTTTAAAAGCTTTGTCAGGACGCACACAAAAGGGGAAACACCGGGTTATTTCCCTGCAATCGAAACGTATCAATACACGTATACTTCCGATACAGAAGGTTTTCCTGTCTTCAGCCGAAATACTCAATTTGTTTCACTCCTCGAAAGGAAGCCGACTACGCTGTAACTGCTGCAAGTTGATCACTCACAAAATTTCACAACACCATGCTGCCGCAGCGTAAGATAATCCATATTGATATGGATGCATTCTATGCTTCAGTGGAGCAGCGCGACAATCCTGAATACCGGGGGAAGCCTATTGTGGTAGGCGGCTCACCAGACGGCCGCGGTGGAGTGGTGGCAGCCGCGAGCTACGAAGCCAGGAAATTCGGGATCCGTTCTGCAATGCCGAGCAAAAAAGCGAAGGAACTTTGTCCTGACCTTATCTTTGTTTATCCCCGCTTTGCAGCCTATAAGGAAGTTTCTAAAAAGATCCGCGAGATCTTCCACCGCTATACTGATATCATCGAACCCCTGTCACTTGATGAAGCCTACCTTGATGTAACGCATGACAAGCAAAATATCGGCTCTGCCGTGGACATAGCCAGGCTCATTAAGGAGCAGATTAAAGCAGAAACGGGGCTTACCGCATCTGCAGGTGTTTCATCAAGCAAATTTGTTGCAAAGATCGCGTCCGATCTGCAGAAGCCTGATGGCCTTACATTCATAGGTCCTTCCAAGATCGAAGCCTTCATGGAAAAGTTACCGGTTGAAAAATTTTATGGCGTAGGGAAAGTAACTGCGGATAAAATGAAAAGCATGGGCCTTCATACAGGCGCTGATCTGAAAAACCTGGGTGAAGACGAACTGGTGAAACATTTTGGAAAATCGGGAAGGTTCTTTTACCTGATCGTACGCGGGATTGACAACAGGGAGGTTCATCCCGACAGGGAAAGCAAATCAGTAGGCGCGGAAGATACATTCTCACACGACCTTATCGATATTGATGAAATGAACAGCCAGCTGGATAAGATCGCAGCTATTGTTTATGAGCGCCTGAAAAAATACAACCTTAAAGGACGGACGATCACCTTAAAAATTAAATACCATGATTTTAAACAGATCACGCGAAACTTTTCATTCTCTCACCCCATGGATGATCTTGACACTATTGCAGGAACCGCTAAGCAGTTATTAGTTAAGACCGGGATTGAAAATAAAAAGATCCGGCTGCTCGGGATCACTGTTTCTAACTTCGGAGAGATTATTGATAAGCGGAATGATAACGGACAGCTTAAACTATTTTAATCCTGTAAATATGGTCTCATTCATCCGCAAATTCTCGTGCATAGTCCTTCTTTTATTTCTGAGCATGGCTTCTTCAATTGCACAAACCGGAACTATAACCATTAAGAAACCGGCACCTCCTCCAAAGAAAGACGTCAGGGATACAAGCCGGAAGGAAAGGCCTCTTTATTACCAGCTTTACTTCGGGTATAAAACATATTTAAAAGCCATTACAAATAACATAAATACTTTTGATAACTTCCGCGCAGATCATCCGTTGCAAGTTGTGGGCATCGGCTTTAGTGAGCAGCTGACATTTTCCGCCGGAAATACCGGGGGAAATTTTCATGGCATCTTTTCATATCAATACATTATACCTCAGCCTGTATGGATCAATGATTCAATTAACGGCCGGATCACAGGATTTGTATTTGGTGCCGGAGGTGGGAAACTATTCACTCAAAGATCAGGAACTTTCTCATTCTTATTATACGGTGGATTCAATACGGGGAGGCTGCGATTGTATAATAATGAAACGATCAGGCAAAAGAATCCTTTTTTCTCGCCCAAGATCGGTATCCGGCCTAAACTTAATATCGGCAGAGTATCATTCTCAATTCTGGCAGAAGCGGAATATGACATCTCGAAAACAAGCTGGAGACGTTTGAATATTGCAAATCCCGATAAGGTAAATATTGATAAGTTAAGGCAATCCGGGTTAACCACCCTAATCGGAATAAGTTACAGGCTGGACAGGGTAATGGTGGGCACAGTGAGCGGAAAATAAGATCAGCCTATCTGAACAGTGTAAACATCCGACCCGTTCCTTAGGATACCTTTAACATGGAAACCGCCCTGCTGGGGGATCTCCTCTTTCAGATCGAAGAGAACACAATTACGGCTAAGGCCTTCGAAGATCAGCGTAAATTTCTGCCCTGCATCCTTTAATGTCCATTCAGGATAAAATGAAATATTAAAAGCGGTGATCAGCTTTGCTCTTTTTCCTGTTCCATTTTCAATCAAAAAAGTACTAGGCCAGATCCTGTAAGCTGCTTCAACGGAGCAGACACAGTGAACAATGGTCTGGTTCTCCTCAGCCACCATCGTTTCCGCAGCTGTTTCTTCTTTTACTTCTGTTATTACTTCGGGCTTATCCGGCATTTTAAATTTTGTGTTATATCCTTACGTTGAATTAAATTGCTTTTTTTATAAACCAATTGATTTTTCAAAAATTAATTCGCATCTTTAATAACATGCGATCTCAGCTATTCAAACAAGCAACCATCTGCTTCTTCCAATTTTTTTCTGCCTTTTCAATTACGATTTTCCGGCAGCCATTAAACGCTGCAAATTCTTTAAGCTTTTCAGCAAACAGGTGATTAAATTCTTCAGCAGGCTTAAACCCTTTTTCAAAATGCATCACCTTCAGGTAAAAAATGCCCTTTGCCCGATCAGCCTTAGGATCGAAACGGCCTATGAATTTATTACCGGATAATACAGGCAGGCAGAAATAACCGAACTTCCTTTTTGGTTCCGGCACATAACATTCTACCTGGTAATCGAAATTGAATGCCCTGAGCAAACGCTTACGCTGGATTACCAGGTTATCGAACGGAGACAAGATATGAATCTGGGCTGAGGGTTTTAATTTGTTCAGCAACTGCAACTGATCAACGCTGGTAATGAACAATCCTTTTTCAGCTCCATCAGGCTGCACTTTAATATATGTACCTGAATCGAGCAGCTTTTTGAGTGCCTTATCTACTCCGGCCTTTATTCCATTCCTGAGATAGGATATTTCCCTGGCTTCCGCCACTCCGTAAACTTCTACAGCCTTCTGGATGAGATGGGTTGCATATTCCGATTCAGAAGGCATGCTTAAATTAATATTTCCGGGCAGGACACGTTCTGTAAGATCATATACTTTCTGGAAACCTCTTCTTTCGGCCACCATTAAAGTGCCCTCCATGAACAATTGCTCAAGTGCTTTCTTTGCAGGCTTCCATTCATACCAGTTGCCGGGCCCGTCCCGCTTGAATTCAAAATCCCCCGACTGTAAGGGGCCTTCTGATTTTATCCTGTCCAGCACATACTTCATTACTTTTTTGTCTTTCTCAAACCAATGCGATTTACCCTGTGCAAATATTCTTTTTCGCGGCAGGGAAAAGCGATAATCTTTCATCGGGAGATAGGAGGCTGCATGGCTCCAGTATTCGAATACACTTTTCTCTTTCATCAGCTCAGCGAGATGCTGTTCTTTATAATCCCCAACCCTGGAATAAAGGATATGATGATGGGCCCGTGAAACAACCGACAATGTATCAATCTGGACATACCCCAGGGCCTCTATGGTTTTAAGTGTACCCTTTTTACCTTTACCGCATGGTTTGCCAAAGAGCCCCTGGCCGTTGAGCGCAAGGAGCCTGGCAGCTTCGGGAGAGAGCTTCGGAAGAATTTCGGGCATAAGGAAATTTATAAGCCAAATTAAGGAATTTTCTTAATTTTGGTTGCCTTAAAAATATCGCGATGAGAAAAATCACCAGTTTTATCCTGCTAATCCTTACTTCTATTAGTTATGGACAAGATATTACGGCAACCTTGAAAGCACCTTCTTCCATTGAACCCGGCAAAGACCTTCCTGTTGAGATCACGGTAAATAAGGCAGGTGTCACCGGCTTTATTAAATATTTCCAGGAACTGCCCGCAGGATTTACAGCAGCCGACATTGACAGTAAAGGTGGAAATTTCACTTATGCGGATAATGGTGCAAAGATCATCTGGATCTCACCTCCGGCCGATGACCAGTTCACTATAAGTTATAAAATCACCACCCCATTATCTGCGAATACCCCGATTAGCCTTGGCGGAAAATTCTCTTATGTTGTGGGAAATGAAAGAAAGACCTTTGATCTTCTCCCACAATCGGTTCCTATCGGCAAAAGCGGAGGCAGCATTGCGGTAAAGGAACAACCAAAAGAAACCGTGAAGCCTTCTGAAGAAACGAAAGCATCTCCTGCGGAGACGAAGACAACAGAAGAAAAGCCAATCGTAAAAACAAGTACACCCGGAGAAAATCCCAAGCCGGCAGAACCTAAAAAAGAAACCCCGGCAGTCACACCTGCAGTTTCCAAATCTCCTGTTTCCGCTGCAGCAACTACAACAGCAGGAAGATCCTACCGCGTGCAGATCGGTGCCTTTTCACAAAAGCCGAAAATAGACGGGGTTCCGGAACCCAGCACTGTTCTCCTTGATAATGGAATGACTAAATATTTCAGCGGCAATTTTAAGACCTACGAAGAAGCAAAAAAACGTAAATCGGAAATGCTTGATAAAGGCTTCCAGGGTGCATTTATCGTAAGCTTCGAAAACGGCAGGATCATCAAATAGTTAAAGCACTACCTCTTTTTCAATGATAGCTTCGCCTGCATTTTCCTTTAGCCTGGTTTTCTTTGGATTTAAAGACCAATTATAGATCGGCATTGCAGCAAAGGTGGAAATGATTGCCATCAGTACAAGGATGGAATACAACACAGGTGTGATCACCCCGTACATCAAACCAATATTCGCTATAACAAGTTCCATAAGTCCCCTCGCATTCATCATCCCGCCAATAGCGGAGGATTCGCGCCAGCTGAAGCCGGAACCTTTCATAACAATTGCTGAGATCACATATTTTCCTAAAAACGAGAACAGCAATATCATGATGCAGGGAATAAAAACATTCAACTCTTTCATCACCAGTAAATTTGCATTTAGCCCGGAAAATGTAAAGAACAAAGGAAGAAGCAGTACCACTGTCATATCTTTCATTTTATCAGAAATCCCTTTAACAATAAACTGTTTCCTCGGGATCACAAGCCCAAGAACGAATCCGCCAAACACTGAGTACAAGCCGATATAATCCGTAAGCAGTGCACACACAAGAAGCACGATAACAATGAACGCAAAGTAATTCTGGGGCACCTCCGATTCACTCTTCAGTTTAGCAGTCATATATTTCAGTAACGGCTTTATTACAAAGAACATCAGGAGAATAAAGATCACACCGCCCACAAGTGTGATAATACCTGCTTCGGAGCCTTCCTTTTTAGCATATGCAGTGGCGAAAGCGAGAAAGATCCATGAAACAACATCCTGGATGCTTGCAGAAATAAGGGATAATGAACCTATCCTGGTCTTGGTCAGATTGTTTTCGTGAAGGATCCGCGCAAGCATCGGAAAAGCGGTGATCGCCAGTGCTGTTCCCATAAAGATGCAAAAAGTGACAAGGTTCGCGTTCTCTCCGTGAAGATCGTCAAAGTACAAGACAGCGGCTGCAATACCAAGTGCAAAAGGAGCAATGATGGTTGCTGCAGAAAGCACCATTGAATCTTTTATAAGCTTCTTGTCAAACACTTCAAAGTCTATTTCCAGGGCAACAATGAACATATAGAACGACAGCCCAATGTTACTCAAAACAAACAGGAAAGGCATGATATCAGCTTTAAAAAGCTGTCCCGAGATTGCGGGAAAAAAATAGCCAAAGCACGTTGGACCCAACAACACACCACAGACCATTTCTCCCACAACCTTTGGCTGCTTAAGCACCACGAACAACCTGCCAAATAACTGGGAAGCAATTAAAATAATAATTACAGCAAGAAGTACCGAAATAAAGGTTTGTAAATTATGCATGAAAAGTAGTTTGGTTACTGAGTAACGAAATTTATAACTTTTTTCCAGTATTGCAAAGTTAATTGCTTCCTAATTGTCCAAAAAAAAGCGGGGCGAATGCCCCGCTCTTGTAATTGCTTAAGACGCGTTATAACCCCATCTTTTTCCCGGTTTCCTTTTTTACTCCATCCTTATGAAGCAATATAGAAGTTGTTTTATACCTCACAAATGCTTCTGATGCATAAAAATAACCGTCACAATCGTTGTTCTTGGTTCCCCATGAATTCTTAACGATGTAATATTTAACGCCATTCTGATCCTTTACAATTCCTGTAATGTGCATTCCATGATCATCCTGGGTTTCATAATTATCATATGCTTCCTGGCGGATAGCCTGGGTGATCACTTTTTGTTTCATTGGTATATTTACGATAGAATCATACTTCTCTTTTTTAATGTCTGTCCAGTCAATATCCGGAACAACAGCAACCCCGTTCTTGAATGAAAATCCTTTTTCACTTACATCAGATCCCCAGGCAACGGTGTAGCCATTCATGATTGCGTTGTCGAGCACTTCCATCATTTCATCCAAAGGAACATTGTAAACCATGTCTGACGCCCAGTTATCAGGAACATCAAGGACAAATTTCGAATAAAAAGGCTTGTGGGAGAATGAGCTGATCTCGATATAATTCTCAGGGTTCAGTCCAAGCATATCAGCGAATGTTCTTGGGGTATATTGTTTCCCTTCGTAAGTAAATGTTTTGGGAACTGCACCGAGATATGCATCAAGGG
Organism: Bacteroidia bacterium; assembly: GCA_036386835.1. Taxonomy (GTDB): domain Bacteria; phylum Bacteroidota; class Bacteroidia; order 2-12-FULL-35-15; family 2-12-FULL-35-15; genus 2-12-FULL-35-15. The sequence continues at coordinate 103,765 of DASVUX010000041.1, forward strand.
TAGAGTTAAAAGCTTTTTTCCAGCCCGGGTTGGGCTTTGCACTTTTAATAACCGCATCAACCATTGCGCGGGTTACTGCATCAAGGTCATTATGATTGATCTCTTTTTCACCGTTGGGCAGGCCGGTGTAAACCGACTGCGGCACAAGACCCGAATCCTTCATCACCTGCATTACGTCATGAAAAGCCCCGCCACCTGCAAAATTCACTTCACCATGCATGCGAACGTATCTGTCTGCTTTCATGTTATAAGCTGTATGAACGATATACATCTCTGATAAATTAACTTTCGGTTTTTTCATCCGGAGAAGTTCGGATTCCAGGAAAGAGAGAGAGGAGAATGTCCAGCAGGTACCTGACTGGTTCTGATTCTGAACCTCGGTGCTTTCCAGGTTCTTTACAACAGTAAAATTGTATTTGCCGTCTTTTTTATTTTTAACCGTTTGGGCATTTAAAGCAGAAACTGACAAAAGCGCTGCAGTGAACAATAAGGATTTGCTAATATTCATTTATAAGAGTTTTGTTTTTACTAATATCAGGAAAATAACCGTGAAGCTGCAACTGTTGTTATAAACGGTCCACCCGGATTACAAAAGGATTTATGCCTGTGCGGTTGGGCCTCCGAAATTCATCGGAAGCACATTCGGCATGTCCGTATCCTTAATGGCGCCATGCTGCTGTTCATATTTTGAGATATTATCCTTCAGCGCTTTCATCAATCGCTTTGCATGCTGAGGGGTAAGCACGATCCGTGACTTCACCTTTGCCTTTGGAACACCCGGCATCATTTTAATGAAATCGATTACAAATTCAGAATTTGAATGCGTGATTACTGCCAGGTTTGAATATATTCCTTCAGCGATCTCTTCGCTGAGTTCTATGTTGATCTGGTTAGGGTTTTGCTGTTCTTCCATGATTATTTTTTTGAATTGTAAAGTTAATTATTCCCCCCGAAAATTCCGAAAATAAAAAAGGTCCCGGGAAACCCGGGACCTCTCATTTTCCTGTTATTTTTTACAGTTTAGTGATCAGTATCGAAGCATTGACTGCTGCAAGTGTTCCACCTGTGTTGGCTGCCAGGTTGACGCTTGCCGGTGAACCCGTGTTGTTCAACTGAATAACATCACCTGCTACTACGTTAATGATCACCTTCCCGTTGGTTTGTGTGCTTGCAGTTGGTGAACCATTTCTTGAGCCTGTAACAGAAACACCGTTCTGGTAAACAGAGAACTGGTTAGCCGAGGCTGCAGATACTGTGTATTCTATTTTGTAAACACCTGATACATTTATAAAGATGAATGAAGATCCCGGATTATGCATGATGTTGGCGGACAGCAAGCCGTTAGCGTCAAATGAAACTGCATTCCCAAGCGTTACAAACTGTGCACTAGTATTATAGATATATCCGTATTCCGATGAAGCAGTTACTCCTGTTGCGCCAGTTGCACCTGTTGCACCCGCTGCGCCTGTTCCACCAATATTTCCTGTAATAGAAATATTCCAGTTGTTCACAATTGCTCCCAGCGCACCAAAGGCTGCGTCAACGTTAACTACCATCGTATTCCCTGAATAAGATACTATAATACCTTCTGTGTAGTTTGTGGTGGTTGTCTGATCTACAAGCCTTATCCTGTTCCCCGCGATGTATGCAAGGCCTGCCTGGGTGTTAAACGATTTTCCTGGACCTGTTCCCAGTGTTTTCGCTGAGTTGGAAGTTGCGCTATAGCCGCTTCCTGTTGACCCTGTCGCTCCGGTAGTTCCCGTTGCACCGTTCGCCCCGGCAACTCCGGTTGTTCCGGTTGCACCATTTGTTCCGTTCGCACCTGCAGCTCCGGTAGCTCCTATTGCACCATTCATTCCGTTGCTTCCATCAGCACCTGTTGCTCCTGCAATTCCATTTGCTCCTGTTGCACCAGTTGCCCCTGTCGCACCGTTCATTCCCGGTGAACCAGGCATTCCCATGCCCATAGGACCCATTGGACCCATTGCACCCGTATTTCCGGTTGCTCCTGTTACTCCGGCTAAACCGTTTGTTCCGTTGGCACCTGTTGCACCCACTGCACCGGTTGTTCCATTCGTACCATTTATTCCATTACTTCCTGCTGCACCTGTTGCTCCGGTTGAACCTGTTGCTCCTGCAATTCCATTTGCTCCTGTTGCACCAGTTGCGCCTGTTGCGCCTGTCGCACCGTTCATTCCCGGTGAACCAGGCATTCCCATGCCCATAGGGCCCATTGGTCCTGTTGAACCAGTGTTACCCGTAGTACCATTCATTCCATCCGCACCGATTGCTCCGGTTGCCCCGGCAATTCCGTCTGCTCCGTTCATTCCATCAGCGCCTGTTGCGCCAATAGCACCATCATTCCCGTTGGAACCATTTAGGCCGTTCAATCCATTTGAACCGTTAGCACCATCGGCACCGGTTGGTCCAGTGGCACCGGTTGCCCCTACTCCGTTCCCGGATGTCTCAGCATACAATGCATAAGGCACACTCATTAACTGTGTTGTTCCTGTAATTGAATAAGATGATCCACCTAAAGGGTCTGTTTCTGTCATTATAAAATAAGGACCTGCCGACCAGTCAATAGAAGAAAAAGTTCCGGTAAGAGTTGTACCTGTCCCGATCTGAATTGTCACCAGGCCATTGGCATTTGTTGCAGCTGTATGAGTTTCCACATACACCGGTGTTCCGGTCGCAGAACCTTGTAATATGCTAACCTGCATACCAATTGGTGAAGAAGTAACAAGTGCGTTTGATGAATTGCGGATCACTGCCTGGTAGCTCATTTTCTGCGGTGCCTGTGCAAATGTGATGGTCAGCTGAAAGCTCAGAAACAAAGCGGCTGTTAGCCTTAGTAATTTTTTTTTCATATTTAATTTTAGTTTTTTACGATTTTAAACAGTTTTACTTCCTGTTGATTTTTGGTCACTTTGATCAGGTAAGTCGCTTTTTGCAATTCAGCCACAGAAATTGCAGTTTCCTGCGAAACTACCCTTCCTTCTTTTATAACCCGACCATTAATATCACTCAATTCGAATCTGATATCGGCACTAAAGTCATCTGAATGGAGGATCAGCATCTCTGCCGTAGGATTTGGATATACAGACAGCGAAAGATCAACCCCCTTCGTTTCTACACCTGTAACTACAAGGATTTCGTAAGGCTGCTGCAAGCCTTGTGTAATGGTATTTCCCGAACCGGTCTCCGTAATGTAATCGGTCTGCCCGATTGAATACGATGCTGTCCCTCCGGCACCTGCAGCATCTCCGCCTGACGCTACAGTACCATCCTGGGCTATCATGGATGACGCGCCAGCGAATGTCAATAAAAGTAATAAGTTGGTTTTTTTCATGTTCTTCGTTTAACCTAGGGCAAGGATACGCAATCCTTTTCCGGCAACACCATAAACTACAGGTTATATAATTTATATATATTGGGTTTCACTAGGAAATAGCGGAAATGTTATTCCGGCTCAGAAATAATCACCTGAATGTATGATTAGTCCTGATCCTAACCTGGGCGGACCGGTATGTACTAGAGGGAACTTATAGAAATAAAAAAGGGACAACATTTCTGTTGTCCCTCTTTTTTCGAGCTGATCCCGGATCAAGTCCGGGATTATTCGACTATATAATTCTACTTCGGCAAGCCTCGTATAATTATAGTCTCATTAAGCTTCTTCCTCTTCCATAGCTTCTTTTTTCGAAGCCATCAATCGGTCGTATTCTTCCTGTGAACCTACGATCATCTTTTCGTATGATCTTAATCCGGTACCTGCAGGGATTAAATGTCCAACGATAACGTTTTCTTTCAATCCTGATAAGTCGTCCACTTTTCCGCTTACAGCTGCTTCGTTCAGCACTTTCGTAGTTTCCTGGAAAGAAGCAGCACTCATGAAGCTGTTTGTTTGTAAAGAGGCACGTGTGATACCCTGAAGGATCTGTTGTGATGTGGCAGGAATTGCTTCGCGTGCTTCGATCAGTTTCATATCCTTACGTTTCAATGATGAGTTCTCATCACGTAAACGTCTTGCAGTGATGATCTGTCCTGCTTTGAACAGTGGAGAATCACCCGGATCCACAATGATCACTTTCGCATATAATGAATCGTTTTCTCTCATGAACTCAGCTTTGTTCACTAATTGCTTCTCAAGGAAGATAGTGTCACCAGCCTCGCTGATATCAACTTTACGCATCATCTGGCGAACAATCACCTCGAAGTGCTTATCGTTGATCTTCACACCCTGTAAACGGTAAACCTCCTGTACCTCATTTACAAGGTACTCCTGAACAGCTGTTGGCCCTTTGATAGCGAGGATATCACTTGGTGTGATAGCTCCGTCTGACAATGGCTCACCTGCACGGATGAAGTCATTTTCCTGTACAAGGATGTGTTTGGATAATGCAACAAGGTATGTTTTCTTCTCACCTGTTCTTGATTCAACATGTACCTCGCGGTTACCACGTTTGATCTTACCAAATGATACGATACCATCGATCTCGGATACAACAGCCGGGTTACTTGGGTTACGGGCTTCGAATAACTCGGTAACACGCGGTAAACCTCCTGTGATATCTCCTGTTTTTCCTGCAGTACGCGGGATCTTAACAAGGATCTGACCTGCATCAATTTTCGCATTGTCGTTCACAATTACGTGAGCGCCAACCGGGATGTTGTAAGTACGAAGAATGTCTTTGTTCGCTGCAATTTTGATCGCAGGGTTCTTAGACTTATCACGGCTTTCAACAATAACTTTTTCCTTGAATCCTGTCTGCTCATCTGATTCTTCACGGTAAGTGATACCTTCTTCGATATTTTCGAATTCGATCTTACCTGCAAATTCAGAAACGATAACAGCATTGTATGGATCCCAGTCACAGATCAGGTCACCTTTTTTCACCCTGGATAAGTGCTGGATGTAAACCTGTGATCCGTAAGGAATATTTGCAGTTGTCAATACAATTTTAGTGTTTGCATCAATGATACGCATCTCTGCCGAACGACCGATAACAACATCAACTGTTTTACCGTCAGGATTTTTACGCTTCACTGTTTTTAATTCATCCACTTCGATGATACCATCGTATTTGGATTCTAATTTAGAAGATGCTGCAGTATTAGATGCAGTACCACCCACGTGGAATGTACGTAATGTTAACTGTGTTCCCGGCTCACCGATCGACTGTGCAGCAATTACACCTACAGCCTCACCGCGCTGAACCATACGTCCTGTTGCCAGGTTACGTCCGTAACATTTTGAACAAACACCATTCTTGCTTTCGCAGGTTAACACAGAACGGATCTCAACTGCTTCGATAGGAGATTCAGCAATGATCTTCGCGCTGTCTTCTTTTACCTCTTCACCTGCACCGATGATCATATCACCTGTTAACGGGTTATATACATTGTGAACTGTTGTTCTTCCGATTACGCGGTCGTACAGCGATTCAACAACCTCATCATTTTTCTTCAATGCTGTTGCAACAAGACCACGAAGTGTTCCGCAATCCTCAATAGTGATGATCACATCCTGGGCAACATCCACTAACCTACGTGTTAAGTAACCTGCATCGGCAGTCTTTAACGCTGTATCTGCAAGACCTTTACGGGCACCGTGGGTAGAAATGAAATACTCAAGGATCGATAAACCTTCTTTAAAGTTAGAGATGATCGGGTTCTCGATGATCTCTCCACCACCGGCACCTTTTTGCGGTTTCGCCATTAATCCACGCATACCGCCAAGCTGACGGATCTGCTCTTTGGATCCACGTGCACCTGAATCAAGCATCATGTACACCGGGTTGAATCCCTGGCGGTCATTTGTCAGTGTATTCAATACTTTCGCAGTGATGCGAGAGTTGGTATGTGTCCAGATATCGATGATCTGGTTATAACGCTCATTGTTCGTGATGAAACCCATGTTGTAGTTAGCAACAACTTCGTCCACCTGGCCGTTAGCATCAGCGATCATTTTATCTTTATCCTCAGGAACCATAACGTCACCTAAGTTAAATGATAAACCTCCGCGGAATGCGCTCATGAAACCTAATGTTTTCATGTCGTCAAGGAACTTGGCTGTTTTAGCCATACCTGTTTCTTTAACGATGGTTCCGATAATATCACGTAATGACTTCTTTGTAAGAAGCTCATTGATGAAACCAACTTCTTTAGGTACAACCTGGTTGAAAAGGATCCGTCCTACTGTAGTTTCAACAAGTTTATTTGCAGTACCTCCGTTTTCTTTTACAGCCAGACGAACTTTAACCCATGCATGCAGGTCAACACGTTTTTCGTTGTAAGCGATGATCGTTTCTTCTGCAGAATAGAACGTCAGGCCTTCACCTTTAACAGTTTCGTCCTTATTTGTTTTTTTCCCTTTGGTCATGTAGTACAGACCAAGCACCATGTCCTGGGATGGAACCGTAACCGGTGCACCATTCGCAGGATTCAAGATGTTGTGAGAAGCAAGCATCAATAACTGAGCTTCCAGGATTGCAGCATGTCCCAACGGAACGTGAACTGCCATCTGATCCCCATCGAAATCGGCATTAAAAGCCGTACAAGTCAAGGGGTGCAGCTGGATCGCTTTTCCTTCGATAAGTTTTGGCTGGAAAGCCTGGATACCTAATCTGTGAAGTGTCGGGGCACGGTTCAAAAGAACAGGATGTCCTTTTAATACGTTCTCTAAAATATCCCAAACGATAGGCTCTTTTTTATCAACTATTTTCTTGGCTGATTTTACTGTCTTTACAACACCACGCTCGATCATCTTACGGATGATAAACGGCTTGAAAAGCTCAGCTGCCATATCTTTCGGCAATCCACACTCATGTAATTTCAATTCAGGCCCAACGACAATTACCGAACGTGCAGAATAATCGACACGCTTACCAAGTAAGTTCTGACGGAAACGGCCCTGTTTACCTTTTAATGAATCGGAAAGGGATTTTAATGCTCTGTTCGATTCAGTTTTAACTGCGTTGGATTTACGTGAATTGTCGAACAATGAATCAACAGCCTCCTGTAACATACGTTTCTCATTACGAAGGATAACTTCCGGTGCTTTGATCTCGATCAGGCGCTTCAAACGGTTGTTACGGATAATAACACGTCTGTAAAGGTCATTTAAATCGGAAGTTGCAAAACGTCCGCCATCCAATGGAACGAGTGGACGCAATTCCGGTGGAATAACCGGTACGATCTTCACGATCATCCACTCAGGACGGTTCTCAACATGCTGATTGGCATGACGGAACCCTTCAACAACCTGGAGACGCTTTAACGCCTCATTCTTACGTTGCTGAGATGTCTCAGTGTTTGCTTTGTGACGAAGGTCGAATGACAATCCGTCAAGGTCAACACGGCTTAAAAGCGCTTGTAATGCCTCAGCGCCCATCTTCGCGATGAATTTGTTAGGATCGTTATCATCAAGATACTGGTTGTCTTTCGGCAAAGTATCAAGGATGTTCAAATATTCTTCTTCTGATAAGAAATCAAGGTAATTGATCCCGTCAGCAGCTTTAACACCTGAATTTACTACAACATAACGCTCGTAATAAATGATCATGTCAAGCTTCTTTGTTGGTAAGCCCAACAGGTAACCGATCTTATTCGGCAATGATTTGAAATACCAGATATGAGCAACAGGAACTACAAGGTTAATGTGTCCCATTCTTTCTCTACGTACTTTCTTTTCTGTTACTTCAACACCACAACGATCACACACGATACCTTTGTAACGGATACGTTTATATTTACCGCAAGCACACTCCCAGTCTTTAACCGGTCCGAAGATCCTCTCGCAGAACAATCCGCCCATTTCAGGCTTGTATGTTCTGTAATTGATGGTCTCAGGTTTTACCACTTCACCGCTTGAACGCTCCAGAACTGCTTCAGGAGATGCAAGGCTGATAGTGATCTTCGAGAAATTGCTTTTTAATTTATTATCCCTTTTATTGAAAGCCATTTTTTTAGTTTTAAAATGTTAAAAAAATTTCAAATTCCATATTCAGGTCCAGAATTATCTGGAACCTGAAATTTGAAATTAGTTTTAGTCAAGCGAAATATTCAATCCTAAACCTCTTAATTCATGCAACAATACGTTGAATGATTCAGGGATTCCCGGAGTTGGCAAATTCTCACCTTTAACAATTGCTTCGTAAGCTTTGGCTCTTCCGATAACATCATCCGATTTGATCGTAAGAATCTCCTGGAGAATGTTAGCAGCACCGAATGCCTCAAGTGCCCAAACCTCCATCTCACCAAAACGCTGGCCTCCGAACTGAGCTTTACCGCCCAGTGGCTGCTGTGTAATAAGGGAGTATGGTCCGATTGAACGGGAGTGCATCTTGTCATCAACCATGTGTCCGAGTTTCAGCATGTAGATCACACCAACAGTAGCCGGCTGATCGAAACGCTCACCTGTACCGCCATCAGTTAAATAAGTACGGCCAAAACGCGGTAAGCCTGCTTTGTCTGTCCACTCATTTAACTGCTCTGTAGTAGCACCGTCAAAGATCGGGGTGAAGAATTTTTCACCTAATTTCTGACCAGCCCAACCAAGAACGGTTTCATAAATCTGACCAAGGTTCATACGTGAAGGTACACCCAGCGGATTCAACACGATGTCAACGATAGTTCCGTCTTCCAGGAATGGCATGTCCTCATCGCGAACGATACGCGCAACAATACCTTTATTACCATGGCGGCCTGCCATCTTATCACCAACTTTCAACTTACGTTTTTTAGCGATGTAGATCTTAGCGAGCTGCACGATACCTGCAGGCAGTTCATCACCAATTGTAACAGCGAACTTTTTACGTTTAAATGCTCCTAACAAATCGTTGTACTTAATGTTATGGTTATGAAGCAACATTTTGATCTTGTCGTTCACATCCTTATCAGTAGTCCATTTAGAAGGATTAACCGTAGAATAATCAATTTTTTCAAGAATCTTTTGTGTGAATTTTGTACTCTTCGCAACAATTTCTTCTTTCAAAATATTCAACACACCCTGTGAAGTTTTTCCATTAACCAGCGTATTTAATTTTTCAATCAATTTAGCTTTCAATGCAGCTACTTCCGCAGCATGTTCTTTGTCAATTTTCTCAAGCAATGGCTTTTCTTCAGCTTTTGCCTTCTTATCTTTTATTGCTCTTGAGAATAATTTTTTATCAATTACAACACCGCGTAATGATGGAGGCGCTTTCATGGAAGCATCTTTAACGTCACCCGCTTTGTCACCAAAGATCGCGCGTAAGAGTTTTTCTTCCGGAGAAGGATCTGTTTCACCTTTCGGAGTAATTTTTCCGATAAGGATATCACCTTCTTTAACGTCAGCACCGATACGGATCAACCCGTTCTCATCAAGGTCTTTTGTAGCCTCTTCAGAAACGTTAGGGATATCAGCCGTTAATTCTTCCAGGCCGCGTTTTGTATCACGAACTTCGAGTGCATACTCATCAATGTGAACAGATGTGAAAATATCCTCACGGGCAACGCGCTCAGAGATTACGATCGCATCCTCAAAATTGTAACCTTTCCATGGCATGAATGCCACTTTCATATTACGTCCAAGGGCAAGCTCACCATTCTGAGTTGCGTAACCATCACAAAGAACCTGTCCTTTTGTAACTTTCTCGCCTTTCTTAACGATCGGTTTCAGGTTGATACAAGTGCTCTGGTTGGTCTTACGGAATTTCGTTAACTGGTAACGCTTTATATCATCATCAAAGCTGATCAGGCGATCCTCATCCGTACGGTTATAACGGATAACAATCTCGTTTGCATCAACGTATTCAACAACACCTTCACCTTCAGCATTCACCAATACACGTGAGTCACGTGCAACAAGCGGCTCAAGGCCGGTTCCAACGATCGGAGCTTCAGGGCGCAATAACGGCACTGCCTGGCGCTGCATGTTAGAACCCATCAGGGCGCGGTTAGCATCATCATGCTCCAGGAAAGGAATAAGAGATGCCGCGATAGATGCGATCTGGTTAGGAGCAACGTCCATCAGATGTAATTTCTCCGGTTCTACAACCGGGAAATCGCCTTCGTAACGTGCCTTAACTTTTGCTTCTTTAAAATTACCTTTTGCATCGATTGGCGCATTTGCCTGTGCAATGGTCTTGGAATCTTCTTCTTCCGCACTTAAATAAGTAACAGATTTTTCGATGTCCACTTTACCGTTCTTCACTGACATGTATGGAGTTTCAATAAAACCAAGTTTATTGATCTTCGCAAATACACAAAGAGAAGAGATCAGACCGATATTCGGTCCTTCCGGTGTTTCAATAGTACACAAACGTCCGTAGTGAGTGTAGTGAACGTCACGTACCTCGAAACCTGCGCGCTCACGGGATAAACCTCCTGGCCCGAGTGCGGAGAGCCTACGCTTGTGCGTAATCTCTGCAAGCGGATTCGTCTGGTCCATGAACTGTGAAAGCTGGTTGGTACCGAAGAATGAGTTGATAACAGATGATAATGTTTTAGCATTGATCAGATCGGTTGGTGTGAACACCTCGTTATCACGAACGTTCATCCGTTCACGGATGGTACGTGCCATACGGGCAAGACCAACTCCGAACTGTGAATATAACTGCTCGCCAACAGTACGGACACGCCTGTTGCTTAAGTGATCGATATCATCCACATCTGCCTTCGAGTTAATAAGCTCGATAAGGTATTTAATGATGCAGATAATATCTTCCTTCGTTAACGTTTTAGTATCAGAAGGAGTATTCAGGTTTAATTTTTTGTTGATACGGTAACGACCAACTTCACCAAGGTCATAACGCTTATCAGAGAAGAATAATTTATCAATGATACCGCGTGCTGTTTCCTCATCAGGTGGTTCAGCGTTACGTAACTGACGGTAGATATGCTCCACAGCCTCTTTTTCAGAGTTGGAAGTATCTTTCTGTAAAGTATTGTAAATGATTGCGTAATCAGCGGAGTTCACTTCCTGTTTGTGAAGGATTACTGATTTGACGTTTGCATCAATGATCATATCGATGTGCCCGTTCTCAAGTATGGTTTCACGGTCAATGATCACTTCATTACGCTCGATCGAAACAACTTCTCCGGTATCCTCATCCACGAAATCCTCGATCCAGGTTTTTAACACACGTGCAGCAAGCTTGCGGCCTACAGCAGTTTTTAGGGCAGCTTTACTAACTTTTAATTCGTCAGCAAGGCCGAATATTTCAAGGATTTGTTTATCACTTTCAAATCCGATAGCTCTTAATAATGTTGTTACCGGTAACTTTTTCTTACGGTCGATGTAAGCGTACATTACGCTGTTGATATCGGTAGCAAACTCGATCCATGACCCTTTGAAAGGGATAACACGCGCCGAATAAAGTTTTGTTCCGTTAGCGTGACGGCTTTGTCCGAAGAACACACCCGGTGAACGGTGAAGCTGGGAAACGATAACACGTTCAGCACCATTGATAACGAAAGTACCTTTTGGTGTCATGTACGGAATAGTACCCAGGTAAACGTCCTGCACGATGGTTTCGAAATCTTCGTGTTCAGGATCTGTACAATACAAACGTAATTTCGCTTTAAGCGGAACGCTGTATGTCAATCCACGCTCAATGCACTCTTCAAGAGAGTAACGTGGCGGGTCAATAAAGTAATCCAGGAATTCGAGCACGAAGTTGTTGCGTGCATCTGAAATTGGAAAGTTTTCTGCGAAAACTTTGTAAAGGCCTTCGTTCTGACGGTTTTCCGAAGTTGTTTCCAACTGGAAAAAGTCCTGGAACGACTGAAGTTGTATATCTAAAAAATCAGGGTAATCGATCTGACTTTTAATAGATGCAAAACTTATTCTCTGAGTTTTTTTATTTTGAGCCAAGGTGCTTTAGTATTAAGTCTGGTTTGCATTTTACTGCTTCACAGACGCGGTTAATAAGATAAAAACAAAATACGGCTTAAAGTCAAATGCCCCACCCTTCCGGTGAAGGAAGAGTGAGGTGAATTTGACATTAAAATTGTATCAGAAACAGCTTATTTAACTTCAACTTTAGCTCCTGCTTCTTCTAATTGTTTTTTCAATGATTCTGCTTCTTCTTTAGAAACACCTTCTTTTACTGGTTTTGGTGCACCGTCAACAAGATCCTTAGATTCTTTCAAACCAAGTCCTGTTAAGTCTTTAACGATTTTAACAACACCTAATTTTGCTGCACCAGCTTCAAGTAAAATTACATCGAATGTAGTTTTTTCTTCCACTGCAGCTGCTCCGCCACCGCCAGACATAACAACAGCTGCTGCTGCTGGTTCGATACCGTACTCGTCTTTAAGGATTGTTGATAATTCTTGCACTTCTTTAACAGTTAAACCTACTAACTGTTCAGCAATTGCTTTTACGTCTGCCATTTTTATTGATTTTTAAAATTTATTACTAATTAATTGATTTTTTTTCCACCATTGCCTTCGCGAAGGTGGCATTCTACTTTAATCTGTTTGAAAATTAAGCTGCGTCCTTTTCTTCCCTGTTTTGAAGAGCTGAAACAACACGCTGAATTGGAGACTGAAGTAATCCGATAACTTCTCCGATAAGTTCGTTCTTGCTCTTAATGTTTGCAAGATTGTTTAATTCCTTATCTCCGATGTAGATGTTCTCTTCAACGAAAGCACCTTTTAAAAGGGGCTTATCGCTTTTTGGATTCTTAGCCCTGAATTCCTTAATTAACTTGGCAGGAGCATTTCCTACTTCGGTAAACATTACTGCAGTTGCACCTTTAAGTACCGGGATAAGGTCCGCTAAACGGCTATCCTCAGCTCTTTCTAATGCTTTCTTAAGTAAAGAGTTTTTTACAACTGTTACCGAAATGTTCTGCTTAAAACAAGATCTCCTGAATTGGTTAACTTTTTCAACAGTTAAAGAAGAACAATCCGCCAGATAGATCTTGTTGTTTGCGTTCAACTGTTCTACTAACGATTCGATTATTTTTGTTTTATCTTCTTTTTTCATTTCTATTTATTTAAGTTGTTTGTCCAGTGGAAGCCAGTACAAACGGGTGATGATTTATTTTGAAATTATTGCGCCATGAACTTTGTGTCGATCTGGATACTTGGGCTCATTGTAGAGCTCATGTAAACGCTTCTCACGTATTGTCCTTTTGCAGATGAAGGTTTTAATTTAACGATTGTCTGTAACAACTCGTTTGCATTTTCCTCGATCTTTTTGCTGTCGAAAGATACTTTCGCCACTAATGACTGAACGATACCTGCTTTATCAACTTTGAAATCGATCTTACCGCCTTTGGATTCAGTAACAGCTTTTGCTACGTCCATAGTCACGGTACCTGTTTTAGGGTTCGGCATTAAACCGCGGGGCCCTAACACACGTGCAACAGTACTTAATTTACCCATTACACTTGGCGTAGCGATAACCACATCCATTTCCAGCCAGCCACCTTTGATCTTCTCGATATAAGCGTCCAGACCAACATAATCAGCTCCTGCAGCAGTTGCTTCAGCTTCTTTGTCAGGCGTACACAATACCAATACGCGCAAAGTCTTACCTGAACCGTGAGGTAATGATACCGAACCGCGAACCATTTGGTTTGCTTTACGGGGATCAACACCTAAACGGATGCTTAGATCAACTGATGCGTCAAATTTAGAGGTGGTAATTTCTTTGATTAATTTTGATGCTTCTGCCAAAGTGTAAACTTTGTTAGCATCATACTTAGAAAGCGCAAGCTTCCTGTTCTTGGTGATTTTTGTCATTTTATTTGAATTGTGATGTACAAGCGTCCTACTTATTCAGACTCCATCGGGTTAAATACTATTTCTTAAGCGGTGATTCACCTGTAACGGTCAATCCCATGCTGCGTGCAGTACCTGCAACCATGCTCATAGCTGATTCAATTGTAAAACAATTTAAATCCGGCATTTTAGCTTCTGCAACCTGGCGGATCTGATCCCAGGAAACATTACCTACTTTCTGGCGGTTTGATTCTTTCGAACCTTGTTTCACTTTAGTGATCTCAAGCAATGAAACTGCTACCGGTGGGTTTTTCGTGATGAATTCAAATGATTTATCATTATAAACCGTGATGATAACAGGGATTACTTTTCCTGCTTTATCCTGTGTTCTCGCGTTGAACTGCTTACAGAACTCCATAATGTTAACTCCTTTAGCACCTAATGCCGGTCCAATCGGAGGTGAAGGGTTTGCTGCTCCACCTTTTATCTGCAATTTGATCATTGCACTTACTTCTTTTGCCATTTTCTTTTTTAGTTTAATTCAGGATTAAAATTCAAGCATTATCGCTTTCTTTTTCCTGAGACATTTATTTTACTTCGGGTTCTGATCCTGTTCAACTGTCACGAGCCGGTGGAAGCCTGGCCTTTTTTGAACACTCTGTTGAACCCTTTACTAACTCTCTTTTTCTACTTCCAGGTAACCTAATTCAAGCGGAGTTTTTCTTCCGAAAATCTTCACCATAACTTCAAGCTTCTTCTTCTCTTCTATCACTTTCTCAACAGTTCCGGTAAAGCCGTTGAATGGTCCGTTGATCACTTTCACTGTTTCACCAACGATGAAAGGAATGCTGATCTGGGCATCTGTTTCTGAAAGATCATCAACAGTACCAAGGATACGGTTCACTTCGGAAAGACGCATTGGAACAGGTTCTCCGCCTTTTGTTTCGCCAAGGAAACCAATCACACCTGTAACATTTTTTATTACGTGAGGAACCTCACCAACTAATGCTGCTTCAATAAGGATGTATCCACCGTAGAAAGGACGCTCTTTGCTGACCTTTTTTCCGTTACGGATCTGGTAAACTTTTTCAGTCGGGATCAGGATCTGGGAAACATAGCTGCTTAATCCTAAACGGTTGATCTCAACTTCAATATATTGCTTCACTTTTTTTTCCTGGCCACTGATCGCTCTTACTACGTACCATTTTTTTACAGTGTCAGTTTTAATTTGCTCGCTCATTTTTTAAAAATATCTGCTGATTAAAATAAATTGTAAATCGCTTCCATTCCTTTGTTGAATGTGAAGTCCATTGCAAAAACAACAAGTGCAATGATCACGGATGCAACCATTACCACAATCGCACTGCTTTGCAACTCGCTCCAAGTCGGCCAGCTTACTTTGTTCACCAGCTCGTCTGTAGTTTCGCTGATATAACTTTTGAATTTACTCATAGTTTGTTATTTGTTAAATGTTAAATGTTAATCGTAATCCTTTTAACTTTTAACTTCTTTTTACTTCACTTGTCTGTTTGCACAGGTGGAGAGATTCGAACTCCCATCAAAGGTTTTGGAGACCTCTATTCTACCCTTGAACTACACCTGTTTGTATTTTTATTGTCCTTTGTTCCAGCTCTCCGAAACTACTTTTAAGCAGTACCCTTTATTAGTACAAAACAGCACCCCGATTTTACTCGGGGCACTGTTGCACCAAATTTTGGATAATGATTACTTAAGGATCTCAGTTACCTGACCTGCACCTACAGTACGTCCACCTTCGCGGATAGCGAAACGTAAACCTTTGTCCATAGCTACCGGAACGATCAACTTAACAGTAATTGTTACGTTATCACCAGGCATAACCATGTCACGTCCTGTTGGCAATTCAATTTCTCCTGTTACGTCAGTTGTACGTAAGTAGAATTGAGGACGGTATTTATTGTGGAATGGAGTGTGACGTCCACCTTCTTCTTTTTTCAAAACGTAGATCTCAGCTTTGAATTCAGTGTGTGGAGTGATCGTACCAGGACGAACAACAACCATACCTCTGCGGATATCTTTTTTATCGATACCACGTAATAAAAGACCAACGTTATCACCTGCTTCACCACGGTCAAGGATCTTACGGAACATCTCAACACCAGTGATAGTAGATTTTAATTTTTCATCCTGCATACCGATGATTTCAACCTCATCACCTGTGTTGATAACACCTGTATCGATTTTACCTGTTGCAACAGTACCACGACCAGTGATCGTGAATACATCCTCAACCGGCATAAGGAATGGCTTATCCAAATCACGAACAGGGATTGGAATGTATGCATCAACTGCATCCATCAATTCCATGATCTTCGGCATCCATTTAGCATCTTTATTTAAACCACCAAGAGCAGAACCCTGGATGATAGGAGTGTTGTCACCATCAAACTGGTAGAAAGATAATAACTCACGGATTTCCATTTCAACAAGCTCTAATAACTCAGCATCGTCAACCATATCCACTTTGTTCATGAATACAACGATCTTAGGAACACCAACCTGGCGGGCCAAAAGGATATGCTCGCGTGTTTGTGGCATTGGACCATCAGTAGCAGCAACAACAAGAATAGCACCGTCCATCTGGGCAGCACCTGTAACCATGTTCTTTACGTAATCCGCGTGACCAGGACAGTCAACGTGAGCGTAGTGACGGTTTGCAGTTGAATACTCAACGTGAGAAGTATTGATCGTGATACCACGTTCTTTTTCCTCAGGAGCATTATCAATTGAAGAGAAATCTCTTACTTCTGACAAACCTTTTTCAGCCAATACAGTTGTAATTGCTGCGGTTAAGGTAGTTTTACCGTGGTCAACGTGACCAATTGTTCCGATGTTAACGTGTGGTTTGGAACGGTCGAATTTTTCTTTAGCCATTGCTAGTTATTTATTAGATTGTTATTTTATAATTATTACTCGAAATTCTTTGCAAAAAAAATTTTGCGCAAGACCTTTTCAGGGCTTACACAAAAAAAACTAAATTTTATTTCCTACCGCAACCACACTGCTGCCATTATCACCAAAGCTCTATTAAGAGCTGTTGATGAGGATTGAACTCACGACCTCTTCCTTACCAAGGAAGTGCTCTACCACTGAGCTACAACAGCTTAATGAGAGCATTGAGTTTAAAAAAGAGCGGAAGACCGGGCTCGAACCGGCCACCCTCAGCTTGGAAGGCTGACGCTCTACCAAATGAGCTACTTCCGCTTTTATTATTATTCAAAACTCCTTTAAAAAGATCCGGGTTAACCGGCCGGCACCAACAGGCACCGTTTTTCATTTTTAAGATTTTAAAGAACTATTCAATTTTTCAAGTTTTCTCTCCGAAAAAAGTGGGGAGAGAAGGATTCGAACCTTCGAAGCTTGCGCAACGGATTTACAGTCCGTCCCATTTGGCCACTCTGGTATCTCCCCGCAATATCACAAATCACATTTAAAAAAGAGCCGATGGAGGGATTCGAACCCCCGACCAGCTGATTACAAATCAGCTGCTCTGGCCAACTGAGCTACATCGGCTTATGCTGTAATACCTTATTTCAAAAGAACTTCAAAGTTTTGCGCCTTTTCCTAAAAAAAGAGCTCCTTAAAAAAGGACTGCAAATTTAGTAAACATTTGCTTATGAACAAAAAAAATGAGGTTTTTTTTATAAAAAAAACGCCCCGCTTTTTCTAAAGCGGGGCAAATGTAAACAAATCTTTGAATCTGCAAGGCTTACATGCCTTTTATTTTTTCTTTATGTTTCTTTACCTGTGTTTTCAAGGCATCAATACTTGTATCAACGGCCTCTTCAAAGCTTTTACATTGTTTTTTAGCGAAAAGATCGTTTCCGGGGATGTGAAGGCGTATTTCAGCTATTTTATTATCTGTCCCTTCAGCTTTGTCAATCTTCAGAATTACTTCACTGTTGATAATGCCATCATAGTATTGATTTAGCCTGTCAACACGTTCCTGAACGAATTCTAAAAGCTTTTTATCGGCATCGAAATGCACTGATTGAATCTTAACGGTCATTTTCTGTCCTCCTGTTTTAATTATTGGTTTAATTTATATTTAGCTCTTAATTACTCAATCTGTATGTGAAAAATTCATTCCAACGGCTATGATCTCGGATGTGCCTGTTTATGTATGTTTTTCAGCTTTTCCACTGTATTATGAGTATAAATCTGGGTCGCAGAAAGATTTGCATGCCCCAGTAATTCTTTGATAGCATTCAGCTCAGCCCCGTTATTAAGCATGTGCGTTGCAAACGTATGCCTTAATACATGAGGACTTTTTTTATCAATTGTTGTAACAAGTGAAAGATAGCGCTTCACGATATTATAAACAAGTTTTTCGTACATTTTTTTGCCTTTCACCGTAACGATCAAATAACCGTCACTTCCCGCTGTCCTGGCTGCCAAATAGGCTTCTATCTTCCGTTTCAGCTCCAGGCTGAAAGGGATTATTCTTTCCTTGTTCCGCTTTCCCAATACTTTAAGCTGACACGAAGAAAGGTCAACGTTTTTATCCCTGAGGTTGATCAATTCTGATAAACGCATGCCGGTTGCATAGAACAGCTCGATTATCAGTTTATTTCTTATTCCTTTCTCACCTTCCTCAACATTAATATTATCCAGGATTCTATCCATCTTATCCTTTCCCACGAAAACGGGCAATCGTTTGGACGTTTTGGGGGTTTGGATCTTTAACATCGGATTTTCTGTCACCAGTTCCTGCCGGAGAAGGAATTTATAGAAGGTTTTAAGGGTAGTGATCTTACGGTTAATGGACCTTGCACTGATATTCTCCTCCATCATCTGAACGATCCAGGAACGGATCAGGAGATGATTTATCTCTGAGAGGTCTTTTACCTGATAATTATGGCCTAAATAATCGTAAAATTGGGTGAGATCGGTTGTATATGCAAGGACCGTATGGCTTGAAAAACGCTTTTCGTATTGAAGATATTGAATGAAATTGTCTCTTGAGGAGATCATACACACACGATTAGAACTATCTCTTAAACGCAACTATGCGATAAAAGTTTTCAATTTCAGTACAACAAATGTTAAAAAAATTATTGCTTGATCAGTCTTTCAGTAAATACACCACCAGGCCCGATTACCTTCACAAAATAAATTCCGTTCTGTTCTGCAGAAAGATCTACTTCATTCTGAACATTTGCTGTTTTAACACTCAGAACCTGCGATCCGATAACATTAAAGACTTCAACCGAATATACATTACCAGCTTTATTTTCCCTCAGTTCAACAAAAAATTTACCGGTACCGGGATTAGGGTAGATGCTCACTTTTGAATGGGATTTTTCAATCGTGGAAAGTGGTTCAACAAATTCGTTAACTGTGGTATTTGTGACGATCGCTGAATTATAATCAAAATAAATAGATGCTGTATTTTCAATAGTTGTACCTGAAGGTAAACCCGGGTTAGGTTTAATACGGTATTGAACAAAACCTTTTGAGCCTTCGGGATCGCTTATGCTGTCGGCCAGCAGAATGTTGGGGAAATTAAAATCAAGATTATAACCTGCCAATGAAACAGTATTAAAATGACTATAATTGATAACCTGGAACGTTTCCAGATCAAAATCACTGTCAAGTGTGTCTGCAAGGCGAATATTCATCGCGGGAGCGTTTCCTGTGTTTTGAAAGTGAATGGTGTAGGTCAGCCAGTCCTGGAACCCTGGAGCCACATCTCCAACAGGAAATACTTCTTTCATATTCGGATCATAGGAATTGACTATCTGATAACAATATTCAGAAGTATTGTTAACCGGATTATTATCTCCGCTGAAGCCAGTAAGCACTTCTACATCAATGCAGATCAGATCACCCGCCTGAGCAGTGGTCGCTGTTGTAAACATAAGAGCAAAATCTTCTAAAATATTTACATTCTCAAAATTCGGAACATTATAGGTAAAAACCCCGGCTGAAATTACAGGTGTAAGTGCGCCTGAAGGAACACCAGAAAAAATAACCGGGCCCGTAACCGCTATATTTACCTGGCCGGATACATTAGCCAGGCAATGAGGTCCGTTAAAACTAGTCATATCACCTGCTTTCACTCTTAAATTATGTATTTGACCTGGAAAAACCCAACCTGTAGTAGAAACCGCCTGAACACCAATATCAAACCCCGGCTTACATGACAAGGCAAAATTAACATTGTTGATTAATGGCTGCGAGCTTGTTATCGTAACAATAGATTCTATCCCAAAGGCAATACAACCTGCAATTAGAGGTGAATCCAAAGTGTCTATCCTTATTTTGTAGGTGCCTGCCGGTGCAGAAAAATAATAATATCCATTCGTTATAGAATACGTTTGAGCCAGAAGACTATCTGCTGAGTTAAAGAGCTTCACAGAAACATTATCCCATCTCCCGTCTGAAAAACCCAAAGAGCAATCAAAATTAATATCATTATAAATAACTCCCATAATCCCCATTGCAGGGCTGCAACCTGCCGGATTGTTCACGGTGTCCGATATGTCACAGATAGGATATGAAAGTAAAGTGGCATCCATACCTGAAATATAATTTGGCAGACATGAAAACGGGTTATTTGTGAGAATGATCCCATTTGGTACTATAGAATTGGGAAAAGTAGGAAAACAAGAAATATTATTATCGCTGCAAACCAATACAGACATCGAATTGGGTAATGGAGGTAAATTTTGCAAATCATTATTCCCGATCTGTAATTCTCCAAGAGCATTTGGCAGTGATGGTAATGAAGATAAAGCATTATCATAGGCAAATATGACTATGAGTTTATTCGGCAGAGCAGGTAAGGTGGTTAATTGATTACCATGACAATAAAGCTGGAGGAGTGAATCAGGCAGAGTTGGTAAACTTGTCAACTGATTTAAACGGCATAAAAGCCACTCAATTGAATTTGGCAATACCGGCAAATTAGTTAACATATTCCCCGAGCAATCAAGATAAGTCAACGATTCAGGTAATGTCGGAAGATTAGGAAGCAGGTTATAGCCGCAATCTAAAACTTCAAGGCCCACCGGCAAGGTTGCGGGTAAATTAGTTACCTGATTCAGCCGGAAGGTTAGTTCCTTGAGACCTGTTGGTAAGGGAGGCAGAGCAGTTAACGCATTATTTCCGCAGTCCAATATTTCAAGCGAGGAAGGTAAAGATGGCAAACTTGTAATATCGTTGCCAAAGCAAGATAATGTAAGCAGTGAAGATGGCAATGACGGTAAGCTGGTAATGTAGTTGCAATTATTACAACTAAGCACCTGGAGGTTTGTAAAATACTGCGCACCGGTCAAATCTGCAATTGAAATATTATCAACATTCAAAGTTGTTGCATTTTGAATCGCGGGACAGGTAATATCCATCTGATTACCGCTCATGCATGTGGGATAAACAGATTGCAGGTACCAGACAAAATTAGGATCCGGAATCGTTACATAAGTTTGAGCTTTTATACCTGAGATTAAAGCCATTAGTAAACAGAGAAAAGTAATTTTCGCTTTCATTAACATCATATTTTGGGGGTATAGCAATAAAAAAGGAATGATTCATATTATGCAAATAATATAAATCATTCCTTTTAAATATATATCTTATCTGGTTGAGTTAGTCCTCAGCGTTGCGCTGTAACTTCTCTTTGTAGATAGCTTTGATCTTTTTCTCGCGGAAAACAACTGATGGTTTTGTGAATTTCTGACGCTCACGTAATTCTTTTACAACACCTGTTTTTTCAAATTTCTTTTTGAATTTTTTAAGTGCTTTTTCGATTGCTTCGCCTTCTTTAACTTGAACTATTAACATTGTTTAAATTTTTGATTTGTTGATTTGCTGATCCGGAGAATTTTAACATTCACCATTTTTCTCTACTCTCCAATTTTTAATCGGGATGCAAATATAGGAAAAATTTCTAAATCCTAAATTACAAACCCTAAAAAATCAGGTTTATTTTAAGTTTTAACGGCCTTATTTCATTATTTCCCTCGCAATTACCAGTTTTTGGATCTCGGAAGTCCCCTCACCGATAGTGCAAAGCTTGGAATCGCGGTAGTATTTTTCTGCCGGAAAATCCTTGGTATAGCCATATCCACCGAAGATCTGAACTGCTTCCGTAGAAACCCTAACCGATACTTCGGATGCATAATATTTCGCAAAAGCACCTTCCTTGGTCATTTTCAGGCCTTTATTCTTCCTGTCAGCCGCCATAAATGTAAGTAACTCAGCCGCTTCTATCTCTGTTGCCATATCGGCTAATTTAAAAGATATCGCCTGGAACTGTGAGATCGGCTTACCGAACTGCTCACGCTCTTTAGAATATTTTAATGCCGCGTCAAACGCGCCTTTCGCAATCCCTAAAGACAGAGCAGCTATTGAGATCCGGCCGCCATCAAGCACTTTCATAGCCTGCACGAATCCGTCTCCCTCCTGCCCCAGCATCTGATCTTTATGCACCTTGCAGTTATCAAAGATCAGCTCTGCCGTTTCCGAAGCACGCATTCCCAGCTTATTTTCCTTTTTTCCCGATTTGAACCCCGGTGTACCTTTTTCAATGATGAAAGCGGACATTCCTTTAGAGCCTTTTTCGCCTGTACGAACGATCACTACCGCTACATCTCCGGAAATGGCATGCGTGATAAAGTTCTTGGAACCATTAATTATAAAGTAATCTCCGTCTTTCTTAGCCGTTGTGGTCATCCCGCCTGAATCCGAACCAGTTCCTGTTTCAGTTAATCCCCAGGCACCGATCCATTCAGCTGTAGCTAATTTAGGAAGGTATTTTTTCTTTTGCTCTTCATTACCGAAAGCCAGGATATGGCCTGTACATAATGAATTATGTGCTGCCATCGATAATCCGATGGATCCGCAAACTTTTGCGAGTTCGCTGATAGCTGTTACGTATTCTGTATATGAAAAACCTGATCCGCCATACTCCTGGGGCACTAAAACACCCATTAATCCAAGCTCACCAAGCTTTTTAAAAACCTGCACCGGAAATTCCTGCGACTCGTCCCACTCCATCATTTTCGGACGGATGTGATCTTCACCAAACTTTTTTATCATGTCAGCGATCATGTGCTGATTTTCATTCGTACTAAAATCCATAGTGTTTCAGTTTTGTTTAAGAGTGGCAAAAATATACAATTTATTGATGTACGGATAACGAATTTATACGAATTTGCAAATCCGTGCATAGAGGATGTGCACGCTTAAAGAGACGGAATCTGAGAAAGATACCTTGTATCAGTAAGGCATTGCAATAAATCGAAGTGTCAAAGATCAATATGTGACAAGGGAAATACTGTTTTTACTGTACTGCTGCAACTTCTTCTTACCGTTCAAAAACTCAAGCTCCACCAAAAAAGCAAATCCTGCCACATTCCCGCCCTGCATCTGTATAAGCTTTGCTGCAGCCTCCGCGGTTCCTCCCGTTGCCAGCAGATCATCATGAATCAGGACATTCCAGCCTTCCCGGATTTCATCTTCATGCATTTCCACTTTTGCCGTGCCGTACTCAAGTGAATATTCAAAAGCAATCTTTTTATAGGGGAGCTTCCCTGCTTTACGCACGAGCACGAACGGTACGTTTAATTTATTTGCAAGCGCGAAACCGAAAAGGAAGCCCCGGCTCTCAATTCCCACAATTGCATCTATTTTTTGGCCTGAAAGTTTTTCCGAGAAAGCATTAACTATTTCAGTGCACAACTCCTGATCATGCAATATCGGAGTGATGTCTTTAAATAATATTCCCGGCTTAGGAAAATCGGGCACATCGCGGATAACTGACTTTATTTTTTGTTCGATCATTGCAAGAATTTTAGGATTGTTGAAATGGAGATCGTAGAATTATTCAGACTTGTAACTTTATCTCTCTATTTCTCCAAATCAACAATTAAATACGGTGCAATTTTACGGAGTGTTTCTTCATCCACCAAATCTGTGTTCCTGATCTCTTCAATAGTTTTGAACTTTCCGTGCTGCTTCCGGTAATTGACTATTGCATTGGCTACGTTCCATTTGATGTAAGGGATCTTTAGTTCGGCTGCTTCACAGGTGTTTATATTAATCTTTCGCACTCTTGAGGCATCAACTGTAATATGGCCCTCTACTATAGCATATTTTTCACTGTCGAATTTCCAAACCTCGAGCAACTGCTCTTTTGAATGAAATCCTCCGAGGGAATTCCGGTACTTTATTATCTGTTTCGCGAAAAAAGGCCCGATTCCTTTTACAGTAGTAAGCATTGCCGAATCTGCAGAATTGAGCTCTACCCTGGATGCTGCCGGTGGCGTATTCCCGGGAACGTTTGGCGGCTCTACTCTCCCTTCTGCAAATAAAGACGGCTGCGGCTGGATCCGGATAAAAGCTTCCAGGGAGCGGTACAATTCAGGTGAGATGCAATACATTTTCCCGAGGTCTTCTTTTTTCCGGAACTTTCCGCCTTTACTTTCAAAATTCTTTATCATCCTGATTTGCTTTTCGCTCAATCCAAGTCTTTTCCAATCATTGGCAGAAAGTCCGTTTGGATCAAAATTAAAGCGTTCAGCTTTTTGCGCTGCGTGGATTTCACTTTTAAAAAGCACGGGAGCTTTCTCCCGGGCATCTTCTCCGTCAGCCGGTTTTTTGATGGCAGCCAGTGAATCAAGTTCCCTGCTGAACCGTGTTACATCCACGTGTTCGATCTCATAAAAATTTTCTGAAATATTTAAATACACGAGTAAAATGGTAATGATCATCAAAAGAACGAATACCCCGTTCCGTTCACGTTTGTTAAAAGTGAGGTAGTCACGAACAATTTGCTTCATTTAAATCTGCTTATTACGAATTAATATTAATCTACCAATCTGTTTGTAACAGATCGTAATAAATTGCGGAGCAGTAAATTTGAGTAGTTCGTTTAGTTCGTGTTTAGTCTGCCGGCTGGCGCTTTTGGGTAAGATAATAAACCGGGATGCCCAGTAATACAATCAGCAATCCGAGCCCGGTGTTAACAGTATCATAAATAAGAAGGTCAATGCAGATCGCGGAAGTGATCAGGATATATAAAGCTGGAATTAATGGATATCCGAAAGCTTTGTATGGTCTCTCTGTATCCGGTTCCTTTTTACGAAGGATGAAGATCCCGCCTATTGTTAAAATATAAAACAGCAGCGAGGCGAATGTTGCATAAGTTAAAAGATCTCCATATTTACCTGAAAGACAAAGTACACATGCCCAGATGCATTGCAGCCACAATGCTTTTGCAGGCACCTGCTTTTCATTCAGCTCAGCCGCTTTTTTAAAGAACAATCCGTCCTTAGCCATTGCATAGAACAAACGGGCGCCTGCGAGAATCAATCCATTGTTACATCCAAAAGTGGAAACCATGATCAATATTGCCATAATCGCAACACCCGGATCTCCAAAGATCACTGAAGCTGCTGCCGCCCCCACCCTGTCATTACTTGGAAACATGATCCCCTGGCCCATTACATCAACTGCACCGGGATTACCTTTCATTGGGAGCAATGCCAGGTATGCCACATTTGCGAGTATATAGATAACTGTAACAATTAATGTCCCTAAGAATAAACTTCTCGGAATATTTCTTTTAGGATCTTTAATTTCTGCAGCAATGAAGGTTACATTGTTCCAGGCATCGCTGGAAAATAATGAATTAATTATTGTCGCACCCATTGCACCCAACAATGCAGAGCCTGCAAGCGGGATTACATTCAAACTGCCATCTTCATTTATCACAGTACGGCTTGCAGCCCACATATCCTGGAAGTTCTGCGCAATCACATCACTCCTGAAGCCAATAGCTAAACCAAGGATGATCAGGGCAAAAAGGGCAAACAGCTTTGCCGATGTGAATATTAACTGGATGCTTTTTCCATTCCTTACTCCCCTGCTGTTTATGAATGTAAGAAGGATCACACTCAGCATTCCCACAAGCTGGGCATACGTTACTTTAAAAGTCCCGATAGAAAAAAGAGAATTGTTAAGCTCAGGAAAAAACACGGAAGTATATTTTGCAAAAGCGACTGCAACTGCTGCGATCACACCTGTCTGGATAACCGTAAACACCGTCCAGCCATACAGAAACGAAATCATTCTTCCGTAGGCGCGCTGAATATAAACGAATTGTCCTCCTGCGTTCGGCATCATCCCGGCAAGCTCACCGTAACTTAATGCTGCGAATACAGTTATAAGACCGGTAAGGATCCAGACCACAAGGAGCCAGCCTGCTGAACCCAGGTCGCGGGACATCTGGGATGTAACAATAAAAATCCCGGACCCAATCATTGATCCGGCTACGATACTGGTAGCATCTGCAAGTCCGAGTGTACGTTTTAATCCTTGTTTTCCTTCTGACATTATAGTCTAATAGAAATTAAAAAAAGGACGGTGTTTACCGTCCTTTCGATAGTGGAAGTATATATTATTCCTTATCCTTACCGGGATTATTCAACTTGCTGTTTTTAATTCCATAAATAAAATAAAAAGCAACACCAATAAGCATCCATACACCAAGACGAGCCCAGTTGGGCCATCCCAAACCAAAGATCATTGCACCGCAAACAACTATCCCTAGAATTGGAACTAGTGGTACTAAAGGTGTTTTAAACTGGCGCTTTAGTTCAGGGTTTTTCACACGCATGATCCATACTCCTGCACATACTAGGATGAAAGCGAACAGAGTACCTATACTTGTCATATCCCCTACGATATCTCCAGGAACAAATGCTGCAAACAAACCAACAAATCCTAAAAAGAAAAGATTTGATTTATATGGAGTCCTGTATTTTGGATGAAGATTAGAGAACATTTTAGGTACAAGTCCATCAACGCTCATTGAATAAAAAACCCGGGACTGTCCCATTAACATAACAAGAATTACTGAAGAGAAACCGGCTAAGATGGCAACGGTGACTAATTTTGCCAGCCAGCCATATTCCAACATATATGTATTGATCGCATAAGTTACTGAAGCTTCCCGTCCGTTATTCCGGAAATCATCCACTGACGCTACTCCTGTAAGAACGTGAGCAAACAAAATATACAATATGGTACAAATAGCAAGCGATCCTAAAATTCCTATTGGCATATCACGTTTAGGATTCTTTGCCTCCTGAGCTGCAGTTGAAACCGCATCAAAACCTATAAAAGCAAAGAACACAACCCCCGCAGCACCTAAGATCCCCATGATACCGCCATAGTTATGCTCCAACCCGTTCGAATCCGTGTAAACGGTTGCTTCGGGAATATAAGGCATGTGATTAACCGGATTCATATAAGACCATCCAAACAGAATAAATAAGATTACAATAGAAACCTTGGTAATTACAATAACTCCATTGATCCAAGCCGATTCTTTCGTGCCTTTAATAAGCAGAAAAGACAACAGGATAATAATAAACAATGCAGGAAGATTCATAATACCATGCTCTGCAACAACTCCGGAAGCATTGGTAAATTTTTCAAATGGAGAATGACACCATTCATAAGGAATATGCATTCCAAAGTATTCAAGCAATTTATTAAGGTATTCGCTCCAGGCGATACCAACCGTTGCAGCTCCAAGCGCGTATTCCAGTACAAGATCCCATCCAATGATCCAGGCAACAAACTCACCCATTGTAGCATAAGAATAGGTATAAGCGCTACCGGCAATAGGAATCATTGAAGCGAATTCAGCATAACATAATCCGGCAAAGGCGCAACCGATCGCTGCGACTATAAACCCTATGGTCACGGAAGGACCGGCATTGTCTGCTGCCGCAGCTGCAGTTCTTACAAACAAACCAGCTCCAATAATAGCGCCTATTCCTAATGCGACAAGATTACCAGCGCCAAGGGTTCTTTTCAATCCTTTTTCGCTGTCATCAGCTTCCGCCATTAATTTATCAAGAGGTTTTTTAATACCTAAGTTTGCCATAATATTTTTTATTTTGAATGAGTTCCAAATATATACAAGATTTGATTATAAATCCAAACAATTAAAAAAGCCAAATCTTTTTTACAAACCGGGTTTCCATCTCTTAAATCGAATTACCATTCAATTTTATCCCTCTGTTATTATTGTACTATATTTGATTAATGAGAAAAATTACATTCGTTTTCTTTTACCTGGCTTTTATCATTTCACTAAGTGCCCAGGACACACCAGTTTTCCATCTCGACTCCCTGCCCGGCTCGAAACCTTCAGATTCCTTCACCGACCCTTCCATACCAATACAAACCAGCTGGCGATATCACAAAGGCGATGACCTGAAGTGGAAAGAAACATCATTTAATGACAGTACATGGCCATATCTTAATCCTTCTCTCGACCTTAAAGTTATTCCAACGGGTACATTTGAAGGCATAGGATGGTTTCGCCTGCACCTCCTTCCGGGAAATAAATTCATAAACAAGCCACTTGCACTGTGTATTTCTCAGAATGGCGCTTCGGAGATATACCTTAATGGAAAACTGATCCACAAGTTCGGGGAGATCAATGTAAAAGATCCAGGCAAAGAAGAACGCAGCGATCCCCAGGGAGTTCCTGTAAGCCTGCTTTTTGAACACGAAGGCGTACAGGTGATTGCCGTAAGATATGCCAACGCAGAAGCCGTAAATAACCACCGGAAGAATATCCACTCTGTATGCGGCTTCCACATGAGGATCGGTGACATGGATAAAAGTATTTTCTTCACGTACATAAATTCAAATATTGCCACTGCCATCTTCATCTTTTACTTCACGTTTTTCCTGGCGCTTAGCTTTCTTCACCTGATGTTTTATCTTTTTTACCGGACAAAAAGATCCAACCTGTATTACAGCATCTTCGCTGGCGCATTCGGGACTGTCTTTTTATTTATAACTATTCAGAAGAACTTCATGATCCCGGATTTTGTCCTTACGATCAATTTTCTTTTCGGCTTCCTGCCCGACTTTTACATCCCCGCCCTCCTGGCAATGCTTTATTCTATATTCTATCCGCGTTTCCCAAAGGTCTTCTGGCTTTGGATCATCCTGTTTGCAGCGGATATGATCCTAAATATTCTTCATAAGGAAATCCCTTATTACGGCTGGCTCCTGAATGGCATCTTTGCAGTGGAATCCCTTCGTATAATTATTTATGCGATCATAAAAAAACGTGAAGGCGCATGGATCATCGGGACCGGGATTATTGCGACCATTGTCTTTTTCAGCATTTTCTTTGTGCTCTCCATGTCAGGCAATGTAAACTTTACTGCGAATGACTGGGCGGGATTTTTTCTCGGGCTGCTTGTACTTTATGCAACATTAAGCATCCCTGTCTCGATGACGATCTACCTGGCAAGCGACTTCGCGAAAACCAGCAGGAATCTTTCGCGCCAGCTGAAAGAAGTAGAAACACTTTCTGCAAAGAACATTGAACAGGAAAAAGAAAAGCAGAAGATCCTCGAAACACAGAAAGAATTACTGGAGATCCAGGTAACTGAACGCACACATGAAATTGTTGAGCAGAAAAAAGTCATAGAAGAAAAAAACAAAGATATTACCGACAGTATTAATTATGCAAAACGGATCCAGGAGGCGATACTTCCTGACAAAGAATTAAAACAGCGGATCTTCCCGGAAGCTTTCATCCTTTTCAAGCCTAAAGATATTGTCAGCGGGGATTTTTACTGGTTCGCGGAAAAGGATGGCAAACGGCTCATAGCAGCGTGTGACTGCACGGGCCATGGCGTTCCGGGAGCATTGATGAGCATGATCGGAAATAATATCCTGAACCAGATCGTAAATGAAAGCGGGGTCACTTCACCTGAAATTATCCTGGCTAAACTTAACATTGAGATCCGCAAGGCACTAAAGCAGGATGGGCATGAAGCAACCAAAGACGGTATGGATATCGCCCTGTTATGCTTTAATAACACGAATGAGCTTGAATACGCGGGCGCACACCGTCCCCTGTGGATAATTAAGGATGGAATGCTTACAGAAATCAAAGCTGATAAACATTCCATAGGCGGATTACAGGAAGAGAAAGAGAAATCTTTCAAAAAACATCTTTTCACGCTAAGCCCGGGAACTCTTGTCTATATTTTTACCGATGGCTATGCAGATCAGTTCGGGGGTGATTCAGGAAAAAAATTCATGAGCAGGCAGTTCAAAGAGCTGCTTATTACAAATCATTATTTGCCGGTTAATGTGCAGGAGCGCTTATTGGATAAAACGATAGAAAAGTGGAAGGGTTCGCGGGAACAGATTGATGATATACTTGTTATAGGGATAAAAATATGAAACTGCGTCATTTGAAATATTTCTATACTTTCTTTCTTATTGCCGCGGCAACCCGGGGGTATGCACAAAGCCGTACAATTGATTCGCTTAAATCGGAACTGGACAGGAATACTGCTGATAGTGCTAAAGCAGTCATATTAATAAATCTCTCCGGTGCTTACAAAGAATACGACCGCCAAAAATCTTTTGAATATCTTAACGAAGCACTCGCTTTTACAAATAAAAAAGGCTTAAAAAAAACAGAAGGAGCCGTTCACAACAGCTTAGGTGATCTTTATTGGTTTGCAGGAGACTACTCGGCATCATCCGATCATTATTTCAAAGCCCTGAAGATTTTTGAGGCCACAAGGGATAAACAGGGCATGGCAGACTGTTACAGGAATATCGGCTGGATCTACCAGGGACAGCAGAATTATCCCCTTACGTTAAAATATTATTTCAAATCTCTTGAACTGAACAAGGAACTAAAGAACAACCTGGCGCTTGTCGCAAATTATGATGACCTGAGTATTGCATATAAATTCCTCAAACGATTTGATGAAGCCCTCCTCTACTCACAACGTACAATTCAACTTGCCGATTCAATCGGGAACATAAAGGGTGTGGCAACCAGCTATGGTAATCTCGGAGGCCTTTACCTTGAGATGGAAAATTATGATCTTGCAATCGAAGCATTAAAAAGATCGGCAGAATTGCATGAAAAGCTGGATGATCATTACAACATGGGAGAATGTTACAATGCACTTGCCTCGGCATACCTGAAGAGGCACAAAGCTAAAGAAGCGATCGTGCTTGCCGAAAAAGCGATGAAGATCGCAAAAGAATTCCATTTTAAAACCCTTCTGTCAGAAGCTTACATGCAGCTCGCGAATGCGCATGCTGCCAATAAAGACCATGCTGCTGCCAATACTTATCTTGAGGCGTTCATCATCCTGAAAGACTCCATTTATAATGAGAACAACAGTGAGCAGATAAATGAGATGTCGGCCAAATATGAATCGGAGAAAAAAGAGCTTATGATCAGTTCGCTCGAAAAGAACAAGGCCCTTTCCGATGAAAAACTTGAACAGGAAAAAAAATTCAAGGTCTACCTGATCATCTTCTGCATTCTTGTTGCCGCATTTGCCTTTTTCCTTTTCAGAGGGAATGTAGCCAAGAAAAAAGCTAACAAGGCCTTATCGGTGGCTTATGAAGAAATAGAAATAAAGAACAAGGATATCACTGACAGTATTAATTACTCAAAAAGAATCCAAGATGCCTGCCTTCCCCCGCGTGAACTTAAATACAAACTTTTCCCTGATGCATTTGTCCTCTTCAAACCGAAAGACATTGTAAGCGGGGATTTTTACTGGTATGGCGAAAAGGATGGGAAACGCCTGGTTGCCGCCTGTGATTGTACAGGTCATGGCGTACCGGGTGCATTAATGAGCATGATCGGCAACAACCTGCTGAACCAGATCGTATATGAAAAGGGCATTACAAATGCAGGCAGGATCCTTGATGCTTTACACCTGGAAATAAAAAAGGCGCTCAAACAGGATGAACATCCCGAAAACCGGGATGGCATGGACATCGCACTTGTGGTGTTCAATTCGGAAACTGAGATAGAATTTGCAGGTGCCCAGCGGCCCCTCTGGGTTATACGTGAGAAGGACCCTCAGCTGGAAGAAATAAAGGGTAATAAATTCTCTATCGGTGGGATCCAGACAGAAGAAAGCAGGAACTTCAACACTCACCGCTTAATCCTGGAAAACAAGGATTGTCTTTATATTTTTTCCGATGGAATTGTTGATCAGTTTGGCGGAGAGCATGGTAAAAAATTCATGACAAAAAACCTGAAGGTCCTTTTCTCAAACATTCATGATGAACCAATGGCGATCCAGGAATCAATCATTGAAAAAACGATCGATAAATGGAAAAGCAACCGTGAACAGGTTGATGATATCCTGGTGATAGGGATAAAAATCTAAGGTTTATTTCAGCTGCCCGGCCAGCACCTTTAATCCAGCCTCAAAAGAAAGCGGATCATATCCAAGTTCCCTTTTGGCTTTCTCAATTACAAATCCTGTATAAGCCGGTCGTTTTGCAGGCTGATTAAGAGAATCCGATTTAGCAGGAGTAATCAATGATTTATCAAGCTTCCAGAAATCTGCAACCTTATACACAAGGTCCAGGATACTGAAAGTTTCGGGGCCTGATAAATGATAAATGCCTGTCGCAGCTTTATCAGCGATCAGGATGCAGCCTTTTGCAAGATCTTCAGCCAACGTTGGCGCCCTGAACTGATCATTGACAACATTTATCTTCTGACCTTTGCTTAATGCATCTTTCGCCCATAAAACAATATTGGAACGGCTCAGGTTATCAGCGACCCCGTAAACGATAATCGTTCTCGCGATTGCCCATCTTATTTTACTTTCCTGAAGAATCTTTTCTGATTCCACTTTACTGCAGGCATAATGACTCAATGGATTAGGCTCATCTGTTTCAATATATGGCGAACCTTTTTTACCGTCAAAAATAAAATCCGTTGAAAGATGGATCAAATGGATCTCCTTCACTTCTTTGATCTCCGTTATAACGTCCACCAGGTTCTGAACAGCGCTGACGTTCAATGTGAAGCATTCGTCTTTTTTTGATTCACAGAGATCAACATTCGTCATGGCTGCGGTATTTATAATTGCATCCGGTAAATGTTTACCAAGTACCGCTCTCACTGCCGGGAGATCAGTTATGTCAAGGGACTCGTACAAATACCCTTCTTTCACTGTCATCCGGTTCTCTCCTGTGGAAGTAGCCACAATCCGAACATCATTCCGCTTCAGCAGTTCATAAACAATCTTTTGCCCAAGAAGCCCATTACTCCCGGTGATCAGTATTTTTTTCATAAATAGTAGAATTATGCTTTCCGGAATTATAGATCCCAGACACTTCTGCGTTTGCTCTTCAGCGGTTTGAAATATTGCTTGTTTTCGAGGATGAAAGCCATTATAAAATACATGATTACAGGAGATCCAACCGTAAAAAACGACAGGTATATAAAATACATACGGATCTTTGTTGTGTTAATCCCCAATTTTTTACCCCACCATGTACATACTCCGAATGCCCTTGCCTCGAACCAATTTTGAATGTGCCTGATCATCTGAATATTTGTGTTTCAAGCTCTAAATTAAGAATTTTTAAGTACATAATTACCCACATTGCAATCAAGGCATCTTTTTTTCGAGCAATACTCGTTTTTCAGCTGGAGCAACGCCTGGGAAGTACCGGCATTTTCAAGAGGGATGCCTAACCTCTTCCAGCTTTCGGTAATGGAATTTGATTCCGGCCCAATCCAATGAAGAAAATCCAGCGCGCGTTCGGAATATTTATCTTCTGCCATTTGCCTGCCGTAAACAAAAAGAAAAGGAATGATCGTATTAATGATAATAATATCGATCCCTGGTTCGCCAATGGTTTTATTTTTCCTGCCAGAGACTTTATCAAAAAGATAATGCGTGTGCCAGTATTCAGAAACCGAAACATTGACCAGGTTTCTTAAAGCTTCTATTGAATCTGCTTCAAGGATCTTTGAGAAAAGGCAGGATGAGTTGTTAAGCAGTGAAGCAAATTGCGCAATCCGGACCGTAGGAAAATTGGATGGTCTCAGGCGCAGAAATTTCCAGAGATGACTGTCGAGGGATTTGAGGCCGATCTTTCTTTTGAGAAAAACATATTCATTCTGCAGGGAAGCAGGATATTTATCCTCAAAATGCTTTTCAAGCAAACCTGCCTGGCCAAAGAGAAGGGCTTCCACCTGGAACAGACTGTTTTTGTGTTTATTGATAGTGTGATAGGAAACAGACTTTGAAAGAAGTTCAAATGGGTCCGCATTTATTTTAAATCCGAAACTACGGGCAAGCAGCTGGTAAAAACATTCCTCCCAATCATTGTTGGTCAGCCTGAGACGCTGAAGCAATGAAACGGAGCGGGATTCAAGCCTCTCCACCAGTAATTTATCTATGGTTGAATTTAATATAAGTCCGGGCACATGCGAAATATTCCTTTCACATGACACCCAGCCATTCGAGCTTTTAAAATCAAGATAATTATCAAGTAATTTTCTTCGGATCCGGCTTTTTAACTCAATTGTCGGTATCTCCTCACCTGATGACCGGAATATTTTTTCATCAGCATTATTCACCACATGCAGAATGATATTATCGTAAGCCTTGTCATGCTGGTGGTTATGTTTGTTCCAGTCAGATGCATTAACGTGTACTTCTACATTTCCTGCCCACAGGGTACCGCCCACTCTTATTTTCGCATTAAAGAAATCGGGGCCTGAATGAAAATTATGTTCACCTGCATTAACTATATCGACTTCTTCCGAGCTGGTGGTCATGAGACCATTCAGATCAAACAATTTAAATTTCCAGATGTGATGTAAAAACTCTTCCGTCATTTCGCGAAAGTAGTAATTAAGCCATCAGGAATCAGAGGCTGAAAATTATTCTGAAATATTCTTTCACTGCTGAAATATTTCAGTGGAAGAGTTAATTAGGCTGGGAATTTTTCTGATATCTTTTCAGTGCCTGGGGATCTTTTAACGGACTGATCTTTTCGATCCTGCTGTTATCAACAGAATAATAGATCTCAAAAAACTGGTCTTCCAGGGAATAAAGTGAAACATCAAAATTATTAAGCTCTACCGCTTCAATAAATTTTCCTTCCGCCCATAGAATTTCTGCTTTCTCATTTATTGGGAGCAGATTGTAATTCGCATTCATAATCATTTTTTGTTTTTATTATTACAGCTGTAAAATTACTTTGAAACAGGCCGCGTGTTTGCGCATTTTCGGTAAGTGGTATGAATGTACTGCTGTAACCCGCTTCAGCCCTGGCGGACGTTGGATTGGTAATTTTGGATAACCTTCCGGATCGTATCAACGGTATCCTCGAACAATACCGGCTTTTCTATACAATCCCTCGCACCAAGCGCCCTGACTTTAGATTTATCCTGGATGTTGGTCGAAGTAGAATAAACCACAACCGGTATACGGTTAAACGGGCTAAGGGCGTTGAATTTAGCAAGAAATTCCATACCGTTCATCCTTGGCATATTCATATCAAGGAATATGAGATCCGGCGTTATGATTTTTAGCTTTTCAAAGGCATTCACCCCATCCTTGGCAATGGAAAGAAAAATGGATTTATCTACTTCTTTTAAAGCATTATTAAATATATATTGATCATCCGGATCATCATCAACAAGCAGGATCGTGTTCAGCATATTTACGTATTATTTAATATCTAAATTAATGGTGAGCAGGCAGATTTTTATATCGCAATCGCCAGGAACCGGAAAAAAATCGCTAAAACCCGAAAAATGATTGTTGGTGGTTAGAAAACCATTTAAAAATATACTCTTCGGGAAAAAAGAGATTTAAAATTCCCCACCCCGGCAACTTAACCAGTGAGAAAACGTTTTATTACTATGCCTTAAACTTGTTAGTTTAACCGCAGAAAATGCTCTCCTGCCTGCTAAAATCAACTGAATATTTGCCAGGCTCATATCAACCGTTTCGACTGGCATAATTTTTAAAAATTGCTCTTATATAAGATAAACTTCGAAGAGGGATCTTAATTTATTCAACCATAAAACGTTCATTCCTAATGGGTTAGAACCAGGGTTCCTCAGAGTTAAATCAACCTATAAGTTGACTAAAATCAAGTAATAAACAATACTATTCAATTACTTTTGAGCTATGCCAAATTCATCGGGATTTTCAATAGAGAAGTATCACTTAAGAAGTGATAGTGTAATGTCAGGTTTGCCAAAGACAGACTTGAAGTTTCTCGAATCAAAAATGATCACTAATAAAATAAAGAAAGGTAAAAGCATTTTTATTGAAGGAACATATCCTTCAGGAATATTTTATCTGATTAAAGGTAGGATCAAAAAATTCAAATCGGGACAGAACGGTAAGGAGCAGATTATTTATGTCTGCAACAGCGGGGAGATTTTCGGATATCCTGCATTGTTAAGTGATGAGCCTTTTCATGATTCTGCAACTGCGCTTGAAGACTCTATAATAGCATTCATACCAAAAACGGATTTTCTTCAGCTGCTGAATGAATCAAAAGTACTTTCTGATCGTCTCCTGAAGAACCTGAGCCATAAGTTCGGGGTCCTTGAAAACATTATAGTTGCATTCTCACATAAGTCGGTACGCGAACGTTTGGCCTTAAGTCTTTTAATTCTTATAGAAAAGTTTAAGGACAAAGGCAAGGACACCAAAAAGACGGAGATTGTACTTTCCAGGGAAGATCTTGCCAATTTTGTAGGAACTGCTGTCGAAACCGTTGTGAGGCTGATCCGGGAGTTCCGGGATGAAGGCCTTATTGAAACTGAGGGAAAAAAAATCAGAATAACTAATATTAAAAAACTGATCCAGATCGCCAACGTATATTAAAAAAGCGGAATGAAAAACCACATTCCGCTTTTTATTCTTTTTAACTCCGCTTATATTTTTTCGAAATTAAGGTAATCCACACTGCCGTCACCTCCACTTACGTGTTCCATCTGCATTGAATTTGCTGTTCCGCTCTTAATTACCCAATCTTCGCTAAGCTCATCAAAGGGGGAGGACTGAAAGTTCATGACAAATTTAGACTTACTGTTGTCTGCACCGGTTGACCAGGTACCTTTAACAACACTGCTACCCTTAGAAGCCGTTACAGAGCCATCTGTATTGAACTGGAAAACATAACCGTTAAAATGACCGGTCTGGTCCCTGCCATCCTCCATAAACTTTGTTACTTTCCATTTCCCTTTATTAATGTAGGAAGTGGCTACATTATAAGCAATTTCTTCCTGTTTTTCTTTTGTACACGACTGCTGGGTCCCTGCGAGTGAGAATAAAAAAGCCGTGCTTATCAATATTTTTACTGGACTTCTCATGGTTTCAGAATGTTGGTTTAAACAAAATTACATTGAAACCGGGGAGCTTACCGGCATTAATCG
Organism: Bacteroidia bacterium; assembly: GCA_036386835.1. Classification (GTDB taxonomy): domain Bacteria; phylum Bacteroidota; class Bacteroidia; order 2-12-FULL-35-15; family 2-12-FULL-35-15; genus 2-12-FULL-35-15. The sequence goes on from DASVUX010000041.1 coordinate 140,765, forward strand.
TTAAAGGGTTGTGATAATGAGTTGAAAGCCAAAAAAAATCCTCATCAGGTGATGAGGATTTATCTTAACCCGGGAGGCGGGCAATATGTTTTTCCATCTGGTTGATCTGCTTAACAATTTCATCCGACTTTGGCTTCAGGGCTTTTGCCTTCCTGAAATATTCTTTCCCGATCCGGTTTTGCTTGCGCTGAATTTCAATGGAAGATAACTGCAGGTAACATGCAGCCTGGCTTTCCTTATCAGGGATCCCGGCTTTAACCGCTGCAAGGAGATTCAAACGAGCTTCCTTCATCTCACCTTTTTTCAACTGGATGAATGCAAGCTGCATAAGGTTTGTGCCTTCCATGTCGCCAACAATCTTGGATTTTGTATTAAGACTCTTCCGGATATTCTTTTCCGCGGTTGCAAGATCGTCTGTGGCCAGGGACAGATTACTCTGGATCATATAATATGCAGCACGAATGGGCTTGAACAATAATCGCGGAAATTTGATCATATTAATATACTTCATCGCAAGTTCGGGATCACCTTCAGTAACGGCTTCCTGAACCAATCGCATGGTTCCCATCATAAAATAAAGAAGCAATGATATCGCAGCGGTGATGTAAAGAATCCATGCAGTGATTGCATCATCATAAACATGGGAAAGCACACCTAATGCGATCAGCACAATAATTATCGGAAGACGGTAAATGATATAAAAACGTAAAACTTTCATAGATATATTCCTGTATTTATTAATTTAAATTGTTTAAGTAACCTGCCATTTCAACCTGGAGCTTCTGTGCTTCTTCCCTCGCTTTGGAAGCAAAATCCTTTCCCGTTCCGGCATAAATAATCCCTCTTGATGAATTCACGAGTAAGCCGCACTGTGCATTCATACCATGTTTAACTACATCTGCCAGGCTCCCGCCTTGTGCCCCAACTCCCGGTACAAGCAGAAAATTATCCGGGACAATACTGCGGATCCCTGATAGCATCTCGGCTTTCGTAGCACCAACCACGTACATCATGTTTTCAGGGTTCCCCCATTTCTTAGAAGTGCCCAGGATATGCTCAAATACTTTCAGTTCACCTTGCCCTGGTGTTTGGACCGAACTTATCTGGAGATCTTTTGAACCCGCGTTAGAAGTAAGCGCGAGAAGTATCACCCATTTATCCTTGTATTCAAGAAAAGGCACTACGCTGTCTTCGCCCATGTATGGTGCAACCGTAACAGAATTAAAATTCAATGTTTCAAAAAATGCTTTTGCATACATTTTTGATGTATTCCCGATGTCACCTCTTTTTGCATCTGCAATTGTAAACTGGTCCGGGTACCTTTCATTGATGTAATTAATTGTTTTTTCCAGGCTGATCCAGCCTTTCACACCTTCAGTCTCGTAAAAAGCAGTATTGGGTTTGTAGGATACACAAAGATCCTGGGTTGCGTCTATGATCTGCTTATTGAATTCAAAAGCGGGATCCTCTTCAGAAAGCAGGTGGGCAGGGATTTTTGTAACATCGGTATCGAGGCCGATGCACAAAAAGCTCTTTTTGCGTTTTATATTTTCGAATAATTGTTGTCTTGTCATTACGCTTAAGATTTCCCGGCTTCGCCCGAAACGACATTCGGGTTCACGTCTAACTAATTAAACCGCCATCCCGCCTTCTTTCAGCCGCTCTGTATTTTCAGCAAGCTGTAAAGCATCGATCATATTCTGGATCTTCCCATCCATAAAATCGGTGAGATTATAAAGTGTCAGGTTTATCCTGTGATCCGTAATACGGTTCTGGGGATAATTATAGGTACGGATCTTTTCAGACCGGTCACCTGTTGCAACGATGGTCTTCCTCCTTTTGGAGATCGCATCAAGATGTTTCTGCATCTCGATATCATACAGCTTCGTCCGGAGCATCTGCATTGCTAATTCGCGGTTCCCAAGCTGGGACCTATCCTGCTGGCAGACTACCACAATTCCTGTTGGCTTATGTGTAAGCTGAACCTTCGTTTCCACCTTGTTTACGTTCTGTCCGCCTGCGCCACCGGAACGTGAGGTCTGCATCTCTATATCACCGGGATTCAGAACAACATCCACTTCATCCGCTTCAGGCATTACAAGCACTGTAGCTGCCGAAGTATGCACACGGCCCATTGTTTCAGTAAGCGGCACACGCTGCACACGATGCACGCCTGCTTCAAATTTCAGCATTCCGTATGCTCCGTCAGCATTAATATTTATGATTACCTCTTTATAGCCACCCATTGTCCCGTCATTCGAATCAACCACCTCGTACCGCAATCCTCTTTCTTCGAAATAACGCGTGTACATCCTGAAAAGATCCCCCGCAAAAATACTCGCTTCATCCCCGCCTGTCCCTGCACGAATCTCCATTACTGCATTTCTCGCATCCTCCGGGTCCTTTGGAACAAGCATCTGGCGGATATCTTCCTCCATCTTCTCCTTCTTAGGGGTCAGCTCATCAATGTCCATCTTTGCCATCTGGCGCATTTCCTCGTCCTTTTCAGTGGCAAGGACTGTTTTATTGAATTCAATATTCTCAACCACGTTCTTATACTCATGGTAAGCGTTTACCACGTTCGTGAGATCTTTATATTCTTTGTTGAATTTCTTAAACTCTTTCATGTCGCCAATCACCTTCGGATCCGAAAGCTTTTGCTCGACTTCTTCCCAACGTCTTTTTATGGCTGCTAATTTCTCTAACACTTAAATAAATTATTGAATGATTAATTTTTTCCAGCGCACTTCCCGGCTCGCCTGAAATTACATCGCAAAATCATTTCGACCGGAGCCGGAAAACGAGCGAAGTCGATAAACGTGCGGAGCTTCTCCATTTGGTTATTCGGGACACGAAAGTACAAAAAAAAGCCTTTGAAAGGCTTTATAGACTGTAAGATTTTAACCTCAGAGTCCAGGAGGTTTCTCGTAATCAGCAACTCCCAGCAAGCGCGGTATTACGAAATAATCCCGGTTAAGATTAGTACTCAAACGTACCGGCTTCCGATTTTATCGTGAGTTTATTCCCTTCAGAAGCTTCAACCCTTCCAACTATTTTCGCATCCACATTAAACGATTTGGAAATAGCGACCAGGTCAGCAGCAATGTCTTCGGGAACATAAAGTTCCATCCGGTGGCCCATATTGAATACTTTATACATTTCCTTCCAGTCGGTACCGCTCTGTTCATGGATCATGCGGAACAAAGGAGGTACTGGGAACAGGTTATCTTTTATGATGTGCACCTTATCAGTAAAGTGCAGCACCTTTGTCTGCGCACCTCCGCTGCAATGCACCATTCCATGGATCGAGGAACGGTATTTATCAAGAATTTTCTTAATGACCGGGGCATAAGTCCGTGTAGGCGACAACACCATTTTCCCTGCACTTATTTTCCCTTCCGGTGTTTCGATCTCTTCCGTCAGACTTATCTTTCCGCTGTAAACAAGGTCTTCAGGAACAGCAGCATCAAAGCTCTCAGGGTACTTTTTGGCAAGCGATTTTTCAAAAACATCATGTCGTGCCGATGTGAGCCCATTGCTTCCCATTCCACCGTTATATTCCGTTTCATAGCTTGCTTTTCCGAAAGATGCCAGCCCTACGATCACATCACCATTCTGAATATTACTGTTATCAATCACATCGTTGCGCTTCATCCGGCAAACAACGGTAGAATCGACTATCAGCGTTCTTACAATATCACCTACATCAGCCGTTTCACCCCCGGTTGAGTAGATCCCAATGCCATAACTTCTTAACTGTTCCAGGATCTCTTCTGTTCCGTTAATGATCCCCGAGATCACCTCTGCAGGTATAAGGTTCTTGTTCCTTCCGATGGTCGATGACAGGAGGATATTATCAACAGCACCTACACATAAAAGATCATCGGTATTCATAATGATCGCATCCTGTGCAATCCCTTTCCAAACTGAAATATCACCTGTTTCCTTCCAGTACATGTAGGCAAGTGATGATTTGGTCCCTGCTCCATCGGCATGCATTACAATACAGTAATCCTTATCACCGCTTAAATGATCAGGCACTATCTTACAGAATGCTTTTGGGAAAAGTCCTTTATCGATCTTTGCAATGGCTGCATGAACATCTTCCTTGGATGCGGAAACCCCGCGCTGGTTATATCTGTTGTCTGACATGGTATTTATTCTATGGAGTATTTGATAAGATCCCGTGTCGGAGCACAGAATGACATTTTGCATGTATCACCAAAAAAAAACATCCCGGCAAATGTCGGGATGTTTTTTTATTTATTCTCTTAGAAGAATTGAGTATTTATTCACTATTCTGCTTCTTCTTCGTCTTCTGTTTTAGGCTTAGGAGTTTCTTTTGGCATTTCTTTCGGAGCATTCGGATCAACGAAATCTTTGCTTAAAACTGTAAATACAGTTCTCCTGTTCTTTCTCATAATAGCCTCAAATTCTTCTTTCGGCTTACCTTTAGTTACTTTTTTAATGTATGCTTCAGAAAGTGTGTACTGAAGTGCACCGGAAGCGTCCTTTACTTCAAGAGGACGTTTTTCACCATATCCTTTTGGTACCATCCGGGCTGAAGGAATACCTTTGGAAATCAGGTAATCAACACAGGATTTAGCTCGTTTCTCAGATAAGATCTGATTGGATTTATCATCACCCCTGTAATCGGTGTGTGAACTTAACTCAATCACGAATGTAGGGTTATCGATGAGTGTTTCATAAAGGTAATTCAAAGAATCCTGGTATTGCGGCAGGATATCCCATTTACCAAGATCGTACTGAACGTCAGGAAAGCGGATTTCTTTTTCGATCGGCACAAGGCAGAAATCATGTTTAAATGTTTTCGCCTCCTCAACACCAACCGTAGTTTCTTTTGCTTTTTCAGAGCTGTTCAGGAACCCTCTCGGTGCCTGCGCTGTTTTAACATCCTTATCTACAGCGGTGCTGATGATATAGGTTGTGTTCGGGTTCACGTAACGTGCAGCACCGTTCTCAGCAAATTTATAATGACCTGCTGCATCGGTTTTTGTTTCTACTGATGATCCGTCAGATCCTACAAGTTTAATAGTTACACCTGCAATTGTTTCCTTGTATTTACAATCAGTTACATCACCTTCAACTGTAAACAACAATGGCGGCAAAAGGAATGACCAGATATCATCAGCACCTTTGGTGGTTTCACGGTTAGAAGAAAGGTAACCTCTTTCTTTTTTACCTTCGAATACGATCCCGAAATCATCACCTGCAGAGTTGATCGGGTATTTCATATTGGAAACGTTTGCATATTGATCTTCTCCTTTTTTCTCCGCACGGAAAATATCAAGACCACCCATGCCTAAATGGCCTGTAGATGAAAAATATAAAGTACCGTCATCATGGATAAATGGAAACACATCATTTCCGGCAGTATTTATACCAGGACCAAGGTTTACAGGAGTTCCCCATTTCTGGGATTTCTTGTCGTATTTTGTATACCAGATATCATTCTCACCTTGTCCGCCAGGCATATTGGAAGAGAAGAACAAAGTAGTACCATCGGAAGAAAGCGATGGTGAAGCATATTTAATACTGTCTACGCAAAAAGCAAGTTTGGTTGGGTCTCCCCATGTATTCCCTTTCTTCGGTGCAGACCATAACTGGTTGAAGGTTTCTTTATTCTTAGCATCCTCGCAGCGGGTGAAGATCATGAGGTCGCCTTTTTTGGTGATAGTTGAAAGACCTTCATTGTCCTTTGTGTTGATTGGTGCCGGAAGCGCTGTAGGAGTGCTCCATTTGCCATTCTTATCCATTGATGTTTCGAAGATATCGCTGTAAAGCTCACCTAAAGTAGGATCGATGCTGCTTCCTGCAACACCGGGACGCATTGAAGTAAAATAGATCTTATTGTATTTTTTATCTGCATACATCGGGCTGAAATCAGGGTCCTTCGTATTGATCTGAGCCATGTTCTCTACTTTATAACGGGTAGGAGCATCTTTCCATTTCTGGGCAAGCTCGCAGGATTTAGCACCATCTTCACCACGCGGGTCAGAAGGCATCTGCTTCTTGTAATTGTTATATTCAATAAGCGCCTCATTGTATTTTTCCTGGGCTTTTTTTGCATCAGCAAGATATAAAGTTGCTTTCGGATCAGGATAATTAGCTTTTATTGCCTTGATATACCACGCCTCAGCCTGTTTATTATCATTGATCATGCGGTAACTCTCCGCAGTCATGAAAATGTTACGTGCTTTTTCATCCTTCTTTTTGATCTTGGTATAAGCTTTCTTATACAACTCAATAGCGTTGAAATACTCCCTGTTATCAAATGCCTTATCAGCATCCTTGGAGAAATTCTTTTGCGCTAAAGCAGTGGTTGAGATAAACAGGAGAATTGCTAATCCAGCAGTTAATTTTGAAAATATTTTCATATCTGTGTTTAGGTTTAACTAGAATTAATGGGTGCTAAAATAAAGAAATATTTGAAACAAAAAAATCTTTATGATTTTTTTATTTGGCTTGAAAACCATCGTACTAAAAAATAAAACCCCCGAAAACACTAAGCTTCGGGGATTTATGTTCGACAATTCCTTATTTCGTGAACAATAGCTCACGATATTTAGGCAGTGGCCAGCTTTCGTCATCCACCAGGAGCTCAAGCTTATCTACATTATAACGGATCTCATCAAAATACGATTTCACCTTTTCACAGTAGTCGACAGCCTGCTTTTTCACATCTGTCAGCGCGTTTGCTTTTTTACGGGCCTCCGTCATCTCATCCACCTTGGTCTTGATCACATTGATATGATCAGAAATTGCCATGATCATCTCCAGCTGGATCTGTGCTGCCTTTTTAAAATCTGAGCCCGAGAAAATCTCTTTCAACCCTTTCACGTTCTCAACAAGTGAACCCTGGTAACGGATAGCTGTCGGAATAATATGATTCAGAACAAGATCACCCATAACGCGGGATTCGATCTGGATCTTCTTCGTGTACGTTTCAAGGTAAATATCGTAACGTGCATGCTGCTCGCGCTCTGTCATGATATTGTTTCTCTCAAAAAGCTCCATGGTTTGCTTGGATACAAAAGCCCCTAAAGCCAAAGGAGTAGTTTTGATATTTGAAAGTCCGCGCTTTGCAGCTTCCTTCACCCACTCTTCTCCATAGCCGTTTCCTTCGAAACGGATCTTTTTCGATTCAACAATATATTTTCTTAAGATCTGAAATATCGCTTCATCCTTATCAACATTCTTTGAAGTCAATCCATCAACATCTTTTTTGAATTTGATCAGCTGATCAGCCATGATCGCATTTAATACCGTCATTGGGCCTGCGCAGTTCTGAGAGGAACCTACTGCACGGAACTCAAACTTGTTACCTGTAAATGCAAAAGGCGATGTCCTGTTACGGTCAGTATTATCAAGAAGGATATCAGGAATTTTTCCAACTCCAAGTTTCAGGGCGGTTTTTTCATCAGGGCTCATTTTCCCTGACTTCACTTTCGACTCCAGCTCATCCAGTACATTTGAAAGCTGTGTCCCAAGGAAAACAGACATGATAGCCGGAGGTGCTTCGTTTGCTCCAAGGCGGTGATCATTGTTGGCCCCTGCAATAGATGCCCTCAACAGGTCCGCATTATCGTGCACCGCTTTTACTGTATTGATAAAAAACGTAAGGAACTGAAGATTTGTTTTTGGGGTTTTTCCGGGACTTAACAGGTTCTTTCCGGTATTGGTGCTTAAGCTCCAGTTGTTATGCTTTCCGCTTCCGTTCACCCCTGCAAAAGGTTTTTCATGAAGAAGTACACGGAAATTATGCCTGCGGGCTACCTTTTCCATTACATCCATCAAAAGCTGGTTGTGATCCACTGCAAGGTTGCACTCCTCAAAAACCGGTGCACACTCAAACTGGTTAGGAGCAACCTCGTTGTGTCGGGTCTTAATAGGGATACCAAGCTTTAAGGATTCTATTTCAAAATCACGCATGAATGCCGTTGCACGGTCAGGAATCGACCCGAAGTAATGATCTTCCAGCTGCTGGCCTTTTGCCGGTGTATGGCCAAAAAGCGTCCTTCCGGTCATTGCAAGATCCGGGCGGGCATTGTGCAATGCTTCATCAACAAGAAAATACTCCTGCTCCCAACCTAAGGTTGCAGTAACTTTAGTTACATTCTTGTCAAAATACTGGCAAACATCAACAGCTGCTTTATCCATTGCATGAAGGGCTTTCAGCAAAGGTGTTTTAAAATCAAGCGCTTCGCCTGTATAAGCAACGAATATTGTTGGAATGCATAAAGTCTTACCCATCACAAAAGCGGGTGATGTAGGGTCCCATGCTGTATATCCCCTGGCTTCAAAAGTATTGCGGATCCCCCCGTTCGGAAATGAGGATGCATCCGGCTCCTGCTGGACTAGTTGTCCGCCCCCGAAACGCTCGATGGCCCTACCGCCTTCTGTAGGTTCAAAGAAAGCATCATGCTTTTCAGCAGTTGTACCGGTTAAAGGCTGAAACCAGTGTGTATAATGAGTTGCACCTTTTGAGTTGGCCCATGCTTTCATGCTTGCTGCTACCTGGTCTGCCATCTTGCGATCGATACGCGTCCCCTGCTGCATAGCAGACATAACGCTTTCGAAAGCTTCTTCAGAAAGATGCTCACGCATCGCATCAATACCAAATACATTCTCTCCGAAAAATTCTGATACTTTGTTGCTGGGAAGAATAACGTTTACCGGAGTTCTTGTCATGACCGACTCCAATGCTTTAAATCTGTGAAAAGCCATTTGTTCTTGGTTGTTAGTTAAGGTTTAGGGGACCAAATTCAAAAAATATGAATTTTATGACGCAAAAGTATAAAAAAGGAGGGGGTCAACACAAAAAAAGCATGTTAATTTTATTAACACCCCCTGTTTTTTAGTTGATATTTAAAATTTAATGATGAAAAGCCAATATATAAAGCAAGGTGATAATAGACTACTCTATTCCGTAAGTAAGGCGATCTTTGATGATCCGGGCAGCACTTGTGTAAGTATGAGGACTGGATTTCCCTTTATCCGTTATATGGATGACCTTCCAGCCGTTGAATTTAAGGTAATCTGATACCAAAGCCCGGTGACAGCTCCACCAGAGCGCTTCCGCACACATATAGGCTACCGGGGTTTTAAGGGCAAATTTAGTCATTAGCTTTACCGCATCCCTGAAAGATTTTGTTTCCATGTAATCAGCGTAACCACGAAAAGCGGCCAGCTTCCATGCGGTATTAATGGAATCAGGGCGGGGCTTTCGCCTTCCACCTAAATCGCTGATATGTAAATATTTGATGCCGTTTTTAGCAAGCTCGGCCTCGAGATATTCCTTATTGAAATGAGAGAACAGGCGGGAACCGGGATAATTTCTTATATCGACCAGCATCCTGATCCCGAAAGACTTGAGCATCGCCAGGAACTCTTCCAAAGTCCGTGTCGAATGCCCGATAGTATATATTTTCCCTTTATCCATGCTCAAGCATAGAGTAAAAAAAATACGCCAGTAGATTATACTGGCGTATTTAAAAATTCAATTTCCTCCTGGTTACCTAACAAGCTGTATAAAGCCTTTGTAGAGATGGTCGGTGCCGTCCTGGGCTTTTACATTTATTATATAAAAATAAGTCCCATCAGGTACCAATACCCCGCTTTGGGTCCGGCCATTCCAGGATTCAGAAAGCTGGGACCAGCTGAACAGCTTTAACCCCCACCTGTCATAGATCTCACCTTCCAGGCTTTCAACACCTGTTGAAGTGATCTCAAAAAGATCATTCTTATTATCCGCGTTAGGCGTGAAGATATTCGGGATCACCATTGAAAACACATCATTTACTATAATTGTTGCATAGGCAGTATCCGGACATTGCGAAGAATTCGAAGCGATGAGCATAACCGTGTATGTTCCCGGAATTGTATAAATATCGGATACGTTCACACCGCTAACAGGCAGTGTACCATCCCCGAAATCCCATACATAAGTATCGGAATTCTGACTCGTGTTCGTAAAATTCACCGCTAAAGGAGCGGTACCGGTTGAAGGATCTGCAGTAAACGATGCCAAAGGTGAAGGAGAACCGGTTACCTGTACCGAATCAACAGCACTGCAACCTGTGCTCAGATCAGTAACAGTTATAGTATAAGTTCCTGCAGTGCCTACTAAAGGTGCAGATGTGTTACTTCCGGAAATTATATTCCCGGTTGTGCTTGCCCAGTTATAAACTATCGTTGCGCCCGAAGCAGATGCACTGCCATCGAGGTTAACGCTGTTCACACCGCAACCAACCGCCTGGGAGCTTCCTGCATCCGCTACCGGCAATGGATTAATTGTCAGTGTCACAGGAGTTGCAGGACTTTGACAGCCATTAACTGTTTCTGTCACATAATAGGTATGAGTAGTTGAAGTTACCGGTGTATAAGATGCATTTCCTGATAATAATACTGTAAGTGCTGCATCATTATACCAGCTGATCGTACCGCCTGTACCACCGGCAGTTAAAGGATTTATAGTTTCACCCGGACAATAAGCGGTCCCGCTAACTGATGGAGCGGCAGGCGCTAATGGATCGAACAGAACATAAGGCCCTGCATTCGTTGAACTGCAGCCTGATATCGAGGCGACAATGTTGTTATAACTATCCTGGGATAACCCTGTTATCGCAATATTTCCTAAAGCATCGGATGTCATTGAAACTGGTCCGACCGTTCCTGAAGTGTTGGTATAACTGATGTCATAGTTTGTTGTTGCCGACAAACCTGAAATTAAGAGGATCCCGTCATTTCCACCGCAAGTTGAAGGATTGGTGGTTGAAACAGTAAATGCTGTTGCAGAAGGGTCCGCGAGCGTATATGACCCGGCATCTGTTGTGCTGCAACCTGACAATTCAGTAGTAATACCTGAATATGTTCCCTGGCTCAGACCAGTGATGATGATATTTCCGGAAGCATCTGCTGTCATGGACACAGGACCTGTTACAGATCCGTTGGAATAAGACACATTGTACGCTGTTCCGGCAGTAAGCCCGGAAATCGTGATCGTACCATCAGTTCCGGAACAGCTTGTCGGATTGGCTGAAGACACCGTAAATACGGGAGCCCCGGGATCAGACAATGCATAAGGGCCCGCATCAATAGTATTACAACCCGTCAGGCCGACCGTTATATTTGAATAAGCGCCCTGGCTTAAACCATTGATGACAATATTTCCGGAAGCATCCGAAGTCATTACTACAGGCCCGACAGTTCCCGCAGCGTTAGTATAAATGACATCATAATTTGTTCCGGCTGTTAAGCCGGAAATCGTGATTGTTCCATCCGTTCCTCCGCAAGTAGTGGGATTTACTGAACTCACTGTAAATACAGGAGCGCCCGGATCAGATAGTGAATAAGGGCCCGCCTCTGTTGTAACACATCCAGATGAGCTGACAGTGATATTTATATAACTGCCCTGTCCTATACCGCTTATAACAATATTTCCTGAAGCATCGGACTGCATCACTGCGGGACCGGTAGTAATTGTCCCATCGGAATAACTTATGCTGTAGTTTGAATTTGCATTTAAGCCCGATAATGTGATTGATCCCTCAGTTCCACCGCATGTGGTTGGGTTAACTGTACTTACAGTAAATACCGGGGAAGGCGGTTCTGTCAGTACAAACGGCCCAGAATTGGTAGTACTGCAGCCGGCAGATTCAATTGAAATATTAGTGTAGCCGCCCTGTGACAGTCCGGATATAACAATATTTCCGGAAGCATCTGATGTCATCGACACAGGCCCGATAATAGTTGCCCCGATAAGATAGCCGACATTGTATGCAGTGTTTGGAGTTACACCGGTAAGCACGATTTCTCCGTCAGTCCCTCCACATGTAGAAGGATCGGTAGTAAGCACACTGAAAGTGGTTGCCCCTGGATCGGATAAGGTAAAAGGCCCTGCCTGGGTGCTGGCACAACCTGAAACAGACACAACTATATTGGTATAAGAACCCTGCGCTAAGTTGCTGATCAGGATATTACCTGAAGCATCCGATAGCATAACAGTCGGTCCTGTAACAACAGCACCGTTATTGTAGGTAATACTATAGTTGAGGGCTGGCGACAAACCGGAAATTGTGATCGATCCGTCAGTACCACCACAGAATGAAGGGTTTGTCGAAGAAACTGCAAATACCGGGGCAGAAGGGTCCGTTAACGTGTATGAACCCGGATCAGATGCCGCGCATCCTGCAAGTTCAATCACAATGCCGGAATATGTTCCCTGGGATAAACCTGTAATGACAATATTCCCTGAAGCATCAGATGTCATGGCTGTAGGCCCTACAGTAACCCCGTTGAAATATGTCACATTGTAAGCTGCATTAGCTGATAATCCCGATAAAGTTATTGTACCCTCAGTACCTGAGCAGGTTGTAGGGTTGCTGCTGCTTACTGTATAAGCCGGTAAAGGATTTACGGTAATCGTTCCTGTTGCAGTTGCCTGTACACAAGTTCCGCTTGTTGTCACAGTGTAATTAAATATTCCCGAAGCGCTTGGTGTTCCGCTGATCGTGAACGTCCCGCCTGAGAAAACACCGGCAACACCGGCTGGTAATCCCGCTGCAGAAGCACCTGTGCCGCCTCCTGCCACTGTATAATTGACATCAGTGATAGCGGTATTGATGCAGAGTGTCTGATTTGTGGTTGCAGAAGAAGAAGCTAATGTTATTGAAGAATTCGGATTAACAGTGATCGTTCCTGCAGAAGATGCCTGGGAACAGGTTCCGGTTGTGTTAACGGTATAATTAAATGTTCCTGTAACACTTGGTGTCCCGCTGATTGTAAATGTTCCGGCAGAGAACACCCCTGTTATACCGGCAGGCAATCCTGTTACAGTTCCGCCAGTCCCACCGCCTGTAACGGCATATGTTATATTTGCTATTGCAGTATTCACACATACTGATTGAGTGGCTGTAGCAGCGGCAGATGTCAGGGTTATCGCTGCATCCGGGTTAACGGTAATTGTTCCGCTTGCTGAGGTCTGGGAACAGCTTCCTGTTGTATTAACAGTATAACTAAAGGTACCTGTTGCAGTTGGAGTTCCGCTGATAGTAAATGTTCCTCCTGAGAAAGCCCCGGTTACACCGGCAGGCAAGCCCGTAACAGTTCCGCCCGTTCCCCCGCCTGCAATTACATACGTAATGTTTGTAAGCGCAGTGTTTACACACAATGTTTGAGAAGTTGTTGCGGCAGCAGAAGTAAGCGTGATGGTCGCATTCGGGTTAACGGTGATTGTTCCGCTTGCCGAAGCCTGCACACAGGTTCCGGTTGTATTAACCGTATAACCAAATGTTCCCGCTGCAGCCGGTGTTCCACTGATAGTGAAAGTTCCGCCTGCGAAATTGCCGGTAACACCTGCTGGCAGCCCGGTTACAGTTGCTCCTGTACCACCGCCTGCTACGGTATATGTTATATTTGTTATTGCCGTATTTACACATACAGACTGGGAAGTTGTTGCAGCGGCAGATGTAAGAGTAATAGTTGCATTCGGGTTTACCGTGATCGTTCCGCTTGCAGAAGTTTGAGTACAGCTTCCCGTAGTATTCACAGTATAATTAAAAGTTCCTGTTGCACCCGGAGTTCCACTGATGGTAAAGGTCCCGGCAGAGAAAGATCCGCTTACGCCTGCGGGTAAGCCTGTAACAGTAGCGCCGGTTCCTCCTCCTCCGATTGTATAAGTAATATTGGTGACAGGAGCTGTGATACAAATGGTCTGATTATTTGTCGCAGCAGCAGATGACAAAGCAATTGTCGCATTGGGATTTACCGTAACAGTAACTGTACCGCCCGGGCTAACGCATGAGCCTACACTTGCTGTAACAGTATAAACTCCTGACATAGCTGTAGTGACAGAAGGCCTTGTAACCGAACTTCCGGTAGCTGAATAGCCTCCCGGACCGGACCATGTATATATTTCGCCTCCTACCGGTGTTTGAACAGATAATGTCAGCGTATTCCCTGCACATATAGGATTTGGGGTGGCATTGGCAACAGGCATTGCGGGAGAACCGGCACTGCTGATTGAAATTACACCTCCGCTTGTTGTACAACCTGATGAGTTACTTACCACAATGTTGTAAGTTCCTGCAACGAGTCCCGTAAATGAATTTGTAGCAACGAAAGAACTGCCATTATTTATAGAATAAGTTAATCCCGTTCCTGTGGCATTGATCGTGATTGTTCCATTATTGGCCCCGCAGGCAGTTTCATTTGTAAATGGCACCGAGGTTATAACCGGGCGGGGATTCACAGTAATTGTTCCTGAAGCAGAAACCTGGTTACAAGTTCCCGTAGTGTTGACAGTATAGTTAAACGTACCTGAAGCCGTAGGTGTTCCGCTTATTGTGAATGTACCTGCGGAGAATGAACCTGTAACACCTGCAGGCAAGCCGGAAACTGTGGCACCTGTTCCACCTCCGCCAATAGAATAGGTTATATTCGTAATTGTATTATTTACGCACAGTGTCTGCGTTGTTGTTGCTGCAGCTGACGAAAGCGTAATTGTTGCATTTGGATTAATTGTAATGGTACCGTTTGCAGATGTTTGCGTGCAGGTACCTGTGGTATTAACAGTATAATTAAATGTTCCTGTCACAGTTGGCGTTCCGCTGATTGTAAATGTTCCTCCCGAGAAAGACCCGTTGACCCCGGCCGGAAGCCCGGTAACTGTCCCCCCTGTTCCCCCACCGCTGATTGCATAAGTTATATTGGCAACCGGAGATGTTAAACAGATGGTTTGTGATGTGGTAGCTGCTGATGATGTTAATGTGATCGCTGCATTCGGATTCACCGTTATAGTACCTGTAGCTGTAGACTGGGTGCAGCTGCCCGTTGTTGTGACCGTATAATTAAAAGTACCCGTAGCCGTTGGCGTTCCGCTGATAGTAAATGCCCCCCCTGAAAATGATCCGCTTAGCCCTGCAGGCAAGCCTGTGACACCAGCCCCGGTACCACCGCCACCGACCGTATAAGTTATATTGGTTATGGCATTTGTAAGGCAAATAGTCTGTGCTGTAGTTGCAGCTGCTGAAGTTAAAGTTAAGGTAGCGTTAGGGTTAATTGTAATAGAACCTGAAGCGGAAACCTGTGAGCAGGTCCCGGTTGTATTCACCGTATAATTAAAGGTCCCGGTAGCGCTTGAACTTCCGCTGATCGTAAATATTCCCCCTGAAAAACTTCCGGTTATTCCAGCCGGTAGGCCGGTTACCGTAGCCCCTGTTCCGCCTCCGCCAATTGCATAAGTAATGTTCGCAATTGCTGAATTGGCGCATACAACCTGGGAATTTGTACCCGCTGCGGAACTTAATGAGATCGTTGCATTAGGATTTACAACGATCGTACCCGTGGCCGTAGCCTGGGTACAGGTACCTGTTGTGGTTACAGTATAATTAAACGTACCCGTTGCTGTCGGTGTTCCGCTGATAGTAAACGAAGTTCCCGAGAAGGATCCCGAAACTCCTGCCGGCAATCCGGTAACACCTGCACCGGTTCCTCCTCCGCCAATAGTGTATGTAATGTTGGTAATAGCGTTATTGGCACAAACTGTTTGTGAAGTTGTTGCAGCCGCAGAGCTTAAAGTGATGGTAGCATTGGGATTAACCGTAACGGTTATTATGCTTCTTGCGCTTTCGCACCCGCCTGTGGTAGAGCTGACGTAATAATTTGTGGATCCGAGAACTGCTGTTGATGGAGTTGGAGCGGTTGCAGAACCTGTTCCTCCGCTTGCAGCCGTGTACCAGAGTAAATTCGATCCTGTAGCAGTCAGCGGTGAAGCTGCAGCATTCTGGCAATAAACAACCGGAGTGGTAACAGTCGGTGCAGCAGTGCAGCAGATATTCCCTGCTACTGAAGCCGCGCCTGAGGCATCGGCAGTACATCCGAGATCCGTCCAGATTCCAATTTCTCCATCAGCATACGTCCTTATGATAACAGAACAATCCGTTGTACCATTTGTACACGCTACAGCTCCCTGGGCTTGTAATCGAAAACAAACATTCCAATCAAGTGTATTGGTACCGCAGGCTGGGAAATTCCCATCACCGTAACTATTATCAGGATCAGTAGGATCGCCTGTACATGCACCTGTTGTAGGATTATAAGAAGAAAGAAAGTACCAGCCCGCAGGCATAGGAGTTCCCGCAGGCAGCGAGCCTGCAACAGCATTATAAGTTACAGCGCCAGCCGGGAACCACGACCAGGTACCCGATGGAGTACCGGCACAAGCGTTATAAGGACATGGAGGCCCCGGGCCGCATGGCTGAATAACGCCTGCTGTAGTCAGCGGGGTCGGGATGCTAACAGGAGCTCCCTGTGCATTAAATGAAGCAGGAGCCCAGCAATCACCGAATTCAGGAACGATCCCCTGCAAATAATTACAGTTGATCTGCTGCCAGTTTGTAATTGTATAGCAGAAGGTAACGATCTCACCCGGCTGATAAGGTCCGGCCAACGGAGAACCCATTGAGGTCGCACTCACAGTTAAGGCATTTGTGGTATTGCAGGCGCTGTTATCATCATTCACTGTCACGCAAAGATCAAAGTTGCCGCTGGCACCTGATGCATCAGAAATAGCGATCAGGTAAGTTGTATTAACAGAAACTAACACTGTTCCGGAGGCAGCACCTAAAGCTCCCTGGGTACAATTAATAGTAGTATAAGTATTGCAATCGGTTGTGGTAAAAACAGAAAAATATGGATTCAACATCGCAAGACTGGTAAGATCTATATCAATAGAAGCTGTAGAGGCGCCTGTAGTAACCTGGTACCACACAGTGGAATTAGGATAATCAAAACAATTGTTTCCTGCAAAGTCAGGTCCCGGGGCAGCACCGGTATTACAATCCGACAGACAGGTTTGCACACCGGTTACGTAAGCTATAGTCTGAGGTGTTGCGCAATCATCATTGTCGGTACAATTCGCTGCAGGACTGGATGTTGTAGGACATACCTGGAAAGGTCCGGGATCTCCGCCATTGGGCGGTGAAATTGTAAAATAATAAGTGGCACCGTTTGTTAAACCCGGGATGTTGATTGAAAGGGGTGATGCACCGCATGCAGAACCGACTATTGTGAAAGGACCTGTACAACCTGTTGCAGAGCTCACAAGCACGAACTCCACATTTCCTGTCCATGGGGCACTGGTTGTAACAGTACCGGTAAATATCGTACCTGTTGAAACGAAAGTGTACCACACATCCTCATGAGTACCGCCTCCAGCCTGGCAGCCAACCGTACCTGACCAGTTATCAGTAGCTGCTACTGTGGTACCGCCTACGCAGGTACCATTAGGTGTTACCGGAATAGCGCCTGCACAATTATCATTTGCCGGCTGAGCAAAAACCGAAAGTGATAAGCACAAAAAGAACAATGACCCTAGGATCTTTTTTGTAATATTTTTCATGTAAAGTATATTTATTCGAATGAGTAAAGTTTTTCGATTGGCCTGAAGTCGGCAGCTGAGATCTGTTTCCTTGAAAGTATCCTGATGGTAGTTACCGGAGAAACCACGAGACGGGCTTCTTCGTTATCCTGGCGGTTGGCCTCTACCAACTTTAAAAGATCGGTAGTAAATACTTCCTGCTTACCGGATTCTTTGGAGCAAATGATCTGGAATGTACCGCCATATGGATGGTCCTGATCATCGACAACGATAGATTTCGGGCTATTTAATGCAGTCATGGTGACAGGCTTCCTTGCCTGATCCTTTTGTGCGAAAACAACTACATTGAGGGTAATCAGAAAACCAAGAATAAATAAAGATCTTTTATTCATTTTTTTGTAAAAATTTTAAATTAAGGGCAAAATCGCTTAAATGCAATGTACTACAGTGTTTCAAGACGCAATTTAGCGAAATAACGTTGCATTGAAAAGCATTTTAATTTAAATAAAAGGAATCTTACTCTCTACCGGCCACTGCTGTAGCGAGTTACGCCTGGCCAGAGCTTTGTGAAAGGAGAACAAAACCAATCACAGTAGGGAAAGCAAGAGGCCATTTGATGGTAAAAAAAACATAACACAAGCCAGCAAAGGGGGGATCCAGAGGAAAGGGGCCGGCCTGGAAATTATTGAACCAGGAACTTTGAAAATGCCTTCTGATGATCTGATTCAATAAGGATAAAGTACACCCCGGGTTGGAGGTCATGCTTATCAAGCGGCACTTCCGGCCCGCTAAAATTCATTTGCTGCACTTCCTGGCCGATCACATCAAGGATTCTGATAACCCCCTTTGAACCGGGAGAGCTGAAACGAATCACAGAAGAGGATACAACGGGATTCGGAAAGATTGTGATCACCGGGGATAAAGTGTTTTCACTTATACCCGCTGCCAGGGATACATTGAAAGAAAAGGTCTCCGTATCATCAGGAACTATTCCCGGTGAGCATGGAGGGCCACCAAATCCTGAAGACAAAGTAAGTTGGAAAATGTGAGGCCCCGCCTGTAACGTGCCTAAATTAAAAGTGTCGGTCCGGTTACAGATTGCCGATAACATCCCCAGGCAATGATGTGCAGAAGCATTGGTATTGGATCCGGAGGTTGTATGCCCCTGGTTATCCACCTGGCAACCCATGGAACTGAACTGGAGGTCAGCATAAACAACAACAATATCTGAGGTGGTTGGATTCGCAGGAAAAACTGAAATATTCTGGATAGTCCCCTGTGAATAGCACTTAAGTGTGAAGAGTACTGAGGCTAAAAGCAAGCGAATGTTCTTCATGGGTCAGTATTTATTTGTTTCTATTTCATTGTATCCTCAAGACTTTTTCCTTCATCTTTCAAAGTGGTATTCACTTCGGAGATCTGCCGTTTTATGCCCTGGCCGGCTTTATCTATTTCTGTTTGTATATCCGAAGTATGTTTCCTGATCTCGCTGGAAAAGCCATCGGTGCTTTTGGTGATCTCGTTCTGGATCTGCGCTTTGGCATCATTAAACTCACGCAAACCACGTCCTAAACCCTTTGCAAGTCCGGGCAATTTATCAGAACCAAAGAACATGAGTATTACCATAATAATGATAAATACTTCACCTCCTCCCAGGTTCAAAAATAAGAAAACCGAACTTAACATATCTGATTTATTACAGCACCAAAGTTAAGGAAAATTATCTCTTTATTGATCAGGAAGGTTTAAACAAAAAGCCCCGGCATCTTTCAATGCCGGGGCTTCCTTTTAATATGTCATTATGCTTTAGCCGGAACCTTTATTTTTACATCATCAGCCTTATCACTTTCGAAATCAATAACGATTGGTGTAGCGATACAGATTGAAGAATACGTACCGATCACGATACCGATCAATAATGCGAAAGAGAATCCTTTAATCGTTTCACCACCGAAAATAAAGATGGCAAGTAAAACGAAGAAGATCGTCAGTGAAGTATTAATTGTACGGCTTAATGTACTGTTCAATGCAAAATTGATCACTTTAACCCTTTCGTGCTTATCAAGATCTGTTTTGTTGCGATCGAACAAGTATTCCCTGATCCTGTCGAACACAACAACAGTATCAGTCATCGAATAACTCATAACTGTAAGGATAGCCGCGATGAAATCCTGTGTGATCTCAAGTGAAAAAGGAAGAACACCGTCAAAGATCAGGTAAAAGGAAAGTACCATGGCAACATCATGGAATAATGCGACTACCGCACCAAGGCCATACTGCCATTTCTTGAAACGAACGAATATGAATATGAACATTACAAGACATGACAATAATACAGCCCAAACCGACTTCGATTTGATATCCCTGGAAACCGTTTCCCCTACTTTATCAGATGACATCACCTGGTAATCAACTCCTAATGTCTTTAATCCTTCATGAAGCTTGGCCTCAACATTTGCTTCAGCATCCGCAGACGCATCTTCAATAAGATAAGTGGTAGTGATCCGCATCTGTGTGCTTGAACCATAGGTCTTCACCTCCGGTGCTTCGCCAAAAGACAATGCAAGCGCTTTATTCACTTCTTCAGTTGTTCTTATATCATCCATACGGACAACATAAGAGCGTCCACCCTGGAAATCAACACCAAGACTAAATCCGCCTTTTGTAAAGTAGCAAAAGATACCTGCAGCGATCACAAGGCCGGAGAATGCATAATATAATTTACGCTTACCAACGAAATCGATGTTGATCTTCTTGAATGCATTCGCAGTCATTGGAATAGAGAAAGGAATTTCTTTATTCTTGCTTAACCAACGGTCAAATACTAAACGTGTGATGAAGATCGCACAGAACAATGATGAAATGATACCGATGATCAGCGTAGTGGCGAAACCCTGGATCGGCCCTGTTCCGAATACGAATAGGATAATACCAAGTAATAAACCTGTGATATGTGAATCGATAACCGATGACATCGCATTTTTATACCCTTCTTTAATAGCTGCGGCAGTTGATTTCCCGGCAGAAAGCTCTTCACGAACACGTTCGAAGATCAGGATATTCGCATCCACCGACATCGCAATTGTAAGTACGATACCCGCGATACCCGGCAATGTTAATACAGCCTGGAAGGAAGCAAGGATCCCGATAACAAAGAAGTTATTGATGATCATCGCAAGATCCGCAACCCAGCCTGCCTTGCTGTAATAGAAGCCCATAAACAACAGGACAAGCACTAATGCCATAATCGTTGAAACAAAACCTTTTTTAACAGCTTCAGCGCCAAGGATCGGGCCTACTACTGTTTCCTGGACAATGTGTGCAGGGGCCGGAAGCTTACCGGCTTTAAGGATGTTCACAAGATCGTCTGCCTCCTCATTGGAAAAGTTCCCGGTAATAGAGGAAACACCACCTGAGATCTCATTCTGAACTGTAGGGAATGAATACACACTGTTATCAAGAACGATAGCAATTGATTTTCCAACATTATCCGCAGTTAAACGTTTCCACGCCTGCCCTGCTTCTGCTGTCATCGACATGGAGATCTGAGGCGATCCTCCACCCGCCTGGTCGAACACCTTGCGTGCATCCACAATGATATCGCCTGATAACGGGGCTTTTCCTTCACGGTTAGTTGAACGGATAGCTACCAGCTGAACTGTTGTTTCTTCTTTATCGAATGCTTTAAATGTCCAAAGGAACTTTGTCCCTTTTTTAAAGATTGATTTTACTTTAGGATTCCTTAGGTATTCATTTACTTTACCTGTATCAGTTACTGCAGAATAACCAACTACAGGGCCCCGTCCAAGAACAGGCTGACCTTTGTCATCACGACCGATTGCTGCGCTTAAAACTGCGAACAGAGGATTTTCTTTGCGAAGGCGTGCAATTGTATCAGCTTTTGTTTCACCCGCTTTCCCTGTATCCGTCTTTTCATCTTTTCCAAGCTGGGCAGATAATGAATTTAATTTATTGCTGTCGGATGCAGCTGATTTAAGCGTATCCGGAACATTGGTTTTACCATCAGCGATGATCGGAGTTGTTTTCGAAGTGTCCTTTGCTAATTCTGAAGAATCAACCGGGGTAAGGATCTCTTTTAAACGTGTGTTTGCTTTATCAAGCAAAGGATAGATCTCTTCATTATCATATGTCTCCCAGAATTCAAGATTTGCAGTACCCTGTAATAACTTGCGAACGCGGGCTTTATCAGTAACTCCCGGAAGCTCAATGAGGATACGGCCGGAAGATGCAAGACGCTGGATGTTAGGTTGTGTTACCCCGAATTTATCGATACGGGCACGCAGTGTGTTTTCAGAAGTTGCAATAGCTTCTTCAATACGCTCACGGAGATACTTTAACATATCTTCATTGGAAGTATTGAAATCAACTTTACCTTTTAATTCTATTGTCTGGAAATTGATCGCCAGCTTGCCGTTAGGATTTAATTTATTATACTCTTCACCGAAAATTGTAACGAAATCTTTCGTAGAAGTCTTTTGTATCTCCTGGGCTTTTGCAAGCGCACCTAAAAAAGCCGGATCATTGCTGTTATTTGACAGGCCGCGAATGATCTCTGCAATCGAAACCTCAAGCGTTACGTTCATTCCGCCTTTTAAGTCAAGCCCCAGGTTAAGCTGGCGTTTCTTCACATCATCATAAGTATACTGGGCAATGCCAAGATCGATAACGTTCTTCCTCTTTAAAGAATCAAGATATGCATTGTACTTATGATTCTTAACCGAATCAAGATAGGTGTTTTCTGAGCCCGAAGCCTTGGCACTTTCCTTTACATCAGCCTGTCCAACATAATTCTCCGAGAATAATTTCGCATCATTCTCGATTCCCGCTGCTACCCATGTAAACATTAAGTAATAAGCACATGCAAGTGACAATAAAACTGCAAACAGCCTGATAACGCCTTTGTTCCGCATAATTTGTATATTTTTGGTTGATTAGTTAATTAGTTATTTAAGTTAATGTGGAAATTGAGAAATCCCAATTAACTTTTACCCATTTAACCCTGTTCTTTTTAAAATAAGGGTGCAAATATAGAATAACAATTATTATTTACCAATTTTATCCGCTTTTTGAGGTATTATGTAAATCCTGCTTTCATTTTAGGGATACTCAGCCTATTTTATTAGTTTTGCTTTAATTATCAGTCCATATGAAAAAGCCCTGTTCTTTTTACTTGTTTGCAGCTGCCTTGTTGGGCGGCTCACTTCAGGCACAACCTTTCTTTCAGCGCTTCGACAGCATTGAAGTAAAGATCAATTCAAATACAATTTTAAATCCCTGGGCAGGCGGTCTTAATTTCGCGCAGCACTCTGAGATCGACCTCAACATGGACGGGATCAAAGACCTTTTCACATTTGACCGCACCGGAAATAAGGTAAGAACTTTCATAAACCGCGGAACCCCGAATACAGTCGATTATAAATATGACGCTTCCTATGAGGACAAATTTCCTGGAATGCGTGAGTGGTGCCTTTTGGCGGATTATAACAATGATGGAAAAGAAGACATTTTTACTTACAGCAAGATATCAGGGGGCTTTGACGTTTATCTGAATACCTCCAGTCTTTCTTCAGGCCTCCAGTTCCAGCTTGTAGCCATCCAGCAAAAATCAGTATTCAACCCGAGCCGCTTTAACACCTCTCCTGCCAGCATTCCTGACGGCACAGTAAATTCTTCCTGGGACGGCACATCCGGCTCTTTTGCCAGCCGGGGGATCAATGTTGTGAGCCTTGTTCCTTCGGACTGGCACATGACATCCGTTTGTATGAATATTAATCACACAAACGATGATGATCTTATTGTTTATCTTGTAAATCCCTGCGGCAATAAAATCCGCCTCGTTAAAAATGCAGGTGGCAGCGGTGACAATTTCACAAAAACCTGTTTCGAACCAATCGTATCGAATGTTATCGGCAGTGCCGGAAATAACACGGCCCCATTTTCAGGCTCTTACGCACCGGAAGCAGGAACTGCGGCATGGGCGGCTTTTCTTGCATGCGCTAACCCCAATGGTGCATGGTTCCTTAACATTGGCGACCAGGCAAGCGGCAATACCGGGACGCTGACCGACTGGGCAATTTCTTTTCATTCTCCGACCACCGCTTTTCCGCACGGACTTGTAAATCTTTATGTAAGCTCGGTAGATATTCCCGCCCTTTCCGATATTGATAATGACGGTGACCTGGATGTGGTAACGTTCGCCAGCGGGGGAACCTTCCTTGAATATCATCAGAATATGAGCATGGAATTTTATGGAAATGCTGACAGCCTGGTTTATATGCTGAAGAACCCATGCTGGGGAAATGCTGAAGAAGATCCCCTCGACAATGATTACACCTTGCATATCAATTGCCCATATACGAATGTATCCAACCCGGGAATCGCACAATATGAAGCTGACCAGCGTTCGGAACGTCATGCAGGCTCCTGCGAGCTTTGTCTTGACCTCGATAATGACGGGGACAAAGAGATCGTTGTTGGTGATGTTTCTTTCTCAAATCTTACATTGCTGACAAATGGAGGGACTCCTAAATCATCCAACTTCATTGCAGTAGATACCCAGTTCCCGATGAATACCTCAGCCACACTCCCGGTGGATCTCACCCTTTTTCCCTGCGCTTATTATCTCGATGTGAATAATGACGGCCTGAAAGACCTCATCGTAACCCCGAATGCAAGCGGAGTTAACACCACTGAAAATTTCAATTCGGAAGTTTATTATCAGAATACCGGCACCGCTGCTTTACCTGTGTTCGATTACCAGCAGTCGAATCTCCTGCAGGATAATATGATCGAAGTGGGAGAAGGTGCTTATCCCGTGTTCTTTGATTATGATAATGATGGACTGAAAGATCTTCTGATCGGTAATTATGGATATTTCAGGCAGCCGCTTTTCGAACATAAGATCGCCCTTTTCAGGAATACCGGAACTTCAACCGTTCCCATGTTCGAGCTGATCACGAGGGATTATGACGGATTTGACGGCAATACCACGCCTTTCAGTTCACTTGGCATTGTTAACATGATCCCGACTTTCGGTGATATGGATGCAGATGGTGATGAAGATATGTTCATTGGCGGCTCTGACGGCAAGGTCCATTATTTTCAGAATATCGCACCAGCGGGAACAATGGCAAAATTCGTAATTGCACAGGCCAATTTCAAAAACTCGGCAGGGCGTGCTATTGATGTCGGTGATTTTGCATCTCCCCAGATCTTTGATGTTGACAATGACGGCAAAAAGGACCTTATCATTGGTGGAAGGAACGGGAAGATCAGTTATTTCCATCACTCGGGAAGTCCAACAGCTTCTGTTCCTGTCCTGGATTCCATCACTAATTTTTTCGGACAGGTAAAAGTGAACCAGCCCGGCTATACCCTGGGTTATAGCCATCCGTTCATGTTCAGGGAAGGGGGCTTTACAAAGATCCTCGCAGGATCGCAGCTCGGGTATCTTCGTTTATATGATCACATAGACGGGAATCTTTCCGGAGCATTTACACTTGTCGATTCAACATATCTCGGCTTACGTGAAGGAGAACGGACTGCTCCTTCAGGTGCAGATATCAACGGTGATGGGTTCCTTGACCTGGTAGTAGGCAATTACCAGGGTGGCGTATCGTTCTTTAAAGGCGTTGCTTCCCTCACCACTTCAGATGACCTTGGGGTTGAAAACGGCTGGCAAGTAAATATTTACCCAAATCCGGCAAACAACATACTTAACATAGTTATCTCAAACCATATCCGTAATAACTATACGCTTGAGCTGTTCAATACCCTCGGACAAAAAGTGTTTTCAGAAGTGACTGCTGCAACAGCATTCAGCCTTTCCACTGAAAACCTTAAAGCCGGAGTTTATGTCTGTAAAATTTCAGAGCTGGATGCTGCAGGCAGAAAAACAACCGCTTCCATTACAAAGCGATTGATTATCCAGCATTAATTTTTATTATTACTTTTGTTCAATGCGCAAGACGCTTCCATTGCTTCTTTCTTTTTTCCTGCTGTCGGTTTTTCTTTTCCCGATGGCAGAAAAACAGCTGCATGCATTTGAGCATGCCGGAGAGATCCATTGTAATGCCGCTGACAAACATTTTCATGAAGAAGAACATGTGTGTTCTATTTGTGATTTTACTTTTACTGATTCGAATAATTCTACTGATGCTGCTTTCTGTTTTACACAAACAGAAACTGAATTCCTTTATGAGCCGTTTAAGAGGAATGTTCACATCCCCTTAATATTCTCCCTTCTCCCTTCCAGGGCACCGCCTGCTGCTTTTAACGTTTAAATAATTCCAGCGGGATTCGTTCCCGGATGTTAAACCTAAAAGCTTACTAAATCCATGCATACCATTTACCGTTATGCGGCAATATTTATATTGCTGCTCATCACTTTGTCTTCCCAGGCCCTGACCAGGAACGGCAAAACATTCTTATCAGGAAAAGTTACTGATAAAGAAACAGGCCTGACTATTCCGGGGGCCGCTGTTTATATTCCTGATCTGAAAACAGGCGCGATCACAAATCATGAAGGCATTTATATGATCGAGAACCTGCCCCAAAAAAAACTCCTGGTCCAGGTCAGCTTCACAGGTTATAAGCTCATCATTGAAACTATTGATCTTACAAATACGACAATTAAAGATTTCGCTTTAGAGGCCGCTGTAAAAGAACTCAACGAAGTAATTGTTACTGGACATTCCCAGGCAGGTGAAAAGAACCGTAACCCTGCACCTGTCAGCAGCATTTCAGAAACTGAATTGTTTCAGCGGCCTTCAACGAATATTATTGATGCGATTGCTTCTGAGCCTGGGATTTCACAAATCACAACCGGTTCGGGCATTTCAAAACCGGTTATAAGAGGACTCGGGTTCAACCGTGTTGTCGTAGTGAATGACGGAATCCGCCAGGAAGGCCAGCAATGGGGCGATGAGCATGGGATTGAAATTGATGAATTCAGCATTAAAAAGGCGGAGATCCTGAAAGGTCCTGCAAGCTTGTCATATGGCTCTGATGCTATCGCAGGAGTGATAAATCTTTTTTCGGAAACCGGGATTCCTCAGGGACAAATCAAAGCAGGGCTTGTCACCAATTACCAGACCAACAATGGGGCCTTTGCATATTCAGCACATGTTTCAGGAAACATGAAAGGTGTGCTCTGGAACCTGCGCTACAGTAACAAAGCCGCTCACGCTTACAGGAACAAAGCAGATGGCTATGTTTATAATTCGGGGTTCAAAGAGAATACTGTGAGCGGAATTCTTGGGTTAAACAAGGCATGGGGATATTCACATTTACATTTCAGCATGTATGACCTGAAACCCGGACTTGTGGAAGGAGAACGGGACAGTCTTACAGGAAAATTCACGAAGCCCATTATCATCAATGACAGTACTTCCGGGACAGAAATCGTAGAAAATGAAGACTTGCCTTCATACGACATCCGGATACCGTATCAAAAGATCCTGCATTACAAGCTTGTTCTTAATAATACTTTGATTCTCGGCAAAGGAAGTATTAAAGCAGTGTTGGGGTTCCAGCAAAACCACCGTAAAGAATATACCGATGTTTTTGCACCAGCGGATTACGGATTATATCTTTTACTTAACACCTTCAATTATGACCTTCGCTATATTCTTCCGGAGAAAAATGGACTCGATATCTCTTTTGGAGTTAACGGAATGCAGCAAAATTCATTGAATAAAGGGATCGAGTTTCTCATCCCGGAATACAGCCTTTTTGATGCTGGTGCTTTTAGTATTATAAAAAAATCATATTCAAAACTTGATGTCAGCGGAGGCATCCGGTTTGATACAAGACAGCAGGAAATTAATGAGCTTTATGTTAATCCGGCCGGAGAAAAAACGAATGGACCGGACAGCGCCTCTCTCCTGAAATTCAACAGGCTCAACCCCAAATTTTCAGGTCTTTCCGGCAGTATCGGGGCTGCCTACCAGTTCAACGAACGCGTGTATGCAAAGCTGAACTTTGCGCGCGGCTACCGGGCCCCTAACATCGCGGAACTTTCCAGCAATGGTGTCCATGAAGGCTCACAGCTCTATCAGAACGGGAATGCTGCGCTGAAACCTGAAACGAGCTTTCAAACAGATGTGTCCTTCGGGGTGAATACTGAGCATGTTACCATAGAGCTTGATCTTTTCCGGAACATGATCGATAATTATATTTTTTCAAGAAAACTGAACAGCTTTTACGGGGGAGACTCCATAACAGAAGGTGTTTCTTCATTCCAGTTTGTTTCCGGGGATGCAGTCCTGAGCGGAGGAGAAATGACCCTGGATATACATCCGCATCCACTCGACTGGCTTCACATTGAGAATTCCTTTTCATTTGTCCGCGGAATTCAAAAGGACCAGCCTGATTCCATGCAGAATCTTCCCTTTATTCCCGCACCTAAACTCGCATGTGAATTAAGGGCTGATCTTAAAAAGCCCGGTAAGTTTTTCCAGGGTATGTTCATCAGGTTTGGCATTGAAAACTTTTTTAAACAGGACAAGTTTTATTCCGCTTTCGGAACAGAAACAGCCACTCCCGGATACATGCTTGTCAATGCAGGTTTTGGAACTTTCATCACTTCAAGGGAAAGAACTTTATTTTCGATGGTTATCAATTTGAATAACCTTACTGATGTAGTCTATCAAAGCCACCTCAGCCGTTTAAAGTATGCTCCGCAAAACTATTCCAATGGCCGCACAGGAGTTTATAATATGGGAAGAAACCTTAGCTTCAAATTACTGATCCCGCTTGAGCTTAAAAAATAACTACATTTATAAAAAATATATAATGAAAACACGATCACTTTTAAGTACTGCCGTTGTCCTGTTTATATTAATAACGGCTGTAAGCTGCCGGAAGGAAGGACCCGGCGGAAAGTCATCCGTAACGGGCCTGGCGGTGCATCATGACACGCCAATCCCCGGTTGTGTTATTTATATAAAATATAACGCAAAGGAATTTCCGGGAACTGATGTTTCAAAATATGACGCGTCTGTGGTGGCAGATGGCAATGCACGGTATGAATTCAAAGATCTGCGGAGGGGCGATTATTACCTGTACGGGGTCGGTTATGATGCAAACATTTCTCTTCCTGTCACAGGTGGTGTTGGTGTCACGCTGAAATACAACAAAGAGAAGGAGCTGAATGTTCCTGTAACAGAGTAACGCTCTGTCGGCATTGTTGGGAAAAACGTTATTTATTCAGTAACTTTGGTATTCATATTTTCCAATGAAGATCAGGACATCCGGCATATTATCCATTCTTTTGCTAATAACGTTTGCATTCAGCACCTGTACTTATGATAAAGGCAGTCCTGATTACAATTCCTATCCTGAGGAGATCGGGAAACTGATCTTTACCAAATGTGCCACAGCCGGCTGTCATAATGAAGCAAGTAAAGGTGCTGCAGGCGGCCTATCCTTACAGAGCTGGAACTCGCTGTTCGCGGGAGGCCGAAGCGGTGCGGCTGTTATTCCTTACAGGAGCGATTACAGCACATTCTTTTATTTCACCAATACATTTCCTGATCTGGGCGTTACCTTAAAACCAACAATGCCTTATAATAAACCTCCATTATCACGCGAGGAGGTCTTAATGCTGAAGGGCTGGATTGATGCGGGCGCCCCGGATAAAGACGGGTTCGTAAAATTCTCGGATGATCCCGGCAGGAAGAAATTTTATGTAACCAACCAGGGCTGTGATGTAGTGACCGTTTTTGACCAGGCAAGCGGAGTGCAGATGCGCTATGTCAATGTCGGACAAAATACAGGGAATGATGCACCGCATATGATCCGTGTTTCGCCTGACAGAAAGTTCTGGTATGTACTTTCGCTTACGGGAACTTATCTTGAAAAGTACAGTGCCGTTGATGACAAATTTGTCGGTAAAGCATTTATTGGCGGAGGCTCCTGGAATGCATTTATTATTTCCTCCGATTCACAAACAGCCTATTGCAGTGATCTTAATTCTTCCGGCAAAATAGCCATTGTTAACCTGAGCTCAATGACCGCCTTTACCCAGGCCCCATTTAATTATCCTCATGGTGTTGCATTGAATAACACGGATGACACCCTTTACGTTACACAGCAGTTTGGGAGCAGCAGACTATACAAAGTACCTGTTTCCGACTTCTCATCCTTCTCTGAGATTGATCTTGATAATGCTACCTTTCCTGCTGCCACTCCACTGAATTCTCATGAAATTGTTTTTTCACCCGATGGTTCAAAATATTATGTAACATGCCAGGGCACAAACGAAGTGCGCGTAGTGCAAACCGGCTCCGATCAGGTTATAGCATCGATTCCTGTTGGTAATTCCCCTACTGAAATGGCATTTTCTGCAAACACCCCATACCTGTTCGTTTCCTGCACGGAAGACACATTAAATTTTCCGGGAAAAAGAGGCTCCGTGGCAGTGATCAACCGGCTGACAAATTCTGTAGAAAAATATATTTATACGGGACATCAGCCTCATGGTATTGCCGTGGATGATGCAAAGAAAATTGTTATTGTAGCAAACCGGAATTTCGCTACTGATGGCCCGGCACCGCATCACTCGAGTGCCTGCGGTGGAAGGAACGGGAATGTTTCATTTATAAACATCAGCACGTTGCAGCTGGTAAATGCAGTCAACAGCACATCTCCCAAAAGGATCGAAGTCGCAGTCGATCCCTACTCTGTGGGAATCAGGTAATCACTTCTTATTCTTCGGGTATTTAAGCTTTATCGTTTTTTTATCGTAGTCGATCACTGCTTTATACTGAAGCAGGATATCACTGCCCAGCACACCTTCTACAGGTTTCAATCCAATCTGTTCATAGGAACTGTTAACATGGGAAAGATCAAGCAGGACAGATGCGTAATCATTTATTTCGAGGTCACCAAGATTCATCTTCTTAATGGTCGTTGTCTGGCTTTTCATCGTATTTGTACCGAGTCCGCTCGATAACTTATCATGCACTTTAAATTCCGTTTCCTTTACAAATTTGGCCACTCTTGTTATGTCAAGAACCGTTTTGGATGCACCTGTATCAACAATGAGATTAGCGTTCTTACCGTTGATCTTCATTTTTATCATGAGATGAAAACCTTCTGCATCCAGCGTTAATATTTTAAAAGGGATTGTAGTGATCATATTTTGTACGGTCAAAAAAAAGTCCCGCATATCAGCGGGACTTTCTTAATTAAATCTGGTTATTTATTTTGCAACTGAAGCATTCATGTTATCAAGAACATCCATTACTTCCTTAACAGCTTTAGCTGAATCATTCAGTAATTTCTTTTCTTCATCATTCAGTTTAAGCTCAATGATCTGTTCAATACCTTTCTTACCTAATTTAACAGGAACTCCGAGGTAAATATCTTTTAAGCCATACTCACCTTGTAACCAAGCGCATACAGGGAAAATGCGTTTCTGGTCACGAACGATCGCCTCAACCATTTGCGCTGCTGAAGCACCCGGGGCGTACCATGCAGAAGTACCCAATAAATTAACAATTTCCCCTCCGCCTTTTTTCGTGCGCTCAATGATCGCGTCAAGTTTTTCTTTAGAAATCAGCTCGGTCACAGGGATACCGCTAACAGTAGTATAACGCGGCAATGGAACCATTGTATCACCGTGTCCGCCCATAAGAACAGCCTGAATATCTTTTGGAGAACAGTTAAGTTCTTCCGCTAAAAATGCGCGGTAACGGGCTGTATCAAGGATACCTGCCATTCCGAACACTCTGCTGGAATCGATCTTAGCTGTAAGGTAAGCACAATAAGTCATTACATCCAGCGGGTTGGAAACAATGATAATTATCGCATTGGGTGAATATTTAAGAATGTTCTCGGTAACACCTTTAACAATCCCGGCATTTGTGGAAATAAGGTCATCCCGGCTCATCCCCGGCTTACGTGGCAAACCTGAAGTTATAACAACCACATCAGAATTAGCGGTTTTTGTATAATCATTTGTCGATCCGGTGATCCGTGTATCGTATAGATTCACAGGAGCCGTCTGCCAGATATCCAGGGCTTTCCCTTCTGCAAAATTTTCCTTGATATCAAGTAGAACAACTTCATTTGCGAGTTCTTTATGCGCTATGACATCGGCACAGGTTGCACCAACATTTCCGGCTCCTACTACAGTTACTTTCATCGTATTTTGGTTTTAATAGTTATTTTTCGAGTGCTAAATTAAAAAAGAAACCTTTACCGGGGCAGGATTTTTTCAACAGAATTGCCATTTACTAACATTTTGGCGGACCATGCAACTAAATCCCCTTTTTTTACATCAACATTTAAGTACTTATAATGGTTCTAAATTCAGTGATATGTTGCTGAATTCTAGGCTTGACTTTAATAATTTTTATAACTTGGGACGCTCAAACGGACAAACAAAAAACACAATATGAATCCATTTAACCAAAAAGTAAAAGGCTTTTATGTATTCCTTTTTATTCTTTTTCTCACGGGAACCACATATGCACAAACTACCAAACCGCATTTTTTGATTAAGAACACCAGGAGTGCTGAAGAAAATGACAAGATCTATGAGGGAATCAAAGACATCGACTTCCGAGCACATAGGTTTTACAGTAAAAGAAGAGTGATTAAATTCTCAAACTCTCCGGTGGAAGTAGAACTCTTTTCTGCCAAAGAATTAGAAGAGCTTTATTCAAGGCCTGTCAGCCCACTTACCCTAATGAACAATGTTCCTAAAGAGGAAGTTGAATTTTTCTATCATCCCGGTGGAGTAGTAAAAATGATTATTAAAAAATAATAAACAGACAAGCACATTTATGAAAAAATTTCTACCTGTACTAACACTGTTATCAGTATTCTTCAGCATACCCGCAATCTCCCAGAACTATAATATGGGAAACCTCGGGACGGTCAGCAATGCCTGTGGCGGGAATTTTTATGATAGTGGCGGACCGAACGGAGCTTATGGTGCTAACCAAACTTACACTGCTACTTTTTGTGCACCGGCTGGTCAATACATTACTTTTACTTTCAGTTCATTTAATGTTGAAAATAACTTTGAAGACCTTAATATTTACAATGGTCCGGGAGTAGGTTCACCAATGATAGGCAGCTATACAGGCACAAACAGCCCCGGAACAGTAACTTCAACGCAGGGTGGCTGTCTAACCTTTTATTTCACTTCTGATGGAAGTGTTCATAACGCAGGATGGGCTGCAGCTATTACCTGCAGCACTGCACCGCCACCACCACCACCCCCGGTACCGGGCAGTTGTGCAACCGCACAACCTTTTTGTACCGGTTCAGGTGTTACTTTCCCTGCATCCACAGGAACAACAGCCCAGGCGGGCCCTAATTACGGATGCCTGTTCAGCCAGCCAAACCCGGCATGGTATTACTTAAATATTGCGACTGCAGGGAATATCAATATTAATTTGAGCAACAGCGCCAACCTGGATATCGATTTTGCTGCATGGGGGCCGTTTGCTACGCAGGCCGCCATGTGTGCCGGAACTTCCGCTGCACCAATGGATTGCAGCTACTCCTCTGCATCAACTGAGCAGATAAATATTACCGGTGCTACAGTTGGACAATGGTATATAGTAATGATTACGAATTTCTCCAATCAACCCACAAATATTTCAGTAACCACTGCCGGGGGAACCACTGGTTCTACGAATTGCAATATCCTCTGCAACATGACATCCCTGACTGCTGTCCCAGGTGCATGTGCCCCGGCTACAAATACATATTCAGTTACCGGCCAGATTGCATTCCAGTACCCGCCCACTTCAGGTACCCTTACAGTTACCAGCAGCTGCGGAGGCAGTGTATCCATTCCATCACCATGGACTACACCGATAAGTTATACGTTACCGAATATTACAGCCACGGGAGGTGCCTGCAGTATTACTGCAACCTTTTCCGCAGATCCTACCTGTACACTGACCCAAGGCTATACTTCACCTGCCCCCTGCAATGCGTGTTCAATAACCGCAGGCAATACAGGGCCAGCGTGTACAAGCAACACTATTAACCTTACTGCAACTACCGTTGCAGGGCACACTTATTCATGGTCGGGTCCCGGCGGATATTCTTCCACTGCGCAGAATCCAACAGGTGTCACTGTACCGGCAACTGCAGGCGCTTACACTTATACTGTAACCGCAGTGGGATCTCCAACCTGTACTGCTACAACCACAGTAACCGTTAATCCAAGGCCCACTATTACTGCACCTTCAAATGTTAGTGTATGTGCAGGCATTGCTGTTCCTTCCCAAAATTTTACAAGTAACCCTGTGGGAGCTACCTATGCATGGACCAATTCTAACCCTGCAGTTGGGCTTGCAGCCAGCGGCACCGGTCCTGTTTCAGCGTTCACAGCTACGAATGCAACGGGAGCAGCCATAACATCCACGGTTACCGTTACACCTTCATTGGGCGGATGTGCAGGAACTCCCATAACTTATACCATTACTGTTAACCCGCAACCTGTTTCTACTTTTTCTCAACCTGCGAACCAGTGCTTGACAGGAAACACATTTAATTTTACAAATACAGGTTCCAGCGGTGCAGGATATACATATGATTGGACCTTTGCCGGAGGGACGCCAGCGACTTCCACCGCAAACAATGTAACGGGAGTTACGTTTGCAACAGCAGGAGCGCATGCAATTTCTCATACCGTTACCGGTCCGGGCGGCTGTACATCTACAACCAATTCCTCCATAACGATTTACCCAATGCCAACCGGCCTTAATGCCACTGCAGGTCCTGCAACCTGTGGGGCGAGCAATGGAACAATCACAATAACATCAGGCGTTGGCGGAACTTCTCCTTATACTTATTCTGTTAATGGTGGTGCATTTTCAACTACGTTGAATTATACAGGACAAACAGTAGGAAGCCATCCCGTAATTGTACAGGATGCAAACGGATGCCAGTTTTCAACAACAGTTACAGTTCCATCTTCCTCAGGACCTTCGGCACTTGTTGTCAATACAGTGAACGCCACCTGCGGTGCATCCAATGGTATTATAAATATCGGAGCAACTACAGGCGGAACCGGGCCTTACACATACTCAGTGAATGGCAGTGCTTTTACAGCGACCACCAGCTATCCGGGATTTGCAGCAGGAACATATAGTGTAGTGGTAAGAGATGTGAATGGATGTACATTCACTACCTCCGGAACAGTTGTAAATACTCCCGGGCCAACGGCACAGGCGACCTCGACAGCCAATTCAACCTGCGGGGCCAGCAATGGAACTGTTACTGTAGGTGCAACAACGGGCGGCACGGCCGCTTACCAGTATTCATTCAATGGCAGTGCATTTACATCAACAACCAATTATACAGCCCTGGCTGCCGGCACTTATACTGTGACTGTAAGAGATGCCAACGGATGTACATTTACCGTAAATCCCGTGGTAGCAAATACTGCAGGGCCAACTGCATTAGCTGTTACTACCACTAATTCAACGTGCGGAAACAGTAATGGTGTAATAACCATGGGTGCAGTTACCGGCGGTACTGCTGCTTATACCTATTCTGTTGCAGGAAGTGCATTTACCGGAACAACAAATTATTCAGGGTTCGCAGCAGGAACTTACACTGTTGTAGTTAAAGATCTCAACGGTTGTACATTTACGACTTCAGCCACAGTAGTTAACTCCCCCGGCCCAACAGCCATTGCAGTTACAACCGGCAATTCAAGTTGCGGTGCGAGTAACGGAACAATAACACTGGGTGCGGTGACAGGCGGAGTACCACCTTATACATATTCTGTTAATTCAAGTGCGCTAAGTGGTACCACTGCATATACAGGCTTTGCCGCAGGATCTTACTCCGTAGTTGTCAGCGATGCAAATGGCTGTACTTTTACTACCACTGCGAATGTAAATAATGCCTCAGGGCCTACAGCACTTGTCGTTAACTCAACTGCTGCCAATTGCGGAGCAAGTAACGGAACAGTCACCATAGGAACTGTAACCGGGGGAACCGGCCCTTATACCTATTCTTTTAACGGAAGCGCATTTACTACAACTACAAATTATACTGCACAACCGGCAGGTACATACAATGTTTCTGTAAGAGATGCAAACGGCTGCAGTTTCACAACTACTGTGACTATCGCTAATACTCCAGGGCCAACGGCTCTGGCAACTGTAACAGCCAACTCAACCTGCGGATCTGCCAACGGCACTTTGAACATCGGTGCCGTAACCGGAGGATCTGCCGCATACACCTACTCGATCAATGGTAGTGCCTTTACAGGTACTACTAATTATTCCGGCTTAGCGGCCGGTACGTATACCGTAACTGTAAGAGATGTAAATGGCTGTACCTTCACTGTAAATCCAGTTGTTGGAAATACACCCGGACCTACAGCACAGGCAACATCCACTACAAATTCAACCTGCGGTTTAAGTAATGGTGGGGTTGCAATAGGTAATACAACCGGTGGTACTTCGCCTTATACCTATTCATTTAACGGAGGCACTTTCGGTTCAACGGTAAACTTTACCAACCTGGCAGCAGGAACCTATACAGTAACTGTAAAGGACGCTAACAACTGTACTTTCACAGTAAACCCTATTGTTTCCAACACTCCGGGACCTACAGCACTCGCAACAACTTCTGTTAATGCAACCTGCGGAAATTCAAACGGTGCAATTAATATCGGTGCAACCACCGGAGGAACTCCTGCTTACACCTATTCATTTGACGGGGGCGGATTTACAGCAACTACAAGTTATACGGGGCTTGCAGCAGGCACACACACAGTAATCGTTTCTGATCAGAACGGATGTACATTTACAGTTACACCTGCTGTGGGCAATACTCCTGGGCCTACTGCAATTGTGAGAAATATCACCAATTCAACATGCGGAGGAGCAAATGGTGCGATCACGCTTGGAGCCGTAACAGGTGGAACCGCTCCTTACACATATTCAGTTAACGGAAGTGTTTTTTCAACCGCTACAACTTATACAGGTCTTGCTGCCAACACTTATCCTGTTGTGGTCCAGGACGCCAATGGCTGTCAGTTTACTACAACCGCTGTAGTTAGCGACCTCAGCGGGTTAACAGCCAGCATAACAGCCCAAACCAATATTACGTGCAACGGAGCGGCTAACGGCAGTGTCATTGTAGCAGCCTCAGGTTCTGTAGCTCCTTACAGTTACTCACTGGATGCCGGCCCATTTGTTGCCAGCGGCACTTTCACCGGCTTATCAGTTGGCTCACATACAGTTACCGGAAAAGATGGTAATGGTTGCACAATAGCTGTTCCTGTAACGATCACGGAACCTTCTCTCTTAACCGGGGTTATAGCAACACAAACAAATGTCGCCTGCTTTGGCGGGACGTCAGGGGCGGTTTCAATTACTGCGGGTGGCGGAACACCAGCTTATACCTATTCCATTGACGGGGGGGCATTCGGATCAAGCCCGAGTTTTACCGGGTTGAATGCAAATCCGCATACTGTTGTGGTCAGGGATGCCAACCTGTGTACAGTTAATGTCCCTGTAACAATCACACAGCCAACAGCTCTTACACTGACAACATCATCGGTAAATGCTATTTGTACCGCTGCTAACGGATCTGCAACAGTTACTGCAACAGGTGGAACTCCTGTATACACCTACGACTGGAACCCGGGAACACAAACTTCGGCTACTGCCAGCGGACTAACCGCAGGCAACTATTCAGTTCTTGTAACCGACTTCAACGGCTGTACACAAACCGCGAATGTAGCGGTTGGCGCAAATCCGGGCGGCAGTGCCACTATCTCATCTACATCCCATATCACCTGTAACGGGGCTAATGATGGCAGCGCGACCGTTTCAATGGGCGGGGCTTCAACACCTCCTTTCATTTATTCATGGACGCCTTCAGGTCAGAATACTGTTACCGCCACAGGGCTTTCCGCGGGTGGCTATACTGTATCAGTTACTGATGGGAACGGTTGCATCGCATCCACAAGTACTGTAGTGCTTGAACCTTCAGTAATCTCTCATTCTTTCCAAAACACAAACGTTTCCTGCAATGGTGGATCAGATGGTACTTCGATGGTGATCCCAACAGGTGGAACTCCGGGTTACACATATTTCTGGACCCCGGGAGGACAGAACTCTCAAACAGCCAATGGCTTGAGCGCTGGCACATACACTTGTGTTATTACTGATGCGAATGGCTGTACTAAAACCGTTACAACTGCAATCACGGAGCCGCCGGCAATGGTGCTTTCAGAAACCCATATTGATGCGAATTGTAATTTATCCAACGGAAGTGCTACCGTATCAGCTACCGGTGGTTTAGCCCCGTACACTTACAGCTGGAGCACGACACCTGTTCAAACAAACCCGACAGCCACAGGGCTCGCAGCAAATACTTATGTGATTACAGTTAAAGATGCTAACCAGTGTACGCAAACTTTATCCGTTACTATAAATAACCTTTCCGGTCCGGTTGCCACGGTATTCTCCAGCACAAATGTATCCTGCAACGGTCAGAATGATGGAAGCGCAACAATAACGATAAACGGGGGCACTCAGCCATTTACTTATTCCTGGGCACCTTCCGGCGGATCTTTACCTACTGCTGCCAACCTGGCTGCAGGTACTTATACATTAAATGCAACTGATGCTAACGGCTGTTCAACATCGGCCTCTGTCACGATAACCGAACCCTTGGTTCTGAATACCGCCTTTGCAGGTATTAATCCAAGCTGTGCGGGAGAATGCGATGCAAGTGTAAGCACTTCCACTGTTGGAGGTACGGCACCTTACTCGTACCTCTGGACGCCAGGCGGATTGACCACTCAGAATGTTACGGGCCTGTGCGCTGGAAACTACACGCTCCAGGTAACTGATGCGATGGGTTGCATTATCTTTAAAAACATTACTCTCACCGATCCTGTGGCGATCACTGCAAACACATCAACTGTTAACGTCACCTGCAGCGGATTGTGCAATGGCAGTGCTACTGCAAATGCACTTACCGGAAACGGGCCATTTACTTACTTATGGAATGATGCGAATGCTCAGACTACCCAAACTGCTGCAGGTTTATGCGGTGGTGCTTACAGCGTTATTGTGACGGATGCCGACGGCTGCAGTACTACTGTACCTGCAACGATCACTGCACCGAATTCCTTAAGTATAAATATTACAGGTTCAGGGAATGTAAGCTGTTTCGGGGCTTGTGACGGATATGCTTCAGCCGCTGTCAGCGGAGGTTCAGCACCGTTCAGCTATAACTGGATGCCGGGCGGAACGGGTGGAGCTTCAGTTAATAACCTTTGTGCAGCCAACTATACTGTTACGGTTACCGATGCTAACGGTTGTACTGCAAGCACAACAGTTAACATCATTCAACCAAATGCTCTAATAGCCTCCATCAGCCATACGGATGTTACCTGCCACAACGCCTGTGATGCGCAAGCAACTGCTGTTTACGTTGGAGGAACGGGCCCATATACATTCTTATGGACACCATCCCTTCAATCAACACCAACAGCTACAGGATTATGTGACGGAGTCCACAACCTTACTGTTACCGACTCCATGGGATGTACTGCAAATGCTTCTGTAGTTGTTACGGAGCCAACACTTCTTGCTGTTTCGACAACAACAACAAATTCGAACTGTGGAAATGCTGACGGTTCTGCATGTGCATCAGTAATTGGCGGATCACCACCTTTTATCTATTCATGGAATGATCCTGCAACGCAATCAACAAGCTGTGCAAACAGCCTAAATGCAGGTGTATATACAATCTCCATAACTGACAATAACGGCTGCAGTGTTACGAACGTAGCGAATGTTAATGATAACCTTGCTCCGATAGTAACCATACCAACGAGCAGTGATGTAACCTGCGGAGGAGCTGCAAACGGCAGTGCACAGGGAAGCATTTCGGGAGGTATCCTTCCTTACAGCATTAACTGGGTACCGGGCGGACAAAACACAACATTTGTAAATGGTTTATCAGGCGGCATCTATTCGATGGTGGTTACAGATTCAGTAGGCTGTACAGGCTCTGCTTCTGTCACTATCAATGAACCGTCTCCGCTTATATCAGGTATTATATCTTCTTTTAACACAAGCTGCAATCTGAGTTGCGATGGTTCTGCAACAGTGCTTGCAGGCGGAGGAACAGCACCATATACGTATCTGTGGAACGACCTGGCAGCCCAAACTACTACAACAGCAACAGGATTGTGTGCCCAGACCTATTCTGTTACAACCACAGATTTCAACGGTTGTACCAGCACAAGCATGGTAACCATCACAGAACCAACACCAGTTACCATCACACTCGATACATTAATCAACATTTTATGTAACGGGGGTAATAACGGACAGGTAATGGTAGTTGCTTCCGGTGGTACACCAGGATATACTTACAACTGGACCCCTTCTGGCTCAGGCCCTTCCATTACAAATTTGATTGCCGGAAGTTACCAGGTTACAGTTACCGACCTGAATACATGTACACAAACAGCTACGTTCACTGTCCAGGAACCTGCACCATTGGTGCTGAGCCCGAACTCAAATCCAAGCACTTGCGGATCTGCAAATGGAAGTGCGGGTGTAAGCGTTTTAGGCGGGGTTTCACCGTATTCATACTTCTGGACTCCGACTTCTTTGGCAACAGCAATCATTCCTAATGTTGCAGCAGGAACATACAGTGTAACCGTAACTGACTTTAACGGCTGTACTGCAACCAGCAGTTCAACAGTAACTGATCTTCCTGGACCTGTTCTAAACAGCGGAAGTTTTACTACTGTAGAACCTTCTTGTCATGGTTTTGCTAACGGCTCTGCAACAGTGATAGCAACAGGCGGACAACCTTTATACACTTATGTATGGAATACTGTTCCCGCTCAAACCACGCAAACTGCCACGGCACTTCCTGCTGGTGTTTACCAGGTAACAGTATTTGATCAGAATGAATGTGCTGTAACAGGAACTGTCCAGGTTTTTGAACCAACTCCAACACAGGTTATTGTTTCTCCGACCGACACTATTTGTATAGGCATGCAGAGTCCTATCTATGCTGCCGGCTTTGGCGGAACACAGCCATATACTTATACATGGAACCCGAATCTGGGAAGCACGGGAGGACCATTTTTAGTGGCTCCAACTTTACCTACAACGTATACGGTTTCTGTTGTGGATAATCACGGCTGTACCTCGGGCTTTGCATATCCGACAGTATTCGTTCATCCGCAGATAAGTGTAACTGCAACTGATGTTTCTGTTTGCGATGGAAGTTCAGTCATAATTTCAGCTGCAGCTTCAGGCGGAACGGGTGGACCATATACCTATTCATGGAGCAATGGTGTATCGACTGATGCACAAACAGTTTCTCCTACCGGGGCGACTTCCATTGATTATACTGTAACGGCCAATGATATGAATTGCTCAGTGGCGGTAACTGACGTTGCAACTGTTGTTATAAATCCACAGGCAGTTTCCTTTATCAATGCACCTGTGACTTCGGGCTGTGAGGATTTCACTGCCAACTTTACCGCTATCAGTAACCTCGGAACTACCTTTGACTGGGATTTCGGTGATGGTTCTTCACAAGGTTCAGGTTCACCGGTAACACATACATACACTAATTCCGGCCTTTATACTGTTACTGTCACAGTTACAACCGCCCTGGGTTGTGTGTCGACTGTCACCGACACGAATTACATAAATGTCTTCCCGGCACCAACAGCAGGGTTCACTTCAACTCCGCAGCCTGCCAGCTCTACATCCCCAATAGTAAGCTTTATTGATCAATCGATCGGGGCAGATGAATGGGACTGGGATTTCATTTACACTAATCCTGCAACAGGTTTCTTCACCGATACATTGCAGAATCCTTCATTCACTTATCCTGACACGGGAGTATACATCGTGCAGCAAACGGTGACCAACAGTTTCGGATGTACAGATGTGGCTTACAATAATGTTGAGATCATTCCTGAATATGTATTGTACGCTCCAAATGCATTCACTCCGAATAACCATGACGGATTGAATGATGTATTCATGCCATCGGGTGTTGGAATAGATCCTGATAACTTTGAGATGACAATTTATGACCGCTGGGGTAACCAGATCTTCAAGACCACAGATGTTACAAAAGGTTGGGACGGAAGAGCGAATGGCGGAAGCAAGGTTGCCCAGACAGATGTATATGTCTGGAAGATCAGGACAAAGGACTATGGCGGACAGAATCATTCCTATGTGGGGCACGTGACAATCGTTAAATAAAGAGAGGGGCTTAAAGCCCCTTCTTTTTTTTTATATATTCTCTTATTTTGGAATCAGATTTCTTTCCGACTACGTCAATAAAAAATAAAATTTTATCGATTTAGATTTGTTTTCATGAGATAATTTTTGCTTATTTTTAACTGATTCTATAGTTGGATCACTACTCTTTTATTGTTCGAATTCAAATTCTTAATTCAATCTTATGAAAAAAATTCTGCTCATCCTTCTCTCACTTTTTTTTATTCATTTAACCGGATTAGCTCAATCAACACTGAGTATCGAAATGGATAAGAGAGTTCTCAAACATTATACTTCAGATGACTTGAAAGAAATAGAACTTAAGATGCCTTCTAAGTTAAAAGCTCTTAATTTTTATTATAGCTCTTCATTTATTGTTTACCCTTCAGTCACAGGGGCAACTGTAGATCCGTCTACTGTTGATGTTACAGAATATGAGCATCTCCGCCAGGAAAGCAAGCGTGTGAAAACTGGTCTTAATCGCAGCGGTGTAACACTTGAACTACTTTCGAGAGATGAGTTAAAGGTTAAATATAACGAACTTGAAAACACAAAATAATATGCGCAAACTACTACTTCTCTTATTCGTGACAGTTACAACTGTTAACGCGCAGAATATCACAATGACCAACGGAACATTAAATGTATGTTCGGGAACATTACTGGATCCCGGAGGCACGGGAAACTATGCCAATAATACGAATGTTACACAAACCATTTGCTCTAATGCAGGGAATTGTGTTAGTCTCAGTTTCAATTCATTTAATCTTGAAAGCGGATGGGATTACCTCTATGTATATAACGGCTCCTCTACTGCATCTCCTCAGGTAACAGGAAGTCCATTTACAGGAACGACTATACCCTCCAGTATTACTTCTACCGGTGGATGCTTAACAATTCGTTTCACTTCTGATGGAATAAATGTTGCTGCAGGCTTCTCTGCAACAATCAGCTGCGGAACATGCCCGCCTCCCCCTGTTGTAGCAAGTGATTGCGCCCAGGCAGCAAATATCTGCAGCAATGCAAGTTTTTCTGTTGATCCGAATGGATTCGGAGCTGTTAATGAACTTCCTGCAGGAACTGTAGTTAATCCGAGCGTTAACCCGGTTGGTCCTAATTCCGGATGTTTGCTTTCAGGTGAGCTGAACAGCACCTGGATGGTGATCAATGTTGCCTCTAACGGCACTCTGCAATTCTCAATTGGCTCTCCGAGTACCGGCTGCCTTGACTGGATCATGTTCCCTTATACATCAAGCACATGTACATCCATACAAAGTAATTCCATCGCACCGATCACCTGTAACTGGAACGGATCCTGTAATGGTTTTACAGGAATGGCTTCACCCTTACCCGCAGGCGGGATTGCATCCAATTTCCAGCCACCTCTCAATGTAACCTGCGGGCAGCAATATTTATTATGCCTTTCGAACTTCAGCTCCTTATCAACCTCCTTACCACTTAACTTTTTTGGGTCAGCAACTGTAAGCTGCGTTATTGTATCTCCAACTACGGTGAACAGTGCCACTATTTGTGCGGGACAGAGCGCAACTTTGACTGCTAACGCAACTGGTGCTACATCTTACTCATGGACTCCGGCAACCGGCCTCAGCGCTACAAGCGGAGCTTCTGTTACCGCTTCCCCAGCTGTAACAACAACCTACACTGTAACATCTACTGGGAGCTGCGGATCAAGCACCGCTACTTCAACTGTAACTGTTAATACCGTTGCTACACTTACTGTTAATT
This sequence comes from Bacteroidia bacterium, assembly GCA_036386835.1. GTDB lineage: Bacteria > Bacteroidota > Bacteroidia > 2-12-FULL-35-15 > 2-12-FULL-35-15 > 2-12-FULL-35-15. The sequence goes on from DASVUX010000041.1 coordinate 184,202, forward strand.
CACCTACGATATGTGCGGGCCAGTCAGCTACATTAACAGCTACACCTTCTACCGGGGGCGGAACATTTTCCTGGGCACCAGGGGGTGCGACTACCGCTTCAATTACAGTTAGCCCTGCAAGTACTACAACCTATACATGTACTTACACAAGATCAGGATGTGTGGGTACAGCAACAGGGACTGTCACAGTCAACCCTGTTCCGGTAATTACGGCACCGGCCAATATATCTGTCTGCGCAGGAACACCAATTAGCGCACAAACCTTTACAAGTGTTCCGGCAGGAGCAACCATAGCCTGGTCCAATTCAAATACATTAATAGGCTTAGCTGCAAATGGTACTGCAAGTGTTCCGGGATTTACCGCAACGAATTCAACTACAGCTCCTATCACAGGCACGGTAACGGTTACCCCTACTTTGGCAGGATGCGTGGGCACAGCGATAACATATACAATAACAGTTAACCCCCAGCCTCTCTCCACCTATACTCAATCGCCTAACCAGTGCCTGACGGGGAACACCTTTAACTTTACCAATACCGGCTCTACCGGTGCGGGCTATGTCTACGGCTGGTCTTTTGCAGGGGGAACTCCGGCAACTTCGGCTTCAAACAATGCTACCGGTGTCACATTCAGTACAGCAGGCCCTCACAATATAAGTCATACGGTTACCGCTCCAGGAGGGTGTACATCAACAACTACTTCCACCATTACTATTTACCCGATGCCTACGGGGTTAACCGCAACTACGGGCCCGACTACCTGCGGTGCAAGTAACGGGACTATTACAATCACAACCGGAATAGGCGGAACAAGCCCCTATACTTACTCTGTAAACGGAGGCGCGTTTTCAGGCACACTTAATTATACCGGGCAAACTCCGGGTGCGCATAACATAATCGTACAGGATGCCAATGGCTGCCAGTTCCCTACTGCAGTAACCGTGGGAACATCTCCGGGTCCAACAGCCCTTGCAGTAACTTCAGTGAATGCAACATGCGGTGCGTCCAACGGAATAATTAATATTGGTGCAGTAACCGGTGGAACAGCACCATTTACTTACAATGTTAACAATGCAGGTTTTAACAGCGCGACAAGTTATCCAGGTTTCGCGGCCGGAACATATACCGTAGTTGTGAGGGACAATAACAATTGTACATTCTCTACAACTGTTACTGTAACAAACACTCCCGGACCCACAGCACAGGCTGTAACTGTTGTGAATGCTACCTGTGGAGCGTCAAACGGTATAATAAATATCGGAGCTACAACAGGCGGTACAGCTGCATACACTTATAATGTTAACAACGCGGGGTTTAGTGCAAGCACCTCCTATACAGGATTTGCTGCCGGAACATACACTGTGATCGTAAAAGATGCAAATGGTTGTACATTCTCTACAACGGCTACCATCATAAACAATCCGGGACCAACCGCTATTGCCAGGAATATTGTTAACGCAACATGTGGTGCAGCAAATGGCAGCATTACACTTGGTGCTGTAACAGGCGGCACCGGGCCATATACCTATAATGTTAACGGGGCCGGATTCAGCAGCAATACAAGCTACACAGGATTAGCTGCAGGTACATATTCAGTGATAGTTAAGGATAACAATGGGTGTACGTTCACAACCAGCGCTACCATCTCTAACTCAAGCGGGCCAACAGCACTTGCCGTTACTTCTACAAACACTACCTGCGGAGCTGCTAACGGAACAATAACCATCGGAGCCACAACCGGGGGCACAGGCCCATTCACATACTCCTTTAATTCGAGTGCTTTTACATCCACAACATCTTATACTGCACTTGCGGCAGGAACATATTCAATTGTGGTTAAAGATGCAAGCGGATGTACATTCTCCACTTCTATTACTGTAAATAACACGGGAGGACCAACAGCACTTGCGGTAACTACTATAAATTCAAATTGCGGAACTGCCAGCGGAACAATTAATATTGGTGCCGTTACGGGTGGTGTGGCTGCATACACCTATTCAGTGAATGGTTCTGCATTTACAACTTCTGCCTCCTACCCTTCAATGGCGGCAGGCACGTACACTGTAATAGTAAAAGATGTTAACGGCTGTACATTTTCAACTTCAGCAACCATTGCAAATAACCCCGGCCCTACTGCCCTGGCAGTAACTACGGTGAGTTCAACCTGCGGAGCTTCTAACGGTGTTGTAAATATCGGAGCGGTAACAGGTGGTACTGCTGCATATACCTATTCGCTTAACGGAGGTGCTTTTTCAGCAACAACCTCTTATACAGGCTTAGCGGCAGGGACCTATACGGTAGTTGTAAGAGATGCGAACAATTGTACATTCTCAACAACAGCGACAATTACGAATCTTCCCGGACCTACTGCGCTTGCAACTACAACCACAGGTGCAACATGCGGAACGGCTAATGGAACGGTCACTATCGGAGCAACTACAGGAGGTACTCCGGCATACGTATATTCTTTTGCGGGAAGCGCATTCACATCAACAGCTTCATATACCGGCCAGGCCGGTGGAACTTATTCTGTTGTAGTTAAGGACGCGAATGGATGTACTTTCACAACATCAGCAACAGTTGCCAATTCTCCCGGGCCAACAGCCCTTGCAACAAGCGTGACGAATGCAAGCTGCGGTGCGTCTAACGGGACCATCACTATCGGAGCAGTAACGGGCGGTACGGCAGCGTTTACTTACTCGGTAAACGGAGGTGCTTTCACTGCGACTACTTCTTATACCGGTTTTGCGGCAGGTACCTATTCTGTTGTTGTTAAAGATGCAAACGGATGTACATTTACAACATCGGCAACTATTGCCAACTCAAGCGGTCCAACTGCCCTTGCGGTTTCTTCAACGCCTGCAGCCTGCGGCTCAAGTACAGGAACTGCTTCGATCGGTGCAGTAACAGGTGGTGTTGCCGCATTCACTTATTCATTCAATGGCAGCCCATTCACATCCACAACAACTTACAACGCTCTTGCTTCGGGAACTTATCCCGTGGTAGTGAAGGATGCGAACGGCTGTACCTACAGCACATCAGTAACTGTAGGTTCGAACTCGGCACCAACAGCCCTTGCAACTACTACCACAAACTCAACTTGCGGCAGCGCAAACGGTGTGATCAATATTGGTGCGGTTACAGGAGGCGTGGCTCCATACACTTATTCTGTGAACGGATCTGCCTTTACAACCACACTCACCTACGGTTCAATGGCTGCAGGAACTTACACTGTGGTAGTTAAGGATGTAAACGCTTGTACTTTCTCTACCACCGCGACTATCATAAATTCTCCGGGGCCAACGGCACTGGCAGTTTCAACTGTTAATTCGACATGCGGTGCAACTAACGGAGTGATCAACATCGGGCTCGTAACAGGCGGCTCACCTGCCTATACCTATTCCGTTAATGGCTCAGCATTCACTGCAACTGTCAGTTATCCAGGGTTCGGCTCGGGAACATATACAGTTATTGTCCGCGATGCAAACAATTGTACATTCTCTACAACAGCCACAATTGCTAACACCCCGGGGCCTACCGCTCTTGCAACCACCAGTGTTAATTCAACATGTGGTGCAGCCAACGGAACGATAAACATTGGTGCAGCAACAGGAGGCACACCTGCATACGTATATTCTTTCAATGGGTCTGCTTTTTCTGCGACTGCTACATATACAGGGCTCGCTGCAGGAACCTACACGGTTGTTGTGAAGGATGCCAGCGGATGTACTTTTACAGTGAATCCATCAGTGGTGAATACTCCCGGCCCCACTGCGCTTGCCACAACATTCACTAATCCTACCTGCGGAAACAGCAACGGTACAATCACTATCGGTGCAACAACAGGCGGAACTTCAGCATATACTTATTCATTCAACGGAGGAGGATTTACTTCAACAACTTCCTATACAGGTTTAACAGCAGGCACTTATACAATAATTGTGGAAGATGCGAATGGCTGCCAGTTTACAGCAACGAGGACCATTACGAATGTTGCAGGCCCGACTGCACAGGCGAGCTCCACAACAAATGCTGCATGCGGGGCAAGCACCGGAAGCATTACGGTTGGTGCAACAACAGGAGGCACTCCACCATACACTTATTCGGTGAACGGATCTCCTTTTACCACCACCACAAGTTATACTGCCCTTGCAGCCAATACTTACCCTGTAATTGTACAGGATGCGAACGGGTGCCAATTCACAACATCAGCTACGGTTGCAAACTCAAGCGGACCGACTGCATTAGTGGTGAATACGACAAACGCGGCCTGCGGAGCCAGCACAGGAACAATCTCAATCGGTGCAACCACCGGTGGACTCGCCCCTTACTCATACTCTGTTAATGCATCACCTTTCACCGCCACTACAATTTATAACGGCTTTGCGGCAGGAACTTATGTTGTGATTGTCCGGGATGCCAATGGATGTACTTTTTCTACGAATGCAGTTGTAAACCCTACAACAGGTCCAACAGCCATTACTGTTTCAAACACAAATGCAACCTGCGGGAATGCCAACGGTACAATTACTCTTGGATCCGTAACAGGTGGAACCACACCTTATTCGTATTCCGTGAACGGCAGCGGCTTTACCTCCACTACTGCTTATACAGGCTTTGCAGCAGGTACATATAATGTTACCGTTCAGGATGCAAACAATTGCCAGTTCACCACCACCACAACTATTACGAATATTCCAGGTCCTACTGCAGTAGCAATAACAAGTACAAATACGACCTGCGGAACTACCAACGGTGCTGTTGTACTCGGTGCTGTTACAGGAGGAACACCTGCATATACCTATTCATTTGCAGGATCGCTGTTCACAGCAACAACCACTTACAATTCACTTGCTGCAGGAACGTATGCTATCATTGTGAAAGATAACAACGGATGTACCTTCACTACATCAGCTACTCTTACAAACACCCCGGGGCCTACCGCCCTGGCAACAACATTCACCAATCCAACATGCGGCAACAGCAACGGAACGATCACTATCGGGGCCACTACCGGAGGCACACCGGCTTATACCTATTCATTTAACGGTGGAGGGTTCACCTCTACTGTTTCTTATACGGGGTTAACTGCGGGAACTTATCCGGTCATCGTTGAAGATGCAAATGGATGCCAGTTCACTACATCAAGAGTGATCACCAATGTACCGGGCCCCACTGCACTTGCAACTTCTACAACAAATGCATCCTGCGGTGCTGCTAACGGAACGGCCACCATCGGAGCTGTAACAGGCGGAACGGCTCCTTACACTTATGCATTTAACGGAGGTGCGTTCGGAACTACAACTTCTTTCACAGGCCTGGCTGCCAACACTTATCCTGTAATCGTACAGGATGCTAACGGGTGCCAGTTTACCACATCTGCTGTTGTTACAAATTCCAGCGGGCCAACTGCACTGGCTGTTACCTTTACCGATGCCACATGCGGAAATGCTAACGGCACTGCCACTATTGGTACTACAACGGGAGGAGTACTGCCTTTATCTTATTCATTTAACGGTGGAGCTTTTTCAACGACAACAAATTACACTGCACTTGCTGCAGGAACGTATGCTGTTATTGTAAAAGATGCAAACGGATGTACATTCACTGCTTCTGTGACTATTTCAAATATTCCGGGGCCTACCGCGGCTGTGGTCACTCCGGTGAACACTACCTGCGGAGCTGCTAACGGCTCGATAACCATCGGGACAATTACAGGTGGGACAAGTCCTTATACTTATTCACTCAATGCAGGTGCATTCACTGCAACTACAAGTTATACCGCACTGGTAGCAGGCACTTATAATATCGTGATCAGGGATGCGAACAACTGTACGTTTACAACAACGGCTGCTATTACCGATGTGCCGGGACCTACCGCTATCGCACTTACAATAACCGGATCTACCTGCGGAAACAGCAACGGATCTGTTGCACTCGGTGCTGTTACGGGAGGAACACCTGCATACACCTATTCATTTGCAGGATCGCTGTTTACCGGAACTATAAGTTATACAGGTCTTGCTGCAGGATCATACAATATTATAGTGAAAGACAATAACGGCTGTACTTATACTACAACTGCCAATATTCTTAATACTCCCGGCCCAACAGCTTTAGCTACAACAACGAATAACTCCACCTGCGGAAATCCTAACGGAACAGTTAATATCGGATTAACAACCGGAGGAACATCACCCTACATGTATTCGTTTAATGGTGGCGGATTTACTTCTTCCACCAACTATACCGGCCTTGCAGCAGGAACTTATGCGGTGATCGTGCAGGATGCGAGCGGGTGTACATTTACTGTAAACCCTGTTGTATCGAACACAGCCGGTCCTACAGCACAAGCGGTCACAGTTGTTAATTCTACCTGTGGTGGAGCGAATGGTGCGATAAACATAGGACCAACAACGGGCGGCACCCCGGCATACAGTTATTCTGTAAACGGATCTCCATTTACAACTACTGTATCTTATCCGGGATTAGTCGCGAATACTTACCCGGTAATTGTTCAGGATGCGAATGGATGCCAGTTCACTACTTCAGCAACAATAACAGATCTTAGCGGCCTTACAGCTTCCATCACCTCACAAACGAATGTCAGCTGCAACGGAGGTGCTAACGGCATCGTAACTGTTACTGCTTCAGGATCAACATTACCTTACAGCTATGCGCTGGGTGCCGGAGCTTTCGGAGGCAGCGGAACATTCTCCGGGCTCATTGCGGGTACATATACTGTAACTGCGAAAGACGGTAACGGATGTACAATGACTGTCCCTGTGACGATCACCGAACCATCCGTCCTTACAGGTGTGATCGCTTCCCAAACAAACATCAGCTGCTTCAACGGGACTAATGGCGCTGTGACTGTGACTGCAGCCGGGGGAACTTCTCCTTCTTATACATATTCAATTGATGGAGGTGCATTCCTCAGCAGTCCGACATTCACAGGTCTGTCAGCCGGCTCACATCCCGTAGTGATTAAAGATGCGAATGGTTGTACTGTTACTGTTCCTGTAGCAATAACACAGCCTACAGCACTTACCCTTACCACTTCTTCCACAAGTGCAACATGCACAGCTGCCAACGGGTCTGCAACCGTAAATGCTTTCGGGGCCACACCCCTTTACACTTATTTATGGGCACCGGGAGGACAGTCAACACCGTCTGCTACCTCCATCCAGGCGGGTAACTACTCCGTTCTTGTAACTGACTTTAACGGATGTACACAAACAGCCAATGTTACGGTAGGCTCAAACCCCGGAGGAACAGCAACCATTTCTTCAAGCACGAATATAACGTGTACAGGAGCTAACAATGGTTCTGCAACCGTTTCAATGGGTGCTGGTGCCACACCACCATTCCAATATGCATGGAACCCTTCCAGTCAAACCACTGTTACCGCTTCCAATTTAGCACCGGGATCTTATATGGTAACCGTGACTGACGGAAACGGATGTATCGCTACAGCTTCTACAATAATTACACAACCAACTATTATAACGAGTACCCTTAACACCGGGAACATTTCATGTAACGGAGGTAACAACGGAAGTATCACGATTAATCCGACAGGCGGCACACCAGGGTACAGCTATTTCTGGACTCCCGGAGGTTATACGACTCAAACTATCGGAAGCCTGACAGCAGGTTCCTATTCTTGTGTTGTTACTGACGCAAATGGATGTACTGCAAATGCAAGCACAACATTAACCGAACCGACTGCAATTACAATATCAGAAACCCATATCAATGCAAATTGCAACCAATCGAACGGAAGCGCAACTGCAAATGCTTCGGGTGGAACAGGTCCATACACTTATTCCTGGAGTACTTCCCCTGCTCAAACAACGGCAACCGCATCCGGACTCCCGGCAAATACTTATGTGGTAACTGTAACTGATTTCAAAGGATGTACGCAAACGCTCCCGGTAAATATCGGTGATCTTGCAGGACCAGTAGCGAGCATCATCAGCTCGACAAACGTTTCCTGCTATGGTTTATCAAATGGAAGCGCAACTGCCGGAATAACAGGCGGTACAGTTCCTTATACTTTCCTCTGGTCCAATGCCCAGACCTTGCCGAGCGCAACAAACCTCGTTGCAGGAACATATACAATGAATGCAACGGATGCAACCGGTTGTGCCACTTCAATTTCTGTAACGATTACAGAACCGGCATTGCTGGATGCGAGTGTTGTTGTTACGAACCCTTCATGCAACAATGCATGTGACGGCAACTTTATTTCAACGGCATTTGGCGGCACCGCACCTTACACCTATTTATGGAATCCGGGAGGAGCAAATACATCCAGTGTGACCGGTCTTTGTGCGGGTTCGTACACGCTGCAGGTAACCGATGCGCAGAATTGTGTCGCTCTTGAACCTGTTGCATTATTTGACCCTCCTGCAGTATCGGCAACAATCACAACAGTCAATGTAACCTGTAACGGTCTCTGCAACGGAAGCGCAACTGCCAACCCGGGTGCAGGAACAGGACCATTCACCTATTTATGGAGTGATGCAAATGCCCAGACAACACAAACGGCAACCGGGCTTTGTTCCGGAACTTATACTGTTACTGTTACGGATGCCAACGGATGTTCTGTTACAGCGGTTGCAAATATCACTTCACCCGGTGTGATGATGGCATCTGTTGTTGCTTTCGGAAATGTTTCCTGTTTTGGTGCATGTGACGGTTATGCCCAGGCTACGGTCAGCGGAGGTTCAGCGCCATACCTGTACAACTGGATGCCAGGAGGAACAGCCGGCCCATCGGTAAACAACCTTTGTGCATCGACCTATACCGTAACTGTTACAGATGTTAACGGATGTACCGCAAGTACAAACGTTACTATCGTACAGCCTAATGCACTTATCGCAACCATAACAAACACTGATGTTACCTGCTACAATGCATGCGATGCCCAGGCAACCGCAGTATATACAGGTGGTACAGGCCCTTATACTTTCATCTGGACACCTTCATTGCAAACAACCCCTACAGCGGCAGGACTATGTGCCGGAGTTCACGATCTTGCTGTAACGGATTCAATGGGATGTACCGCTTTTGCATCCGTTGTAATAACACAACCAACCATTCTTGCCGTTTCAACAACCACAACAAACTCTGATTGCGGAAACGCAAACGGGTCTGCATGTGCGGCAATTATAGGCGGATCACCACCGTTTATATATGCATGGAACGATCCTTCGACACAGGCAACAAGCTGTGCAACAGGATTAAATGCAGGTGCGTATACCATTTCAATCACAGATTCACATGGCTGCAGCATAACAAATGTTGCGAACGTGAATGACAACAACGCTCCTGTTGTAACCATACCAGTCAGCTCGGATGTTACTTGTTTTGGCGCTGCCAATGGAAGTGCACAAGGGAATATCACCGGGGGGGTCGTTCCTTATACTATTAACTGGTCACCGGGGAACATGAACACGATGTTTGTTAATTCCCTTTCAGGTGGAATTTATTCGATGGTAGTGACCGACTCCGTTGGCTGTACAGGTTCTGCATCAGTAACAATTGATGAGCCCACACTACTTGTCAGTGCAATCACGGCATCTGCTGATGTAAGCTGCAACCTGGGATGTGACGGATCAGCAACGGTTCTTGGCGGGGGAGGCACAGCGCCTTATACCTACCTGTGGAATGACGGAACCCTGCAAACAACACAAACAGCGACCGGCTTATGTGCCCAATCCTATTCGGTAACCGTAACTGATGCAAACGGCTGCTCTTCCATGAGCAATGTTACTATTGATCAGCCGACACCAATTGTGGTTTCACTGGTATCATCTACTAATGTTTCATGTAACGGAGGCAGCGATGGAATGATCAACATTTCTGTAGCAGGCGGAACCCCTGGCTATACCTATACATGGACTCCATCAGTAGGAGCTGGTACAATGGTAACCAACCTGGCTGCTGGAAGTTATAGTGTTCTTGTTACTGATGCAAATGGCTGTTCCAAAACTGAGATTTTCACTATAACGGAACCGGCAATAATTGCTTTAACAACAACGGCTACATCAAGCACCTGTGGCAATGCAGATGGAATGAGTACAGTAACCGTAACCGGAGGCACTGCACCTTATCTATATTCATGGACACCAGGCAACGTAACAACACCACTTATCAATAACGTGGTTGCAGGAGTTTACCTGATTACCGTAACCGATGAAAACGGATGTGTGGCTACTGCCACCTCAACCATTACGGATATAGCTGCACCTACATTTACATATACTACCGTTCAGCCATTGTGTAATGGAACACCAACCGGATCGGCCACTGTGATACCATCGGGAGGTGTACCGTTATATACTTACCAATGGTCAGGCACGGGAGCACAAACTTCGCAGACCGCTACCGCGCTGTCAGCTGGCACGTATACCGTAACGATATCCGATGCGAACCATTGTACGGCTACCGGGTTAGTTGTGATAAATCAGCCAGACACGCTGGAGATTGCGGTTATGCTTACGAATGATACTATTTGTATCGGGCAGCCGACTCAGCTGTTTGCTGTTGGATACGGAGGAACTTTACCTTACCAGTCTTATACCTGGGTTCCTTCCTCAATCACAGGATCCGGGCCGATAGTAGTTAGTCCTGCTGCAACAACCAGTTACCAGGCGTATGTTACTGATGCTAACGGCTGTATCTCCTTGCCTGTACCCGCTACCATGCTTTACGTAAATCCGCAGATCACTGTAAATGCAACGGATGAGTCGGTGTGCAGCGGTGATTCAGTGCTGATATCCGCGGTCGCATCCGGAGGCACGGGAGGGCCGTATGTTTATACCTGGAGCAACGGGATCAATACTGCTTCGCAGTTTGTAACCCCTTCAGCCGGACCCACTTCTATTGATTATACAGTCACTGCAAATGATATAATGTGTTCACAGCCCGTTACAGACGTTTCCACAGTCACTGTAAATCCACTTGCCGTTGGTTTTATGTCGGCTCCTGTAACATCTGGCTGCGAGGACCTGGCTGTTAATTTCTCCGGTCTGAGTGATATTGGCGTTTCCTATGACTGGAATTTCGGGGACGGAACACCGTCAGATACAGGAACTACAGCTACACATATTTATGAAACTGATGGTCTTTTTGATGTGACAATGACTGTTACAACAGCTCTCGGATGTATTTCAACTGTAACCAATCCGGGGTATGTGTTTGTAAAACCTGCACCTGTTGCCGGATTTACATCCTCCCCGATTGGCGCAACCACAACATCACCGCTGGTAAACTTTACTGACCAGTCATTAGGCGCAGATAGCTGGCACTGGGATTTCATCTATACAGAACCGGTAACAGGCTTCTATACTGATACTTTGCAGAATACATCATTCTCATATCCCGATTCAGGCACATACGTTGTTCAGCAGATCGTATATAATTCATTCCAGTGTTCCGATACTGCATATAATCATGTAGAGATCCTGCCGGAATATGTTATTTATGTTCCGAATGCATTCACACCAAATAACCGGGATGGAGTAAATGATGTTTTCATACCTAAAGGTGTTGGGATTGATCCTGCCAATTACGAGTTTTCAATTTTTGACAGGTGGGGAAACCAGATCTTTAAGACCACAGATGTTAACCAGGGATGGGATGGAAAAGCAAATGGCGGAAGCAAAATAGCTCAGACGGATGTATATGTCTGGAAAATCAGAACAAAAGATGTCCGCGGAGAGGATCACAGCTACGTTGGCCATGTCACAATTGTAAAATAAAAGATACCGTTTCTTAAAGAAGAGGGAGGCGAACGCCTCCTTTTTCTTTTTTATTTATCACCACCCACCTCATCAACCCCTTTTTCCCTGCTCCCAATGCGGTGTTGCCACCGATCAAACCGCGTTTTGAGCCATAGCCTTGATCTTCAGGCAGATTAAATTTAAATTTTCTTTAACTTTAATGCAACCTTAATGAGGTTTTCCCCATCAATTAAGGCAGACAGAATATTTAACCTATAAAATTAAATGAAAACATATTTCAGAACATTGCCATTAATCCCATTATTGGCGGTTTTTTTTATTTTTTTAACTTGTGGTACACTAAAAGCACAGGAAAAATATAATCTTACATATATTGTCAAGGAGCAGGGTAGTATTTTAAATATTCAGCCTTACATACTTGCTTTGGATAAATCTGAATTAAATAACCATCGTTTAAGGACTCAACGTTCCATTATAACTTTCCAGGGCGGTTTAAAGATCGAATTGTTTTCTGCGGATGAAATCCAAAAAAACGGGCTTCCGGTATCACTTCCCGACTATCCTGAATCGTTTCCTGCCAACCGCCAGGAACCTGTTTTTGCCCTTGGTGCAAATGATTTTATAATTGAATATCATATAGCAGAACAAAAGCATCACTAATCTTAAGTAATCCCCGAATTAATCACCGGCATTCCTGCCGAACAAAATATCCATGAAAAAATCTATACTTCTGCTGTTTGCTTTTGTTTCTTTATTGAACACGAATATGTTTGCCCAACCGGCCAACAACAATTGCAACCAGGCCCAAAGCCTGGGTTCCCTCCCTTCACCGGGTGCGTGTATCTCAGGAATTCAGAATGGAGCTGCGGTTACAGTTGCCGGTACTACTGTCGGTGCCACTGCTACCAATCCGGCTGTATCAATTTTAAATTGCCAGGGCGGTGCTGCTGACCAGGCTGCTCCTGCATTGGATGTATGGTATTCTTTTGTTGCCACAGGAACAACAGTTAACGTCAATATCACCCCTGGCTCACCTGCTCTTGCCGCACCAAATATTGGATTATGGACAGGAAACTGTAATAACCTCCAGGCATATGGCTGCGGGATCGGGAATAATGCCGGAAACTTAAGTGCCTCCTTTACACAGATCACTGTCGGTCAAACATATTATCTCCAGGTGAGCGGGAATAATGCAACTAGCGCTGGCAATTTCAATCTTTCAGTTGATAATGATACTGATTGTAATAATTGTTTAACGGTATCTTCCCTTTCTGCAAGTCCTGCCCCAACCTACGGTGCATACACTCCCGGCCAGGTTGTTACTTTCTGTTATACCATTTCCAGCTGGACTATTCAAAACACAAACTGGCTGCACGGTGTTCAGATTTCAATGGGTGCCGGATGGACAGGTGCTATAACCGGGGCAGTGCCGGCAAATACTGTTCAGAATAATCCGGGACCCGGATTTGATGGTGCATGGTACTTTTCTAATACCGGTTTAGGAACAGGATCAGGCCCCGGCTTTTATTTTGAAACTGTACAAAACGGAACAGATGCCTCCAATAATTTTGGTGATAACGGAACCGGTGGATGGACATTTTGCTGGAACCTGACTGTGGATCCCGGCTGCTCACCGGGTTCAGACCTAAGTGTTACAATTAACACAAGCGGTGACGGGGAAACCGGTTCATGGACCAGTGCAGGATGTGTGGGAGATCCTTCTTACATCTTTACTGCCCAGGGAGCATGTTGTCAGCCTACTGTTGCAAGCACCCCGACATGCTCAGGTGCTAATAACGGGACAGCTACTGCTACGCCTGTTGGCGCGGGCACGTTCACATATTCTTGGTCACCCGGCGGACAAACAACTCAGACCGCTACAGGCCTTGCAGCCGGTACTTATACTGTAACTGTTACCAATACAGCAACCCTGTGCCCGAGTACCAATACAGTTACTGTACTTGCAAGTACGGCCCCTGTATCAAATGCAGGTGCCGATCTGTTATTATGTTCCGGAGTGTCAGGCACTATCGGTGCAGCATCTACTGCAGGATTAACTTATTTATGGTCGCCCGCTACAGGCCTGAGCAGCAGCACAGCTTCCAATCCCACAGTAACGCTTACAAACAACACTGCAGCAAATACAACAACAACTTATACTGTCACAACTACTAATACTTCCACAACCTGTACCTCAACCGATATAGTTGTAGTAACAGTGAAACCCGTTCCTGTTGTTACCGTACCTGCAAATATCAGTCAGTGTGCAGGAACTGTTATTACAGCTCCTGCCTTTACAAGTACACCTTCGGGCGCTACATTCGCCTGGACCAATACCAATCCTTCAATCGGACTACCCGCAAACGGCACGGGAAGTCTTCCCTCATTCACCGGGACCAACACAGGCACAGCCCCTATTTCAGGTACGATCTCTGTAACCCCGACATTTAACGGATGTCCCGGGCTGCCTGTGACTTTTACCATTACAGTTAATCCGCAACCGGTTTCCACGTTTACGCAATCAGCAAATCAGTGTCTGACCGGGAATTCATTTACATTCACAAATACGGCTCCTACAGGTGCTGGCTATACACAGTCCTGGAATTTTGGAGGAGGCGGAGCTTCTCCTTCGACTTCAACAGCTAATGCTGCCACCGTTACTTACACTGCGGCCGGAACCTACACCGTTACCCATACGGTTACGGCTGCCGGAGGCTGTACGTCAACAACAACAAGCTCTGTAACTATCTTCCCAACTCCAGTGGTTACCGTAACACCTTCTTTTGCAATTTGTGCCGGAGGAGGCACTCCCGGAAACCTGACTGCTGCCGGTGCTTCGACCTATGCCTGGGCCCCCTCAACAGGGCTAAGTGCGGCAGCAGGTGCAACAGTTACCGCTAACCCGGCTGCTACTACCACTTATACTGTTACCGGCACTTCTGTGGATGGATGTACTGCAACTGCAACCGTTACTGTAACAGTAAACCCTATTCCTGTAATTACTTCTTCACCAATTACGATCTGCGCAGGGACTCCGGGATCCTTAACTGCAGGTGGGGCTTCGACATATTCATGGTCACCGGCTACAGGATTAAGCCCAACCACAGGATCTGCTGTTTCTGCAAATCCTCCTGCTACCACAACCTATACAGTTACAGGAACTTCTGCTGCAGGATGTTCTGCGACTACTTCTGTGACAGTCACTGTTAATCCTATCCCGGTAACGGCCGTCACATCACCAACAATATGCCCGGGGCAAACGGCAACGTTAACTGCAAGCGGTGCAACTTCATATTCATGGACAGCAGGCTTAAGCGCAACAACCGGTGCGAGTGTTACGGGTTCACCGGCAACAACAACAAGTTATACTGTCACAGGAACTTCTCTGGGATGTTCAAGCACAGCGGTCGCCACGATCACTATAGGTGGTTCGATTGTACCAACAGTTAATTCACCTACCATATGTGCAGGCCAAACAGCAACATTAACGGCAAGCAATGCTACCACTTTCTCCTGGACTGCGGGCCTGAGTTCAACTTCAGGTGCAACCGTAACAGGCTCACCAACGACAACAACAAGCTACACAGTTACAGGGACTGCGGGCGGATGCACCGGAACAGCTGTGGCGACAATCACTGTCAACCCACTGCCTGTAATCACTGTACCCGCCATCGCGATATGTGCCGGAACACCCGGTACTCTTAATGCTTCAGGGGCCTCTACATATTCATGGTCACCTGCAACAGGCTTAAGCGCTACTACAGGATCTTCCGTTACTGCGAATCCATCAGCAACAACAACATATACCATAACCGGTACTTCCGCTGCCGGCTGTGTAAATACTACGACAGCAGTTGTAACAGTTAATCCGCTTCCAACTATAACTGCAGCCCCTATAACTATATGTACGGGATTACCCGGAACGCTTACTGCTTCGGGAGCCGCCACCTATTCATGGGCAGCCGCTACCGGTTTAAGCGGGACAACTGGTGCTTCAGTAACAGCTAATCCTTCCGCCACAACTACATATACTGTGACCGGAACAACAGCAGCAGGGTGTGTAAATACAAATTCTGTAATTGTCACCGTTAACCCGCTGCCGGTTATCAGCGTTTCACCGATCACCATCTGCACGGGAATTTCCGGAACATTAACTGCTTCCGGTGCCAATACTTATTCATGGTCTCCGGCTGCAGGTTTAAGTGCAACTTCCGGTGCTTCGGTTTCTGCAAACCCTGCTTCAACAACAACATATACAGTTACAGGAACAGCGGCTTCAGGCTGTATCAATACTGCTGCAGTTACTGTGACTGTTACGCCTCCGGCAACTCTTTCTATAAGTAAAACGGATGTTTCCTGCTTCGGGGGTTCGAATGGATCTGCAACAGTGACTGCCTCGGGAGGCACAACTCCATATTCTTATTCATGGGCTCCGGCCGGTGGATCGCTCGCAGCTGCCAGCGGATTAACCGCAGGGACCTATACGGTTACTGTAACTACCGGAAATGGTTGCATTTCCAGTACATCAACTACTATTGCACAGCCAGCAGGCATGACGCTTACTATGGCTTCCGTTAATGCTACCTGCGGCATGGCGAATGGGCAGGCTTCGGTTTCCGTTGCAGGCGGCACTTCGCCATACAACTATTCATGGACTCCTTCCGGCGGTTCAGGAGCTTCCGCGAACAGCCTGCTTGCAGGATCTTACACGGTAACCGTGACAGATAACAATGGGTGTTCAAGTACGAATTCAGTTGCTGTGAACAACAGTCTTTCACCAAGCGCTAGTGCAAATATTATTTCACATGTTTCATGCTTTGGCGGAAATAACGGCTCGGCATCAGTCAGCATATCCGGCGGAAGCGCTCCTTATACACAATCATGGTCGCCTTCAGGAGGAACCGGCATTACTGCAAGCGGATTAGCTGCGGGAACCTATACTGTAACTGTTACGGATAATGTAGGTTGTATTGTAACCACCAATGTCACTATTACACAGCCGCCTGTGCTTGCAGCTACAACGGTTAAAACTGATGTGACATGCTTTGGCGGCTCTACGGCAACCGCAACAGTTACTGCGAACGGTGGAACCTCACCATATACATACTCATGGGCACCTTCGGGAGGAACAGGGCTTACTGCTTCCGGATTAACTGCAGGTACATATACTGTAACAACAACGGATTTTAAAGGTTGTACAATTACAGCCACTGCCGTCATTACGCAGCCACCTGTCATCACTGCTGCTATGAGCAACACTCCTGTTTCCTGCTTTGGAGGAAATAATGGAAGTGCCACTGTAGTTGCTGGTGGAGGTACCCCAGGATATTCTTATTCATGGGTACCATCGGGAGGAACAAATGCAACGGCATCTTCATTGACAAACGGAACCTATACAGTTACAATAACTGATCTTAATGGTTGTACCAGGACAGGAACAACAACTGTAACACAGCCTGCTGTTCTCAGCGTTTCTGCAACAAATACAAGTTCTACC
Source organism: Bacteroidia bacterium (assembly GCA_036386835.1). Taxonomy (GTDB): domain Bacteria; phylum Bacteroidota; class Bacteroidia; order 2-12-FULL-35-15; family 2-12-FULL-35-15; genus 2-12-FULL-35-15. The sequence continues at coordinate 201,452 of DASVUX010000041.1, forward strand.
TGCGGACTTTCAAACGGATCTGTTTCCGCCACGGCAACAGGTGGAACTGGTGCTTACTCCTATTCCTGGTCACCGGGAGGGGGTTCCTCAGCTACTGTCACGTCACTTGCCGCAGCAACCTATACGGTAACAGCGACTGATGTTAACGGCTGTACAGCAACTGCTTCCACAACTATAAATGACCTTTCCGGAATTATTGCTTCAATCAGCACCCAGGCTAACGTAAGTTGTTTCGGAGGAAATAATGGATCTGTTACAGTTACGGCATCAGGGTCTACAGCTCCGTACACTTACTCTATAAATGCAGGCACTACATTTCTTGCAAGCGGAACATTCAGCTCACTAACAGCAGGCAATTACACCATCATTGCTAAAGATGCAAACGGATGTACGGTTTCAGTCCCTGTTATTATTTCAGAACCTGCACAGCTTACAGGTGCTATTACGTCACAGACAAACATTCTCTGTTTTGGTGCCAATACGGGAAATGTTACTGTTTCAGGGAATAACGGAACTTCACCTTATACTTATTCAATCAATGGTACAACATTCCAGGCAAGCGGAACATTCTCTTCCCTGCTTGCGGGGACCTATACAATTACAGTGAAGGACAATAACAATTGCATTGTAACCTTACCGGTAACGATCAGTCAGCCTGCAGTCTTAACAGCGGCAATTTCTTCACAGACAAACAATGTATGTTTTGGCGCGGCAGCCGGAAGTGTTACAATAACCGGAACAGGTGGAACATCTCCGTATTCATTCGTTATGAATGGCGGCACTTCACAATCATCAGGACTTTACAGTTCGTTAACAGCAGGTTCATATACAGTAGTGGTTACTGATGCTAATAGCTGCACAGCAACAGTTCCGGTATCTGTTACCGAACCTACGCAGGTAACTGTCACTGCAAGTAAGGCTGATGCCACCTGCGGTGCATCAAATGGTTCTATTACTGCTAACGGTGCAAACGGAACAAGCCCTTATACTTATTCAATCAATGGTGTTACATTCCAGGCAGGCAATACCTTTACCGGGCTTGCTGCCTCAACATATACTGTTACTGTAAAAGATGCGAACAGCTGTTTAAATACTACAACTATTTCCGTGGTTGACCTGAGCGGATTAACAGCTTCGATCGTTACCCAGGTAAACGTGGGCTGTAACGGGGGCACCAACGGAAGTGTTACCATCAGCGCAGGCGGATCACTGCCAGCTTACAGTTATTCTTTTAATGGCGGAACTTTCGGTGCAAGCGGAACTTTTAATGCTTTGTCAGCAGGTTCCTATACAGTTACCGCAATGGACGGAAACGGATGTACAGTAACTGTGCCTGTAACAATAACCCAGCCTCCGGTATTAGGCGGCAGCATCCTGTCACAAACTGATGTCAGCTGCTCCGGTGGTACCAATGGTGCTGTAACTGTTTCCGGATCCGGTGGTACAACACCTTATACTTATTCAATAGATGGCGGAGCTTTAGGTACCAGTGCCTCATTCACGGGGATTAGTGCAGGCCCTCATACAATTCTTATAAGAGATGCGAACGGCTGCTCATTCAGCATCCCGGTTACTATCACACAACCATCGGCCCTGACTCTTGCAACCTCATTTACAAATGCAGTTTGTACAGCTGCCAATGGTTCGGTAAGTGTTGTTGCTTCAGGCGGAACCCCGGCCTACACCTACTTATGGGCTCCGGGAGGCCAAACCACCCCGACTGTTAATAATGTTACAGCAGGGAATTATTCTGTACTGGTAACGGATTTCCAAGGCTGTACACAAACTGCAAATATTAGTGTGGGATCAAACCCGGGCGGTACTGCATCGATTTCATCCAGTAATAATGTTACATGCTCAGGTGAAGGAGATGGAAATGCCACAGTAACGATGAGTGCTGCTGCAGTTCCTCCATATGCATATTCCTGGACTCCTTCCAGCCAGACCACTGTAACAGCAACGAACCTTTCACCCGGAACTTATTCAGTAACCGTTACGGATGGTAATGGGTGTATCGCTACTACAAACGTTGTTATAACTGAACCTGCTGTTATAACGAATTCATTTACAAATTCAAATGTTACCTGTGCAGGCAGCAACAATGGCACATCTACTGTTAATGCGGCCGGAGGCACTCCGCCATATACTTATTTATGGTCACCGGGGAATCAAACCACTCAAACCGCAGGAGGTTTAATTGCAGGAACTTATACAGTAGTGATCACCGATAATAACGGATGTACGAAAACAGCTACTACGGCCATCACGGAACCTCCTGCAATGGCTTTGAGTGAAACACATACGGATGCAAACTGTAACCTTTCAAACGGCAGCTCAACAGTATCGGTATCAGGCGGAAGCCCTCCATATATATACTCATGGAGCTCAAACCCAGTTCAGACTGGGGCAACAGCAACTAACCTTGCAGCGAATTCATATGTAGTCACTGTCACAGACGGCAACTCCTGTGTGCAAACACAGTCAGTCACAATAAACAATCTTGCCGGCCCTGTCGCAACAATTTTTGCCACGAACAATGTATCATGTAACGGGCTAAGTGACGGAAATGCAACTGTAACAATTAATGGTGGCACCCCTCCGTATGCATTCTCCTGGTCACCTTCGGGCGGATCGCTTCCTACGGCAACTAATTTAGCAGCCGGCACTTATACATTAAGCATAACAGATGTAAATGGTTGTGCTACCTCTGCAGTTGTGACAATCACAGAGCCTGCACTACTTAACACCAGCTACTCATCTGTTAACCCTGTTTGTTCGGGAGCATCGAATGGTAGTATATCCACAACCACAAGCGGAGGAACTTCACCCTATTCCTATCTATGGTCCCCGGGCGGGGCAACTACTTCAGCATTGACTAACCTTGCGGCAGGTTCTTACATGTTACAGGTAACAGATGCTCATGGATGTATCACCACAACAAATGTCACCCTGAATAACCCGGTTGCCATTACAGCAACAACCTCGGTAACAAATGTGACGTGTAATGGATTATGCAACGGAACGGCAACAGTAAATGTTATGAATGCCACAGGCCCTATCATGTATCTGTGGAGTGATGTAAATGCACAAACAATCCCAACCGCTACTGCATTATGTGCAGGAACTTATACTGTTGCCATTGTAGATGCGAACAACTGTACTTCAAGTGCTACTGCTACTATTTCGAGTCCTTCAACCATCGCTGTCAATATTGTAAACTCTGGAAATGTGACGTGTTATGGTGCATGTGACGGATTCGCATCCTCTGTTGTATCGGGTGGGACTGCTCCTTTCAGTTACATGTGGAATCCCAGCGGAACTGCAGGGTCGTCCGTTAACAATTTATGTGCAGCAAATTATACGGTTACTGTAACTGATGCGAATGGCTGTACGGCAAGTACTACTGTTGCTATCACACAACCGAACCCGTTAATAGCAAGTATCACGAATACCAATGTTACCTGTCACGGAGATTGTGATGCCCAGGCAACAGCCGTTTATACTGGAGGAACGGGGCCTTATACATTTATCTGGTCACCTGCGCTCCAAACAACACCAACAGCTACCGCTCTTTGTGCAGGGATTCAAAATCTTACGGTTACTGACTCAATCGGTTGTACGGCAAATGCTTCTGTAGTGATTACAGAACCGACAATTCTTGCGGTTTCTGCCACAACTACTAATTCAGATTGCGGTACTGCGAATGGTACAGCTTGTGCCGCCATAACCGGAGGCTCTCCTCCGTTTGTGTATTCATGGAATGATCCATCAGTACAAAGCAACAGCTGTGCAACAGGTTTAAATGCGGGGGTGTATACTATCTCTGTGACTGACAGCCACGGTTGCAGTGTAACCAATGTTGCCAATGTGAATGATAATAATGCGCCTGTTGTAACAATCCCCGCAAGCACTGATGTTACTTGTTTCGGGGCGGCTAACGGAAGTGCGCAGGGAAGTATAACTGGCGGCATTATACCATACACTATCGGCTGGACTCCGGGCAACCAGGCCAATACTTTTATCAGTAACCTACCGGGAGGTATCTATTCTTTAATTGTAACTGATTCTGTGGGATGTACAGCCTCTGCTTCTGTTACCATCGATGAGCCTTCACAATTGATCAGCGGTATTGTTTCCAGTCTTAACACATCCTGTAATCTTGGCTGCGATGGTTCAGCTACTGTGCTTGCAGGTGGCGGAACAGCTCCTTATACATATCTTTGGAATGATGTTACTACGCAAACCTCAGCAACAGCTACCGGTCTTTGTGCTCAAAGCTATTCAGTAACTGTTACTGACAACAATGGCTGCAGTACTGTTTCGGTTGCTACTATCACGGAACCGGCTCCAATTGTAATTACGGTTTCTTCTGCAATAAATGTTTCATGCAACGGTGGCTCAAACGGTCAAATCACAGTTTCTGCATCCGGCGGAACTCCGGGATATACTTATTCATGGTCGCCTTCAGTGGGTTCTAATTCATCTGTTACAAATCTCATTGCGGGAACTTACCAGGTTACCGTTACGGATCTGAACGGCTGTGCAAAAACAATAAGCATAGTCATTACACAACCTGCCCCTCTTGCACTTACAACAAATTCCAATTACAGCACCTGCGGAAATTCCAATGGAAGTGCCGGAGTTAGTGTTGTAGGTGGCAGCAGTCCATATACATATTCATGGACACCTTCAGGTACAAATGCAATTATCACGAATGTGCCTGCAGGAACATACAATGTAACTGTTACGGATGCCAATAACTGTGCTTCTACTGCAAGTGCAACCGTTGTTGATTCTGCCGGCCCGGTGATCAGCAATGTTACCTTTACCGAGCCTTCCTGTGCGGAGTTATCTAATGGAACTGCAACCGTGGTTGCAACCGGCGGGCAGCCTGTTTATTCTTACTTATGGAATACTAACCTGGCACAGACCAGCCAGGTGGCTTCAGCGCTTGCGACCGGCTTCTACCAGGTGATCGTAAGAGACCAGAACAATTGCGCTGACACTGCTACAGTCCACGTCACTGAACCGGATCCGCTAGATGTACTTACAAACCCGCTTACTTCAATTTGTATCGGGCAGATGACCCAGGTCTATGCAGCAGGTTCGGGGGGCACCCAGCCATATACTTATAACTGGAACCCTTCATCTTTTGGAACAACAGGCGGCCCGTTCGTTGTGACCCCAACCACTTCCACTACTTATACTGTTACTGTCGTGGATGCCAACGGATGTATATCTTCCCAGGCTTCCGCAGGTGTATTTGTTTATCCTCAAATAAGTGTCACAGCAACCGATGTAACCACGTGCGATGGCAGCCCGGTTATAATTTCAGCAACAGCAACAGGAGGAAATGGCGGCCCTTATACTTATAGCTGGAACAATGGTGCAGTGACTGCATCGCAAACTGTTTCACCGACCGGAACGTTATCTATTACTTATACGGTGACTGCCAATGACGTTATGTGTTCTTTACCTGTATCAGATGAGGCTACCGTTACAGTGAACCCATTGCCTGTTTCATTCATCACTGCACCTCAAACATCCGGCTGCGAGGATTATACTGAAACCTTCACTGCGATCAGTAATATAGGCGTAACTTATTCATGGGATTTCGGTGACGGAACAGGATCGTTTACAGGATCACCTGTAACACACACTTTCCAGACCTCCGGTTTATATGATATCACATTAACAGCCACGTCTGCACTCGGATGTTCTGCTTCTGTAACCAATAATGATTACATTGAAGTGAAGCCTTCACCAACTGCAGGATTCACTTCTTCTCCATTGCAGGTTACTTCCACTTCACCTTTGGTTACTTTTACCGACCAGTCGATCGGGGCTAATGCATGGGAATGGGATTTCATCCATATGGTACAACAGCTACCTTTATTTACTTCAACCTCACAGAACCCATCATTTACCTATCCTGATACAGGACTTTACATTGTTCAGCAGGTTGTATATAATACTCACGGATGTACCGACACTGCCTACAATAGTATTGAGATTGTACCTGAATATGTGTTCTATGCTCCGAACGCGTTCACGCCAATGAATAATGACGGAATCAATGATGTATTTATGCCGACAGGAGTTGGTATTGATCCGAACAATTTTGAAATGATGATATTTGACCGATGGGGCAATATGATCTTCAAAACTACTGACGTAAGCAAAGGATGGGATGGAAAAGCCAACGGAGGAAGCAAGGTTGCCCAGGCAGATGTATATGTATGGAAAATAAAAACCGCGGATTACATGGGTGACGAACATTCATATGTTGGACATGTAACGATTGTTAAATAAAAGAAAGGGAAAGGAAACTTTCCCTTTTTTATTTCAGGCAGGAAACCGAATTTGTACTTATTGTTTTTTTTCTTATTTTTATCATCCTTACACTACTCTCTTTATGCATCTATTAAAGTTATTTTCCATCAGAAAGGAAGCCCTAGTGCTGCTTCTTTCAATGAGCTCATTTACAATTCTTGCCCAGGATAATGTCGGGATCGGCACGAACACTCCGGACGCCAGCGCTATTCTCGAGATGCAGTCAACATCCAAAGGAGTTTTAGTCCCAAGAATGAATACCGCACAGATGAATGCCATTGCTTCACCTGCGAATGCCTTATTGATCTACAACACCGATTCAATGTGTTATTTCTTTTATCGTTTACCAACAACTTCATGGATCTCACTTTGTGCAGCAACAGGATCGGGAAGTGGAGCTACGGGAGCCACAGGGCCAACCGGAACTCCAGGTATAGTGGGAGCAACAGGCGCAGTAGGGAATACCGGTGATCCGGGCCCAACGGGTAGTGTGGGGACAACTGGTGTAGCTGGAGTAACAGGCGCAACTGGGGCAGACGGAATAACTGGTGCTATAGGTAATACAGGTGTGACAGGCGATGTCGGGGCAACGGGAGTCGCAGGCATAACCGGTGCGACAGGAAGTGATGGAACAACAGGCGCCATGGGAAACACCGGTGCAACAGGTATAGCAGGAACTGACGGAAGTACCGGTGCTACGGGCGTAGGCATTGTCGGTGCAACAGGAGCTACAGGAGCTAACGGTGCTGTCGGCCCAACCGGCTTTGGTATGGGTACTGCAGGAAATACAGGTGCGACCGGTGCTACAGGAACTGCCGGTGCCAATGGAACAAACGGAACAAACGGTACCAATGGAACAAATGGTTTTACTGGAGCAACCGGAACAGCAGGAGTAAACGGAACAAACGGAACGAATGGTGCTACAGGAGCAACTGGAGCTGCAGGAACAAATGGTATAAATGGGACTAACGGAATTAATGGTGCTACCGGAGCAACGGGTACAGCAGGTATTAATGGTACAAATGGAACAAATGGTTCTACAGGAGCAACCGGAGCTGCAGGAACAAATGGTATAAATGGGACTAACGGAATTAACGGTGCTACAGGAGCAACGGGTACCGCTGGAGTCAACGGTGCCAATGGAACAAATGGTTCTACAGGAGCAACCGGAGCAGCAGGAACAAATGGTATAAATGGCACTAACGGAATTAACGGTGCTACAGGAGCAACAGGAACCGCAGGAGTTAATGGGACTACTGGTTCAACAGGAGCGACAGGTGCTGCGGGTGTGAACGGTGCAACCGGAACGACTGGCAGTACAGGACCAACAGGGCCGGATTGGACTATATCAAGCTCGTCATTTAATAGTAACGGCACACTCAATATTAATACTTCTATTCCATCCACAATTACTTCCACCAATGCAGCCTGGCTTGTAGGTGGAAATACGCTGGCTGCAACAGGTAATCTCGGCACCCTTTCCAATAATCATGTCGATCTCATAACCGGCGGGACTGTTCGGGGCCGTTTAAGTAACCTCGGTGAATTTTTTATTGGCACTACCAATACTGTTCTCGGGGGGGACCTGATGAATTCAGTAGGAAATGCAGTATTCCCTTGGGCTGTTAATGGTTATACGAATTTTAATGGTGGCGGAGTATACGGGGCAATTCAAGGCGCTAACAATACTACATTTGCAGCTATACAGGGTGAGAACAATTCTACTACCGGTAATTTTAATTCCGCAGCTGTCAGAGGTATTAACAGCAGTATTACTGCAGGAACAGGATTTAGAGCTTTGGCTGCTACAGGGCCAAGAACTGGGATAACAGGAACTTTCACACAAACTGGTTCTTATTCATTTGGTGTTTACGGTTCCAGCCCCAGCGTTACAATCCGAACAGCTGCCCTGTTTGGGGATAATGGAGGAAACTCAATGGGAGCAGTGGGTTACTATGCTTCCAATGGAAATGATTATTCATTTTATGCTTTCGGCAATGTTGTTGGACTCGATTTTAGCCAGGGGGGTGCAGCCGGAATCTCTACCTATAGTGGTAACACGAACAGGACAATGAATGGCAGTGGGATAACAGAACCCACCTCGATGATTGGTTTAGGGGTGTATGGCGGTGTTATGGGCGGTTGGGTCCGTGGACTAGAATATGGTTTTCATGCGAAAGGACACAGGTATGGTTTGTATGTTGATGGTACCACTTTCACTAATAGCCCTATCACGCAACTTTTAAATACCGGGGAAGATAACAGGATACCCGTCAGGGCCACCATGGGGATGACAACAGATGTTCAATCCAGGGGAAAAGCTCAGCTGGTATCAGGGCAGGTTTTTATACCATTCAATACAGACTTCCGGAAGGTCATTTCGGATCCCGAAGATCTTGTCATTACGGTAACTCCTACCGGGAATAGTAATGGCGTTTTCGTTTCTTCAGTAACAACAGAAGGTTTTACTGTGTCGGAAAATAACGGGGGCTCATCAAATGTACCACTTTCATGGATCGCTCTGGCAACAGTAAAAGGATATAGTGATGTATCCGGTATTACACCATCAGAGGTGACTTCCAGTGATTTTGACACCAAAATGATGGGGGTGATGTATAATGAGAACAATTCAGAGGGTACTCCTACTCCGATCTGGTGGGATGGTTCACAAATCAGATTTGACCAGCCTCCGCCAAAGAAAATCATTCCTTCTGTGAATTTATCGAGGTCAATGCCAGGTGCGAGCCGGCGGTAATTCCGTGTTAAAAATTATTTTTACAAAAGTTTCGCGAATCCGTTATTACGAGCTTTAATGATAGATAAAAATAAGATTTGGAGATTTTTTTCTATTTTTATCTAAACTTTACACAGAGCTATGTCTCGATTTATTATCGCAATAACAAAAAAAACTACTGCTGTTTTATTTTTAACAGTAGCCTTATATACTACATCCTATTCACAGGACAATGTGGGGATCGGTACTAACACTCCTGATGCCAGCGCTGTTCTCGAGATGCAGTCAACATCCAAAGGAGTTTTAGTCCCAAGAATGAATACAGTGCAGATGAATGCAATTGCTTCACCTGCGAATGCCTTATTGATATATAATACCGATTCCATGTGTTACTTCTTTTATCGGGGGGTACCTGTTTCTGCATGGGTATCTTTATGCTCTATGCCAGGGAGCGTTACAGGCATTACCGGTGCTACAGGGGCAACAGGAGCTGTGGGAAGCAACGGTGCAACAGGAAATACGGGAGCCACGGGCGATCCGGGAGTTACAGGTGCTACGGGAACAGCAGGTAGTAATGGTTCAACCGGTGCTACGGGAGCAGGAATCACAGGAACTACAGGCGCTACGGGTGCTACAGGTATGGTAGGTCCGACCGGGTTTGGTGCAGGCTCTGCAGGAGCAACAGGAAACACCGGTGCTACCGGAATTGCAGGAGCAACAGGTGCAACCGGCTCCACGGGAGCCACAGGGTTGAATGGCATAGCAGGCAATACCGGGGCAACAGGCGCTACGGGTATCACTGGTACTACAGGAGCCACAGGGGCTGCAGGATTAACCGGATCTACTGGAAACACCGGATCTACAGGTGCAACCGGCAGCGCAGGAACGGCAGGCGTAACAGGTAACACAGGAAATACGGGAGCTACCGGCCCTGCATGGACCATCACTTCAAATAATTTCAATTCTAACGGAACACAGGCGATTGTTACATCAATCCCTTCTACCATAACTTCTACACAAGGTGCATGGTTAACAACCGGGAATTCGGCCTTAACAGCCGGTACTAATTACATCGGAACCAATGATGCCGTGGATTTTGTAATAAAAACAGCAGGAACTGCAGCAGCCAATGAGCGCATGAGAGTGATGGGCGCTGCAGGCAATAATGGAAATGTAGTAATCAACCGGGTTGCACCCGTAAGCCCCACTACTGATATACTTTCAGTCTTTGGTTTCGGAACTGCCGGTGCAATTAATCCGGTTGCCACAATGGAATACCCTATCAATGGTTATAGCGCAAATTCTGCAGCAGGGCTTTATGGGGCAAACACCGGTGACGGACAAGGTGCATGGGGTTCTTCAGTTACCACCGGGATCGGGGTCTTCGGAGATAATGATAACGTGGGAACGGGAGTATGGGGAGATAACTTTGGAACAGGGATAGGTGTTGTAGGCAGCTCTCTCTCAACAGGTACGGGGGTTGTAGGTACGAATACAGCAGGCGGAATTGGTGTCTACGGATTTATGCCGGCAACATCAACCGCTGCAGGCATTGCGGTTTTTGGAGAAAACACAGGCCTTGGAGAAGGTGGAATGTTCGAAATTGCGAATGCAGCAAATGCCCGCACCGCCCTTTGGGGAATCACTAACGGCACCGGCCGTGCAGCAGAGCTTCAGCAAAACAATGCGGCCAGTACATCTCTGGCATTGGGTATATTTAATTCGGGTACAGGCAGGTCGGCAAACATACAGCAATCAGCTGCAGTATATAATAACCAGGTGGTTTTCGCATCGAGTGTTGCGCCCAGTGTCAGCACAGCGAATCATGCGGCAATCTGGGGCCAGACAGCAGGTATACAGGCAGGGGTTTTCCTTGCTTCCCTAAACAATAACGGTACTGTAGCGGTTGTAGCACAGGCATCTTCAGCTACTGCAATTAACTCCACGGGATTATTTGCGTCTACAGCTGGTACGGGTGCTACGGCAGTAGGTGTTCTTGGCCAGGATCCTGTTGGCGGTGGCGGATTCGGGGTATTTGCAAATGGCAACCTCGGAGCTTCGGGTACAAAACCTTTTATGATTGATCACCCGTTGGATCCTGCAAATAAATTCCTGAAACATTATGCAATGGAATCTCCTGAGGTTCTGAACCTGTATCGGGGGAATGTTATTTTAGATGGTTCGGGCCAGGCAAGCGTTTCTCTTCCCGATTATTTTACTTCTATCAACAAAAACTTTTCATACCAGCTTACCGCGATCGGATCACAAAGCAACGTTTATATACAACAGGAGATCCGTAACGGAGTATTTGTGATTGCCGGCGGAAAGCCAGGACAAAAGATCTCATGGGTTGTTTATGCTGAACGTAATGATCCATACCTGCAGCAGTATCCTGAAGAAAGAAATGTGGAGCTTGTTAAAACAGGTGATGAACAAGGGAAATATTTAAGGCCGGAATTATTCGGACAACCAAAAGAATCGGGACTCTTCTTTAAATTTGAAAGGAAACCTGCTGAAGAAGCTCAGATAAGCACACCAAGTTATAATCACAAACTGAATTTAAAACCGGCTGTTAAAACAGCTAAAAACAAAAAAAGATAATCATTATTATTTTTATTTTTTATTAACCTCAAAAAACGGATATGGTAAATTTTAATCGCGGTTTCACAAAAACAATTCTACTGGTTGCTTTCATAAGCTCCTTTAATTTCCTAAAAGCTCAGGATAATGTGGGGATAGGGACCAACACGCCTGATGCAAGTGCGATCCTTGAAATGCTCACCACTAACAAGGGTGTATTGGTACCACGCATGAACACTGCGGGAATGCTTGCCATTCCGGCACCAGCCAACTCGTTACTGATCTATAACACAGATTCGATGTGTTATTTCTTTTACCGGCAGCCTACCTCCAGCTGGACCTCTCTTTGTTCGGTGACAGGTGGCGGTACCGTAGGGGCAACTGGCGCTACAGGTGCAACCGGCATTGCAGGAATAAATGGTGCAACCGGTAGTACGGGAGCAACTGGTGATCCGGGGGCGACAGGAGCTGCCGGAACAAACGGTGCTACCGGGGATCCGGGAGCAACGGGTGCTGCAGGCATGAATGGAGCTACTGGTGATACCGGGCCTACGGGTGACCCAGGCGCTACAGGTATGGCAGGAGCCACAGGTGATGTAGGCGCTACTGGTGCAATAGGAGCTACCGGGGATACCGGTGCAACAGGTATGGCCGGGACTACAGGTTCTACAGGTGCAACAGGTGATACAGGAGCTACCGGGGCAACAGGAGCTACCGGGGTTGGAACAGCCGGAGCAACTGGTAGTACAGGGGCAACAGGTGCCGTGGGACCAACAGGTGTAGGCTTGGGGACCCCAGGAACCACCGGAGCCACAGGAGCAACCGGGAGTACAGGGATTGCAGGTGTTACCGGAGCTACAGGCGCTAATGGAACAAACGGTTCTACGGGTGCTACCGGGGCTGCAGGGACAAATGGAACAAATGGAACCAACGGGGCAACAGGTGCTACCGGGGCTACCGGAACAGCAGGTACTAATGGAACAAATGGAACCAACGGGGCAACAGGTGCTACCGGGGCCACAGGAACTGCGGGCACAAATGGTACTAACGGAACAAATGGTACAAATGGAGCGGATGGCGCTACAGGGCCGACAGGGCCGACATGGACGTTATCAACTCCTGCATTTAATACCAACGGTACCTTAACGGTTAATGGAACAGCCGGTTCAGGCGGACCTGTGACTACCACTTCACAAGCATGGCTCGTTGGTGGTAATTCTTTGACCGCAACCGGTGCGCTTGGAACAATCAGCAACAATCATGTTGATTTAATTACAAACAATATCATTCGCGGGCGACTCAGTACCCTTGGTGAATTTTTTATTGGCACAACAACTACAGCTCTTGCCGGTGATCTTATGAACGGGGTTGGTAATGCCGCTTTCCCGTGGGCTATAAACGGTTATACAACACAAAACGGAGCCGGAGTATATGGATTACGTCAAGCCGGTGCAGTAGGTACATGGGGTTCTTTACAAGGTGAAACAGACGCTACAATTGGTGCCAATAACAGTTCTGTATCAGGTATTTCCGCTGGAAATACCCATCGTGGGGTTACAGGGCAGAAACCAGCCGGTGGTACAGGATGGGGAGGATTGTTCCTCAATGACCTTGGCTATACCGGATTTTTCGGGGTTGCTTCCGACAGGAATGTAAAAAAGAACATTGTTCCTATTGCAAATGCGCTTGCAAGAATTCAACAGCTGCAGGGAAGCACGTACCAATATGCAGAGCCTTATTCAGAGTTTCTTGGGGGCAATGATGTAACCTACGGCTTCATGGCGCAGGATGTGGAAGCAGTGTTCCCTGAAATGGTTAAGGAAAAGTCATTTACCCCAAATAACAGCCGATCTTTCAAAACCAATACACCAGCTATAAATATCAAGTCGGTGAGTACAATCTCCCTTATTCCTGTACTTGTTGAGGCAATTAAAGAGCAACAAAAACAGATAGAAGAGTTAAAAGCCAAACTGAATGCTCTTGAACAAAAATAATTAAGACCTATCATATCCTAAACAAAAAACCGCTTTAATTAAGCGGTTTTTTTGTTTAGGAATAACCTGGATCGGGGAGCTTAAAAACAACGCAGCCATCCCGCTGAGGATGGCTGTGTTGTTTATCTGTTATAATCTAATTATACATCAATCTTTGCATATTTCGCATTCTTCTCAATGAATTCCCTTCTCGGAGGCACCTCGTCACCCATGAGCATAGAGAAGATCCTGTCCGCCTCGGCAGCGCTTTCAATCGTTACCCGTCTTAATGTTCTGAACTCAGGGTTCATGGTCGTTTGCCATAACTGCTCCGCATTCATCTCTCCAAGACCCTTATAACGCTGAACATTCACTGTATTTTCTTTCCCCTCTCCTCCTATCTCGCGGATTGCAGTATTCCTTTCTTCTTCCGTCCATGCATAGCGCGACTGGTTTCCTTTTTTAACCATATATAAAGGAGGGGTTGCAATATAGATATATCCGCTTTCGATAAGCTCTTTCATATGGCGGAAAAAGAATGTAAGAATAAGTGTTGTGATATGGCTACCATCGACATCGGCATCACACATGATGACTACTTTGTGATAACGCAGCTTATCGATATTCAATGCTCTCTCATCTTCTGATGTTCCCCGGAATACTCCAAGGGCAGTAAAGATATTTTTGATCTCCTCATTATCATAGATCTTGTATTCCATTGCTTTCTCCACGTTAAGGATCTTACCACGTAAAGGAAGGATTGCCTGGAATGCACGGTTACGGCCTTGTTTCGCAGTTCCACCCGCGGAATCTCCCTCGACAAGATAGATCTCACATGCTGCAGGATCATTGTTCGAGCAATCCGATAATTTCCCCGGAAGGCCCGATCCTGTAAGCACATTCTTACGCTGAACCATTTCACGTGCCTTGCGGGCAGCGTGACGGGCAGTTGCAGCAAGGATCACTTTATCGACAATCGTACGTGCCTGTTTCGGATGTTCTTCAAGATAATTCTGGAGCATTTCACTCACAGCTATATCCACCGCGCCCATTACTTCGTTATTTCCGAGCTTGGTTTTTGTCTGCCCTTCAAACTGGGGCTCCTGCACTTTTACAGATATTACAGCTGTCAACCCTTCACGGAAATCATCACCATTGATCTCAAGTTTAACTTTTGAAAGCAATCCTGATTTCTCAGCATAAGCCTTGAGGGTACGGGTCAGGCCTCTGCGGAAACCAGCAAGGTGTGTACCTCCTTCATGAGTATTGATATTATTGACATATGTATGAAGATTTTCAGAATACGATGTATTATACATCATGGCCACCTCTACAGGAATGCCGTTCTTTTCGCCTTCCATGTAGATCACGTCTTCGATCAGGCGCTCACGTGTTGCATCGAGGTATTCAACGAACTCACGCAGACCGCCCTGGGAATAATAATCTTCTGTAAGAGAATTACCATCTGCATCTTTTTCACGCAGGTCTGTCAAGGAAATATGGATTCCTTTATTTAAATAAGCCAGCTCGCGCAAACGGGCCGAAATAATATCATAATGATAAACAGAATGGGTGAAGATGGAGGTATCTGGCTGGAACGTAACAATAGTCCCACGGTAATCGGTCGGACCGACTTCTTTCACAGGATATAATGGTTTTCCGATATTATACTCCTGGATATGCTCTTTTCCGTTCCGGTGAACATTTACAGTCAGGTGAGTTGACAGTGCATTCACACAGCTGACACCCACACCGTGCAATCCACCCGAAACTTTGTAGGAATCCTTATCGAATTTACCCCCGGCATGCAGCACAGTCATTACCACCTCAAGAGCCGATTTTTTCTCTTTCGGATGCATATCTGTAGGAATCCCGCGGCCATCATCCTTAACTGTTATTGAGTTGTTTTCATTGATGGTTACAAATATATTCTTGCAATGGCCTGCCAGTGCTTCATCGATAGAGTTATCCACCACCTCATATACAAGATGATGCAACCCTTTTAAGCCTATATCTCCAATGTACATAGCAGGCCGCTTACGCACTGCTTCTAAACCCTCTAATACCTGAATGCTGTCAGCTGAATACTGAGTTGACTGAGCGTTTTTTTCGTTCACTGTTTCTTCCATAATATCTTAATTGATTTGTGCCTGTTCTTGGGGCTAACAAATATACCTCTTTCCCTATAAATATTGGCTTTTCATGGGGTAAAAGGGCGCTATTTTATTAACATATAGTTCATAAAAAGAAGAACAAAAATTTGGTGGTTTTTATAATTATCTTAGCATAAAATAACACCGTGAAAAATGAAAGAAATTGAGTTCATATTGTATGTAAAAGATCAGGCAAAAAGCACGCTTTTCTACACTAAGCTTTTGGGAAATCAACCGGTACTTGATGTTCCCGGGATGACTGAATTTTTACTTTCTGACAACGTTAAACTTGGCTTGATGCCCGAGAGCGGAATTGTAAAAATCCTGGGAAGGAAAACACCGGAGCCTGCAACAGGCAGCGGAATCCCGAGATGTGAGCTATATCTCAAAATATCGGATATTAAGAAATACAGGGACAATGCCGTAGAAGCAGGAGCGCTTATCATCAGCGAAATAGAGGCACGCGAATGGGGTGACCTTGTATGTTATTTCGCGGATCCTGACGGTCACATCATCGCATTTGCTGAAACCATGCCCTAGAAAGAATAGGACAGCCCACCCATGATTCCAAAACGCTGGGTAGGATATTTATACCAGCGGTTATATCCCTGTGATGCGATATTGTTAAAATTCAGGAAGAACCCAAGTTTCTTCGTATAACGGTATTCTACCCCAAGATTCGCATCAAACACTCCCTTTACCTCTTTTGCTATGATCTTATCCGCTGTGATACCATTCGGGTCTCTTTCAATGATCTTAGCGAACTGGCTGTCGATATAAAACAGGTCCGCTTTAACCACGATCTTATCTTTCATATTGTAATTTGCGGATAGCGTGATCTCCACCTGCGGTTTAAACCATGCACGCAGCTCATTCTCCATCTTATAATTAAAGTATTCACCCTTCAGGTTAAAACGCAGCTTCTCCCTGTTCTGATAAGAGACCTCCCCGCGTATGTTTAACACTTCCGCATCATCAAAGATCACATCAAATTTATTTGCAAGCACATCGCTCATATCATTTACATACATCAGCATGTTCTGCACATCAGCATATGAAACCCGTGTTGAGTAAGCTATTTTGGAAGAGAGCGTACCTTTCAATCCTCCAAAGAACTCATACTTTGTATTCGTATTGGAAACCGTAAGTTCCGACTTCACAAATGGATTCTCATCTGTAACAGACCTGAAACTGTTCTTTTTCAAACCACCGGTAACTCCCGCATAAGGAATGATGATCTCTTCGAAAATATTATAGCTTAATTCAACATTGGGATAAAAATAAAACTTCGATTTTCCCTGGATATCCATTGCGGCAGTAACTCCAAGGCTCGCCCGGTATTTATTTCCTGTAGCAATGAAATTCGGATTCAGGGCGACAATAGTATTATCAGTAGTGTCACTTTGTGTCTTGTAATTATAATAATCCACCAGTGCGTTAATTTTTAACGTTTCCCCGCTTACAGCAGTCTGGACAGATCCATTGGCTTTAATATTATTCTCTGATGATTTATAAAGATCCATCAGGTTATAATAACTTAACCTGATATCATGATTGATGCGTTCAGGCTTCGGATAATGGCTTTTCAACTCTGCACCCGCAGCAAACAGGTTGAAGCGCTGTACCGTCTGATCTTTCTCCAGCTTGTTTATTGACGCATCATAGCCGTAATAATGAAATACATCCCTTGCATAATCGAAATCCCCGGACAATGTATGTTCTTTCAGAAATTTCTTTCCATAAAGGCTGACTTCATTTTCGCTGTAACCCGCATAACCGTAATTTTTAAAGGAGGGTTTTGAAAACAATCCCGAATTCTCATAATCCTTATATTTTGGCGAAGAAGAAAGATGCTTCAGCCGGATACCATACGCGATCTCCTTTGAACGCAAATGATTATACCACACTTCACCGTACGGAGTGTTATAATTGCCAAGTCCAACTTTGACAAGACCGTTATATAATTTTGTAAGAGGTTCACCAGAGATTTGCGCTGGAATTATCGGATCAACTGAAAATGGAGTATTGATCCTTTTGGAATCTATTGAATACGGACCCACCGGGATCTTCTTCGTAGAATCCCTTACCTCAGGGTTATCACTTATTTTATTCGCATCAGTAATTGTAGGTTTATAAGAACCTACACCTTCTATAACGAACGAGGAAAGCGTGTCAGGACGCCCCTGGGCCGCTGCCGCAGATGCCCACAAGCCAAATACTGCAAAAAGTCCTGTTTTCTTTATGAAAGAGATCATCTTATTCATTTTTATTTTCTCCTCCTCCTGGTATGTTTGATTCGTTGAATAACTTTTTCTGCTCGGTGGTATCTCCCTGGAATTCTATCTGATCAGGAACACTCATCATTTTGCTTTGCTTGGCTGCTTCTTCATCAGCAATGATCTTATCCAGCTTTTCCTGCGCGGTTTTGATCAGCTCTGCTGTTTTGGAATCATTGATAACCGTCTTAAGCGTTGTTTTCGCCTGGAAATTATCCTTTAACGCAACAAAATTATCCGCGAGCAGGATAAAAGCCTTCGATACCCAGTAGTCGTAATCGTTCTCTCCTATAAAATCATAGATCGCCTTCTGGGATTGCTTGTACTCATTTTTAAGGTAATAAATATAGGCTACATTATATCCTGCTTCAGCCCCCATTTCATTTTTAGCGGTATTCGACAATGCTTTAAATTCCGCGAAAGCCTCATCATATTTCTGCTCGGCAAGCTTCACCTGGGCGATATTGTAATGGGCTTCATTCTTCAGTTCTTTCCCCGGATTTTCCAGCGCCAGCACTTTATTTGCATAGAGCACTGCATCCGCATTATTTTTTAACTGGTAATTCACCCTCATCAGGCCGACCTTTGCACTCGTAACATTTTTGGGGTCCTCTGCCACCTGCTCCAGTTGCTTATACCAATCCAGCGCCTGAGGGTAGTTCTGCTTTTTATAAGATATGTCGGCTCCCCTGTAAAGCGCATGTTCGGTAAATTCACTTTTATTTTTAGAAATAACATATGAATAACCGGTAAGTGCGGCATCTGTATTTCCAAGCCTGTCATCCGCGTCAGCTTTCATGGCGTGCACCGGAAGCAGATAAAAGCCTTCAGGGAATTTCTTAAGATAATTTTCAAAATCAGCCACCGCTGTTTTATACTCTCCTGCATCATAATGATTCCTGCCTGCCGTAAAGCTGAGGGAATCAAGCTCCATTTGAGGAATGGTAGCACCAATGGAAGCAAGATATGTTTCCAGTCCCTGGACATTCCCCTTGCTTGTATAGATCTTCTTTACATTATCTATTGCTGCTGCCGCCTCGGGCGACTTCCTGTCCCGCTTTATCAGCTTGTCGAAATACGCAAGGGCATTATCATCATCATTTCTCAAAAAGTAAATCAGCCCGACCTTGCTTAAAGCGGTGTTCATGTACAAACTCGAAGGATATTCATCCATGAACTTTTTATAAGAGGTAAGCGCCAGATCGCCCTGGCCGTTCTTCTCATATGTGAGCGCCAGCTCAAATTTTGCTTTTTGAATATAAGATGAAGTGGAATAACTGCTGATAAAGGTTTGCAGGTCTGAGATCTTGGCAGGATACCTTTTCAATACACCGTTTGCCATTGCTTTTTGAAACAATGCATAATCTGCATTGATCAGTTTCATTTTGTATGACTGATCATAATAATCAGCAGCATTTGCATAATCATTCTGCATAAAATAGCCATCACCTATCCTGTTCAGCGCATCATTGATCTTTTTAGCTTCGGCCATCGGCTTAAATGTGACAAACTTTCTGAACCAGAGATTGCTGCCTTCATACTCTTTCAGCTTATAATAAGAATATGCGATGTTATAATTCGCGTCACTTAAACCGCTTGTGCCTATTGACCCGGGCTCTGCTATGTAAGCGAGATAAGCATCTATCGCCTTTGTGTAATTTTTCAGGCGGTAATATGATTCACCTTTCCAGTAAACAGCAAGCGCGCTGATCTCCTTATCGAACTTATATGTGGTTGCCTTCTCAAACGATTTGATCGCATCAGCATATTCTGAATTATTATATTGGTCAACACCACGGTAATAAGCGACTTTCTGATGCGCCTGCTTTAATTCTGGTGTGGGGACCTTGATCGCCTCAATGGCTTCGATAGCTCCTTTGTAATTCCTGGTTGTTGTAAACACATTAACAAGGAAAGTATATGCTTCGTCTATCTTAGGCGAGTTAGGGTAGTTCTTAATGTATTGCTGGAATGCTTTTATAGCTTCGTTATATGGATTATACGCAAGCTCATAACACAACTTCGCATAACTGTATAATGCATCTTCCTGGATCTTCTTATCGAAATCAAGCTTAGATGCTTCTGAGAAAGCATTGCGTGCATTCTGCTTGTTATTTAACTTCAGATAACAATCTCCAAGATGATAATAGGCATTCTGAACCAGCGAATCACTGAGGTTGGTTACGCCTGTGAAATAATTAACCGCTTCATCATAATCCTTAACCTTATAGAAAGCATAACCCAGTTCATACTGGTCAGCACGCGGCAGTTTGCCAACCGACTTTTCGTACCTTTTCAGGAAGGGGATTGCTTCGCTGTATTTTCCCTGGCGGTAATATGATTCACCCAGCACTCTTGCGATCTCCGGTGCACGTTTTGTATTTGCGGAATCAAGCAGGGCGGGGGCATAAGAAATCACCTGGTCATATTTCCCGTGCAGGTAATACAATTGGGCTATGTAATATGGAACAACCGGGCCGAAAGTTTCATTTTGCTGAAGCTTTAAAAAATCCGTGAGTGCTGTTTCATAATTTTTTTCGGTATAAGCAATGTGGGCATAATAATATTTGGCTGCACCGGCATAACTGTTATCAACATCCTTTATCTCATACAAGTCTTTTTTAGCTTCAGCATATTTTTCAGTTATAAAATAACTATAGCCGCGTTTGAAATAAAATTCCGAGAGTTCCTCAGTCGTAAGATCATAAATATCCACCTTCTGGAACCAGTCGATCGCATCACGCCATTTTTTCTTCCTGTAATTATATTTTCCAAGGTAAAAATACGCTGATTTAACTTTCGGGCTTTCGGGATGATCATTAACAAATTGCTTCAGGTATAGTTCGCCATCTTTATTAAACAGCTCAATCGCACAAATGGCATTGTAGTATTCCGCATCAATACGGACAAGAGAATTGGGATCATTATGAGAACCGATCACCTTCACAAAGCTCTTTTGTGCAGCCCCGAATTTCTCTTTCTGGTAGAGTTCAATTGCTGTACTGAATTCCGGATCCCCGTGAGTATGTATAAGCGTTTGCTGTGCAGATGCTGCAGCCCCAAAAAACAGAATAAATATCAGTACTAAGCTTTTTAGCTTGTTCATCAGCAGATCGAATAGATAATGAATGTAAAATTAGTAAGGATAGTACCATTCCATTTTATTGTATATGGAAGTTATTAACGCACAACTGTTGAAAGTATTGCGAGAATGTAAAATACCACCCCGGTAATAAGAACTAATTTTCGGATGTAAAAATTATACCCTGAAAGTAATTGATTTTCTGAGGGGAATTTCTTCCGCAGAAAAAATGAACGTTAAAACCGACATGGCCTTAGACACCATAATCAGTATAGATAAAGTATCAATATTCCAGAAACACAACCTTGTGCTCTCTAATGTTTCATTGAATATTGAGAAAGGTGAGTTTGTTTATTTACTGGGAAAAACAGGAAGCGGGAAAAGCAGTCTTTTAAAAACCCTGTATGCCGACCTTGACCTGATGGAAGGTTCTGCTACTGTTGCAGGGTTTGATCTCGCTAAGATCAGGTACAAAGAAATTCCTTTCCTGAGAAGAAAACTCGGGATCGTATTCCAGGATTTCCAGCTGCTGACCGACAGAAGTGTAAATGACAATCTTATGTTCGTTCTCAAAGCCACAGGCTGGAAGGATAAATCTGCGATGCAGAAGCGCATCCAGGAAGTGCTTGACAAAGTTCACCTGAATACAAAAGGATTTAAAATGCCGCATGAGCTTTCCGGGGGAGAGCAGCAGCGTGTGGCGATCGCACGTTCATTACTCAATGATCCTGAGCTGATCCTGGCTGATGAGCCGACAGGAAATCTTGACCCTGAAACTTCTGAAGGGATCATGAACCTGTTAATAGAGATTTCACGTAATGGCAGGGCGGTGCTTATCGCTACGCACGACATCATGATGTTTCAGAAGTTCCCATCCAGGACCATCAAATGTGAAAACGGAAAAGTGATTGACTCAAAAGCTGCGTAAGAGGATGCGGTGGTAATACGTCCAGCTGATAGGCACCGGACAACATCAGTAAAATCAAAACAAATCAATAAGCTTCTTTACATTCTTCTCATTGGAAAAGGCGCTGCTTAATGTTTCTTCCCTTCTTTTTAACTCCTTCATATCAAAAGGCTGCTTAAATATTTCGTCAACTGAAGCTGCAAGTTCCGCAGCATCATCTTTTACTATGCATAAGTCCTCCAGCCCTGTGTTAGCTACCATCGGTGAATTTACCAGGCAATGCCGGCCGTTAAACAATGCAGCGAGGAGCTTCAGTTTTATTCCTGTTGCCTGGAAAGTAGGCAGTATGTTCACCTGCGCATTTCTTATCAGCTCATCAATCTCCTGGGTATTAATATTAGCCCTGATCCTGATATGACTTAGCTGTGCTGCCGCTTCAACAAGTTCTTTCGAAGGCTTTTTCCCGGCAATGATAAACGGTAATTTAACCTTTGAGAATACTTCCTTTACAAGAAACAAGGCTGCCTCATTGTTCTCTCCTACTTCAAGGTTCCCGTGATATAAACAAAAGCCTCCTTGTCCTTCATTTATTTTTACACTATCATTAGGATGGAAAGCGGTTATATGATGAACGTTTTTATAACGTGCCGCCAGCTGTTCAGTATCAGCTGCAGAAATAGCTGCAATATGATCGGCTTTATTCAGGACTTTTTCAAAGCGTTCAAGCTTCCTAGCTTCCATCCTGAAATAAACCTTTCTGAAAAAGGTGCGTTCTACTTTTTCGAGGTTCTTGTAATAATCATGTTCGATGTTATGGGTGCGAACGATCTTAATCCGCCCATCTAAGCGGTCATCCGACAAATGGAAGCAGGAATGCAAACCTTCAAAAAGAACAGAGTGCTTATCGCGCAATAAATTCTCGATCAGCTTCTCTGATGATCTTGTCACAACAACAAAGGGAAGGGTATTAAAAAGCAATTGCTTGCTCATGCTTCTTTTATAGTAATACACTTTTTCGCAGATGCTCTCCAGGCCTAATGCCTCGGCCCTGCCATACTCAAAGCAATGGAGATGAACCTTTATTCCCTGTGCATGCAATGCCCTGATCTTGTAATAAACATCAATCACCCCGCCATAATTGGCTGGATAAGGAACATCAAAGGAAATAATATGTAAATGCTTTTCCATTGTTAATTTTCGCAGTAATCTTTCGAAACCGGCAATTTGTATAATTAAGTTTTGTAACCTGCAGAAGATCCATTCACTCCATTTTGTTTCGCTCAGGATGACATACTGCTTACCTCTGTTATTTCGACTGCAGGAAGAAAGCGGAATTTATTCTGTTTCCAGGAACCGGGAATAAACTTCCTTCAACACTTTTTCCTCCTCTTCCCAGTTCAATTTTCCGGCAGCAATTTTACAGTTTTTTTTCCATTCGCTGGCAAGTTCTTCATTGTTGATCATCAGGTTGAACTTACCTGCTATTTCCCTGGGATCATGATTATATGCAATATCTCCCACCTTATATCCCAGAACAATGCTCTTCACCTCAACGAGGTCAGAGGCCAGTACCGGCACACCTGAATGAATATAATCGAAAAGCTTATTAGGCAGGCTGTACCTGTAATTTACATTCGTATCCTTGTCAAGTGTAAGCCCCAGGTCCGCTAGCCTGGTATATTGCACCAGCTTTTCAAATGGCACTTTTCCGGTGAACATTACTTTATTCTCCAATCCAAGATCAATACTCATTTTTTTGAGCACATCCATTACATCCCCGCTTCCTACGATCAGCAAAACAGCATTCTCAACATAGCTCATTGCCTCAACGGCTTCTTCCGCACCACGGTCGATATTGATCCCTGCTCCCTGCAGGAGAATGATTTTCTTATTAACGGGAATGGACAGTTCTTCCCGTGATGCATGCCGGATCGCGGTACTGGAAGATAATAAAGGAACATTGCGGACCACTTTAACGTCAACCTTATATTCCTCAGCATATATTTGCGCGATTGAACCATTTACGGTGAAAACATGTTTCAGCTTCGGGAAGATCCATCTCTCAATTGCTTTCCAGATCTTCCTTTTGCCCGGGGCATCCTGCAGCTCCGGAACTTCACAGAACAATTCATGACTGTCGTAAACCAGCTTCGCACCTGTAATTTTTGACACAAGAAAATTCGGCAATAAAGTATCGAGGTCATTAGATACAAGTATCGCTGCATTTCTCAGCAGGAGACAAATAAAAAGCCGGATCTGGAATTCAGCATAGAATAATGGTCCTTTTTCGAAAAGGAGAAACATTCTTTTAACCCTGTATTTTCGTGCCGCAAGCGGCAAGCTGGTTCTTTGCTTCCGGCCAACCAGGAGAACATCAAACCCCATATCATGCAGTGTGCTGCAAACCTTGTGCACGCGCTGATCCGTGCTAAGGTCGTTGATTACGGAAACAATTACTTTTTTCATGCCGGTTGGACGGCAAAGATAGATATTTTACATCACCGGGATGTTTATTTCACCCATGACAGGCATCCTGGTAAATCCAGGTTATCAGCATACTGGTCTGAATAACTTTTGACCGCTGATATTGTTATTTAGGCAATGATTCTTCAATTTTGAATATTATTCCGATCATGACAATACTTGAAAATAAGCCCTTAAAAGATCTGAATACTTTCGGGATAGAAGCATCCGCAAGGTATTTTGCAGAGTTCTCCTCACTGGAAGAAATCAAAGAGCTTCTCTCCAATGCGCGTTATTCCGGGTTGCAGAAGCTGATCCTCGGAGGGGGAAGTAACCTGCTTTTTACAAAAAACTTTGACGGGATCGTTCTGAAGAATAACCTGAAAGGAATCGGGCTGATCAATGAAGATGATGACTATTACTATGTGCGGTCAGCTGCGGGAGAGGTTTGGCATGAATTCGTAATGCACTGCATTGAAAAAAATTATGCGGGCCTCGAGAACCTGTCGCTTATCCCCGGAAACGTTGGTGCGAGCCCGATGCAAAACATAGGAGCTTATGGCGTTGAAATAAAAGATACTTTTCATGAATTACAGGCTTTCCATATTAATGATAAAGCGCTGCACGTTTTCACTAACTCTGATTGTAAATTTGGTTACCGGGAAAGTGTATTTAAAAGAGAATTTAAAAACCAGTTCATCATCATTTCCGTTACATTCAGACTGCTGAAGCATCCTGTTACAAATACAAGTTATGGCGCGATTGAAAAAGAGCTGGAAGCGATGGGTGTAGAAAAGCCTTCCATTAAAGATGTAAGTCGGGCCGTTTGCAATATAAGGAGCAGCAAGCTTCCGGATCCAAAAGTCATAGGAAATGCTGGAAGCTTTTTTAAAAACCCGGAAGTGCCGAGGACCCAGTTCGATATATTAAAGAATTCGTACCCGGATATTGTAGGGTATGATCTTGAAAACGGCAACGTGAAACTTGCAGCAGGATGGTTGATCGAACAGTGCGGATGGAAAGGGAAAACCTCCGGGGATGCCGGTGTACACAAATTACAGGCGCTGGTGCTTGTAAATTATGGTAATGCCAAAGGCTCGGAGATCTATGATCTTTCCACCAGGATACTTGAATCGGTAAAAGAAAAATTCGGGGTTGACCTTGAACGGGAAGTGAATATTATCTGAGATAAGTTAAAACTGCTTTAACAGAACAACTTAAATTAATCCAACAGGTATCTTGTCTTCAGAATATTCAAATGATGAATTGCATGACCGGCAATCATGAAAATGATCGCTCTCACCGAAACATCTTTTCCATTAGCATTTCCTATCTGACTTAATTCTTCTTCTTCAAATGTTCTGAACATGGCCATATTTGCTTCTCTTACAATGGCAAACTCATGGCCTAGCTCATAAAGAGTACGCTTGTGAAAATTTGAATTTGCGACAAAAGCATTTTCATCAAATCCGGGCAATGCTGTTTTATCCTTTCTTGCAAAGCACATCGCACGGTAGCCAAATACCCTTTCGGTATCAATCATGTGTCCCAGCAATTGCTTGATGGTCCATTTACCGTCTGCGTAAGCGAAATTTTCTTTGTCTTCCGGAATCTCCGATATAACAGCCTGGATCTTGAGGATCTGGTCCTTAAGTTCTTTGATCACATCCTCACTTTTCACGAGATTGATATAATGATTATAATATTCAGGCGCTTCTGTTGATGCTGGTCTTTCCATTTAAGGGTGTGGATAACGAATCTGCTGCGAATATACGAATTTAGAATCTATGTGTATCTATGAAATAACCTTGGAATTTGCGATTTGGGTTAATTTATTTTGTCTGCACATTTAACCTGGAACCAAATTTAAATGTTACCGCTGCGATCTGTAAATTATTAACCTTTTACGAATCATACTAAAACTGCAAACTCTAAACTATTATAAGCTATCCAACTCCTTCTTCACAAACTGTGCGAGCTCCTTTACATACTCCTGCGAGAAGTTAAATTCAACACCTGCAGCTTTATATATTTCAGGGATTGATTTTGTATATCCTAAACGCAACGCAGTTTCATATCCATCGAGTGCTTTCTCAGGATCGTTCTTATAATTCCGCCATACTGCGATTGCACCGAGCTGTGCCATACCATATTCAATATAATAAAACGGCACTTCATATATATGCAGCTGGCTCTGCCATCCTCTTTTCCGGATCTCTTCCATTCCTGTCCAGTCAACCACGCTGCTGCTGAATTCCCTGATAGTTCCTGCCCAGGTATTCATCCTGTCATCGATTGAATGGCCGGGGTTTTCATACAGCCAGTGCTGGAATTTATCAACCGCACCAATCCATAATAATGACTTTAATGTCTGCTCCAGCTGTTCCTGCTTCGCTCTTCTTAATTCATCCTTGTCGTCATAAAAGACATCCCAATGTTCCATTGAAATTAATTCCATTGACATCGAGGCAAGCTCTGCGACCTCAGAAGGTGTACTCTTAAAATCTGTGATCTCAAGATCCCGCGTAACGAATGAGTGAATGGCATGACCACCTTCATGCACCATGGTGATTACATCGCGCTGCGCCCCAACGGAATTCATAAAAATAAACGGAACGCCAATTTCATACAAGGGGTAATTATATCCTCCGGGAGCTTTTCCCTTCCTCGATTCGAGATCTAGATGACCCATGGCTTTCATTATTTCAAGGTATTCCCCGAAAGAATGACGGATCTTATAAAAACATTCAATACTTTTATCAATAAGGTCTGCTCCTGTTTTGACCGGCATCAGCGCAGGTTTACCGTCAACGTCAACATCCATATCCCAGGGCTTCAGGACATCAAGCTTCAGCTTTTCCTTTCTCCGTTTATTGATGCTTTCACTGATTGGTAAAATTTCTTTGGAGATCGATTGATGAAAATCAAAACAATCTTTTACGGTATAATCAAACCTGCCAAGCTCAGCGAATTTATAATCGCGGTAGTTCTTAAAACCTGCATTCACAGCAACCTTGTTACGCAATTGAAGCAGCTCCGAAAAAAGCTCATTCAGTTCCTGGACATCCTTCGCTTTTCTTTCCTGGATTTTAAAATAAATCTCTTCGCGGACTTTTCGGTCTGTTTCCTTTAGAACATTCGCAGCTTTCTGGAGCGTGATCTCCTGCCCTTTCCAGTTAACAGTCATAGCAGCCGCAATAGCGCCATACTTCTGCGAATCAGTTGCGATTTTGGTATTCAGCGGAATATTTTCTTCCCGGTAGATCTCAAGCGCTTTTTTCACCCCGCGCAGGTAAATATTATATTCCGGCTTGTTCAGCTTCGAAACAAATTCATTTGTAACAAGCTTTTTATTTAGTTCATTGTTATACGGGGCAATGTGCGGTTCTATTTCGGAAACAAAATAGTTGAATGAATCGGTTAATACTTTATCAGTAGTATCACAGGTCATCCTGATATATCTCCAGGCCATTTCTTCACTTATGATAGCTTCCAGTTCGCTCCTGTCTTTCAGCCATTTTTCAAGGCCCTCAACAGAACTGATCTTGCGCTCCATAAGATCTTTAAAGAAAGGCTCAATCCTTTCCCATGTATCAATGATAAGATCCTGGGGTAAAAACCGGCGGACAGGTTTGCCGGGGATTGTAATATTCTTCGCTTCCATCTAATCTAATATTATCTCCAACTATTTAAGAGGATTATTTCTTTACAAATTTATGTTGAGAGCTGTCACCCTTTTTATCCTTAATTATCAATAAGTACATACCCGTATTAAGTTCAGGAACTGGTATACTATTCTCTTCGGTAAGAATTCCGGACAATACAACTTTTCCAGGTATATCTACTATGGAATAAGTAAGAGGAAATTCAAATATTGAATTTTGCATACTTATATTAATATCCTTCAGAACCGGATTTGGGAATATCTTCAACCCTTCCAGGTTATCCTTGTCTTCTTTAACCGATGTAAGAGTACAGGAAAAATCAGTATGATACATATAAACAGGCTCGAAAGGGCAGCTTTCATAACCAGTCTGTACAAAGTTATCTTCATAACCAATGCCTTCAATCAATCCAAGGTCAGGGAAGGGGTTGTTGCAGATGAAATGAAACCTTTTGTGCCATGATCCGCATATCGAAACACTATCAATTGATGCAATAATCCTTCTATCATACATCATATTGCCATTATTGATACGCGTTGAATAACCTTCGTGCAATGTATCACCTACATTAAGATCAAAGCTATACCACAGGGTATCTTTGAATACCCCGTCAATTTCAGTATAGATATAAACCTTTTTATCAGGAATATCATTTCTGTATGCAAATCTAAAAGAAGGTGCATTAAAATCCAGCACTGCCGGAGCACACATTGAACAGCTATCACTTGCATTGGCTCCCATCACTTTTTTATAAGTATACGATCCAATAACAGTATCACCAAATGCCTGATATCGGATCCAGGTAAAGATCTCTCCGGATGCAAGAGGGCCATCCTCGCGAACGAGCCATTCTCCCTGAACCTGAGGAAATGGCTTATAGTTACCAGACTGTGAAAACACATCACCACTGAATAATATTACCACTAACAAAACTAATGATGGTCTTAAATGTTTAAATCCGTAGTGTGTAATTTTTAAATTCATTGACCTGACTGGGGTTCATTAATATACAAAAATTCCGAGCGCTGCAGAGTTAGTAAAAAGAAAAAACCGGTGCTTATGCAGTACCGGTTTTTCTTACTCCCTGAGTTTTTACTTTGGTCCCGGCTGTTTTCACAGGCTTGGCCATTGTATCTTTTTTTGTTTTAACAGCGCCCTTGGCATCTGCTGCTGCTTTAACTTTGGGCTTGTCTTCCTTAGTTTCTTCTTCTTTTTTATCAAGAACACCTTCTTTCTGAAGAATGTTATACCACATCAGCACTTTTTTAATATCGGAAGTGTACACTCTTTCCTCATCGTATTCAGCGAATGCTTTCTTGAAGTATGTCCTTAATTCAGCATCAGCTGATTTATGGTCAATTGCCGCTCCGCCTTTTTCCTTATCGTGGATCTTTTGAAACACTTCTTTCAAAGGCACATCATCACCGGTTGAATAGATGCTTACATCTTCCAGGGAGCTTACCTTATTAGTTGAATGTGCAGGGATCCTTTTTTTATCTACCAGTGATTCAACGATCAACCCGTTTTTTGACTGAGCGATTACTTTATACAATCCACTCATTCCTGCAATCGAAATAATTCCGCTTAAATTCATAAATCCTTTTGTTTTTTGGTTAGTATCGGAGCGCCTTCTTTCTGTTCAAGCAGCTGGTGCGATCCATTTTTCTTCTCGTTATTATTACTGCAAATGTAAAAATTATTGCCTGATTTACTTCGCAATCATTAATTTATAAATCGTTTTTTTGCTATTGATATCCAGGTGATAATAGTATATTCCGTTTGGCAGGCCGGAAACATTCGTTTCCATAACATGTTTTCCCGCGCTCATTTTTCCGGAAATCACCGATTTAATTTCTCTTCCAAGCATATCATATAATTTTAATGCCACCAATGAGGTTTCGGTCAAATCCATTTCCATAACAGAGTATCCGCTTGCAGGGTTAGGATAAACTGCGATCTGGTCCTGCCCGGGATCGGACTTTATCCCGGTTGACAGCAATCCGTCATACATCACCTGTGCATTGCCTGCTGATGCCTGGATATCGGCAAGATCATCACCGGCAATAAGCGCAAATGCCACTTTAACAGAATCACCTCCTGCCACCACAAATGGTCCCGAGCTCACTACATCACAAACATCAGTTCCCGTTCCGGTTACCCCGGCATCAGTCCGGTTAGTGCTGAGTGCAGTATATTTCTCGGCAATATCAAACCCGTCTGCAATGTCGATTCCTCCTAATCCGCCTGCAACATTATCAATTGCGTAATGCTTTACCCCGGCAGTGAGTGTTAATAATTTTATTCCGCAATACTTCCCGGCAGCACCGGGATAAAAAGCATATCCCATTTTATTTGCTGCGTCAAAAGAAGCCCCATTCGAACCGAATGTTGCCGCATCAATATCCCAGTCGGCAAAAATCCCCGCATAGAGATTGTTTAGTGTTGAGGTCCCGGTGTTTGCAATCACATATTCCACGATCACATACTTACGGTTTCCCGGTGTCGACCACGCATACGCCTTATGATGAACTGTAACAGGCAAAGCACCGGTGGCAGCGGAAACATCCTTAAAGTAACCATCCACGTCAAACTCGGAAAAAACATCGGGTGACACTTTATGAGCTCTTACGTAAGTTGAAAAATCCGCATCCGAAGCTCCGGGTGTAATACCTCTTACAACATTTGAAACTTTTGAAGAGCCGGTCCCGATCATTAATCCCGCTTCATAGAGTAATGAGCCTCCGCCCATATAATTGAATCCCAATCCGCCTGACTGGCCATCAGCCCTGTAACCGATCCTTCCGGTACTGGAAATAGTGGTGAATACATCATTGATCGTGATATTTACATAATCCACATTCACTGTTACATTAAAATATTCTGTCTGGCTGTAAGAAGTAGCCGCATCAGAATAGGTAAGCCGGAAGGTGATCACCGTATTAAGAGGAGCTGTAGGCTTGATCCTTACTTTAAAGGGATCAGCATTGTTATTAGCTGTTGCCAGGGTGGCCATTGAGCCCAACGTGGTTGTACCGTCAACAATTGTAACGTTTCCCCCGCTTCCCCCTATGGTTGAAAGCGTTACTGTTACATTAGGCGCCAGCGCCAGGTAATTAACAAAATCGCCCCTGATCTGGAGTGTATCGTCCCCGAGAAATGTTTCATCATTCCCGTCAGTAATCGTGCGTACTGTATTTACAATTGAAGGAGACGAATTTACTGTCAGAGCTTTAAAGAGATTGATGCGCCCTTCGCCAAGCCGTGTTGAATAGGAAGTGGGGTTTAACGGATAAATATTATCACAGGTAACTTTCAGCTTTTCTCCAACCTGGAGTGCCGTGTAAGAAGGGTGGAATGATTTTATGATCGCTGCAGCCCCTGCTGCTACCGGGGAAGCCATGGACGTACCGCTCTGATAAGAATAGCTTCCCGGGACAGTAGAATAGATATTATTTCCCGGAGCGCACACATCAATATTATATCCGTAATTACTGAAAGTTGCCACATTATCATTGTCATCTGTTGCAGCCACGCTTATCACATACTGTAAGGAAGCCGGATAAAAATCTTCGTTAACGCCATCATTACCTGATCCTGCTATCACAAGAGCGTTATTATTAATGGTGGCATACGTAACTATATCCTGCGCGAACTGGCCGGCTGCAGAACCGCCCCAAGAGCAATTGATGATAGCGCATCCGTGAGAAGCGGCATACTGTATCCCCTCGTAGGCCGCGATAAGTGCCCCGCTGTTATCAGCGATCTTTACAGGAAGGAACCTGCACCTGAAACCTATTCCTGTTACACCAACACCATTATCGGTAGAAGCTGCTGCAATACCGGAAACATGAACCCCGTGATCACTTGCTGTCCAGCTAGGGTCATTATCATTATCGCCCAGGTCCCAGCCAGTGAAATTATCAACGTAGCCGTCACCGTCATTATCCCCACCGCCAATAGGATCAGCATAATTCTTCTTCATGTTATCCTTAAGATCGG
>DASVUX010000042.1:0-2968 GCA_036386835.1 Bacteroidia bacterium
TGGCATGGCTGGCCCGATTTCTCAGGGGAAGATTCACTTTCCGGGGAACATTTCAAAGCAAGAAGCATCCAGCCGAAATCGCTTTTATTGAAAAAACCAAATGCCCCACCAAAGCCTGCTGCCATCTTTGGCGTGCATTCCTCCGCTAATGGATTTGATTTTTCGAGGAACAGTTCATTCGGAAATGTAGGTGATGCTTTTGTCGCGCAGTTTGGTGATATGGCACCCAATGTAGGAAATGTATATGCACCTGTGGGATTTAAAGTAGTGCGTGTTGATGTGAAAACAGGTGAGATCCTGGATTTCGCAGTGAACAAGGGCTTAACAAACGGACCTGCTTCGCATCAGAAGAGCGGAGGGCTTGAGCGTCCAGTAGACGCCAAATTCAACCCTGACGGATCCGCTTTGTATATTGTAGATTTCGGAGTTCTCGAGATGCCTGAGGGAGGACCTGCTCCAAAGCAGTTTACCGGCACAATTTGGAAAATCACAAAAAAATAGATCATGAAAAAAGTCATTATAATTAGTTCGTTCCTGGTCATTGCCACTATGTGGGTATCCTGTTCTGCAAGGAGGATTGAATCGGAAATGACAGAGATACAATCAAAGGAAATACAAGAAGGACGTTTGGTATTCAAGAATAATTGCCAGAAATGTCATCCCAACGGTGAATCCGGGGTGGGGCCCCCATTGAACAATATTCACCTGCCGAGCGCCTTAACCAAAGCGAGGATCAGGAGCCGTGCATTCCTGCTTTATACCGGGCGCATGCCGGATTTCAAAAAGGATGAGATCTCTAAAAAAGAAATGAAGGCGCTGCTGGCATATATAAATACAATGAAAAAAAGAGATCCGGAAAAAGAAATGTCAAAAAGATAGGAATGTTCCAGGTAACAATAACAAGAGCACAGGCAGAGCCTGTGCTTTTTTGTAATAATCATACCTCTGCAATACATCCGACTGATTTGGAATAATATACCAAACCTGCTTTTTTCAGCAGTTATTTTTCGATGATTATTTTTTTATGAATATTATAATTTCCCTGGGTCAGACGGATAATGTAAAAGCCTGCACTCCATTTTGATGTATTGATCAAATAATCATTCGCATAAACCACATCTGAAAGAACACAGCGTCCGGCAGCATCCATCACCCTGAGGTGTAAAGGTTCCTTCGAATCAAAGCCCAGGGCCAGGATCCTGATGCTGTTTTTAGCCGGATTCGGAAAAATATTCACTTCAGCACGGATGCTCTGTTCTTCAATATTTATCGCAGCAGTATCAAGGACTAAGAAAGTTCCCATCATACCGTCATCTTCATGATGCAAAAGGTGACAATGATACATATAAGGTATCATCGGGTCAGAGAAGGTTGTGAACCTGGTAATAAAGCGAACGGTATCAGCGGGTTTAACAAGGATCACATCTTTCAATCCCTGGTATTCAGGAGGCGGGGGGACTCCATTTATATCCAGGACAAAAAATTCAACATCATGGATATGGAACGGGTGTGCAACCATTGTGCTGTTTGTAAGTGTCCAGATCTCCACATCGTTCAGATAGGCGGTGATATTAACCGAATCCATATTGAATGAGGTATTATTCATAAAGAAGGGGCCGTCAACATAACCCTGGTTTCCACTGGTAGCTGTATCAGGTGAGAAATGAATAGAACGGGTAACATCCGCGCTTGCTTCCGGTATAGCGATTTTAGGGGCAAATGCGGCCGGAATAGTAGTTACCGCATTAGCGGTGGGTGCTGTTACATCTAGCCGGAGAACATTAAAATCCGTACCATTCAATGGATTTGAATAATACCCCTCCATTATCATAATTGAACTTGTTCCAACCGAATCAGCCCCTATAATTCCTCGTGGAAGTTCAGAAGCATAGCTCTTGAGGAATAATTGCGAGCCTGCGGCATATGCACTAAAGTCAATAAGGATCTCGGCACGTTCACCGGTCGATAAACGGATCCGGTTTGTTGAATAAGGCTGTGACAATAATCCGCCATCACTTCCAATAAGGTAAAAGCTGGAATTATCAGATAACCCGAAATTGTATGTGCGGTCGGCAGAGGCGTTTAACAACCTGAGGCGAACGACTTGCCGGGGTACCTGTAAATAAGGATTGATAGTCCCGTTAACCATCATTATACTGTCTTCATGAGAAGCAGTAGCTATCTGGTAAAGAACATCGAATGCCTTGGATTGAACTATAAGGGGAAAATCATCTATCCCATACTTTCTTGGTAAAATATAATTTGCTTCGGTGCTGTCACGCACAATGATCATACCGGCCAGTCCTTTCGAAATATGGATCTCTGTTTTCCCTTCACCATGCGGGTGATACCAGAATGTTGCAGCCTCATTTCTCATTTTAAAAGAAGGACTCCAGGTGGCAGAGGGAATAATAACCTGGTGGGGGCCTCCGTCATTCATGGCTGCAACATGGAATCCATGCCAGTGTACAGTTGTCACCTGGGTTAAATTATTGATTACGTTTAAAGTGATGCTGTCACCTTTATTGATAAGTAAAGTCGGCCCCAGGAAATTCCCGTTATATCCGTAAGTAGGGGTGTTGATGCTGCCGAAGAATTGTTTTACACCTGCCTGTACGGATAAATTAAATGTAGTACCGCTTAAGGTATCAGGTATGAACAAAGGGCTTTGGGAAAGAGCCGGTAAGACAGATACAACGGCAGCTATTAAAATAAGTCTTCTTTTCCTGAAAGTGAAAGCCGGAAATAAAAGTGTCATCATTATCTAATGACATTTAAGGGCTTCCGGGAAACTCCATCCTCCGTTTTCATCGTAATAAAGTAAAGGCCTTCCGGCAACCCGGAAGTATTGATCACTTTAGTAAATGCACCAGCAGAAATAGTCCCGTTCATTACGTTTGCGATTAACCTGCCGGTAATATCAATGATCTCGATATTAACTTCTGCGGATCTTTTTAAATTAAAGACA
>DASVUX010000043.1:0-47591 GCA_036386835.1 Bacteroidia bacterium
GATGTCGGCTCGTCACATCCTGGGGCTGGAGAAGGTCCCAAGGGTTCGGCTGTTCGCCGATTAAAGTGGCACGCGAGCTGGGTTCAGAACGTCGTGAGACAGTTCGGTCCCTATCTGTTGTGGGCGTTAGAAATTTGAGAGAACCTGACTCTAGTACGAGAGGACCGAGTCGGACGAACCGCTAGTGTACCAGTTGTGGCGTCAGCTGCACCGCTGGGTAGCTATGTTCGGATGAGATAAGCGCTGAAAGCATCTAAGTGCGAAACTCATCTCAAGATAAGATTTCTTTAAAGGATCGTGGAAGACTACCACGTTGATAGGTTGCAAGTGTAAAGACAGTAATGTCAAAGCTGAGCAATACTAATTATCCGTTAGCTTTCTTATTAAGTTTCTATTTTTCTATAACTAACTTTATTTATATTGTATTTTCTTTCTTTATTATGTCAATCTTATTGAATCCGCAAATACGGATCACGATTTTAGGTGACTATAGCGGTGAGGTCCACCTCTTCCCATTCCGAACAGAGAAGTTAAGCTCACCAGCGCAGATGGTACTACAGTTATATGTGGGAGAGTATGTCGTTGCCATTTTTAATAGCCTCAATTCTTCATTGAATTGAGGCTTTTTTATTTTATTATGTTTAATTTTGCACAAATTATTTCTTAATAAATGCGAATATTCATAAGTATCGTTATATCTTTCCTTCTGTTTGAACTTCCCCTTTTCGCAGATAACGATACTACAAAAAAGACCGAGCAAACAGCCTCTTCCCTTACTAGGTACTTTACCGAAAATCAATTTGAATGGAACGATTCTACTTCAGGAATCGATAATTCCTTATATGAATTCCACAAGTATATCCCCAAGAACACCCTCGGGAATAATGGTCTCCCATTTTCTCCAATGATTTACAATTCCGAGGCTAAAATTGGGTTCAATTATTATAAAAATCATTACCGCAGCTACTTCTACACTCCTGAACGATTACATTTTTATAATACCAGGACACCATACACAGATCTCCTTTACATTATTGGAACAAAAAGGGAACAAATGTTTAAGATGACATTTTCATATAATGTTAAAAAGAACTTTAACATTACCGCTGATTTTTTTAGAATCAGGTCTGAAGGCATTTATTTAAGACAGAACACCAACGATAATGGTCTTGCGCTCTCAGGAAATTATAAATCTTTGAATAATAGATATTGGGCAATTGCAAGTATAACTTATAATAGCTTTAAAAATGCGGAAAATGGCGGTATTGCAAATGATTCTATATTTGAGGAGGGTGGAAGCATCGATAAAAAACTGCTGGATATCCATCTCAGTTCGGCCAGGAAAAGCGTTGGAAACGGGAATGTGTTTTTAAAACAGATGTTAAATTTTGGAAAAAGATCAAACGATACTCTAAACAAAGTAATCCCCGGAAGCAGATTGATATTAACAAGTACGGTGGATGCTAATTATTTTAAATATGAAGATGATAACCCAACCAGTGGATATTATTCTGATGTTTATTTAGATACCACCAAAACTTTTGATTCGACATTTTATTATGTTGCGGATAATGAACTCCAATGGAAAAGACTTGATAATCTTAAACATTCGGGAATCATTGATATGATTGGCTTTGGTGCTAGTTTAAAACATCAATTTATCAAAATTAATCAGAATAAAAATGATACATCCTTTAATAACGTAATCGGAGGAGCTGAAATATATAATACATATTCGAATAACTCGTTGTGGTGGAATTTATCAGGTAAGTATGTTGTGACAGGTTACAACAAAAATGATTATAGAGGGACCCTTGTTATAAAGAAGAATATTGGTGATAGCCTTACAATCCTTGGCTTTAAGGCTGAGTCGAGGTTACAGCAACCTGATCTGATCTATAATTTTTACCGCTCGAATCACTTTCGATGGACAAATGAATTTGAGCAAACCCTTGTCAACTCTGTAGATATTTATTTTGAAATGAAAAAATACAAGTTAATGACAGGAGCTTCGTATTCAATTCATTCTAATATACTTTACTTTGATAATTATGCGATCGCACGAGAATATAAAGGGGCCATACCAGTTTTGCGTGCATTTATTAAAAAGGATTTTTCTGTGCTTAACTGGCATCTGAATAACAACATTGTTTACCAGCATGTTGAAGATTCTACTGTTATAAGGATACCGGAACTTATTCTTGAACACTCGCTTTATTATGAGAATGATTTTCTGAAGAAGGCGCTGTTACTGCAAATTGGAGCTTCGGTATATTACACTTCATCTTACTATGCCAATGGATATATGCCTGCTACCGGGCAATTCTATCTCCAGGATAGCAGGAAATTCGGAGCATATCCATTTGTGGACTTTTTTATCAATGCCCAGGTTAAAACGGTACGTGTGTTCTTTAAAATTGACCACTTGAATGCCGGATGGTCCGGAAATACATATATTCTAACCCCAGGGTACCCTTACCCTGACAGAACTTTTAAATTCGGAATTTCCTGGAAATTTTATGATTAATATTTAATCTTATAGTGAAAGCGGAATGCCAGTTAAGTTTTCTGCTTTTTCTTTTTCGCGGCCGGAAAAAGAATGTTGTTCAAAATAAGACGATATCCCGGTGAGTTTGGGTGAAGGCTAAGATCTGTCGGGGGATCTTCAACACGGTGCTGATAATCTTCCGGATCGTGCCCGCTGTAAAACGTATATGTACCTTTTCCATATTCCCCGTGGATATAACGCGCTTCATTGGCTGCCTTGTTCTCCCCCAAAATCAATACATTCGGCTTTATAAATGCTTTATCAAATCCAACAGTCTGTCCCCAGAATCCTTTGATCACCTGTTTGTGATTCTGACAAAGCATTGTTGGTACAACATCCCACTTCGCGGAAAATTCAAATAATGTAAAGAGGTCATTTGCCTTTGTCACGCCATGTTTTTTCTCACGTGATAAATAAGTATCAATATTTGATTTGGCA
Source organism: Bacteroidia bacterium (assembly GCA_036386835.1). Taxonomy (GTDB): domain Bacteria; phylum Bacteroidota; class Bacteroidia; order 2-12-FULL-35-15; family 2-12-FULL-35-15; genus 2-12-FULL-35-15. The sequence goes on from DASVUX010000043.1 coordinate 2,987, forward strand.
TACTCTCCCGGGTTAGTACTAAGCGTGAAGTTTGTAAAGGCAAACGATTTCGAATAATCAAGTTTTGAATTGTAATTAGGAGTAGTCCCGTCACCATCAAACATATTTTCACAAATATCGATCCCTTCAGCTGCTAATGCGATATCATAGGAATCAGGCGCAGAACACATTGCAAACAGGAAGCCACCGCCAGAAGTGAAGTCGCGGATCCGTTGTGCAACAGCCAGTTTCATCTGGGAAACTTTATTAAAACCTAAAGCTTGGGCACTCGTTTCAAGTGTTCGTTGCTGTTCCTGGTACCATAAAGCATTCCGGTAACTCACCCAGAATCTTCCGTATTGGCCGGTAAAATCTTCATGATGCAAGTGAAGCCAGTCATATAATGGTAATTTTCCCTGGATGATCTCTTCATCATATATGACATCATAGGGAATTTCTGCATACGTCAACACTAAAGTCACTGCATCATCCCAAGGCTGTTTCATTTTAGGGGAGTAGACTGCAACCTTAGGCGCTTTTTCAAGTTTTACATCTTCCATGTTTACTTCCGGGTTCGCTATCTCTGCAAGGATCGCAGCCGATTTTGCATCAGCGATCACTTCAAATGACACCCCTCTTATTGTACATTCACTCTCAATTTCTTTTGCATCCTTCATCATAAAGCTTCCGCCCCTGTAATTCAAAAGCCAGTGAACTTCCGCATCATGGTTGAGAACCCAGTAAGCAACCCCGTATGCTTTAAGGTGATTCTTCTGTTCCGCATCCATTGGAATAAGGATATAGGCCGCTTTAATGAAGCTGCATATAAATAAAAAAAGAATTATGAGTGTAAAACGTTTCATTTTAAAAAGGATGATCTTCTTCAATATCATTCATTTTCGAACCTCTTATTACCGAGTTCACCGGGTTGTCAAAATCGTTGCTCGGTGTAAGGCCTTTGCTGGAAGAGCCGTATTCAGGACTTGAATCAAGCGTATCAAGATCGGCAAATTTTGTATAAAGTCCGATAAAACGGGTCTTAACGGAATCAACAGGCCCATTACGGTGTTTGGCAATGATCAGCTCAGCCATACCCGCAGTTGGCATTCCCGTTTCATCTTCTGTCAGACCATAATATTCAGGGCGGTGAATGAACATTACCATATCCGCATCCTGCTCGATTGCACCTGATTCACGTAAATCCGATAATTGCGGTTTTTTATCTCCTCCACGGGTTTCAACAGCCCGGCTCAGCTGTGATAATGCTATTACAGGAACATTCAATTCTTTTGCAAGGCCTTTTAAAGATCTTGAAATTGTAGAGATCTCCTGTTCACGGTTTCCTTTTCCTTCACCTCCTGCAGTCATTAACTGGAGGTAATCTACGATTATGAGTTGAATCCCGTGCTGTTCTTTTAGCCTGCGCGCTTTTGCGCGAAGCTCAAAAACTGATAAGCCCGGAGTGTCATCAATAAACAAAGGTGCTTCCGCAAGCTTATTGATCTTGGCATTCATTTGTTCGAATTCGTGATCTTCGAGTGTCCCTTTTTTTAGTTTTTCGCCCGGAAGCTCAGCTTCATTTGAAATCAAACGGGTTACAAGCTGTAAAGACGACATCTCCAGGGAGAATATCGCTACGGGCTTTTGAAACTCTACTGCTGCGTTTCGGGCCATGGTAAGTACCAGCGCTGTTTTTCCCATTGCCGGACGGGCTGCAATGATAACCAAATCCGAATTCTGCCAGCCTGACGTCAGCCTGTCCAATGCGGTTAATCCCGAAGGAACTCCCGAAAGGCCGTCTTTCCTGTTTTTTGCAACTTCAATTTGTTCGATTGCCTTTTTGATAAGCGTATGCATCTTATCATAATTCTTACGGATATTCCCTTCAACGATTGAAAACAAACCTTTTTCAGCCCTGTCGAGAAGATCGAAAACATCTGAGCTTTCTTCGTAGGCATCGCGGATCGTTTCACTTGATGTACGGATAAGCTCCCGCTGAATATATTTCTGGGAAATAATACGGGCATGAAATTCCGCGTTGGCAGCAGAGGCAACACGGTTTGTCAGCTGGGTTATATAATATGCCCCTCCTACAATATCGAGTTCGCCTGTTTTTTTAAGTTCCTGTGTTACAGTAAGGATGTCTACGGGTTCGGATCTTGTGAAAAGTCTTTCAATAGCGGAAAATATCCGTTCATGAGCTTCTTTATAAAAACTCTGGGGCTTTAAAATGTCAATTACATTGGTCAGAGCATCTTTTTCAAGCATTAAGGCACCAAGCACCGCTTCTTCAAGTTCAACTGCCTGGGGAGGCATTTTGCCGATGTCATTGATCTGGATGCTGTTTGGACCCTTGGTAAAGCGTTTGCGGGTATTTATATCAGTTTTTGTGTTGAAATCGTTCATGATTCAAAAGTACTAAATTTAGACCCCTTGCATTTTCAAGGTTATAAACATTCGCTGCACATCTTTTCAACACGGATGATGAGGAGGCCTTTCGCTAATTTACGAATAAAAATGCAGTCTTCACGAGGACATAAAAAAGAAATAAAATTTTTTATTAACTTTATAGAATGTATAGCAGAGTAGTACATTCCGGTTTAATTTTCCTTCTGTGTTTTTCCTTTTTTACATCCTGTAAAAAGGAAAAGGATGAAACCGGCCCTAAGGTGACTTTTACCAGCCCTTTTGAAAATCAAACATTCGCTGTTCATGACTATATACCCGTTAAAGCGTCAATAAGTGATGAAACAGAAATCGTTTCTGCATCCATCACTCTAGTAGACCTTAATTACATCCCGGTGCAGGAAAGCCTGGTATTACAGCCTTCATCACATGAAATGTGGGTTAGTGCGGATTACGAGCTCAGTAATATTCATCTTGAAAGCGGCAAATACTACCTGATGATCCTTGCATCTGACGGAAAGAACGATTCCCGTACTTTCAGGGCGGTGATGATAACGGGTGTGCCGAGGGTATTAAAGAGCATATTGGTAGCAAGCAGTTCTTCCTCTTCCGTTACAAATTTATCAATGGTGGACAGTTCTTTCAGTTCACTGAACCTGTTCCGGTCTTTTGGCGGTGATTTTCTTGGAACGTCCTCCAGCAGCTATGATCAGCGTGTTTTTATGTGCGGAAGCTATACAGGGGCTTTTACAGGGATCAAGCTTGAAAACAATTCAGTTATATTGAATATTCCACCGCAGGTTTCCTCGGTTCCTTACTTTACCGGCTACATGGCTGATGACAAGAAACTGTATGTTGCCCGCTACGATGAACAGCTCTTCGGATATAATAATTCCGGGATGAATATTTATTCGGCCCGTGCGAATAACGGGTACTATATCCGGAAGATGATAATGAATAATGGCTATCTGCTGGCTGAAGAAAAAAACAAATTCTTTCCGGGGGATATCCTTGTCTCTTTCTACACAACAGGGACTTATAAGCAGCAGGTTGCACTCAGCCAGGAGGTTGCAGCATTTTGCGAAAAAGATGAGCACCGGGTGTTTGTGTTTGGAAACAGTTCCGGACAGGGTGTTATCCAGTTATACGACCGGGTATATAATACCATCTCAAATCCGTATAATTATTCTCTTGCACCCGGTCTGATCACCTGTGCGGTAAAAATTGACCATGATACTTACCTGGTAGGCCATTCCAATGGAACTGTATACAAATACCAGTACCAGAACAGCAGTGTGACAACTTTTGCATCCGGTTATAGTTCAAAAGAGCTTAAGTATGACCAGCTCAATAATGATATATACGTAGTAGAATCCAACAGGATCACAGTTATCGATTACAATTCCGGTTCCGTAATTAATTCAGTGAGCTCCGCTGAGAATATTCTTGGAATCTCATTATTATATAACAGGTAATCACACTGCTATACCTATGTGCGCCAGTTCTTCCTTATAATCCAGCTGCAGGTCTTCATGAAGCTTTCCGAAGATGACTTTGATCTTTTCTATTTCCCGGTAAAATAAATTGCTGATAATGCTGCTCGAATCGAGTGATATTCTGGAAGCCCTGACTTTCCTGCAAAAATAAACCCTGATCACTAACTCTGTAGTTTTACTTTTTGAATACTTGATGAGCTTATTCATATTCTTCACAATCTTTTGAAGGCTCTTTTTGGTCGTATAAACCGATTTACGGTTGATCTCGAAGAACATTTCATCAATTTCCTTTTTTGCATCGGTGATATATGTGGTTTCATTGTTTGAATCGAACAGAAGGTACGTAAGAAGCTCTTTATTCTCTTTTTTATGTTTAGCAAGACGAACACATATCTCGAGGACCTTCTGTGGTTCAAGTGTCCTTAATTCTTTTTCCAGCTGATTAATAGATGGTGCTTTCATTCGTGAAGTAAAACGTTAGGATTTTAGGTTACCGATATTAATAAAAATGGAATTTTACCGATTACCGTCCGGCAAGGTCCCTGTTCCTAAATAATTAGGTAATTTTGTATAAATATAATAAGAAATGAAAGATGTTTTTTATACAATCCTCGTGGTTTGGATCCTTTGGAGAATAATTCAGAGTATCAGCAGCATGAAGACCAGGCAGGCATCTTCCTCCAGGAGTAATTACACGCAGCGGAAGCAGGGGGAAACTACGGTCAATTACATTCCTCCTAAATCAAAAAACAAAAAGGATGATGACGAAGGAGAGTATGTTGATTACGAAGAAATAAAATGATAAAACCGCTGCGGATTCTTATCTAATATCCGAAGATGTCTTCCAGCGACAGGAAAGAAACCTTTCCGTATTTTTCAAGCGTATGAATATCGAGGCTTTCCTTTTTGCCCAAAACAAGAATAGTATATGGTTTTCCTTTCATGTGCTGTTCTTCAAAATCCTTCACATCGTCAAAAGTCATTCCCGGTACAGCGGCAAATATGTCCTTTCGTATATCGTAATCAAGCCCTAATCGTTTCGCATTTTCGTAGTTGAAGAGAATATTTGTTTTCGTGATCCTTTCTGTGCGAATGCTCTGCATGATCGCCTCCTTTGCAGCCAGGAAATTGCCTTTGGAATCCGGCATTTTTTCTATAAGTTCCATCATGCCTTTCATTGCTTCCGGAAGTTTGTCTGCTTGTGTGCCGATATAGGAGAAAACATAATTGGGTTCGGATTTCTTTTCTGCCAGCATGTAATTTGAAAATACGGAATAGGCAAGTGCTTTGGACTCCCGCATTTCCTGGAATACGATCGAAGACATACTCCCACCGAAATACTCGTTGAAAAGCCTGATTCGCGGAACAGTATTTTTATTGTATAATTCTCCTTTGGAAAGCATGATGATCTCCGCCTGCTTCATATCGTAATCCACAACATAAACATTCGTGTTTGGTTCAATAGCTGTAAACTTTGGCGGCTGGGGAACAGGAATGAATTTTTCCGGAACGGTCATATTCCTGTTTAGGATGTTCAGTACCTCATCTTCCGAATTACTTCCATAATACAGGATGTCATGTTCATATGCGGTAAGCTTCCGGGTTACAGACAGCAGGTCTTCCGGTTCCAGGCTCAAAAGCTCTTTATCAGAAAGAATGTGGGTGTATGGGGATTGTTCCCCATACTTGCCGTAATTTGCAAGGGCATTGTACAAAATTTCATTCTTATTCAATTTGGCATCTTCCCTCTTTTTAAGATGATCTGAGATAAGGTTCTTCAGCGCTACGTCATTCGGTTTGGCATTTGCGAGCAAGTCTTCGAAAAGCTTGGTTGCTTTTTCAAAGTTTTCGGTAAGCCCTGAAACAGAAACCCATGTTTCTTCTTCTCCTGAATATACCCCGAAGTTCACCCCAAGCTTATAGAATTCCTGCTGCAGTTCGGCCGCAGACAACTTTTCAGTGCCCAGGTATTTAAGATAATCAATAGCCACACCAAGTTTCTTCTCATTGTTGCTTCCCATTTCGTATGCATAATACAATGCGAATGTTTTATTCTCAGAATTGAAATTATAGAGTACAGGGGTGTTGTTCGAGCCAGGTGTATGCATTCGTACCCTGGGCGCCAATAGAGGATAACATCTTGTCATATTCATTGGCTATTGCAAATGTGGATGCATACCCTGAGATGCTGTCGATCTCACGATATATCTTTTTGCGTTTTGATTCATCCTTTGTTCTTCTATAAACCTCATACAGGGATTCTATCTTGTCAAGCTCCGTTTTTTCCTTTATATAGTCTTTTGAACCGTATTTATCAGTGCCTTTAAAAAGCATATGTTCGAGGTAATGTGCAAGGCCGGTCGCATCTTTTGGGTCATTCTTACTGCCGGCCCTCGTTGCAATATAGGTTTGAATGCGCGGGGCATTTTTATATACGCTTATATACACTGTAAGCCCATTCTCAAGCCTGTAAATCCTTGCATTGAGCGGGTCATTCGGAACGCTTTCGTATGTATAGGTTTTTGGAGTTCGCTGTGCGGAAAGCTCCCCGCCTCCAATGACGAGGAGGAGCAGAGTTGTTATAAGCGCTTTAGGGAATAAGCTCATGGACTTGGGGATTGTTGAATTGTAAATATATCCTTTAATTTTCAAATAAAAAACCATATTGCTGAAAGGAAAGACGCTCGCATCTCCATTAAGCAAATGTGTTTTGTGAATGGTTAAAAAATGATATATTTACTACAAATCTTGCACGAAAATATTTAGTATGAAATTCAGAATATCTTTACTTTTAAGTCTTATAAATGCCTTTGGTGTTTACGCTCAATTTCCTGAAAATAATTTCCGAAGTCCTTCCAATGAATACTACTGGAAGAACAGGAAGCCGTTTGAAGGCTACTGGCAGCAGGATGTCCATTATAAGATAACAGCTTCCCTCGATGATAAAACAGATATAATTGACGGAGCTGAAGAACTTACCTACTGGAATAATTCTCCTGATGAGCTGCCTTTTGTTTATTTCCATCTTTACAGCAATGCGCAGACAAAAGGTTCATATCTCGCAGATCTTTATGAGAACAATAAAATGAAACTTCACTTTGGAAAGTACCAGGAAAAAGGCCTGGGGACGGCCATCGAGAAGATCACACAGGATGGTGCTGAACTTAAGACTGAACTGGATAATACGATCATTAAGGTTTATTTAAAAAGCCCGCTGAAGCAAGGAGAAAGCGTAACCCTAAAAATAAATTTTAAAACCTATTTCGATACAGGTACGATCCGTAACCGTATGAAACTTTTCAATGCATGGGGCTTCAAGCATTATGATGTGGTTCACTGGTACCCCAGGATCTCGGTATATGACAGGAAAATGGGCTGGGATACGGACCAGCACATGGATCATGAATTTTACGGTGACTTCGGAACGTACGATATTGCATTCACGTTGCCGAATAATTATATCCTGGATGCTACGGGTACACTTGTGAACAGGACGGAAGTATTGCCGGATGATCTGAGGGCGAAGCTTGATATCAAAAACTTTAAAAGTAAACCATGGAATGAAAAGCCTTCGGTGATCATTACCCCTGACGGAACTACAAAAACCTGGAGATTCCATGCAGAGAATGTTCATGATTTCGCTTTGACCGCGGACCCGACTTACCGCATCGGGGAAGCGGAATGGAATGGAATAAAATGTTATTCCCTTGCACAGGAGCCGCATGCTTCCTTATGGCAGAATGCAGCGGAATACACTGCAAAAGTGATCAGGGTAAATTCCGAGGATTTCGGAATGTACGGTTATTCGAAAATGACGGTCGCTGATGCGCAGGATGGCATGGAATACCCGATGCTTACCCTTGATGGGGGATATGACCCTGATTACCGTGACCTGCTCGCACATGAGATCAGTCATAACTGGTTCTTTGGCATGGTCGGGAGTAATGAAACTTACCGGGCAGCCATGGATGAAGGTTTTACACAATTTCTTACCGACTGGACATACGAACGCATTGACGGGAGCCAAAGGGTGCGCTATAAAGCCCGCTCGGGTTATGTTGAGCGGTTCACAGAGCCTGATTATGTCCGCAACAGCGAAATCTATAACGGGTACATGAATGATGCTGCAAGGGGAAAGGAAACATTCATTGATGTTCATTCGGACATGTATAACGGAGCGCTGCGGCACGGAGGAGGTTATTCCCAGGTATATATGAAAACGGCTACAATGTTATATAACCTGCAGTATGTACTGGGTGACTCTTTGTTTCTTGCATCGATGCAGCATTATTTTCATCAATGGAAATTCGCCCATCCGTATCTTGAAGATTTCAGGGCATCTGTCATCCAGTTCACTAAAGTGGACCTGAACTGGTTCTTTGATGAGTGGATCGGTACTTCCAAAACCATTGACTATGCTGTTGGCAGGGTAAAAAAAGGAAAGAACAAAGATGAATACGAGATCACATTCAAGCGCAAAGGAATGCAGATGCCGCTTGACTTCGCGGTTTGGGGAAAGAATGACAGTATTTACCTGTATCATATTCCAAATACCTGGTTTGTAAAAAAAACCAAAGCGAATGTATTGCCGCGCTGGATCGGGTGGGACAAGGTAAAACCTGAGTACACAGCTACAGTTACAATCCCCGGGGGAATTAATGATGTGGTCATTGATCCCACATTCCGCCTTGCTGATGTCAACATGTTAAACAACAGCAAAAAAGCCCCGGTTAAATACCGATTCGATCACAAAATCTACAATCCTGCCGACTGGACAAAATATGAAATGTTTGCACGCCCGGATCTTTGGTATAATGGCTATGATGGAGTAAAGGTGGGATTGAATATGAATGGTCATTATATGAATTACAGGCATATTGTTGACGGGACAATATGGTTCAATACAGGGATCGGGCAGAATTACCTCGACAGCACTGTTGAAAAGAATAAATATGATAATATAAGTTTCAGGATCAGTTACAGGACCGCTACAGATAAATTCATGAAGGGTTCTTCCTTTTACGCATCTGCAAAGGCGCTAGACGGGCTCAACGCTTACCTGGTTGGTTTTGACAGAAAAGATATTTCCGGGAAGAACAGGATCTACATGCATTATAAATCCATGTACCGCCAGGGATTAAATGACCTTCCATATTTACTGTTACCCGAAGAGTGGACTCCGAACCAGCTGAATAATACCATTAACATCGGATTGGAACATGCTTACACGTACAGGAAAGGAAATGGGAATATCAATATTGGAATGCGTTCTTCCGCAATCATGAGTGATTATGATTACCAGGCACTCAACCTGAATGTGATCAACAGAACGCGTCTTGGTAAGATGGTGCTGCATACACGTTTAACCGGGCAATATGGTACGGGAAGAAAATGGGCGGATGAGTCATCATTATTCCTTGCGGGGGCTAACCCGGAAGAAATGATGGATAATAAATATACGCGATCCCAGGGTTTTTTCGATCCTGCCTGGGCGGAAATTGGTGCACAAACGAATATCTTTCATCACGGTGGTGGTCTTAACCTTAGAGGCTATTCCGGTTATGTAGTGCCCCAACTTCAGTCTGACAGCTCGCTTGTATTTACCTATAAAGGCCAGACAGGCGCAGCAATCAATGCAGAGCTTGAATTTGACGGCTTTTTCCGGATGAAAAAACAAAACTGGCTGAATAAAACCTTTAAGCTGAATACTTACCTTTTTGGTGATGCCGGAATAATAAATTACAATGCTCCCACGAACGATATTTTGAAGATGTCGGATGTGAGGATAGATGCAGGAGTTGGTGTTGCTCTTACTATTAAAAAGTTCGGGCCGCTGCAGACGGTGAATCCGTTAACCATCCGTTTTGACATGCCCTTTTTCCTTAACCGCATTCCTGCTACAGACAGGGAATACATTCAATACAGGTTTGTGATCGCAATCAACAGAGCATTTTAATTAAATAAAAACAAACACATGATAACAAAAAAAATGATGATGCTGGGCCTGGCCCTTTTTACGGGTTTCAGCGTTTCAGCGCAAACTGCAAATGAAGAGCTTTACAAAAAAGCGCTTAAATTAAAAGTTGATTATAAGTATAAAGAAGCATTTCCGTTGTTTCAGACACTCTTAAAATCCGATTCATCGAATGTTAACTACCTGCAGTATGCAAGTTACTGCTATTCAAAGTATGGATATTATTATGTTACTGCAGAAGCGGAGAAAATGAGGCATTACAAAGCTGCGGAATACCTTGCCAAGAAAGCGCTTAAAATTTCTGAAACAAGTGCAGATGCCCATTATGCGTATGCCATGGCATTAGGCCGCATTAATGAGAACGCAAGTTCAAAACAAAAGATCGCTAATGCCAAGCTGATAAAGGCTGAAGCAGACAGGGCAATAACATTGAATCCGAAACAGGCAGGAGCGCACCATATTCTAGGGCGGTGGCACCGGACCATTGCTAATTTCAGTGCGATCGAAAAAGCGATGATCAATTCATTCTTTGGTGGCGTACCTCCGGGCGGCTCCTTTGAGGATGCGGTCAAATCGTTCATGTCGGCCATTGCATTGGAGCCAAGATACATGAATCACCAGTTTGAGCTTGCGCAGACATATTATGATATGGGAAAAAAAGTGGAGGCAAAGCTCTGGGCTCAAAAAGCGATGGAGATCACTCCGACTAATGATGATGATATAAAAGCGAAGAAGGATTGTGAAGCCTTACTTAAAAAACTGTAAAGCTAAGTCATTGATCTTTTAGTCAGGCGGTGAAAAGGATAACGAATGAGAATGAGTAAATGATTAAATAAGGTCTGAAAAAAACCATAATGCTTCACCATAATTAAAAAGCGCTCCCAGAGCGCTTTTTTTCTGCGCTTATTTGATGTGCCGCCTTCGAGGAAACGGGAAATATGCTGATGTGTATTAACCACCTTGTCCGCCTGTTTCAGGACATTGATAACCCAATCGATATCAGCAGCGATCTTATATTCTTTATTGTAAAAATCGCAGAGAAGCCTTTTCGCGATGAATGACTGGTGAGAAACGCACATCCCGAATTTCAGGCTTTTCCAGTCCAGGTTCTCCGGGGGCGTAAGTCTTCTGTCACCGAGGATCCTTCCGTTCAAGTCAACAACTGCAGTGTTGCCGTAATAGATATCGGCATTCGGAGTACCGGCAAAAACATTTGCAATGGTATCATTTGAATATAATTCATCACCTGCATTCAGGAAGAGCACATAATCACCGCTTGCATTTTTCAGACCTTTATTCATTGCATCGTAAATACCTTCATCTTTCCCCGATTGGGTGAGGGCGATCCTGCTTTTGAACTTGGCAATCAGCTCGAGTGTGCCGTCAGTTGATGCCCCGTCAATGATAATATACTCGATATTTGAATAGGTCTGGGAAAGCACGCTTATGATCGTCCGCTCAAGAAGCCACCGCGCGTTGTAAACTACTGTTATGACCGATATTTTAGGAAGCGTTTCCACGATGGTTTAGTTGCGGAAGAATATCCCGTTACACTGAAGAACTTGGCCTGTTTTATGATCCGTGAATGCAGGAACGATGCTTACAAGGATGAACCCTTTTTCCGACATATATTGCAGGATCTCAGCAAGCAGCCATTTCTGGTCCTGGTAAAGGGGCACGAGTGAGATTTCCATTTCCACCCCGCTGGCTTTCGCGAGCATCTGCTGAGCTCCCTTGAGCACTTCCTGTTCGAATCCCTGCACATCAATCTTTAAAAAGATATTACTGCTGCCTTTAAGATGCTGCGGTGCGATCTCATCGAGTGGGTACACTTTGACTTTTTCTTTACCGATGATCTTTGATTCAGGGGCACCTTCAATGTGCGTGTCAAGCATATTTAATAAAGTACTGCTCACTGAGTTTGCTGAAATATTTATCTCGATCTCCTGGTTGGAACTTCCGATGGCACACCGCTGTGCAATGGTCCAGTTATCATGGCTTTTACTTAGGGAATCTATCACGGAATAGGCAGAGGAAAGAGGCTCGAAGGATACGATCCGGTGCCTGTAGCCGGCATCCATTATCCCGGTTGCATACTGTCCTTTATTAGCCCCGATATCAAATACGAGATCGATTTTATAATGCTGGAGAAGCTTTATCCTCCTGAGGTCTTCACTGGTGGCAGGATTGTATTTCCTGATGAGGATGCCAAAGTTCTGGAATATCTTTTTTGTGAAGCGCTCGATATTATTCATTCTGCTAATTTACTGCAATATTAATCAATTTTCCTGAGCAGGAGTTTCAAAAAAAACGCCCCGGCATTACTGCGGAGCGCTTAAAAGAAATCAGGAGATATTACTTTCTGGAGATGACAAGCTTCAGAAGGTAAAGTACTATTACAGCAACCGGGATCAGTATCGCCCACAAAGGATATACAGTTACATAGTTACTGTAAGAAAGATCTTCTACATAAATGGAAAGGTTCCTCGAATCCTTGAAGCTGTGCTTAAAGCTGGCTTCCCCGTTAACAAATTCAAGCTCTATATTTTGTCCGTTCACGATAAATTCCACTTTGTTTTTATTGAGAAGGAGTTTGGTATGTTCAGGGTTATTGAACTTTATCCTGATCTCTGCCTCTGTAAAAGAAAACACAGGTGAAGGAATATGTACCTGGACATCATCATTACTGATCCTGTCAATTATTATCGAGTTGTCAATTTCCTGCGGCTCATTTGAAGGCTCGTCTTTGGAAATCAAAAAGCCTGGTAATAATAAAAGCAATAAAGTAAATATGAAGACTGACTTTTTCATGTTTTAGATATGTTCTGGGAGTTCCGGGCGCAAAGATAGTTTATAAGAGGATCGGGCCATGACAATTTAGATAAATCCCAAAAAAAGGCAGTTAAATGAAAATAAAAAACGTTACTCCGGATTGCTCAGAATAACGTTTTTTTGCGGGGATGTTGTAAGGTTGAATGTTTTTCAGTCAACCAGTTTGGCAGCCGGATAGCGCTGTATCCATGATTTAACGGCCTCCATTGTACGTACAGTAATCACTGTTTTGTAATCGATCTGTACCTTGAAACGGGGGCGGTTATCTTCTACTAATTTCTTTGTTTTCATTTGGTTAGGTTTATGGTGTCTGTAATAAAACTCAATTTGTATGCCAGTGGTATATGATTAACATATATTAACAGCGATTGTTCATTTCTTTTAAGAATTCCTGAAAACCAGCTCGTTCTTTTCAAGGTCAAGCAGAATATTAGCGTCTTTATGGACCTTTCCGCCAAGGATCTGCTTGGACAGCTCATTCAGCACGCGTTTCTGTATAACCCTTTTCACCGGCCGAGCCCCGAACTGAGGATCAAAACCAAGCTGCGCCAGCCAGTCAATTGCCGCATCAGTAGCTGAAAGATTAATATCACTGTCTTTTAACATCTTCACAACGCCCTGGAACTGCATTTTAACGATCTGTTCAACATCCTCGCGTGTGAGCGGGGTGAACATGATCGTTTCATCAATCCTGTTCAGGAACTCGGGACGGATCGTTTTCTTAAGCAGGTCGAATACCTCCCTTTTGGTCCGTGCCATGATCTCATCCTTATTGATTTCATTCATGTTCTCAAAGTTCTCCTGGATCAGGTGCGAGCCCATGTTGGATGTCATTATAATTATTGTATTCTTAAAATTAACGACCCTGCCTTTATTATCGGTAAGCCGTCCGTCATCAAGAACCTGCAGGAGGATATTGAAAACATCCGGGTGCGCTTTCTCAATTTCATCAAGCAATACAACGCTGTAAGGCTTGCGTCTCACTGCTTCTGTAAGCTGGCCGCCTTCATCGTAACCAACATATCCCGGAGGTGCTCCAACCAGGCGGCTTACAGCATGGCGTTCCTGGTATTCGCTCATATCAATTCGGGTCATGCTGTTTTCGTTATTAAAAAGGAAGTCTGCCAGGGCTTTTGCAAGCTCTGTTTTTCCAACCCCGGTAGTACCAAGGAATATAAAGGAACCGATCGGGCGCTTGGTATCCTGTAAGCCAGCCCGGCTTCTTCGTACCGCATCACTGATCGCTTCAATAGCTTCATCCTGTCCAACCACCCTGCGGTGCAGCTCTGCTTCAAGGTGCAGCAGCTTCTCACGCTCACTTTGGAGCATCCTCGACACCGGGATGCCGGTCCATCCGGCTACTACGCCAGCGATGTCCTCGCTGTCAACTTCTTCCTTGATCATCTGTGATCCGCTTTCTTTGATTACAGCCAGCTTTGATTCGAAGTCCTTCAGTTTCTCTTCCACCTCTTTGATCTTGCCGTAGCGGATCTCCGCCACCTTTCCGTAGTCGCCATTCCGTTCGGCCTGTTCAGCCTCGTATTTATAATTTTCAAGCTGTTCTTTTACCTTCTGGATGCCCTCGACCACATCTTTCTCACCTTGCCATTTGGCTTTCAGGCTTGTTCTCTTATCAGACAATTCTGCGATCTCTTTATTAAGTTCTTCCTGTTTCCTGGTGTTGTCCTCGCGTTTTATAGCTTCGCGTTCAATTTCCAGCTGCCTGATCTTACGTTCAACTTCATCCAGTTCGATCGGCATGGAATTGATCTGCATTCTTAGTTTTGAGGCGGCCTCATCCATGAGATCGATCGCTTTATCCGGGAGGAAACGATCATTAATATACCGCTGTGAAAGCTCAACAGCCGAGATGATCGCTTCGTCCTTAATCCGGACTTTATGATGGCTTTCGTATTTTTCTTTTATTCCCCTGAGAATTGAAATGGCGTCTTCCGAAGCCGGCTCATCCACCATTACCTTCTGAAAGCGTCTTTCAAGGGCTTTGTCTTTTTCAAAGTATTTCTGGAATTCATTCAGTGTAGTTGCCCCGATAGCCCGCAATTCTCCGCGTGCGAGGGCTGGTTTCAGGATGTTTGCGGCATCCATCGCACCTTCACCGCCACCGGCACCAACAAGCGTGTGGATTTCGTCAATAAAAAGGATAATCTCACCTTCCGCGGATATCACTTCTTTCACAACTGATTTTAAACGCTCTTCGAATTCGCCTTTATATTTCGCACCTGCCACAAGTGAACCCATATCAAGGGAAAAGATTTGTTTCGATTTCAGGTTCTCCGGAACATCACCATTGATGATCCTGTGCGCCAGACCTTCGGCAATGGCAGTTTTACCCACCCCGGGTTCACCTACAAGAATAGGATTATTCTTTGTCCTGCGGGATAAGATCTGCAATACCCGCCTGATTTCCTCATCCCTTCCGATAACAGGATCTAGCTTGTTTTTTTTCGCCTGGTCATTCAGGTTGATTGCATATTTGTTCAGGGAATTATATGTGTCTTCAGCAGTCTGGCTGGTGACCTTTGTGCCTTTCCGCAGTTCAGTAATAGCCGCTTTGAGATCTTTCTCTGTTACCCCGTTATCTTTCATGAGCTGGGACACCACATCTTTTGTAGAGAGCATTCCCCAGAGCAAATGTTCTATCGAAACATATTCATCATTCCATTCTTTCAGATAGGAGGAGGCTTTCGCGATAGCTTGGTTTGCATTATTGGAGAGGTACGGCTGTGCACCCGAAACCTTCGGGTAACTGTCGACAATCCGATCCAGGGCTTTCCCGAACATTGCCGTATTTACATTGAGTTTTTTTAGAATAAAAGGTGTAACATTCTCATCGATTTCGAGGATCCCTTTTAGCAGGTGGCCATTCTCAATAGCCTGATTACCATTCACGGTTGCCAGCTGCAAAGCCTGCTGCACCGCTTCCTGCGACTTTATAGTAAAATTATTGAGGTTCATTTTTTTTGTTTTTAATTCCTGTAAATTTTGTCAAAACCTGTTCCAACGCAATATGGAAGTTCTTAAAAAGACTTATTGTCGGTCAACAATGATAATGAATGACTAATTGGCCTTTTAAATGCTTTAAACGTGACTATTTTTCATACCGCTTTATTTAATATATTGCAGGATATTTATGCTCCCAAATCCTTAGTCTATACACAACCGGTTATGAAAGCTAAAGTGATGCTTTTCTTTATCGTGCTGATAAATTTCTTTTCCGTGTCGGGACAGAACAAGCGCGTTGTAGACAGTCTAGAACATATCTTGAAAGCCAGTCCGGAAGATACGGCAGAGGTGATGGCCCTTTGTCTGCTGGCTTCGGAATATCGTCACAATGCACCGGAAAAGGCACTGGAGTTTGGAAATAAAGCCCTCGAGCTTGCTACAAAGATCAATTACGAAAAAGGAATGGCCAAGACAATGCATGTGCTGGGCATGACCAATATGAACCAGGCAAACTATGAGAAGGCGCTTGATTATTATACCCGATCCTTAAAGATCAGTGAAAAGCTGAAAGATAAAAATGCAATTTCTACTTCCAACAATAATATTGGCATGGTTTACTGGAACCAGGGGAATTATGATAAAGCATTAAAATATTACCTGGCTTCATTAAAGATCGATGAAGAGCTGGGCAACCAGAATGGAATGGCAAGCTCATTCAATAATGTAGGTTTGATTTACTGGTCCCAGGGAGATTATGATAAAGCCCTGGATAATTTCATGCAGGTGATAACCATTAATTCCCAGCTTGGGGATAAAAGAAGTATGGCAGGCGCTTACTCAAATATCGGAGGAGTTAATTATTACAAGGGGAAAATGGATATCAGTATCGCTTTCTTTAAAAAGGCGCTGGCACTTTATGAAGAAATAAATTATCAACCGGGGATGTCGACCATCTGTGTAAATATATCCGATGTGCTGATCGAGCAGAAGAAGTATGAGGAGGCGCTTGAATACACTACACGCTCGTTAAAGATAGAAGAGGCTACCGGGAACAAATCACAGATGTCCTATGCGTACATGTCAATCGCGAAGAACTATTATGACAGGAATATTTATTCCAAAGCCCTTGAAAATTACATGATGGCAATTAAGATCGCGAAGGAGATCAATGCGCTTAAACAGCTGAGTGAATCCTATAAGGCGATAGCAGATGTTCACCAGAAAATGAATAATTACCGGGAGGCGTATGACTATCATTTAAAATATACTGATATTAAAGATTCCATACTAAACAAGGAAAGCTCCGCCCAGATTGCGGAAATGGATGCGAAGTATAATAATGATAAAAAGAATAAAGAGATTGAATTGCTCCGCAAAGAAAAAGAGATCGAGTCAATCACCCGTGCAGCGGAGCAAAGTAAGAGTGCGTTTATCCGGAATTCACTGATAGGGGGGTGCATCTTTGTTTTACTGATAGCATTGCTCCTTTATAATGGAAATAAGGTGAAACAGAGGGCAAACCTTGATCTGGAAGCGAAAAGCCTGAGCATCTTTCAGCAGAAAGAGCAGATCGCGCTTCAGAATATGGAGCTGGGGATAAAGAATAAAGAAATAACGGATAGTATAAAATATGCGAAGAGACTACAGGAAGCCATTCTTCCGCCCAACGCACTTGTTAAGAGATTACTACCCGACAGCTTCATCCTCTATAAACCTAAAGATATTGTCAGCGGTGACTTTTATTACGTTGAAGAACGCTCAGGCAAGACCTTCGTAGCTGCAGTAGACTGCACAGGCCATGGAGTGCCGGGGGCATTTATGAGTATTGTTGGGTATAATCTGCTGAACCAGGCATTAAATGTTTTCGGTTTGGATAAGCCATATCTGATCCTCAATGATCTTAACAAGAATATTTCCAAAATGCTGCATCAGTCGGAAGAAGATTCAAGTGTGAAAGACGGTATGGATATCTGCCTGATCAGTATTGATCATGAAAGGAAACAACTGGACTATGCAGGCGCTTATAATCCGCTCTGGATAGTCAGGAATAAAGAGCTGATCGAAATAAAAGCTGATAAATTTCCCGTGGGGGCTTTTGTTGGGGAGGACATCAAGTCCTTTACACACAACGGCTACCAGTTAAAAACCGGCGACATGCTGTATCTTTTTACAGATGGTTATGCTGACCAGTTTGGTGGCAAATCAGGAAAAAAGTTCAAGTATAAACAGCTCCAGCAGATGCTTTGTGAAAATTCTGGCCTTCCGGTAAATGAGCAGCATAAATTATTCGATAGAACTTTTGAAGAGTGGAAAGGTCAGCTTGAGCAGATTGATGATATACTTATGATCGGAATAAAAATCAGCTGATTATGAACTGGAAAGCAACAGTATTTCTTTTATTTTTCATATGCCTGGTGCTGCCTTTGTCGTCAAAAACCGACAAGGCGGCAATTGACAGTTTGTACACTTTGTACCTGAAGGAAAAGACCGATACCGGGAAAGTAGATCTGCTGATTGAAATTGCAGGACAGTATTCAGGGAAAGAAAAGGTTAAAGGGGTTTCATTTGCGAGGGAAGCCCTTGAGATCTCAAGAAAATTAAACTATGAAAAGGGAATATGTTATTCATCAGCAGGGATAGCAGAATATTATTACGAGCAACTGAATTATGCAGATGCGCTAAAGAATTATCTTGTTGCGGCAGAGGCGGGCGAAAAGAAAAAGCTTTATAAATCGCTTTCCACTATTTATAATGCTATGGGCATTATTTATTCTAACCAGAACCGTCCTGACCAGGCTTTAAAGTATTTCATGAAGGTGGCCAAAATTGCGGAGTTGCAGCCGGAAGGCAGCAGGCTTGCAGTCGCATACAATAATCTCGGCATTTGCTACAAAGACATGAAGCGGTATAAAGAGGCGAAAAAATATTACAGCCTCGCCCTTGATATGTTTGAAAAAGCAGATTTCAAAAGAGGTATTGCTTCCACCAGTACAAATCTCGGGATTATAAGTCATGTGCTGAAAGACGATGAAGCGGCACTTAAATATTATGAACGCGCTTCGGAAGTCTTCAGTTCTATAAAAGACACGGTGAGTGAAGCGGGCATCGAAACAAATATTGGTGAGCTTTACAGGGATAAGAAAGAATATCAGAAGTCGCTCCGGTACTATATGAGTGGATTGGAAAAGGCCAGGAAATTCAATAATATCCATTTTACGAATGATGCTTATGAAGGAATTTCAAAGCTGTATGCGGAGATGGGAGATTTTAAAAAAGCATACCAGTATAACAAGCTGCACCTCGCCTTGAAAGATTCGATCAATAATGAGGAAGGAATGAGACAGGTGCAGGAAATGGAGAAAAGGCTCGATAATGAAAAGCAGGAGAAGGAAATCCAGATATTAAAGCAGAATAAAGAGATCCAGGACCTGAAGGTGGCCACACAATCGGCAAAACTGGAGCAGAATAATGTAATCATTGTTTCCGTAGTTGGCATCCTCATAATAGTTTTACTGATGTCACTCTTCATTTATAAGGCCTATAAGCAGATCAAGAGAACGAACACTGAATTAGCAGAAAAGAAAAAGGAGATCCAGGACAGTATCAATTACGCCAAAAACATACAGGAAGCAATGCTCCCGGATGTAGGCATCCTTAAAGCGTATTTCCCGGAAGGCTTTGGGTTATTTATGCCTAAGGATGTTGTAAGCGGGGATTTTTACTGGTTCAATGAGCTGAATAACAAAATCTATTTTGCAGTAGCCGATTGTACAGGCCATGGCGTGCCGGGCGGTTTTATGAGTATGATCGGGATTGATAAGCTGAATCATGCCCTTGTAGACAAGAACAGGGAACATGTAAGTGAGATCTTATCAGAACTTAATACCGGTATCAAGAAAGCATTAAAGCAGAGCAGCGGTTCGTCCTTATCAAAGGACGGTATGGACATCGCCATCTGCTCATTCGAGCGGTCAACGATGCAGCTTCGTTACTCCGGTGCTAACCGCCCGCTCTGGCTCATCAGGAATAAAGAACTGATAGAATACAAGCCTACCAAAGCTTCGATTGGAGGGTTTACCGAAGATGATCAGCAATTTGAAGAAAAGGTCATTTCGCTTCAAAAAAATGATGTGATCTATCTCTTCAGTGACGGTTATGCTGATCAGTTTGGCGGACCGAATAAAAAGAAGTTCATGTCGAAGCAAATGAAGCAGATGCTGCTGGATAACAATGAGCTCCCGCTAAATATGCAGGAGCTGCGGTATAAGCAGGTGTTTAATGATTGGAGAGGTGACATCGGCCAGGTGGATGACGTCCTTGTTTTAGGCTTGCGGATATGAATTTTTCAGTTATATCTTCTTTAGTACAGAATTAAGATCCAGGGGCAGTGAAGACACCTTACTTTTATAATTATTATATTTGTAAGAATGAGAACCCTTGCTGCAATACTATTGATCCTTTCTTCGTCTTCCCTGTTTTCACAGGATGTGCGTAAAAAGAAAGCAGTGATTAAGAAGCCTTCGTTCTATGATTATTTTTGTTCCCGCGGTCTCGATCCGGATTCGGCAGCAACTCCCTGGTTATTGTACCAGGTGCATGACTGGGCCGGTACACGTTACAAATATTCGGGTGATACTAAAAAAGGCATCGATTGTTCAGGATTCGTATCACAAATGTATGCCGGAACTTATTGCATTCCACTTTCAGGCGGCTCTAAAGATCTCTGGACCTGCGTGTGCCCGGTTGAGAAAAAAGAGCTGAAAGAAGGAGACCTTCTGTTCTTTAAGATCAAAAAAGGCCAGATCTCACATGTTGGCATTTATCTTGGGAATAATAAATTTGCACTTGCCTCTGTAAAGTCAGGTGTGATTGTAAGCGATTTGAATGACGATTATTATAAAAAATATTTTTATAAAGGCGGAAGAGTGGAGCAGGGCAATATAGATTAAACAATATTCGGAACACCAAATGAGCAAAACACTTATATTAAATAATAAGCAGATCACCCAAAAGATCAACCGGATAGCTTACGAGATCTACGAAAACAATTACGGTGAGAAAGAGATCATCATTGCCGGGATTGCAAAAAACGGTTTCCTGCTTGCGGGGAGGATCGCATCTGTTCTACAGGAAATTTCAAAGATAAAAGTGAAGCTGATCGAGATCTCACTTGACAAGGATAACCCTTTTCATTCATCTTCAAAACTTGAGATCAGTGACAAAGACCTGAAGGATAGGGTCATTATTCTTGTAGATGATGTACTGAATTCGGGTAAAACATTGATTTTCGGAGCAAAGCTGTTCCTGAATTCGCCCGTGAAACGACTTACCACCGCGGTGCTTGTAGATCGGGGGCATAACCGTTACCCAATAAAAGCAGATGTGGTTGGAATGTCATTATCAACCACCCTCCAGGAACATATAACGGTAGAGCTGAAGAAAGGTAAGGAAACCGTCTACCTGAGCTAGTTATTTAATTGCAGAAACGAATTCTACCAGCTCATCAATATTAAGGTTTTTTCCTTTCACAGTGTATTGAGCCTGGTGATAGATGTCTTCACGTTTTTCCAGGTGCGCGGTGATATATTCTTTTAACTCAGCCTCTGATTTGTTTTCAATCAACGGCCTTTTGTCCTTTGCTTTCAGAAGCCTGGTTGCAATGCTTTGGGCGCTCATTTTAAGATAAATGGTAATGCCGTTATTGTTCATCAGCTCCATGTTGCCATAATAGCAGGGTGTGCCCCCACCGCAAGCGATTACGGCATTATCTTTTTGAAGGAGCTTTTTTAATGCATTATGTTCAAGCGCCCTGAATTCATTCTCGCCTTTATCAGCGAATATTTCTTCTATCGTTTGCCCGCAATCGCTTTCAATTAATTTATCCAGGTCAATAAATTCGAAGTTCAGCTTTGCTGCTAATTTTTTACCGGCAGTAGACTTTCCGCTGCCCATGTAACCTGTCAGAAATATTTTCATTAGTTTGGAAGGATTAAGATCTGTGGATCGATTAGTGATTTTCCGTAATTAATAGATGTCAGCTTATTTTTCTCAAAGTAAAAATCAATATTGGCAGCATCAAAGCTTAGGCGTTTTTCGCCCCATTCATGCACTTCAGTTTCAAATTCCGGGAAGTTCCGGCTTTTAAAAAGGTTGATTATTTCTTTTTCATTCAGGGTAAAAATCTTTTTTCCCCAAAGAAGCGTATTCTCATTATCAATTTCTACACAGCCGAAAAGCTGATCGTTATTCTCATCAAAGAAAAGCGAGAAGCCCTGGTCCCAATAATGCCATACAGTGGACTTGCAGTCTTCCATATCATCCAGCACTTCGGTTTCATCCGGAGAGTCAAGAATTTTTTCAATTTCTGCCATGGACGTTCCGAACAGTATGTTGGAAAGGCCGATACAAGGCTTTATTTCAGGGGTGAAGTCCAAGTTGCTTGCTTTTACTTTATACACAATTATAGTAAATTTTACGATATACACCTAATATTTGAAGATGAGCCAGGACCAGGGATTTTCAAGATGTTTCGCCTTGGTAATGAAGTAAATTGGCTGAGAATCAGGTGCTAAGAAAATATTTGAGTTTTTTCATAAAAAGCCTTTGCAAAATAAAATAATGCTTCTATATTTGCACTCCCAAAATCAAACAACGGTTGAGGGAAAAAAAGGACCGATTCCGTAGCTCAGCTGGTAGAGCATTACACTTTTAATGTAGGGGTCCTGGGTTCGAATCCCAGCGGGATCACAAACAGTGGTCGAATTAAAATCTCTTAAACCCTTGAAGGCGGAAGCTTTCAAGGGTTTTGTTTTTTGTGGCTTATGCCTTGTGGTTGGTTTGGTGGATGGTTCGGAACTTTCCAATAAGGACGGGCTTTGCAGGTCGAAAACAACAAAAAGTCCTATTTGAGGGCTTAATAACTTTCAATTTATCGACTGTTTACGGGGATAAATCTTGCTTCATGTATTATTCCCTCACCAACCTGGTTGTGTTTACAAGCACTGGAAGACGTCCGTCACGCTACGGTTTGTTTATTAAACGCTCTGTTTAGTAATAGATAAGTTAGTGCTTTATTCTTCTTTGAAATTTCATTGTTTTTTCGTAATCTTTGTTATATATTTTAGGGCAAATGATACGAAAACTGCATTTTAAGAAGCAAGATGAACCCCAAAACGCTAAAGTTCAAAGTGTAATTGGAGGGCATTTAGATCTGGTGAAAATTCGTACCATTGAGGTGAAGTGTCCCAATCCAAGTGAACTTACGTTTCTAATTGATAATAGGGCTGTAGGTGGTGCAAGAAAAAAAATCATTAGCCTGGCTGATTATAGAACAAACTTTATCTCTCAAAATGGTGTATATATATTAGACACCAAGTATATCCCGGAATTTAACGATCCTGAAGCCTGGATTGAAATGAAATTTTCATTTCGAACCATAGATAAGAGTGAGCCAATAGATATAGAAGTATTTTACAACTTGGTGCAATAAATAATTATCAAAAACAACCTCATGAAAAAAGGAATTCTATCATTACTAATGTTTATTCTCATATGTGGAGGTAAGCTGGGCGCTCAGATTATCTACACGATAGCAGGAACCGGAACCGCAGGTTATAATGGAGATAATATATCAGCCTCCGGTGCAAAGCTAAGTTCGCCTACAGCAGTTGCTGTTGATACAGCAGGAAACATATATATTGCTGACCAGGTGAACTTTCGTATCCGCAGGATCACACCAACGGGTGTTATTACTACAATAGCCGGAACTGGCGTTAGCGGGTTTAGTGGTGATGGTGGTCTGGCTACATTAGCTAAAATTTCAGGTGCATACGACTTATGGGTGGATCGTTATGGAAATGTTTATTTTACTGACACAGGGAACAATATGATCAGGAAGATATCTACCTCTGGTATAATAACACGTATCGCGGGGTTACCGGGTCCTGCAGGCTTTAGTGGTGATGGTGGGTTAGCTACATCAGCTAAATTAAATTTCCCAATTGGGATCGCAGTTGATACTGCAGGTAATGTTTATATTGGTGATGCAAATAATAACAGAGTACGAAAAATAGATGTTTCCGGTATAATTACCACTTATGCAGGAACGGGAGTGGCAGGTGCAGCTGGTGATGGCGGGTTTGCAACGTCAGCACAGTTATCGAACAACGGGAAAATGGATTTCGATAAATCCGGTAATTTGTATATTTCTGATAATGGATCAAGAAAGGTTCGAAAAATTGACTTAGCCGGTATAATCTCTACCGTTGCGGGTAATGGGTCTGGAGGTAGCACCGGTGATGGGGGGTTGGCCACCAGCGCATCTTTTAGTTATCCGTTTGCCATTTCCGTTGATACAACAGGCAATTTGTTTATTTCTGACTATACAAATAAACGGGTACGGAAAGTTAACACAAGTGGTATTTTTCAACTTATGCAGGAACCGGTACTGCTGGCTATACTGGTGATGGAGGTCCGGCAACAGCAGCAAAGTTTGCCTCCCCAAATGGTATGAAGAATGATAAGTATGGTAATTTATATGTTGTGGATCAGGGTAACCACTGCGTTAGGAAAATTGTGGCTACTTGTATACCTCCAAATTCCCCCAATAGCACAACCTCTGCTACTGCATTAAATATATGTTATGGTCAGGCTACAACCTTAAGTGTTTTAGATCCGGGCTTAATAACTTGGTATGATTATCCCTCCGGTGGCACAAGCCTCGGTACTGGGTTTACTTTCACTACTCCATTGCTGTTTACGGATACTGTTTTTTATGCTGAGGTCAGGACTTGTACTTCTAGTTTAACAATGACTGCGTTTCCCATAAATGTTAATTCAAATCCTATTATTACTTCAACCAATGATACCACTATTTGCAACGGTTCTGTTATTACTTTAAATGGTGGTGGTGGGATTAGCTATAATTGGTCAGGCGGGGTATCAAACGGAGTCCCGTTTGTGCCAAATGTTTCTTCAACATATACGGTTATCGGTACCGATACAAATGGTTGTACGGCTACAGCTTCTACAAATATCATCGTGAACACCCCTGATCCTTCGTTTAACTCATCCGGAGCGATTCTCAGTGCGGTTCAGTCTGGCGCTATTTATCAATGGTACAATTGTGATTCAAATCTGATCATAAATAACGAAACAAATCAAAATTATAATGTCACAGGTAGTGGCACCTATGCCTTGATAATTAACCAAGGCGGTTGTGTGGATACCTCTACTTGCTTAAATGTAACATTGACTGGCAATGAACTTGAATTGCATGAAAGCTCTTATTTCTTAATCTATCCTAATCCCGCATCAAATAGTACTCGGATATCCTTCAATGAACAGGAAGCGACTAAGTTTGAATTAATGAATAGTCAGGGCTGCAGGATTTATGAGGTTCTTTCTCCTGTAGAATATTTGATAATTAATACGACAGCCTTTCCCCCAGGTGTTTATTATGCCAGGTTAATTACTAAGAAGAGTAGCGTGACTCAAAAATTAATAATCAGGTAACAAATTCCCCATTGCCGAGGCTATAAAATAATGCCTGCCATTGATTTCAGAATTTGAGAAACAAAATTTGAGATTATGTAACTAGCTTAAGTTTAATGTGTTGGCTCATGCAGCCCGTAAAAACACCCTTGACAAAAAGGGTAATTTTACGGGTTGACTGTTTTATTGAAATTCAGTCCATTTGATTTCTGCACGATTCGTTAAACATATTTTCGATCAATGCATACTGAGAACATGTTGTTTTGAGTTCTAATCAAATGGCGGAAAAAAACCTAGTTATAGATCTTAAATTTAAAACCATGACTCATATAAAATACTGTTTTCTCATTTGTTTTTTGAATACATCTTTTATCTATGCACAGAATGATACAATTCGAAAGACCTTTTATCCTAATGGTAATCCATCAGAGTTGAGTGTTAAGGTGGATGAAAAATATGAAAAAACAATTTATTACCACGAATCCGGAGGCATATTATCGGAAGGTTTAAAGAAGGATCAATTTAAAGTAGGGAGTTGGAAGCATTATTATGAATCTGGTAAACTAAAGGCAGTAGGATCCTTTAAAAGAAGTTATAATCCCGAAAAATGCTTTAAGAAGTATCCTAACCCTAAGCATGGCAAGTGGATTTATTATTCAGAACAGGGAAGCATCATCCTTAAGGTTTGGTATAAGAACGGACATACTAAAAAATTAATAAAGTATGATGAAAATCATAAAGTGATTGAAAGATATAGGAATCATTGGTGGAACAAGTGGGACCATGATTCATTGTCACCCATATAAAAAGAGAATAATTTATGACAGCAGTAAAAAATTTTTGGTCTTCAAGGCAGTTTCATTTAAATCATTTAAATCTTCCGCAAGCTTGGCAAGAATTGGAAGATTTGGCACTTTCGCCTGCCATTACTTATGGAAGACCTTCTGTGGTAATAGCTGTCAATGATCAGGGAGTGGAAACCACACTGAATGAATCGGGTGAAATTGTTGCGAATCATCCGGACTTTATCGCGCAGCTGACTAACGGACAACCTAAATTTCAACTCTTTTACGATTTTAAATACCACACCTTCTCGGTTTCTAAACTTGAAAGTGGTCTCAATAGGGAGCATGGCATGGCAGCTACCAGTGTTATAACGTCTCAGCCAAATGCCGCTAGTTTTTTGAAAGGTATCTATGAAGGTATGGTAGGGATTGCTGCTAATTGCCAGATGATTTCGGGTAAAACAGACAGGAACTCTGATATAGATTCAGCCCAGGGAGAATTATTGTGGTTAGCGGGAATTGATCCTAAAAAGCTGATCGATAACAATAGTATGAAGGCCTTTAAGGATGTTCCTATTCAAGGAGCTGATATCATTTCTTTGAGTTTCCAATTCTTGTATGCTGAACCTGAATGTAAGGCTACAATTGGTTTGTTAACCTCAATTGGCCGCCAAGGAAGGGGTACACTATGTTTTTTAGCTGCTGGGAATGGAGGACAGGGAATAGATTCCTTTAGTGGTGATAATCAGCTCATACTCACAAGTGATAAATTATTCGGGATTGCTTCGAGTATGATAAGTTCTGGTGCTGATCAGCACAATCCGGGAAGTAATTACGCTAATGCGTTAAATCAAGGTGTTGACTTTTGTGTGCCGGATTTGATTGTTGATGATTTAACAAAGCCCTTCGCAGCTTCTTTTAAAGGCGAAGGTCGAATTATTGGAAATTTAAATGCTCCTTTTAAGCTGAAAATTACAAGTATAAATTCGGCTGGAACAATTCTAACCGTTGATGATCTGCCTACTAGTTTTAATGGTGTTGCAATTAACTATTCAAGTATGTCAGTTCAAGTTGGGGACAAATCAGATTTGTCTACCAATAATAGATATAAGGTCTTAGAGGAAGATAATATCATTTCTAATACAGTTTCAACGAATCAAATTGTTCTCCAGACTCCGCTTATAGATAAGGCTAACAAGAAATCTATAACTATCCATAACATTACTAATAATCCGGCATTAATAACAAAGTTGACCAATGATATCAGTGCTGGAGCTACAAACATTATAAATGTCTATAATTCCCTTGGCTTTGCCGTCAATCAAAAGGTAACTATCGGGCAGGAGGGAAGGACTGAAGTTTATGAAGCAACTATAGCGAGTGGTGGGATTTCGGGTAATTCGATTACTCTAACAGGGGGTAATATTCCAAATGCTTTTAAAAAGGGCACAGTTGTGACAGTTCAACGTGTGGCGCTATCTGCTGCAGGAATGACACTAACCCTGTCTGATACTTTCGCCCTGGAATATGCAGAGGTTTTAGTTATTGGTGACCCAACCACTGGTAATATTTTTAGAAAAATTGGCAGTATAAATCATTCTGCAAAAACTGTTACTCTTTCCGGATCAGCACTTCCTTCAATATCATATCCAGTTATTGTCAGTGGTCATCGAGCAGTGTCTAATGCCACAGGTTCCGCGTCCACTAAATCTGTTAAAATAAACGATACCGGTGGATTATTGGAAGACATGGATGCTTTGATACGCTTGCCGAGTGATCCCGATTTCTTAGCTGATAACATTGATAGTATTGAGGCCTCCAACGAATTAAAATTCGATAACTATATTGTCACTTCACCTACTTTCCCCTCTATTTTGGTGGATACCCCGGTCCTTATCGGAGAAGGAAATTATAATAACGATTTTTCTGGAACATCTTTTTCTACTCCGGTCGCTGCAGGAATTGCTGGATTAGTTCTATCGGCTAATCCTGTTTTAAACTGGGTTGAGGTTAAATACATACTTAGAGTTAAGGCTCAAAAAATTGACAACTCAAATAACGATTCAATTGGCCGGTGGACCACAAGCAGGGCTGTAGGTGCATTACCTATAACACCCTCTGCTATTGACGATGATGCATATAGCAGATGGTACGGATATGGAAGATTAGATGCTTTGGCTGCGGTTCAAGAAGCCTTAGCGTATAATCCCCAGGTCAGAGATTTAAAAATTAGGGATATTACCTCAGATGACGGCTCCCCTAATCCAACTGGTACTTCAATAAGCAGTCCGGACATTTGGCATAGAGTGAATTCCTTTGCTACTGAAGGTGTAGCCGCTTATCCTGGCGGAAATGCAAATTATGCTGCAAATTTTAATTTATCTGATGCCGATCAGCCAATCGTTTTAACTACAGATACATACTTGTATGCAAGAGTTAATAATGCAGGTCCGTCTGGCAATCCTACAACTGAGAAAAACCTTGATGCCTGGGTACGCTTTTATGTCGCAGTAACGGATCAGGCACCTTCAGATGATTTATTTAAATTCCCGGATTTTTGGTATGGAACAGATAAAGTGAATCAATTAAAATCAAGTGGAACTTATGTTGAGTTTATTGATGAAGTAAAATTAAATGAATACGAATTGGATCCGGGCAGTCATGGTTCGCTTCTGGATAGCAATATAAAAATCGTCAATGTCAAGTGGCCTGTGAGTAAAAAGCCACCTGCTAATAATAGGTTGAATACATACATTTTAGTTCTTATTTCACCTTTTGATGGGGGAATGGCTGATCCGTATGTTCATAACAATAACAATCTGACATATCGTAAGGTGGTTTTTAATACAATTAAATTTAATGATGGGTCTGGCACTAAGGATTTGCAGAAAGTAATTCCGGTTGATACAACAGGTTCTTCAGAAACATTACCGTTCAAAATTGAGCTTGAGAACACTGATACCGCTTTTGCTAATAATATTGAAATTAAAGCCACTATTAATTACCGTAATGGCAATCCAGCTGAAATAGTGATATTCAAATATGATGGAAGTGCCTGGAACTTTGTCTCACCTCCAACAGGTGGTTGGATTACATTAAACGCGCCTGTCCTTTCAGGTAGTGTGATTAACAATATTCAGGAATTTACCATCTTCGATGGTTCTTTAACTGTTGACAACACTATATTAAATATTTCCCTTGAAACTAAACAGTTAAACAATTCTGCAGTCACTGTTCTTGTTGATAGCTATACCACGAATGTGATATTTAACTTTCCTGAAGCAGCTGATGGAATCGCAGAAGAGAAAAAAACTGCTATTCATACGTTCACGGATTTTGACCTCTTGCCGGCTCAATCTGCCATTCCCGCTTTTGATAAATATTTCGGTCCGGTTACAGGAGCATTAACAACAGAATACAGAACTTGGTCAGCCTTTTCAGGAATTGTTTCCGGCACCTTATTAAAGGCATATGCCGTTACTAATGGAGAATTTTTTATCCAGGAAGTACCTTCCTCCAATCTCATAAATCTTATAATTAAACCTGATAATCAACCAGACAATAAAATTGGACAGGTTAAGTATTTCGTTTATCGGGGCTTAAAAAAGAGTTCATTTCTAACTGGTGCAGGGGCTGTATTGCCTAGTTCAACTTCAGGATTATCGGATTTGTTGACCAGAATGTGGCAGGTTCGCGCTACGCTAAATGCAGAAGCGGGCGTTACCGATGTTATCGAACGCAATGATCTTGGTTTAGATGAGTTGTCGGCACCCACACCAACACCGGGCACAACTTTAGTTGAAGATTTTTTCGATACATACGTATTTCAGAAACTTTCTGCGGGATGGTATATCGGAGATTTTGATACAGCTGCTGACTATGGATTTGAAATTATAGTGGAAGGACCTAATTATAAGCCAACCTTAGACGATATTAAGGCGGCTGATCACAAAGTCATAATAACCTATGCAAGTGGTCAACCTGAATTCGATGCAGGACAGGAAGAAGACATAAAAACCAAGCTTGATCGCGAAAAAATATTGAGTTTTGTCGATCCAGCTGCTTATTTCGGTCTTTTGGCCTACGGAAAAATAGAATTAAAAAAATCATCCGGAAACATTACAATTGAAAACGATGCTGCACAGGTGAATACCGGAATCCTAACGAAATTCGGAGACGGTTTGGGCAGCAAAATTTATATTGATATCAGGAACGAACTCAATAACTCTCTAAATTTTTACGGAAGTTATTCAGATACTACTTTACCAACAAAGACCGCGGTCCTGAAATTCAAGGATACTACAAGCAATTTTATTAATAAGCAATATCATACGGAGGGTTGGCCAATCCTTATTTTAACTTCTGCCGATTTTACTGCAGGCCCTTCCGAATTCATTGGAGCCGAGTTCAAACTTCCGCAAGGCGATAATACGTATCCTGGTTTATATCTATCCGGATCATCTTTCTATGATGACGGATTAAGCTATAAAGAGAAGTTTAAGATCTTAAATACGGCTTCAGGTTATACGGATCCTTTTGAAATAAGTATAGCTAACTTATCATCACCTTCAACCGTTCTGCCTTTCATTGTCAAGCTATCGTTTACAAGAAGATATGACATTGATAATCTTCCAGTGATTCCATCAGTTCTTACCAGACCATGGAAAGATGACTATTTAGATAACTTGTTAACTATAAATGAAATTTTAGTCCTTCCATCTGCTTCAGATCCTGGTTTCCTGAATACTGTTAAATGGAATGCGATTAATGAGTTGAAATATATTGGATGGACAAGCTTAAAAGGGCTTGATTTTCTTTCACGTAGCGGATTTGCGAAGGACAAGTTAGGCGAAGTTTGCTTTACATACCTGGTAAATCCTGTTGAGCAAACCGGAAATACTGTTTATAATAAATTGCAGGCAGATCCGGCCTTAGAAAAAAATAAAAAGAATAATATTTCATTTTTTAATTCATTAAAGGAGAATCTCCAGCTATTGAGTTTTAGCCGATTGTCATTGAATGCACCGAATATCGAAATTGTGCAACTGGATTCTAAATCTAATAATTACTCAATAGATATTTTAGAAAAAAGTGCTGACAGCATTGCTTCTATAGCATATACGAATGCTAACAGAGCGGTGTTAAATCCTTTATTAGCCCAGTTTTTATTGAATTCAACAGTGTATCTAGTTTGTTTAAATCATGAGTTGAAAAACGATTCAGATGACATCGGTTATTATGAATTTGAACTTGGTTTGCAGGGGGTTGTTTATGACAGCGGATCATTTCAATACACTGTAAATATTATCCCTACAGGTATCATGTGTTATAGTGTGGATGGGAGAAAATATTTTACTCAGGATTATACAAATCAGTTCTTAACCTTAAACAATATTTAATAATTATGGCTTTAGCAATCAATCTAACTGCCGGCTCAACTGTCTTGGAAAGTCATAGAGAAGCTGAAATTGGGAAGTATTATTCATTTGGAAATATCTTATTTTATTCCAAATTCCAGTCAAGTCCAACTAAGTATGAGGAAGATAAGTATTTGCCATTGGATAAAAGCCGTTATAAAACACCAGCTGAATATTGGAACAAAGTTATGGCGAATTTAACCAGTAGAACTTATGGAGTTTTTAAGGATAATAATTCTGTTTATTATACAGTCTTTCCTTTCGTGGATAATCTTGCCAAATTTGAAGTGTTAAGAGCAAATGATGTTGCGCCAAATGATGAAACAGTTACCGATACAATAGATAAAATAGCAAAAGTTGCTAATAAATATTATATCGCTGGTGCTGGGCCGTTTTTTACCGGGTATTCATTAGTTGATACTAGAAAAGTGTATGGTCCAGTATATATAAATAATTCATTGATGTCTAACTCATCAAACTCTGTTGCGTCTAATCCAGGGAATATGGCAATCGAAAGTAAGGTTACCACTATTCCAAATTCTTTCGGTGGATTTAAATATCAATTTGCTTTCCCTTCCAACGATGCGACTGGAGGAGACGGATTTTCCAGTCTTTCGAAATTAATTTATGCTTCCACTGCTCGGACATTTATTGAATCAGGCGATAACATGTCTGACGAAATTAAGTATCCTACAAAAGGACGGCAGGTTTTCGCTCATTCGCAAAGCAAAAATTGTGCATTTCATATAATTAAATCCAATGAAACCAATGATAGTTTCGCAAGTAAACGTATACAGGAGTTTTTAATGTGGGTTGGATTTGAGAATGCCGCGTACTTCGATGGATCAGATTCGGTGGTTCTTTTTGAATTTAAAAGTGTTGGGAAAGGGCGATATATAGTAGATTCCATTAAAGATGCGTCATCCAAAAATGGAGAATTTAAATTCTTTTTTGCAATTAAGAAAACGTACTAAGATGTTTAAAGTTCTCAGAAGTATAATAACAGTCCAAATTATAATTCAGCTGATTTTTTATTTGTGCTGTGGTGTCTACTTTTTACTGATTGAAAAAAATACTTCTGAAATATTTGTTGAGGGCCGGGTTGAGTATAATTACGAATATGTTTTCAGGCCTACGATAGTTAAGTCTTGCTTGCTTTATACTTGTTCTTTATTGATGCTAGTTGCCGCACTGATTATTATTAATAAGAAAAGACAAATCTTTTTTTTATTAGGTATTATTATTAACCTGTCTAGCCTGTGTTTGTTTTATGAAGCTGGAAAGTTTGTCAGCGTTAATATATCATCTGCTTCCCTTAGAAATTATTTTCCACTAATGGGTAATAGGTTTCGCCAGCAGCAGTTCTATTCAAATGCAGAAGACTTGACTACTCAAATTAAAAAATTAGAACTTTTGCTATCTGATAATGAAAAGAATCCGAATAGCGGCATTCCCGATTCCCTCGTCTTACAAGTACAATCAGCTGGCCTTTATAAAGTATTATTTGTTTTAGGGCAGCCTAAATTGACTGTTTTTGATCCTTTCAATAATATTAAAGGATTAAGTAATAGGAATTAGAGTATAGAAATTTAAATATAAAATGTTTACTTATGTTAGTTCAAAAATATAGACCAACTCTAACGGATCTCCTGAAGGTTGACTCGTTGCCTGAAAATTTAGGATTTTTACAAGGGCCTCTCAGTAGTTTTTTAGATAAATTGTTCTATGAGAATCTGCAAGCTTTTAAATCACCTAATGGGGATTCGGTATCTTATACTTTAGATATTGTTACTTACAAGAAGTTAACATTGCTAGAAATACCAGGTACAGGTGTTGCCTTTGTAATTAATCCCCCTAGTATTCTTGGTGTTCAAAGTTCATCTGTTTTCAATGTTTCATTTGAATATAAATGGCAAATATTAAGATATATTAGGAACGCCAATTTACAAACTTTTAGTTTCGATGTTACGGGCTATCTGAATCTGTTATCTTCAGTGTTTGGAATTAGCAAAGAGGAATTACTTGAGGAAACAATTAATGTTTTTTTAGGCGATATCAATGATCCGCCTGCGGGAGTTGATCCATTATTTGATTTGGTCACTAATTATAATAGCACTCATATTAACCAGCTCACTTATAATTCCGGTGATACATTTGGAGATATCTATTCACAGCTGCAGGCTTTCGGTGATAATATACTTGACATAATTAAGGAAAGTTATTTAAATAATGCTTTCGATAAGCTTAAGGAGTTAATTGCCCGTTGGGTGGGCCCCTTAGATGAGGAAAGGCTTAAAGCGCTGCTGATTCCAGAGTTTAGTGCATCCTTGAATAATATTTCCTTTGGGATTGAATTTCCGAGAAGCATTTTTACGCCTTTAAACAGTGCTGGAGTTGATCTGCCAGATCCTGCGAAGTCGATGATTATTGTTAACGCGGGAGCGTTTAGATATGACACTAATGATGGGTTTATCTTTGATAAAAACCTAACGTTTGATTTTCCGAAGTCTCGCATTTTAGGTACAAAATTTACTTTGGAGATCGATGATCTCAAAATTGATTTTAGTAAAACTAAAAATATTCCCGAAGCAACTGCGGATGGAAGGCCTAATGATTTTGTTGGTGTATATGTAAAAAAGGCGGTTATTGGATTTCCTCTAGATTGGAACCATGATACCAGTCCTGCTTCTACAGGTGAGGTTATTGGAACAAATTTATTAATAGGTACTGGTGGTATTTCGGGCACGATTGGTATGCAGGCAAAAACAGGCATCACTACAGCACCAATTATTAAAGCTAAGTTCGGAAGTGGTTTTACCATATCTCTTGATGCATTCTTTATTACGTTTCAGCAAAATGCAATAATTGATTCCCAAATCAAAGGGACGATGGTTATCCCTGGTTTCAAAGATCAATCAGGGAATCCTGCAGAAATATCAATTGACATTCATATAGGGCAGGACGGAGAGTTCAGCGTTGTAGCTTCCGTTGAGCAAGCGGTTCCGGTCTTAACGATACCTGATGTTTTTGCCTTTGATGTCAAAAGTGTATTTATTGGAAAAAAGGATGGCAGATTTTATGTAGGTTGTTCAGGCGATATTGATTTCTTAGTTCAACCTCCTCTAGGCCAGTTCCTGCCGGATAAAATCGATATTAATAAACTGATCATTTATGACGATGGTAAATTTGAAATAGAGGGTGGTTCTATATATTTGCCTAAAGCATTCGAATTAAAACTTGGACCGGCAAAAATAGCTATTACAGCGATCCACCTTGGATCTTTTGAGAAAGAGGACAGAAAATATAAGTTTTTTGGTTTTGACGGTGGAGTAAATGTTAATCCTGGAGGGGTTGATGCACGAGGAAAAGGCATTAAGTATTATTATACTGTGGACGGTCCTTTTACTTCAGGTCATGAGTTTAAATGGTTTATTCGTCTAGAAAGCTTATCAATAGATATTATGATACCGGGTGGTTCGGATCCGGCAAAAGCCGCAGTCATTATAAAAGGGTTTTTGTCTATAAAAGACCCAAAAATTGCTCCGGGTACAGTGGATCCCTTACTGACAATTTTAAAGAATAGTACAGAATATGCCGGTGGAGTATACGTTTCAATACCAAAATTCAAGGGATTAGAGGCTAGTGCTTCTATGCGCTTAAACCCGAAAGTTCCTGCCTTCATTGTAGATTTAGGTATAGAAATTTCTACTCCTATTCTTTTAGGAACTACTGGGTTAGGTATTTATGGCTTCCGTGCATTATTTGGTAAAAAATATGTTGCAAGCAGGACAGCGGCAGACCTGGACGAAACTGCAGAATGGTGGCAGTATTATAAAGCTAAAATCGATCCGGACTACAAGGAAGGAATCCAAACCTCGAAGTTCCTTATCAAAGATGGATTTAGCTTCGGTGCAGGGGTGTCACTTGCCACATCAAGCGACTCTGGTAAAACATTCTCCTCTAAGTTGTTCTTCTTATTGTCACTGCCTGATGTATTCCTGTTCCAGGGGCA
This sequence comes from Bacteroidia bacterium, assembly GCA_036386835.1. Classification (GTDB taxonomy): domain Bacteria; phylum Bacteroidota; class Bacteroidia; order 2-12-FULL-35-15; family 2-12-FULL-35-15; genus 2-12-FULL-35-15. The sequence goes on from DASVUX010000043.1 coordinate 38,344, forward strand.
GGCACAATTCTTAAAAGACAGGATTAAGCTGGATGCAAATCCTGACCCTCCATTCTTTGCCATCATTGCAATTACAAAGAGCTCGATTGAGGCAGGATTTGGTATTAACTACAAAATCCCGGAGGATACTGGTTCTTTAGTTACCGTGGATGGGGTCACTGAATTAGGTTTCTTCTTTGGTGATTCATCAGCGTGGTATTTTAATATTGGGAGGGAATCGCCAGATTCCATGAGAATACAAGCTCGTGTGCTTAATATTCTCAATATGTATTTCTACTTCATGATTTCGAATAGTGGAATACGTGCAGGTGCAGGAGTAAGCTTTGAACTGAAAAAATCATTCGGACCTTTAAGTGCAGAATTAAGGGCGTACATTGATACTAAAGGAAGGATCTCATTTAGGCCGAAAGAAATTGGTGGAGCAATCCAAATGGGCGGTACGGTGTCACTGAAATGCTGCGGATTCGGATTTAGTGTTTCCGGTGGCGCTACACTTGCGGCCGAAGCTCCTAAGCCACACATCATAACTGGTGAATTTGAAGTTTGTGTAAAAGTTCTGAAGAAACAGCGTTGTGCTCATTTTGAATTTACTTGGAATTTTGATAGCTCTTTGAATCCTGTCAGGAATCCTGTATTGCTTGATGTTATTGAAGGACAAGCAGGATCTAATTTAGCAGATCTTAATAAAGTTGCAAAGTCCAGCCACATGGTTACAGGTGAAACACTGAATCTTGCAACAACAGTTATACATGATAATACCGGTACTTCATCGTTAGGGATTCCACATCCTAATTCCTGGATAAATGGTGCCGGCCCTGATGACTTTAGAGTGCCGGTTGACACCTTTATTGATATAGAATTCAAAAAGGGCTTGAATGTTTCTACTACTGCTATTAGCGGAAGTAATCTTGACAGAATTGGTGGGATCTCATCTCCGTGTCAGTATATTGAATTTGTTCCGCCTCAGCGTGGAAAATCGGATAGGATTCGCCATGAGTATTTTTTTGAAAAAATAGAAATTAAATATTGGGATGAAAATTCAAACACATGGGAGGATTATAACTTCTATGATGCTTTAATTCCTATGTTCCCCGGAACGGAACAGGTAGGGACATTAATTGATCCTACGGCTCTTGCAGCAATGAAATGGGGTTATTGGCAGCAACAAAGACCTGGATATAATAATAAGCTAAGGATCCTCGCCACAACGCCTCTTTCTTATGCAGCAAAATCAGGTTCATTGCCAATTGAGAATCTGGGAATAAATGGTGATTCTATCCTTTGTCCTGGTGATGAAATCCCTAAAACCTGTGTTGTTTTTGAAAAGGATCAGATTTATAAAACCTATCCTGGTGGTGCCCTGAATACATACAAAGGTATTCTAATGAAAATTACTTCTGCTGACGGAATCGTTTTAACCGTTCCTTATTTAGGGGTTGCGAATGGCTTGGTTCTTCAGCCTGGAAATACCATCCAGATGTATTTTAATGAGCCAATGAAATTTGTGAATCTTCTAATAAGATCCGGAGCACCTGCGATTACAATTAATTATTACGACAGAACCACCTTACTTGATTCAAGTGGGGTTGAAATCCTATCAGGCGGACTGCCTGTGTTTCAGTATAACTTGATTGAATCAAAAGTTTATAGTAGTATTGATTGGGCTTCAGAACTGACTTATACCCATTCTTCAAGAAATATTGACTATGTTGAAGTTATTTCAACATCTTGTTACAATAAACCGGAAGAGCCTAGGAAAATTACCTGTCTTAAAACAGACGAGCAAATTGCAATACGTTTACGCGAAATGCATAACTTCATTGCTACTTTGGTTAAAAACAGACATCTGACACTTCCTGCCTTGCAATTACACCCTTTAAATGCAAATATATATAACAGAGTATATCAGGGAACAGGCTTGTATCCAAACAAAGATTTTAAAGAAACCAATATTGATCTTACTCAAGGTTATATTTCAGGGACAACCCTTTTATTTACCATAGCAGATAATCTGGGTTATAGTTGCAATTATTCTTTCGATCTTTTAAAACCTATTCCCGGTTTTAACTTTGCTAGTATCGTTTCAGTTCTTAGCGTGACACCATATACAAGTGGTGCTTCAATTGGACCGAATTATTCATTCTTGCTTACCGTTACAGCCAATATCAATGGCTCTGTACAAACGGTTGAAATAATTGAAAAGAGTTGCTTACCTATGGCATATTGTATAGATGAATGCAGCACAGCCTTATACCGCATTTGCTACCTGCCATTTGCTGATTATCTTTTAAATCAGACAATACCTTCGGATGCAGAACAAGACGCAGCTAATGCAGCGTTACTTGATGGTATTAATAAAACTTTGCAACCAATTTGGCGTCCTAATACAACATTTGCTATCCGGATTAAGACATCAGACCGATTATACCGCGAAGGTGGCTCAAGCGCTTTAGCGGGGCCGTTCAATCTTGACATGGCCTATGGATTTAGAACAGCAGGACCAATAGGACACTACCATACATATCCTGTGGATAATACTCCGGCAACCCAGGTGGTTAGAGCTGATTTTAATAAATTGGAAACTGCTGACAGAGCTGATGATTTTAAGTTGCTTTCTCTGAAGTACTATATCGATTATGCGAAGTGCTATCCTAATGCAGATGGTGATATAATTAATGCCAAGCCACTATTCTATATTGATGCGGAACTACGTTTGTTTTACCTCTATAACTATGTTTATGAGTTTTATAATGATTGGGTAGATACCAATCCTTCAGCTATGAATCCTTATGTAGCCAAATCATCATTAAGTGTGCTTATAAGGGATCCTGAAGATTCGGGTATACCGGAACTCAATCCAACAGTGGGGTTTGTCGGGGGCAGCATCTCCCATATTGATCCTGCAGGACCAGGCTTACCTCCAATTAATATTAATAGTATTAATAATGATATTAGTACACTGAATAATATTTTACTGAATGGTAGCCCTTGTGCAGACTATACACCGCTGGCCCCAATTGACATTTCAACAAAGAAGACATTGGATCTCAAGCCTCTTAAAATCTATACTGCACAATTTATTGCTAAATACAATCCTTTGATAGGAGGGCAATATGCTGCAGTTGATTATGAAAATGTGGCGCATTCATATGTATTCCAAACCTCCAGGTACAGTGATTTTGAAGAACAAATTAATAGCTATATCTTGAAAAAGAATGAATTAGATTTTATTGAAAAAGAGGCTGTATTTGTAATTGATGCTAAAAAAGTTAATGGAATTCTTGATCTCAGTCTTGCTACCGCTGTTATTACCAATAATGAAATAGCAATACCGGACGATGTAAAGCTGCAATTTGCTGATCAATTTGATAGGTTAATAAATGGAGTAATGCATATTGATTATAATGTGTTACATGCATCCGTAACAACTGAATTCAATATAATCAGGCATCCTGATACTAATGCGGTAATAGGGATCTTAATCCGGAATCCGGAGCCTTTTAATGACCCGAAGTTGCCTAAATCAAATCCTAATGTCTCCAGCACAGAGCCGTTTGAAACTCTCGAGGTGTCAAAATGGAATGGAGCAGCATGGGATCTTCCTTACGACAACTATGTAATTCATTCGAAAGACCGGACAAAGATGTTCGTTACCTCAAGAGATTTTAATTTTAGTATGGACCCAACGGCCATATTCAAATTTAAATTCAGATATAAGCTTTATAATGGTATCGGATACTCTGATGTAAGTGTTGTTGATGTTGAGATTAATTTAAATTCATATTCTATCTAAAAACAATAATAGCATGTCAAAAGTTGATCTAATAAATAGTCCGATTGTTCAGAGTCCATATACATATTTACAGGCTGCGGGCTCAGATGGTTCTGATCGGACAATAAAAGGGAACCAGTTGAGATGGGACTTTCTGAAAGCTCTCGGGGAAAACCACATTGCAAAAGGAAACTACACATTATCTAGTCCTTATGTATCTTCTATAGGTTATAACAGGAGTAATGACTTCATTAAGATTTACAGGACGCTGTTTAGAAAGAAATATTTCCTTAAAATAGATTTCCAGGTTAGTGGTACTACTGTAATAAATTCAGGAACAACGCGCGCGTGGAAATATTCCTTGCCTGTAGATAGCTTATCTGGTGTAAATGCTGATGTAGTGGTTCGATTTATTGATTATACGCAATATGATAGCCTAAGAGCTGCTCAGTCCACATTTAATACACTTGCGTTACTAAATGCTTATACGGGAATTGTTGAAGTAGAAGTTGAAAATAAACTATTTTTTTATGCCGAATTGGATCTCAGGTTTAAAGGAACAGTTCTTCGTGGTGGTGGGATTGGTAGCATGGTGTCCACAGGCTTGTCAGATATGTCAGCTTCCGCGATGGCTCATGCAGGTGCGGGACCCGGTGGCCAACTAAGGGTTGAGTCAGTCACTATTCCAGATACTTCGGAATTTGCAACAAAACAGGTGTCTTGCCGAAAACGGTTCACCGGATTAACAGAAAGAATAATTTCCTGTGAAAACATTCAATATCTGCGTTTCGATTATAAGGGTGCTGACTGGAAAGAAATTAGGATATATTGCTATGAGCATTATATAAGCGGGACCAATATTCAGGTAGAAGCTGGTGATTGGGATGACGTTGGTAGTTTTGCACTAACTACTGATGATACTACCATGAGCGCCAGGTTTATGCCTTCTGATGTTGATGGTTCGGGAGGTCATTGGCCAAAATTTAATGATGATAACCCGGGCACAGGAGAGTTTACGGTGAATAAGCAGAACTATGCTAACCGGTGGAGGCGACCAGGATTTACATTTAGTGCTTCTCCCGATACAAGTAACGATCAGAATAGCCTGCAGCATTTCATTCATACTTATATGAAGCTAAGTACAACCGATGAAAGAGCACTGGCAAGTATTAAGTCCGATGATTCCCCTACAGATCCTACAACGCAAGATATAAGCTATGTTGATATGATTAGGTTAATGTCTCTTGATTATCATGTAGCACGGGTTCTTGGAATGGGTCATATAGATCCTGACCGGAATCTGGATAAAAGTGCATACATATATTGCTTGGAATACAAAACTTTTGCAGCGCTGGAAGCACCTTATACTAGTAATGCAGAGAGGACACATATTTTCATGACCACTCCTGTAACAAGGCGTGACTACCGATTGCCCGCTACTCCAATACTTACTCCACTTACATACGGGATTTCAGTAGATAATGGGACTGGTACCCCAACTCTTCTAACTGATCCGAATGGATATGCTCCTTTTGGTAACTTACGGTTTATTAATATCAACAGGGGACCATTTAATTTCGAAAAGCCTTTTGGGCCATTTTATTATGAATCCACTGAATTTTGTTTGTGTGATGAAACTCAGCCGGTAGCTTTTGGTCTTGAATACAAGGAAATAAGTGAAACTGGTTATCGGAAACCAGAGCTTAGTAGCGATTCAGAATATTTAGACGCCTCTGGATTGCCCGAAACAACGCCAATATTACTTGGCGACAAACCTCAAATTTATACCCATCAGGAAGTCGAAGAAGGAACACATGAGTATAGGTCCTATTCAATTAATTGGTTCTCCCGGGTTTCTCCATTGAGTAATCCTGTTCAGGCAGTCACTACTTTTCCTAAACAATCTCACCTATTGCCACCTTTCAACTTTGCCGTGCAGCTAATACAGGATGAGGATCCTACGGAACCAATTGCTTTAAATAAAACATTAATTCTCACTACTGTGGCTGAACAGAACATATTATCTGTTATACCTGCAGCTAATGATAAAACTTTAGTCCGAACCACCTTTGACTGGAATCATGTTCATCACCATGCACATCAGTATGCGGATTATGCAGATATCTTCTTCAGGAGATTTGAACCTATTATAGTAAAGGGACAAGTTTCATCAGTTAGTTTGCTATCAGGAAACCGGTCTCAGATCACCACTACTTCTTACACAATAACCAGCACTTTTCCGGCAACAACTGTTACCCCGACTATTGCTTCATCAGACTCTACGAAATTCATAGGATCATTTTTCAGTACTGCGGGTGATAACTACGTAATTGAAAGTGTTATAACAAGTGGGTCAAATCCAACTTTCGTTATTAAGCAGCTCAAGCAAATTAATGCTGTAGCTGATCCAAGCGCACCAGGGCAGTTTATTTCAAATGAAACATTCAAAAACCCTACGGTTGGCGATTTGTTCTTTACCACAGAGAATATGGGGGCCGTTTCAAATTGGGATTTGCGTCACTCAAAACGGACATATCTTGAAAAGTTCTATACTAACGCGAAAGTGGAATTGCGTTTATCTCCAACACGTACGAATACTTATGATATAAAAGGTGTAAACCTTGCATCTGGTGTTAATACAGAAATTCAAGTGGAGAAACTAATTACTACAATCTTTAGCCCGGGGTTAACTTTGGAGTATTCTGTGAAACACGAAATAATCGCTATTGGACTGGGTACATTTTCAATTTCTGGCGATGCTACTGCTGACTTTGTGAGCTCAAAGCCATTCCGGGTTTTTGCGAATAAGGCCAATGATTCGTTGTATACCGTTAACTCCAGCTCCTTTACTGGTGGAAATACTGTTATTACAGTAAATGAGGTGATCCCGGATATTACTAATATTGACGGATTGATAGAGATAGAAGTTTCTCGGAATGTTACCAATATTAATAATGTCACCAATACCTTCAGGATCTCCGGTAATAAAATTGCCGAGATAAATGCAGCTCATATTGAGTATAAGACTGAATCAGACGGTACTCTAAGTCGCTTTGTGGTTGGTGGTATAAATGACACGGTGAATTTTGAGCCCCTATTAACGGATCCTCCTTTGCCGGCAGATATAGAAGGCACCGGATTTATACAGCTTAAATTCCAGAACTATGATCTTCTTCCTCACCCTGATTCTGAAGTCTCATGGTATAAGGGAATGGTTAGATTAACTGATGTTGGGGGATCGGTGCAGGTATACCCGGTCACTTATATTGGTAATGTAACGTCTGGACCAGCTCCGCACCTTGCTATTGTAATTCAGGATCCGGGTTTCGTTCCGAAAAGTGAGCCAGGAAACATTACTGGTGCTGATATATACACCCTGAACTTAGGAGCTGCACAGAATGCTAACTATCATCCAGGATATAAATTATATTTAACAGCAGACAATGGTGTTAATACTTCGACTGGTTCACCTTTGCCATCCTCAGCAATTAATTTTGATAGCGATGAAATTTTACCGGTTCTGAGTGACCCATCAGAAGGAAGCAGACAAACTTATATGTCAATTCGATCTTATGACATAAAAAATGACCTGGAATCCTTCTTGTCAAACCCGGTTGTATTATTAGCTCAAAAGATATCTATTCCTGTACCGCCTGGTCCGCCAAGTGGTCCATTGTATGCTACACGACCTGATTTTTATGGGAAGTCTACCTATACATTTGATACTAAAATGAATACTACAGGTGGAAGAATTCCATACAGTGTGGTGTTTTATCGGGCAAGTGAAGACAGGCTGCTGGATATACTTTATACAAAAGATACTCAAAATCTGATCTGGAGTAATTTGAATAAATTGATAGATCCCAAGGCAAAATACGATCCACTGCTATGGCAAGTGTTGTTTGATGGGCAGAATACCGGTGGTAATTTTTCTGTTTACACTACCACTTCTGGTTCTTTTACCTGGCCATTACCGGATAATCCGGAATTCTATATTCCATATACATCTAACAAGGCATTAGGCACATCTAATCCACCTCCATCGGGTTATTATGTGTTCCCATTTGAAAATGCCTTTGGTTTTGCACTGGATCAAACCTTTACTGTATATGGTCAACCAATGACAGGGAAAGCTATTTTGAAAAGCGCCATACAGGATGCATTTATGCCATTGAATGAACAGCCGCCTATTTTTAATTATTTTAAGACAGGTAAGCAAACATCTGGAATTAAACCCCAGCAACGTGATGCGTTCGGAAATTTATTAGATCCATTTACTAATGATATATTCCCAATGATCAGGAAATATAATTCCGGAACTGACACTTTCGTGAGGTTTACTGATTACACTTTAGATGGCGCATCAAAGAGTCTTTACTTCTATAGGGCTTTAGAGATGGACGATAAGTTTAAATTCAGCGACTCAAGTCTTCCTGTTGGACCAGTTATGCTGGTTAACACTTTCTACCCAAATAAGCCTCAGGTTAGAAAAATTATAACAAAACTCTTGGATGTAGAAAATAATATTAAAACTTCAGTTCTTTTTGAAATCAATGAATATCCTGAAAATGAAAAAATTTCAAGAATCGAAATATATCGAGCGATCAGCGCTGAGGATGCTCTAAGTATAAGAACAATGAAAAAGGTGAAGAGTGTTATATGGGGAGACGATCTGATTGATAACTTTACAGATGTAGGAGTTCCCCTGTATGGTGAAGATTTGCATTATAGACTTGTAGCTATAAGAGATGTGGAGGACGTTGAAGATGTGATTTTAGCGCCCCAAGTAGGAAGTGATCCTATTCCAACGGTTATAACAAAATTACCATCGTTGCCTTCAGATATCGCGAAAGCTGTAATTGTAGATAGAATCAATCCTGAATCTCCCATTATATCTTATACATCCGATGCACCAACGATAGTTTTACCAATTACACTAGATAATGTAATACTGAGTTGGCCAAGTACATGCTACAATGGGACTTACTCTTTATACAAAATGAATTCATTAGGTGTTTGGGAAAAAATTTATGAGGTAAAATCGAATAATCCTGTTATTTCAATACCATTGTTAAGTACTGTATTAGCAAATGGTACTCTTGTGAAATCAAATTTAGATGGCAATACCTTGTATCACAGATTTCGAGTTCAGGTAGTTAATACTTCCGGACTTATTAATTTGAAACCAAGCGAAACAACAATATAATGCCTTTAAAGATTCTTGAATTTATTTACTAATCATTTATTTTTTGCTTAGTTAAAAGAATTCCAGTATAAGCAAGCGGGTAAAAATACCTTTTTAAAAAAGGGTGTTTTTACCCGTTGCTTTTTTAAACTAATATTTCAATTTTAGCCTCACAGAATTATTAAATCATGCGATATCTTTTATGCATTCTCTTGTCGCCATTGCAATAATGACGACAGGAAGAATAGGGGCCTTTTTACTAAGTATTATTCTCACATTATAATAAATCAA
>DASVUX010000044.1:0-24747 GCA_036386835.1 Bacteroidia bacterium
AGCCGTTAAATAATTCTTGCACCTACGGACATTTTTTCGAAGCAATTATCCCGTGCCTGACGCGGGATCTCAAAAAGCGGGTAGTTTTAATAAGCAGATCGCGTGTCAAGCACGGGATGACAATAAAACTAATTTGCTGCGACTCAGTAACATCTCTAAAGTTTCTTAGCAAGAACTAATTAAGTTTAAAATCCAGCTGATTCTCTTTCAGCATAGCGAGAAATTCATTGTTCGGGCTTACGCGGATCCGTTTCGATGGCAGGTCCACAGTGATATTTTCTTCGGAATCCACTACCTTGAAACGCAGCATGCAGTTTTTTGATTCTGCCTTGGAGTTTTCTGTTATGATACCGTTAAACCTGCTGATGAAATCATCATTAAGTGCACGGAGAGGCACCTGGATAGTGATGCTTTTTGCAAGCTTGTCACGCAACTCCGATAAAAGCTGGATGCTGCTTACCTTAAACTCAAAGTTCCCTGAACCACGGAAACGTTCGGACACTTTACCGCGGATGAACAGGAACAAGCCATTCACCATGTATTGTTTGAACTTCACATAATCTTCACCGAAAAAGGCGATCTCAGATGATTCATTATAATCTTCTATAATGATCTTCCCCCAGGGATTGCCTGTTTTGGTAATTCCATTGTGGATCCCTGTCACCACACCTCCAAACACCAGGTCCTTGTTCTTATTCTCTTCAATCTTCTTTGAATCCGCGATATGGTGGATACAGAAATTATCCATCTCCAGTTTATATGTATCCAGGGGATGCCCGGAAATATAAAAACCGACAACATCTTTTTCATACTTTAACTGTTCAATATTCCCCCATGGTTCACATACGGGTATTGCCGGCTCGGGCATATCCACATCACTCTCTTCACCGAACAAAGAAACCTGGGAAGAATTAGCGGCATCCTGCTGACCATTTCCATAGCGGATTGCTTTTTCAAGGAAATTAATATTTTCATTTCCCTCTGTAAAGAAATAAGTGGAACGGTTGATCCCGAAGGAATCGAACCCGCCTGCATATGCCAGGCTCTCAAATGTTTTCCGGTTGGCTGCACGGAGATTGATCCTTCTTACAAGATCGAAGATGCTTTTATAAGGCCCGTTCTTTTCCCTTTCTTCAACGATCGATTGAACTGCAGCCTCTCCTACTCCTTTTACAGCGCCCATCCCGAAACGGATCTCGCCTTTTTTATTTACAGAGAACTGGTAAGAGCTTTCATTCACATCAGGACCAAGGACAGGCACACCTGTCCGCTTGCACTCATCCATGAAGAAGGTGATCTTATCAATATTACTAAGATTGTGGGTTAATACCGAAGCCATGTACTCACCCGGGTAATGCGCCTTCAGGTAGGCAGTCTGGAATGCAACAAATGCATAGCAGGTTGAATGTGATTTATTGAATGCATATTGCGCGAACTTTTCCCAGTCGGTCCATACCTTTTCCAGTGTTTTCGCATCATGGCCGTTCTTACTTGCATTCTCAATGAATTGCGGCTTTAATTTATCAAGGGTTTTCTTATCTTTCTTCCCCATTGCTTTACGCAAAACATCGGCATCACCTTTTGTAAAGTTTGCAAGCTTCTGGGAAAGGAGCATCACCTGCTCCTGGTAAACCGTAATACCATAAGTATCTTCAAGATATTCTTTCATATCCTCAAGATCATACGTTACCGGCTCAATACCATGCTTACGTTTAATGAAATTAGGAATGTATTCAATCGGGCCCGGACGGTACAATGCGTTCATGGCAATCAGATCCGCGAACTTATCGGGTTTTAATTCTTTCAGGTATTTCTGCATTCCTGCACTTTCAAACTGGAAAGTACCGTTGGTATCGCCACGCTGGTATAACTCAAATGTTTTCTGGTCATCCAGCGGCACATCATCAATAACGATGTCGACCCCATGATTCTGCTTTATCATTTTTAAAGCATCACGAATGATCGTAAGCGTTTTCAATCCGAGAAAGTCCATCTTGATTACGCCTGCATCCTCGATCACTTTTCCATCAAATTGTGTCAGCAAGAGATTTGACTCTTTTGAAGTAAACACAGGAATGATTTCCGTAAGATCCTTTGGCGCAATGATGATCCCGGCAGCATGGATGCCCGTGCCTCGCACAGATCCTTCAAGAATGAGCGCTTCTTTTAAAACCCGGGCAGACATATCATCACCTGCCATTATTGTACGGAGCTTCTTGATCTCTTCAAGCTCATCTTTTCCAAGGCCTTCTTTATCTTCAAGGCTTTCATCACCGGTCATCGGGGCGGTAAGCACCCGTTTGAGAGAGATGCCCGGGCGCTCAGGTACCATTTTGGCTAGTATGTTTGATTCCTGGAGAGGAAGATCAAGAACGCGTGCCACATCCTTGATGCTCATTTTGGCAGCCATTGTACCGTATGTAACGATCTGGGCCACCTGGTTCTTACCGTATTTATCCACCACATAATCAATCACTTTCTGCCGACCTTCATCATCAAAATCCGTATCGATATCGGGCATTGACTTACGGTCAGGGTTCAGGAAACGCTCGAAAAGTAAATTGTATTTAATTGGGTCAATATTGGTAATTCCGATGCAGTAGGCAACTGCTGAACCGGCAGCGGATCCACGGCCCGGGCCTATGAGTACCCCAAGGTCACGCCCCGCTTTAATGAAATCGGCAACGATAAGGAAGTATCCTGCAAAACCCATTGTTTTTACAGTGAACAGCTCGAAATTCAACCGTTCTTCCACATCGGGAGTGATCTCTTTGTAACGTTCCTTCGCACCCATATAAGTAATGTGGTGGAGGTAATCATCCTGGTTGGCAAATCCCTGTGGGATCTGGTAATTCGGAAGCATAATGTCCTGCTTTAATTTAAGCGGGGTGATCTTGCTGACGATTTCATTGGTGTTATCAATGGCCTGGGGTATGTCGCTGAAGAGCTTTGACATCTCCTGCGTATTCTTAAAATAGAACTGATCATTATAAAAAGCAAAACGTTTGCCTTTCATGGATGCATCATCATCAAAATCCTTCAAGGTTGGGGTACTCTGCTTTTCCCCCGTATTTATACAAAGTAAAATATCGTGGGCATTGGCATCGGCCTGGTCTACATAGTGAGAATCGTTTGATGCAATGATCTTTACGTTGTGCTTTTGTGCAAACTTTAAAAGAACCTCGTTAACGATATTCTGTTCAGGAATATCATGGCGCTGCAGCTCTACATAATAATCTTCACCGAAAATATCAAGCCACCATTTGAATTCCTTTTCCCCTTCTTCTTCTCCTTTTTTCAGGATGGTGCGGGGCACTGAAGCTCCAAGGCAGCAGGTTGTTGCGATGAGCCCTTTATGATATTTAAGCACTAGCTCTTTATCAATCCGGGGATATTTCCCGTAAAGCCCTTCCATGTACCCGAGGGAACAGAGCTTTACAAGATTTGCATAGCCTTCGGCATTCTTGGCCAAAAAAAGCTGGTGATAACGAACATCCTTATCCTCTTTTGTGAACTGGCGCTTATGCCTGTCATTCACCAGGTAGAATTCGCAGCCGACAATGGGCTTGATCTTATTTGGGTTCTCAGGTGTATTATATTTACCGGCCTCAGCAACAAATTTAAAGACTCCGAACATATTGCCGTGATCAGTAATTGCGAGTCCCGGCATATTATCGTTCACAGCCTTTTTGTAAAGAGATGAAACATCAGCGGCACCATCCAGCAGGGAGAATTGTGTATGTACGTGTAAATGAGAGAAATTCATGTGTTTAAATTAAATATTGCCTTCCGCTTCCCGGCTCTGCTCAAATGATTTCGCACGATGTCATTCCGTATGGAGTGGAAGGCGATTTCAGATCGGTCCGAAGTCAAAAGGGGATTGTAAATTTACGAATAAAATCCCCTTTTTACAGAAGGTGTTAATAACAAAGGAAAAATCCCCGACCGCTAGGCTGGAAGGGCTAAGTGCCTTTTAACAATAAGCCTGTTTTTGAGTTTTCCTCTTAGCTTCAAACTGGATGGTAATTGTCAATCACCACTAAATTTGAAAAATTACCACTGGCACGCTTTTTTAACACTTGGTGCAAACCAATAAACTAAAAGTAAAAAAATGAAAAAAAACAAACCTGCACAGATCATACTTTATTCGATCGCTGCATGCATTATGATCGCGGCCTGCGACAATGCGCCAAAAGGAGACAACGCTACTATTACAGAAGAACAAAAACCAGCTGAGGTTACAGGGCAAACTTTTGTACTTGACACTGCGAACTCAAAAATTCGTTTTATTGGATATGGTGTGGGGAAAAACCACCCCGGGAAATTCAAGGTTACATCAGGAACAGTTGCAATAAAAGGAAATGAGATCACCGGTGGTGAGTTCACTATAAATATCAAATCCATGGAAATGGAGGAAAAAGGTGATATGTATGAAAACAAGCTTCGCCCGCACCTATTAAGCGGTGACTTTTTTGATGCGGAAAAATTTGGAACTGCAAAATTTGAGATTACTCATGTAGAACCATATAAAGGAGATGATAAAGACACTTCAATTGTAAAAGGAGCAAACTTTAATGTGAGCGGAAACCTTACTATTAAAGATATTACAAAGAATGTCACTTTCCCTGCACATGTTGATCTTGATGCTACAACATTAAAAGCTAAGGCTGATTTCGACATTAACCGCACAGAATGGAAAATGAATTATGGAAATGATAAAACGCTTGGTGATAAATTCATTTCAGAAAAAGTAAACATTGAATTTGACCTTGAAGCGAAAGCGCAATCATTATAGTATTTGCATATAGTATTTGTTTGTTTGTGATTGAGAAAACTCCACCCGAATTCCGGTGGAGTTTTTTTTTAGCCCCCGCTAACAGTACCCGCTTTTACGGGGCTACTACCAATACCCGGTTAGGCGTCCATCAACCTGTCCAATTTTCCTTATATTTGCCACTCTGATTTCATTAAACAATTAAATCTCTTATTATATGCCAAAAGGTATTTATAATGTTCCCCAGCCATGGAACGAACCAGTAAAAAGTTATGCACCCGGAAGTCCTGAACGCAAAGAGCTGCAGTCAATGCTGAAAGAGCTCCGGTCAAAAGAAATTGATGTGCCGATGTATATTGGCGGAAAAGAAGTGCGTGGAAACGAAAAAGTCCGCATGTCGCCTCCCCATGACCATGAGCACACCCTTGGTCATTTTCATAAATCAACCAAAGAACACGTTACGCAGGCAATTGATGCAGCACTTGCTGCGAAACCACAATGGGAAGCATTGTCCTGGGAACACCGGGCAAGCATATTCTTAAAAGCCGCAGAGCTTATTGCAGGGCCTTACCGTGCAAAACTGAATGCTGCTACCATGCTGGGCCAATCGAAAAGTGCCTACCAGGCGGAAATCGACTCGGCATGTGAGATCATTGATTTCCTTCGTTTTAATGTGATGTACATGACAGAGATCTACAAACAGCAGCCCCCGGTTACCGGGGTTGGGATCTGGAACCGTGTAGAACAGCGTCCGCTTGAAGGTTTTATATATGCCTTAACACCTTTTAATTTTACAGCAATTGCAGGGAACCTACCTACTTCATGCGCCATGATGGGGAATGTGGTTGTTTGGAAACCTTCTAACACCCAGGTATATTCTGCAAATGTACTGATGGAGATCTTCAACCAGGCGGGAGTGCCTGCCGGTGTCATCAACCTGATCTATCCTTCAGGACCTGATGCGGCAGAGGTTATTTTCTCCCACGCTGATTTCGCAGGGATCCACTTTACAGGATCAACGGAAGTGTTCCAGAACATCTGGAAAACAATAGGGAACAATATTCATAAATACAAAACCTATCCACGGATCGTTGGTGAAACAGGCGGTAAGGATTTCATTGTTGCTCACCGTTCTGCCGATCCGAAGATCGTTGCGACTGCAATCAGCCGCGGGGCATTCGAGTACCAGGGACAAAAATGTTCTGCGGCATCACGTGCTTATATCCCTTCCAATATCTGGGAGGATGTAAAATCGCAGGTTGTTGCCGATTTGAAATCATTTAAAATGGGCCCGACTGAAGATTTTACAAATTTTATCAATGCGGTGATCGATGAGAAATCATTCGATAAACTGGCTAAATATATTGATGCAGCCAAGAATGATAAGGATGTTGAAATAGTAGCGGGTGGAAATTACGATAAATCGAAGGGCTGGTTTATTGAGCCGACCATCCTTAAAGTAAAAGATCCGAAGTATGTTACCATGTGCGAAGAATTATTCGGACCGGTGCTTACACTTCATGTGTACGATGAGAATAAATTTGAAGAGATCCTTAAAGTTGTTGATACAACATCTATTTATGCCTTAACCGGTGCAGTGATCTCACAGGATCGTTATGCGATAGAATATGCAACAAAAGCTCTGCGTAATGCAGCAGGGAATTTTTACATAAATGATAAGCCGACAGGTGCGGTTGTTGGCCAGCAGCCATTCGGTGGCGCAAGAGGTTCGGGGACTAATGACAAAGCAGGTTCCATGATCAACCTGCTCCGCTGGGTATCTTCACGCACCATCAAAGAGACCTTTGTACCTCCCACAGATTATAAATATCCCTTCCTCCAGAAGGATTAAAAGTAAGCATGAACATCAAACGCCCCGTAAAACAAGGGGCGTTTGACATTTATTACGGTACAAACCAATAAAATCGGTATCTTTGCATCCCTATTTTTAAAATTACAGTCAATGAAAAAAGTAAATGATTACCGTAAATTATTAAATGTTACAAAAGCGAGCACTTTACAGGAGCTGAAAACAGCTTACCGCAATGCTATGAAAACCAACCACCCTGATAGGGTCCAGGATGAAGAAAAGAAGGCTGAGCTTGAAGAGATCAGCAAAGAATTAATTGAAGCGTATCATTTCCTCCTGAGTATTGCACCTGAAACAATTGAGGCTGAAAAGCCACTGTACATCGAGACCACGACCAACTCCAACATTGCAGATTTTAACTATATCGATAATGTTCTGAGAATAGATTTCCTGGACGGATCAGTTTATGAATACTACCATGTGCCACGCAACATGTATATTAAGCTGGTGAATGCAGGTTCACCCGGGCGACTGGCAAGAAGACACATCTTCAATGATTTCTCCTACAGGAATATCAAACGCTGATCATTTTTTGTTATTAAACGCGTTAAAGAGCAGATCTTTGACGCGTTTTTTTATTTCCCTACAATAACAAATTCCGTTCTCCGATTCCTGGCACGTCCCGCTTCAGTAGCATTATCCGCAATCGGTTTGCTGGAACCATAGCCTTTAAAATTCTGCAGCCTCTTCTCATCAATGCCTTTTTCAACGAGGATATCCCTCACAGTAAAAGCCCTGTCAGTGGAAAGCGCAAGGTTCGCTTCCGGCTTACCGACATTATCAGTGTGCCCGTGGATCTCGATCTTCATGGATGGGTTTGCCTTGAGAAAATTAACGAACTCTTCTATCACCACCATGGAACGTGGGTCAAGCACTGCGGAATTTGTTTTGTAATAAATATCGTTCAGTGCATAGGTCTTCCCTACCGCTATCGTATCCACCACAATATCCTTCATTTTACGCGGTTTAGAATCTATAAGCGAATCTTTTGAGATCAGCTGTGAACTGAAGGCATAGCCATCCTTTTTAGCAGTTATGATCAGGTCATTTTTTACCTTTGTATTCACCACAAGGGCAAAATCACCGGTGGTAGAATCCACTAATGCTTTAGTCACCTTCTTGGTTACGGCATCCATTACTTCCACCGTGAAGTTTTTTGTTTCACCCTGGCCTTTATCCTCTATTTTTCCTTTGAAGAAAGAGACTCCCTGCGGGCGGGCTTCCTTATAAAGTTCAAAAGAATATATATCATCCTTTCCAACGGACCTTCCCATTGTCCGCGATGGCTCATTGGAAGCAAAGTAAGCGAGATGTCCATCAGTACTGACAAACAAACCGAAGTCATCCCCTTTGGTATTGATAGGAACACCAATGTTTTTAGGCTCAGTCCATTTACCGGCTGAATCCATCCGGGAATAGAAAATATCAAGGCCACCAACCCCCGGATGCCCGTCAGATGCAAAATACATAGTTTCAAAATCCGAGTGCATAAAAGGTGTTCGTTCTGCATAAGGAGTATTGATCATCCTTCCAAGGTTCTGCGGCTTGCTCCAGGTGCCTGTTACCTTATCTTTCACAGTTTTATAAATATCCGTTCCGCCCATTCCTCCAGGCCTGTCACTTGCGAAGTAAAGCGTGACACCGTCAGATGCTAAAGTCGGCTGGGAATCCCAGTAAACCGGGTCGTTTATCCCCGGAACTTTTTCCGGTTCACTCCATTCGCCATTCACGTAATCAGAATAGTAAATGTCAATATTTACCTGGTCCCCGCCTTCATTTTTACCAGAGGTAAAGTACATGTGGCGGTTATCAATAGAAAGTGTGGCACCTCCTTCATTGGTGCCCTTATTAAATGGGTAAGGCATCCTGCTGCCTTTGCCGAATTTCCCCGTGGACTTATCGCGTGTACTGTAGCTGAACAATTCAATTTCCCTGTCGCTTTCCGCCACCTGGTCCTTATTTACATAAGGCATCCTGCGGCTAAAAAGCATCATATCATCATCCGCGGAAATACTTCCCAGGTATTCTGCCTTTTCAGTTGATACGCCTTCCACCGGATGCGGGTCAAAGGGTACAGGATTCAAAAGGATCTCTCCGTATAGTTTTGCATACTTAAGCATTTCTTTTCCCTGCCTCAGGTAAGCATCGTAATCCTTATCAAAGGCTTTATCATCATCTGACTTAAAGTTCAGGAACTGCTTGAGGTATTTCGCGCTTTCCTCCCATTTCTCTTCTTCATAATAAATAAAACCAAGAAAATAATATGGATTGGAATGGTATTTCGGACAGATCTCTATCACCTTCTTAAAATAAGGCTCAGTGGGCTTGAAGGACTGGTCCGCATAGATGAGGGTTTTTATTCTCTCCATTGCGAATGCAAAATTGGCCTCAACATAATCAGGTTCCAGCTCAAGTGCCTGTTTCAGATACGCCAGGCGTTCTTCTTTCTTATTCTTTTTATCGAGGCCCTGTTCGTATGCTTTTACAGCCTTTTTATTGTCGATCTCCTGGCATTTCGCTTCATCCTGTGAATGTGCACTGCTCACTAAAATGATTGAAAAGAAAAAAATAAAATATCTCATGCTACAGAGGGAGGATAAGTTAAAATTATTGCAGATTATTAAAGCCCCGGCCCCTCTCTTTTAGAGAGGGGTTGGGTGAGGTCTATTGCAGTTTCTTATCGGATTCTGCTTTCGCCTTGATCAGGATATCATCCGCTTTTTTGTTCGCTTCATCAATAATTTTCTGCGCCTGCTTATCCACTTCTTTCTTTGCAGCCGGTGCAGCAACCTTTGCAGATGCTTTCGCGATCGGATTTTTCAGGGTTTCAATGTTCTTATCGATTGCCGCATATCCTTCCGCTTTTGTTTTATCCGCAAGCACTTTTGCTTCTGCTTTGATCTTTTCCGCTTCTGCCTGGGCATCTTTCATGATCTTCTCAGATTCTTCACGCGCTTTTTCTTTCGCCATATCCACTCCCTGCCCAATCACTTCTTTAACGGTTTCTTTAGGTGAGCTGTCGCCACCAGATCCGAACAGGTCCGTTTTCAAAACAGGTTTTGTGATCGTTCCGCCAAAAATTGCTTTCAGCTTTATCTTATCTCCAAGCTTTACATTGGTTCCGGCTGCTTTATTGATCTGATCAAGCACGCTGCCGGCAGCGGCATTTGCCTGTGACCCAAACTCAGCACGCGGAATCTCCATGTTCCAGGTATAGTCGATTGTTTGATCAAAGCCGGTTGACCCTTTTACCTTAGCCATGATGTTACCTGTTTTAAGCGGCATCTCTTTCACTTCCACCCTGCCGTCTTTGAAAGTATAGGTTGCATCTACATTCTCGAATGTGAGCTTCTTATATTTTTCCTGCTTTAAGGCATCAGCCAGCTTATTGATCGGCTCGAAACCTTCAACACTTACGGATTTTGTCTGCAGATGCCCGCCACCTTCCAGTGTATTTAATACTGGTTCCATTTTCTCATTAAGAAGCGTTTTAAATTTCAGATCAGTAGAAAACTTCCCTTTTGCATATTGCGCTATAGGTGCAAGCTTCTGAACAGAGTTGAAAGCTTTAAATGTTTTAGGGATATCAAAATTGCTGATCACCACATCAAAATCAACAGTCGGCTTTTTTATGTTTTGTGTATTATAAACACCGGAAAGAGCCATCGTTCCCTCGAGTTCATCAAACGCAAGCTTAAGGTTTTCAAGGATCATTTTACTGTCTTTAATTGCCACGCCTCCTGTTACATTTGAAATAGTAAGGTTATCATACAGCATCTTCTTAACATCTGCATTCAGACGCACATCAAGATTGGCAGGAACTTCTGCAACTCCACCGGATGCGGTATCTGTGGCTGCAGCAGCCTTGGTGGTATCTGAACTGCTCATTAATTCATTCAGGTCCAGCAATGAAGAATGTAAATTAAACACCCCTTTGAGCAATGAATCCTTCAGAGCGTACTGGAGGAAATTCTCAATCTTCCCGTCCATCTGGATATCGCTCTTGCCAACCCTGGCATCCAGCTTCGTCAGATCCACTGTTCTAGGGTTGAAATCGAGATAAAGAGCACTGATAAGTGTAGAATAATTCAAAGAGGCGGTTTTATAGTTCATGTCCAGCACAGCAATCTTTCCTTCTGCATTGAACTCATCATAACGTTCTTTTTCAATACTGCTCATCCGGCCTTTCATTTTGACATCCGCTGTGATCATCCCATTCAGGTCATCCCCTTTTTCCATTGGGATGATATCCCTCATGGTTGCAAGATTGATCTTTGCCATTACTTTCGCATCTATGTTCGCATCTGAAACAGGGGTTGAAACATGCATCACAGCATCAATAGGGTTACCGCCCAGGTCAACATGGAATTTATTCAGGTCAATGACCGTGGCGTCAGGCTCACCGGTTTTATTATCAACATGCAGATCAACCTGGATATTGGAAGCCGACTTTGGCAGTGAGGGATATTTGAACATTGCATCCTGGATTAGCAGCTTGCAGCCGAACGCAGGCATTTTCTTATCGTTATAAATACCTTTGGCAAAACCATCAAGTGTTAATTTACCTGAAGTCTTTACATCTTTAAAATCGGTGGTGTACACTCCAGGAACAAGGGAAAGAATGTTCTTGAATTCTGTCTGGTTGGCCTTGAAACGCAGATCCATGTCCATATCATCTTTTGGCATTGCAAAGAAGCCATCAAGACCCAGGGTAAGCTCATTGAAGGAGAACTCGTTGTCCTTAAAAATGAATTTAAAATTAGGCATGTCAGCATCCAGGTCCGCTTTTATACGCGTCTTCACTTTATTCATATAGGCTACTCCACCATAATTCATTGTGAAGCGTTCAATTTCGGTAAGTGTTTCAAGCAGGAAATTATCTGAAGTGAAATCACCTTTCAACGTGTGATCCATATCATACAGCTCTGCGTAAAAACCTAAAGAAGCATCATCATAAACAATATAACCGTTCTTGATCTCGAATTTTTCAAGGCCCATTTTAAATGGTGCAGACTGCGCAGTATCCGGCCCGGTTGTATCAGCCGAAGGTTTGGTAATATCCCAGTTAGCTTTTCCATCCTTCAGCACCCTTGCATGGATCCGGGGCTCATCAATTGAAATGGAATGGATCTCATATTTATCACCGTTGATCACACTCATCAGGTCAAGCGAAACAGACAGATTCTTTGCATATAAAAGTGTATCGCCTTCAAACTCGCCAATATTTGCAACGCTTACATTGTCAACCGAAAGGCTGAAATCCGGGAAAGAGCGGAACAAAGAGAGATCAAAATCACCAAAATTAACTTTCGCATTCAGCTCTTTGTTTGCTGTATCTTTTACAAATTGCACGATCTGTTTTTTGAATATGAACGGAGCCGCGATAAGCAAAAGGATCAGAACTAATAATGAAATACCTGTCCATTTAAGGATCCTGCGTACCAAGCTCTTTTTCTTCTTAGGTGTTTCTGTTGTCATAGTTATTGTTGATTATTATTGATTATTAGGTTATGTCATCCAATCGCTTGTCGCATCCACTTAGTAGTCTCAGCGCAGACGGAGATTTTGTTACTTATGAATTCATCACTAAAAATTACACTTTGGAATTTTTATTTCGCAGCAAATGATCTACCATTACAATGGCAGCCATTGCTTCGACAATTGGCACAGCGCGCGGCAAAACGCAAGGATCATGCCTTCCTTTTCCTTTAATTTCTGAAGCTTCGCCTTTTGCACTTACCGTATCCTGGTTATGCATAATCGTAGCAACGGACTTAAATGCCACCCTGAAAACAATATCATCACCATTACTGATGCCTCCCAAAATCCCCCCGCTGTGGTTGGTTTTAAATTCAACTCCATTGCCCTCGCCCGGAACCGGGATATCGTTATGTTCTGAACCCTTCATTTTCACCCCTTCAAAACCGCTCCCGTATTCAAATCCTTTAACAGCATTTATGCTCAGCATTGCTTTTCCAAGATCAGCATGCAGCTTATCAAAGACCGGCTCGCCCAATCCCGCAGGTGTTCCCTTAATAATGCATGTAATCACTCCACCGATAGTATCGCCTTCCTTACGTATCTGCTCTATTTTACTGATCATTGCGTCTGCAATAAGCGCATCCGGACAACGGACAAGATTGGACTCTGTTTGATTTAGATCCAGGTCATGATGATCCTTTAAAAGTTTGATATCTCCCACCTGGGATGTATACGCATTAATAGTTATGCCATGCGTGTTTAAAAGAAGTTTTGCAACAGCCCCTGCAACAACCCTGCTGACTGTCTCCCTCGCTGAAGAACGCCCGCCACCGCGATGGTCGCGGATCCCGTATTTTTTATCATAGGCATAATCCGCATGTGACGGCCGGTAAACATCAGAATTATGATCGTAATCTTTGGGTGTATGGTCTTCATTTTTGATCACAAAGCCAATGGGAGTGCCGGTAGTTTTATTTCCGAAGATCCCGGAAAGAAATTCCACCTTATCACTCTCTTTGCGCTGCGTAGTGATTGCTGACTGCCCGGGCCGCCTCCGGTCAAGCTCACCCTGGATAAAATCCAGGTCGATCATTAAACCGGCAGGACAACCATCGATGATGCCTCCAACGGCTTCGCCATGTGATTCACCAAAGCTTGTCAGCGTGAACAATTTTCCAAAGGTATTGCCTGCCATATTTTATTTGCTTAACAGGCAAATTTAATGAATAAATGAGAGGGAAAGAGGTAATTAATTGCAAATAATTTTTCTGCCGGAACTCCTGTTTCTGTAGCTTTTTCGGGAGAATTACCAGCAGTAAAAAGAATTCCGGACACAGATCACCTAGAATTTATACACGATAGAAATATCACTGATCACTCCTGCCGCCTGGCTAAAGTCGAAGGTCGTGACTTTGGACTTCTTTGTTGCCAGGGCTGTATGTTCAGTAATATCTTCTATCCTGTAGGTCATGTCAGCCCCAACCTGTGCAGAAAGGGAGAACCGTTTTGAGAGCGGATATTTAGCACCGAAGAAGGGACTGAGTCCCACTGAAAGAATCTTCCTGTTGACTGAAGCAACCGTTTGATACCCGGATCCACCGAATTCCACCCAGGTATTAGTTCCCTGGTGCGGATCTTTTGCCAGTTTTACCTGGCTTGTGTGCGAACGGCTGACAGCATAACCGAATGTAAGATCTGCTCCATAAAACCATCTTAACTTTCCTTTGCCGAACAAGCGTTCATAACCAGCATTCAGATGCGGGCTTACATAACCGGGTGAAATATTTTTTTGCTTCACAAGAACACTGTCGCTCAGCAGCACAATTACCTCTTTTTTGTCATATTGATGATAAGCATCCCTGTTTATCATATCAGCCATTATTGAAAACCGCAGTGCAGACTTAGCTGAAATTGACCTCTTATAGGCGATTGAGAATCTTGTCAGTTCGGGCTCACCAGAATTTAAAAGCACCCTGAATACAGGAGCGGTATTTAAAAAGATCTCATTTTTTTTAATTCCAGGGATCACAGCCGGTTCCGGTACCACTTCCTGTGCAGTTGCATTCAGTACCAACAGGGACAACGAATAAATAAATAACTTCTTCATGTGCTTACATTTTGAATGATTAAAAAAATAATTAAATGTAGTTTTACACCATAGAAATCATTTAAGATAAACTGATCAGCCAACGATCAATAAGGAAGTCGGACTAAAGTATAAAGGGTTGCCTTTTCCGTAAAAAAAAGAAGAGATACTAAGCATTTTAGTATCTTTCATCCGTAATTCAATTAAGATGAAAATCCTGGTCAAAAACATAAAACAGCTGGTGGGTGTTGAAGAAAATCCCCGGATGAAAATTTGCGGTGTGGATATGAAAACACTGGCATTTATTGACAATGCATGGCTTGCAATAGAAGATGGAAAGATCGCAGGTTTTGGACAAATGGATGATTGGGAAGGCATAACAGACTGGACCGGGTTAACGGTTATAGATGCCTCGGAGAAAATCGTGATGCCTTGCTATTGCGACAGTCATACCCACATTGTTTACGCAGGCAGTCGTGAAGGGGAATTTGTTGACAGGATCAACGGATTAACATATGAGCAGATCTTTGAGCGCGGAGGCGGAATTCTTAATTCTGCAAAAAAATTGCAGGATGCCCCTGAAGAAGAATTGATTGAAAGCGCACTAAAACGGCTTCACGAAATAATGCTGCAGGGTACCGGAGCGGTCGAGATCAAAAGCGGTTACGGATTAAGTGTTGATGCAGAGCTGAAAATGCTCAGGGTGATCCGGAAGCTTAAAGAGCTGAGTCCTCTGACAATTAAAGCAACTTTCCTTGGAGCACATGCAGTTCCTGCCCATCTGAAGAACGACAAACGCAAATATATTGATCTGATCATCAATGAAATGATGCCCAGGATCGCAGAGGAAAAACTCGCTGATTACTGTGATGTTTTCTGCGAGCAGAATTACTTTACCAGTGAAGAAACTATTGAGATCCTTACTGCCGCGAAAAAGCATGGCATGACTCCAAAAGTTCATGCAGAACAGCTTAGTAATTCTGGTGGCGTGCTTGCCGGAGTTGAAGCCGGGGCCATCAGTGTTGACCACCTGGAGTTTGTTGGTGACCGTGAAATTGAAGCCTTGCAGGGATCCGGCACCATGCCGACAATTCTTCCGGGAGCGGCTTTCTTTTTAAGCCTTCCCCTTCCTCCTGCCCGTAAAATGATCGATGCAGGCCTGGCCGTAGCGGTTGCAAGCGATTATAACCCGGGAAGCAGTCCAAGCGGAAACATGAACTTTATGCTTTCCCTGTGCTGTGTGCAGTACAGGATGACCCCCGAAGAGGCGATCAATGCGGCAACAATAAATTCGGCATACGCCATGGACCTGAGTAACTCCCATGGCAGCATTGCCGTAGGAAAACAGGCGAATGTATTTATTACAAAAGAAATCCCTTCCTATGCATTTATTCCCTATTCATTCGGAAGTAATCTTATTGAAACAGTTATTATCAAAGGTAAGGTAATGAACTAATCTCCCTGAACCCTGTAACTCTGCCTCTGTGTTAAAAAATAATCACCTGAACATTTATAATAAAGAATACATTTCTTCCCTCACCCGTAAGCGCTCAGGTGAGACCAAGATTGGCGAATGTGTGTGTATGATTTCAGAGCTAGCGGAATTAAAAACTTCACCAGCGAAATTTGTACTTCTCGGGATTCCTGAAGACATTGGTGTCCGGGCCAACTACGGCCGAGGGGGCGCCCATACAGCCTGGCAGCCCGCGTTAAGCAACATTCTCAACATGCAGAGTAATGATTTTTTAAAAGGAGATGAATTGCTTGTGCTGGGACAGATCAATGTTGCTGATCTGATGGAAACATCGGAAAAAGCAGACGTAAAAACATTAAGAAGGCTCGTGGAAAAACTCGATGAACGCGTGGCAGAAACTGTCAGGTCCATTGTTTCCCAGGGAAAGATCCCGATCATTATTGGCGGTGGCCATAACAACTCATACGGCAATATCAAGGGGGCCGCACTCGGATTGGCAGAAAGCGGGCAAAGTACTTCTGCTAAGATCAACGTGGTCAATTCGGATGCCCATACCGATTTCAGGCCGCTGGAAGGGCGTCACAGCGGGAACGGCTTCAGTTATGCTTTCAGCGAAGGGTACCTGAACCGGTATGCTGTGGTTGGATTACATGAGAATTACAATTCAATGAATGTCCTTGATGAGCTAAAAAAGCATCCCAAACGGATCATGTTTTCTTTCTTTGAAGATATTTTCATTCGGGAAGAACTAAGCTTTAAAGAAGCTGTCCGGTATGCGGCTGGTTTTACGAAAGACGGCTTCTGCGGAATCGAGCTCGATATGGATACCGTTCAGAACGTTCCGGCAAGTGCAAAAACGTCCAGCGGGATCAGTGCCAACCAGGCAAGACAGTATGTGACATGGTGCGCAAAGAACACCAACGTAGCATATCTTCACATTGCAGAAGCTGCACCTGTGCTGTCACATATAAAAACCGACAATAAAACCGGAAAATTAATTGCATATTTGGTAACGGATTTTGTAAAGGAAAGGTTGTTAATTGTGCCACAGTCGGGAATCACTTCATGAGATTGTTGATCATCTTATTATGGGAATGGACGGAAAGAGCTTACCAATAATGACTAATGTCATCTTAATTCTGGAATGCAATTAATTTAACTTTTAACTTCTAACTTTTAACTTTTTATAATGAGTCAGCTAATAGAATGTGTCCCGAATTTCTCTGAAGGGCACGACATGAACATCATCAAGCAAATCACGAACGAGATCGAATCGGTGGAAGGTGTAAAACTCCTGAATGTAGATCCTGGCAAAGCTACCAACAGAACGGTTGTGACTTTTGTGGGCCCGCCCCAGGCTGTAATTGATGCTGCATTCCTTGCAATAAAGAAAGCATCTGAGCTGATTGACATGAGCAAACACAAAGGTGAACATCCCCGTATGGGTGCCACCGATGTCTGTCCGTTGATTCCAATCGCCGGGATCTCAATGGAAGAAACAGCTGAATACGCAAAGAAGCTGGGAGAACGCGTAGGAAAAGAACTGAACATTGCGGTTTATCTTTATGAAGCTGCACAAAAGAACAAAGACCGCAATAACCTTTCGGTGATCCGTGCAGGTGAATATGAAGGTTTTTTCAAAAAGATAAAGCTCCCGGAGTGGAAACCTGATTTCGGGCCGGCTGAACATTCCGTTAAAGCAGGTTCAACTGTTATCGGGGCACGCGATTTCCTGGTAGCTTACAATATTAACCTGAACACCACTTCCACGAGGAGGGCCAATGCAATTGCTTTTGATGTGCGTGAAGGCGGCCGTGTGAAACGTGAAGGGAACCCGGTGACTGGAAAGATTGTGACGGATGAAAAAGGAAATCCTGTTACTATTCCCGGATCATTGAAATGCGTAAAAGCCATTGGCTGGTATATAGAAGAATACGGTATTGCCCAAATCTCAATGAACCTGACAAACATCACCGTTACCCCGGTTCATGTTGCTTTTGATGAAGTATGTAAAAAAGCAGGTGAAAGAGGGATCCGCGTTACAGGATCTGAACTCGTAGGACTGATCCCTTTAAAAGCATTGCTTGATGCAGGAAAATATTTCCTGGAAAAACAAAACAGATCAACCGGGATTTCAGAAAAAGAGCTGATCAAGATCGCAGTAAAATCGCTCGGGCTTGATGAGCTTGCTCCCTTTAACCCGCAGGAAAGGATCATTGAATACCTTTTAAAAGACATCAGCCAGGCACGGCTGATCAGCATGGATCTTACAGAGTTTGCCAATGAAACAGCAAGTGAGAGCCCTGCTCCCGGTGGCGGATCCATTTCTGCTTACATAGGTGCGCTCGGAATATCCCTTGGAACAATGGTGGCGAACCTTTCCTCTCATAAGCCCGGCTGGGATGAGCGTTGGAAA
Organism: Bacteroidia bacterium; assembly: GCA_036386835.1. Classification (GTDB taxonomy): domain Bacteria; phylum Bacteroidota; class Bacteroidia; order 2-12-FULL-35-15; family 2-12-FULL-35-15; genus 2-12-FULL-35-15. Next base: position 18,102 of record DASVUX010000044.1, read on the forward strand.
GAATTCTCCGACTGGGCAGAAAAAGGACAGCATTTTAAAAATGAATTATTAAGACTGGTAGATGAAGATACCAATGCATTCAATAAGATCATGACCGCATTTGGCTTGCCGAAAGCAACAGATGAGGAAAAAAAGACACGTACCGCAGCTATCCAGGATGCAACGCGATACGCCACGGAAGTGCCTTTCAAAGTCATGAAGCTTTGCTTTGATTCAATGGAAGTGATCAGGGCAATGGCCGAAAACGGCAACCCTAATTCAGTAACTGATGCAGGTGTTGGTGCTTTATGCGCCCGTTCTGCCGTCATGGGCGCTTTTCTCAATGTGAAGATAAATGCTGCAGGTCTCACAGATAAAGCCTTTGCAGAGAAACTAATTTCAGAAGGAAACGTAATAGAAGAAAAAACGCAAGCGCTGGAAACAGAGATCCTGAAGATCGTTAATGGAAAGATCTGATCCCTTGTTTTGATCTCGCAGTCATTCCGACCGCAATGAGGAATTTTGTCCGATCAGTATTTATCCATTTCCACAGAAATTTAATCCTAATTGAACCAAATTTATGACATTCCCGGGCCAGTTTAAAAGATCACTCCAACGACATCCTGTTTTCAGGAGGATCTTTTATTCTTTTTATTTCCGGTTGTTCCTGCTTGATTTTAAAAAGAACCAGCTCCTTATCATCTTCTGGCTGATTTTTTTCGGGATCATAACAAATAACATTGCCCCGCGTTATGGCGTAGCCTATCTTTTCTGGGGCCCGGAATATTTTGACGACATCAGCGCCATTGCTTATTTCATCACGGGTTTTGCCTGTGGGGGATTTATCATGTCCTATAATATTTCAAGCTATATCAAGAACGGCTTCCGGTTCCCTTTCCTCGCCACTCTCAGGAATCCATTCATGAAGTATTGCCTGAATAATTTCTTTTTCCCTGTCAGCTTTACCCTTCTGTACTCCTTTAAGATTTTTTATTTCCTCAAGGATGAGGCAATCTTTCCAACCTGGGAAATCCTTTTTTATATTATAAGTTTCATTGCCGGCAACCTGTTCTTTATTTTCCTGGCATTTACTTATTTCTTTAAAACCAATAAGGACATTACCAAGCTTTACGGCATCCAGAGCTCTGAGCAATTTCTTGATAAGATAAAGGAAAATGGAAAAAAGCATTTCGATGGGGAACGTAACCCTCACCTGATAAAAGAATCCCGCGACTGGTACGTGGAAACTTATCTAATCACGCCTTTTAAAATCAGGCTTGTCCGCTCAGTAAGACATTATAAAAAAGAAATGTTGAAAGCCGTTCTGAAACAAAATCACAGGGCTGCTTTCATATTCCAGCTGATGACTATTATCAGTCTTATTTCATTAGGCCTTTTCTCGAGCTATTCAGCTTTCGAGATCCCCGCCAGCGCCAGTATATTCCTTCTTTTCACTATGTTCCTGATGCTCTTCAGCTCTTTTTATGCATGGTTCAGGGGATGGTCCACAGTGATCTTCTTCACTTTTTTAATAGCGTTCAACTATTTGCATAAACTTGATTTTCTCTCGATCGATAACCGTGCCTATGGATTAAATTATCATACAACAAAGGCAAAATACACTTATGACCATTTTAAGCAGACGGATATTAATTATGATAATCTGACGAAAGACAGGAACGCTACCCTGGAGATCCTGAATAAATGGAAGGAAAAGAATACTTCCGCTGCAACACCCGATAAAAAGCCCAAGATGATTTTTGTGAACGTGAGCGGTGGCGGCTCACGGTCTTCATTATGGACCCTGTATAGCCTGCAATATGCGGATAGCCTTTTGAATGGCAGGCTTTTACGGCAGACACAGCTTATAACAGGATCATCGGGCGGCATGGTGGGCGCAGCCTATATCCGCGAGCTTTACCTGCAAAAGCAGGAGCATAAGATCAGCAGTTATTATAGTCCTGTCTATCGCACCAATATTGCAAAAGATGTATTAAACCCCATTGCTTTCACGATTGCCACCAGCGAATGGCTTTTTCCACTGAAGAGTTTTACAGTGGATGGAGAGAAATATTCACAGGACAGGGGCTATGCTTTTGAGCAGCGGCTTGAAGAAAATACCGGGTATGTATTCAATAAAAGGCTGGGGGATTACAGGCTCCCGGAAGCCAATTCATCCATTCCCATGATGATCTTCTCGCCCTGTATTGTGAATGACGGAAGAAAAATGCTTATCTCTCCCCAGGGCATCTCATATATAACCCAAAACTCAAAAACCGATAAAACAGTTTATAATAAACTTTTTGATGCTGTGGAATATTCCCGGTTCTTCGAGGAACAGAACGCACAGAAAACTTTGTTCACCAGTGTTTTAAGAATGAGTGCGACTTTCCCTTACATTTCCCCGGTTGTTTCATTGCCGAGTAAACCGAGGATCGAAATTATGGATGCAGGCTTAAGGGATAATTACGGACTTGAAACCACATTCCGTTTTATTAAAACCTTCAACGACTGGATTGCCGAGAATACCAGTGGGGTTATTATCATACAGATCCGGGACAAGCATAAGAACATCCCGATTGATGAAAATCCCTCCCAGACTTTGGTCCAAGCCTTAAGCCGGCCGTTGGGAAGTTTCTACGGGAACCTTTTCCAGGTACAGGATTATAACCAGAACCAGCAGATCCAGATGGCGGACCTTTGGTGCAAAGCTCCGATTGACTTTATTGATTTCCAGCTACGCAATGAACTAAATGACCGGATATCCCTGAGCTGGCATCTTACCACAAAAGAGAAGAAGAAAGTTTCAGCATCCCTCTATCTACCTGAAAACCAAGCCAACATCAAAAAGCTCCGGGAACTTATCAAATAAAAAATCGCCCCGCAATATCTTGCGGGGCGATTTCCAAAATAATCAACCCTTAATTTAAAACCATTTCGAAATGCGTTAGATTTTTAGACTTTCTAATGCTTAATGCTTTTGAATAATTCAGAATGTTGTTGATAACATTAGCACCCGGCTCGTATGGAAATTCATTCATATTATCAACTGTTTCATTCATGTTCTTTGGGGATGTAATAATTTTTTTAGTAGAGGTTTTACTCATTCAGTGGGTTTTATGGTTAATACTTCAAGATAACGGACATGATTTTACATTATTGCACGGGAATAAAAAAATCCCCGATAAATTTACCGGGGATCCTTTGATTAAAAACTTACAACTATTTCCTTTTCTTCTATCATCTTCCTGAGATTGATCAGCGCATAGCGCATTCGTCCCAATGCTGTATTAATACTAACGTTGGTTTGCTCGGAAATCTCCTTGAAACTCATATCGTAATAGTGACGCATCATCAACACCTCCCTTTGTTCTGCCGGCAGCATTTCCACCAGCTTCCTGATATCCTTCCTGATCTGACCCTGAACAATACTTTGTTCCACATTTTTATCTTCCATAGGAAGAACACTAAAGATATCGAAATCATCCCCATCCTCGTTTTTTCCTCCGCTGATGGTCGGCATACGCTTATCTCTCCTGAAACTATCAATGATCAGGTTATGTGATATACGCAGTACCCACGGAAGGAACTTTCCTTCTTCATTATACTGACCTTTTTTCAAGGTATTGATCACTTTAAAGAAAGTATCCTGGAAAATGTCCTGGGCCAATGCTTTGTCTTTGACAGTAAGCATGATGTAGCTGAAAATTCTACGTTTGTGGCGTTGGATCAATGTGGCGAGTGCAGATTCTTCACCGTTGATGTATTGATTAACGAGTTCTTGATCGTCAACCACCTGTTGAATAGACATAGTTACCTCCTTTTTAAGTTAAATTACAATTAAAAAAGTAGATGTTTTTCTATGTCTTTCTCAGTTTTAAAGATTCCTTAATAAATGTTAATGGAACCTGTCGTGAATAATATTGATTCTTTTTGTAGGGTTTAACGCAATGATTTTACAAATGTTGCATTCCCCTTAAAATATATTTCTACTACAAATATACGTCATTTTAGAGCGTTTGCCAAGCTTAAAATAAGTAATTTTGCAAACCGCCGGAAACGATAGCTAAAGCGTTAATTTATAGTGGCAGAAAGAAGGAAAAATGGCAAAGCCAAACAATATAGACAACCTAAGTTCAAAAGAATATATCCTTATTAAGGGTGCCCGTGTACACAATCTTAAAAATATTGATGTCGCAATCCCACGGAATAAACTGGTAGTGATAACCGGCCTCTCAGGCTCAGGCAAATCATCGCTGGCATTCGATACATTATATGCGGAAGGTCAGAGGCGATATGTGGAAAGCCTTTCAGCTTACGCTCGGCAGTTCATGGGAAGGATCAATAAACCGGAAGTAGACTATATAAAAGGAATATCTCCGGCGGTTGCTATTGAACAAAAAGTAAATACCCGCAACCCCAGATCAACAGTAGGAACTTCTACCGAGATCTATGATTACCTGAAACTGCTTTATGCGCGGATCGGAAAAACCTTCTCTCCTGTATCCGGGAACCAGGTCAAAAGGGATACGGTTACCGATGTAGCTAAATACATCAGCACTCTGCCTGCGGAAACGAAAATCCTGCTGATGTCGCCCGTAAAGAAACAGGCGGGCAAAACCTTTAAAGACCAGTTACAACTACTCGCACAACAGGGATTCACAAGGATCCAGGCCAACGGTGAAGTAAAAAAGATAGAAGAGTTTGTTTCAACCAAAATCTCAGATAAAGAACCGCTGTTCCTGGTCATAGACAGAATCACAGTGAGGCCAGAGGATGAAGATAACGAGAACCGCATCTCTGATTCAGTACAAACCGCCTTTTATGAAGGTGAAGGGGAATGTGTGGTTGAAATAATGGATGATGCAAAAGAGGCAAAGACAAAGGAAAAAAATCCGAAAGTAAAAGGATACCAAAAAACCAGGATCTTTTCGAACAAGTTCGAACTGGACGGTATGACCTTTGAAGAACCGAGCATGCATTTTTTCAGCTTCAACAATCCGGTGGGTGCATGCAGGAACTGTGAAGGTTTCGGAAGTGTTATCGGGATTGATGAGGATCTTGTGATCCCTAATAAAAACCTTTCTGTTTATGAAGATGCCATAGTTGCCTGGAAAGGTGAAAAAATGAGCGAATGGAAAAATGAGCTGGTGAGGCACGCCCATAAATTCGATTTTCCTGTGCACCGTCCTTATTATGAACTGAGCCCCAAAGAACAAAAGCTTATCTGGACAGGTAATAAACATTTTGAAGGCTTGAATGCTTTCTTTAAGTTCCTGGAAACCCAGGTCTACAAAATCCAATACAGGGTGATGCTCTCCAGGTACAGGGGGAAGACCGTTTGCCCGGAATGTAATGGTACACGACTAAGAAAAGATGCATCCTATGTAAAAGTCGGAGGCATTTCCATCAACGAGGTGGTGCTTATGCCCGTAGATGAAATTCTTCCTTTCTTTGAAAAACTTAAGCTCTCGGAATATGACAAGGAAGTTTCAAAACGGATCCTTATCGAGATCACTAACCGTTTGAAGTTCTTATGTGATGTGGGGTTAGGTTATCTTACCTTAAACCGTTTATCCAATACACTTTCGGGCGGAGAATCGCAAAGGATCAACCTTGCAACCTCCCTCGGAAGCAGTCTTGTGGGTTCGATGTATATATTGGATGAACCGAGCATCGGTTTGCATTCGCGTGATACTACAAGACTTATCAAGGTTTTAACCTCATTAAGAAATATAGGCAATACTGTAGTTGTGGTAGAGCATGATGAAGAGATCATGCGTGCAGCAGATCTGCTGATCGACATCGGCCCCCTGGCCGGCACACATGGCGGAGAACTTGTATTCCAGGGCAGACATGAAGATCTTGAGAAAGAAGAGAGGAGTTTAACAGCGCGCTATCTTACGGGAAAAGAAAAAATAGAAACACCTTCCGGCCGCAGGAAGTGGACTAATTTTATTGAACTGAAAGGTGCAAGGGAGAATAACCTGAAAGGCGTTACTGTGAAGTTCCCTTTGAATATAATGACAGTAGTAACAGGTGTCAGCGGATCAGGTAAAACTTCTCTTGTAAAACGCATTCTTTATCCGGCATTAAAAAAGATCCATGGAGGGATCAGCGATCAGACGGGAACATTTGAAAAAATCAGCGGTTCGATCAACAGCATCACTGCGGTAGAAATGATCGACCAGAACCCTATCGGTAAATCATCCCGTTCCAATCCTGTTACATATGTTAAGGCGTATGATGAGATCAGGGCGCTTTTTGCAGACCAGGCCCTAGCCAAGACCCGTGGCTATAAACCTTCACATTTTTCATTTAATGTGGATGGGGGCAGGTGCGAGATCTGTGAAGGAGAAGGTATTGTAACAGTGGAAATGCAGTTCATGGCTGATATCCATTTGCTGTGTGAAGCCTGCAATGGAAAGCGGTTTAAGCAGGAAGTGCTTGAAATTAAATATAAAGAGAAAAATGTATCCGAAGTGCTTGAAATGACGGTGGATGATGCCGTTGACTTTTTCAATTCATCCGACCGCCCTTCAAATACGGAAAAGAAGATCGTGCAAAAACTGATACCTCTTTCTGATGTCGGTTTAGGATATGTTCAGCTTGGCCAGGCTTCCAGCACACTTAGCGGTGGTGAAGCCCAGAGGATCAAGCTCGCATC
>DASVUX010000045.1:0-7512 GCA_036386835.1 Bacteroidia bacterium
ATTGATGGAAAGGAAGTAGAAGCGGCTAAGGGCCTCGCGGTAATTGTATGCTTTAATTATAAAACAAATCAAACCATAACGATCCCTGAAAGCTGGAAGGCAAAAATGATCGGGTAGTTTGCCGTGGAGAAAGTACTTTACCCGTGGATCGTTTCTGATTTTCCATAATTTGAAATAATAGAAGCTTCAAATTCAAGCCATTCTTTCCAGCGCTTATCTACATCAATCCCTTCACCGTGTTCGCGGGCAAACCCGATGAACGTAGTATAATGGCCTGCTTCCGAGATCATTAATTCCCGGTAGAATTTTGCAAGCTCAGGATCCTTTATATTTTCTGAAAGTACCCTGAAACGTTCGCAGCTCCGGGCTTCGATCATTGCTGAGAATAGCAGCCGGTCCACAAGCGATTGTTTCCTGCTTCCGCCTTTTTGCATGAACTTATAAAGCTCGTTAACGTAATGATCCTTGCGCTCAAGCCCAAGTGTTAATCCGCGGGCCTTGATCAGCTCATGAACCTGCTGAAAATGTTCCAGTTCTTCCTTAACGATCTCAATAAGTGCCGTTACCATCTCCGTGTAATTTGGATTGTTGACGATCAGCGAAAGTGCATTTGTCGCGGCTTTTTGCTCGCACCACGCATGGTCGGTCAGAATTTCCGAAATATTACTTTCAACAATATTGACCCAGCGGGGATCAGTAGGTAATTTTAATCCTAACATTTTACTTATTACAAATTACTAATTAATACAAATTTACAAATAGAATCAGGATAAGCGGAGCATAAAATTTTTATTTGTCAGCGAACTGAAAGTAAAGAATATTATAGATCGGGCGAAGTCCAGGCAGAATCAAATCATAATTTTATCAAAAAACAGCTTAACAATTATTTAAAATCTTGAAGATCTTAAGAAATCCGCGTTCATATGTACAAGATTAGAGCCTTATAATTTGAAAGAGATCCCGTGTCGAGGCACGGGATGACCGGCCATTAGTGATTTGTATAAAGAAACTTATTCAAGGAAACGCTTCATCAACGGACCGCTGATCATACTTGTAAGTAGAGCCATTACAACAAGGGCAACAAACATTTTTTCATCAATTAGCCCGGCACTTAACGCAAGTGTCCCAAGAATGATCTCCATTGCGCCACGTGCATTCAGTCCAAAGCCAACAGCCAGGGATTCCCGCTTGGTAAGCCCACCGAGATAAGCACCTAGTGAAGCGCCAAACACTTTACAGATACAAGCCAGGAATACTACAAGTGTAACCAGCTGCCAGTCGAAATTCTGGATGAAATTTACTTTTAAACCGATGCCGACAAAAAACAATGGTGCAAAAACATTCGTTACGAACTGGTGGATGATCTCACGCTCCCGCTCCTGCAGGTGAACACTGTCGCCAAGGGCTATCCCGACGATAAAAGCCCCAAGTATTGCATGCAGCCCGATGTACTCCGTGAATGCAGCCCCTAAAAAACAAAAACCTAACGAAATGGAAAGTACGCCTCCCGGCCATGAAAGGTTTTTCTGGATCCATGGCAATACATGATTGATGATCCAGCGTCCAACGATGAGCATGAATAAACCAAATCCGATGATCATTCCAATGGTAAACCAGATGCTGGTGATCTCGCCTTCCTGTCCCATTAAACTTAATACAAACGAAAAGATGAGCCAGCCCGTAAGATCATCAAAGATGGCTGCAGCAATAATGATCATTCCAATCTTTGTTTTGAAAAGATTAAGGTCCATGAGTATCCGCGTGATCACCGGTAAAGCCGATACTGCCATTGCAATTCCGAAAAATAATGCATAGACAAGTTTTCGGTCAGGGGTATAATTGAAAAAATCCGGGAAAAACCATACAGCGCCAAAGCCAAGCATAAAGGGAATGATCATGCTTGTAAAGCTTGTATAGATCGCAGTTTTCCCCTGCTTTAACATTATCTGGAGCTGAACTTCCATTCCGGCAACAAATAAAAGCATGATTACTGCAAGCTGGGTAATCCCATCCATCGCAATTTTTGCTGCTCCTGTTTTTGGGAAAATATAATCAAAAGTTTCAGGTGAAAATGATCCGAAGCAGGTTGGACCTAGGATGATGCCAAGCATGATCTCACCCATAACAATAGGCATCTTTATCTTCTTGCCGAGTTCGGCAAAGATGCGGGCAAGAATCAGCAGGCCACCTATACTGGTGAGCAGGATGATCAGGTCGTGGTGTCCTAATTTCATAGGCTAGTCAGCTGCTACCCGTGAATGCACAATGAGTACATTGCAGGGAAGATCGGCCAGTATAAATTCTATATCGTGTGTGAAAATTCTGTCAAAGAGATTCAAATGGGTATCAGGTGAGTTGATCACCAGCAGGTCGGCCTTACGGTCACTTGCATATTTGCTTATTGCATATCCGGGCTTGCCCTTTACTATCTTATCTGTAATTTTAATATCACCTGCATCACATTTTTCTATAAGCGACTGGAGGTCTTCCGTATAATCTTCCGTGATATGTTTTTTGAATTCTTTTGCCTCAGGGGCAGTGCTTTCATCTGCGATCGCCATAGCAACTCCCGGCAGATGAATCTCATTAACGATAGTAACATCTTTTACCTGGACGTGCTTGGCAAGATAAAGAGCCGTGTTAATAGTATGGATGGTCTTGGGGTTTTCCACACCATTAACGATGAATTTTTTCCACTTTAATAATTTTTCTGCCGGGTTTGTAAGCAGCAGCACGGAACATTTTGCCCTTCTGCTGATATTCCTGGCTATTGACCCAATATAAAATTTGAGGATGTTTTCCTTTTCAAGTGCTCCAAGGATAAGCAGATCCACCATATTGAGTTTACATAACCGGAGAATGGTATCAACAGGTTCGCCTTCCATCCAGATTACCCGGGATTGATTGGGATTGATCTTCGCTTTTGCAAGCAATTCATCCAGCTGCTGATCTTTTTCACTGGATTTCTCCCCGATATGCAGGAGTAGTAATGCAGCTCTGCAGATATCGGAAAGTCTTTTGGCTTCAAGAAGGATCGGTAAACAGCTGGGTGAAAATGAAATTGCAACGGCTATAGTTTCAAACGGATAGGACGGTCGCCTCTTTAATTTACTTAAGTCCATTATTCAATTCGTTTATTTTCAGGCACAAAGATATGAATTAAAGGAGAATGCCGAAATTCATGAACAATTAAGGGAAATCAGCGTTAATTTGGTCTGGCATGGCGTTTTTTTAGTACCTTGTGTCAAATTTATATACTGTTACCCGCTCATGATCATTTTAGTATTTTTCCTTTTGCATTGGTTTCTTTCCTTGTTCTGCCAGACCTTTTTTCTTCACCGTTTTTCGTCCCATAAACTCTTCACCATGAATAAGTTCTGGGAGCGTTTCTTTTACATGCTTACGTTCCTGACCCAGGGTTCCTCATTTTTGAATCCCCGGGCATACGCCATTCTTCACCGGATGCATCATGCATACAGTGATACTGACAAGGATCCGCATTCCCCGCATTTCTTCAAAGATGTGTTCGGAATGATGTGGCACACAAAAAAGATCTACTTTGATTTCGTTTCAAAAAATGTTGAGCCGGAAAAGCCTTTCAGGGGAGATTATCCTGTATGGCCGCTTATGGACAGGATAAGCGATATGTGGCTCGTAAGAATAGGTTTTGGCGTACTTTATTTCTTGTTTTATTTTTATTTTGCAACGGCATGGTGGCAATTTCTGTTGCTTCCGATCCATTTCCTGATGGGCCCTATACATGGTGCAGTGGTAAACTGGTGCGGTCATAAATACGGATACTCCAATTATGATAATAACGATCACAGCAAAAATTCCCTCCCTATTGATATCCTGATGCTCGGGGAATTATTTCAGAATAATCACCACAAGAGCCCGAACAGCCTGAATTTCGCAAAGAAATGGTACGAGATCGATCCTTCGTATTCTGTAATTGTCATGCTTCACTGGCTGAGGATCATAAAGATCAGGAAACAGCAGTAAACGGCATTTCTATTTTAGCTGGCTCCGATACAAAAGGAATTTTCATAATATAAAATAAGAATCGGGATTGCAGTCTTGCAATCCCGATTCTTATTTCTAAAGGGGTATGTTATACTCCGGTGTTTACTGGCGATTATCAATTGATAAACGGATACCGGTATCATATCCGGGTGATGATGCACCGGCAATCTTAATGACAGAAGCACTGTGCCATGCATTCGGACTAACAATCCGCAGTAATTCCTCCTTTAATTCTAATCTTCCGGATCTTCTGTAATTTCAATTAAAGGTTTCTGCAATGCTTCCCTTCTCCTCTGACGATTGTCAATTGATAAAAGAATTGCAGGCAGCATGATCAGGTTTGTGATCATGGCAACAAGCAGGGTTAATGAAACCAATACTCCGAGTGCAACTGTTCCTCCAAAGCTCGAAGCAGCGAAGATCGCAAAGCCGCAGAAAAGAATGATCGCAGTGTAGATCATGCTTAGTCCGGTTTCTCTTATAGTAACTGAAATAGCTTCCGCGACACTTCTGCCTTTCACCTTAAGCTCCTGCCTGTATTTAGTAAGGAAATATATTGTTCCATCGGATGAGATCCCGAATGCAATGCTGAAAATAAGGATCGTGGTCGGTTTGAAATTGATACCCAGGAACCCCATCACGCCCGCAGTAATGATCAGCGGGATCAATACCGGGATCTTTGATAGAATGATAATTCGCAGTGAGCGGAATAAAGCAAGCGCTACAAGGGTTTCGAGAATGATCTCAATTGCAAGGCTTTCATAAAGGTTCTTCAGCAGGTAATCATTCGACTTCAGGAATACAAGGCTATGACCGGTCAGCTCCACACGGAATTCTTCAGGAGGGAATATGCTGTCGATCTTAGGCTTTAATTCTTTCACAAGCTGCTTGATCCGTACAGATCCTACATCCGCCATCTGGAAGCTAATGCGTGTAAATTGTTTAGTGCTGTCAATAAAGAACCTGAGTTTGTTCTGCTGACCGGAAAGTGTGCCTGAATATTCCGAAAGTGTTTTGAGGTCTGACGCCCCGGGAACTTTGTAATATTTAGGGTCACCGCCACGGTATGCCTGGTAAGAGAACTTTACTCCTTCGGCAACTGACAGCGGTTCGGAGAACTCGGAATACTCAGCAAATGTTTTCTGCAGCCGGTTGATTTTATAAAGGATCTTGGCGTTGTCACTAAAAACCCCTTCTGGTTTTTTAGTATCGATCACAATTTCAAATGGCAGAACACCTTTGAAATTTTTCTCAAAGAAACTAAGGTCTTCGTAAACCGGGTCCTTTTTAGGCAGATCGTCTACCACAAATCCAAGGAGGTTCATTTTTGTCATCCCCCAGCAGGCAATAAGCGTAATAATGCTGATGGTAATATAGATCTGGTTCCGCTTGTTCTGTACCCAGTAATCAACCTTTGCAAGAAATTTATTAATATACTTCGCTTCCAGGTGGGTGGTATGTTTCGCCTTCGGAACCGCAATGTAATTTAAAAAGATAGGGGCAATGATAATGCTGATCACAAAGGTCAGCATAACACCGATTGCTGCAACAATACCAAATTCCACAAGAAGAGGGCTGCTGGTATAATAAAGAACTCCAAAACCTATTGCTGTTGTAACATTGGCAAGGAACAGGGTTCCTCCCATTGTTGCTATGGTCCGTGAAAGCGCTTTCATCTTATTGTTATGCTTTACGTACTCCGAATGGTATTTGTTGATCAGGAACACGCAGTTCGGAATACCGATCACGATGATCAATGGCGGGATCAATCCTGAAAGGATAGTGATCTTATATCCGAAGAGCTGCATTACACCAAGCGACCAAACAACGCCAATAGCTGCTACGATCAATGAAACCACCACAGACGATAAGGAGCGGAAGAACAGCCAGAGGATGATTGCTGTAACAAGTACCGCCAATCCCATAAAAAGGCCCATCTCACCGGATACCTTTTCCATCACGTGAGAACGAATGTAGGGCATCCCGGAATAGTGGATCCGGATATTGTTTTTCTTTGCGAATGCATCGGTGGCGATGGTGATTTCTTTCACCATTTCCAGTCTTCGTGCACTGTTAAGGTCCTTGTTGTTGAACGTGATCGCCATTAAAGTAGCACCTGTTTCCTTATTATAAACAAGTCCTTCGTAGAAAGGCAACGAATAGATCAGGTTTTTTATGGAATCAAGTTCCGCCTTGGAATAAGTATTTCCGGGGGAAATAGGTCTGAATTCAAATTTACTCAGGCTGTCATTCCTGTAAACATTGTAAAGGCTGGAGATGGATAACACGTCCTTGATGCCCTGGATGGATTTTATTTGTGAATTAAGGGAGCTCCAGTCGTTGAACAATTCCGGTTTAAAAAGGTCGGGACTACTGAAGCCCATTACCATTACATTGCCGTCCTCACCGAATTTCTTCTTAAAATCCATATAGCCGACATAAGCAGGATCATCCGCAGGCAGCACTTTGGCAAAATCATAAGAAAGCTTGATCTGGCAGGTTTCATAGACCATAAAGCCGGTGATCGCGGCAATGACCAGGATGAATGTAACCTTATTTCTCAGGATCTTACCCGCAATATATTTCCACATAGAGTACGTTATTTAATTTCTTAATGCTTTAACGGGCGCTTCTTAATGATGCCGCCTTTTGTATCCTTCACCCTGTTCATTACGATAAAGGCATTCGGATCTATCTTATCCGTTTCGGTCTGCAATTTCGCAATTTCCAGCCTTGTAATCACAGAATAAACAATATCTATTTCATTGAGTGAATGCCCCCGCTTCCCATAGCCTCTTTTCCCCGAATAGATCGTGACACCCCTGCCCATTTTCTCGATGATCATCAGGCGGATCTCTTCACTGTGTGACGACACAATAGTTACACCGATGTATTCTTCAACACCTTCTATTACAAAGTCAACGGTTTTAGCGGCCACCATATAGGTGAGAACAGAGTAGAGGGCAGTTTCAATTGAAAGCAGGTAGGCAGCTACTGAAAAAATAAGGATATTGAAAATCAGGATGATGTCACCCATCGTAAGGCCAGTGCGTTTGGTAAGGTAAACGGCAAGAATCTCGGTTCCGTCAAGTACCGCACCGCCTCTTACTGCAAACCCGATCCCGGCCCCGATAAAGAACCCTCCGAAAACAGATACCAGCAGCTTATCGGCTGTGATCACGGGATAATGGACAACACTTATTATAAGCGCCAGCCCGCAAATCGCCAGGATGCTCTTTATTGCGAAAGCTTTACCGATCTGCTTATAGCCAAGAAAAACAAATGGCAGGTTGATCAGAACAATAAGAATGGAAAGTGAAGTGCCCGTGAGTTCTGTCATAAGCAGTGATATCCCCGTTACACCACCGTCAATAAATGAATTGGGAAGAAGAAAGCCTTCGAGGCCGAAACCAGCGGAAAGGATCCCGATGCAGATCAGGAGAATATCCTTTACAAGATGTGTTCCCTCGATCTTTAATTTATATAACT
>DASVUX010000046.1:0-32125 GCA_036386835.1 Bacteroidia bacterium
ACAAAAGGGGATTTGCCTTTCAGGAGACGGTTTATCGTAACGGTTGTGGTATCGATGATCGGAATGGCAAACGTGAGAATAGTAACAAAAAATTGTTTTGACTGGATCAGCTTTCCATGGACATCCGGGGTATTCCAGAAATAGATAATACCCATCGCGGCAAGGAACAGTCCGAGGAACTGGCTGCCGGTATCGCCCATGAACATTTTTGAAGGATGCCAGTTGAAGAACAGGAATCCTATCAGGGCAGCTAGTACACCGATTAATAGCATAATGTGAATGCTGTAATTATCGTTGTTTATATACAAAATGAAAAGCGCACTTATAATAATCGTAATTGAGACAAGCGTGGTAATGCCATCCATGTTGTCAAGCATGTTAATGGAATTCATAAGGCCTACTACCCAGAAGAGTGTGAGGGCATAATTAAAGAGCATGTTAGAGAATATGGAAATATATGTTCCTGTTGAAATAAGGATCAGCCCGCAGCATAGCTGGATGATGAATTTAAGGAGGGGTTTTGTGTTATAAGCATCATCTGAAAGACCCATGAGAAAAGCCAAAGTGCAGGCCGCTAAAATGCCCAGCAAAGGTTTGCTTAAGAGCACCTTTGATTGCTCAAAAAAGATAGGATAACTGGCAATTGAAATGAGGAATATAATATAAAAAGAGATGCCCCCCAGTGAAGGCTTGGCCTGCGGACTCCAGCGGATAACCGTTTGATTGGTATTCCGGATTCCCAGGGTGGTTGCAAATTTAAGGAACAGCCCATTGATCAGGAATGACAGGATCACAGTGCTGATGAAATATGAACCATAAACTAAGACCAGGTAAAGCTTGCCATCCATTACAGGTTCATTTTTAAAAATGGTGTTGAAAATTCTTTTAAAGGAATTCCCCGGATATCTTTTTCAGAAAGCACCGGTGATGTACTCCCCCATGAAATGGCGATTTCGGGATCACTCCATAGTATCGAGCCCTCGGATTCTTTATTGTAATAATTAGTGCATTTGTAGCTGAAAATAGTGTTGTCCTGTAAAGTGAGGAAACCATGGGCGAATCCTTCCGGAATCCATAACATGGTTTTATTCTTTTCATTCAGCTCAACAGCAACATGTTTTCCGTATGAAGGTGAATCTTTGCGGATATCAACTGCAACATCAAGAACAGCACCTTTTATAACACATACAAGTTTACCTTGCGCATGTGGCGGTGCCTGGAAATGAAGCCCGCGCAGGACACCTTTTTGTGAAAGTGACTGGTTATCCTGGACGAAATCAGCAGTTAAACCTTGTTCAGAAAGCACCCTTTTATGATATGACTCGAAGAAATATCCCCGGTTATCTTGGAAGATTCTTGGCTGAATGATTAGCAGGCCAGGTATTTCAGTTTTAATTACTTGCATAGAGGTCAATTTTATTCGGCATCCTTTTTACTTCTTTTAGAGTTGTCATCATAGTAACCGTATCCGTATCCATAGCCGTACCCGTATCCATAACCGTAGTTATATCCATAGCTCTTTCTTTCTACATCAACCCCGTTCAGGATCACCGACAGGTTCTTAATATTGCTTTCATTATACAGCCTGTCAACAATCTGGATGAAGTTCCTCTTTGAGTAATCCGCCCTGAAAATATAGATCGGATAATCGGCTTTCTGGATCATTGCAATTCCGTCACTGACAAGTCCAACAGGAGGATTATCAACAATGATCACATCATACATTGTTTTTAAGGTTTCAAGGATCTCTTCCATCTTCGGGCTGATGATTAATTCCGAAGGATTGGGAGGAATCGGGCCTGCAGTAATAAAATCAAGCCCTTCGAGGCTGCTCTTTTGTATAGTGCTGGAAAGGTCATCTTTATTAATAAGTAATGTGCTCATCCCTTTTGAATTCTGAGCATTGAATCCCATGTGGATCTTCGGCTTCCGCATGTCAAGATCCAGGATGATCACTTTTTTGCCTGAAAATGCAATGATTCCGGCAAGATTGATCGCAACAAAGGTTTTACCTTCACCTGAAATGGTAGAGGTGAGGGCAACAATTTTTGGCCCCGGAGCATTTGAGATGAATTGAAGATTGGTCCTGATGGAACGGAATGCCTCTGCAACAAGTGACTTCGGGCTTTTATCTATAAGGAGTTGTGAAACCGGAATATGCTGGCGGTATTTCGGAACGATCCCCAGAACGCTGATTGTTGCCCGGGTATGCTTGGTAATTTCGTTAAGAGAGTTTATCTGGTTATGAGAAACATATCGTCCGAGTATAAGGCCAAGGCTTAATAAAAGCGCGATCAGGGAAAAGATAAGGATTGTAACTTTTCTATTTGGTGAAACGGGGTCAATCGGTACCTGTGCATTTTCAAGAAGCACGGTGAATGATTTTAATCCGGCTTTGGAGATAGAATATTCGGTTTTTTTCTCCAGCAAAAGTGTATAGTATTTCTCATTAATGGAAAATAACCTTTGTAATCTGGCGTACTCCACTTCACTTTCGGGATCACTGGAAAATGCGCCCGTATATTCATTTATCTTATTCAGGAGAACGGTACGTTTGTCGCTGATGCTTTCAAGAATGGGAGCAAGGCTCTCAACCATCAGGCGCTTCTGGTTGTTGATCTGATAATCGATATTCTTTATAGATTCATTATTGGGTGTAGCTTCATAAAGGGCATTTTCTTTGGCCGTCAGAAGTTTATTGATCTCTTCGAGTGATTTGGAGATTTTACTTTCGTATTCTGTGCCCGAAAGCATTGCGAGTAATTTGTAAGTGTCCACAATCTTGGAAGCTCCGATATTAGCACTGATCTTTTTAAGTACATTTTCTTCCAGATCAAGCTGGATGATCCTGTCCTGGAGGTTTGTAAGCCGCTGCAAATTCACCGATTTCATCTCCTGCTGTTCGGTGGCAAGCTTGTTGTCCTTTTTAAATAACTGAATAGAATTTTCAGAACTTTTTAACCGCGTATATGCCACATCAAGTTGTTCATCAATGAATTCAAGAACACTTTTTGCGCTTTCCCCTTTTCTTTCCTCATCAAAATGCTTGTATTCATCAGTCATCATTGTAACAATGTCTGTTGCTTTCTGTGCATTGTAGTCTTTAAATGAGATCTGGATCGTCTTGGCGTCATTGTTAAGAAGCTTTACCTCGAGATTCGGGTAAAGCTCATTCACTAACGTATTGAGATCATTAAAAACGATATAAAAAGCATTTTGTTTGGCGAGGACTTGCTGTGAACGGATCTCATTATAATTCCTGATCATGATAACGAGTTCAAAGTCTTCAAACTTTAATAATTTCCCGGTTTTAAACGGCTGCGAATAAGTTTTGTCCTTGATTTTAAAATTAACAACACCACTGCTTCCATCTGTAAAGTCGATGGAGATATGCGTTCCGATGATCTGCTGGTTTAAGATCTTGGCCTCTACACTGAACGGACATCCCAGGTATTGTTCATTGGATTTAAAAGTACCTTCTGAATAATAACCAATTTCCAGGGGCAGCTTGGAAAGGATCCTGTTAAAAAAGACTTTAGACCGCAAAAGCTCCACGGCTTCGGCCAGTTCATTCTGGTTCTCGGCAATATTATCAACCTTCAGGATCTTGTTGGCATTGTCACTTGTCTGGAGCTGGATAACACTTGAAGACTCGTATACTGGCTGTGTATATCGCAGATATAAGAAAGCCCCCGCCCAGGAGAGGAGAAAAAAGGCAATGACCCAAAATAAACTTGTACGGGCAATATGAATAAAAAGCCCGAGCTCAAACTCTCCGCTGAAGTTTGAAATCCGCTCTTTGTATTGTTCAAAGTTATCGTTAGTCTTGGATATATTCTCCTGTAGCATCTTGGTAAGGTTATCTACTGATAGCCCTTGAGTATGTTATAATGATGAATATACTTGTAAGGATACTGACAATCGGTGCGAGTTCCTGAACGATCTTCGAACTGACTTTCCTTCGGGGTTCGATGTAAATAATATCATTAGACTGAAGAACCATTCCAGCTAGTTTTATACCCTCGATTTTAGAAAGATCAATCAAATAGACCTCCGGTGATCCTCCTACATCCCTTATAAGCTTAATCTGACGTGCTTTTCCATCATCAGCAATTCCTCCGGCAAGAGCAATAGCTTCGATCAAAGTTGTGTTATTATTTACAAGAGGAATTACTTTTGCATCGCCAGCACTACCGGGAAAAACGATAACCCTCTTGTTCAGAACCTTAACTATAACAAACGGTTTGATATAATAAGCTGAATATTTTTCTTCAAGCTGTAGCTCTACTTCTTTTATTGTCATACCATTGAGTTTCATACGGCCTAATATCGGAAGCTTGCAAAAGCCATCAGACTCTATCAGGTATTGGATGGAATTTTCAAAACGATAACCCATGTTAGCGCTGTTCAATGAAGTAAGATCCACAAGTTTGAACCCTTCATTGGAATAAAGGCTGAATTCAAGGATGTCGTTGGAGGATAATCTGTATTCCTTTTTATTTACCGAATCAGAAAATTTTGTGTATTGGTAATCTTTACCCGTTTTCAGCATAATGTTCGGGTTTAACCAGCCGCAGCCTGAGAGAAGCAGGGCGATTCCAAGGAAAATGAGCAGTTTACGCATAAATGTCTGTTATTGTAACAGACAAATTTAGCAAATATTCCCGAATGCCCTTAATATTGATGCAATTACTGCTTTTCCAGTAGCGCGGAATAGAGTTTTTTCATGTCGGAAACCAGGCGTGTAAAATGAAATTTTTCTCTTACATGGTCCCAGCCCTGTTTACTCATCTTTTCACGAAGTGAAGAATCTTCTGTAAGCTTTAAAATCTGCTGTGCAAATTCTTCAGGATCATTTCCTTCACAAAGAAAAGCTGTTTCATCCTTTAACACAACATTGCCTATTCCGCCAACGTTGGTAGAAACCACCGGTTTTCCAGCTGCCTGCGCTTCTATCAGGCTCACCGGTGTCCCTTCATTGAAAGAAGTTAGCGCAACAATATCGCTGCCTGCCAGGGCAACATCCACTTCTTTGATCCAGGAGGTGAATGTGATAAGCGCAGGCGGACTCGGCTTGGTGCCATCGTTGAATGGCAAGCCCAGTTCGTTTGCTTTCGCCTCAATATCCTTCCTCGACTCACCATCGCCCACTATTACTGCCCGGATCTTAAATGCAGTTTTCTGAGAGACGATCTTAAATGCTTCCAGGAATAATGTGTGGTTCTTAACCGGCACCAATCTCCCCACAATTGTTATAACAATTTCATCGTCACGAATCCTGAACTGTTCGCGAAAGCGTTTTCTTTTCAGCGGAAGGTCTTCCTGGAACCGCGAAAGGTCAAAACCGAGTGGGACCACGTGGACTTTTTCCGGGGGACAGATCTTATGTATCCTCGTCAGCTCATCTTTCTGAATCTCACTTATGGCAATGATAGCGGTGGATTTCCGTGCAAGGAAACGTTCAATGTTCTTATAAAATGCGGTTTTTAATTTTCCGAAATAAGAGTGAAAAACATGTCCATGAAAAGTATGTACGATTACAGGAACCTTGCAGGATGCAGCCGCCAGTCGGCCCAAGGTTCCGGCTTTTGAGGCATGGGTATGAACAATATCGGGCTTGAAGTCCAGAATCAGTTGTTTTATTTTTTTATACGCAGCATAGTCGTTTTTTAGATCTATCTCTCTCATCATTTCTTCCACGATCACCGGTTTTAAACCCAGATTGCGAAGAATAAAATCAGAGCTTTCTTCAGTATCGTCCTTGGCTCCTCCAACAAGTAGTGTTTCATATTCATCTGACAGGTAACGGCTCAGGTAGGCGACATTATAGGTTGGCCCGCCAAGGTTAAAACGATTGATTATACGAAGTACTTTTACCATATCAGGAGTTGAAATGCTTTTTCCACCAGTATTGAAAAACAATAAGCGCCCAGGTTTTTTCCACGGCATCGTCCGGGTTACTGCTGAAGAGCGTTGATTTTAATTTTTTAATAGTGCCGGGATTGAATATGTTTTGTTCCGTGATAAATTTATCGCTGAGCAGGTCGTCTGTGATCATGCTTTTTAGATCAGTCCTGAACCATTTAAGCAATGGTACCTCAAAACCTTTTTTTCCCCTGTTAAACAATTCTATGGGGAGCTCTGTTCGAAACGCATCCTTCAATATTTTCTTTCTTTGAAATTTATCTATTTTAAAGTGGTGGGGCAATGAAAATGCAAAATCCACAAGATGATGATCGAGAAATGGGACACGTACCTCGAGGCTTCTGCTCATGCTCATGCGGTCAACTTTAACGAGCATATCATTCTCGAGTACAAGTTTCATGTCGGTCAGGAGAACAGAATTATAATCGGAACTGATATGCTCTAAAATCTGGTCTTTCCTTTTTTCAGCTGCATTAATGTTAAGTTCAGATGCATACTTGGCATTAAATATTTCACCCGGTTGAAAACCGGACCATTTTGCCCAGCTCCAGTAACGCTCTTTTTCACTGAGCCTGCTGCCTTCTGCGAACTTTGCCAGCTGCCGGGCCATATTGCCGGCTTTTGTATTTCTCGACTTCGGCAAATATTTTAGAAGCGGGTAAGCCGCCTGGACTATTTTCGCTTTCATTCCCGGATTCCGTGCAGCAAGCTCCGCAGAATGTTTGTTATATCCCCCGAATATCTCGTCAGCCCCATCCCCGGAAAGGGCTACAGTAACATGCTTTTTTGTATGCATGCTTAAAATGCTTACAGCCAAGGCAGACGAATCAGCAAAAGGTTCATCAATATAATCCAGCACATTGTGCAGGTTTGCAAAAAGATCTTCATTTCCCAGGGAGAATACCGTATGACTGGTGTTGTGTTTCTTCGCGACAAGCTCTGCGAAATATGTTTCGTCAAACAATGGTTCATCTTTGTAGCCTATTGAAAATGTATTCAGCTTTCCAGTGTGTTTTGCAGCAATTGCGGTAATAATGGATGAATCAATTCCGCCACTCAGGAATGTACCAAGCGGCACATCTGAGATCATTCGTTTCTGAACAGAGTTTTCCAGGAGTTCCTGTAATTTCTTTTTTGCGGCCTCGTAACCAGGGTAAGCACTGTCCTCAGCAACTACATTGATTTCATAATAACTTCTTTGTGTAAGCTGGCCGGAATGATCCAGGAGCATATAATTTCCGGCTTCCAGCTTAAAAACATTTTCGAAAATGGAATAGGGTGAGGGGATATAGTTGAGGTGGAAATAAGTTTGTAATGAGGATTTGTCAATCACTTTTGGTATCTCAAATGCTGTTAATGCTTTGAGTTCAGAGGCAAAAACAAAACGTTCCGCATCTTTATAGTAGTAAAAAGGCTTGATCCCGAAACGATCACGGGCAAAAAACAGCTCCGCAGTCACATTATCGTAAACTGCGAATGCAAATTCCCCATCCAGCTTCTCAAGGCATTTTTCTTTTTCGGAAATATACATGTAAAGCAAAACCTCGGTATCGCTTTGCGACCGGAACCTTATTCCTTTTGCGGTAAGGTAATTCCGGAGCTCAGGATAATTGAAGATCTCACCATTAAATACGATGGTGTATCTTCCCGTGTCATCGGTGAATGGCTGATCGGCAAGGTTCGAGGTATCAATAATAGACAGCCTGCGATGCCCGAGCGCAGTGTTATTATGCACGAAAATGCCGTCACCGTCAGGGCCGCGGCTGGTAAGACATGCAGTAGAAGCCCCTATCTTATCCAGATATGTTCTTCCCTTATCGCTGAAAGCTTTTATTCCTGTTATTCCGCACATTTTAGTTCTTCAAGATCACCCAATTACATTGCCTGGCAGTCTGGGTTCTTAGCCTTCCAATAGTTTCAACGGAGCTTCCCTTTCTATACCAGCCTTCATCCCATGAGCCCATGTCGGTGTAAATCGCATCAAGCACCCCAAGCTCCAGCAGGTCTTTAGTAAATGCAGCAAGCGTGATGTGTTCGTAGGACTCGATCACGGCCGTTTTATTTTGTTTCAGCTTAACAATGGCCCTTCGTTGAAATTCCTTGACGTCCTTGAATTTAGCACCTTTTCCCTTTTCTATTAACTGGATCTGCTGGAAGAAAGAGCCTTTACCGGCAGTTATGGACTTTATGAGGGAGTCGTTCAGCAGTTTTCCTTTTTGTGTGGGAAATATTTCACATTCACCATTGATGATTTTTATTCCTCCGCCCAATGAACGGTTGATTTTATTCCTGTTATGTACGATCCCGTTATCTATAAAAAGACCGTCAACGGTCAAGGAAACAAGGTCTGTAAACGGACCTGCAATGCAGAGGTGAATGCTTTTGTCGCTTTTGAGAGGCCTTTTGAGTGTGACATCCAGCTTCATGTCATTCTTATGAAAGATCGTGTAGTTATTACCGGATGCTGTTCTCTTGTTTTCAATCTTTAAAATTGAAATCGGTGCCGCTTTAAATGATATTAAGAAAGAAGAGGAAGCTGCTGCGAGAAAAAAGAGCAAAATAATCCCTGGTATGTGTTTTCGCTTCATCTGTAGGTTTGTGAAAAACTTTGTTAATATACTAAAAATGCATGAGGTGAGGGCCTGCTGATTATTTCTTTAATTTGAATAATATACCATATTCATGTCTCCATTAATTATTATAATAAGCATTTTCGGTTATTTCGGCCTTCTCATGATGATTGCCTGGTACACTTCGCGCAATGCAGGGAATGATGCTTATTTTCTCGGAAATAAGTCTTCTCCATGGTACGCGGTAGCATTCGGGATGATCGGGGATTCTTTATCCGGTGTTACTTTTATTTCACTGCCTGGAACTGTCAGCAGCAACCAGTTTTCCTATATGCAGTTGGTCCTGGGATACCTGCTTGGTTACCTGATCATCGCAAAGGTGCTGCTCCCGGTATATTACAGGTTAAATTTAACTTCCATTTACA
Source organism: Bacteroidia bacterium (assembly GCA_036386835.1). Taxonomy (GTDB): domain Bacteria; phylum Bacteroidota; class Bacteroidia; order 2-12-FULL-35-15; family 2-12-FULL-35-15; genus 2-12-FULL-35-15. The sequence goes on from DASVUX010000046.1 coordinate 8,921, forward strand.
GTTACCTGCAGGGACGCTTCGGGGATTATTCGCAGAAAACAGGGTCTTTTTATTTTCTTGTTTCAAGGATCATCGGTGCTGCGCTCCGTTTATTCCTCGCAGCAGGGGTGCTGCACTTTTTCATATTCAGGGATAGTGTTCCGTTTGCGCTTACAGTTGCAATTATTATTGTTCTGATGCTGCTGTATACTTATCGTGGCGGAATAAAAACACTTGTATGGACAGATACGCTGCAGTCAGGATTGCTTCTCCTGGGGGTAGTTTTCTCAATCATCGCTATCATGTCACAGTTGGACATGGGACTTGGAGATGTGATCTCAGAGGTAAGGAACAGCCGCTTCTCAGAGACCTTCTTCTGGGACTGGAGGGAAAAGAATTATTTTTTCAAGCAGTTCTTCAGCGGAGCATTTATAGCTGTTGTTATGACAGGGCTCGATCAGAATATGATGCAGAAGAACCTGAGCTGCAGGAACCTTGGAGATGCGCAGAAGAATATTTACTTGTTCAGCATTGTCCTTGTTTTTGTCAACCTTTTTTTTGTTTCTTTAGGCGCACTGCTTTACATGTATTCCGAAAAACTTGGCATTGCACTGCCGTTGAACCCGGAAACGGGTAAAGTCATTACCGACCAGGTATTTCCATCGCTTGCGCTCAATAACCTTGGGATTTTTGCAGCAGTGGTCTTTATTGTCGGACTCACGGCTGCCACGTTCTCAAGTGCGGATTCAGTGCTTACCACGCTAACCACCTCTTTCTGCATCGACTTTTTAAAAACGGATGAAAAGGATTATTCGGAAAAAAAGAAGACACAGGTCCGCCATTGGGTCCATATTGGTTTTGCTGTTATATTACTGATCACGATTGTTCTTTGTGAAATGATCCCGAAAACCTCAGTGCTCGATTCGATCTTCACCGTTGCAGCGTATACATACGGTCCGTTGCTCGGCCTTTTTAGTTTCGGGCTATTTACCAAGGTCAGGGTACAGGATAAACTGGTGCCGCTTATATCTGTTCTTTCAATTGCCATTTGCTATGTGCTCCGCGAAAATTCCGAAAGCTGGCTTGGCGGTTACAAATTCGGATACGAGCTGCTGCTGCTGAACGGACTGATCACCTTCATCGGGCTGTGGTGCATAAGAAGTACGCAGGTGCACCAGCACCCACGGTGATTTCGTTCTTCATTAAAATCGGGGATATATTCTTATGTTATTCATTTTAAGTTAAATTTACTAAAGGTTAACTTAACAGGTAATAAACATGGCTGAATTATTAAAGATATTATCTATTGATGGGGGCGGGATAAGAGGTGTTCTCCCGGGGCAGGTGATAGTTGCTCTGGAAAGTAAGATCCAGCGGCTGTCAGGCAACCAGGATGCACGCATCGCAGATTATTTCGATCTGTTTGCCGGTACCAGTACAGGAGGAATTCTTACCTGTTTGTACCTCACTCCAGGAACTGATGGCAGGGCTAGGTTTTCAGCAAAAGATGCCGTAGATATTTATTTGAAGAATGGCGGAACAATATTCCAGGAAAGCTTTCGCCATAAAGCTTTTTCAATGAACGGGTTTACTGAAGAGAAATATCCTTCAGGTGCCATAGAAGGATTATTGAATGATTATTTTGGCAACTCGAGGCTCAGCCAGCTATTAAAACCCTGTATCATTACGTCTTACAATATCCATAAAAGATCGACTCATTTTTTTACACAGCATGATGCTAAGGAAAAGCCGGGATACGATTATTTTTTAAGAGAGGTGGCGAGAGCAACTTCGGCTGCCCCAACGTATTTTGAACCGGCACGTGCAACTTCCCTGAGTGGCGTTTCTTATCCTCTTGTGGACGGAGGTGTATTCGCAAATAATCCCGCATTATGTGCTTATGCCGAAGCCAGGCACCAGTTCTGCAGCGAAGGAGGAAGCAAAAAGGTTACTGCTGATAATATGTTCATGCTGTCGCTGGGAACGGGATCTGTGAAGAAAAGCTATGATTATGATAAAGCTGCAGGCTGGGGGAAGCTCGGCTGGATAGAGCCGGTGCTGGATATTATGATGTCGGGCGCAAGTGATACGATCGATTTCCAGTTGAAGCAGATCTTTGATGCCGGTGATAATGGCGATAATTATATCCGGATCAATCCCGAGATGGGTGAAGCGGATACCGAAATGGATAACGCATCGGAAGAAAACCTGAAAGCACTGAAGGAAGCGGGGATTGCCACTGCGGAAAAATACGATGATGACCTTGAAAAGATCGCACAATTTCTTGTAAGGTCGGGACCTACAAAATAAAAAGTGCCGCGATAATTATTGTAATGATAATTACGAGATACTGCCAGATATCAGGGAAATAGATCCTGATATAATCCCAGGTAGTTTTAGGTTTTTCATCTCCTTTCATTTCAGGTACAACTTTATTGCAGCAAGGAATTCATTGAAACATACCGAATTTCCTGCTACCAGCTCCCTGCCAAATACAAAGTTTTTTCCGCCGGAAAAGTCGGTTACTTTTCCTCCGGCCTGCTGTACAAGAAACGCCCCGGCAGCAACATCCCACGGCTGCAGGCTATATTCGTAAAAGCCTTCGAACCGCCCGCAGGCAACATAGGCAAGATCAGTAGCTGCAGAGCCAAGCCTTCTTAAGCCTCTGGTGTTCTTCATAAAGTGCCGGAACACTTCCATATATTCATCCATGCGACTGTAATCATAATATGGAAAACCTGTTGCGATCAGTGATCCGGATAAGTTCTCTGTTTTAGATACACAGATCTCCGTTCCATTCATATATGCTTTGCTGCCTTCCCATGCATAAAAACATTCATCGAGATTTACTTCATAAACAACCCCAAGCACCAATTCTTCATTCCGCAGAAGAGCAATGCTTACAGCAAAGCAGGGGATACCGTGGATAAAGTTAGTGGTGCCATCAAGAGGATCGATGATCCAGTTGTATATTTTTCCTTTCAGGGTAGAAGTGCCTTCCTCGGCAATGAATCCGGAACCCGGCAGTAATTCACTTAATTTCTCCACAATGAGTTTTTCGGAGCCTTTATCGACATAAGAAACGAAATCGTTCCTGCCTTTGGTTTCCACCTTCTCAGAAGAGAATTTGTTTCGTTCGGTTCTGATAAATTCACCTGCCCGTTTGCTTAGCAGGCAAACTTCATGGCAAAGTGTTTGTAATTCAGGCTCCATACTGTATTGATTGTGCTGCAAAGTTACATTTAAAACACTAAAAGCCTTTCCTGTATGGGCGATAATATTTTGTATTTTTGACAAGGACCATGAATACCTTTAAACAAAATTCAATTTTAATTTCGGGCATCCGGCTTATGGCTGTCATACTGTTTCATTTAGCAGGATTAAACTCGTCCGCCCAGGGAGAACAGTTCTCTGTTAAGCTGAAAATGCAGGCTGAAGGAGGCAATCTCGAGAATGCGCTCATCACCATAACGAAGAATGGCAAGCCCGACCGTGTAATCGATCCAAGCAAGGGAAAATATAATATCGATCTTGACCTTGGAGCGGAATACACGCTCGTGTTCACAAAAATGGGTTATGTGTCCAAAACAATAATTATTGATACTCATGTTCCGAACGGGAGGGAGAATGCAGAGTTCGGGAAGTTTTCCGCTACGGTGGAACTGGCAAAGCAGCCGGAAGATAAGGTTATAACTTATACCCAACCGGTAGGGAGGATCAAGTACAGCACACAGCTTGGTGATTTTGATTATGACAAGGATTATACTGCTACTGCAGAAGCAATGATCCGGAAAGCTGAGTCGAACCCGATACCAAAGCCTAAAACACCGCCACCACCGCCACCGGTAAGCAATCCGGTTCCGGTAGAAATAAAGCAACCTGAATACAAACCGGAGCCGCCTAAAGTAAAGCCTGTGGTGACAACACCTGAGGTCCCGGTAAAGACTGTTGTTCGGAATAAAGAAGAAAAAACCACACAGGAAGACCGCCGGAAGATTACTGTGATCATAGTAAATATTGACGGGGTGGATTATGTTTACAGGCGAGAACATTATTCCTGGGGCGGACTATATTTCTATAAGAACGGCAAGAATATTACAGAAAGCACGTTTGAGAGGGAAACGGAGTAGTTGGTAGCGGGGAGTCCACCGTTTACGAACTCAAAACTTCAAACTTCAAACTTCAACTTCAACTTCAAACTTAAACTCAAAACTCCAAATTGAAAGCTACAGATTCCGCTCTCCGGTCTCCGCTTTCCAAACCTTTCTAAAGTACCAAACACCGAAAACACCTGTAAAGAATAATATCGTAGAGATGAGCTCCGCCTGGGTAAATCCGAAATCGCCTACATGATACAGCGTGTTCACACGGATCTTTTCAATGAAGAACCGTTCAATGCCATTCAGAATCAGATAAATTGAAAACAGTACCCCCGGAGTGGTAATACGTTTCCGGATTCCCCAGATCACAAAGAACAGGGTTATGCACATTACTACTTCGTAAAAGGGTGTCGGATAAACGGGAGGTACAAGATGGCTGCAGAATTTATCTGCCTCACAGCCGGGGATCAAAACACCTTCGCTTACAACATTGTGAGGATAATCATAACTCCACATCCAGTCGGGCATCCAGCTGAAAGGCTTGGGATTTAAATTCGGGATCCCCCAATCACCATCCCCTGAAAGATGACAACCCATGCGGCCGACCCCGTATCCGAGCATTAGCGATGGCGCAGCCGAATCAATGAGGTGAGTAACTTTAATCCCGTTCTTTTTTCCATACCAGATGCAGGCGATAGAAGCCAGGATCAGGCCTCCGTACATAGTAAGCCCGCTGAAAGAAACCAGCGCACCTATCGGATCAGCTGTAAATTCTTCCCAGTTTTCCAGGTTATGAAAAATCTTCGCACCAACGATCCCGGCGAAAGCGGCAATTAATGTCAGGTTTCCTACCTGCTGATACGGATGAACGGTCTCTTCAACCCATACAGGAGTTGCCAGTTTGGTTTTCTCCTTTTCACGGTATTTTAAATAAACGAATATAGCGGCCATGAATAGTCCGCCCAGCAGATTCCCTTCCGTAGAAAGTATAAAGCCTTGTGTATCCTCAAGAAATGCGGAAAAGTTCATTGCGATGTGAAGAACCTTAAAACCAAGAATAAATCCGATGATCCCGGCTGTTATCAGCTCATTGGCACTTGCTTTCTCTCCTTTTAAGATCTTGTTGGTTGTGGGGGCAATCAATCCTTCTGCTTCTTTGCGCTTTAGCTCTTTTGTCCAGACGTATGCAGCTACAATAAAAGCAACAGCTACAAAGAAGCCGAACATCTGGATCATTTTTAAGAAAGGAAGATCAAGTCCGAACAGATCTTTAAAGGCAAAGTATAATGATGGATACATATAGTACGAAATAACGAATGTTGTGCGAATTTACGAATCTGTGCGGGATAGGCGGCACAGATACCGTTTTTTTTACGCTCCTGCAGCTATAGGGATTATGAATTTGTGTTTCCATCTTGCGTTCGCCTGTTATTTATACAGCTTCGCACAGAATAAGATCCCTCCGCTATGGTCGGGATGACCCGCTATAAATTGACTGTTGAGAACCAGCTCCGGACGGAATAAGATCCCTCCGCTACGGTCGGGATGACACGCTATAAATTGAACTGTTCAGAACACAGTCCGGACAGAATAGATTACGCTGTGTCGGGATGATACTCTATAAGAATTGAACTGTTAAGAGCGCAGCTTCCGCACAGAATAAGATCCTCCGCTGCGGTCTGGTGACATGCTAAAAGAATTGGGCTGTTGATACAAGCTATGCGGCATGAATAAAAAAGGAGCCGAAGCTCCTTTCTAAATATAAATCAATCGCATATCAAAACCTGCAAAAGCTGTTATTCGTCCTTCTCGGCATTCTCATACTTTACAATATCACTTGCGAAATCCATGAAAAATTTATGCGCAGATGTAAACACAAAACGGTTATCACCTGTTTTCTCAATAATGTTCCTTCTGTTCAGGGTGTTGATGAAATTCTTGCGTGAATCCGCATCCTTCAGCTGTTTGTTAGAAAGGATCAGATCAATATAGGAAGAGTTGGTGAAATAGTTCTCGATCTCTTCCATTTCAAATTCACTGAACTGGATCCTCTCAAGGAAATTCTTGCCGTCACGGTCAAGCTCATAGCTTAATAACGCGATGAAGATACAGATATCACGCGAAAGCATCTCTGCAGATTCTTCTGAAACCACGTATGCATAATCCTGTGTTAAACGAAGCTCATAATTAAATGAAGCCTTAAAGAAATAAGAATATGATTGCTCATTGTCTCTAAGCACCTGGTAGGTGCGTTCCTGCGGCAATACAAATTTACCTGCCATCAGGTCTTCTACTATTTGTCGGTGGTGATTAGGAAATTCCATTCTGCGGGTCGATTAGTTGTGGTTGTTGATTGATAGTTACTTTCGGTACTGTTAATGTAAGGTCATTGATCTTGATCTTGTCGAATGACGGTTTCGCACCGTACTCACGTTCAATGTCCTCATCAAATGCGAGGGTAGTAAGGGCGAAGAATTTTTCGATCTCTACTTTTTTATAATCTTCTTTTAGGGTTTTGTTGCACCAGCTGAAAAAGTTCTCTACTGGGAGATTGTCTTTCAGTTTTTTCGTGTAATGGTCTTTGTCAAAAATCCATTTTTCCGATTCATGCTCTTCTTCTTCGAAATAAACATCCACCTCGTTCTTGAATTGCTCGAAGATCTCAGCTGCGTTGAAGAATGTTTCGTTGGAGTAAACCGACACTTCTTTACGCTTAAGTAATTTCGGAACTTTGCGCTTGTAAGGATTTTTCATGAACGTGATCCAGCCTGTAAGGATTATGGATTCAGTTCTGATGCGTTCAATTAAAGGCAATAATTCATTTGTAAGGATCTTCGACTGGCGAAGTAAATTGTCATTCACCTGGATCAACTGGAAATAAAGCTTTTCGAACTGAACGCGAGCCCCCTCATCATCAAAGTTCAAACGGTATTTGTTTGAAAATTCAGAGATTTCGTATAATTTATTTGCTACTGAAGCTGAATGATTAATGTCGAGGATCTTGTTCAGCGGAATGATGTATTCATCGATCCATCTGGAAGCACGCACTATCTTTTCGCGGTAATCGATCTTTTTGACATTGGCTTTAAGCTCACGGGTTTCCTGGAGTAAGCTCATGGTATTGCGCTCTACCATTTCATAGAAAGAGCGGATCTCAATAGCAAGGTCATTTAAGCGCTGGCTCAGTGTAACTTTGTCGCCATTGATATTTTCCTTGATCTTGCGGAATAGCTCCGCAACAGATGTATGGTATTTTTCAATGGTTTCCGGAAGCATCGGCTTGAATTCACTTAAGATGAATTCAATTAAATTGTAGTAAACCGTTCTGATCTCATAATTATCATTCACCGGGCTGAGGATCTTGTAATCGATCAGCTGGGTTTTGATATCGTGCTCATGCTTTGATATTATCTGGTTCAAAACCTCAAAAGTGATGATGCCGTCATTCGACTGTGTTTCGAATAATTCAGCGATCACATCATAGTGTTCCAGTAAAAAGCGGAGTATTGTTTTTGGTTCTGCCTTCATTTGTTATTTATGATGTTTAGCTTAGTTCAGGTCCTTTGCGTTCTTCTTTCCAACTTTCTCAACTACACCGTTTCTTTCAACGATTACCGCATTCTGCTTTTCGTTGATATTGATCTTGCCTTTTGAAGGGTAAATGAAATAGTATTTGTTGAAGCCTTCTACTGCATCCGGTGCAGCGAAGATCGGGATGAAATTATGCGCGTTGCAGAATTTCACAAGCTCAGGGCGATTCTGCTTATCAATAGTAGCAACCTCATCGATGAAGAGTGTGATCTTGTTCTGTTCGTCAGTGATTGCCAAACGGTTGATGATCGCCATGATAATAACTAAACGGATCATCCTGTCGGTTCCGTCAGATTCCACCTGGTTTGCAAGATCCACACGTTTTTCAGTTCCTTTGATCTCCAGCAATAATTCAATATTGAACAATTCATCAAAATGAACTTTCTTGCCGCTGTCGAGGTAAGTGTTCAGGATCTTCAGGTTTTCCGACTGGTCAAAGTCGAAGCTCATCTGTCCGTTGAATTCCTGGATGGAGCTGATCTGCTTTAACTCACCGATGATCCTTTCATTGTCGATCAGGTCGATTTTCAACGATTCAATATTGGAGATACGGGTGGTTGCAAGCTTCGTATTGAACTTATTATATACGAATTGCTTGAATTCTTCATACCGCTTCAGTAAGGTGTAAGCCGGGTTAGCAAACTGAGTTGAAATGCTTTGTAACAAACCGTCAATACTTCTTTCTTTATCGGATAAACAGGCAATCTCTTCTTCCACGAACCTGATGAACTCATTCTCATCAGCAATGCTGCTGCGAAGACGGTATTTCAAATTCTCGAAAGTAAGGTCTTTGTTTGTTTTCAGGTCGTGGCGGTCCTTTTGATGAATCTGGATCTTCGAATAGATATAATCGAGGTTATCGTTCGTTTCATATTCGCGCGGCTCCACATCGATGGATTCTATCTCCATCTTGCGGTCTTTCAGTTCTTTTACGCGAAGCTCAAGATTGCGTTTTTCTTCGTTCAGCTTGTCGAGCATGATCTGTTTAGAGGCAATGTCCTTAACAAGCTCATTCAGGTGAGATTCAAGGTCTTTTTTATCTTCATTAAAACCTTTGATCTCTTCAATGATGCCTTTAATCTGTCTTTCAAGCTGTGGTTTGGTTTCAATCCCTTTGATCTTTTCTTTGATCACTTCAATTTCACCAAGTATGCTTTTTAATTTAAAATCTGTTTTTTCTTTGTCAACCACAGTCTTTAAAAGCTCCTCTGTCTGTTTCTTCTCCAGCACATACACTTTTAATTCCTCCTTCAATTCCTTTACAGATTTGAATTCTGTCATTTCAAGCCCTTTTGTGATGTCGATCTCACCGTCAAATATATTCATCAGTTTTTCCGATGCTTTTTTGATCTGTTTTTTGATCTGCTTGCTTGGTAAGCTTAATACCTGCTCAGAAAGAATAGCATTTAACAGCTGCTTGGTCTTTTCATCATCCGAGATCTTATGGATCAGGAGGTTGTTGTAGTTATCGATCTGGTTTTCTACGGAAGCGATTTTGTCGGTTACTTTTTCAAGACGGAACTCAAGGTGTTTGCTGGAAAGTTTTTGAGATTCGATTGTCGTAATGCGGTTTTCGATCTCTTTACGCTCTTTGTCAAGGTTTTTAAGTGATTCTTTCAAAAAGTCAATGCTCTCGAACTTGTTGATCTCATCCAGCTCCTGCTGCTTTTCTGCAAGGAAGTTAGTTTTATTCTTGATCTCAGCATTCTTTTCACCGATGTAAGAAGCGTAATTCAGCTCTTTCGGCTTCAGGATCTCATTGATCTCGTTATGAACTGCTGCGATATGACGGCCGCGTTCTACAGATGAGATCTCAAGTTCAGGGATCGCAGCGGTGTAAGCCGTATTAAAAGCATATAACAATTCACTGACAATGGTTGTTTTTGAATTATGCATTTTCACCAGCTCGCGGAATTCAAGGAAATCGGTGCGTACAGACTTAATGCTTTTTATTTCTTCATTAATGCGAAGAAGGTCGGTAATGTCTTTTTTATTTTTCTGGGAAAAGTTCAATCCTTCGTTTTCCCGGTTATCAGCAATAATGAGTGATTCTTTCAGGGTTTTATTGGTGATCAGCTTGGAGTTGATGAGGTAACGGTAAACTTTAGAGAAGTTATTGCTCAGACCGTCTGCTTTCACAGTATCTTCAAGCCATACAACAGCATTGTTCTTGTTCCCGCGATGGTAAACCGCGTTGAACACATCTGTTTTAGTGGCAAATTTACTGTGGATAACGCCTTTTAATATCAAACGTTCCAGGACTTCATCAAAGCTCAGCAAGCGCTGGTGAGCGCCTTCATTTTCAAAGAAGTACTCTTCAGTGTATTCGCTTTCGATCCGGTAATATTCAAGTTCCCCGTCAGTATTACGTTTTACAAGAATACAGTAATAGCCCATTTTATTGATCTCGAAAACAAGGAAACTCTTGTTATGGGTAGGAAAATAGTGATGGATTGTTTCTTTATCACCTTTACGCTGTCCCGAGAACGACATTTTCTGGCCGTCAACAACGAACAGGAAGTTCAAAGCGTAGATCAGGGTGCTTTTTCCGATGTTATTAGGACCTACCAACTGGATAGAATCACAATTGTCGAGTTTCATTTCAGCTTTTCCGTAACCTTTGGAGTTAATCAGGGCGATTCTTGTAAGCATGTTTGTGGATTTTGGTATATGAATTCCAAATATACCTGAATGCTTTGTGCTATACGTATACAGAAAGGGCTGTTAATATCAATGCCTTGATATTGTTGTTTTTAGAGGGTGTTTTGTTCAAAAGTTTAAAGTTTTTAGAACTTTTCACCTGTGCTTGACTTTGAAGGGATTATTTGTTATAAAAGGAATATACGGCAACAAGGGAGTTGTTTGTGGGTTTGTCATTTTGAGCGAAAGAAGTCAAAAATGTGTGCTGTCATTCGAAATGTCATCCCGGCTTGTCCGAGGGATCTTATTCCGTGCGAAGCCGTTAAATGGGACACAGATTCCCTTAAGTCTTTATGATTAAAAGGGATAGCTGTGTGTATGATTTGGTGTTCCGGACTTGCCGACAACGAAATGTTATCCCGGTTTGCCCGTGAGATCAGTGCACAAGCTGTTAAATGGAACACGGATCACTTAAATCTTTATGTTAAGTGATAACTGCGTTATGATAAAATTATGATTTGGTGTTCCGGACTTGCCGACAACGAAATGTTATCCCGGTTTGCCCGAGGGATCTTATTCCGTGCGCAAGCTGTTAAATGTTATAATAGCAACTATCCCCTGAAAGTATTCAGCCACCTTACAGCCTCTGCTTCATCAGTAAATATACGGGTAGGAGTGATGGGCTTATTAAAAGTGACGTAAGCATTTCCGAGTAATTTCTGGGCAATACTTCTTACCACGAAAGCGCTGGCGATAGTGTACTTATTTGCTTCCGGTGTAGATGCATAATACCTTGCTTCAGTAGACACGGAAGTGTCCTCACCGGCAGTGAAAAGCAGAAGAAATTTTTTACCATTACCCATAGCCGCAAGCCCCTTTACGATATCTTCACCATCATTCTGTTTAAGTACCTTGTTAGGCCTTAAATAAATATTAAGGATACCATCGCTGCGCAGGGATAGAACGGAAGCATCAAACTCCTGTTTTTTGTTAATTTCTAATGGATCGGACATTGTGGGGAATAATTAGCGGAGTAAATGTACCAAAAAAATCGAACAGGAGAAAAAGCGGAGCGGCTGCTAAGAAACAAGCTCTTCTGTCAACGCATCCACGAGGATACAGCCGTCAGCATCAAGGCTCTTTAAGGTAACTTCTTTCAGCTGATTTACGAGGAGTGGATTATAAGGTGTTTTTACTTTAATGTAATTATCAGTAAAACCATGCATGAACCCTTCCTTGTTATCTCCTTCGAATAAAACAGTACGTGTTTGTCCCAGGTGCTGTTCATAAAAATGACGGAGCTTCTTTGCAGAAAGGATACGCAGCATTTTATTCCTCTTTTTACGGACCGCTACAGGAACAACATCCGTGTGAGTTATCGCATCAGTATTGTCGCGCTCCGAATAGGTAAATACATGAAGATACGAAATGTCAAGTCCGTTCAGGAAATTGTAAGTGTCAAGGAAATCTTCCTCGCTTTCGCCCGGGAACCCGACTATTACATCCACACCGATGCAGCAGTGCGGCATCAATGATTTAATGGTTGCAACACGGTCGCTGTAAAGCTCTCGCATATAACGCCTGCGCATGGCTTTAAGGATTTTGTTACTGCCGGATTGTAACGGAATATGGAAATGAGGGACGAACCGTTTTGATTCCGATACAAATTCGATTGTTTCATTCTTCAATAAATTAGGTTCTATTGATGAGATCCTGAAACGCTCAATACCTTCTACCTTGTCGAGTTCTTTGGCAAGATCGAAAAATGTTTCCTGCTTACGGTTTCCCTCTTTGGAAGCATTGTTCCCGAAATCGCCAAGATTAACACCTGTAAGCACGATCTCCTTTACATCCTGTTTTGCAATTTCATTTGCATTTTTAACAGCATTCTGAATACTGTCACTTCTGCTGCTTCCGCGGGCGAGCGGTATTGTACAGAATGAACAGTTGTAATCACAGCCGTCCTGCACCTTCAGGAAAACCCGTGTGCGGTCCCCAAACGAATAAGAATCCACGAAGAAATTCGCTTCTTCAATTTCGCAGCTGTAGATCTCTGCTTTGCTCTTTTTCTGAAGATCTTCCAGGTAATTCAGTAATTTGAATTTCTCCGAAGCACCAAGTACAAGATCGACTCCCTCAATGTTTGCAATTTCCTCAGGTTTCAGCTGGGCATAACATCCTACAACCACCACATAAGCATCGGGGGAAACATTCAGGGCAGACCTGACGATCTGTTTGCATTCTTTGTCTGCATTAGCAGTCACCGAGCAGGTATTGATCACGTAAACATCAGAAGGCTGACTGAAATCTACTTTCAGATAGCCATTTTCCTGGAACAGCCGCGCGATGGTGCTTGTTTCCGAAAAATTAAGCTTACAGCCTAGTGTATGGAATGCAACTTTTTTCATTTAGGATTGCGAATTTACGAAAAAATAATGGGTACTATCCGCACTATTGTTAAAAAGCCTGTTGATAATTGGGTTGTATCCCAATTATTTACAGCGGAATCATTCCTTAAACTTGATGTTAGAAAAAATCCCACAATGAAAAACCTTCCCTTCTTTATATTTATTGCGCTGTTGGTTGCCGGATGCTCATCATCTGATGAGGGTTCACAGGATAAACGTACTGTTTTCAAGTATAATGAAATGGGTGCAGTTACCAGCCTGGATCCTGCCAAGGCAAGCTCATTCGAGAACATTTGGGTTGTGAATCAATTGTTCAATGGCCTGGTTGAAATGAGTGATGAGCTGTCGGTTGAGCCCAGTATTGCACGTGCATGGGATATTTCTGCTGACGGGCTGACATACACATTCCATCTGAAAGACAATGTGTTCTTCCACGATAACGAATACTTCCCGGGCGATAAAGGCAGGAAAGTGACAGCAAAAGATTTCGTTTACAGCTTTACAAGGCTTCTGGATCCGAAAGTATCAAATGCTACAACTTTACTGACTTATGTCGATGCAAAGAATGGAAAGCCATTTGAAGCAGCAGATGACAGCACTTTCGTGGTGCACATGGAAAAGCCGTTCACCCCGTTCCTGAGTATCCTTACAATGAAATACTTCTCAGTTGTTCCCAAAGAAGTGATAGAAGGAGAAAGGGAAGAATTCAGGAGAAAGCCCTGCGGGACCGGCCCTTTCCAGTTTAAAATGTGGGAAGAAGGATCGAAGCTGGTATTTATAAAGAATCCGAATTATTTTGAATATGCAGGTAACACAAGGCTTCCTCACCTCGATGCAGTATCAATATCTTTCATCCGCGACAGGGAAAGTTCCTTTCTTGCCTTCATGCAGGGCGACCTTGACATGGTTTCCGGGGTGGATGCCATCAATACGGATGAAGTGCTGACTTCTGAAGGAAAATTAAAAGAGAAGTATGAGCCGAAATTTAAAATGCAGACCCAGCCTTTTTTAAAAACGGATTATCTTGGGTTCTTCATTGACGAACAGCAGGGCATCATCAAGAATTCACCTTTGAAAATAAAAGCGATCCGGCAGGCGATCAATTATGGATTCGACAGAAAAAAGATGGTGAAATATCTCCGGAAGAATTTAGGTTATCCGGCAACTGCAGGCTTCATCCCTCCGGGATTGCCTTCATTTGACGCGGAAAAGGTAAAAGGATACGACTATAACCCTGATAAAGTAAAAGAACTTTTATTCCTAGCAGGCTATCCTGACGGAAAGGGTTTGCCTGAAATCTCGCTCGCAACAACTGAACAGTATCTTGAGCTTGCAGAATACATCCAGTCGCAGCTTTCGGAATTCGGGATCAAAATGAAGATAGATGTACAAAAAGCATCTGTCCTGTTCGAGTCGATCGCAAATTTAAAAGTTAACTTTTTCCGTAAATCCTGGAATGCCGATTATCCTGACGCGGAGAATTTCCTTTCTCTTTTTTACAGCAAGAACTGGAGCCCGAAAGGGTTCAACTATACGCATTACCAGAATCCGCAGTTTGATATCCTTTACGAAAAATCACAAAGTGAATTGAACGATTCGACCCGGTACGATTATTACAGGCAGATGGATCAGCTGCTTATTGATAACGCGCCTGTAGTTCCTTTGTATTACGACCAGGTTGTGCGTCTCGTGCATAATAACATCGAAGGACTTACTTCAAATTCAATGAATATGCTTTCGCTTAAGAAAGTAAAGAAGAAGTTATAGTTGCTTTTCAGCGCGCATTCCCGACTTTGTCCGAAATGACAAACGCGCCAGGTCAATTCGAGCGGAGTTGAGAAGGTGGGCAAGGATAGACAGTAGACAGAGACTTTTTCTTAACGGATCTCGAGATAAGAAACCACCGGAAAGTGATCGGATAATTCTTCCCTGATCGTCCTGAACTCATGCGCTTTGAATTTATCACTGTGCAGGATGTAATCAATCCTGAAGGAAGGGAATGCCCCTACATAGCTCTTGCCAAGCCCCGTCCCGCTTTCAATAAAACAGTCCTTCAACCCTTTTGAGATAGTGGTATAAGTGTAAGACGAAGGAGTATCATTAAAATCCCCGCATACGATAACGGGATATGGTGAATGCGCAATACTCTCATGGATCAGGTCGGCCTGCTGTGAGCGCTTGATGAACGCGCGTTTCAGGCGGTTGAAAATGCTTTTGCTGTGCTCGATGTCTTCCGTTTCGATGTTGTTCGTAAGATCAGAAGCATATTTGTAGTCGCCTTTACTGAATGCAATAGACTGTAAATGCATGTTGTAAACGCGGAACGTGTCTTTCCCGACTTTTATATCAGTGAAGATACAGGCATTGTTCCCCCTGTGTCCAAGGTCCAGCCGCTCGCTGCGCAAAATGGGGTATTTGCTGAAAGTAGCGATTCCAAAATGCTGGTTCATCCTGCCATGTGATGTATATTCAACATGCGCGTATTTAAAGCCATTGATCTTTTTCAGTGAATCAGTATTACAGAATTCACTGCTGTCCCGGTGGAAATATTCTTGGAAGCAGGCGATCTCAGGCGCTTCATTCTCTATCAGCCCGAAAATGCTTGATCGCGTTTCCAGGTTATGACTCCAGTTATAGAGATCGAAAACCTTCACGTTGTACGACATAACTTTCAGCATCAGGCTGTTTGTTTCGCTCTTCTTGGTAATGCTCAACTGCACGAATCTTTGAAAGATCATAGAGCCTGCAAGGATCACAATCAGGGAGTAAAATGCTCTTTTCTTAAGCTGGATAGTCCAGTAAAGGATAAAGAGGAGGTTCAGTATCACGAGAATAGGATAACCAAGCCCGAAGAATGCGATGAACCAGAAATTTTCCGGGCTGACCCTGGGTGCGAGATAGGAAATGAGAAGGGAGACAACAACAACATGATTGCAGAACATGGCAATACGGTTGACAAAGTAACGTTTACCTTTTCGTTTTTTGTTTTCTGCTTGTATAGTTTGCTGTGTAGTGATCAATTAATTAGGATCGTATTTACGGATAACGAATATTTAACGAATATACGAATCTGTGTTTATCAACGAAAACCCTGTTCGACTTCGTTGAGACTGATAATCAATATACACTCTTCAACTCCGTTCTTCGAGCTACTTCTTATTACTTGCCCTGAATAGAATATCCTTTTCGGTTTTACTCAGGCTCTCATAACCGGATTTCGAGATCTTATCAAGGATCGCATCGATCTGGCGCTGATTTATATTCTTCATCTGGTTGTATTCTTCATCACTTACGTGGCGTTTATGCACAACCTTCATTTTGCCCCTTGAGGAATTTCCGAAAATACCTTTTACCCAATCGAAAAACCGGTTTATAGGCTTTGCCATGTCTTTTCCTTTTTTATACTGAATGATAAAAAGATATCCCATCAGTGCACCTCCCAGGTGTGCAAGGTTACCGCCTATATTACTATATGATGCAAGATTAAGGATGTCGATGAAGATCACAAACATTGCAACATAAACCAATTTTACCGGCCCGATAAAAAGCATGTTCATCCTTACTTCAGGAACAAGGGTGGCTGCTGCAACAATTATTGCCGTTGCCCCGGCTGAAGCACCAATCATTGGCGCACCCTGGTATACTGCAAGTGAAGGAACGAAAGAGATGATGATGATAGTGAGCAGCGCGCCCATAATTCCACCCAGTAAAAAAAGCGGGATGATCTTACGGTTGGAAGTATATTCTGAAAGTATCTGCCCGAACCAGAAAAGGCTGATCATGTTCCAGAAGATATGCATCAGTGCGAAATGCGTGAACATATAGGTAATCAATGTCCATGGCCTGTAAAGCAAACCTTCGAAGCTTAAAGGAAGCGAGAGGAGCTCTTTCAGGAAATCCTCCACGGAACGCATTACACCGGATTCCCCGCTGATAAACGACAGGATCCGGACGATGCTGATGAGTAAAAATACGGTAATGTTAATGATGATAAGACGGGTTAACGGATTGCCGTTCCGGATCTTGTCACGAATATCATTTATGATCTGATTAGCCATAATTTATTAAAATGAACTTCGTTTTTTTTGCCAGTATTTGATTAAAATAAAACCAAATAACATGCCGCCAAGATGGGCAAAATGTGCAACATTATCACCAGGGTTGTTCTGGATCGCCATGTATAATTCCAGGGCGCCATACAGGATCACGAAATACTTTGCCTTAACCGGAATCAGGAAATAAACATACAGGAGTGTGTTCGGGAAAAGCATCCCGAAAGCAAGCAGTACACCGTAAACCGCTCCCGAAGCCCCAACCATTGGTGTGTTCAGTCTCATGTTTGTTGCATAATCAATCTCCGTAATTGCCGCGCTGAGGTATTGCGGGTCATTTAAATTAGCAGACCATTCATTTGCAAAAGCATGGACGTGTGTGTTGATCTCGGGAATATTCATCAATGATGCAAAATGATCATTCATAAGGGCAAGATAAGTATCCGGTGTTCCGGTAAGCATAAGCTCAGCCGTTGCTGCGTGCAGCTGGGTGTACTGAAAGGCCTGGAAGCCAAGAAAGATCAACGCTGCACCGATCCCGGTGATCATGTAAAAAACAAGGAATTTTTTTGAACCCCAGAAATTTTCCAGAACATTCCCAAACATCCAAAGGGCGAACATATTAAAGAATATATGGTCTATCCCTCCATGCATGAACATGTAAGTTACCAGCTGGTATGGGCGGAAAAGTTCCGAGGTAAAATAATGCAGGCCAAGGACCTGTGTAAGGTCAGTATCGAACTGGCTCTGAAATACCCAGGTCGCAAGGAATAATAATGCATTGATGATCAGAAGATTCTTCACTACCAGGGGTAGTACCTGGAAACTCTGGGGCCTGTATTGCTGATACGACATACTTTTAACTTAACTAAAATGTGTTTATTTACTTAAACCGTAAACCACAAACTCTAAACCATTAACTGTTTTTTTTGAACCTTCTGTCCAAATCTTCCAGCGAAAATGTGGTAATTGTCGGTTTTCCTCCCGGGGTGCTGTAAGGCATTTTACAGGCAAACAATTCATCGATCAGGTTGTTCATTTCTTCCTGTCTTAATTCTTTCCCTGACTTCACAGCCATGTTAAACGCCATCGACCTTGCGAGGTTTTCACGCTTATCAGATCTTAATTCCTGCAGGTTCTGCTTGTAATTATCAATCAATCCTTCAAGCAGCGATGCTGAATCGTGGTCTGCTGTATCTGCCGGGATACCATGGATCACATAGGTATTCTTTCCAAATTCGCTGATGTCAAAACCCATTGCCCTGATCTCCGGCTCCAGTTCTTTTACCAAAGCAAAATCACCGGGATTCATCTCCACTGTCTTTGGAAAAAGTTCCTGCTGTGTAGCTGATTTATGTTTTTCAAGGCTATCCATGATGCGTTCATAAAGGATCCGCTCATGCGCTCCCTGCTGATCAATCACCATGAACCCTGTCTTGATATGTGAAAGGATATATTTATTATGAAGCTGGTAAGCGGCCTTTTTATTGCTTTCATGGAGCTGCTTGTCCCATTCGGGGTCAACCGACTGCTGCTGATCTTCCTGTTTTATTTCAAATGCAGGCTGGTTATCCGCATGACGGCTGTACATCCTTTCCCAGTTAGAGCGGTTGGATAATTCACGTTCCTGTTGTTCTTTTGCAGGGTAGGGACTATCCGTTTTGAAGGGATTATAATTCGGATCAACTTTAATTGTCGGGGCTTTGATAATGCCGTCAAGCGGTTTCAGGGGCATGTTGTAAAGGTGAGCCTCCTGGTCGAAATCAAGACTGGGGGCGATGTTGAACTGGCCCAGGGATTTTTTTATAGTGGAGCGTAAGAACGCATATACCGCTTTTTCATCTTCGAATTTTACTTCTGTCTTTGTCGGATGAATATTAATATCAATTGTTTTCGGGTCAACATCCAGCATCAGGAAATAAGAGGCAAAGCTGTCGGCCGGCAATAACTGCTCGAAAGCAGATTGCACGGAATGATGCAGGTAGCCGTTCTTTATGAAACGCTTATTCAGGAAAAAGAATTGCTCCCCGCGTGTTTTTTTCGCGAATTCAGGTTTGATCACAAAGCCTTTGATATTCACGATCGGGGTGTTTTCTTCGATTGGGACCAGCCTTGTATTGTAGGAGCTTCCGAAAATACTCATCAGGCGCTGCTTAAGATTACCTGCAGGAAGATTAAAAACTTCGGTAGCATTATGATGAAAACTGAAAGAAATTTCAGGATTAGGGATCGCTACCCGCTGAAATTCGTCAATAATATGACGAAGTTCAACAGCATCTGTTTTCAGGAAATTCCTTCTTGCCGGAACATTGTAAAAAAGGTTCTTTACCGAAATGCTGGTACCCTCCGCACAACTGCATACCTCCTGCGATTTTATCTCGCTCCCTTCAATGTCGATCTGCACGCCAATATCCCGGTTCTTAAGCCTTGTTTTCATCTCTACCTGTGCGATAGCGGCAATGGAAGCAAGCGCTTCACCACGGAAACCCATGGTACGGATAGAAAAAAGGTCATCAGCTTTTCGGATCTTGGAAGTTGCATGGCGCTCAAAACTCATCCTGGCATCGGTTTCACTCATCCCGGAACCGTTATCAATGACCTGGATAAGAGTTTTGCCCGCATCCCTTACAATCAGCTTGATATGGGTGGCTTTTGAATCAAGGGCGTTCTCCATCAGCTCTTTAACTGCTGAGGCAGGACGCTGTACAACCTCACCTGCAGCGATCTGATTTGCAACGGAATCTGGTAAAAGCTGAATAATATCTGGCATAGCGGGTTTTCCTCATGCAAAAATAACACTATTAATTGAATGGGAAGGCACTGCGGGGAGTTTTAAGGGCCTTAATGAAAAATGCTACTTTTTATAGTATCAACAAGGCTTATACCGAACCATTGCTGAAGATAAATTGCAAAAAGAACGGAAAAAACAAGTCCGAAAGAAAGCAGTAACCCGATCACTTTTCCGAATGAATTACTTCCGGATAAAAGGATCCTTGCCACCAGGATCTCAATCCTGTCGCTCATGAAACTGTATGCCGGGACAAGAATGAATACCAGTGCGAGCATTCCGATCGCGGTGAATTTTAACGGGTCGATCCCGAGATTGTAACGGATGATCCGGTCGGTGATATATCCCGTAAGGAGATTTACCGTGAGTACGGTGATCATCAGGACCATTATGCTGAATATTTTTTTAAACATTGCAATAAATTTTTTGTTTAGAGTTTACAGTTCGGAGTTAGACAGGCGGCTGCTTTCCCTGATCTGGAGTTCAGGCGGAACTCTAAACTAAAAACAGGATGCGAACTCTTTTACAAAGAACCCAAAAACCACGATATTCAAGGATAACACCCCTGCTTTTAAATTAACATCATTAAGTTGAAAAGTTAAAATATAAGACCCGGTCCAAGCGTTACAGAAAGGTAATTTAGCATAGAAATATTTCCCTGCACGCTCAATTTTTTAAATCCTTAATGAAGAAGACCTTATTCCTTATACTTTCCTTTGTTTCTGTTACGCTTGTCAGCTTTATACCGGATCCCGGGGTTCCGGGTGATCCTCCGTTTTATGGGAAGAATACCCGCTGGGCTGACTCGGTTTTTAAAACGCTGAGCCCTGATGAACGGATTGCCCAGCTCTTCATGGTAGCCGCTTATTCCAACCGTGATAAAGCGCACCTGAAAGAAATAAAAACGCTGGTGGATACTTATAAAATCGGAGGCTTGATCTTCTTCCAGGGAGGCCCCGTCCGCCAGGCGATCCTTTCCAACTGTTACCAGTCCTGCTCAAAAGTCCCTTTGCTCATTTCAATGGATGCGGAGTGGGGACTGGCGATGCGGCTCGACAGCACAACAAAGTTTCCGCGGCAGATGACATTAGGCGCTATCCAGGATGATAGTCTGATCTATCAAATGGGTGTTGAAATCGCCCGTCAGACACAGCGTTTAGGTATGCAGGTTAATTTTGCCCCGGACATCGACATCAATAATAATCCCCTGAATCCCGTGATCGGGAGCCGTTCTTTCGGTGAGGATAAATATAATGTGACGCGCAAATCCATGATGTACATGAAAGGGATGCAGGACAATCATGTGCTTGCCTGCGGAAAACATTTTCCCGGACACGGAGATACCGACAGCGATTCACATAAAACACTTCCTACAATAAAATCTTCCCGTGCAAGACTTGATACGCTGGAACTTTTTCCTTTTAAAGAGCTGATTAAGAACGGGCTGGGAAGTATGATGGTAGCGCATTTAAGTATTCCTGCGCTTGATACTACCCGCAACCAGGCTTCTACATTAACAAAAAAGATCGTGACCGGACTTTTGCAGGATACGCTAGGTTTCAAAGGATTGATCTTTACCGATGCACTAAACATGAAAGGCGTAAGCAAATTTTATAAACCAGGTGAAGTGGATGTAAAAGCCGTGCTTGCAGGAAATGATGTATTGCTTTTTCCGGAAGATGTTCCCACAGGGATCAGGGAAATAAAAGCTGCGATCGAACGTGGTGAGCTTTCACAGGAAGAGATTGACAGGCGCTGTATGAAGATCCTTTTGGTAAAGCAATGGGCCGGACTGGATAAATCATCCAAAGTCAAACTAAAGAACCTGTATAATGATCTTAATACAAAGCAGGCGGAAGTGCTGAACCGAAAATTAACAGAAGCTTCGCTGACTCTTTTGCAGAATAAAAACAACATCATTCCGCTGCAGGGCTTGGATACATTAAGGATCGCCTCACTTTCACTCGGGCATAAAGAAATAAATCTTTTTCAGTCCACACTGGAGAACTATGCTGCAGTTACGCATTTTGGCATCGACAAGGAAGCGAAGCCTGCGGCATTTGATACTGTTCTTACGAAACTGAAGGATTTTAACCTGGTGGTCATTCACATCAATAATACTAACAATAAACCGGATAAGGATTTTGGTTTGATGCCAAAAGAAAAATCAATGATCAGCGCTTTGCTGAAGCAGAACAGGGTGATCATCAATGTATCTGCTAATCCGTACATTTTAAGCAGGATGGATAGTATTCACCTGGCTGATGCGATCATCATGAGCTATGAAGATAACGATAACAGCCGTAGCCTGGCTGCGCAGCTGATCTTTGGAGGAGTAGGAGCGAGCGGAAGGTTGCCGGTAACTGCAAGCAATTATTTTAAAGTGGGTACAGGAATGGATACAAAACCTGTCCGGTTTAAATACGTAATGCCGGAAGAAATAGGTGCGAACACTAAGTCATTGAACAAGATCGACAGCATTGCAATGAAAGGAATAAAAGATAAAGTATTCCCGGGCTGCCAGATCCTTGCTGCCAAGGATGGAAAAATATTCTATCAGAAATCATTCGGTTATCATACTTATGAAAATAAGATCAAAGTAAAAAATACGGATGTTTATGATATCGCAAGTATTACGAAGATTGCATCATCTACCTTAAGCCTGATGAAGCTGAAGGATGAAGGAAAGGTGAACCCTGACGAGCGCTTATGTTTTTATCTTCCTGAACTGGAGGGGACAAACAAACAAAATATTATTATCAGGGAAATGATGGCACACCAGTCGGGACTGCGGGATTGGATCCCATTCTGGACGAAGACGGTGCAAAAAACCGGTGAATATAAGCCGGGAATTTACAATAAAACACAAAACGATTTTTATACGAAGCGTGTGGCTGAAAATCTGTTTATCAGTAAAACATATGAAGACTCCATATATAAGCAGATCAATGAATCGCCTGTAAAGGAACCGGGGAAATACCTGTATAGCGACCTGGGCTATTATTACATTAAGCGCATCATTGAAAAGCAGGCAGGCAAAGAGCAGGATAAATATGTCCACGATGTCTTTTATGCACCGCTGGGTTTAACGACTATGACATACAAGCCGAGGGAATGCCTTGATCTGAACAGGATCGTTCCTACGGAGTTTGATGCGAAGTTCAGGAAGCAGCAGGTGCACGGTGATGTGCATGACCAAGGGGCGGCCATGCTGGGTGGTGTAGGAGGACATGCCGGATTGTTTTCTAATTCAAATGATCTTGCTGTGATCATGCAGTTATTCATGGATAACGGTGTGTATGGCGGTAAGCGTTATATCGACTCAAACACGGTTGAGAATTTCACCAAGTGCCAGTATTGCTTTGAAAACAGGAGAGGATTGGGTTTTGACAAACCGGAAATGACAGCAGGAAAGGAAAGCCCCGTTTGTTTATGCGTTGCTCCCGAAAGCTTCGGGCATGCAGGCTTTACAGGAACATTAGCCTGGGCGGATCCTGTAAGCGGTATCGTTTACATTTTCTTATCTAATCGTGTTTACCCGGATGCAGAGGATAACAAGCTTTCTAAATCAGGGATCAGGGGAAAGGTGCATCAGCTGCTGTATGATGCGTTTAAGTTGTAAGCTTCTT
This sequence comes from Bacteroidia bacterium, assembly GCA_036386835.1. GTDB lineage: Bacteria > Bacteroidota > Bacteroidia > 2-12-FULL-35-15 > 2-12-FULL-35-15 > 2-12-FULL-35-15. Next base: position 32,108 of record DASVUX010000046.1, read on the forward strand.
TAACGGATTATTCGTTCT
>DASVUX010000047.1:0-54404 GCA_036386835.1 Bacteroidia bacterium
GTCCCTGCAGTGCTTGTACAGCCGTTAACAGTTACAGTAAGGGAATATGTTCCGGCCATTGCAGTAGTTGCGCTTGCGCTGACAGCCGGATCTTCAAGTGATGATGTAAATGAATTAGGCCCTGTCCAGCTGTAGGTTGCACCGGCAACAGTATTAGAAGTCAGGTTCAATGCTGTTCCGGAGCAAACAGGGCTGTTGTTGCCCGGGGATGGAGCTGCAGGAACAGGGTTCACAGTAACCGTTGTAGTTCCTGCAGGACTTGTACATCCTGCTACAGTTACCGTAACAGAATATGTCCCGGCCATTGCAGTAGTTGCGCTTGCGCTGACAGATGGATCTTCAAGTAATGATGTAAATGAATTAGGACCTGTCCAGCTGTAGGTTGCACCGGCAATAGTATTGGAAGTCAGGTTTAGTGCAGCACCCACGCATACAGGTCCATTGTTCCCCGGGGTTGGGGCTGCAGGAACAGGATTTACAGTTACAGTTGTCGTCCCTGCAGTGCTTGTACAGCCGTTAACAGTTACAGTAAGGGAATATGTTCCGGCCATTGCAGTAGTTGCGCTTGCGCTGACAGCCGGATCTTCAAGTGATGATGTAAATGAATTAGGCCCTGTCCAGCTGTAGGTGGCACCAGCCACAGTAGTTGAATTTAAATTAAGCGGACTTCCCACACATACCGGTCCGTTGTTCCCCAGGGAAGGTGTTGCGGGAACAGGGTTTATTGTAGCTGTTACCGGAACTCGAACGCCTTCGCATCCGGCTATTGTACAGGAAGCATAGTAGGTAGTGGTAGCGGTAATAGAAGGTGTTGTAAATGAAGCGCCGGTTGCCAGGACAGCTCCACCGCTTGCTGCGGCATACCACTTGGCAGTACCACTGCAGCCGGTTACGGAAAGTGTAACAGTCCCGGGGCCGCACCTGCTGCTGTTAACCGCAACAGGAGCAGGCGGTGCAGTTCCTGGTGTACAGCCCACACCTCCGTATGTGATCTGTAAGTTGAGATCATATTGCATTAGCTGTCCATCCTGTCCATCCACTATTATATAATATGTACCGTTTGGCAAAGTTCCTGCTGCCGGCCTCATTTCGAAGCAGGGGTCGCCTGAAGTTCCTGCCATGACTGCAGATGCACCTCCTGAGCAGGGTGCATTCATTACCTGCACCTGCATCACATTGCCATTGGTCCCGGCATAAATTATATTGTTGAACTTAACAGTTACTGTCGCCTGGCAGGTGCCGCTCGCGTTTACATTAAAAGCATAAATGGCGCTGTTGTTCATTACGTTATTAGCATAACCCACAGAGGTCAGCCATGCACCTGAACAGTTATTACGGATCTGGCCCGCCCCGCCTATAGCAAGCTGCGGTTCATTTAATGCGGTATTGCAGGCGTTCCCGAGGCAACCTGCGTTTGAAAGATTTGTATAGGTTTCGTTAACGCTGATGTTGGGAGTGGTCCCGCATCCTAACGCAATGGTGGGCGCAGCTGGACATGCATCTGAGGTAACACCGGAGGGTATCGCAGACTCAGCGCATAAATTAAATGTTCCGTTTGTTGGCGGTCCTCCGCCCCATTCCCATACCCTGTAATAATAAGTTCCGGGAGCTAAAGTTGAAACATTGATCCTCGGATGAAGGGGTGTGGTACAGACTCCCACATCCAGAGTCCCTCCGGGTGTTGCACCGTCAGAACAATCAACCGTAGTAAGCCCTGTTATTGTACCTCCGCAGGTCCCTGCCGGAGTTCCACTGTACATTGCCGCTACATAGTCGGGGGTGGTCCCGGTTGACTGGTAAACATCGATCCATACATCAGGAGTTGTTGCCGTTACGGTAAAGCTGAACCAGAGGTCGCGGTACACAGGCCCCGGATCACATGCCGTTGCGTTTCCGTTAACAATATCATTTGTAGGTCCCGAGCCGCCCGCTGCATACATATAGGGTACGCAGTCAAACGGGTTGGCTGTTCCTATTGCATTTATCTGGGGAGTGATATCTACCGCGCTGAAAATACAATCATTGGTGATAGGCGGACTGTAGGATGCGCTAATGCAAAATGTAGATGTTGTGCCTCCGAAAACATCCACCTGTACATAATAAGTTGTGGACGCAGCGAGGGTTGCGGTTGCAATTGCGGCAAAAGCACTTGTACCGCCACCGTCTTCATTACAGGCCACCAGAGTAAAAGCACCGCAGGTGCCCGAGAGGATCTTTAACTCCGTATCTGTTGTTCCTCCATTATCGGTGGATATCGTGTAGATGCCTGCCGCACCCGTTGTAAACGTGTACCATACGGTATTCGAGGGAGCTGTCGCCCAGCATCCTGTTGCTGTTGCACCGGCATTCTCCCCGGCTTCGAGTGTTGCGCCAACATTTGTTCCGTTGGTGCAGGGTGCCCCAACAGTAAGAGGAGTGGCGTTCGCACAATTATTATTTGGTTGTGCCTCGGCAAATGATGCTGCAAGTATGAACAATGCAGTGATGAAAAACCTAAGTGAAAGGAAGTTCTTGCATCTTGTCTTCATGATAAAACAGGGAGTATTTGTATTCATGATCGTAGGAGTTATAAATTAATTTACTTGGCGAATAGTATGATCTTCCTGGATATGATCTTGTCGCCATTACTTATTTTTAGAAAATAGCTGCCGACAGGCAGTGCAGATAAATCTTTGGTAAGCAATCCGGAATTGCCTGAGGTCAGGCGATCTTCAGTGATCACCAGCCTGCCGGCCTGGTCATAGAACTCCATTTTATCAGCAGAGAAACCGGACGGGAAGCGTATGCTTAGCTGTCCTGATACAGGATTGGGAAATACCTCGCAATCCAATTCAGAGGAGATAGTGTTGGTTTCTCCTGTGCTTAAGTCAGTTTGGATTTTGCGGACCCGGAAATTTCCCTGGTCAGCAACATATATATTCATTGCATCGGGACTGAGAATTAAATTGGTAGGATAAAAGAACCTTGCATTTATCCCGGTCGCGTTATCAGCGAAAGTGGAGGCAGGCGGCACTGCGCCATTTCCGGCAATTGTGCTCACCTGTGTAGTAAGTGTGCTGATCTTTCTTATGCGGTGATTGCCATTGTCAGCAACGTACAGTGTTGTGGGATCTCCCGGTGTGATGCTGACACCGTTGGGCGCACTGAATTTTGCCATAGCCCCTGTGATATTATCTGCGTAGCCTGCTGTGCCGTCACCTGCAATAGTTGTAACATTCTTATTCAATAGCGATATTGCGCGGATCATATTGTTACCGTTGTCGGCAACATACAAGGTCAGACCATCCGATGAAACAGCCATGCCTTTTGGAAAACGGAATGCAGCGTTTGTTCCTGCCCCGTTCTGAAAGCCGGCAATTCCTGCCATTCCTGCAAGAGTACTTACTTCGGAAGTGGAGATGTTAAACTTACGAATGAGGTGATTTTCAGTGTCGCTTATATATAAAATACTGTCGTGATCATTCACCACATCAGTAGGACTGTTAAAACTGGCGGAGAGTCCGTTTACATTATCTGAGTAAGAGAAATTACCATTGCCGGCTATTGTAGTGACTGCCTGGTTCGAAAGGTCAATTTTCCTGATCCTGCTGTTCCCGTAATCCGAAACATAAAGGACTGAGCCATCGCCGGAAATACAAATGCCGGACGGATAACTGAATACCGCAGAACTGCCGGAAGCATCTGTATACCCGCTTACGCCATTTCCTGCGACAGTTGTTACAGCTTTCGTGGCGACATTTATTTTTCTTATCCGATGACCTGAATAATCCGCGACATAAAGAAAACTCCCGTCAGGTGAAATGCAAATCCCTGTCGGAGCTTTAAACTTAGCTGCGGTGCCTGTGGCATCAGTATATCCCTGGGAACTGCCTGCATGGGTAGATACGGCATGCTGTGCAAACACAACAGACGTAAAAAATAATAAGCAGAAAGTTGATAAAGGGATGACATTTTTTACAATGGTTTTAGTTGGAGTAGCTTTTTTCATTGTTATTTAATTATGTGAAAACATTCTCATCTTTTATATCAGATTATTTTATTTATCAGTAAATTTATCGGGCATGCAGCCTTGTATGCAAAGCATAATTTTCTGAAGTTTTGAAATTCAAACGGGCGGGTTTTTATAGTATTCGAATCCAACTAATTGATAATCATTTATTTATTTTGATTCAAAAAAGGTCAAATTCCGAAGTTTATGGATGATTTGAACAAGCTGATATTATCATTATCGAAGTCTGAAAAGCGTTATTTCAAGCTGTTTTCCACAACACACGGTGGCGATAAGGACTATATTAAATTGTTTGAGGCGGTAGAAAAGATCGGTGAATACGATGAGGAGAAAATAAAAAAGATCCTGAAGAAGGAAGATTTTTTACCTCGTCTGGCTTCCGTTAAAAATTATTTATACAACCAATTATTAAAGAGCCTGCATTCAAATTATATAGGCAGCACAATTGATTCACAGATAAAAGAAATGACAGAGCAGGCCATCATTCTTTATGAGAAGCGCCTGTTCAAACAGTCAATACGAATACTGGAGAAGGCTAAAACTCTTGCGAAGTCGAATGAACAAACGCTTCAGCTGATAGAGCTGAATTTACTTGAAGAAAAAATATTGATAGAGCTGCTCTCACTGGAAAAATTTGAAAAAACACTTCATGCCTCACTGAATAACGAATTATCCCTTCTGAAGATACAGGAGAATACAGCTGAATACCGCCACTTATATAATAAGATAATTCTTATAAATAAGAAAATAAAAGAAGCCAGGACGGAAGAAGAGCTCAGGCAATTTGAAGAGATCATCAGGAACCCGCTTCTTAAATCCTTTAAGAATGCCTTAAGCTTCGATTCGAAGAATTATTATTACCTCATTCACCTGAATTATAATCATGCTAAAGGCGAAAATAAGCTGTGCCTGCAGATCGCGGAAAAACAGCTTGATCTCCTTGAATCTTATCCGCGAAAAATCGCGGAGAAGCCTAAAATGTATATGGCAGCACTGAACAATATCCTTTTATCACAGGTACACCTGCACAGTTATAAGAACTTCGATCAGACACTTGCAAAACTGCGGAGCATACCATTAAAAACAGCGAATCTTGAAGTCAGCCGGTTTGTCAATTCTTCCATATTTGAGATGGTTATGTACCTTGATACAGGTCAATTCACCAAAAGTATAGGGGTAAGGGAAAGCATACTTCAGGGGCTTGACAAGTACCATGACAAAATCAATGTGATCGAAGAGATCACATTATTATATAATATTTTTTATTCTTATTTCGGGACAGGAGAATACTCTAAGGCCTTGAATATTATTAACCGCTTATTGAATGAGTACCAAAAGGAGCTGCGGTATGATATTCAGAGTGCAGTGAGGATACTCAATCTCATACTTCATTATGAGCTTGGCAACAGCAGGCTCCTGGAATACAATGCCATTTCAGCATACCGCTTTCTTTATAAGAGCAAAAGATTGTATAAGCTTGAGAACATTGTTCTGAACTTTATCAGGAAAAAAATGCATCATGTGTATACGGAAAGGGATGAAATAGAAGCATTCATTGAATTGAGGAAGGAATTTCTTGAGCTTATAGATGATCCATATGAGAAAAAGGCTTTTGAATATTTCGATTATATTTCCTGGTTCGACTCAAGAATTGAAAAGCGCCCGTTTGAGGAAATTGTGAAAGAGAAGTTCCAGGATAAAAACAAAAGATCCCGGTAAAGGGATCTTTTGTTATAATATCATTTATCTGAAGGCTAGTTTACCCTGGTTAATAATGTTTCCTTTCTCATCAATGATCCTGTAAACATACAATCCTTTGCAGATCAATTCCCTGTTAAAATCCACCCCTGTGGTGACGGCTGCAGTCTCCATTACTACTGAACCGAGCAGATCATACAGGATAAAAGTCCGGGAATTGCCATTATCCGCGCTCTTATTCGCTTTAATGTATAAATGCTCCTCAACCGGGTTAGGATAAACAATGTATTCTGTTCCTTCAACCTGCAGCATGGAGGTGACGATCGATGTTGAAGAGCTGGGGGTCCATTGGGCAATGAAGGTAGTAATTCCGGGATCAGCGTATGTAAAGAGGCCGCCTGCATATAATGTATCGCCCAGTGATGCCAGGCCCAGAACACTGTTGTTCATCCCATTGTCAAGAGGTGTCCATGCGGTGCCGTCCCACGCACCAATAAAGTTTGCTGAGGTGGTCCCAAGGGAATCAAATGTTCCGCCAACGATAAGGGAACTGTTAAAGTGCAGCATCGTACTTACTGTAGTGGCGCCAGTATAACCCGCTCCTCCACCTACATCAGACCAGGATGCCCCGTCCCATTTAGCTATATGTTTAACCGGTGTTCCGCCCGCGTTTGTAAAAGTTCCGCCAACGTAGAGGAAGGAAGCGTACCTTTTCATTGTACTCACCGTTGTAGCGCCTGTATAACTTACCCCGCCTGCCGGATCCGACCATGAGGTCCCATTCCACTTCGCAATATTATTGACGGGCACACCGCCTGCATTTGTAAAAGTGCCACCCGCATATAATTCATTGTTATAAACGCAGAGGGAGTTAACCGTGCCGTTAGTCCCCGAGCCGAGCGGTGCCCAGTTAGAGCCATTCCATTTAGCAATGAAATTAAGAGGCGTACCGCCTGAATTATTAAATACCCCGCCGGCATATAACTCATTATTATATATAGCCAGTGCATTTACTGAAGCGGTACCTGCATTTTCAAGTCCCGCACCCAGGGAGGACCATGCGGACCCATCCCAGCGTGCAATATTTTTTGATAAGACACCACCGATATTTGTAAAAGTTCCGCCTGCGATCAGGTCTGAGCCATCGACAAGTAAAGAGGAAACGCTTGCCCCGGAAATAATACCGCTTCCCAGCGGAGCCCAGTACGTTCCGTTCCATTTGGCAATATCAACTGCCGGAAACCCTCCTGCCTGGGTGAAAATACCGCCGGCATATAATATGTTGTTAGCAGAATCTGCAGCCAGTGTCCGAACAGGTGAATTCATCCCCGTGCCTACATTGTCCCATGAATATTGCGCAGATGATTTTAAACTTAATGCAAGCAGGAATATTAACAGGAGAGGTAAGGGTCTATTCATGATTTTCTTATTCATGGAGTATAAAATTAGTGTACTGAAACTCAATATAAATTTAAATTATAGATATTTTACTAAGGCCAAAGTTCTTTATTTATGCTTAAATAATTCATAATCAATCCGGTGCATGAAAATTGGATACTCATCTATACAGCCTGTGGCTACCCTTTTTTCTCTAGTCCGCAATAATGATTCCGTAAATATTACCTCTATAGATGTCTTGAAATGCGCGGTGGTTGCACGATGCAAGGAATAATATAAATTTTATGTGGGGATATTTTTTCCCGGAACCCGCTATTTCATTCGTTTTTAGCGTGGCAAATTTTTTTTATATTATTAAATACGATTTCAAAATCCCAGTCATTCCTAAATTTGATCTTTATGCGCCAACATTCCGAGCCATTGAAAACAAGTCCGGTCCTGTTCAGACAACCCGAGCAGCCATTACATTATATTTGTTATGCGAGCGAGTTGACGGAACGCCTGAAGATCACGGAGAAGGAATTGGATGAGGCTATCGAACGCGCATTTAAAGCCTGCTCATCACTCAATATTTCCATCAAGCATAATTTTAAATCGGTTTTCCGCACCTGCGAGGATCATTTGATTACCGACTGGCGGCTCACTGCACTTGCATGCTATCTTATTGTGATCAATGCCGATCCGGGAAATGATAAGGTAGCAAGGATGCAGATCCATTTCGCGACCAGGAATTTTAGTGATGCAAGTTTTTTTTAGTAATCATATTGTTTTTTTATGTTATTTCTCCCCTTAACAAGCATCATATTTCCCATCTAAGTTCATAATATCTAATTAATTGAGTAAAAACCCTGCCGATAGTTTTAGTGCTCTCGGCAACAATTAATTCCTTATTGGATCAGAATTACCGCTAAATAAGCAACTAAGGGATTCTGAACACGTATATATGGCATCGTTCTTTACGAAAAGGAGGTATGACTTTGGCATATATCCATCATAAAATAATTGCTTCCCTGTTACTCTTAACAGGTATAACTTGTATCATCCTGCACAGTGTTTTTTCAAAGCGCCCGCAAGATACAGAGCAGCAAGTCGTGCTTCCTCCTGCCACAGATCTGAACGAGATCCGTAAGCGCGGCCAGCTCGTAGCCCTCACAGATAACAGCTCCACAAGCTTCTATATATATAAAGGTGATTCAATGGGATATGAATATGAATTGCTGAATGCTTTCGCAAAAGAATTGGGTGTTGAGCTGAAAATGGTGATTGCGAAAGACATGAATCATGTATTCGATCTACTGAATAATTCACAGGTAGATATAGTAGCTGCCAACTTAACCGTAACTAAAGAAAGAATGAGTGAAGTGGATTTCAGTGATCCGCTCATGCTTGTGCCGCAGGTTCTGATCCAGCGAAAACCGGCAGGATGGGAGGGACTTACCCAAGGCGAACTGAATGAGAAACTGATCAGGCATACTGTGGACCTTAGCCACAAAAACATACATGTGACCAAAGGTTCACCTTTTTATTCAAGGCTGGAAAGCCTGTCGGAAGAGATAGGGGAGAAGATCAACATTTATGAAGTTCCTGGTGACCTCAACACTGAAGAGCTGATCGCTAAAGTGTCAAGCGGTGAGATTGAATACACAATAGCTGCAGAAAATGTAGCAAAGACCAACCAGAAATACTATCCGAACATCGATGTTGAAACCCCGATCAGCTTTCCCCAGAAGATAGCCTGGGCAGTAAGGAAAAACTCCCCTGAGTTGAAGTGTAGTTTAAACGACTGGCTGGCAAAGCGGAAGGATTCAAAAGAGAATCTTGCTATTTTTACCAAATATTTCAAAGCTCCGAATAAGAAAGTAGGCAGAAGTGCGAACGGGAAATTCGCTTCGTATGAAGATGGAATTATCTCTCAATATGATGACCTGATCAAGGTATACAGTGAAAGGATCGGCTGGGACTGGAGACTGCTGTCTGCACTTGTTTACCAGGAATCAAAATTCTCACCTACGGCCAGGTCATGGGCCGGGGCGAACGGGCTGATGCAGCTGGTGCCTCAAACAGCAAAGCATTATGGTCTTGATACCATTGATGCTACTGCGGAGCAAAGCCTCCGTGCGGGAACAAGCTTTATTATTGACCTGGATAAATACTGGAAGAAACACATAAAGGATAAACAGGAAAGGATCAAGTTCGTACTGGCTTCTTACAATGCGGGTATGGGGCATGTAATAGATGCAAGAAAGCTGGCTGAGAAATTCGGCAAAGATCCGAATGTATGGTATGATAATGTTGACCTGATGATCCTGCAGAAATCCAACCCGGTGATTTACAATGACCCGGTTGTTAAATGTGGTTATTGCAGGGGGCAGGAGCCTTACAATTATGTACGTGAGATTCTTAGCCGCTATGCATATTACCAGAAAATGCCTGTGAAGAAAGAACAGCCGAAGGAAGTGATCGCGGTAAATTAATTCTTACTGTGCCTCTTCCGGACTTTTTCCTGATCAACCATAAATTTTCCTGATTCCACCAACCGATTTTTTTCGTTAAGAATGCGGTTGTGCTGATCTATATTTTAATAAAGGTGTTTGCAAACGCTGAACAACAGCCAACTGGCAGGATACTGTCTCATAAAGCTTTTGCGGTATAAAATTTCCCAGATCCCCCTTCAACTGCGGAAAGAATGGTGAAGTACTTACAGGAAGGCAGGTTATAAGGGCTGGCATAAAACTTTATTATTGAAAAGCAGTGTTGAACTTAATTTAATTAATCATAAATAAAAAACAGAAAAATGAAACGTTTAAACTTTTTACCTATCGCAATTTTAGTATGTTCTTCCTCATTTGTAACTGCCCAAACTGCGGGAGCTAAAAAAACGGAAACTGCTAAACCGGCAACTGCCAAAACAACTACTGCACCTGCAGCGGCAAAATCAACTACTGCTTCGTCTGCAACAACAGAAGCAAAAGCAAGCTTTTTTGCTGACCGTTTCTATGCAATCAAAGAAACATACCCTGACATGAAAGACTGCTATGGCAAATTCGCAGCATCTTCTCAAAGCATGGAAAAATTTGTAGAGCGCTACCACCAGATCAAGGATTCATACCCTAAGCTGGATGCAGTATGGTCAAATTATGCAGGTTCTTCAAATTCAATTGATGAATTTACAAAGCGTTATTTCGCGATCAAGGATAGCTATCCTGACATGAAGAAAGTATATGGAGAATATGCTGCTTCAAATGTTAAAATAGAAAAATTCGTTGAGCGTTATAACCAGATCAAAGCGGCAGATCCAAGCATGTCGGATTATTTCGGACAATATGCTGCATCAAGTGCAAGCCTGGAAGAATTCTCCAAGCGTTACCATGGCATCAAGGCAAGCAGTCCTGACCTGAAAGAAGGTTACGGTGACTACGCAGGTGCTAATTGTAAGCTTTCCAAATAAATAGCAACCAAGCAAAGAATGAAAGAAGCGCCCAGTAAAGGCGCTTTTTTTATTTCTTTTTTTTTTCTGAAGCTCTGAGGTAGGCCAGATTCAGCGCATCTTTTAACATGGGCTTGGGAACCGTTGCAAGATCAGCATAGGTTGCGCCATTCAATCCCCACTTATTAGGAACAGGATACATTACGGTTTTGTCGTATGCGCAAAAAACGGATTGTTCTTCTTTTGAGAGCATCAGGCAAACACGTTTATTCTTTTCATCCAGTGTAGCAAAAATTTTATTGCGGACGCGAAAAGAACTCAATTCGATGTGAGGTTGTTCTACCGCTCCTTCAAAACATAAAGCCACTTTTCTTAATTCCGTTATGCTGATCATTTATAAAAAATAAAAAATGCCTTACAAAGGTAAGGCATTTCATTAGGAATTAGGATGCTTAGCAGCTGCATAATCCGCAGCAGCAGGCTCCGCAAACACATATAGCGGCAACCGCAACTACAGCTGCGAGAATGCCAATGGTTAATTTAGTCATGTTGATATAAGTTTAGGATAAATAAATAGTTTAATTCATTTTGAAACGTTAAGCTGTTTCAGGCGGGTGCCAGCAATCCGGGATATAAGATGAGCTGTGATGCTCATCGGTAATTTTAAATCCTTCCTGAGTTATTGCCGGAGCTATAAATACGATCTCTTTTTTTTCAAGGTTAAAGAACAGGCAGTTGCAGCAGCAGATCCCAAAGGGGCATTTACTCCCGGCCTCCTTTCCGCAATCTTCTTTACCAGTGTATGTTGAAGCGCATGTGCTTTCAGCAGTTTGCTTTAAACATGGAAAGAGCTGAACGAAAGCAGGAGCGATCGTGAGTATGCTTAAATAGAATGTCAGGAACAGCGCAAGCTTCTTCATGCGGTGCTAAAGTAATGATGTGAATGTACCCGGTCAAACTAATTAACATTTTTTGTGGTAAAAAAAATCCTCCCGGTTCCGGGAGGATTTCTTGCTTGAATTTAAATAGTGCCTTTTTCAGCAGCCTTCTTGAGTTTTTTATTAGCAATGATCGCTATTTCCACCCTGCGGTTCTTTTGTTTTCCATCTTCAGTTTCATTTTCCGCGATAGGTTGTTTTTCACCATATCCTTTTACGGCAAGTCTCATTCCGGCCACTCCGAGCGATTTCGCATAATCAGCCACCGCATCTGCCCTTTTCTCAGAAAGCTTGTCATTCAGCTCATCAGATCCGGAAGAATCCGTATGGCCTTCAATAAGGACATTCGTATCCTCGTATTTCTTAAGCAGTTTCGCCAGCTCCCGAATGTTGGTCTTTGCATCTTCTTTTAGCGTATAAGAATTCACATCAAAAAGGATACCTGAATCGAATGTAAGATGGATCCCTTCTCCAACGCGTTCCACTTTTGCGCCTTTTACATCTTTCTGGATTTCCTGGGCCTGTTTATCCATGTACAGGCCAATTGCGGCACCTGCAGCCCCGCCCACCGCAGCACCGATGATCGCACCGATCACTGTTTTATCTTTATCAGAGCCGATTGCTCCGCCAATAACTCCCCCGACACCTGCACCGATCGCACCACCCTTGGAAGTGTTTGCCCATTTTTTGCATCCTGTTGATACTATGCATAATTGCAATGCAAGTATTCCTATTATGATCTTTTTCATTTTAATATTTATTTAAATTTCAATGAAGCCTTTAAATAAAAATGCCAAATTCACCAGGGTTTTATTGGTGGTGTTAATTCCACGCAGGTATTAATATAAATGAAAGGGCTGGGGAGAGATTTATAAAAGGGGTCTATGTAACAGTGATCACAACATAAACTTCAAGGACTCTTCCTGTCTATTCATTTTAAACCAGTTATTTTAGAAGAGGCAGTGACATCTGCGGTTTACTGGTTATCAGCATACGAATATATTCATTTCGAAGAAGGGAGAACAACACCGAATCATGGTACTGCTCATTTATATAATAGTGCTGGCGTAATACCCCTTCCCGGGTAAATTTATATTTTCCCATGAGACGTAGCGAAGGAATATTTCCGCTTCCGACCAACGCTTCTATTCGGTGTAAATCAAGAGTGTTGAAACCATATTCTATGACAGTGCCCATTGCTTCAGTCATCAGGCCTTTCCTTTTATAATCCTCGTCCTGCATGTGATAGCCGATCTCAGCCCGGCGGTGTTCGGTATTCCAGTTGTGGATCCCGCACCTGCCGATGATGCTGCCCGAAGCTTTATCTGTAATGAGGAAAAGCTTAAAGCTCCGGTTATAACAGGCATACCCGGTCCTGCATTTACTTTCTTCCTTCAGATAATCTTCCTCCGAACGGTGACCTAATATGGTTTTGATTTCAGCCTTGGAGTGGTTCTTAAAAATATAAGTTATATCAACAGGAGAAAGCCCTGTGAGCTTGAGCCGGTATGTTTCTAATATTACAGGTTTCATTATGATAGAGCTACTGTTACTTTACTTTAAGGGCAGCTTCAAGGATTCCCTTCAGTACCTTAAGATCAATGTCATCCAGTTTATTTATATAAATACAGCCACCGCCTGTTTTATGCTTTCCGAGCTTATTAAGCGCAGTTTCGTGGCCCGCAACTGAAATTATGTATACTGTCAGGTTGGCTTTGCGGGGAGCGAATCCTATTCTAAACCAATCAACCTCCCTGCCGCTGGCAGGGCTCTTATATCTTTTGCTGCCGAAGCCGATAATGGAGGTTCCCCATAAAACAGGCTCTTCACCTGTGATCTTTCTCATCATTTCCAGGAGAACAAAGCTGTCTTTTCGTTTTTGTTCATCCTGTTTACTGATAAAATCCTCCGCACTAACAGTAGTGGGCTTGGTTTTTATTTCCGCAAGTTTTGATTTTTTTTCGGGCATCCGGTTTTGTGTTTATGCTGTACAGCGATAGTACATGAAGTGAAGTTTATCAAAGTTAAAATAATAATGTTAACTGTTAAAGACCATTACAGGCATATATTAAAATGAAGTTATGTGGGTTTATCCCCCCTGCTGATAGATTTGCCGAAGCTCCTGTAATGGAGAGGTTTTTAATTTATTTAAAAAAATTCATGAAAAAGATTACGTTCGTTACGATCACGATCGCTGTGATGCTATTGGCATTCGGCTGTAAAAAAACAAAATTAACCGGGAGCAAAGAGATGTATGAAGGGTACTGGACAAGCAGTACTACAATCTCGGGTTAATGGCCAATGCAGGGGGAAGCTATAATTACGATGCTGGCGGTGTCACTAAAAGTATCAGCAATGGCACTGACGGATATGGTGAGGCATACGCTACGATGATACTGGACGGTGAGGTATTTATAAAGGATGTTAATTGGTAATCGGGACATAATCAAGGCCGCATATGCGGCCGTTTTTGTACCCGCGGGTGAAGTGCTGGTTTAGCCAAACTAGATGCTTTTAATGATCTCTATTATTTTTTCCTTAGTAACCGGCTTAATAATGTAGTCAGAAACAGCGCGCAGGTTTTTTGCCCTTGATATGTCATCAGGGGAAATAGAGGAACTGCATATATAAATTAATAAGGGGTTGCTAAGACAGAGCTTTTCAAATTCTTCAAGAAATTCCCAGCCATCAAGTATGGGCATTGAAAGATCAAGCAGAATGATTTCAGGTAGTAAATGAGGGTTAATTAAATTATCTCTGATAAAATTCAATATGGCTGCTCCGTTTTTGAAAACTGATATCTGATCAACAAGCATGGTCCGCTCTATTGCATGCCGGGCCAGGAAAATGAAAACTTCCTCATCATCAACTACAGCTATGCGTTTCAGGCGTTCCATGTGATCTTGGTTTTAAACTCAATAAAAAATGTAGTGCCGATCCCCGGAGTGCTCTCCGCCCAGATCCTGCCTCCCATTGCTTCAATATGGGTTTTGGTTAAAAACAGGCCAAACCCTTTGGCGTCCGGATGTTCATGAAAAACCTGTCGTATTTTAAAAAGCTTGTCTTTATATAAATTCAGATCGATTCCTAAGCCATTATCTGCAATCGTTAGCAGGACAGCTCCGTTAACGTCCTGGGTTTTAATCGTGATAACCGGTTTCCGGTCAGGAGATTTATACTTCAGAGCATTGCTTATCAGGTTTGTAAATATACTGTCGATGTATTTTTGCGGATAATAAATAAATGGCGCATCCTCAAGGCTGATCTGTATGTCAGCTTCATAAGATTGTACCTGGCTTTCAAAGCCTTTCAGGACCTGCCGGATACAATCAGATAAAACTATTTTGTCTGACTTGATTTCTGTATCATGTTTAACCTGTATTGACTCCACTAATTGATTAAACACTTCCGTCAGGCGCGTTACAACAGGTTTGATCTTGGCAAGCGCTTTTTTCTGTTCCTGTTCATCCTTTGTCCGCTCTATAAAATCGATGAGCATGGAAATATTTATCAATGGTGATCTGAGGTCATGGGAAATGATGTTGCAAAAGTCGACCAGCTGCATGTTTTTAATTTTCAAACTGGTAGCGGACTCCTCTGCAGAAATTTTTGCCTTCACCAAAGCTTCTTCGGCCAGTTTAATATCAGTTACGTTTTGCCCGGTCCCGGTCATCCGGATGGTGTTGCCATTTGCATCAGCGGTCACCGTTCCTTTTGAGCTGAGTATGTGGACTGATCCATCGGGGCGAATAAGCTTGTGAAAGTGGCTGAAGGGCTGCTGATCGGCAGAGGCTTGCTGGATTACTTTATGGAGTTCCTCGCGGTCATCAGGATGTATGAATTTAAGATACGTTTCATATGTGCAGTCGAATTCCTGAGGCTTGAATCCATATATCCTGAAGAGCTCATCAGACCACTCGATCTTATTGCTTTTTAAATCCCAGGTCCAGCTGCCTATGTGAGCAGCTTCCTGTGCCTCGGCAAGCTGATTTGTTTTGATCCTTAATGATTCTTCCGTCCGTTTCCGGTCATTAATATTTTGTTCCAGCTCCGAGGCCATGGTATTGAAAGAATGGGCCAGGATCCCGATTTCATCTTTGGAATAAACCTTTGCCTTCTCGCTGAAATCCGTTTTAGCGATTTTATTTGAAATCCTTATAATTTCACTGATGCCTTTGGTAATTCCCTTGCTTACGGAGATCATAATTAAAAGCCCTGAAAGTGCAACCGTAAGCGCCACAATAAAAAGTATCTTTAAGATCAGGCCTTCAAGCCATCGTGCGCCTTCTCCAAGTGTTGTGGAAAAATCATTTTCCAGCTTCGTAAGCCTGAGATTAATGGGTGTTATTTCAGCAAGGATCAGGTTTATTTTTTCGGCAGAAGGGTTTGCCGAAACAATTTCCTGGTGTAGCTTTTCGCTTATTGGTATTAACTGCGCTATGATCGGGTCAGCTTCTGTCCAGATGGTTATGACCTTTGCTATATAGGAGATCTTGTTAAACCTGCGGATCAGTGTTATCATTCCATCGATATCATCAGGATGATTTTCCCCCTGGATGAACCCTTTCCTTATGATCTTAAGATCGGGATTGTCTTTCAGGAGCTCTACCCTTGCTTCGTTATCTCCCAAAGGTATTTTGATGAATTCATGAAAATACTTCAGATCATTTTCATCATGCGTTAAGCCATACCTTTGCAGATGATAGATAGCATTCTTTTGCCCTTTTGACCAGAAGCCTTCACCCCCTACATAGGCCCTTACAGATGAGAGTGTATGAATGGAAATAAATAAGCAGGCGAGTTCCAGGATAATGAGAAAGGCCATAATAGCCATCACGAAATATAATTTTTTTGCAATTGAGATATCGCGTAAACGTGGCATCAAAAAGGGTTTTGGCTAGAATTGGGGAGCACGAATGTAGGCATTAAAGCCCGAATTGACGAATAATCAAGGGAAATAAAAAATATCACCTGCACCGTATGCCTTACCTGGCCTAGCCTCCGCTATGGTCTCAAGCTTATGTATAAGCCTTCCATCTGATCAATGCCTTTGCAATTTTCAATAATCCATCTTCATCCGCATCACTGGTAGTACTTTTGATAAGCAGATGAATTGAGCGTAGCCTAAGTTTACCCGCTCTATGACTATATCCTGTTGACATAAAAACAAAAATATACTATTTTAGAAATGTGGTGTATGATTGTAATTGTTGGTGTGTAGGGCGTAGCGTTCCGCTACGTCCTGAACTTCAGGGCTCCGGCCTTTTTACCTGATGTTTATTCATTTTCGGCTGGAAGCCGGTTAAAGTGAACGTAGGGGGACGCTACTTAACGGGGGAATTCTTTTAGGTTACCAAGATACCTTTTGGTGCCGTTGGAAATTGCTATTTTGGATATTCTTGAAATAGTTTACATTTACCGAAACAAAAACTAAATTTTATGGCAACTATTCCTTTAAAAGTTCAAACGAGAATTTCTGATGGCTTAAAAAGATTTCAGCCAATCGTAGAATCTGCAAAGATCAGGGATGTCAATGAATCCGATACTGTTGTATTATTGACAGGTCTTTTATCCGAGGTTTTAGGATACGATAAGTACACAGATATTACAACAGAACTTGCCATAAGAGGAACATTTTGCGACTTAGCCCTTAAAATTGATGGTAAACTGACAATTTTATTAGAAGCTAAAGCCATCGGGATTGATTTAAAGGAGCCTCATGTAAAGCAAGCTGTCGATTATGCTGCGAATAAAGGCATTGAATGGGTGATTTTAACAAATGCTGTTACTTGGAGGGTTTATAAAATATTATTTACTAAGCCCATCCAGAATATTCTTGTTTTAGAATTTGATCTTTTACAGATCAAAAATAAATCTGCCCAGGGAATTGAATTACTTTATAATCTTACAAAGGAGGGAGTTTCTAAAAACTCATTGGACGATTTCTTTTTCCAAAAGCAGGCTAAGAATAAATTCATGATTGGTAATATATTATATTCTGAATCTGTTCTAAATGCAGTTAGAAAAGAGCTAAAAATTATTTTCCCCGACATTAAAGTCTCCAATGAAGAGATTCACGAGGTTTTAACCACCGGAGTTGTAAAAAGAGAAATTATTGAAGGTGAAGAATCTGATGAAGCAAAGAAAAAGATTTTAAAGGCGTCTAAAAAGAAGGATAGGGTTGTAAAGCTTAAAATGGAGGTTTCACCGGAGCATTCGTTTTCCCAGGAGCCGATTGATTTGCCAGCGCAAGAGAATTAAGAAGATTAAGTTCGATTACAAGAAATGACTATTAATTGATCTCTATAAATATTGATGGAGGGCAATGGTGCAAGCCTTGATTTTATATTTTCATTCTTCTAATTTCGTTTTGAATGTTTTTGATGTATGAATCTAGTCTATCTTTTATTGGCAGTACTTCCTTGATTACTGTTATTGCGATGTATGAGGGTTTAATAATTCTTTTTGGTCAATTTTTTTATCTAATCCAAGGTGAAAAACTGTAACTCGTTCATAATTATCTATTAATGCCTCGAGTGTAGAATGATTGCATAGATATTGAATTTCATAAAGTGATTTTAGAGAGTTGTACTTTAATTCCAAAAATAATTTTTCGATTTGTCCAACTTTAGAAGTAAAATCTTCAACTCGATCTGCATTTTCTTTTAGGATATCCGGTGATATGTTTTCAATTTTTACTCTTTGATTTAATAATTGTTGATTAACAGTTAGCTCTATCAGCAAGGCATTTAACTCTACAAACTTCAACGAGTATTGCTTACTAGTACTTGAAAAATCTGAATACAATTTCCCGATTTCTTTCTTTCTTTCTTTCTTTTCTGTTCTAGAGAAAAAATATTTTTGTGTAAAAAACGCGATCAACAGTGATCCTATTGCAGATGCGTACTCGTACCAAGGTTTTGCCTTTATGGAAATATTTAGATTATGAATTTCCGCTTGTACCTCTTTTAAAAGTTCTATTATAGAATTAGTGGAATCAAGTAATATCATTAATATATTATTAGAGTAAGTATCTTTTAGTTCATTTGATCTAACCAAAAACCCCCGCAATTCGCGAGGGTTTTCAATTTAATCTATTTCATATTTGTATTAACTTCCACAAGCCTCACATCCTTCAGGATTATCCAGCGAGCAGGTGATCTGTGCTGCTTTTTCTGCCGCTTCTGCTTCCAGCAATGCCTGGCGCTCTGCGCTCATTTGCTGCTGACGCTCCATGATCAGTACATCCTCATTGCCTAATACTTCAGGTGCTTCTGTTTTTGCTTCCGCTTCCACAGTGAACTTAATCGCATCTGCTGCAGCTTTAGTACGTAAGTAGTACATTCCTGTTTTTAATCCTGCTTTCCATCCGTAGAAGTGCATGGAAGAAAGTTTCGCGAAGTTTGCATCCTGTACAAAAAGGTTCAGGGATTGCGACTGGCAGATATAAGCACCGCGGTCAGCCGCCATGTTGATGATCACTTTCTGGGAGATCTCCCACACTGTTTTGTATAATGCTTTGATATTGTCCGGGATCTCAGCGATTCCTTGTACAGAACCATTCGCCCCGATGATCTTGCTCTTTAATTTATCATTCCAGATTCCAAGCTTCACAAGGTCTTTCAGCAGGTGTTTGTTCACGATGATGAACTCGCCTGACAATACGCGTCTTGAATAAATGTTTGAAGTGTATGGCTCAAAACACTCGTTGTTACCAAGGATCTGAGATGTAGAAGCGGTCGGCATTGGCGCTAACAATAATGAGTTACGCACGCCATGTTTTTTCACTTCCTCTTTAAGGATATCCCACTCCCAGCGGTTGGATGGAGTTACACCCCACATGTCGAACTGGAAAATTCCTTTTGACACCGGTGAACCTTTAAATGTTTCGTAAGGGCCGTCAACTTTAGCAAGGTCTTTCGATGCTGTCATTGAAGCGTAATAGATCGTTTCGTGAATCTCTTTGTTCAATTGAGCCGCCTCAGGAGAATCAAAAGGGAAACGCATTAAGATAAACGCATCTGCCAGTCCCTGCACCCCAATTCCGATCGGGCGGTGCTTTAAGTTAGAGTTGCGTGCTTCAGCAACCGGGTAATAGTTACGGTCGATGATCTTGTTTAAGTTTTTGGTAATTGTATAAGTTACCTGGAATAATTTATCGTGGTTGAATTGTCCGTCCTCTACAAAGCGGTTCAATGCGATGGAAGCAAGGTTACAAACAGCGATCTCATCAGGAGCAGTGTATTCCATGATCTCGCAGCAAAGGTTGGAAGATTTGATCGTTCCAAGGTTCTGCTGGTTTGATTTGCGGTTTGCCGCATCCTTGTAAAGCATGTACGGGTTGCCGGTCTCAATCTGGGACTGGATGATAGCCGCCCAAAGATCACGTGCCTGGATGGTTTTGCGTGCGCGTCCTTCTCTTTCGTATTTCATGTAAAGCGCTTCGAATTCCTCCCCCCAGCATTCAGCAAGTCCCGGTGCTTCGTTCGGACAGAATAAGCTCCATTCTGCGTTCTCTTCAACACGCTTCATGAACAGGTCAGGAGTCCACATTGCTGTGAAAAGATCGCGTGTGCGCATTTCTTCTTTACCGTTGTTCTTGCGTAAGTCTAAGAAATCAGCGATATCTGCATGCCATGGCTCAAGGTAGATGGCAAATGAGCCTTTACGCTTTCCACCGCCCTGGTCAACATAACGTGCTGTATCGTTGAATACGCGCAGCATCGGGATGATACCATTTGAAGTTCCGTTTGTTCCGCGGATGTAAGATCCTGTAGCGCGGATGTTGTGGATAGATAAACCGATCCCGCCAGCGCTCTGGGAAATTTTAGCGCATGATTTCAATGTATCGTAGATGCCATCGATGCTGTCGTCCTTCGCTGTTAACAGGAAGCAGGAAGACATCTGTGGTTTTGGGGTTCCTGCATTGAACAATGTAGGGGTTGCATGTGTGAACCAGCGCTCACTCATTAAGTTGTATGTTTCGATCGCAGAAGCGATATCTTCTTTGTGGATCCCGACAGACACGCGCATGATCATGTGCTGCGGACGCTCAGCCACTTTGCCGTTGATCTTCAAAAGATAAGAGCGCTCAAGCGTTTTAAAGCCGAAATAATCGTAACCCATATCACGGTCATAAATGATCGTTGAGTCCAGTTCCTGTGCATTTTTAGAGATGATCTCGTAAACGTCATCCGCGATCAATGGCGCTTTTTTCCCGGTTTTCGGATCGATGTAGTGGTACAGGTCTTCCATTGTTTTGGAAAAAGACTTGTTTGTATTCTTATGCAGGTTGGAAACTGCGATACGGCTTGCAAGAAGTGCGTAATCAGGGTGTTTTGTGGTAAGAGAGGCTGCTGTTTCAGCTGCAAGGTTATCCAGCTCAGATGTTGTTACACCTTCGTAAATCCCTTCGATCACCTTCATGGCGACACTGATAGGGGTTACATGGATAGGATCCAGGCCATAGCATAGCTTTTGGATGCGGGCTGTGATCTTGTCGAATTTTACCGATTCGCGGTTACCGTCTCTTTTGATTACGTACATATATGTTTAGAGTATTAAGGGTTGTTGAGTTTGTGAGTTTGTCCTGTATATTAACGCGTATTCTGTGATGTTGTTTCAGCTTTTAAGGCCGAGTTATGCTTTTTATTTTGTTGATAACTACTAATTACGAATCATTACCAATTTACCAACCTGGGTGTGTTAATCCTGTGTTGTAATGCGCGATTCTAAGCGGATCAGATTTGTGAATCTGTACAATTTGTAATTTGTATCAGAAGTCAGCATCTAAACTAAAAACATTATCCTCTTTGTTCCCTGTAACACCGGCTTTCTGGTATTCAGCAACACGTTTTTCGAAGAAATTTGTTTTTCCCTGCAGGGAGATCAGCTCCATGAAATCGAACGGGTTGGTCGCATTGTAGAACTTTGGGCATCCAAGGGCTACTAACAGGCGGTCTGCAACAAATTCGATGTACTGGCACATCATGTCTGCATTCATCCCGATCAAACGAACCGGTAAAGCATCAGAAACGAAGTCTTTTTCGATCTCCACGGCATTTGTAATGATAGCAGTCACGCTTTCTTTCGGCAGCTGGTTAGTCAGCTGATTGTAAAGAAGGCAGGCAAAATCACAGTGTAATCCTTCATCACGGGAGATTAATTCGTTCGAGAAGGTCAATCCGGGCATTAAGCCACGCTTTTTTAACCAGAACAGGGAGCAGAAGCTTCCTGAGAAGAAGATGCCTTCCACGGCAGCAAAAGCAATTAAACGTTCAGCAAAAGTTCCGTTACTGATCCATTTAAGTGCCCAGTCTGCTTTTTTTCCAACACATGGCAATGTATCAATGGAATGAAAGAGCATATCCTTTTCCTTAGGATCTTTGATATAAGTATCGATCAGCAAAGAGTATGTTTCAGAATGGATGTTCTCCATCATGATCTGGAACCCATAAAAGCAGCGTGCTTCAGGGTATTGTACTTCGTTCATGAAGTTAATGGCCAGGTTCTCGTTCACGATTCCATCGCTGGCAGCAAAAAAGGCAAGTACATGCTTGATAAAATGTCTTTCGTCATTATTGAGTTTGTTTTCCCAGTCGCTTTGATCAGGTCCAAGGTCAATTTCCTCTGCAGTCCAGAAACTCGCTTCAGCTTTTTTATACATTTCCCAGATCTCGTTGTGTTTGATCGGGAATAAAACAAAGCGGTCCTTGTTTTCTTTTAAAATTGGTTCTTCAGTCATTGAGTAGTAAGTATATAAATATGTAAGAAATTGATCCTCAGCTGTTTAGTCTTTGCTTTTCTTTGAATTAGAGGGAAAAATATCCCTGGGGGCAACCCCCTTTTTTTATGCTGTCCAATAAAGTAAAGCTTATTGTATTTAACGGTTCACAAATTTTCACATAAAAAACGGTGGTGTCAAGGGTATTGAATTAACATTTGACCGAAGTTATAAACACGAGGAATTAACAGACGAATGTTAAGAATTGACCAACGTATTAGAAAACAGTATTTTAAGATGAATGAAAAAAAATATGAAAATTAGTGGTTGATTTATTTGCATCGATGGAAAAAAAATCACAATTAGAGATACGGGTGTTTCAGGTTGTGAGGCTTTGAATGTGTAGTAAAATCAGTGGTTCCATGATGCAGGGGATGTCATTTTTAGTCGCTTGAGAAAGTGTGAGGGTCGGGAGGAAAAAATTTACCACGGAGGAACGGAGAACACGGAGAAGCACGGAGAAGGATTAAAGGCGCTGCGCTAAGAGAGTGGTGTGTTTTGAAAGCAGGGGAGTTTACCACGGAGAAACGTGTGTTTAAAAGCAGGAGGAGAGTTTACCACGGAGGAACGGAGAGCATGGAGAACACAGAAGGCGTGTTTTTGTAGGCGCTGCGCTTTAAGAGTTGTACTTTTTATGGTAGTATGGGTTGTCATCCCGACCGAAGCGGAGGAATCTTAGCTCTGTGCGTGAGGTCCTGGAAAATTCTGGGAACCCGCGAGCTCCTTACTTCCGGAAATTACTGTTTTACCTTCTTCAGTTTATCCGCCAGCTCTAATTGCTTATACCAGTCTTCCCCGTATTTACGGATCAAAGGACCTTTCAGGAATTTGTAGACAGGCACATCCAGTTTCGCACCGCATTCACATGCAGGCTTGCAGACTTCCCATTTATGATAATTAACGGCATCATAATCCTTGTATTTAGTGATGCGAACAGGGTAAAGGTGGCAGGAGATCGGCTTTTTCCATTTTACCTTCCCGTCAAGGTACGCCTGTTCAATGCCGCATTTCGCGATCCCTTTATCGAAGATCGTGAAAGCGCAATGCTTGCCTTTTACCAGGGGAGTTGTATAGTCACCGTCATCATCAATCACGAACATACCCTGCTTTTCAATAGCTTTTACGCCATCTTTGGGCAGGTAAGGTTTAACCTCATCCCAGATGTCCTCCATGATCGCAATCTCTTCTTCATCAAGCGGGGCACCTGAGTCTCCGGCAACGCAGCATTCGCCTTTGCAGGCATTGAGGTCGCAGACGAATTTTTTCTCAAGAAGATGTTCGGAAACAATGGTATTGTCTATAGCTATCATGTAACGGGGTTCTGCAGGTCAAAGATACCGAATTTTCTCAGATGTTTTATGGCTTCTTCCCTTAAAAAGGCGCTTAGCCAAAATGAAGATGTTTAATAATCAGATCGGAATTAATTTATAATTTTGCCCGCAAATGGCAAACCAGGAAGATATATTCAAGAACATTATTTCGCACTCAAAGGAGTACGGATTCATTTTTCAGAGCAGCGAGATCTATGACGGCTTAAGCGCGGTATATGATTACGGGCAGATGGGTGCGGAACTTAAAAAGAACCTCCGTGATTACTGGTGGAAGGCAATGGTGCAGATGCATGAGAATATTGTCGGCATTGATGCTGCTATCTTTATGCATCCCACCACCTGGAAGGCTTCCGGGCACGTAGATGCATTTAATGACCCGCTGATCGATAACAAAGACAGCAAAAAGCGTTACCGTGCTGATGTTCTGATAGAAGATCACGTTGCAAAAATTGAAGATAAGATCAACAAGGAAGTTGAGAAAGCCGCAAAGCGTTTTGAAAATTTCGATAAGCAGGTATTTATCTCCACCAATCAGCGGGTGATGGATTATCGCGCAAAGGTGAACCAGGTCAATGTTCGCTTTAAAGCTGCACTTGAGAGGAATGACCTGGAGGAGGTCCGCCAGATCATCATTGATGAAGAGATCGTTTGTCCTGTTTCAGGCTCAAAGAACTGGACAGAGGTCCGACAGTTCAACCTGATGTTCAGCACTGCAATGGGCTCAGTAAGTGAAGATGCGAGTACGATCTATCTTCGCCCGGAAACAGCACAGGGGATTTTTGTGAATTTCCTGAATGTTCAAAAAACAGGAAGGATGAAAATTCCTTTTGGGATTGCGCAGACAGGTAAGGCTTTCCGTAACGAGATTGTTGCACGGCAGTTTATTTTCAGGATGCGTGAGTTCGAGCAGATGGAGATGCAATTCTTCGTTCGCCCCGGTACTGAAATGGAATGGTACAACCACTGGAAAGAAACCCGTATGAAATGGCACCAGTCACTTGGATTCGGTACGGACAACTACCGCTTCCATGACCATATAAAACTTGCGCATTACGCAAATGCTGCATGTGACATTGAATTTAATTTTCCATTCGGGTTCAAGGAGCTTGAAGGAATCCACTCCCGTACCGATTTCGACTTAAAAGCGCATGAGCAGCATTCAGGGAAGAAGCTCCAGTACTTTGACCCGGAGCTAAATCAGAATTATGTGCCCTACGTGGTGGAGACTTCGGTAGGATTAGATCGTTTGTTCCTTGCAACCATGTCAAAAGCATTTGTAGAGGAAAAGCTCGAAGATGGAACTGTCCGCACAGCGTTAAATCTGCCTGCATTCTTAGCGCCAATAAAAGTGGCTGTATTACCATTGGTGAAAAAGGATGGCCTGCCGGAAAAAGCCCGGGAGATCATGGACCTGCTGAAATTCGATCATGCAGCAACCTACGATGAAAAGGATACGATCGGGAAGCGTTACAGGAGACAGGATGCGATCGGAACACCGTTCTGCATTACTATCGACCATCAGTCATTAGAGGATAACACAGTTACCATCCGTCACCGCGATACAATGGCACAGGAGCGTGTAAGCATTGATGCGCTTGCTGAAATGATTGACGATAAAGTAAGCTTTAAGAAAGCGCTGCAGGGATTGAAATAATTTTATTTTTTAACAGATAGAGAAGTGCCTGTATATAAAAATGCAAGCACTTTTTTATTTACTTCTTCCGCCTGGTCAATGGAAAGGAAATGTCCGGCCCTGCTGATCATTTCCGTTTGGACCCCGGGAATTAATCTCCTGGCTTTTTCCATACTTTTTTTTCCGTTAATAATATCCTTGTCGCCAATAAGCACCAATACCGGCATTTTCAGTGAACGAAGCTCATCTTCCGAAAAGGGCGTCATCTGCAGCATACATTTGTTAACTGTTGCTTCCCTGGTTGCAATATAGTATTGGTTAATAAAGACCTGGCTGATGTTATCCACATTAGAGGTCATTGTTTCCAGTACATGCCGCAGTTTTTTTCTTTTTGGTGAAAGTGTATAGGTAATGTTTTTCAGGATCTTTGGGTTTGGAATGATCCAGGTGAATGTTTGTGCGGGACTGAGCAGTACGATCTTATTGATCCTGGAAGGTGCATGCAGTGCGATGTTTATCGAAAGCCAGCCTCCGCGTGATGCGCCTACAATGCTGAATTTCTTTAATCCGAGTTCATCAAATATACCCATGTACCAGCTCACGATGGCATCGGTTCCTTCTATTTCAGCGTTACAGAGTGATTTGCCCGGCTCCAGTAAAAAGTCAACAGCATATACCCGGTACTGTGACGACAGTGCAATGATATTCGGGTACCACATGGTGGAGCTTGCATTCATGCCGTGCAGCAAGACAAGCGGAGGTGCATTCTCAGCGCCCGAGATGATCACATGTGCATTGCCGTATTTAGTTCTTATATCTTTTTCCTCGAATGGTGTTTTCCAAAGCGACAGCGCCCGGTCGTAAGATTGAATATAAGTAAGCTTTTCCTTCTTCACCAATGCAGTAGAATCATTGGATTGCTGTTCAGGCTGCTGGAGGCTTTGCTCTTCACCGGCGGTTTCATTGTTGGTGTTGTCATTGCTGCAGGCCGCAAAAAGCAACAGGGAACTAAAGGATAAAAGATAAAGGATCTTCATTGAGGAAATAATTTCGATCCAAGTAATATCAGAAGGATAGCTAAAGATACTCAATAAAATCCGCTATATAGAATATAATGGCATGTTTTTTAACCCAATCATGTTAAGCAAACCTGAGTGTTGCTTTATAAGTTAAACATAACATAAGATAATATGAAAAATGCACAAGTGAGCCCGGCTAAGCAAGCCAACAAGGGTACCTCGAAAAAAGCGCGTCCTGAGAATAAAGACAATCTGGACAGCAGGCAGGATAAAGTAAAGGGAAAAGATAACACTGCCAAGAAGGGAAAAGATGATAAAGTGAAAACCAAGAACCCCGGAAAGCAGGCCGCTAAAAAAGAGTCAGGCGGAGCAGGAAACAAGACCCCAAAAAAACCTGCGAAAAAAGCATCAAAGAAAAAATAAAACAGCAAAGCCCACATTTGTGGGCTTTGTTGCTCTCTGAAACTAAACGTATTAACCCTCAACTTCACGAATAGACCCGGTCCCGGACCGGGGCAAAATCATTGGATGGCACTTCTGATGTTTGACCAGATTTCGGTGCTGACCTCTTCCTCAAAATTTTCGAATATATCCTTTATCATTTTTTAAGCGATTTTTTCGTGATCAGCTTTCCAAGAGTAATGCCAGTATCATCAGCTTAACAGAGTTTAACAGTAATGAATGATGGTACAATGCCGACAGAATTAGTCGATATGCACCGCGGGAATTTCAAGCTTGCAAAAGTGGAACCTAGAAGCTTGGGCAATCAAGCGGCCTGTATCTTGGTTTTGGCTTTTTGCAATTCAACTGTAACCCAAGCGATAATTCATGTGAACCTGCTGTCGCGTTGGTAAGCTTTGAAACCGTAACATCATAACTGTAACCTATCTTAAATGCGCCTTTCTGAACACCCAGCAGAACAATAAATGCATCACTGTTCCTGTACCATAAACCTCCGACAAGAACCCCTTTTGTGAAATACACACCGAGATTAAGCTGTTTAAAATCCTGTTGCTGCTGATAGAGAATATTAGGGGAAATACTCGTTTCCGATTGTTTATCGCCTACCGGGATCACTGCTCCTGCGTGCCCTGTGAATTTCATCGGAAGTCTGCTTTGTCCCCCGGAGAGCAGAGATTCATCAGGCTGCGTCAAGTGGTCCGCAGCGAAGCCTCCGTAAAAATGTTTTGTAAACGCTACAAAGCCTGCTGAGAAATCAACAAATGATTTACTTGAAACGCCAGGCATTTCATTCGAATTATAAACAAACCCGCGCTTATCATCAATCTGGTCGCCAAAGGTTAATTTACTCCAGTCAAGGGATTTTTGGCCGTATGTCGCTTTGAATCCCACGTTAATGGATAGCTTCCGGGTAGGCCGCCACTGGTAAGAATAGATCCCGCTTACATTGGTTGTTTTTAAAGTCCCTTGTCCCGCCTGGTCATTTGTAACCAGTACACCGATACCGCTTTTTATCCTATAAACGAACCGGTCGAAAGAAGCGCTGGTGGTAACATACGTACCTGTGATTCCTGGCCATTGATTGCGGTAATTGATGCAGATCCTGGGGCAAACATTCGAACCTGCAAAGGCAGGATTAAGATATAAGGGATTTGCATAAAACTGTGTAAATACAGGATCCTGGGCCATAACCGTGGTTAATGTGGACATACAACATGTGAACATTAAAAGAGTGTAGAGTTTTTTCATGCGCCTGTTGATTGGTTTTAAATAAAGACGAAGAAAAGTTATTAGGTTGCCTGACGATGAACGTGATGAATAAATTTTATCCAAAAAAGCAGCAGAGAATAATAGTCTTTCAGGCGGTAATAACAACACTTCATATAAACGGTAATAACAAATAAGAGTAAAGGGGTATAGATGTTATTCCGACCGAAGTGGAGAATCTTTATATACCAAAAATTCAACACGAATTAAAGAGTACCTGCCGCATCGCATAGGAAGACACCTATAAAAAAAACCACCGGATGGTGGTTTTACTTTTAATCTGTTTTAGAGCTATCTCGTTTTTCCCTGTATTTCCGGAGGCTGTCGGCATTCACATTCGGAAGCATGAATTTATCCCAGCCGACAGGAGTTCCTTTTTTAGCTTTGGCAGCTTTCTTCGTTTCTTCTTTTTCACGTGTTTCTCCGATTATTCCTTTCGAAGAATCCAGCATATCGCCAAAGATCGGCTCGTTACCCATTCCAATAATTCTATCATTGCTTTCTATTACAGGCGATTTAATAGTTTCGCTTGTCTTTTTCTCCTTTTTTATTTTGGGTTCTGCGGTATTTGTTTTAGTTACCGTATTCCCCGTAACAACCGGTGTAGTTATTTTTTCCTCTTTAACCGGCTCTGTTTTAGCGGTTGAAGGAGGCGGTGGAATTATCCGGGGCTTAGCTGAAGGTTTTGGTTCAGTTTTATTCACAGGTGCAGGAATGGTGGTAGTTCCCGGTTCACTGTTTTTCGGATCGTTTAAACCGTTATAAATTGCATATCCACCGCCAATAACGGCAACAGCAACAACTACAGCAATTACATGGGACCATTTGAAATTCCCTGATTTAGGTGCTGCATCCAGCATCGATTCCATCTTTGACCAGTCGGAAGGGTCATATTGCGCCTCGTACTTATCCAGGGTGCTTTTAATGGTTTCGTCAAATTTACTTTCAGGAGTATTATTTACCATGTGTTGCCTTTATTAAATGCATTAAGTTCTTCTTCAGGTTGAATTTCGCTTTCGATAGATTTGATTTGGATGTGCCTTCACTGATATCCAGCAATTCCGCGATTTCCTTGTGCGTGAGTTCTTCAATTACATACAGGTTGAATACGGTCCGGTATGCCGGGGTAAGCTCCTGCACAGCTTTCAGGATCTCTTCCTTATCTATGCTGAGCAATAGATCATCTTCATCCGGTTCATCCACAATAACAGAAGCTTTTTCGTTGGCATAAACAGTGCTCACGATAAGATAATTCTGCTTGTTCTTTCTCAGGTGGTCAATGGAAGTGTTCACCATTATACGCCTGATCCAGCCTTCAAATGAACCGCTGCCGTTAAAATTTTTAAGGCTTGTAAAAACCTTAAGAAAAGCTTCGTGGAGAATGTCTTTAGCCTGCTCCTTATCTTTTGCATATCTTAAACAAACACCTAACATTTTGCTGTAATGCTGTTCATACAAAGCTTTTTGGCATGTACGGTCATTTTTTAAACAGCCTTTAATAATTTCGTGTTCGTTCATAAATAGCGCCTTTAATGCTAAAAACACCCTCTTCTACGCAGAAAAGACGTAAAAGGTTGGATGTGGTTGCCTGTCCCTGGTAAATATTTTTTAGGGTATCCCGGCAGGTTAAAGATAGCTTTAAATAAAAAAACCGCCCAAAAATCGGGCGGTTTTCTAAGTATCGCAATTATTTTATTCCGCGCTGAATTCGGTGTCCTTAAGTCCTTTATTTACCTCAACGGATTCAAGCTGCAGCTTTAAAGGCATCGGAGTCCCTGTTATTGAAACGCTTGCCGGGTATTTGATACCGTTATAATCCTTGTAATCCGAGTAGTCGGTAACCGTGTTCATGGTCTGGCCTTCAGCCGTGCTTACCGAACTTGACCTGACTTTATAACCCGTGGCAAGATCATACCATTCGGTTGATTTCTTGCCGGAAGGGCTTACAACTTCAAGGATATAAGCTTCGCTGTTGTTTACAGGCTCAATCCCTTTCAGGTTCAGCTTGTAGCCTAGTTTTTCATACTGCATTTCCTTGTTCATGATAGCCTCAGATTTAAGGTCTTCAAGCTCTTCTCCCGTGATATCCTTTTTACCCTGCATCCCGCTTTGTTTTCCTTTTGTGCCATCGAAAGTTTGCTTCTGAAGCGTCATCGGGCCCATATTGAAACTCATTGAATATTTGTTCGGTGCTTTATGCATTATTTCCAGGCTCACTGAACGTCCCTGTACCTGGGTGGTAAGTTTCAGCTTTTCGTCTTTAACAGCATTTAATGCCTTCTCTCCACCAATAGCCTTTACATAGGCATCTATCACTGATTTCGGAGTAATGCCCGCAGGTACTGCCTTAATATCGGTTTTGGTTACCGGATTCCCATGAAGGTCGTAAAACTCTACTTTCCCGGAAGGACTGAATTTTTCAAGACTCTTAGAGATGGCATCCTGGTCGCCCACCACAAGTATGGTGGCATTTTCCGGGAGAATATACTTCTGTGCCATTGCATACACGTCTTCCGAAGTTACAGCCGCAAGGTTCTTCAGATAGTTCTCATAGTAGTCTTTTGGCAGCTTGTACCGGTCGATATTGATCGCGAAACGGGCAACTGTTGCTGGGTCTTCGAGCGAGATCGCGAAGCTCCCGTTCAGGAAATTCTTGATCCCTTCCAGTTCTTCCTGCGGCACTTTTTCTTTGCGCAGCCTGTTCAATTCGTACATGATTTCGGTAACAGAACTATCAGTAACTGCATTCCTCACTTTGGCATAGGCGCTGAATTCCCCGATCAGCTCATCATAATTTAACGATGAATACGATCCGTAAGTGTATCCGTGTTTCTCGCGGAGGTTCATGAATAAGCGGGAAGAGAACCCTGCACCAAGGATCGTGTTCAATACTTTCGCCTTGATGAGGTCATTGCTGTTTGGCTTCAGGTCAACAGGGTAAGTAACATTTATCACCGACTGAACCGCACCCGGCTTATTCACAATTGCAACACGTGTTTTCGAAGGTGCAGCTGGAAGCGAATAAGATGGCTTTGGAACCTCTGCAGCTTTCCAGGAGCCAAAATATTTCTCGATCATTGGTTTGATCTCCGCCAGTGTAACGTCTCCTACAATTGCAAGATAAGCGACATTGGGGTGAAAGTAAGTAGTATAATAGCTGTTGCATTTTTCAAGTGTGATCTTGCCTACGCTTTCTTCCGTTGGACTTTCCCCGTAAGGATGGTTCCGGCCAAAATTCAATACGGACTTAACATTGGTAGAAATAGCATCCGGATCATCTTTTTGCTGCTGGAGATTTGATAATGTCTGCGTTTTGATCTTGTCCAGCTCTTCCTGCTTGAACTCAGCATTAAGCAGGACATCGGTCATTAATTCCAGGAGCTTTGTATTCTGTTTCTTTAAAGAAGCAGCATACAGGCTTGTTGGAGATGCAGTTAAGGTTGCCCCGATAAAATCAATATCATTGTCCAGCTGATCCTTTGAACGTGTTTTGGTTCCGCTGGTGAGCAGCTCGCTCGCGATGTTGGCAAGTCCTGCAGCATCTTTTTCTAAGGAAGGGACTACATCCAGCACAAGTGAATAAGCAATGGTTGGTGATTTGTGATTTTCAACCACGAACACTTTCAATCCGTTCGGCAGTTGGAAATCCTGGATGTTTCCAAGTTTAATGACAGGTGCCGGAGCGGGAAGCGGCCTTTTGCTCCTGTCGAGTTTCTGTGCAGGCTTTTGCTGGGCGAATAGAGCTGTGACAAACAGAACTGCGGTGATGGATGCGAATACTTTTTTCATTTTTATATCTTGATTTATATCCTGATTAATTGTTTGAATGTGGCGTTATGCTTTCGGCATATAATAAAGTACCACGCGGTTTTCTTTACGGAGATATTTCTGTGCAGCTTTCTGGATATCTTCACGGGTTACTTTCATGTACCTGTCGATCTCTGTATTTATCAGGTTGGCATCCTTAAAATAAACATGGTAATTCGCTAAGTTTTCAGCAATCCCCGCCATTTTGGAGTTGCCGCTGACGAAATCATTCTCGATCTGGTTGCGGAGCTTTTGAAATTCTTCCTCAGAGATCAGGTCCTTTTTTACTTTATCAAATTCTGCATCCATCGAGGCTTCAAGATCTGCAGGCAATACGCCCATATTCGTGATCCCGAACATAAGTGTTAAGCCCGGGTCTTCTGTAGGGAAGGGGAAAGCACCGGCATATACTGCTTTCTGCTGCTTGTCAACAATTGATTTTTGCATACGGGAGCTCTTGCCCTGGGAAAGAAGGGTCGCCAGCATGTTCACAGCATAATATTCACTTGTTCCCTGTGCAGGTGTGTGATAGCCCATGATCACGGCAGGCAGCTGGATGTTGTCAAGCACAGTATCACGCACTTCAGCTGTTTTTACAGGCTCTACTTCTTTTGGCCTTGGGATCGGTTTCGTGCCTTTCGGGATTGAACCGAAATATTTTTCAATCATCGCTTTTGCCTGTACCGGGTTAATATCACCGGCTATAGAAAGGGTTGCGTTATTCGGTACATAAAAAGTCTTGTAGAAATCAACAAACTCCTGCAGGGCAGCTTTGTTGATGTATTCAGGTGATCCTCCCGGGGTCCAGCGGTAAGGATGGACCGTGTATGCATGCCCGAACGCTTCGTTCAGTATGGAACCGTAAGGTGTGTTTTCATTCCGCTGCTTTAATTCTTCCTTAACAACTTTGCGTTGTGTTTCCACACCTACTGAATCTATCTTGGAATGGAACATGCGTTCTGCTTCCATCCATAATCCAAGTTCCAGCTGGTTGCTGGGGATCACTTCAAAATAAAATGTCCGGTCGAAAGAAGTGTTCGCGTTCAGCTGCCCGCCTGCATTCTGAACAAGTTTCATATATTCTCCGCGTTTGATATTATCGGATCCTTCGAACATCAGGTGTTCAAAGAAATGTGCAAAGCCGGTCCGTGTAGGGTCTTCATTTTTTGAACCGACATGGTACAAAACAGTAACTGCAACGATAGGAGTGGAATGATCTTCATGTAAAATAACATGAAGGCCGTTTGCAAGATCGTACTCGGAGAATTTCACCTGGCTTGCTTTTGATAAGGCTGCCGGTTTAGCTGATGGCGATTTTGCAGGCGCCTGCGCGAACATGTATGTGCCGCTGAGGAATAATCCTGAAAGAAGAATGCTTTTAAAATACATCTGGATTGAATTTAAAATTTTCATAAAAATAGGATTAAATATGGATTAAAAAAGTCCCGGTATATGAATGGTTGTTAAACAGGATGAAAGGTTTTGGGTTGGCATTTCTAAATGCAGCTCAGCGCAGAATCCTTAAGTGAGAGAGGTTGCCATAAAGAGTGTTTGTTTTATGCGCGAGCACCGGTGCAACTTTTAATTTCAGTTCCCGGAATCAGCAATTAATTCTTGCGCTTTTTCGGCCCCCGCATGGCTTCGGCAGTTAAAGGATCCTGCGGCCAATGGTGTTTGGGGTATCTTGACAAAAGATCTTTCCGTACCTCAAAATATGTCCGGTTCCAGAAGCTCTGCAGATCCTGTGTTACCTGAACGGGCTTATAGCCAGGGGAAAGGAGCTGCATCAATACTTTATTTCGCCCTTCATTAATCGCTGGTGTTTCAAACATGCCAAACACTTCCTGGAGCCTTACTGCCATCTCCACTTTACTGCCGTCATTGAAATACCTGAGTTTTATCATCGAGCCTGTGGGGACTTCAAGCGCGGAAGGCGCCAGCTTATCCAGTTTCTGCGACAGTTCATAAGGAAGCGCTGAGCGGAGGATCTGGTTAAAATCAAGCTTCTGCAGTTCAACAGCTTTGTAAATATTTGCCAGGTAAGGCGCAAGCCAGTCTTCCAGTGTTTCAAGCAAATGTTCTTCGCTTACATCAGGCCAGTTCTCGTCAGGACGCCATTTCCTTAAACTAAGGATCCGTGCCTGCAATGATTCCTGGCTTTCATCCCAGTTCAGCATCTTTAGCCCGTTCTCACGGATTACATTACAGAGTAAGGGAATCCTGGCTGCCTCATCTATTTTGGTTATTGGTTTTGATGAGAGCACAATTCCTCCCACAGAGCGTTCTGTAGCGGCAACAATCATCCCCCGTTCCCTGTCCCAGCTGACAGTTTGTTTTTCTACTGCAAGGTCACTTAGATCAGCAGGATCGAGTGCAGCTGCAGAAAAAACTTTCCCTTCATTATTCCCGGCATCGAGCTGTGAGATCGCGAGATACTCTTCCTGGTGAAGCGGGTCCTGTTCCTGGAGTTTTACCATTCTTCCGTTCGCCAGGCGATAACGAAGGTTCTTTTTATCGATGCGCTTGGCTACGCGTTCAGGGTAGGCTGCTGCGATGAGTTTTCCTATTGCATAATGATCGGGCGCTGAGTTATCAATTTCGGTTTTGATCAGTTTCCGCCATGACAAAGCAAGCCGTTCTATACGTTCAAGTACACGTTTGTCTGCATTGACAAATTCTTTAGCCCTCCATTTCCGGAGGACTTCAACACGCAGGGACAGATCGGTGCCGGCTTCTTTCTGGAGCGGATCACGTTCTTCAAGTAATGAAGCGACATCAGCTGCCAGCGCGGAATAATTTATGCCCGGGTATTTCTGGTTCCAGAGCTTTGCTTCAATAAGAAGATGCGCGATGCGCGGATGTGTCGGCATTTTAAGCATTTCCCTGCCGCGTGCGCTGATCCGGTTATTTTCGAGGGCACCAAGTTCTTTTAATAACTCTTTTGCCTGGCTTACATTTCCCGGAGGAGGTGAGTTGATCCATAATAATTCATTGATATCCGAGATTCCCCACTCATACAATTCAAGCATTAAAGGTGCAAGGTCAGCTTCCAGGATCTCCGGCTTCCGGTTCGGATTTAAATGTACCTGCGAGCCTTCGCTCCAGAGGCGGTAACATACACCGGGCCCAAGGCGGCCTGCTCTCCCGGCCCGCTGGTCAGCGGCATCTTTGGTTACTTTAACGGTTTCTAATCCGGTAAGGCCGCTGCGCGGATCAAAAACAGGCACCCGTGAAAAGCCGCTGTCAACAATAGTTGTTATACCTTCTATGGTTAATGATGTTTCTGCAATAGAGGTAGAGAGTACTACTTTTCTTTTTCCATGAGGATGCGGCATGATCGCATCCTGTTGTTTTTGTGCATTCAGATCACCGAACAGTGGCTGGAAGCTGACAGTTGAATTGTCTTCTTCAAGTAATTGCTGCGTGCGCAGGATTTCGCCAGCACCAGGAAAGAATGCCAGGATATCCCCCTGCTGTTCGCGCAACGCTGTTCTGATGGCACGCGCCATCCGCTGCGGGAGATATTCTTTCTCATCAAGACCAAGATATTTAATGCTTACCGGGAACTGCCTTCCTTCAGAAGTAAGGATCGGAGCATTGCCGAGAAGTGCAGAAAGTTTCGCACCATCTAAGGTAGCAGACATGATAAGTATGCGCAGGTCGCTTCGGAGCACCTGCTGCACTTGCAGGCAGAGGGCGAGCGAGAGATCTGCATTAAGGCTTCTTTCATGGAACTCATCAAATATTACGAGGCCGGTGTCTTCAAGTGCATTGTCATTCTGCAGCATGCGTGTGAGGATCCCTTCGGTAACCACTTCAATGCGTGTGTTTTTGCCACAGCGGTTTTCAAAGCGGATCCGGTAACCGACTGTTCCGGCAATGTCCTCTTCAAGCAGCTGGGCCATCCGGTTAGCAACTGACCGTGCAGCGAGTCTCCGCGGCTCCAGCATCATGATCTTTTTTCCTGACAGCCATCTTTCCCCGAGAAGCTCAAGCGGAAGCACAGTTGATTTGCCCGCACCGGGAGGTGCCTGGAGGATGATCACCGGGGAACTCTCAAGTGTTCTTTTGAGTTGCGGAATAATCTGGATAATGGGAAGTGTGGATTGCACCGTGTAAAATTAGGCATAAAAAATCCCGTCTAAAATAGAACGGGATCTTAATTTAACTATTAAACTACTAGAGAAAATATTTTTCCTGGAGGAATTCCTGGTAATCACCCAGATTAGCCATTACCTGCAGTTCCTGGTACCGTTTATGGAACGAGGCATCATCCGGTTGTGCATTAAGTACATTGATGCGGAATCTGTCAAAATTAACGAGTGCCTGTTTTTCTTTTAAAGTCAGCGGCTCACCATTAAACTCTTTTTCACGAAGATCATTGATACTTGGCAGGCCTCCAATATCAGACTTCGCAAAATATTTGTTTAATATATTAACCCTGTTTTCCATAGTATGCCTTTCATTACAAAATTACATCAATATTAAAATTTTACATGCTCTTTCAATAAGTTATTATAAACATCTGATTGTTGAAAGCTCTGCATAACATTATTAATGGTGCTTTCCTTTATCGGATTTAAAAATATTTATAAACTAAAGAAGGATTTTCAGCATGAATACTATTGAAAAAAACATGCCATTAAGCCTGGTATTCTGCTGCTCATGTTGCTTTCTTTTTTCAATCGGAAATGAATTACCTAGTGTAAAAAAATCACAAGAAAAGCTGCAATCTTAAAAAGCTCCTTTTGGCTATTAAATTTTCTTTCCCGGCTATTTTTTCAAACCTTTCGTCATTTCATAATCTCTTGAAACGCTTGTTGGGCATGGGATTTTCAGGTCCTTGTGTGAATCGTTAAGCGATCAATTTTAAAAGCTGAAATGATAAAAAAATAGTTTGACATGAAAAAAATTACTTTGTTAATATTGAAATTATTTATTGTGAGTTCCATTTATGCACAATGTACTTCACCTAATTTCAACCTTAATTTTTCCACTGCTCCGGATACTTCATGGACTCTCTCTGGGTCTTCGAGGGCAGGGGTGTGCTGCGGATCTTCCAATTGTGTCAGGTTTAATGTGACTGCCCATCCGTGGAGTGATCTGATCAGCTTTAATGTAACAAACCCTACACCCACCGGGTCAGCGTTCTACCAGGTAAACTGCGGGCCCCCGGTTTCGGTTGGGACACCGTTTTGTATTGCGGGTCTTACCTCACCAATAACAATAACATATTGCAAGCCAGGCGGTGATAAGCCTAATTATACTATCACTGTAGGGTCAGTTGGCCAGGTTTCAGATGACATTACTATGAGGGCAACTGATTGTACAGATACATTGTTTGTTTCTAACATCCAGACTTCGAGCATTGCATGGACATCAGTCTATCCGGGGCCGCAGGGCGCTTATAATTCTTATCTTAGCTGTACCCTCGGCTGTAATTCAACACTTGTGAGTGCGGTGGGCACTCCGCCACCATATGTTGATTTCATGGTTTCGGGCGCACCTAATACGCTTACATGCGGCACCACCTGCAGGGACACAGTACGTGTTTATTTTGTCAATGACCTGGGACTTTCCATTAATCCTCCCTCGTCAGTTACCTGTTCAGCCCCGGGAACATCCGTTACATTAACAGCTAATCCTCTCGGTGGGAAGCCTCCGTACTTATATGCCTGGAGCAGCGGGCAAGCCACACAGTCGGTCACTACAAGTACCCCCGGAACTTATACTGTGACAGTCCGCGATCAGACTCAATGTCCGCCAAGAAGTATTACAAAAACATTAGGGGAGTATCCTGTAGCTTCATTTGCATATTCTGCCGGAAACTATTGCACGAATGATCCTTCAAATCCATTACCTGCATTCACGGGCGGAGGACAGGCCGGAATATTCAGTGCCACACCTGCAGGCCTGGTCTTTGTAAATGCAAACACCGGTGAAATTAACCTGGCCGCGAGTGCTCCCGGACAGTACACTATTACAAACACTGTAACTATCTCCGGTCCATGCCCGGTTCAATCAGCATCTGCCGTAATAAATCTTTTACCTGCCCCTGTTATCACCAGCACTTCCACTGCATCGATATGTACAGGCGCCACCCTCGGTATCCAGCTAAATGCGAATTTCAGTTCAACATTCTCCTGGATCGCTTCAAATAACCCGGGTGTTTCAGGTGAAAGCCTCACTACTCAAAACACGGGCACTATTAATAATACGCTTACAAATAATACCACCGGTGTGCAGACGGTAACTTATACTGTTATACCAACTGCTACAATTAATGGTGGCTGTACAGGAAACCCGCAAACAGTCAATGTAACTGTTTATCCAATGGACAATGCCGGCTTTAATTATTCTGCTGCCAGTTTCTGTGCTACGGGCACTGATCCAAATCCTGTAATAACAGGTCTTCCAAACGGGGCTTTTAGTATTTCCGGCGGTGGAAGCATCAGCAGCTCCACGGGAACGATCGATCTTTCCGCTTCTGCTATCGGCAGCCATACTGTTACATACACAACCAACGGAACATGCCCGAATTCATCCGCGGTCAATGTATCAGTCACGCCAGGACCTTCAGCAGCTTTCAGTTATAGTAGTCCTGCTTACTGTAAAAATGCTTCCAATCCTTCGGCTGTTTTGGCTGCGGGGGCCAGTGCCGGAGTTTTCAGTTCCACAGCGGGTTTGATATTTGTGAACAATACAACTGGCCAGATCAACCTTACGGCAAGTACCCCTGGCACTTATGTTATAACAAATACAATAGCCGCAGCAAACGGCTGCAGTGCAACAAGTGCCTCCGCTACCGTTACCATTTCTCCTTATAACCCCGGGACGTTTAGTTATGAAGGTTCCCCATTCTGCAGCAATGCCGCGAACCCATTGCCTGTATTTACAACGGGTTCGGGTGCAGGAACTTTCAGCTCCGCATCCGGGCTCGTAATTAATTCTTCAACAGGTGAGGTCAATCTTAGTGCGAGCATCGCAGGAACTTATACAGTAATCAATACTGTTGCTGCGAACAGTGGCTGCCCGTCTGTTTCTTCATCTTCAAGTATTACAATTACTTCGATGCCTGCCGGAGTTTTTACTTATAACGGATCTCCGTTTTGCCAGACTGCAGCTAATCCTCAGGCTGTATTACAGGGAAATAACATTTCCGGTACTTTTTCTTCTACCCCCGGTCTCGATATAAATCCTGCAACAGGGGAGATTAACCTTGCAGCGAGCTCTGCAGGTTCATACACTGTATATAATACCATAGCTGCAAATGCAGGATGTCCGCAGGTAACTGAATCAACCGGCATCGTGGTTACGCCTCTGCCTTCTGCATCTTTTAACTATACCCTGACTCCATATTGTCAGAATGAGAGCAATCCCGCTCCTGCATTTAATCCCGGTTCAGCAGCAGGTATATTCACATCAGCATCCGGGTTGAGCCTTAATACTTCAACAGGTGAAGTGGATCTTGCATTGAGCAGTCCGGGCACATATACAGTTACAAATACGATAGCAGCATCAGGAGGATGCCCTGCGGTAATTGAAACCGCGGAAATTACAATTACGGCTTTGCCTGTTGCCCTCTTTAGCTATACAAACTCACCATACTGCCAGGTAAGTTCAGATCCTTTCCCGTTCTTTTTAAACAATGGAGTGGCGGGAGTATTTGCTTCAACGGCAGGGTTGAATATAAATGCATCCACCGGTGAAATTGATTTGTCGGGAAGCACACCCGGAACTTACACCGTTACAAATACAATCTCAGCCGCAAACGGATGCCCGGTAGTTCAGGAAAGCGCGCCTGTTTCCATCAGCGCTTTGCCGGTTGCAGCGTTTGCTTATACTTTATCATCATATTGCCAGACTGCTGCTGATCCTTCACCAACCTATACAGGAGGAGGTACTGCAGGAACATTCACATCGATAAATGAACTGGCCCTTAATACACTCACCGGTGAGATAGACCTGTCAGCGTCACGGCCGGGACCTTATACAGTTACAAATACTATTGCGGCAGCTAACGGATGCCCTGCCGTAACAGAAACTGCAGTAATTACAATTACACAATTGCCCATAGCGACTTTTAATTATCCCGGATCGCCTTTCTGTAATAACAGCATTGCACAGGTGCCTGTATTAGATACGGGGAGTACCGCAGGTGTATTCTCTTCAGCACAGGGACTAAACATTGACGCAGCATCAGGAACAATTAACCCGGGTGCCTGCCTTCCCGGAACTTACACAGTAAATAACTTTGTTGCTGCAGCCAACGGCTGTCCTGATGTGAGCGCTTCTTCTACGGTTACAATCACTGCATTGCCGTCAGCAGATTTTAATTATTCATCACCTGTTTATTGCATCAATGAGGGTAACGTAATGCCTGTATTTACCAGTGGATCTGCAGGGACTTTCACTTCTGCTGCAGGGATCAGCATTGATCCTTTAAGCGGTGAAATAAATTTAGGTGCAAGCTCAACGGGCAGCTATGTTATTACAAATACAATTCCTGCAACAAACGGATGCAGTGAAGTATCTGAAAGCTTTACGCTTGCTATAAACCAGATCGCAGTGGCTGATGCGGGCCCTGATGCTGCAATTTGCGGAGGAAATGTATATGCATTATCGGGGGCTGTCAGCGGAAGCGCATCCACGGTAACCTGGACAAGCAACGGCAGCGGCACTTTTGATGATGCATCGTCTTTATCTGCAAAATATACTCCTTCAGTGAATGATATTTCTGCCGGATCAGTGGAACTGACCTTAACTACAAATGATCCTGCCGGTCCCTGCGGCAGCGCATCGGATCTTATGGTTCTTATTATTGAGCCGGCAGCGGTTGCCAATGCTTCGTCAGATGCGGTGATCTGTTCAGGGAACTCCTACATCATGAATGGAAATATTTCAGGAGGCGCATCATCACTCACATGGTCAACTTCCGGAAGCGGATCCTTTAATGATCCGGCTTCCGCTGCAGCAATCTATACACCTTCTTCTGCAGACATTGCTGCAGGCTCAGTAAGCTTACTGCTAACAACAAATGATCCGGCAGGAGAATGTCCTGCAGTTTCAGATGAGATGCTCCTTACTATAAACCCTGCAGCAGTGGTGGATGCCGGTACCGATGTTTCAATTTGTCAAGGGACGTCTTATCCGGCAGTAGCCGCTCTTTCAGGCGGAGCTACTTCATTGGTATGGACAAGCAATGGAAGCGGCACGTTCGCTAATCCTTCATCACTAACTGCGATATACACCCCGGCGGTATCTGATGTGAGCATGGGAAGCGTAATCCTTACAGCGACTACAAATGATCCGGCAGGCCCATGTGCAGCAGTAAGTGATGAAATGATACTCACGCTTATCCCCCGTGATAACCCGTCTTTTGCATACAGCACCACTGCTTATTGTGAAACTGGAACAGATCCCTCACCTGTGATCAATGGCATGGCTGGCGGTGTATTCAGTGTTTTTCCGGGCGGATTAATGATCAACCCTTCAACAGGTGCCATAGACCTTTCCGCAAGTCCTCTTGGTACTTATACAATTACTTATACTACTCCGGGCAGCTGCCCTGATTCGGCTTCTGCTGCCATAACCGTTATTGACGGACTGAGTGCAGGATTTAGTTATGCATCTCCATCGTATTGCAGCAATGCGCCTGATCCAACACCTGTGCTTGCATCCGGGGCAAATGCAGGGGTGTTCAGCGGAGACCCGGGAATCGTTATTGACCCGGTAAGCGGGATCATTGATCTTTCGGCAAGCACACCCGGTACTTACACTGTAATGAATACAGTAGCAGCCAGCGGTGGCTGTGCACAGGCTTCATCGGCCAGTTCCGTTACGATCAACCAGCAGGATGACGCCTCCTTTCACTATGCATCAGCTTCTTTCTGCAAATCATCCCCTAACCAGACTCCAATGATTACAGGTGCAGCGGGAGGGTCATTCTCATGCGGAGCAGGACTCTCCATAGCTGCGTCAGGTGAAATAGCAGTGTCCGCATGCAGTCCGGGTACATATCCCGTAATCTATACAACAAGCGGAATATGCCCCAACTCGGATACTGTAAGTGTTACAATTAACGCCTTACCTGTTGTGGATGCGGGCAATGAGCGCCTCATTGATTGTGGTGCGAACCCGATCAATATTGAAGTAATTGATTCTTCAGGCAATGTGGTGAACTATTCCTGGAATACCAACGGGGGGAATATTCTGGCTGGCGGTAACAGTAATATGCTGAGTGTAAATCAAACCGGGGTTTATTATGTTGTTGCTACCAATACCTGGGGCTGTGCCTCGTGTGATACGATTATAGTTAATGAAAGCCCTGCGGTTCCTGAAG
This sequence comes from Bacteroidia bacterium, assembly GCA_036386835.1. Taxonomy (GTDB): domain Bacteria; phylum Bacteroidota; class Bacteroidia; order 2-12-FULL-35-15; family 2-12-FULL-35-15; genus 2-12-FULL-35-15. The sequence goes on from DASVUX010000047.1 coordinate 42,114, forward strand.
CTTCATTTGCTGCAGCTACAGGCGAGCTTTCAGGCATAGCGCCTTTTGATGTCACTTTTGAAAATACAAGCATCAATGCAAATGTTTACAGCTGGAACTTTGGTGATGGAGGGCCGGAAACAAGTGATGCAGAACCTCAGCATACATTCAATGCCCCCGGAGAATACACTGTTACTCTTATAGCTTCGAATAACGGAAGGTGTTCTGATACTACGGAAGTAAAGGTCAAGGTTAACCAGCAGTTCTTTATACCGGAAGGCTTTTCACCGAACGGGGACGGTATCAATGACGTTTTCGTAATCCGGGGCATCGACAGGTACAGAGGCAACAAGTTCGTTGTATTCAACCGCTGGGGCAACCAGGTACATGCTTCAAGCCCTTATACAAATGAATGGGACGGAAGCACGTCCCAGGATATCCAGATCGGGGGGAATGAATTACCAACAGGGACGTATTTCTATGTGCTTGATCTCGGGGACGGGTCGGCTCCATATAAAGGATATATCTACCTGCAGAAATAAATTGTGATTAAAAATTTTATCAAGATGAAAGAACTATACAAAATTATATTGGCAGGCACGCTGGTTGCAGCAAATGCAGGCGCTTTTGCCCAGCAGGAGGGAATGTACACTAACTATATGTTTAATACATTAACAGTGAACCCGGCTTATGCAGGGAGCAGGGAAGCCCTGACAGCGAACCTGCTGCACCGGTCTCAATGGGTAAGCTTTGACGGTGCGCCAACTTCCCAGACATTTACAATTCACGATCTTTTAAAAAACAGGAAGATAGGATGGGGGCTTTCAGTTGTTAACGATAAGAGCGGGCCGGTAAAGAACATGGGAGTGAATGCAGACTTTGCCTATATCCTGAAATTATCGCAAACATCAAAGCTGGCCTTCGGCCTGAAAGGCGGGATCAATTATATGGAGGTACGCCTGAATTCACTTCAGCTGGATGAGGAGAGTGATCCGGCATTCCAGAATAACATTATGAGTAAAATGCTTCCTAATTTTGGTTTTGGAATGTATTATTCACGGCCCCGCTTTTATACCGGAATCTCATCTCCTAAATTAATGGAAAATAATTTCAAGGCCCGTGAAACGGGGTTTACTACCAGCAGCCCGGACCAGGTAAGGCACTATTACTTTATTGCCGGGGGACTTATTAAGCTTTCCGATAACCTTGAGCTCAAGCCGACAACTTTTATCAAGGCCACAACGGCTGCACCGCTGCAGGCTGACCTGACCACTTCATTCATTTATAACAAGCGGTTCAGAATAGGAGCGATGTTCCGTACAGGCGATGCCGTTGGATTGCTGGCAGGGTACTATATAACGGATAACTTTCATGTTGGATATTCTTACGATTGGTCATATGGTTTAAAAACCATGAAATATAATTATGGCAGCCATGAGATCCTTCTCAGCTATGAGCTTCCAAAGAAGGAACGTAATTCGGTTGTAAGGTTCCTATAAACAAAAAGGAGAAACTTAATTTCTCCTTTTTGTTTTATTATAATGTTTCCTTCAGCCATTTAAAGAATTCGCGCTGCCAGACAAGGCCATCCTGCTCTTTCAGGATCCAGTGGTTCTCATTGGGAAAATAAAGGAGCTTGCTTTTTATTCCTTTTAATTGAGCTGCCTGGAATGCGCCAAGGCCTTGTTCCACCGGAACACGGTAATCTTTTGCTCCCTGGATAATCATGATCGGGGTATCCCATTTATTAACGAAGTTCACCGGGTTGAACTGCCCGTAACTTTTTTGAGCTGCCGCATTGTTCTCTTCCCAATAAGCGCCACCAAGGTCCTGGTTTACGAAGAACATTTCTTCTGTGGTTCCATACATGCTTCTCCAATCAAAGATGCCGTCATGTGCAATGAATGATTTGAACCGTTTTTCATGGATCCCTGCAAGGAAGTAAACTGAATAGCCGCCATAGCTTGCACCAACACATCCCAACCTGTTCTTGTCAACAAATGGTTCTTTCGCAAGCGCATCGATCGATAAAAGATAATCTTTCATGTTTTGTCCGCCATAATCACGGCTGATCTGCTCATTCCACTTTACCCCGTGGCCCGGCATCCCTCTCCGGTTAGGAGCTACAACAATATACCCGTTAGCAGCCATCAGCTGGAAATTCCATCTGAAAGAATAGAACTGTGTCAACGGTGACTGCGGTCCGCCCTGGCAATAAAGTAGTGTAGGATATTTTTTGGCAGGATCAAAGTTAGGGGGATAGATCACCCATACCAGCATTTGCTGTCCGTCAGTTGCAGTTAAATAGCGTCTTTCGATCTTGCTTAAGTTGACTGTTTTGTATTTTTCATCGTTCACATGCGTCAGCTGTTTCATCTCACCTTTGGTAAGGTCGAGTGTGTAAATCTCCGAAGCGTGGTTCATGTCCGTTCTTTCAACGATCATTGTATTTCCTGTCTGCCCCGTCATCGCATGGATGTCAAAATCGCCTTTTGTGATTTGTTTAATCACCGGTGCTTTTTTAGAAGCCGGGGAATAATCAACTTCGAAGAGCTGTACAACGCCATCAGTTGCCGCAGTGAAATAAAGTTTTTTGCCATCGGCAGCCCATTTGTAATCATCAACAGTGCCGTCCCAGTCCTTTGTAAGGTTAATCTTGGTTGACCCGCTCAGAACGATGATGTCGTTTTTATCCGATTCGTAACCATCGGTTTTCATGCTTAAGAATGCAAGCACACCGGTTGAAGAGTAGGAGGGCTTCACATCATAGCCCATCATTCCTTCAGTCAGGTTCGTGGTCTTTTTTGTTTCAATATTATACGCGTAAATGTCGGTATTGGTGCTGAGGGCATATTCCTTACCGTATTTCTTTTTAGTCACATACAGTACCTGCTTGCTGTCCGGGCTCCAGATAAAATCCTCATCCCCGCCAAACGGTTTCTGGGGACAATCATAAGGCTCGTCCTTCATAAGGTCGATACTGTCGGTCACTTTCCCCCCATTCAGCGTATTCAGGAATACATGCCCGAATTTGCCGTCTTCCCATGTATCCCAGTGACGGTAGTTCAGGTCAGTATAAACCATAACATCCGATTTGGTAAGCTCAGGATAAAGGTCTGTTCCGAAAACATCCTTCACTTTAACGTCAACACTGCTGATGCTGTATTTTCCATCAGGAGAAATCCTGTTGTTGGCCAGGAGTGTTTCCGGTTTATCAGTAACAACTGCGGTTCCGCCACTTACAGGGATCACGTATTGTTTGGAAGAAGATTTTCCTTCGGCCATGCTGTATGTTTTCACATTGTACACAACCGACTTGCCATCTTTTGTAAGGCCCATGCCGCTGACTTTTCCAAGCTGGAAGAGTGTTTCCGGAGTCATGTTCTGCTGGGCATCAAGCGCTGAACAAATGGTAAAAAGGGAAAGGGAGAGTAGTATTCTTTTCATATAAAATGCTGTTCTGATTTTTGTGGGGACGAAGTTAATAAATATCGGATGAAAACGAAGACAGGAGGAGGGGTATTTTAAATTGGGCAGGCCGTTTCAGCCATCGCAGGACCGCCGGCCGGAATGCCGGTTTTTATCGCTTTACACAGGCAGCGGTATTTTATACAGGTATGGACCGGCTAATTCGTCAGGATTTCCACGGCATTTGTAATGTTGTTGCCGCGATGATATCTCTTTTGGAGGCGGAACATTTTAACCTGTGATGTAATGGCGTGAACATCCACATTAAGGCCAATGGAAGTAAATAATCCGTCAAACCCAAAGTCCTTTACCTGGTTATAGGCAATTTTCCTGTATCCTACAATCCCTTTTAAGCCGAGAAACCTCATCGGTTTGAAGGTAAGTGATAAGCCGAAGTTGACAAAGATCAGCGCCCCGCTCCTGGTGCTGAGGACCTGGTCAGCCGTAATATTTTTGTCGCGGAACGTATTCATTCCGGCTCCGATCTCAAGAGGCATTCCCAGTGATAAGAACCGCGTGTCTTTGTACATCAGTTCGGTATTGAGACTGGCATATTCTAAATGGATAAGTGTTCCGAATGCCGTATCATTCTTGGTGTACTCCATATCTTTAAGGGAGTTGTTCATCTGGTAATAACCTAATGTGACGCGGAGCTTCTCGCTTAAAAGCAGGCCGGCATCAAAACCTGTAATCGGTAAGCCCTGGCTTCCATAAAAATTAATCCGGTTATCAAATTTCACCTGCGGCCGGATCAATTTGACCTTGAGTATTGCCAATGAATCTTTTATAAACTGCTCTTCGCTTTGGGAAAAACCTTTAAAACTTAACAGGATGAACAGCACAACGTAAACCTTCTTCATTTATATATTTTAAATTGGTACTTGAAATATTTATGAAAAGCCGTTAAAAAGGAATGCCATGATCGTTTCCGTTGATGCAGCAGTTAAAATGCTGTCAGTCTGTGATGGTGGTCTTCACCGGTGAGGAAATATTTCTATCCGGTGTGTAAGATTCCGGAAAGACGGTTGCTGAAAACACTCACCCGGAATTAGAAAAGATCCCTCCGCTGGGGTCGGGATGACAGGGGGGCAATTTTAATTCTGGCTCCTTGGTGTCTTCGCCCTTGCTGTAAAAGATATCGGGTAAAACGGTAGACGGTAAACGAAATAGATCAGCGATCCTAAAGTTTATCGATGCTCATGTTTTTGAGATAGCCTTTTACAATCGCGTATTTGATAAGAGCAGAGCTGTTTTTGCAACCGAGTTTCTCGATCATGTTCTTACGATGAGTTTCAACGGTTCTCCTGCTGAGAAATATTTTTTCTGCGATCTCTTTATTGGTCATGCCTTCAGCAAGCAGCTCCAGGATCTGCAATTCACGTTTGGTAAGTTTTACAAGTTCCTTTTCGCCCGGAGCTTTTGGTGCTTTTGTTAGAAGGCCGGGGCTGATATAGCTCCCCCCGGAAGCTACGATGTGTATCGCTCTGACTAATTCTGCCTTCCCTGTGCTTTTTAAGACATATCCTTTTGCACCCGCGTTCATCATCATGCTTAGATAATTGGGATCATCGTGCATGGATAATACCAGTACTTTCACATGGCTATGTTCGGCTGAAATGATCTTCGTGGCCTCCAGGCCGTTCATAACAGGCATATTAATATCCATTAAAACAACATCCACGGGTGTGGTGACCAGGTACTCAAGAAGAATACTGCCATTGGCGGCACTGGCCATGATCTTTACCGAAGGCTCGTCCTGCAGTAGAGAATGAAGCCCTTCCCTTAATATTTCATGGTCCTCGGCAATAATTAATCGTACAGTTCCCTTCATAACCCAAAGTTAACAAATACAGACCGGGTGACATTCCGTATTTATACGGAACACTTAGATTGTAACATTAATAGTCGTCCCCTTACCGGGTTTTGAGCTGATCCGTAACGACCCGTTTAAAAGTTCAAGGCGGTTGTAAACCGAGCTTAGTCCTGACCCTCTTCTTATTTTAAGGGTTTGTTCATGATCAAACCCGCAGCCATTATCCCTGAAAGTGATTTTTAACCCGGCCTTTTCTTTTTTTACAAGCACAGCCGCTTTTGTAGCTTTGGCATGTTTGATCACATTATTAAGCAGTTCCTGGATGATCCGGAATACAGCTATTTCCAGGTTAGCAGGCAGCCGGTTTTTAAGGCCGGTAACATGGCATTCCACCTTAAAATTTTTTGTAGAGAACCGCTTTGCAATTTCCTCCAGGGTGATCTTTAAGCCAAAGTCTTTCAGCAATGAAGGCATAAGAATAAATGAAAGGTCACGACTTTCTTTGATGGCCTCATCCAGGAACCCGGTAACCTCTGACTTAACTTTGCCGTTGCCTTTTATGTCTTCTAATTTAAGCCTGGTTGCATATAAAAGCTGGCCGAGCCCGTTATGCAGCGATTCGGCAATCCTAATTCGCTCTTCTTCCTGGGTATCAAGTATGGTATTCAGGATCTGTTTTTGCTGTGCAAGCGTGTTTTTGGCTTCCCGGGCTTCATCTTTCTTCCTTTGTGTTACATCTACAATTGCCAGCTGCATTGTAAACTTATTGTTCTTGCTGCTTTTTCCTGAAATTACACCTTCCATCTGAACATACCTGGAAGTCTTATGAAGTCTTACCTCTGAAACTTCTTTCCGCGAACCCCTGCTTACATTTTTAAAGAATGTATAGAAAGTAATAAGATGCTCAGGATCGATGAATTCCTGGAAGCGGTGGGAGAGAGCGTGCTTGGAGGCTTGTCCTAATAATGCGGAACCTTTTTCATTTACTTCCAGGATCATTCCGTTATGGTCCAGCATAAAGAAGCCAACAGGGGCGGTTTCAAATAAAAAAAGATATTTGGAATGTGATTCTTCCAGCTCAGCCTGCGCGCTTCTTAATTCTTCGTTCTGGACCTCAAGCTCGATCTTATAGGTCTGTAGTTCGTGCACCAGCTCTTTAACGATAACATCATTTATGTTAATGCCCGCTTCATGCTTTTTTAAATATTTAATGCGTTCCTCAATTCCCGATGACCGTTTATTTTTTGCCATTTTTTGTTCGGGTATTTTTTATTGAATCAATTCGAAAAGTTAACAGTATCAGTTTTTTTTCCCTGCCACCTGATGCCAGCACCCTGCCGCTGATCCTGACAGAAAGTTTACCGGACCCCGTGCTTTTAAAATCAATTGGCATATCAGAGAACTCATTATGCTTTAAAGTAAGTGCTTCGATTTTTTTCTTTAATAACGGGCTTCGCCATCCATCTAATTTAAAAAGGTTATTGCCTTTTATATACGCCCGCGAGAGCTTGAATATTTTTTGGAAGGACTTGTTAATAGAAACGATATTGAATTTGTAGTCGGTAACAGCCAGGGCATCGGTTACACCATTAATGATATTTTCAGCATACTCAAGGGAATAGTTAAGCTCATCCTCAAGTTTTTTTAGTTTTGTGATGTCAATAAATGTAAGCACCACGCCTTCAATATAATTTTCATTCGTCCTGTATGGTGTGATGCGAAGTGAATAGAATCTGTTCTTGTCGCCTATTGTTATTTCTTTTGGAGTTAATTTCCTTACCACGTCCTTCATATCCCTTTCCAGGTTCTTATAAATAAGAGGGGAGCCGAGATGGAAAAGTGATCGTCCGGTATCCGATGGAATCAGCTTTATGATCTCTGCGGCCTTGGGTGTGTACTTTTTAATGACCAGGTCATTGTTTAAAAAGATGGTGGCGATCTCCATGCTGTCCATCAGGTTCTTCATGTCATTATTAATGGTCATCAATTCATCCGACTTTGCCTGATACTGCATATTGATGGTCATCAGCTCCTCATTCATTGACTGCATTTCCTCTTTTGAAGTGATGGCTTCCTCGTTGGTGCTTTGAAGTTCCTCATTTGTGCTTTGAAGTTCTTCATTTGTTGACATCAGTTCTTCGAAGGATGTTTCCATCTGCTGGATCGTATTCTCCAGCTGCTCCCTGGTGCGGGAAAGGTCCTTTTCGAGTTCAAGGATAATATCTTCTCCTTTATTTGATTTCCCCGAACGTACAAGCTTTTGTTTCACCTGTTCTCCAAGATCCTCAAATATGACCATGATCAAACCTTCCAGCGGGGAGGGTTCTTTCAGGAATACACTTGTAAGCCTTATAATATGATCTTTTTCATTAAGCTTGAGCGTAAGGCCATCTCTCACCTGCGAACTTTTGCTGCTGATACATTTTGAAATAAGATTGCTTATTTCATAGCGGATTGGCTTTTTTGTGATCTTATGGATATTCATCTGGGGTTCGCCTGTAATGATCTCTGCAAACTTCCCTAAATTCCCGTTAACGTACAGAACATCCCCTTTTTCATTAGTGATCACCGAAGGAGGCGTATATCTTTCCAGCAGGATATTCTGGAAAATGCCGGGCAGATTACTTTTCCCGGTCTTAAGAACATCATTTTGAGTAGTACTCGCAGAAAAGTCATGCCTGGGTATAGAGAAAGGGTAATCGATCCTTGAGAAAGACACGGCATCTTTCCTTTCAAAGATCCTGAGTTTTCCGTCCAGTGCAGCATAAAGATCAGAAAAGGAACCAATGGTTTCGGAATTACCAAGAAACAGGATCCCGCCTTTGTTCAGGGAATAATGGAACAGCGGTATCAGCTTTTTCTGAAGTTCGCTGTTTAAATAGATGAGCACATTCCGGCAGGATAGAAGATCCAGCTTTGTAAAAGGGGAATCCCTGATCAGGTTGTGTTGCGCAAAAATGATAAGTTCCCTTACTTCTTTTTTAACAATGTAATGATTGTTCTGGTGAATAAAGAAGCGTTTAAGCCGCACGGCACTTACATCCCCGCTCAGGTTGTCGAAATAGATCCCACTGCGCGCTTTCTCAACTGCAGCAGCATCGAGGTCGGTGGCAAAGATCTGTGCTTTACAGCTATTTCTGATGTTGAGCTTTTCCATGCATTCGATAAGGAGAATGGCGATGGAATAGGCTTCCTCTCCTGTAGAACAGGCCGCGATCCAGATCCTGAAAGGTTCATTTTCTTTCTTATTCCTCAGCCTTACCATCAGGTGCTTTTCAAGCGCTTCAAAAGCATCCGCATCCCGGAAAAATTTTGTAACTCCTATTAATAGCTCTTTAAAAAGCACATCAATTTCATGCGCATTTTCACGCAGGTAATTCACATATTCCGAGATGCCTGTTAACTGGTGCACAGCGATCCTCCGCTCGATGCGCCTGTTGATCGTGTTGCGCTTGTACATCGAAAAATCATGTCCTGTTTGTGTGCGAAGCAGCATGAAAATTTTCAGGAGCGCATTCTGTACCTTACTGTCCAGCAAGTCATCATTTTCTTCGTTCCTGATTACAGGATGATGGAAATAACTGATCAGCTTTTCAGGCATGTCTTCGGGAAGCTGGATATAATCCGCAAACCCGGTACTGATTGCTGCCAGGGGCATGCTGTTAAACTGGGCGGAGTCAGGTTCCTGCACAATAGCTAAACCAAGATGTTCTTTGATCACCTTTAAACCCAACTCACCATCAGTACCCATTCCGGAAAAAATAATCGAGCCGGCATGTTCGCCCTGGTCCTGTGCAAGGCTTTGAAGAAAAAAATCGATCGGCATCCTTAACCCCCGGGGTTTGGTCGGCTCTAACAGGAGGAGTGTTCCGTTCAATATACTTATGTCTTTTGCAGGAGGAATAACATACACATGGTTTTTTCGGATCAGTTCCCCATCCCGTGCTTCGGATACTTTCATTTTTGTATAATGCTGCAGGAGTTCGGGCAACATCCCTTTCCGGGTAGGATCAAGATGCATGACAACTATAAAAGCCATCCCGATGTTTGCAGGCGTATTCCGGAAGAATTTTTCAATAGCATCAAAGGAACCCGCAGATCCTCCTATGCCAATTACAGGAAAGGAAACTCCGTTAATTTCAACCGGCAATATTTTTTTTGCTTTAACATTCCCTGAACTCTTTTTTGAAGATGGGCCCGGAACTTTTCCGGATGCCGCTTTAACTTGTTTTTTCATTTAACTGCAATTTACTGTAAATGTAAAGTTTAATGTATGATGAACCGGGCCGGTTGGCAGGAATTGTCAACAAAACGGGAGTGTGCTAAGTAAAAATACCTATTTGTAAACCTTTATTTCGCTGAATGCGGAGCTTCTTTCTGGCATGTTTTTGAAAACCTCAGCCATGCGTATGTCTTGTTGATGGTATCGCATACATGTTGAATAAACAATTTATTACTAACCTAATTTTAAACACAATGAAAAAAAACACACTTTTAAAAAGCCTGATCGGAAGTACCTTTGTAATTTTCTTAGCCTCTGCATGTACGGACAACCGGAGCGATAACGATGGCGCCGGGCGTGCCACTACAGGCAGTGATAATTCCACAGGCACTGGTTCGGATGCCAACAATTCTACAGGCAATACAGGTGGAACAACGAGCGGTAACATGACAAGCGGTAATACAAGCGGCATGGGTTCAGGTACTCAGAATAACGGTGGAAGTACTAATGGTTCGGATGGGATGAACTCAGGCACTTCTTCCAACAACAATTCTACTTCCGGCAGCCCGGGGGCTACAGGAAGGACCGGAAGCACTTCATCTGCAACATCCGGCTCTACAGGCAGTACAAGTTCAACTTCAGGCGGATCAACAAGCTCAACCGGATCCAGCAGCAGTACAACAAGCTCGACAAGCAGCACCGGCTCATCAGGTAGTACCACGCACTCAACCGGCAGCAGTTCAGGTTCTACAGGCGGCTCAACCGGTGGAAATACAGGCGGCAGTACAAGCCACTAAAAAATAAAAAAAGCGCTTCGGAAGAAGCGCTTTTTTTTATGGTGATAAGCAATTATTCAAGTGTTGGCATCATGGTCGTTTTTTCCCGGGACCTTTCAGCTTTTATCAGTTTTTCTAAAAAGCGCGTAATTCCTTTTTCTGAACGGACACAGCCGCAATCAATTAAAAGCCCTTGTATGTAAATGCTGATAAAAGGCATTTTTTTTAATTCCACCTCATGCCTGGCAACAGGATTCTCACTGGCTTTTATCCTTAAGAATAAAACTTCGCAGAATTCCGCGCTGTTGGAAAGCTTTTCATAGGGCTCCTCAAGCTGTTTGCAGTATGCGCAAGTGTCATTATCATATTTGACAATAGTAAGCTTATCATTGAAACCTAATTTTCTTAAATGGTTGTCCGAAGATTCTTTTACTGCCATAGTGCGGGATGTTTTATGATAGCTGTATAAAAATTCAGCCAGCTTTTTCTCAAGAATTGCACCGCTGAAATCAGCTCAAATAAGTATTAATACGTGGAACAGAATTCTACGGTTGGGTAAATGAAGATAACAGCTAACTAAAACTGATCTTCATATTTCTGTTTACTTTTTCGGGATCGGAAATAAAGTATTCCTGGCGCGACAGGTCCCTGAGCTGCATATTTTGATACATGGCGAGTACCAGGCGGAGAAGCTTTACATGCTGATCAAAGCAGGGTTGCTTAAGAGCGTAAAGGTTTGCACCTGCCTGGTGGATCTTATCTATATCTGTTTTATTTGCGGAAGTAGAAACGATAATCACTGGAATATTCATGAATCTTTTGTCGGACCGGATCTCTGCAAGGCTTTGCACTCCGCATTTAAGAGGCATGTTGATGTCGAGGAAAATAATGTCGGGAATGGAGTTTTGCAAAAGCTCTATTGCCTCCAGGCCGTTGCAGGCAAAGGTTAATTGATGCGGCAAGTTAAGTTTGGCAAGCGCCTCCTGGAACATTTCACGGTCATCAGGATCATCATCTGCATATAATATTTTTATTTTGTCTTCTATCACTATCGTTTCAGCCTTTCTACAAATTTATATAAGGTAAATGATTTGAACTATAGTAGAAATACTCAATTTTCTGTTATATCGGTTTGCAATACGCCTTGCAGTTCAATACCGCAGGGTAAGGCACGAAATTTTAAAATCATGAAGGAAGAAAGGATAAACTATCATGACAAGAGAAAAAGCACAACGGTTGAGCAGGGATTGGACTAACAGGCAGTGTCATCATCCAAACCTTGAAGACGAATATCATTTAGGTAAAGCCAGCGGCAATAAAGTCTGCACAGTTTGCGGCAATTATATTTACATGACAGTTACACCAAAAGAACAGCTGAATTCAGGGCTGACTCTTTCCGGGGAAAAAAACTTATAGGGTAATGGAATGAGAGAATATCAGGCTTTTATACCTATTAAATGTATTTGCTCAAACACCAGTTCTTTCAGTACAGAAGGATATTCAAGCATGTTGCCTGGTTTTGTAACAACCTTGGCTGCTCCTAAAGCCATGCATTTTTTTCTGCTGTCTTCTGTTTTTACAGAGCTATGAATAATTACCGGGATAGTGTTTAAGCCTGAAGTTTTTTTTAATGCTTCCAATGTTTCAAAGCCATTCATTACCGGCATGTTAAGGTCCATTAAAATGAGGCCGGGTAACGGAGTGCTCTTCTCATTCAACGCATCGATCAGGTGCTTGCCGTGAAAAAAAGAGCTGACTTCCAAATTAAATTTATACTTGAATGAATCAAAAGCTCTCTCGATAAAGAAGCGCTCGTCCATATCATCATCTACTACATAAATTAAGAGTTCTCTCATTGACAGGATATAATAATCAAAAATAGAAAGAACAAGGCGGTTTAAGGTCAGTATTAATACCCGAAAGCGGAATATACATAACCATGTTTATCCACTCCAGAAGATATTGTGCGGCAACATCTGACCCCGAACTACTATAGGAATACATAAAGAGGTTCCCGCTGCGGAAACAACTTT
>DASVUX010000048.1:0-15883 GCA_036386835.1 Bacteroidia bacterium
AAGGATCTCTCCTTTTACCTCAACCGTAATTTTTTTCGATAAATCGCCTTTCGCAACCGCAGTTGTTACCTCGGCAATGTTACGTACCTGTGCTGTTAAGTTTGATCCCATCTGGTTCACGGAATCCGTTAAGTCTTTCCATACACCATCCACACCTTCCACAGTTGCTTGTCCGCCCAGCTTTCCTTCACTACCCACCTCACGCGCAACACGCGTTACCTCAGAACCAAAAGAGTTCAGCTGATCCACCATTGTGTTGATTGTTTTCTTTAACTCTAAGATTTCTCCTTTAACATCCACGGTAATTTTACGTGACAAATCTCCTTTTGCAACCGCAGTTGTTACCTCGGCAATGTTACGTACCTGTGCCGTTAAGTTGGATCCCATCTGGTTTACAGAATCCGTTAAGTCTTTCCATACACCCGCAACACCTTTTACTTTCGCCTGTCCGCCCAGCTTACCTTCGGAACCTACCTCACGCGCCACACGTGTAACCTCGGAAGAGAAAGAGTTCAGCTGATCCACCATCGTGTTGATCGTATTCTTAAGCTCAAGGATCTCTCCTTTTACATCCACTGTAATTTTACGTGATAAATCCCCGTTCGCCACCGCAGTTGTTACCTCAGCGATGTTACGTACCTGGCCTGTCAGGTTACCTGCCATCTGGTTTACAGAGTCAGTCAAATCTTTCCATGTACCTGCAACACCTTTTACCTGTGCCTGTCCGCCCAGCTTACCTTCTGTACCTACCTCAAGTGCCACACGGGTCACCTCGGAAGAAAAGGAGTTCAGCTGATCCACCATCGTATTAATTGTATTTTTAAGCTCAAGGATCTCTCCTTTTACCTCAACCGTAATTTTTTTCGATAAATCGCCTTTCGCAACGGCTGTTGTTACATCGGCAATGTTACGCACCTGTGCAGTAAGGTTACCCGCCATCTGGTTTACCGAATCGGTAAGGTCCTTCCATACACCACCCACACCTTTTACTTTTGCCTGTCCTCCAAGCTTACCTTCTGAACCTACCTCACGGGCAACACGCGTTACCTCCATTGTAAAGAGGTTCAGCTGCTTCACCATGTCGTTCACCTCTTTCGCAATACGCGCGAATTCACCCTGTAAGAGGTGAGAGCTTTGTTCAATAGGAATATGTTGTGAAAGATTACCTTTTGCAACCGCGGAGATTACACGATCGATCTCGCGGATCGGGTAGGCAAGATCGGAAATAAGGTTATTGAGGGCTTCAACACCGGTTTTCCATTCACCCTGCGCTTCCGTCATTACGATACGCTGGTTCAGTTTACCTTCTTTACCGATGCTGGTCTGGGCTTTTGTAAATTCCTTAATCAGCTTTTTGTTGTTGCCGATGATATCATTCAGCGTATCACAAACTTTTCCGCTGATCCCGACCTTGTTGATCGGCATGCGCACATCAAAGTTTCCTTTCTGAACTTCGGTAAGGATGTAAAGCAGTTCTGCAGCATCAAGGGTGTCAACAGCCTCACTGATGACGATCTTTCCTTTTGCAGCTTCAGCTTCCGCCTTGCCGTTCTTCAGGGGTTTTGTGATCTTCGTGAGCTTGACACTGTCGGTCTTGCCTTTTTTCTTTGCCGCGGTAGATGGCTTTTCCAGCACATCAGGCGCGGAGGAGTCGTCAGAGTATTTCGACTTTTTTGCGATCGTCTTCATTTTCTTTTTCATTTTATAGGATATCAAAGCTAACACGAAGAATTGGAAAGTGCTGCCGTTGTTGATAAATATCGACTTTTGGGGTGATAATTCCCCAAAAATGAAAGAGCAAAGAAGATGCCATTAAATCCAAATTGAGAGGTTGAATCCTCAAAAAAAAACACAAATAAAAAGAAGATGGGGTAAAGGCGAAATAAAATAATTTGCATTAAATGAATGCTGAAAATTTTGTTAATCCAAAGTTTGCTGGTATGATATTTTAAGTTTTATTTTAACTGGTCTTCATTTTATGAGGATGAAGAAAAGTAAAACATAATTACAAAACATATTCGATCTCTGATCCCAGGTACACGGGAGGAAGGAGTGAGAAAAAATGAAGGCTCCGAAAGGAGCCTTTTTTATTAGGATAAAAGTCAATTTCTGACCGGAAAATCACTTGTTTTTGTATCTTTGGTAAGCTGGATCTCTTTATTCATAGGGGTTTCTCAGGAAATCAGTTAAAGTGCTATAACCCAGCCCTTTAAGTTAAAATCAGAGAATGAAAAACATTACGATTGGAGTTTATAGTGAGAATAAAGAGCAGTTTTTACATATATCGAACATCATAAATCAGGGTTTACCGTCCTCACAAGTAATCCCGGTTGTTTTCCCTCCCGATGATAAAGATCAGAGATTTGATGTGCTCTTTCTTGCACCGTCTTCTGAAAATGTCTTTGATGTTTCCATTCGGGCAAGAAACGAATTTACGTCCGCCCCCTTAATCCTGCTGGCGGATAGAATGTCATCGGCAATAAATAACCTTAATGTTGACGATATACTCCTCGTCTCTCAGCTTTCGCCTTATGTGGTGCTCAAGAGCTTTGAGTATGCCTCATCCAGGCGTACGCTACATAATCATATCAGGTCAATATCATCTTCGCGGGAACCTGGAAATATAGGAACTCCTTTAGCTGGTGTTGAGCAACAGCCTTTCGAAGAGGCTGAAAGTGATGGTTCACCCTTAGTTCATGACAACCGTGAACTTAAAGCTTTTATCACCAAGCTGAAGAACTCTTATCATCGGATCCAAACGGTAATGGATTATTCATCCGACTGCTTTATTGAGCTGGATACAAATCTGAAGGTGATAAATTTTAACCGGAATGCCCAGGAATTTTACAAGTTACTTTTCGACAGGACTTTTGAGATCGGTGATTTTATTCTTGATCATGCCTCCGGAGAAAGGCGCAGGGAACTTGAATTATTATATGAAGAGGTGCTCTCCGGAAAGCGTAGACTGGATAAGTTTGAGGTTAATAAAGACGGCCTCCTCAGGACGTTCAGGAAAAAATATTTACCGGTAACCGACCTTAACGGGAAAGTAACCTCTGTCACCTTTATTGCAGAAGAGATTACTAACGAAGAGAACTCCCTGAGAGCTCTTATCGGGAGACAGCAGGAGCTCCAGGCGGCTGAAAAGAATTACCGGGATCTTTTCGAAAAATCAAATGAAGGTATTATTATTCATGATGAGCTCTCGGGCAGAATTATTGACATCAACCAGAATGCGTGTGATATTATACAGGCATCGAAAGAAGAAGTGTTGAATGGCTCCCTGGATGTTTTTGGTCATCATATCACCGGTTACAGGTTCTCAGATGCTATCCGGGATCAGAAACGCACGGTTGTGAACGGGAAGCAATCATTCGACTGGCAGGCAGGACGCAGGGATGGTTCGTTCTGCTGGCTGGAAGTAAGTTTATTCCCTACGGAGATCGGAGGTAATAAAAGGATCCTCGTATTTATAAAAGATATTAATGAGCGTAAAGCGGGAGAAGAACTGGCTAAAACCACGTTAAGGGCCAATGAAAAGATCCTGAATGCCTCACTCGATGTGATATGTTCAATTGATTCGGATGGGAAATTCGTCATGGTAAGCAACGCATCTTCAAAAGTATGGGGATATGCTCCGCAGGAAATCATAGGACGGAGGTATATGGATATGGTTTATAAAGAGGACCATGAAAAAACATCCCGGATCGCACAGGAGATTACAAATGGCAACTCGGTCAGGAACTTTGAGAACCGGTATGTTAAAAAGAATGGTGAGCTAGTAGATATTATCTGGTCTGCCACCTGGGATCCGGAGGACAATTTAATGTATTGTACCGCGAAGGATGCCAGTGAGAAGAAGGAATTGGAACGGGCGCTGGAATACGAACAAGTGCGCTACCGCGAAATCTTTAATAAAGCACCTGCCAGCATTGCAATGGCGAAAGGGGCTGATCACAGGTTCATTATGGCCAACCCCTTGTACCTGGACCTCACCGGAAGAAATGATATAGTGGGAAAGACTGTAAAGGAGACCCTGCCGGAAGTGGAGGGGCAAGGGTTTATTAAGCTTCTTGACGATGTATATAAAACAGGGGTGCCATTTGCAGCCCGGGAAGCGCTTGTAACTATTAACACGGATGGGGCGGCCAAGGAAGTTTATCTTGACTTTATTTACCAGGCTTACGAGGATTCCCAAAAAAATATTGAAGGGGTCATTTACTTCGGGATAGATGTTACAGAAAAAGTTCTCGCCAGGAGAATGATAAAAGAAAGTGAAGAGCGGTACAAGCAGATAATTGAAACTGCACAGGAAGGAATATGGATGTGGGATGAAAAAGGAATTATTACATTTTGTAACCAGAAACTGTGCGATCTGCTTGGTTTCACACAGAGTGAAATAATCGGTAAGCGCCACACCAGCTTTATGGACCGGAGTGAACATGATTTTGCCTCACGTTATTTCAGCGAAGTAAACAAAGGTGTGAAAAACAGGTGTGAATTGAAATACCGCTCCAGGGATGGCAGTGTGATCTGGGTGCATGTAGCCGGTTCCGCCCTGTTTGAATCGGGGGAATTCAAAGGAACGATGGCAATGGTGTCCGATGTCACCACCCGAAAGCTTGCCGAGGAAAAGCTTCGAAAATCAGAGGCTAACCTTAATAGTATAATGGACAATACAAATGTGGCTTATACTTTACTGGATAAGGACCTGAGAATAATTCTCTTCAACCAGGCCGCATATGACGGTACATACAAGGAGCAAGGCAAGAAGCTGGAGGTAGGCCGGCATATTCGTGAGTTCGCCCCTGAAGAACGGGTCAATGAGATTGATGCTGTATATGCAAGAGTGTTGAATGGTAATATCTTAAACAGTACTGTTTCTTTCACTAACAATAACCAAACCCACTTTTACAGTGTTAAGCTGTACCCTGTCTGCAGTACTGATAATCATACATTGGGAGTATTGATTGCGATGGATGATATCACCGAAAGAAAGCATGCAGAAGAGCTGCTTGAAAAGCAGAATAAGGAGCTCCGGAAAACGAATGAGGAGCTGGATCGTTTTGTATACAGCGCTTCCCATGATCTGCGCGCTCCGCTGGCTTCCATACTGGGCCTGCTGAATATCTCCAATCTGGAAGATGATATTGTTCAGCTGCGCAACATTAATAAAATGATACTGACAAGTGTTATTAAGCTGGATAGCTTTATAAAAGATATTGTAGATTATTCCAGGAATTCGAGGCTTGAGATCATATCTGAGCCGATCAGCTTTAAAAACCTTGTTAATGATAGTATCGAACAGCTGCACTACATGGAAGCAGCACGAAATATTGATATCCGGATTCTTGTAAATGACTCAGTTGAATTCCGGAGTGATAAAAAGAGAATAGGGGTCATTGTAAATAACCTTCTTTCCAATGCAATTAAATACCATAACCTGCGCCAGGAGCATCCGTATATTTATTTCAGGGTGAATTTTTTAGAAGATAAGGCAGTTATTGAAGTGGAGGATAATGGAAGCGGTATTCATCCTGACTCTATCGATAAGATTTTTAATATGTTTTACCGTGGCAGTGAGAACAGTCCTGGCTCAGGCCTTGGATTATATATCGTAAAAGAGATAGTTGAAAAATTATCAGGCTCCATTAGTGTGAAATCAACATTAGGCAATGGGACAATGTTTAATATTGAGATACCAAATAGAAGATAAAGGGCCCCGATTATTATTGTATTCGCATACTTCTTAAATTATGAGTGTGCGCGCTGAAATAACCGAGTGCTCCTCCTTTAATATTACTGACAGGATTTGTAGGAGCAGCCGCAGACTGGCTGATCGTTTGCTCAAGCGTAAAAAAATAATGATAGACGCTTTTATCTATACATTGCATTTCAACCATAACAGAATCACCCGTTTTCAAACCTTCTCCATCAGCACGATAAAAGATACTTTGTTGTGATGGCCGCCCATCGCTGAATTCATCGTTATTGATGATTATGTTTTCTTTCGCTCCCTTGTTGACCGTAAGCAGGAACCGATACCAGTTCTTTACTCCTGCCGGATCAAAATAGTCTGCAGTAATGATTTTGATCGTATCATTGAAACCTGTGAAATTAATTGTATACAAGCTATCGATATTAACCGGCTGCGGCATTTCAGAAACTGAAGTGAATATTTCACCTTCAACATTAACATTCAGGGAGTATGTTCTGCCGGGGGTGCCTGTAAGTGCTTTTTCATAAACACCATTTCCCGTATGCAGTAATGTATCCCTGTTTCCCATATTGTCAGTGATGGTCACAAAGGCATTGCTTATGCCTTCAAAGTCATTATTCTCGCTAAAATTCTTTGTTTTGGTGATTCTAATATGACAAGGACCTGAATCATTGAGGCCACCTTCAATAACGATCTTAGGTGAAGCGGAATTAAGATCAATATCAATCACCTTTTCACATGATGTTAATGCAGCGAGGAGGGGGACAAATAATATAGATATGATTGTTCTCATATTTAAAATTTAAAATTATATGATACTGAAGGTACTATTCTGAATAAGGATGTTTGTACTGCTTGTGTTTTTGAAGGATCATCGGGATTCTCCCTAAAAGTTATGGTATATGCATTTTCTCGTGCATAAACATTGTAAATGCTGAATGCAAGCTCTGAAGAGAATCGTTTACGGTCCTTTAATTTTAATGTAGCTCCGATGTCAAGGCGATGATTTGCAGGCATTCTGTATCCGTTTCTTTCGGTGTAATAAAATACCACGTTGCCTGCCACTTCATATTTTCCACTGGGGAAGGTTACGGCATTCCCGGTATTATAGATCCATGTAGCCGAGAGTGTCCATTTTTTGGTAAGCTCATAAATGCCGACAATGGATACATCGTGCGTGCGGTCCTGTTTTGCTACATACCATTCGCCCTTGTTTATTCCATCGATCTGTTTCTCTGAGCGTGAAAGTGTATAACCAAGCCAACCTGAAAACTTTCCTACTTTCTTTTTAAGCAGGAATTCAACTCCGTATGCCCTTCCTTTTCCGAACAAAAGTTCTGTCTCAAAAGCTTCGCCTTTGTTGGCATCAGCACCATCTTTATAATCGATCTGATTCTGCATCCACTTATAGTATCCCTCAACGCTTAGTTCATATTTGTTTTCTGAGAAATTTCTGAAATAGCCAAGAGACACCTGGTCGGAAATTTCCGGTTTGATAATATGGGAATTCGGGATCCATTTATCAGTTGGGCTTGAAGTGGTTGAATTAGAGATCAGGTGCATGTGTTGGGTGTTGCGTGCATATGACGCTTTAACTGAGGACTTGGGGTCTAGCATATAATTTGCAGACAGGCGTGGCTCAATGTTAAAATAATTCTTTACGAATTCACCTGAGCCGTAAGATATCGTATCAGTCACATTCTTTTCTGAATCAAGATTGTAGAAATCGCCTTTGCCAAGTACGCTGAAAGAAGAGAACCTTGCTCCGTAAATTACGCTCAACTTTTCCATTGCCGTCCAAGTGTTGGAAAAGAACACTGCATTTTCCCAGGAGTATCTGTTTTGCAGCTGCGGTGGAACAATTTCAGAGTCTGGGGACACTTCTATTTGCCCGGGAGTAACAGTATGGTAGATTGTGTTGAATCCAAAGCGAATGGAGTTACGCGGATTTCCGAAATACTGAAATTCCTGTTTCAGATTCCAATCTTGAATCCGTGAAAGGATCGTGATCTCCTCATCATTAAAATTAATATTGATGCGGTAGGAGTAATCACTGAAGATGGCGGAAGTATTCGAGAACATCTTATCGTTGATGAGGTGATTCCACCGCAATGTTCCGGTAGCATTCCCCCAGTTAATTCCAAAAAGGTCTTTTATTCCCAGCTTATCTCTTCCAAAATACCCCGAAAGATAAAGGCGATTCTTGTCATTGATGATATAATTGGCTTTTATATTCAGATCATAGAAAAAGAGCTGTGTTTCTTTGAAGCGTCTGTCGCCTGAGGCTCTCAATAAAGCATCCGCGTATGTTCTTCTGCCTGAAATAAGGAATGAAGATCTTCCTTTTTGAACAGGACCTTCAATATTAAGCTTGGTGGAAATCAGTCCAATACCACCGCTCACACCAAATTTCTCATTGTTCCCATCTTTCATCTTTATGTCCAGAACAGAAGAGAGCCGCCCGCCATATTGTGACGGCATACCACCCTTATAGACTGTTGCATCTTTGATAGCATCAGAGTTAAAGGTTGAGAAGAAGCCAAGTAAATGGGCTGCATTGTAAACAGGCGCCTCATCAAGGAGTATCAGGTTTTGATCAGCAGCGCCACCTCTTACATAAAATCCAGCGTTTCCTTCACCCGCAGATTTGATCCCGGGAAGCAGCTGTATTGATTTCAGGATATCTCTTTCTCCCATGAGCACAGGAATTTTGTTGATTTCCTTCATGTCGATCTTTTCCATTCCTGTTTGGGCATTCGTCACATTATCATCATCACGTGAGGAGCTAACGACAACCTCGTTGAGTTGTGTAGCATTTTCTTCAAAAGCGATGTCGATCTTTTGGTTCTTATCCAATGTGACCTTTATAGTTTGTGGTTTATAGCCTATAAACTCATAAAGAATAGTATAGCTGCCTGCTGGTAATGTTAAAGAATAAAAGCCGTATTCATTTGCTGCAACACCGGTTCCTTTTAATTCTGTGACACGGACAGTCGCCCCGATGATCGTTTCCCCGTTTTTCTTATCCTTGATAGTTCCACTGATAGTGAACCTGCCCTGGGCGAGCATAGTGCAGCCTGCAAAAAGCAGAAGAGCGAATAATTTTGTTTTTAACATATCTGATGACTAAGATTGCTTTTTAATGGTTCTCCACTTTTTATACAAGCCGGGCATTTCATGGCTAAGGAACTCCATAAAATCTATAACGAGCTTTAGTTGTGAATTAAACTCCTTCGTTGCTTTAGTTCTTGCTGCCAGAACCTCTTGCAGAATTGAATTGATTTCGAGTAGCTTGACTGAGTTTTTTTCAAAGTCGGTTTCGATCTGACCAAGCCTGCTGCTGAAATAGCGTTTTCTGTCGCCTGTTTTGGTTGTGTATTGAATCCTTTCCATGATCAGTAATCCGTTAATTGCTGTGCTTGCAGCGCCTTTACTGATCATCAATGTCTTTTGGATCTCATCAAATGTGAGTTCTGTTTTATCGCAAGCCAGTAATAATGAGGCTATGCGTGCCTGTACAGGCGGCATACCTGAACTTTCCATAAACACCCCTAGTTTCTCGATGAGTACTTTTTGTTTTTTACTTAGAGCCACTTTTGCCATGTTCAAATATATGGTTTTTTTGGTTCAGTAAATAATGAACTAGCTGTAACCGTATAATACAGCAAAAAAAAGAGCATAACCTTGTGGGATTATGCTCATGTAGTGGCTTCGCTCAGAATCGAACTGAGATCAAAAGTTTAGGAAACTTCTATTCTATCCATTGAACTACGATGCCAATAATAGTGCAAAGATAATAATTTCAGTGGATAGAATTGAATTTTATAGGAGTGTACTTTCTCTTAACTTACCCAAAACTTTCACGAATGTTTTGGCTTCAGGGAGGGAAATGGTTTGGGTAAACCTTTTAAATGACCCGTCCTGATCTATCTTTTTGATTGTCTTCTGGCCTTTTGGAGTTACTTTTATAGAGACTTTTCTTCTGTTTTCTTTATTGATCATCTTTTCTACAAAGCCTTTTTCAGCAAGCCTGGTAATAGTCCGGGAAACATCCGAATTTGATTCCAGCACCATTTCCTTTACCTCTTCAAGTGTGGCGGAATTAGGGGAAAAGTAATTCACGATACCAAGAACATTGGCTTGGGTAAATGTCAGGTCATAGCTTAAGAGAAGCTTTTTATAACTATCCATCATAAAAAAATGAGTGTAATGTAAATTGGAGAGGATCTTATCACCGTCTTTCACAGGATCCTCGATATTCTGAATTAGTTTAAAAACCTCACTTTTTTTCACGCTGCAATATAGAGTATTGTTTTTTATTTGAGTACATTTGTTGCAACAACAGTCAGAGCATTTATGGTTTTTTTTCAAGGAGTGCCGTATATTTTAAAACGGGTGCAGGAAATCACAGGGGATCTTCCTGCGGAGGAATATCATGGATGGATGGTTGGTTGTTCCGGTGATCCTGCAGAGCTAGCTTCCCGGAGAATCCCTGTTATCAACTGCGGTTCATTGGAAAATGCGCGTGCTGCCCTGGAATTATTAATGAATAAGGGGATGCAGGAGGACGGTGCATCCGGAACAGGAATTTATATTTATTTGATCCGCAATTAATGCAACCACCTGAATCAGCGGAAATATTTACCACTCCAATTAGCGAGTATTGGTTTGTGGGAGATATAATGTATGTTAATTCCAGACCAGGCCAAAGGCCGCCTTTGGAAATACACAAAAAGCAAAGCGAAGAGTTTATTTCACAACTTAAGGGCAGGAAGTTATGTGCTGTGATCGATATTTCAAACGCTTCTCCAACCCCGGCCGACCACCGGGAGTATAATCAGAAAGTATTACCGGAAATCTTCAAGGCAATTGCTTTCGTGACCAGCACAGCTTTGGGTAAAATGCTGATAAACCTTTACCTTGGTTTAAAGCCCATCACATTTCCCACTAAGGTCTTTTCAAATGAAAAGGAGGCATCAGACTGGGTGAAACAATTTACATGATCATTCATTATAATCACTCGGGGCCACACACTCTTTCCAGTATTCAATTATTTTCTTCATGGTATTTTCGAGTTTATCCATTTCCAAGGGCTTCCGGAAGAATCCCTGGACAGACATGGAGTAGGCATCCGCAACTGAAGTCCTGTCAGCACCAGTGCTAAAGAACAGGAATGGCACACATTTCAGGCTCAGCTCCTGGTTCTCCTGGATTTTTTTTCTTAATTCAAAGCCGTTAATTTTCGGCATATTGATATCTGAGATAATCAAAAATGGGATTTTTTCGGTTGAATTCAGGAATTCAAGTGCTTCCACACCATCAGAAAAGAACTGAAGCTCGTTTTCTAACCTGATATTCTTAAAGATCTCAACCAATATTCGCTGATCAGCTTTATTATCTTCTATAACTATGACTGGGCCCATCTTATTCATGCGGTGAATTTAAAAAGAATAATTAAATCCGGAGTGCCGAGCGATGATTTATCCCCTTTCATCTTATTAGTTTGAATATACGGGTATGTTTCTTGTATCTTTGTAACTCATGAGTTTGACTCATTAAAAAAGAAAATATGCCAAAAGCGCAAAAGAGTGTTAAAGAAGAAATGTGGGCACAGAGTGATACCAAGGTTTTTTGGGGGGAAATAGCCCCTTCGGACCACCTGGTTCAGATCTACGAAAATGAGAGTGTTATATTGGATTCTCTGGAAGGGTTTGTTTCCAGCGGTTTTGAAGCAAATGATAGTGTTATCATAATTGCTGCCGCAGAACGGATAAATACGTTAAATAAAAGATTAATTGCAGGAGGATATGATCTTGCTGATTTAATAGCAGGTAAGTCATATTTTCCGATAGATGCCCATGAAGCTTTGGCGAAATTCATGCGTGTAGGGTGGCCGGATGAGGATCTGTTCATGAAAATGGTGGAAAGCCTTCTCGCAGAAGCAAGGGGAAAAAGCAACAGGCAGGTTCGTGCATATGGCGAAATGGTTGCTATTTTATGGCAGCAGGGGTTCAGTGGCGCCACTGTACAACTTGAACATCTGTGGAATAAGTTCTGTGAAAAAGAGAGTTTCTGCTTGTTCTGTGCATATCCGAAGAGTGGTTTTACCCAGGACCCGGAAACATCAATAAAACATATCTGCTCCACACATACCAAAATGTTACATGGTTTCAGCAGTTCTAAAACGGAAGTTTTTTACAAGGCAGTGTAAACTATTAAATATAACCAGTCGGAACGGAGCCAATGGTTCCGTTTTTTTTTGGAAAAATATTCGCAGCATTGAGGCGGTATTTCCCTCACCGGTTTCCTTTTGGCCTGTTTATAGTGGCGTTCAGCGATATTTTTCAGGAATTAGCATATGGAACGGAATTGGTAAGGATAGCATCAACAAAGGCCGGCAGGCTGTAGTATTAATTAAAAAAGCAATTTATGAGTTACTCTATTAAGTCTATTCTTTTGGTTGATGATGATCAGGATGACAAATATTTTTTTTCTAAAGCATTAGGTGAAATTGAACATGAAGTGGAATTAACCACTGCCAGGCATGGTGAAGAGGCATTGGAGAAGTTAAAGACTGAACAGCCCGACATTATTCTCCTGGATCTGAATATGCCTGTAATGAATGGCATAGCATTCCTTAAGAGTATCAAGAAGAATAAGAATCTAAAGGATATCCCAGTAATTATCTATACGGATGGACTAAGTATATTTGATGAGAACGAAGCGATTAAGCTCGGGGCATATGAAGTGCTTATGAAGCCGATCGATTTTAAAAGTACTGTCGCAGTAATAACGGATATCCTTCAAAAGAGCTTTATAAGAATGAGCGCATAAAAAAAGGGAAAGCATTTGCTTTCCCTTTTTATTAAGATTTGACTAGTGCGTTGTTGTACCGCTGGTTGACCCGTTTGTTGTACCGCTGGTAGATCCGTTTGTATGATCATGGTTGGTAGAGTCAGTTACACTGGTTGAATGGTTCTCAATAGCTTTACCTGTTGAACCGGTAGAATTAGTTGGGTTTGTACCGATAGAGCTTGTAGTCCCGTCAGTTGTCCCTTCACCCGCTGTAGAATGAGTTCCTTCAGTGTGATTATCTGAATCGGTGGAATTCTTGTTTGTGTCATTGTTGTCGCAACCTGTTGCCAGTGCAAGCAAAAAGCTTCCTGCGAATAAAATACTGATAGTTTTTGTTTTCATTTTTATTGGTTTTAGATAGTTTATGGCAAAAAGCCTTTGTCGAATGTTTCCCTAATAAAAAAACCTGCCAACTTGCTTTTTTTAAGTGGCATGCCCCTTTAAATGATCCTGTATGCGTCTTTTAATTATCCTCTTTCTCGCTGGTGCCCCTTTCGCGGTTTCTTTCTTTAATAGTAATAAAGAAAGCAGCGGGGAGATCCATGAATACTTTATGACCCAGCTCCACCTGGGAAACTACGACAGTATCCCGGTGATCCTTGAGAAGCTCCATAAAGCCCGGATTAATGATCCGGAGGATGCCCGCATAAATGCGGACCTTGGCTTTGTAAATTTGTGGCAGTTCAGTGAACGGGGAAGAAATCCGCGCGTTGAAGGAATCGAAAGAAATGTATTTTACAGTAATTATTTCTTTAAAGAGGCAATAAAATATGATCCTTCCGACCCAAGGCTTAAAGGCTTCCAGTCAGCCACGCAGATTTGTGAGGGAGCGCTTACTAAGGATGCAAATAAGATCCTGAATGGTTACATGAAGGGTTTTAATGCGATCAAAGAATGGCCTCAATTCAATAAATTTGCATTGAGCCTTGTAAGCAGCCAGTTACCAAAAAATTCATTCCTTTTCACGCTTGCAGTAAAATATCAGTGGGAACTTCTCGATGATTGTTCATGCCGTGAGGTTACTAAAAAGGAGATTATGCGGTCTCCTGATTTATTCTTTAAGAACCTGGTAGAGGAAATGAAAACCACGAAAGATCCGTTGATCAGGCGTGCCTGCTGGAATACGGAAATTGCCCCGCATAACTACGAAGGCTACCTGCTTAATTTCGGTGATATGCTTGTGAAATCGGGAAATGTGGAAGATGCAAGGAAAATATATTCTGCAGCGCGTTTATCCCCTACATACCAGGACTGGGTTTACCGCCCGGTTTTAGAGAAGCGGATAGTAATGGCCAGCCGGAATAAAAAGGACTTCAGTAAAATGCCTGATCTTAAGCTGGAGAGTTCCGATCAGCAGATGTTTATTAATAGCCCGATGTCGTGCACCGGCTGTCACCAAATGAGCAGGGATGAGTTTGCCAGGAACATTGAAAACAAATTTATATTTAATTAAGTCTAATCCTTAATATATCGAATCATGGCTAAATACGGTAAAAAGGCACAGGAAAAAGTAGAAGAGGCAATGCATGAAAGGAAAAAGGGGACCCTGAAAACCGGGACCGGGAAGAAGGTGACCAGTAAGAAACAGGCGATTGCAATCGGCCTTTCCGAGGCGAGAAAAGAAGGTGGCAAAGCCCCTAAAAAAGCCCCTAAAAAAGCCGCGAAAAAAGCCGCGAAAAAAAGTGCGAAAAAGCCTTCAAGGAAAACCGCGAAGAAAGCATCCAGGAATAAAAAATCATAAAAGTTTAATATTTTTCACCATCAGTATTTTATTCCCCATAAAAGTGGAATCAATTCCCCATTCCTTTTGGTGTCCATTGATACTACAGATTAAACATTTCGTTTAATGAAAATGGTTGAATGCTGAGTGAACATTTTTAAGGCCCGGTAAAAAATGATTATTCAATTTAGCTCCGGGGCATAGTATTTACTCCATTTATTATAAGTTTTAGTATTAACATTTAAAACATAATCAAAATGGAAACTCTAGTAAAGAATAATCATAAGGAAGGAAAAGTTGCCAAGGCGATAGAAAAACAAACTGCAAAGTTGCCATCAGATCTTTTTCTGTGGACGTCATTTGCGGTGATGGGTGCATCATTAACGCTTAAGCTGATGGGTAAGGACCATATCGGTTTATTTATAGGACAATGGGCTGCCCCTGTATTGATCATGGGTCTGTATAATAAACTTGTAAAAGTTGAGGGCCACGATAAATACAGCACAGGTAAAGTTTAAATTAAAAAGATCCGGTAGTCACCGGATCTTTTTTTGTTTTATGGTTTCAATATACACTTCAACTTTCTTCTTGTTAAAATTTAAAGCTTTGGGCGCATCAGCCAACAGCATTCTGCAGTAATATTGGATCTATGCATTATACCAATTCAGGTTGTTGAACTAACTGCTGTTGTACTTCCTGAAGTTGAGCCGCCTGTTCCTCCCGAACCGGAATTTGTGCCTGTAGAGCCACCTGAACTGGTAGTAGAGCCGGTTGAACCGCTGTTCGTGTTTGTTGATCCCGTAGATTCCGTAGAACTGGTACTTGATGAACTGCTGGATGAAGAACTACTGGATGAGCTTGAAGAAGACGAACTGCTCGAGGAGGACGAAGTTGAACTTCCGCTTGTAGATGAGCTGCCGGACCCTCCATGTCTGTTATCATCATCTTTATCGCATCCGATTGCTGTAAGCATCATAAATCCACCAGCAATAATAAGTGTTGAATATGCCTTTTTCATAATAAGTATTTTTTAAGTTTTATCAATTTAATATTGTTTCACTACTACTTACAAGCTAAGATTCTATGCCAGTGGTAAAGAGATATAAAGAAGATTAAAAGAAGGAATTCAATCCTCAATCATGCAAATAAAAACCCATCCGGAGGATGGGTTTATTTATTTAGGAAGTTGAAAAACACTTAGAATTTTGGGCACGGAACAAGCAAACGTTTTTTCTTTTTCTTGTTTAATTTACATAGTTGATAGGAAACCGCAATTTCGTGTGCACCGCCTGAGCGGTGAGTAAGTTTTGAAATGGTAGCATCATAACTGTAACCGATGTTCATTCGCTGGTTTTTTATCCCGATGATAATTGCAACCGCATCATTGTTGTTGTAACCGGGCTTGTATGCCTTCAGGCCGGGGATCCCGCGGTACCAGAGCCCGATATTAAAAATGTATTGTGTGTAATATGCCCCGATGTCCAACTGGTCAAAATCTGCCTGCCCGCGGTAATTAAAGGCAGCGGATACGGATTTTTGCTTGACCTCTTCCTTCTCATCAGGATTAAGAGCATGGCGATAACCACCGT
>DASVUX010000049.1:0-43002 GCA_036386835.1 Bacteroidia bacterium
AGCAAGTTCCGGTTATTAAGGGAGAATACTATGAAGAGATAGTACCCAAAAAAACAATATACATTCATCATACAGCAGGAGGGCATCGTCCTGATTGGACCATTCATGGTTGGAATGCAGACAAATCCGCTTCCGGAGGTAAGAATCCGGTTGCTACAGCTTTTGTTATCGGTGGACTTTCAACAACGGATCAGGATGCCTCATGGGATGGAGTTATTTGCAGATGCTTCCCGGAAGAAAAGTGGGCCCATCACTTAGGTACTAAGGCAGCCAATAATACCACACTTAACAAAGAATCTATCGGGATTGAGATCTGTAATTATGGACCAATTACAAAGGGTGCTGATGGTGTATTCTATAACTATGTTAAAAAGCC
The DNA here is from genome assembly GCA_036386835.1 of Bacteroidia bacterium. Classification (GTDB taxonomy): domain Bacteria; phylum Bacteroidota; class Bacteroidia; order 2-12-FULL-35-15; family 2-12-FULL-35-15; genus 2-12-FULL-35-15. Next base: position 377 of record DASVUX010000049.1, read on the forward strand.
TGTTCCGGTTAGTATGATAGTTGAGTTGGCGAAACCTTTTCAAGGTTATAAGTATTATCATAAATACACCGATAGACAGATTGCTGCTTTAAAAGAGCTCATTGTTGATTTAGGCACTCGATTTAAAATTGATGTTAAAAGCGGACTGAAAACCTTGCTTGACCAAAATAAAGGTACTGATGCATTTCTTCTCAATACTGATGCATTAGCCGGCAAACCAGGTGTGTGGACTCATACAAATGTACGCAAAGATAAGTTTGACTGCTCGCCACAAGACAACCTGATTTCAATGTTAAAATCACTATAAAAAATTCAGATATGGCAACAAAACAACAGTTAGAATCTAATGCGGACAGTATTATCGCAGCCGCTTCTCAGACACAAGACCCTAAACAGCAGTTTTGCATTATCTGGAATGGCACCGTTAAGCCTGTTTTGGAATTAATGAAGTCATTTACCGGTGCAATAATAGATGAACAAATTGATAAGTTAATTTATGCTGCCGATAAGGTTTGTGATGGGACTAATCCTGATGTTTCAAATTATTCTGAGATATGGAAGACATTTAAAATAAAACCGCTTTTGAATTTCGTCAAAAAGTTTACTGGAGCCAAGGTGGATAAAGTAATTGATAAGTTCATTAAAATTTCTGACGGCTTTGTCCAAAATAATTAACTAACCGTGCCTATATGCTAAATAACGTAGCCCTTGATGTATTCATCGGATTAATATTCGTTTTCCTAATTTATAGCTTGCTGGCCACAGTTCTTCAGGAAATTGTTGCACGGATGCTTGATCTCAGGAGTAAAAATCTGGTAAAAGCAATTCGTGTTATGCTGGAAGATAGAGATGAAGGTCATGGTGGGTATTTATCCAGGTGGCTACAGCATGTATGGACAAACTTCACTCATTTCAGATGTGCATTTCCCAAAGATAGCTTGGCGAAAGCTTTTTATACTCACCCTACAATAAAGTATCTCAGTCAAAGCAGTTGGAGTAGTAAGCCCTCATACATGGGTTCTTATAACTTCTCAACTACAATTATCAAACTATTGCGAGGGAAGGAATTTGATGGCAATACAGATCAGATGGAACTGATTAAAAACACACTGTTCTCTGAGAAGCCCGCTATTTCCTCTGGATCCGGAAAAAATAGATTTACTGCTACCATTGATCCGGAAACGCATGAGCAACTTAAACAATTGTTTTTAGATTCAAACAAAGACATAAACAAATTCAAATTGCTTTTAGAAAACTGGTTTAACGAAACTATGGAAAGAGCAAGTGGCTGGTATAAGAAGCAAACACAATTCCTATTATTCTTTTTGGGGTTGGTTATAGCCATGTCTTTCAATGCAGATTCGATTGCCATTTATAATATTTTATCCAAGGATAAAAAAGCGAGAGAAGAGTTTGTACAGCTTGCTTCCAATTCCCTTAGTAAATATGATACTTTGCAAAATCAGCTGATAAAAGTGCCGGTTACTGATTCTGTTCCCATTCTCACTAAGGATAGTACAGGCAACTCAGACACTACGGGATGGACATATAAGACTACTGAAAAAGTCCTTCTTTCTGACACAGCTTTGAATCAGGCCAAGCAAATGTTAATAGAAGATATCGGTAATGCTAACAATGTTCTGGGCTTGGGGAGAGATTGGAAGGACAGTTGTAATTCCTGCAAAAATATTGCAGTCCTCGTTCATGAGGTTGACACCAATCCGTCTAAAGCCAATAAAAAACGATTAACACAAATTCTATCACGGAATAAGGATGGGGTTTGTCCGGATAAAAATTGTGTAGTAAGCCGAAAATGCTTCCAATGGCACCCCTTGCAGCGTGGTGGAATGGTCACTTTTATAGGCTGGGTAATAAGTGCTTTAGGAATTTCTCTTGGGGCTCCGTTTTGGTTTGATATGTTAAGTAAGATTATGCAAATCCGAGGAAGTGGAGCTAAACCCAAAGTGCCTGCACCTGAAACGGCTAAAGACAAATAAATCTAACCAATAAGCACTTAAAACATGGCAACAACATACGTAGAAATAGACGAAACATATACTCCGCACACAAGCGATCAGCAGATTAGTGTTGTTGCTCAAATTGGAGATGGACAAATCGGAGATTACTCGGTTTTTTTGGATAGAGCATTAAAGAAAAAAGACACACCTATAGGAAAGAAATCGGAAATACTGAATAAAAGAATTATTGTTTCTGCTACAGTTGTTGATGTTATGAACGAAACAAATTGGACAAGTCTAACAATAAAAATCAAGGAGGGTGCCAAGGAAAAAACTTACGGACCTTATTCTAGAGAAGCTGCTAATCATTTAGATACAGTTATTTACATTGTGAAAATTCTTAATACGAATGTTTAATAAATTAAATTCTTTATTTCTTTTTCTTTTCAGTTTTAGTACGTGCTTGATTTCAAACGCACAGGAAGATACTAAAATGACTTTGCCTTCTAGTCCTGCATTCAGCATTCTCGATTTTGAACCATCGTCTGTAATGAAACCGACTAGCAATAAGGAGTTAGGTGCAGATTTGCTGAATTCATTTGATAAGGATGGAAAGTTGCTTACCAATATAGGAATGGAAGTGTCACCTTATTGGTTAAAAAGTCATCCGGAACTTTCACGCAAGCAATATTTTGATCCAGGTATGATGCAATGCATTCTTCAAAGTTTTAATATATCTGCTGGAACTGTTAAAGATACTTCAACAGGAAATAATAAACTTGGTGTTGGCTTCAGGTTTAAATTATACAATGGGAATCCTACTGAAGAGTCATTGTTGGCTGAAACAAAATTAATAGCAGCAATGCCTCTAACTAATATTGTTAGTGGATGCATAGGGATGATTTCTGCTGGTTTAATTAATTCAAAGGATATGGCAATTGCCGATGTTGTGGAAGGGTTGGAAGCAGAAAAAGTTGATAAAGCGGAGATTATTAGGTTCAAACAACTTTGCGAAGAATTAGGGAAGGATTATGAAAGCACGCGCGAAGGGTTAATATCTTTTCTGAAAGCCATTAATGCTAAATTTGGAGATGAAAATAAAACGCAAGCAAGCAAGGTTGCAGAATTATCAAGAAATAGAGTTGGTTTTGTTGTGGAATTAGCAGGCGCCTCTGCTTTCGTCAATTCAAGAAGCAATCAACCGATTGAAAGATCCGGACTTTGGCTAAATGTTTCTAATTATTTTTCTTCAAGAGATGCATTTACGTTTACTGCACGTTATCTTTTTGCAAGTGTGGATTCAGCGGTGTCCAATACCGATGTAGGAATCAGTTATGTGAAAGAAATTTCAGGATTTAATTTTTCTTTGGAAGCGATGTTTCGCTGGTATAGAGCAGAAGTGCCAGACATTAATATTAATAATGGAATAATAACAAGGTTAGAAAAGGGGAACACTTATCGAATCTCTGCTCAGGGTTCATATAAGATTGCTCAAAATATTAGTGTGAATATTAGTTTAGGTAAAGATTTTGATTCACCTTTCATTAGTAATACTAATTTCTTCACTCTTATTGGCGTTAACTATAGTGTATTTAAACCTCAAAAAGTTGACCCGAGTAAAAGAGATTAAACATTCGCTACCATATGACACAAGCAGGATCACCTAACGACCCTCAAATCGAATTCGAAAAGTGGAAGATTAAAATAGAACTTTTCAAATGGTCTATTGTTTCTGTGCTACTGGTTGTGGTCACAATAATAATTGATGCTGGGTTCAGGGATAGATCAGAAGGAATTAAAGAGGTTGAAAGTTATGGGAAATATGCTACTGAGTTGGTAATTCTTAATGATACAATTGGTCCGCGATACAGGTTAGCACAATATTTTGCAAATGTTACAGCTTCAGAAAAACTAAAAAGAGGTTGGATATCTTACTTTAATGTACTCCAAAGGGAAGTAGATAGTTTAAAGCAAATAACGCTCATAAATGATAATATCATTAAAACTTCAAGTGACAGTGACAAGGTGGAAAAAAGTGTCAGAGAGAATGAAGAGATTAAACAATCACTAACAGCACCTGTAATTTTACCTAATAATATCCAACAGTCAAATTCCATTCCAACAGTCTTTATACAGATATTAAATAGCAGTTTGAAAACCCGTGCTGCCAATCTCCAATCTAAACTTCTTTTAACAGGATTTTTAGTTCCTGGTCTGGAATTAGTCAACGATAGAACATTGGACAACAATGAAATCCGCTATTATTACGAGAGTGATTATCCTGCTGTTTCCGATCTTCGAATACTCCTAGAGAAGGAGGGCCTTCAAACAATAATTAAGCCCTTATTTGATCATGCCTCTAAAGTAAAGCCTGGGGTAATTGAACTTTGGATAAAAAACTTTTAAAGAGGCCGATTGAAAACAGGTAATTTTACCTGTTGACTTTTTCTGGAATTGCACCGTGTTTATTTTCTTCTTATCTTTCTTTTAAAATGAGGACGTTTCCATCAAATGTTTAGAAAGCACCTCTTTATACCCAGAATTAATTGAGCTTAGTCACCACGATATTATGCATCAGCCTGATAGGTTGCATTACGGTTATGCTATACGCATATAACCGTATTTTAGTGTATCGAGAGCTGATTTATGAACTAACCAACGAGTTATCTCTCTTTAATATCTTTATGATCAACCCGGCAAACGAAGTGGCAGTTTGGCAACGGGGAACGATCACAAGAAACCTTAATAACAAGGCAGGTGCTTGTCTAACTCTTAGGGATAATCTAATGAGAAATCCTGATAATAAGGCCTTGACCCCGGTCTTGCCAGAGGAATCAGTGATTCCTAATAGCAGATTCCGGCCAAACTATCATAATCAGTACGTATGAAGAAATCCGGAAGTAGGTAGGATTAGAAAGTCTTGAGAATAAAGCAGAGCTTATTAAATACAACTATCGCATTTCAGAAGTGGAACTGACTATTTGATTAAAATACGCATCAGTATATGAAAAAAACAATCAAGCTAGGTATTGTTGACGATCAATCGTTATTTAGACAAGCGTTAATTTTCCTTATTAAGGAGTTTAAAGATTTAGAAGTGGTTATTGAAGCTTCAAGTGGTGAATCACTAATAAAGCAGCTGGCCTTTAATAAACCGGAAGTCGTTCTACTGGATATTCACATGCCAATCATGAATGGGCTTGAAGTAGCAGAATACCTTCAAAAGAACCATGCTGATATAAAAGTGCTCGTCCTTTCAATGTATAATGACGATGCAACTGTTTTACAACTAATTGAAAGAGGAGCTCGTGGTTTTCTGTCTAAAGATAGCGATATAAAAACAGTCGTAGAAGCAGTGAATGCTGTGTGCGATAATGGTTACTACTTTAATGATAGTGTTTCTAAAGTTATGATTAAAGAGTTAGTAAGCAACAAGAACATAATCCCAATATTTAAAGAGATTTCCCTATCTGCACGCGAAATTGAAATAATAAAGTTGATCTGTAAGGAATACACAAATAAAGAAATTGCGGGAATGTTATTCATAAGCACCCGAACAGTAGATGGCCATAAAGAAAAAATTTTGCGGAAAACCAAAGCTAAAAATTCAATTGGCATAGTCATGTATGCTGTTAAAAACCATTTATTGGATTAAAAAAGAAAGCTATGATTGGTAATCCAGCAATAGTTGAGCGTCCTTTGGTAATGATTATTGATGATAATGAAATAGACTGTTTTATTGCTGGACGAGTAAAAAAAGGCGGATTTTTCTGATGCAGTAATTACATTTAGGAGTATTAGTTTAGCATTGGGATATCTGCAAATCGATATCTACAGAAAGCAATTCTCAGTTTCCTTGCTTAATATTTTTAGATCTTGTTTCACCGGTTAACGATGGGATCTTTTTTTTAAACGAAATACAGAAACTACAGCATAGAAAGATTTGTAAAATTCCTGTTTTGACTCTTAGTAATTGCATTAATCCGGAGTTGCTTGTGGAAGTTAAAAAATTTGCGAACGTGCAAGGCTGTATATTAAAGCCACTCACAGATTCCGAAAAGGTCTTCCAGAGCCCTAGAACAGTCAAAGGATATCGTCAAAAGCTGCTGAAAAAAACCAAATCAAAGAACACTGCCGGAATTGTAAAATTTGCAATGCGGCTCGGATTGGTAGAATAACTTCCAAGAAGCAAGCCATATACATACAAGTATTTTTTATTGAATCACATGTTGTGAAGGGAGGCATTAATCCTGTGTTTCATTTTTATTGTAAGTCCACCTTTAAATTGCAGCAGCATCCTCTTGATATTTCATTCAACTCTGCTCTCCTTTTTAGTAATTCATTGAATATTAAATGTTTATTCCGGGTTCGTTTTGTGGTTCTACTTGTCCACGGGAACTCCATTGATCAGCAATATTTTTGAAATAACTTTTCAAAAGAGGAGAACGAACGCTAACAAAAGTTTATTTACCGGCTGATTACTCCGGTCGATTTCATGCTTCTTGAATTACCTAGAAAGTGCTTTTGAAGCCTTGCCAGGTAATCATAGCGATTTATAGACCACTTTAAAAAATATAAAAAATGTTTGAACAGAAGCAGCAGGGAAATGAAAAACGGATGGAGCCTATGCATTTTTCAGCCAGTGCGGAAGTCGCTGAAATGGAAATGAGCAGGATTGCCGCTAACATTCATGATGATATTGGAATGATGCTGATCGTTCTTAAATTGAATTTAAACAGGGCAATTAAAAATATCCAGGATCCCGCCTTAACTAAAGAGATCCTGATGGATGCCCATAAGACGGTTGAAGACACAATAGAATCTGTCAGGGTGATCTCTAATGACCTGGTGCCGCATACATTATCACGGCTTGGCTTTATCCAGGCAGTTATTGGAATGTGTGAGCATGTAAATGCGACTGATATAATAAAAGTAAGATTGGATCTTCCGGAGCAGGAGTTCAGCTTCGATAAAGACAGTGAAACCCAGCTTTACTGGCTTACCAAAGAGGTTTTCAGTAATATACTTAAGCATTCCCGCGCAACTAATATTGATCTCAGGGTATTTACGGACAGAGGTCACCTGAGAATATCATTTTTGCATGATGGTGAAGGAATAACAACATCTGACATTGAACAACTATTGCAACAAAACAAAGGAATGGGTTTAAAAAGCATACTGGGTAGGGTTGAAGTTCTTAAAGGCTCAATAAAATACAGTGTGCTGTCTAAGAAATCAAGGACGATCATAAAGATTCCGCTAAATACGAATGAGAAAAAGATCGGGTTTTAATGAAAGGTTTAGGAACGTTAATATGCAGGACTTAAATCACATCATCTTATAATGACCAATTCTGAAAATACAATTCCGGGCAAATGGCAGAGAAAGTCTGCAAAAGCAAAAGGCACTATACTTTTCTTAATCGCCCTCATTGGAATTCTTCCTGTGGTTACCGGCTATTATAAATATTGGAGAACTAAAAATGTCAATGGTAAGTGGAAGATCACTTGTCATATAAAATCAAGTACCTATAAAGCATATGTCGGAAAATCAAGCGGGTTTAAGATCTATCTCACCCAGGATGATGACAAAATAAAAGGCCAGGGTGAAATGTGGTGGGTTGACGATAAGGAAATACCATACGAACAGCATCTGCCGATTACAGTTGAGGGCAAAGTCGATGGAGAAAATATGGTTTTAAGTTACACCCAGGTCGGCTCAAAAAGAACAACTGTCGGTGAAATGGTTTTAAATACTTCCGGGGGCGATGTGTTGAACGGGTCATTTTCAGGCACTGCCGCTGATGCCAAAGGAACGGTAACAGCAGAGCGGATTAACTAGCGCAGAGGGGATCGGTTAAGTAATAATTTAACTTTCTAAACTATAAACCTTATAAACTCCTGACTCATGAAAACTAAAATCCTGGCATCAGCTTTTGCTTTAATTTTATTTGTTTCAAATGTTTCTGCACAAATTGTTGTGGACTTAAGTAAAGGGAATGTAACCTCCGAAACGATTGGCATAAATCTTAAACCTACACTGATTATAAAAAACATGGTTTGTCCAAGAGAAGGCCTTAAATATTCCCTTTCAATAGATTTAGAACAACATGATATTCCTGCAATTCCTTTATCGAAGATGCAAGCAAAACGAGGTGTATCTGATCCGAATGATACCCTGCCATATTCGCGAGCACTTTCGGCATTAAAGGAGGAACAGCAGGAATCGGGCATTCCCCAAAAGATAATACTTCTGCAGAAAGAAATTGATAGGTTGAAACCAGAATACCCTGTTCTCAAGCAGGAAGGAGATATCGCAATACTTAGCACTACCTATGTAAAGGATTTACAATTTGCTTTAAGTAATAACCAGACTATTGTAGTTAATGTAAAAAGAGAGATGACTGAAAATGGAAAGATCGATTCAGTAACCTGGAAATTTACGTTTAAAACCCCATCTAAAAGCCCATTGAGTGTGATGTATGGCTTTACATTTATTCCCAATATGATGAATCCCATAGTAAACTATTATTCCCAGGCTGACACATCCGGCAAACTATTCACAGTCACACAACTTAATAATGACCGAAAGGATTTTTTGAAAAACATCAGCCCCACATTAATGATAACCTGGAAGCCATTGAAAAAATATGCGTGTGGAACCGGGAAAGGGAAGGGGCTTGTTTCAAATAATTTCTATCAACTTGGATTGGTTGCCGGCTTAAGCTTAAACTTTGCGAGTGAAACAGGGACGGTCAATGTTCTGGCAGGCCCATCAATTATAATTGCTGATAATGTTTCTTTATCAGCAGGAGTTGCTTTAACCCAGAAATCAGTATTAAAAGGCCAATATAAGGACGGTGATATAATCAAGGAAGATCTTGATTTTGACCAATTACATGAAAAGAAGTACATGGGCGAATGGTTTGTTAGTTTAGCTATCCGGTTTGAACAAAACCCGTTTTCAAAGAAAGAGGATTCAAAAGATAAATAATATAATAGGAAGATTGTAATTTATTCTGACGTGTCTTAATAAAGGATGGAAGCTGCTGCCCAAGAAACACCCTGGTATAGAAATATAAGATTCTCTCATTGTAAATAAAAAAAATAATACTAAGCCTTAGAAGCAGAGCGGAGTGCTGCCAAGATTAATGTTTTACATTATATTTGCGCATGCACAAACTTCGTTATTACGAAAATCTTCATATCCCATTATGGCTGGTAAAGGATACCTGCTGGATGCTTGAATGGAAAGTAATGGGCATTGCGATGATCATTCCGACAATTTCCGTTGCCATCATTATAGCTGTTAAATGCCTGAAGGAAAAAGATGATGAATTCTGGATCAACCTGGCAATTTGCTTCTGGATAGCAGCCAATTCATACTGGATGCTATGTGAGTTTAATTTACATGAGGAACTCAAATATTATGCAGCGATTCCGTTTGCAGCAGGAATGCTCTGTGTTCTCTGGTTCTATATAAAAAGGCTGTTTATTAATACCCGGGACAAAACAATCTTGTAATTCCTTTTCTCAGGAAATATTACAGGCCTTTCTTTAAGGCTACCATCTTTAAAGCTGTAATTGCAGCTTCATCCCCTTTGTTTCCATGCTTACCGCCGGACCGGTCGGCCGCCTGCTGCTGATCATTTGGTGTAAGAACTCCAAAGATCACCGGTTTGTTATATTTAAGACTCACGTTAGTGATCCCGTGCGCAACAGCATCACATATAAAATCAAAATGCCGCGTTTCTCCCTGGATCACACATCCTAAAGCAATAACACCATCAATAGATTTGTCTTCACAAAGGAACTGCGCGCCCAAGGTAAGCTCAAAGCTTCCGGGAACAGTGGTGATGATAATATCATCTTTTGACACACCATTCGCCACAAGCGTTTTAACTGCACCGTCAAAAAGGGAACCGGTGATCTCGCTGTTCCATTCCGAAAGTACAATACCCATTCTCATTCCTTTTCCGTCAGGGATCCCGCTGCCCTCGATCTGTGATAAATTCCGGTGTGTTGATGACATGCTAAATTTTATATATTATTAATAAAAAGAAAAGGTGATTCTATTAAAATCACCTTTCAAATCAGAGTCGTATCAGTTTAAATATTTCCCAGTGCTTTTGCACGTGCAATGTATTTTTCCATCTCTTTACCTTCTGTAGTTTCAGCGAACTCATTCCGGATGCGCTCATACAGTTTCACGGCATCAGCAAAGTTCCCTTTGTCTTCATTCGCCATGGCAGCTTTTTTCAGATAGATGGGTGTAGTAAATGAATTGTTGTTCTGTTCAGCAGCTTTCAGGTAATAGGTAATCGCTTCATCAGCTTTTCCAAGCTCAAGGTTTGCATCCCCGATTGCACCTGTTGCAATTGGTGCTACTATCTGGTCCTTACCGTCAAATGACTGAAGGTGCTCGATCGCCTCTTCATACTGGCCTTTTTTAAGGAGGCACATCCCTAAATAATATTCAGCTAAGTTGCCTGAGGGGGTAATGCTGTAATCCTCTGCTATCTGGGAGAAACCAAGAACAAGGTTCCCGTCTCCGTTCATTGCTTTATCCAGTGAGTCTTTCTCGAAATATTGCTCGGCCTTGAACATTTCAGCCCGGGCTTTGGTTTCTTCACCTTCTACATACCAGTATTTATAGGCAAAGTACCCGCCTACCAATACTGCAATGGCACCAATGATAACGGTAAGGCTTTTTTTATTGTTTTCAATAAAAAGTTCAGTTTTACTGAAGGCCTGTTCAACGTCAACTATCGGCTCATCTTTAATTTCTCTTGACATACTAAATTGATTGATTCTTGTTATGGATTGCAAAAATAGGTTTTTTTTACAATATCTGTAATTTAATCTAAAAATATGCTCCCGAAAGGAGTTTTTTTAGGTAATTTTAGGTTCGATTTTCCCGATGTACCTTAAAAAGCTCTCCATACTCAATTTTAAGAATTACCCGGAGGCTGAACTGGCCTTCAGCCCGCGTGTGAATTGCTTTACAGGGAATAACGGGGAAGGAAAAACGAATATCCTTGATGCGATTCATTACCTTTCTTTCTGTAAAAGTTTTTTCAACCCTGTAGATAGTCAGAATATAATGCATGAGGAGCCTTTTTTCCTGATCCAGGGAACGTATGAGCTGAATGACGCGTTGGAAGAAATCTATTGCGGCCAGAAACGCAACCAGAAAAAGCAATTCAAGAGGAATAAAAAAGAATACCAGCGGCTGGCTGATCATATAGGATTATTTCCGCTTGTGATGATCTCACCTGCAGATTCGGAACTCATTACGGAAGGGAGTGAAAGCCGGAGAAAATTTATGGATAGCGTGATTGCGCAGTTTGACCGTGAATACCTGGAAAACCTCATCAGTTATAATAAAGTTCTCTCACACCGGAATGCTTTGCTGAAGCAGTTTGGTGACAGCGGGAAATTCGATCCGGAATCACTTGAGATCTGGAATGATCAGCTGATCATGTACGGAGAAAAAGTGTACCAGAAAAGAACTGATTTTATTGAAAGCTTTATCCCTATTTTCAGGAATTATTACGCACTCATTTCAGGTGGTAAGGAAACTGTGGATCTTGTATATGTTTCCCATTTAAAAGATAGTACTTTCGCGGAAGCGCTGGCTAAGACCCTTGGCAGGGATAAAGCAATGGAATACACCACTGCAGGGGTCCATAAGGATGATCTTGAATTTACGATAAGCGGTTATCCCCTGAAAAAATACGCATCCCAGGGCCAGCAGAAATCTTTTCTTATAGCTTTAAAGCTCGCACAGTTTGATTTTATAAAGAAGATAAAAAAACTAACGCCAATTTTACTCCTGGATGACATCTATGATAAGCTGGATGACCTGCGGGTAAAGCAGCTTATGGAACTTGTCAGCTCAGCGAATTTCGGACAGCTTTTTATAACCGATACACATCCGTTGCGACTTGCAGAGTTGTTCAGTACAACAGGAGCTGATTTTAAAAATTTTGCAATTGAGAATAATGTTGTGAAGGAGTCGGTTTCGATAAAGCAGTAAATACGCTGCGAAAGCACCAATAACCTAATTACTAATAAATAAAATCATCAAATTTGAGCAGGCATAACGAACATAGCATAAAGGACGCGATACAATCTTTGCTGAAAGCATACAAGCTGGATGATAAAATGGCTGAAAGACGACTGATCAGTTCATGGGAAACTGTCATGGGCAAGATGATCGCCAATCATACCAAAGATCTTTACATTAAGCATAAGCAGCTGTTTGTAACCCTGGATTCATCTGCATTGAGAAATGAGCTTTCTATGGCGAAAACCAAGATCGTGAAAATGATGAATGAAGCTGCCGGCCAGGAAGTCATTAATGATGTGATCTTAAAATAACAGAAGATATGAAAACGAAATTCATTTTATTTCTTGTACTGATATTTCCTTTTTCCGCTCAATCGCAGAATGATTCTGTAATGATCAGGAAGATCTTTGATGAAGCATTAAAAAATGGAAAGAGCTATTCCAATCTTGAATATCTCTGTAATAAAATAGGGGGAAGGCTCAGCGGTTCACCTGAGGCTCAGAAAGCAGTGGAATGGACATTCAAAGCAATGAAAGAAGCAGGTGCTGATACCGTGTTCTTACAGGAATGTATGGTCCCGCACTGGGTGAGAGGTGAAAAAGAAGTAGGGAAAGTTATCAGGGGAAATTCAAAGGAAAGCCGGGAAGTTCCTGTCTGCGCATTGGGAGGTTCTGTAGCAACACCTGCACAGGGCTTAACGGGCAATATTATCGAAGTGAAGGGGATAGAGGGTTTAAAAAAGCTTAAAAAAGAGGATGTCAAAGGCAAGATTGTTTTTTTCAATGAGCCGATGGATCCATCCTTCATTGAAACCTTTCATGCTTACGGAAAAGCAGTAATGCAGCGCTGGGCAGGTCCGTCTGCGGCCGCAGAATATGGTGCCATTGCTGTGGTGGTCCGTTCCTGCACACTCGTGCAGGATGATAACCCGCATACCGGTGTGCTGGGGTACAAAGACAGTATAACAAAGATACCTGCATGTGCAATAAGCACCAACGGGGCAAACTGGTTAAGCAATTCCCTTAAAACAGATAAGTCATTGAAGTTCTTTTTAAAAATGAACTGTGAAACGCTTCCGGAAGAAAAGTCATATAACGTGATCGGGGAAGTGTGGGGTTCTGAGAAAAAAGATGAACTGGTTGTGGTTGGCGGACATCTTGACTCATGGGATACCGGCAAAGGTGCGCACGATGACGGGGCAGGAATAGTTCAGAGCATTGAAGTGCTGCGCATTTTTAAAGATGCCGGGATCAGGCCAAAAAGGACCATACGTGCTGTTGCATTCATGAATGAAGAGAACGGTGGAAGAGGGGGCAGGAAGTATGCTGAGATGGCAAAGCTGAAGAATGAAAAGCATACTGCGGCAATTGAATCAGATGCAGGAGGATTCACCCCGCGCGGGTTCAGCAGTGACGCCCCTAAGGAAGTACGCTCAAAGCTGCTCAGCTGGAGGCCGCTTTTTGAACCTTATGGGATCCACAGTTTCGATGGTGAAGGTGGAGGGCCGGACCTCGGGCCTTTGAATGAACAAGGTGTTCCGTGCCTCGAGCTGATGCCGGATTCCCAGCGTTATTTTGATTATCACCATACAGCCATCGATACCTTTGATGCGGTCAACCAGCGTGAGCTCGAACTTGGAGGGGCTGCGATGGCGGCATTGGTCTGGATGATCAGCCAGCATGGCTTTTAAGTATAAACACTGACCGTAGGAGAGGAATCTTTTACTTAAACTCAAGTTATATACCGGGTATCTCGTTTAGCCGGACTGCCAATCATGAAAAAATACCTGTCCTTTTTAGTTTTAATTGCTCTCCTCGGTATAGCAGCCTGGTTTTACAAAGCTTATAAAACAGTCCCGGAGCTTCCCGCCTATGATCATGATCTGGTCAGCGAACAAGGGACAGCTGTGAAGCTCTCTGATTTTAAAGGTAAATACATTCTTATCAGTTATTTTCAGACCTGGTGTGGGAGCTGTATCCGTGAACTTCCCTCGATTGATGCATTGCAGACACAGTTGGGAACAGATAAATTGGAGGTGCTGCTTGTCAGTGATGAACCGATTGAAAAGATCTTACGCTTTAAAGAAAAGTACTGCAATACGCTGGAGTATTATACAACCAGGCCTTTTCCCGACCTGGGCATCCGCGTTTTTCCCACCACATACCTTATCAATCCGGATGGGAAGGTCATCCTGAGCAAGCTCGAAGGCTTTGACTGGTCCTCACCGGAAGTCCTGGAAAGTATAAAATAGCTTCTGGTTCCTTTTCAGCATACATATCAGGCCTTCTGGCGATCCCCCGGCAATAAGGAGTTTCATTCCGCGTATTTATAGCACAGAATTATACCAGTTTAAATGAATGATTTAGATAATTTCAGATATCTCCCTATAAAGGAAAAGGAATCTGTGCTCCTGTCGGAAGGGAAGCTCATCTGCAGCCTGAGGTCACATGGCCTGCGAATAACTTTATATTGCTTGTTCGGACGGTATGTAGAGGTATTCCATGAGGAGACAAATGACAAAATTGTTGGTGTGAGGATCCTTGAAGACAAGAGACGCCTCCGTTTCTATGCCCGTAATCTCGATATTCGCTTCCTCCTGGGACAATCTCTCTTAGGAATGCTCATCATGTTTAATTATGTTACAGAGGAAATGCTGATGATGGCATCATAATAGTCGTGTACTTCCTATGAGTAAAAAAGAGAGGAAATTCAAAGCGCTAATCATGAATGATTATGAAGGCGCACCATACGCAGAGTGGATCAAAACGGGGGAAAAGACTATTGAAACCCGGCATAGAACCTTTAATTATCACGGTGATATTGTTATTTGCTGCGGAAAAACGAATTCTGTAGGAAAGAATGCGGGTAAGGCACTTTGTATTGTCGAGCTCTGGAAAATAAGGGACATGAAAAAGGGCGATGAAAAAGCTGCCGGGGTCAGCTGCCGCCCGGGTATAAAATCTTTCCTTCTCAGGAACTGGCGTCATTTCAGCCGCGATTTCGAATTTTCCCCGCAGCGCGTAGCGGGTGCATGGCAGAGTTTATTTGATATAGTTATTCCGGAGGATGTCGAAATCATCCCGCGGCCGGATATTAAACCTTTCGTTGAAAAATAATTCTTTTATTTATTAATCAACGAGTCAATAAACCCTTTCGCAGCCCTGTTCACTTCTTCGTGTCTTTCTATCAGTCCCTGGTGCCCTGCAGGAGAGATCACAACCATTTTTGAGTTTGGCAGTTTCTTATCCATAAATTCACTTGCGACAGGTTTTGTTAAACGGTCTTTATCCGCTGCAATGATCAGTGCGGGGATCTTTATTTTATCAAGGTCATTTGTTACATCATAAGTTTTAAGCATGCCCAATACGCCCCTTGCTGTGATTGCAGGTGGAGCAAGCGCAGAAAGACGTGTTATAAAATCAAGCTGTGCCGCGGTTTGCGTCCCTGCAAAGGATAGCAATCTCGTAGAAATATGAGAATGGCCGTTCAGGTAACTCATCCACTTGTTGAGCCAGAAGAGCGGTGAAAGCGCGATCATGAGGTAACATAAAGGATATAGCACCGGTTTTTCAATTGCTTTAAGAAGTCCGCTTAAAATGCTGGTATATATAGGATTTGTAAATGTAGTATGCTGAAGCACGATGCTTATTACATGCAGTTCAGCATTTGCTTTAAAGTCCTTGCAATAGGTAAGTATCGTCATGCCCCCGATGCTGTGGCCCCAGAGGGTAAGTTTGCTTAATTTAAGATGGGTGATAACCGCATCAAGGTCCGCTGCCATTTTCTGAAGGGAAAAATCTTTGTCCTTCGGCCGTGTTGATTTTCCGAGGCCGGCAAGGTCAATCAGGATAACGCGGTGGTCCCTGCCGAAGAACTTCTTCTGATAATACCATTCAGTGCTGTTGGCCATCCAGCCATGCACAAATAATATGGGCTCACCGCTGGCATTCCCTTCGAACTCGATATTGATCTGCGTCCCGTCAGGCCTTACCAGCACTTCGCGTGTATTGCTTCTTTCCCCGCAAGGTTCATCCTCACCCTTTTTACGCTTACTCAGGATTAATTTCATGGAAGAGCCCCCAAGGAATGAGTAGGCGGTGATAGCGATGGCGCCATACAAACAGTAACGTGCATGGTCATGCAGATAGGTGTTCCTGTAAGTGTACCACTCATGAATAAGATATACATCCAGGACGATAACCCCGATGGTCAGGAATTCCAGTAACAGCGGAAGGAGTAACAGTAAAGGCATAATTTATTTTTTTTACTTAAGAATAAATTAATATGCCAGAAGTGCTGTTAGTTGATCGTAATCTCGATATCAATGTCTGAAAGCAACCTGATACTTTTTATAGCGCCTTCAAACCGGTAATTATTATCATCGAATAGTAAAGGCTGGCCTTTCCGGATAAAATTTTTGGGGTATTTAAAAACACTGCCGTTCTTATTCTCAAAAATAAAGGTCAGCGAGATGTTGTTCTCCAGCGGATGTTCAATTTTAATATAAAGATCACTAAGAGCAGGGGCCAGCTTTCCTTTCAGGTCTAATGCGGAAGGGACACCTTTTTTTAATTTGATTTCCTGCTTTTGAATTTTATGGAGATACATCTTTGAGATTAAAATCAAGTTCCGGTTATCAAAAAAGTCAAAGGGATTTTTAAGCAGGGCATACCGGGAAGCCTTTTCTTAAAACTGCTCAAAGTTAATAAAATAATTGGGCGTAACTAATCTCCCGAAGGCTGTTACGGATCTGGTACTGATCAATCCAAAAGGTTGTTCTTTACCGCATACATAAGAATCCCGCTTACATTCGTTACATTTATTTTAGCTCGGATATTTTCGCGGTGGCGTTGAACAGTCCGGATATTTATAAATAGCTTTTCTGCGATTTCTGAATTTTTCATCTCTAAGCTCAATAATTTAATTATTTCCAGCTCTCTTTTCGATAGGGCCGGTTTTTCCGCTTGGGAAACTATGGAAGAGTCATTATTAAAAAGGGAGGTAGTAACAGTGTTCAGATAGTATCCATTCTTCCTTACCGTATTTATCCCATCAAACACTTCTTCGATTTTGGCATCCCTCAGTATAAATCCGTTAGCTCCATTTTCCAGAAGATTAATTATGGATGATTTTTCGTTATCCGGTATAATAACCAGGATTTTCAGCTCCGGGTATAACCGCTTTAGGATCAGAGTTGTTTCGATTCCACCCATTACAAGTATCCTGGCATCCAGAATTAATACATCAATTTGAATCTTTTCAGTCCTGTTAAGGAGGTCTTTTTCATTTGATGTTTCCAGAACAACTGAAATATTCTCCCCTTCCTTTAAAAGGGACTCCATTCCTTTTCTAAAAATATTCTGATTATCAGCCAGTGCAACCCGGATTTTGTTTTTGGTCATCAATAAAATATTAACTCTGTATAATGGCAAAGGTCTGCGACATTTTATTTATAACCGTGGACAAATGAACCACAAAATGTTACTCGGGTTAAAGTGTTGATTTTTAAATATTTATGTTATTTCTGATGCTTTTCATGGGTTAAACTACCCATAAGTAAATGGGTAGTTTAATACATTGTGGGTGCTGTATTTTTAAAATAGTTTTGGCCTACAGAACTAAACATACTTTCGAAAAGCTTTTTACACAAAGGAAATCTCTCCTCGGCAAATCGATTTTATAAAACAGAACATTTAATTGCGGTTTGCAAACAGAAATAGAATTGTGGAGCGATTCATATTAACATCGTTTTTATGTAATGCGGGAGATGCTGTTTCTCAGTCAATAGGTCAGGCTTTACCGCATGATACTTCTTCTGTTTATAGCGGGACTACCCCGTTCCTAAACTCAGATTCGTTAGAATCAAAAGGACCTTCTACGAAAGACTTATTGTTCAATAATTCTGAGAAACAATACTCTAAAAGAGCTACTTCAGCTATCAGCCCTGAGCTGAAGCATGAAAACGCATTCAATCCTTCTATCCTAAAAGAAAAATCAAATAAAAAAATAAGCAATATTTCATTGAAGGTTCATGGCAGTATTACGGCAGGCTATGATTATGGTGTACTTCCTTATGTGTATGGTGATAACTTCCCAACCGGAGGATTACGGACAGAAGGAAATATTTCCTTCATGGCTTTCAGTGTACCATTAGAACTGAATTATTATTACACAACAGTTAAAAACGTTATCGGGATCAACAATTATTTCCGGATAAGCTACGATGCCAACCGTTATAAGGAGCAAATAGGAAGCGCTTCCGGAATTAAAAAACAAGCCTTGTCAAAGGAGATCCTTGACCTGAAAAGGGAGCAGCAGGACCTGGCCAAAAAGATCGAGTTTAATAAATATATGCGGAAATACCCTGAGTACATTCCGCCGGTAAAAGGTTCTGCGCCTGATTCTCTTACGGGCATGGGGGATTCTTTGCAGGCAGATACAACGGTAACGGTCCCCGCTACATATAATTTCCCTGCTGAGTCATCTGAAAATGCTTTTAAGGAAAAGTTAAAGTCAGAGAGAAAAGATTCGATCTCAAAGGAATTGTCGGATAACACTACAAAATACGACAGTATCAGCCAAAAAATATCAGCCATCAGGTCACGGATAGATGAGATCAGTAATTATGAAAGACATTCGGATAAATATAGCAATCCGTACTTATCAAAAGCCCAGCAGTTCTTAGGCAACGTGAAGAAGTTTGAAATAGGCCTGTGCAACCCTTCCGCTTCAACGTTCTTAATTAATAATATTCCTCTTCAGGGGATAAATATGGAATATGAAAAGAACACAAAATTCCTTGCCCTCGCTTATGGGACAACAGTAAATAATTTGCTGTATAACCCCCGGTCAATTGACGGAGTTATTCAGGGAACCAGGAATTATTATAATTATTTCAATTACAACAATCTGGAGGCCGGCAGAAAAGTTCTGATGATCAGGGGAGGAACAGGTTCAAAGGAAAGCTCCCATTTATTTGTGGGGGCATTGATTGGAAAAGGGAAAGTTGACTATATATTCACATCACCTGATTATTCGGATCACGGGAAAGAAAGTAACCTGGTTTTAGAGATTGACGGGAAGTACGATTTGTCCAAATCTTTAAGCACAGAATTGATTGTGGGCAAATCTTCTCTTCAGGCAGCTGATATAAGTTCCGAACAGCTAAAACGCTCTGTGAGTGAGATATTTTCGAATTACCGCTCTTATGCCGTTATGTCCAGAACAACGCTTGCTCTTGTAAAAGCGAAAATGAACATAACCGGAACAGTCAGGTGGATTGATCCCTATTTTAAAAGCCTCGGATTAGGTTTCCTCAGATCAGATAATTTCAGGTATGAACTAAAAGCTGAGCAGGTCCTGAATAAATGGATCAAATATTCGGTGGCATTAAGGCGGGAAGAAGATAATCTCCTGCGTCTTTACAATTATAAGAACATATTGTACAGCTTCAACAACTCCTTGAATCTAAGGCTTACACGTAAATTGAATCTGCGCCTTATCTATGTTCCCTTGTTCCGGAAATTACAATTTGATGAGAATACAACAGTTGACCGGAATCACATTGCCACGGCAGTTGTTTCCTGGCTTCCCAAACTAAGAAAAGTAAATGCACAGTTCAATGCTTTGTACAGCAGGTATATAATAGATGGTGATTCGTCACTGGTTAATTTTGAGAATTTCTCCTATGGTCATCAGTTTGTTTTTAAGTCGGGGTTCAAAACTGACCTTAACGCAACATGGTTCAGGAACAGCCTGTCCGATACGCTAGGAAATGATATTTACCTGGGATTGCTCGAAGTGGGGTATGTTTCTAAAAAAAGCAACAGCATAAGCGTAGGCGGAAAGATCGCATATAAAGATAAAACGGAACCGCAGTACGGTTATGTGCTCAGATCGAAGATTCATGTTTATAAAGGACTTTCACTGGAAGCTGAAATGGCCAAAATAATTATAGGTGATTATTACAACACATTTGATCTGAATAAGATTAAAAAATTCCCATACTTCTGTAAAGCGCAACTTTCTATAAATTTTTAAAGATGAAACAAACGAACATCATTTTCATTGTCGGCCTTTTAATATCAGCGATCAGTCTTAATTCAAAAGCGCAGCAGGTCACTATTATTAATGATCAATTCATGCCTTATAATATTACCCCGGAAGCTTTGCTCGCGGTTTCCATTCATAATGGAGGGGCAGAAGTTCAGGCACAGATCGTATCCCGGTTATTTAATATTAGCAATCAGCCGTTGATTACAGTAAAATCTGTCCCGTTTCTTCTTAAACCCGGAATGAATAATCCGCTGTCATCAGCTGTTAATGCGGCAAATGTTGAGTATGGAAACGGGAACCAGGTTGAATATTTGAAAACCACTCATAACCTGCCAAGCGGAACCTTCAGGTTATGCATCAGCCTTTTCCTCTCAAGCCCCGAGCCTGCTGATGAATATTGTGACGAAATCGAATCCGACTTTAACCAGTATCTGTATCTCGTCAGCCCTTTTGATAAAGACACGATCGATGGTACGTTGCCGCTTTTAAACTGGAGTCACAGTGAGCCCTTTAACCTGCTTTCCCAGGGCGAATTTTACAGAATGGTAGTTTCTGAAATTAAGGAGAAGCAAACAACAGAAAGCGCAATAACTATCAATAACCCGGTGATGGTAAGAAACTATTTAACCGTTCACAATCTGCAATATCCTTATGATGCAAAAGAGCTGGAGGAGGGCAGGCGCTATGCGTGGCAGGTTCAGAAAATGGCCAACAATATTATCACCAACAAAACAGAAGCCTGGGAATTCGTGATACGGAAGCCCCCGGTAGAGAAGAATTTAAAATATGTTGTTTTACAGCCTGCACTTTCGGCCGATGCTTACATAGCTTATAACGGGAAGATCTATTTTAAATTTTTAGAAGAGTACAAAGCAAAGGGTGACCTGAAAGCTTTCATTGTTTCTGATAAAGGGAAGGAATATCCGGTGGACCTCTATAAGGATGAAAAAGACCAGCCGGTTTCAAGTATCAAAAGCACCGGTGATAACAGGTTTGAACTCAACCTGGATACACAGAGTATTAAGCCGGGCTATTACAGGATGATCATAAAGAACGAAAAGAGACAAAGCTTTTACCTTAAATTTTATTTACCTGAATAATTATGATGAAAAGAATAGGACTATTCATTTTATGCATGTGCCTGGCAGCGGGTTCTGTAATTATCTATCATTTCTGCTTTGTTCCAAGGCTGGCGTATATAGATATACCAAAAGTGTTTAACGGATTTAACATGAAGAGTGAGATGCAGAAGAAATTTGATCGAACGGAGAATATGCGGAAAAGTATTATTGACAGTTTGTCAATGGAGCTCCAGGTATTGTCAAACAGGGTCAAAGCTCATCCTAAGGATCCTGACGTGGTCAATGAGTTCGACAGGAAGCGCCAGTATTTCTTTACAATGAAGAACCGGGCCGAAGAGGATAATGCCGCTTTAAGTGCACAGTACGATAAGCAGATCCTTGAGCAGATGAGCGCTTACATAATGGAATATGGCAAGGGTAAAAATTATGATTTTATTTATGGCTCAAGCGGCAATGGTGTCCTGATGTTTGCTAACGAGCAATACAATATTTCTGATGATATAATTTTATTCATTAATGATAAATACAATGGCATTAAATAGAGTATTGCTTTTTATTGTAATTGTTTGTATGATTTCCTGCGATACGAAGGAAAGCGCGGTTTCATATACGCATGATTCTTCTGCTGAGCTGGTAAATAAGTCAGAAGTAATGTCTTTGGGTGATTTTGTGTCCTGGGTTGGTGATTCGGATAATAAACTTGTTAAGAACAAAGAGCTCAATGAAGTTAATTATATCTTAGCCTTCATGCCTGCCGAAGCCCTGGCACACATTGAATTAAAAGACGAACCCTATTCCGGACAGCAGTTTGACCAGGCGCTTAAAAATTACTCAGGAATGAGTTATTTCAATTTAAGGATAGAACGGCCGAAAGATTCCGGAGAGATATTGAAGCTTGACCTGCAAAATTCTGCGCAGTACACCGACCGTTTGAATTACATGGCATTCGCGATGCAACACGATCTGACCCTTGTACAGGGAAAGGATACACTTCATCCCGGCCTTTATCATTTCGAACGCATTTTTGAATTGTCTTCCTATGTTACAGTAATGCTTGCTTTTGACAATTCTAAATTCCAAAAGGATAAGGAATTTACGATCATTTATAATGACCGCCTGTTTAATAAAGGCTATATAAAATATACCTACTTCCAAAACCAACTTATTGATTTACCAATTATATCCGGTGTATGAGAACGAATAAACGCAGAATAGTAAAATTGAAGAACGGGTTGAAGCGATCTACTTCTCTTTTCATGGCATTCGCCATTTTGATGGAAATAACCTTCCCTACACAAATGCTTGCATTGACCGGTGGGCCGAGCCAGCCGGAAGTCCAGTCATTCGAGCCTATAGGAACGTCCGATATGGTTGATCTATCAACCGGGGACTTCAATTATAATATTCCGTTAATGGATGTAGAAGGTTATCCGATCAACATCGCTTATCATGGAGGGATCACGATGGATCAGGAAGCCAGCTGGGTTGGACTTGGATGGAACATTAATCCGGGAGTTGTAAGCCGGAATATGCGGGGTTTGCCGGATGACTTTTCAGGGGACGTTGTTTCAAAGGACCTTAATATAAAAGAGAATAAAACCTGGGGGGTAGGCATGGTTTCCAACCTGGAGATTGTTGGTTTCCCAATTCCGTTTCAACTGACCCAGGCATTTAATTATAATAATTATACGGGGCCTTCAGTTTCCCAGGGTGTAAGCGGCTCAAAAAGCCTAGGCGCCAGCGGCTGCAGTGCAAGCCTCGGCATTACTTCCAGCAGTGACGAAGGCTTGGGTCTGCAGCCATCACTTTCGTATTCCAAAAAGGCAAAGAGTGAAGAGGCGGTTTCCGAGCTCGGTACAAGTGGTGGAGGTGGAGGTAATAGTAGTGGTTCGGTGTCAGTAGGAACATCATTCAATTCAAGGGCTGGATTAAAACAGCTTACAATAAGCGCTTCATATTCTAATCCTGCTATACGAAAATTAGGATCTTATACAAAATTTATCCCTGGTGTCAATAATGTTGTCTCAGGAGATGGAATTGGTTTCGCGGGCACGTTTGATCTTGGTATGCCCACCTACTCCCCAAGGATTTCCAATTCAATGAAGAACTATTGTTTTTCGGGGGCTTTTTCAATTGGCGGAGAGGTTTATACAAGCCACATAAAAGGAGGGATCAACGGATTTTACTCTTCTCAAAAGCTTGCCCAGACAACGATCAATAGCATGGCTTATGGTTATATGTATGCGCAGGAAGGACAGCACAACGAAAATGCGCTGATGGATTTTAACCGTGAGAAGGATGGAACATTCACGGAAAACACAGCCTTTCTACCAATTACAAACCTTACTTATGATACCTATGGTGTTTGCGGTCAGGGTGTAGGTGGTAGTTACAGGCCTTTCAGGAGCGATGTGGGACATGTGTTTGATCCTGTTGGTTATACCACGAATGATGATGCCAGCCTGGCAGTGGAAGTTGGTTTAGGTGGTTGGGCGCATATTGGTGTCGATATCGGGGTTACTGATGTGAATGGAAGATCGGGTAAATGGACAGATGGAAATAATGCCTACAGGCAATTGTCTTATACCGGAAGTTCCAGCAATGCAGATTTTGAACAGGTATATTTTAAGGAAGCCAATGAAAAGACAGTTGAATCAGATTCGATGCTTTATGCGGGAGTAGGAAGTGACAAGCTTTATCTGCCAAGCATCGACATCAGTGGAAAGTTTGAGCATCCGCTTAAATATGCCTCGTCAGTGAGAAGGAATAAGAGAGATAAAAGATCCCAGGTGTTCTCTTATTTAAGGCGTTTTGAATATGATGCATTTGCCCTGCAGCCTGCACCTGACGTGTATTCTTCCAGGGGGTCGCATATAGCGGAGGTTACCACCCTTAATCCAGAAGGCTCACGTTACGTTTACGGTATTGCAGCATATAACCACACCCAGAAAGAAGTCACCTTTTCAGTAGGAAGCACTGCGCCAATGGCGGTCTCACCTAGATTATCAACTAATGGGGTAATGGAGGCCAGCACGGGCCTGATAGCTTACCAGAAAGGTGATGATAATTCAAAGAACAATAAGCGCGGCATTGATAATTATTACAGCTGCACCACTACCCCTGCTTACGCGCATTCTTACTTACTCACGGCAGTTCTTTCGCCAGATTATATTGATGCTGACAATGTAAGAGGGCCCAGTGATAACGATTACGGAAGCTACACAAGATTCACCTATGACAAGATCTCAGGTTATCAATGGCGGACACCTTTCGAGGAGGATAAAGCAAGCTTTACGGAAGGCTTGAAATCTGACCGGCAGGATGATAAGGCCAACTATATATACGGTAATAAAGAGCTATGGTATCTGGATTCGGTAGTAACAAAAAATTACATAGCGAAATTCTATACCTCCGAGAGAACAGATGGTGTTGGTGTGAAGGGAGAAAATGGCGGTTATGAAAACGGCACGTCAAAAAGAATGATGAGGCTTGACAGCATTGCGTTATTTTCAAAACAGGATGTTAAAACAAATGCGGGTCTGGCTGTACCTATAAAGACTGTACATTTTGAATATACCTATGAGCTTTGCCGGAACATTCCTAATGTAGTAGGTGGTATTCCCAGCCCTTCATCAGGGAAGCTGACCTTGAAAAAAATATTTTTTAGTTACCAGCATTCAAATAAAGCTAGGTTAACCCCGTATACTTTCGATTACCACAAAGATACGCCTTCAGAGAACCCTGATTATAATCTGAAAGGATATGACCGCTGGGGGAATTATAAGCCTAACCAATCAACATCGACCGGGGTTGCTGGTACAACAGACATTGGCACATTCATAGAACCCGCTACGCCACTGCCGCCTTCCGATTATCCTTATGTAGAACAGGATACCGTAACGGATGATTATGTTGCAGTATGGTCACTCAAGGAGATCCGGCTGCCTTCGGGCGGGAAAATCAAGATCTCTTATGAATCGGATGATTACGGGCATGTCCAGAATCAGCCGGCAATGCAGATGTTTAAGATTGTAAATTACGGATCTTCAGATTCGACCACAGAGTCGAATGATGCCTATATTGATATAAGTTCGGGAAGCGGTAAGTTCTTTTTCAAGCTCCACAATGGTATAACGGATATAAGTAAATACACCAATGGTATTACCGACTTGTATTTCAGATGCCTGGTAAATGTAAGGGGTGAGAATGAGATAGAGTATGACCATTTGGAATATGTTTCCGGGTATGGAACTTTGAATGATGCTGGTATCAACTCGGACGGAACCTTAGGGTGGATACAATTGGAAAACATAAGCCTGAAGGATAATGTACCGGGCACAATGGTCAATCCAGTGGTAAAAACTGCCGTGCAGTTTGGCAGGCTCTATATGCCAAAAAAGGTCTGGACTCACAATGCAATGGCAACTTTTTCGCAATCTTCAAGTACGGAAGGCTCTTCCGGTTTATCATCATCGATATTGATGGCTCTTATCAATTCTGATTTTACCAAAAACATCAAAGATGCGATCATCGGGCCTGACCAGGTTTTATATACTCTTTCTCCCGCAGGATACAGTGTAGGAAGAGAAATTGTTAATAAGAAATCATGGGTCCGCCTGAATAACCCCGATAAGCATAAGCGTGGAGGAGGGGCAAGAGTTAAAAAAATTGAAATGTCTGATGAATGGGGAACCATGGTAGGCAATAACCCCGAGACTTCAAGCTATGGACAGGAATACAGTTATAACCTGCCGGACGGTAGCTCATCAGGTGTGGCTTCCTATGAGCCAATACTGGGGGGGGATGAAAATCCTTTCCGCCAGCCGAAGTATACAACGGTAAAGAAACGCGCTGCCCCTGACGACAGGTCTTACCAGGAATTGCCTGTGGGAGAATGTTTTTATCCCTCCCCGAATGTTTGCTATAGCATGGTCACCGTTAAAAACCTCCAGAGGGAAGGCGTGACAAGACATGCAACAGGTAAGGTAGTTCATGAGTTTTATACTGCAAAAGATTTTCCAACAATAACAAGCAGGACCAACCTTGTCCACAAAAGGGATAAAGACAGTCCGTTCAGTGTTTGGGCATTGCTTAAGCTTAACCAGCGTGATTACCTTACAGCAGCCCAGGGATTTTTAATTGAACAGAATGACATGCATGGAAAACCTAAGTCCCAAAAGGTTTTTCAGGAAGGCGTTTCCACCCCTGTTTCATCCGTTGAATACAAATATAAAAAAGAGAACAAGGGAGCGGATGGTTACAGGCTGGTGAATAAATGCACAGTATTGGAGAAGGATGGCAAACTTGCAATAAGAAAGATCGGGGAGTTTATGGATATGGTGAATGATTACCGTGAAGATAAAACAACAACGAACAGTGCAAAGGTGCATTTGAATGTGGATATCATTCCGGGTGGTCCGATACCTATTCCAATACCTATGCCCTGGCCGAATATTTCTAATGAAAAAACGCGGTTCCGTTCTGCAACAACCACGAAAGTTATTCAGCGTTTCGGAATCCTGGAAGAGGTAGTGGCAACCGACTTAGGTTCAGTTGTAGCTACAAAGAATCTTGCGTATGATTCGGAAACGGGTGCCGTGCTGCTCACGCAAACAACCACAAATTACAATGACCATGTTTATAATTTAAAATACCCTGCATGGTGGTATTATGAAAATATGGGTCCTGCCTATAAGAACATCGGCCTTTCCATGAATGTTTCATTGAATTCATCCGGGGAAGGGAATCTGGGATCAAAAGTCTCGTTCTTCCGGGAAGGTGATGAGTTGATGTTGAGCCAGGGCAGTACAAAAGTGATGGGATGGATATCTGCAATAAACGGAAATAACATAACAGTTCTGAAGAAGGACGGGACCCCGGTTTCCGGAACCTACTTTTTAAGGGTGTATCGCTCTGGTGCACGGAATACCACCTCTGCTGACATGGCCGTGATCACCACACTGACCAACCCATTAACCGCGCTCAGGAGTAATTCCTATGAAAATGTTCTTCAGGCAAGTGCGGTGGAGTTTTCCAATGATCACAAGACATTTTGTGATTGCGGGCCGGCAACAGGTATTACTTTGCCGGATATTAGCAATCCCTATATTACAGGAACGAAAGGGATCTGGAAGCCATTCCGGTCATACACCCACCTTTCAGGCAGAAGTAAAAGTAATTATGATGGAAATACAAACGTCCGTAAAGATGGGGTATTCACATCGTACACTCCATTTTACAAATGGTCTGCCAGCGCATGGAAAAAGGACGCTAAGGACTGGACGTATGTTTCAGAGGTTACAGAGTATAATCCTGTAGGCGAGGAATTGGAGAACAAGGATGCACTCGGTCGTTATTCTTCGGCAACTTTTGGTTATAATCAATCGATGGCATTGTCTGTCGCTGCCAATTCCATGTATAAAGAGCAGGGATTTGATGGCTTTGAAGATTATGATTTTAATGCCTGCCCCGACAATCACTTTAAATTTTCGAACATTGTCCCAAGCCGTGAAGATGCACATAGCGGAAGGTACAGTCTTAAAGTATCCAGTGATTCTTCAAAGACGCTGATTAAACAGCTGGCTGTTGCCTGTGAAGAAACTAACGGCTGTAATATTCTACTTAACCTTTTCACAGAATCAGGAATGAACATGATTTCCGTGGAGAATGGCACCGCTCCTTATTCTTATGTATGGAATGTAAGCTCAGGGAACCCTTCGGTGGTATTAGGCTCGAACGGCCTTGTAATTAGCGGTTCAGGCAGTTCCACCCTGGAAATAACCGTTACTGACGCCAAAGGGTGCAGCACATCAAGAACAGTAACCAGGAAGTCAAAATAGATCTATGGCCATGAAAAAAAGAGATATGTTTAACGATATAAAAATACTTGTAATCTTCGCCTTATTTGCCGGTAAGGGATTCGCGCAAAATTTTAATTACTCCTTTCAAAAGGATTCCAGTGAATATACAGCATTGGCCGGAGGAACAATTAAGGCTGCAAATGAAAGCTGGGTCAATAAACAGTTTGAGATTCCGCTGCCGTTCCAGTTTAATTTTTGTGGCATCTCCACCGATTCCCTGTTTATTGAACCCAATGGTTTTGTTGTGTTTGATAAAAGAACACAGATTTCAATTGTTGCCTTTAATGAATTCGGAAGCAGGGCTGATGCAAATCAGAGTTTCAATGCAGAGCTGAAATATTCAGTAGAGGGAACTGCAGGAAGCAGAATAATTAAGGTACAATACAGTAATCTGTCAAAGAACAAACATTCATCATCAGATGAGTTAAACTATCAGATCTGGCTTTTTGAAGCCGGTAATTTAATTGAGATTCATTCTGGTCCCAATTCTTATGCAGATAGCAGATTTGATTCACCCATACTGATCGGGCTAATTAATAAAAACATGAATTCAAGTCCCAATGGTTTTTTAGTCGGGGGGGATTTAAATACTGCTTTTGCACAGTCAATTACCGGGGAAGAGCTTACATACTTTAACGGTATCCCTTCCCAGGGTGTGTTCTTCAGGTTTACACCATCATTTTAAAATACAGGTTATGTCAATAAACACTATTAAAAGATTTTTATTCGCATTCGTTTTTCTATTTGTCCTTACGCTTGGAAAAGATGCATTTGCCGGCAAGCGCTATTGGGTGGGTACAGGAGCGAACGTAAACTGGAATTCTACCGGGAACTGGTCACTGACCTCTGGCGGAGCATCGGGTGCGGGTGTACCAGGATCATTAGATTCAGTATATTTTAATGGAGGCGGTACCGGCCAATGCTCAATCAATGCGACTGTTGTTGTCAGGAGATTTGAAATGGCTTCGGGATATACCGATACTGTTAAACAGAATTCAAATGTAATAACCGTTGGAGCGAGCGGAATCATCCTGAGTGCGGGTGTTTTTCAGGGCGGTTCAGCGGCTATTACAAGCAGCGGGATCTTTACATTGTCGGGTTGTGATTTCAGAAGCACATCCGCTGCTTTTACAATTGTAGGAAATTATACCTTTTCAAGCGGAACATTTACACACAATAACGGAGAAGTTAAATTCACCGCTACTTCAACGATTAATGGAAATACTTCTTTCTATGATCTTTCCTTTTCACCTACAGGTACATCTACATTTACGATCAGCTCAGGAATAACGCTTACAGTAAACCACCTTCTTAAAACGACTGGATCTGCTATTATAGTAATTAATACAGGAAATATTGACGCCAAAGGAGATATCATGCTCTCAAATACTTATAGTTCCTCAGGTTCATCCGGAACAGGAACTCTTACTATCAACGGTACGACAAAGCAGGTCTTAACTGGTTCTGCTTCAGCCGGTCAGGGAAGATTATGGAACACAATCATAAATAAAGCGAGTGATACTCTTGTTTTGAAAAACATCGTGAATGTAGGAGGTAACTGGACATATACAGCCGGTATTATTGATGCATCGACCTTCACATCAACAGTTTGTTTTTCTGCATTCAGTAAAACAATCTCCGGGAAGCACTCATTATACAATGTGAATTTTCAATCCCAGTTTACCACAACGACCTATACAATGGTTGCAACAGATACTTTAACTATTGCGGGAAACCTCGAAATTTCGGGTGTAGGTGTAAATGTTATTAATACAGGAGTACTTAATCTGAAAGGTAACCTATTGGTCAGTAATACCATTAATAATTCTGCTTCAGGCGGTTCAGCTACTATATATTTTTCAGGAACAGGAAACCAGACATTGGATGGGGCTGCAACCGACCTTGTCGGCAGGCTTTGTAATATTATTATTGATAAGGCAACCGGTGATTTAATCTTAAAGGATAAAATAACGATGGGGCCAGGCAGGAACTGGACTCTCCTGCAAGGGACACTTGATATAACTGCTTATGATTCCGAGTTAATCTTTGCTCGGACAGGTTCGGTTTTGAAAGGCAACCAAACCCTGAAAAATCTAACTTTTAATTCGGAGGCAAGCGGGAACTCAATCCTGACTATACCTCCTGCTGATACCATAACCATTAACGGGGAGTTACGGTATGAAGGCGCCACTTTCTATGCATCGATCGATTCAGGTCATATTCATGCGAAAGGCGATATTACAATAGCTAACACCAGTGCCAATAATTATACACCCACGTCAATAATAAAGATCTGTGGTTCTGGTACGCAGACGATAAATGGTACGGCTTCGGCTTTACAGGGCAGGTTGCCGAATGTAGAGATTGATAAAGCAGGAGATACCCTAGTGTTGAAAAATTTCATAACCATGGCAATCGGATGTGACTGGAAGCTGATTAACGGGATTCTTGATGCAACCACCCATGCATCTACACTTTTCTTTTCACGCGGGACATGTGCTATAGAAGGCAGTCAGACCTTAAATAATCTTGTGTTATCTGCGGCAAGCGGAGCAGGTACTTACGATATACCTGCAGGTGATACCATTACAGTTCAAAATGAATTAAAAACAGAAGGAAATAATATTGTAAGTATAAATTCCGGTACTATAAAGGCCCAAGGAAATATAAATGTTACCAATGGCAATGTAGGTACTCCGGTTACCAACAGCGGAAGAATTAAAATCTGCGGCCCGGGCACGCAAACATTTACAGGTTCCGGTATCGCTTTAAGCGGAAAGTTGTGTAACATTGAAATTGATAAACCTACCGGAATATTAAACTTAAGCAATATTATAACAGTCGATGGTGACTGGAATTATATGCAGGGTGATGTAAATCCCGGGTCTTCTACTGTTGTTTTCTACGGAGGCGGGTACCTGTCTGTTAATACGGTTGGAAGTAGTGCTTCCATGTCCTTTAATAATATATCGATATACTCCACTGTCATTTTTAATTCCCCGGTTACCTGCCTGGGGGGATTAACGATCAATAGCAGTTCCACTATTAATGGTAACAGCCAGCCTATTACAGTTGGAGGCGACTGGACTAACATTAGTACAGGGGTTTTCACTTATGCGAATACAAGTGTAACTCTGAATGGACCTGGCAGACAACGGATGAAATCAAGTGGAACATTAAATTTTTATGATCTCATCATTAACAAGCCTTCTCAGAAAGTCCTTTTTGATGCACCGGTTATTGTCAATAATAATCTTACCCTTACAAAAGGATCTGTAGGTACAACATCCACCAATCTCCTGAGCATGCTGGATAACAAAACCTGTAGTGGCGGAAGTGACAGCAGCTATGTATGCGGTCCGATGAAAAAAACAGGAAACGATGCTTTTACCTTTCCCCTGGGGGATACGTTGCTTGTTACCGGGGCATATCACCCGCTTGTGATAACCGCTCCCTCAGTTGTTTCGGATGCGTTCACCTCACAATATTATTCAATTAACCAGGGATACGGATCAGCACTTCAGACAGACAGTCTTTCAAGCATCAGCAATTGTGAGTATTGGTTGCTGACCCGTAATTCAGGGACCTCTGCCGTAGTACCTACACTCGGCTGGAATGCCAATAGCTGTAATGCGGATCTATGCCATAAGCTCAGGGTTGCTTCCTGGAACGGGACTCAGTGGCAATCACGTGGATATGCGGGTATTACTACCAGTGGCAGTACCGGGCTCATCAATGCAGCCAGCGGTTACAGTGCTAGCTCATTGCCACTTGTAATTGCGAGAACTATCAGCTCAAGCTTGTATCCAACAGTCACTGCTGCTTTTTCAGGGAATGATACTGTTTGTTCAGGCGACTCAACCGTCCTTACGGCAAGCGGTGCAAGTACCTACAGCTGGAGCCCATCAACTGGTTTAAGTGCAACAACCGGCTCAAGTGTAACAGCAAGTCCAACCGTTACCACCACTTATTCTGTTATTGGTACAAACAGCCACGGATGTACTGATACGGTTTCGCTGGGGCTTACTGTTCTTTCGCTGCCTTCACTTTCTGTTTCCCCCAGTGTGTATTCGATGAGTATCTGTGACAGTTCCGTAACCCTTAACGCATATGAGGCTTCAGGGTATTCCTGGGCGCCCTCAACCGGTTTGAGCTCAACTACGGGAAGCACAGTCCAGGCTTCCCCTACTACAAACACCACGTATACTGTTTCGGTAACAGGAAGCAACGGATGTACAAAAACAGCCACCGCGGTAGTCCTTGTTTCAGGGGCAGTAAATTTACAGCTTGTGGGAGATGGTTTTATGGATTTTAATGAATATGCACAAATTTCGAGAAGTGCCCCGCCAATCTATTCTTATTCGGCCACCGCTTGCCGTGACTCAGCAGTAACAATCGGAGTAACTGGCTGCAACAATCCGAGCTTTATCTATTCGTGGAATATGGGTGATAGCACGATCCTTACAGGTGATTCAGTTTCTCATACCTATACCACACTTATCAATGACACGATCGTACTTACGGTTACTGATACTTCAGGAGCAACAGCTACTTACATAAAGTACATTCCCATCACTGTGTACCCTTGTCTTCCTGACTGCTGCCCGAATCCTTACCTGTATGTTTCAGATACAATTTCCGGCCTGGACACCGCTATAAATCTTTCAGACAACCAAACGATATTTTTGTGTGGAAATGCGACTTATAATTTCAGCACCAATTGTTACCGCCCGGATACCACAACTATTTCCTGGGTATTTTCTGACACCACCTATGCCGCAAATAATATAGACCTGGCTGTAACTTCCGGATCATACAGTTTTACTTTAATAACCTTTGGAAGTGACTGCGACAGCACTTCTACAGTTATTACAGTGCAGACGCTATCCTGCCAGGGGAATTGCAGCGACTGCCTCGGCTCATTTTCTCCTGTTCCGGCAAAAAAATATCTGTTAAGCGCCTGGGTAAAAGAGGATGGAGCCGCGTTAACCAAGACTTCATACACATATCCTGAAATTATTATCGCATCTCCTTCGGTGGCTTATACAGTATCTGCGGGTCCCGCAGGCAGGATCATCGATGGCTGGCAAAGGGTAGAACAGGAATTTACGCTTCCATCCGGAGCAACAGATCTCCACATCGAGCTGAAATGCACCACAGGTGATTGTTTTTTTGATGATATCCGGGTGTATCCTTTTGACGGTTCAATGAAATCATATGTGTACGATCCTGTAAATATGAGATTGAATGCAGAGCTGGATGAAAGGAACTATGCAACTTTTTATGAATATGATGAAGAAGGAAAGCTTGTGCGTGTAAAGAAAGAAACTGAAAAAGGCATCATGACGATCAAGGAGAACAGAAATAAAACGAAAAAATAACATGAGAAGAATAACCTGGTTTTTATTATTCGTGTTTGCTTCCGCTTACTTGTTTGCGGTGGAAGGCGAGCTGAGGGAACCCGTTTCAAAAACGGATTTCATGAAATCGTACAGGAAGGCCACCGGCTGGTTTTCAAGCACGCAGAAGTTCAGTGTCTCTGTGGCTTACGCTTCTTATAAGGATCATTCTTCCTTAACTCCGTTTGAGCGGTCGTCAGGAGTATATATGAAAGACGGAAAAAAGGTAATGACCAATATTATGGGAATTAAAACTGTAGAAAATGAAAACGTCCGGTTTTCTGTCGATACCACTGACAGGATCATCATTATCACGAACAGGCAGGACCAGGATGCAGCCATCATAAGCATGGAGGCATTTGAAAGCATGCTTGACCAGGTGAAGGCTTTAAGGATGCAAAAACTCCCTTCGGGCGCTGCTACCTATTTTATTGAGTTTAAGCCGGATGCTTTGTATGCCATGCTTGAAATAACACTTAATGAAAAAGGCTTGCTGGAAAAGGAAACATTCTATTATGCGACCGAGATGAAGGAAGAAACTGATGAAGCTGACCAGTACGGTAATGTAAGCAAGAGCAGCACCAGCAGCAAGCCAAGGCTGGAAATAAGCTTTTCGAATTATCAGACGCAGCTTCGTGAAGAACATACCAGAGAATTTTCAGAGCTGAGGTATTTCAGCCAGGCCGGGAAAAAAATAATCCTGACCGAGCGATATAAAACATACAAGATTAAAGATTACAGGTTTGACCTGAAAAAATAAATGAATTGATCCAATTGTCTATGAGAAATTACATGAAAATATTCTTAACCGGCTGCATCCTGTTCACAGGCCTGAATACTTTTGCCAAAGAAGTACAGCCTTTAAGCGGTATATTAAAAACCACCCCTGCACATACGGTGAACCGGGGAGATAGTGTGGAGATCTCGGTTTCAAAGCCGGCAGGAACAATGGATTATAATGTAAAGAACATTATTTCCCTCAAGCTGGACCAGAATACGGATACCTTCTTGACCGCGGCTACAACGGTGAGGACTAAATTAAGCATTTACAGGTGGGATGCGGACAGTATTGCCATTAGTCCTGTCAGGACAGAAAATTTTTCTGTTTCCGTAAATAACAGGTATAACAAGCAAACCATCGACCTTTCATCTTTAAAGCTTACTGATGGCTACAGGGTGCTTGTTGTGATCGACAGTATCTTTATTAACGGTACCCCGGTGAGCACACTTCCTAAATTTGTTTATGTTGAATCTGAAATTTTCCTGACACGTTATTATGACTTTTCTGCTTATGTAAATACGGAAATAGACGACATTTCGATGGTGACATATAATACCGATTGTGATACCGGGAACATTGCCGATGAGCTCGAACTGAACTGGGGGACCATTGACGGTGCCGAAGAGTACCAGCTCGAATGGACGTATGTAAATAATTACGGTACAACACCTACAAGCTACAAGAGTACAAGCCAGCTCCTGGCTGATTTTAAAAACAATTCAACAAGGATCACAACCAAAGCAAATACGTATAAGCTCAGCCTTACTTATGAGAAAGGTTACATCGCATTCAGGGCCAGGGCTGTGGGCCGGGATTACATGGATCCGGAAGTATTCATGTATTCAGTATGGAGCGAAGCCGACACGGGCCGTATGAATACAATCGCAGCCAATGCCAGGTACCAGGTATTAAATGCGCATGAAAATAATAAGAACTGGCAGTATTCATCCACTTTTGCGGAAGAAGGAAAAAAGAAAGAAGTGATCAGCTACTTTGACGGGAGTCTTCACAACCGCCAGTCAGTTACCAAAGTAAACTCCGACAGGAATGTAATTGTGGGTGAAACAATATATGACCACCAGGGCAGGCCTGCGATCAATGTGCTGCCGGTGCCTGTTACTTTTCCCGATTGCGACAGTTCAACCGTTGAGCCGGCAATAAAATTTTACCCGCGGTTCAATGTAAACCTTAATAATGCAGCGTATTCAAAATCGGATTTTGACCTTGATGATACAACAGGGGCGTGCAATACACGTGTCCCGGGGATGGACACGCTATCCGGTGCATCACAGTATTATTCAGGGAATAACCCCGATAAATCTTATCAGCAGGCTTTTCTGCCCGATGCAAAGCTCTATCCGTTCTCACATGTGGAATACACTCCCGATAATACAGGAAGGATACGGAGCCAGTCGGGTGTCGGTGAAGAATTCCAGCTGGGAAGCGGGCATGAAACAAAATACATTTACGGGCAGCCAAACCAGATCCAGCTTGACCGGCTGTTCGGCTCAGAAGCGGGCGATGCATCCCATTATAAGAAAAACATCGTGATCGATGCGAACGGGCAGTCAAGCGTAAGCTATCTGAACCAGGAAGGCAAAACAGTGGCAACAGCCCTTGCAGGCAATGCGCCAACCGACAGTGCAGGCGTTTTCATGGAAGCGCTGCCTTCGGAAAGTGACGGGTCTGATACATTATTGATCGATCTGTTCAATAAGAACAGCAGTGGTGTGAGCCTTCTGAATAAAATCACGACACTTCAGGATGGGATCGAGTTCAGCACCCAGCTTCCGGTTGCGTATGCGGGTAATTATAAATTTACCTACGATTTAAGCGTAAGTTCATTCGCAGATTCATGTATGAAAGACAGCATCTGCATGAGCTGCATCTACGACCTTGAGATCAGGGTTACCGATGAATGCGGGACAAACCTGGTAAGCCCGGCGATCAGTAAAACCGTTGGACACCTTGATACGATTCCAAACGGCTTTACAAT
This sequence comes from Bacteroidia bacterium, assembly GCA_036386835.1. Taxonomy (GTDB): domain Bacteria; phylum Bacteroidota; class Bacteroidia; order 2-12-FULL-35-15; family 2-12-FULL-35-15; genus 2-12-FULL-35-15. Next base: position 36,579 of record DASVUX010000049.1, read on the forward strand.
GGTCTGCACCGACAGCTCCGGATACGAGGTGAACGACTCAGTGACCGTTTTCCTTGGTGCCGGGAGTTATACCGTCAGCAAAATACTGACGATCAACCAGGATGCAAAAAGGTATTATATCCAAAAATACCTTGATACAACCTATAATTCATGTTTCCGGACACTCGCTGATTTTGTTGCGGAACAGATCGCTGCCCTGGACACCACCGCATGCTACACCACCTGCAGCGCCTGCGTGGATGCTCTTGGAACGCGGGATGAGTATGTGTCTTCAGGACGCGGTACGGAAGTGGAATATGATTTCCTTTATGAAGAGTGCCTGGAGCCCTGCATGGATATAACATTGTGCGATGCATCGTATGAAATGATGCTGATCGATGTAAGCCCGGGCGGCCAGTACGGGAAATTCGATGAATCAACGGTTACTTCAACCAACAACGTTTCCGTTTTTAACGTTACCAACTCCCTGAACCCTAATAAATATACGGGTTACGGAAACTGGAAAATGCCGCGGTTAAAGTTAAACGGCAATGAGTACAGGCGCTATATTGATGAGAATGGGACACGTGTACGCATTAACGTGAGCTATAATGAGGACAGCACCGCATATTACCCGGAGGTGGATTATTCCGCACAGGTTTATACGGACGCGGCCACAGGGCTGATGTACACCTATCCCGAAAATTTAAAATACCTCGGTAATTTCATGTCAGCATGGCGTCCAAGCTTTGCGCGTTCGCTTGTCATGTTCCATCCCGAATACGCCTATTACATTGCCTGCAGCGATCATAAAAAGATCTACAGCGCGGATACAATGTCTTCCAACCAGTTCGACAGCCTGATGATGGTTTCACAAACGTTCCTGATGGCCTATAACAATGGATTTATCCAGAGCGGTTATGACAGCACCGGGATCAACCCGATAAATAAATTCACCCCCGTGATGTTTAAAATAAGCGGTAAGCTTAACGATCCTTTCTTTACAAACACCGGGTACAGCCTTGTTTTTCCGAAAGCATTCGCTCCGACTGTTTCTCACCTGCAGGCTTCCATGCAGAGTGACATGACACAGAAATTCGTGCAGTTTGTGAATATTGCCGGGATAAATTATTCCATGCCCGAAATGGCAGCTTACATGGCCCGCTGCGGAAGCAACTTCACATCCATCCCTACGGCCTCATGCATGGCATTCGGTACCGACATGTACGATTATACCGTAGCCAACTATGCCGCTAAAAATGACAGCATCCGTGACAAGGAATGGTCGCTGCTGAGAGGGTTTTATCTTTCTGAGAAAAGAAAGCTCCAGTTCAAGAGGATGAACTTCTATGCTTTGAATTACAACAGGGCTTCGCCTTCTCCTTTCCTTGGCGGCTGCAATTCATGTATTCCCGGGCCTTTTAATGCATACGCAGCAGGAATGTATCTGCCGTACAATGTATTCGCTTATCCCCGGTCTCAATGGTATAATAAAAGACAACCCTGCGGTATCTATACGTTTGCAAATTACGCAGGAAAGCAGAAGCGCTTTTCGGCACCGGATGATTTTGAAGGAGCAGACGGATCAGGTGTGGGCTATTCCATATACCAGCAGACAGGACAATGCCCGATGGCTTTCTTACTTCAGAACTTCCTGAGTGAAATGGCCGCGGACAGCATTTTAAATTCAGCTGCAAATGTAAGCCTAAGTACAATTGACAGCTACAGTCCGGATATGTACACTGCCTTTAACAACGGAACTACGCCAACCCTCTTTAAAGATTATTACTGGGATGTTATTTCTGACACGCTGGATGTGCTCGATGCATGGGTGAAAGACCCTGTTACCGGTGCCGTGGTGTGCAAAATGCAGCTGGATGTAAGCGGCTCATCCGTTTCTTCCATAGGAGAGATCACCGGAATCTCCGGGCTTGCTTATGACTCCGTGGTTACAGGTGGATATGCCTTTCATGCGGTAGCCTCATACCTGGTAGGCGATACTGCGCTGGCTTCTGATATTATAACAGGAACAACCTGTTTAAATATCAAAGACTGCAATTTTACACCAGAGTGCTCAGCGAACCAGTTTGCCGCGGACTTCTCCAACATGATGAACTCGATTCTCCAGGCGGGCCAGCTGTTTTCAGGCGGATATTATGTGAGTGCGGACAGTCTTGTGGATCCGGCTGTGACCCCGACAATTAAAAATATGCTCGGGGTACCGAACAGCAACCTTAAATGGAAATTTACCAGTCCGAAAACCTATGAGCTGTATGACAGCCTTAACACAGGCACAAAACTGAGAATGACATATATTTCCATCACACCTGCTGTTTCTTCCGGCCTGATCGGTGGATTTACGAACATCCGCAGCAATTACAACAATCTCTTCAAAATGGATGTGCTGGACACAACAGGCATGGTTATTTCCGAAATTACGGGAAAAATGGAGCTTGTGAGCGGATCCGGAACTACAGGGATCAGCATGGGTGACTGCGCATTTCCGCCTTCACCCGAATGTTCCACTACAGAGCACCAGGTGCGGACCGATCTTGAAAAGCTGATCGCGGAATTTATTGTGAAAGACTCGCTGAATGATATCAACCTGTTCAGCCAGGTGAACTTCAGCGCATTGCTGCAAAGCTACCTGCCTTCTGCATTAACAGCAACAGGAAGCACCTACACCTTTGATACTACAGCGCTGAACAGCAACGACACGCTTCGGTTTGATATGGATGATGCCTGCGGATTTGAGATCTGGCACAGCGTGCACGATACCAATGCGGTAGCCCATAATTTCACTGACCTGGTAGCAATAACCGGCCTTACAGGCATTGAGCCGATGGATGCGGCAGGAAATTTTTACGATTTTTATTTTATCGGCATCTATAACAATGGCGGCAGCGATGTAAGCGATACCATCAGGGGAACCTCCTGCTGGCCGTTAAAGAACTGTGCAGATTGTGATTCCACATCAACAAGCCCTTCGGCAATGGACAGCACGGTCACAAACATTCCCGTGGTTTACAACGGATGGTCGATTGAATACGATGCGATCACCATCGATACTTTAGTATGTGATACAGCTTACCAGGCATTTGTTGCAGTCCTCCAGAATTATAACAGCTCCCCTTATGCCCTCGCGAACAGCGATACCATGGATGTGAACATTATCCCTACATTCAACATGTTCATCCAGAGCGGATACTGCGGATGCAACTATACGGAGTACCTGCAGGAATATATTGATGACACGACCTTGTCGCTTCCCCTGCCTGTTGACATTGACCACTATACAGGCTGCGAACATACCGATGACATGAGCAATGCTGATTATTGTAAAGTATTACATGGTCAGGTACTTGCTGCAGCCAATGCCTATAATAATTTCATCAAGCCATTAATGGACTCACTCCATTATCCTGGTATCGATGTTAATTCATTGCCTACAGGCAGCGAATTCACCAGCAAATACTGTAATTGCGGTGAAAAATTCATTGCCGGGCTTGTCTCGATCATAAATGGCTATTCACCTGATTCGGCTGTTGTTTACCAGATGATCCAGCTGGAGAACAGCTGTGTGACAGCTCCGTGCGTACCTGCCGTGAAAGATACACTTGACTTTGTACCGCCCCCGGTAACCTACAGTCCGAACCCCTGCGTGCAGCAGATGCTCAACATAGCAGTGCTCAATGCACAGAACACTTACGGGCAGTACATCGACAGCATGAGCACATCCATTGCACAGCGGTACACCGAGCACTGCCTGGAAGCGATAGAGAATTTCAATTACAGTTATACCGATAAGGAATACCATTACACGCTTTATTATTACGACCAGGCCGGGAACCTTGTGAAAACAGTTCCGCCGGAAGGAGTGGAGCTGCTGGATATTGATTCGTCAACCGATCCGCTGGAGATCATGGTGAAGCAGGACCGCGAGCAGAATACACAGCGGGTGTTCAGCAATCACCGGATGGCGACAAATTATGAATACAACAGCCTGAACCAGCTTGTGTTCCAGGACATGCCGGACCATGACAAAATGCAGATGATCGATTATACGCTGCCGAACGGGCTTGACAGCAGGCTGAAGATCGTGCGGACACAGTTTGTAAACGCAGCCAAAGGTTATCTTGCAGGATATGTTGGTGCGCGGGGTTATCTTTATACCAGCGATAACGGGGGCAATAACTGGAGACGGGTGAACAATACCGTAGCCACGGACCTGAACGATGTGTTTTTTGCTACGGCAAGCATTGGCTATGCAGTGGGGAATGATGGGATCTACATGAAAACGAGCAACGGGGGCATGACCTGGACGGCAGTGAACCTTCACAGCAGCTACAAGGGTGATTTTAACGCGGTATGGTTCACCTCGGGCACAGCGGGTGTGGTCGGTGGGGCAAAAACAGCCTCCAGCCCGGCACTTTTTTATACCACCGATGGTGGCAGCACGATGAACAGCAGTGCAGACTTTGCTATTGGCGATACCATTACCGCGATCACGCATGACGGCAGCAGCTATTATGCAAGCGTGAAGAACAACGGAACAGGAAAGATCTATAAAAGCAGCAATGGATCCGTTTGGAATGAGGTGACAAAGATGAGGGCCAATAACCTTGATAAAGTGCGCTACCTGAATGTTTCAGGCAATGTGATGGCGTATGCCGCGGGAGAGGACGGCACGCTGCTGAAAACACCGCTTAACAGCACCGCCTCCTGGCAGCTGGTACAAACCGGCACGAGCAAGGCATTCAGGGATGTTTATTTTTCCACGCAGCTGAACGGTGTGGCGATCATCGACAGTGTATCCGGCAAGGGGCAGATCTGGAAAACATTTGACGGGGGAAATAACTGGGAGCTGCTGAGCCCTCCGGGCCTTTATTATACATCATTGCAGGAGTACCAGGGAACAAAAGCGCTGGCCTGCGGTGAGAACGGGCTTATTTCAAGAGTGCTCATGAGCACTGCGCCATTCGGGCTCATCATTATGGAAAAGCCTTCGGCTACGAGCGACCTGCAGTATGCCGATGCTGTGATCCATTCCGGCAACCCGCAGATAGTAGCTGCAGGAAATAACGATACCTTATTTTACGTTGAGAATGCGGGTGTTCCCGACCTCGACTGGAAAACCATAAAAACCTCATCGCTGGGAGTAAGCTCCGGGGATGCAAATTATAAAAAGGTGCTGATCAAGGATTCGCTTAACACACTGTTAAAAGGAATGCTGCTCACCCAGAACGGGAAGTTATACAGCATGTACAAGAATGCGGGCGACACGTTCAGCTTCAGCATTGCGCTGATCAAGGACCTGAGCGGGGGCACTATCAGCAGCTACTTCTTTAATGACATTACGATGGATTCGCATACGAGCCCGAAATTCTATGCTTATGACACCATCAGCAAGAGGGCATTCCGCGGAAGCATCACCAGCGGCACAGCCACGTTTGTTTACATGGATACGGTAACAGCCCAGCAAAAGAACATCAGGTCGATAGCAGCGGACAGCGCAGCCGGGAATTTTGTGCTGGCCGGAGCTGCAGGCACGCTGAAGCATAAGCTCAGCCCGAACAGCGGCACCACTGGATACAGCAACCGCACGTTTACCGCAAAACCGGTCCCATTGAACGGCATCTCCGCGAGGTACGATTATGAAGTGTATGCAGCAGGTGAGGATGGATCCATCTGGGGAACATTTGAAGGCAATACCTGGAAGCTCCTGAACTCCGGAATTTCCGATGACATCAATAAAATAAAGATCAAGACCAATTATGCGACCGGCATTCTCGCCTGTGATTCGGGCAGGCTGTATATACAGAATGCGCCTGACACCGCTACCATTGCTTTAACAGCGGTGGATGTTAACACTGAAGAAGACCTGACGGCCGCAGGCGTGAGCAACGACCTTGCATACGTGGGTACTTCAGGAGGAAAGATGATCAGGATCGCGGATATCAGCAGTCCGGCTTACAGCGATGTAAATGTAGAGCAGATGAGCGGCAGCTTCCATGGAATGTCCTTCCGCACCGGGCTTGATAATGTATATGCGGTAGGGGATGGTGCGTCCATTTACCAGGCATTTGAGGGTAATTCGGTCCGTGTAAATGAACAGTTCACGTATGTTCTTACAGGCATAAGCTTTACCGATGCGAACAACGGTTATATCGTATCACAGAAGAGTGATATCAGGAGGACGACAGACGGAGGAAACACCTGGAAGGTGATCGTTCCGCAGACCGTTCCAACGCTGATGAACAACGTGTATGCGACAAAAAGTAACCAGGCATTGATTCTGGGAAGCGATAAGCATTTGTCGGTAGTGAACGGGGATGCAAGCCCGGTGGCGATCACGGTGAGTGCGGGAGCAAGCGGGGTGGATTTGTATGCCATCGATTTTAACAAGGCAGGGTACGGAGTGCTGGCGGGAGAAGAGCGGAATGTG
>DASVUX010000050.1:0-76086 GCA_036386835.1 Bacteroidia bacterium
ATTTTATTCATGCAATCAAGAACAAGCTTCCGCTGAAATATCCATTCCTTGAATACATCAGGGATGCGAGCAGGATCAAGCCGTATATGAGCGCGCTGCAAATGAGGGAACAGCTGCAGCCTTATTCCGATTTGATCATCAGGTGGGGTTATCTTGAGATCGCTAAAAAATGCAGGGAACAAAATGCTGTCCCTGTCTGGGCTTATCTCCTTACCACAACAGAAAGCGTGAACCAGGAAGAATATAAGCAGATAAAAGCTTATGCGGAATCGCTGGGTTTTATAACTTTGGATATGCGGGATGTGTATGGCAACCGCGAAAGGAAAAGCATCCAGGTCTCGGAGTGGAATACACACCCTAACGCAGAAGGCCACAGGCTGATCGCAGAGAAGTTTTACAACGAGCTGATAAGGAACAGGGATAAAATCTTTAAATATAATATTCAATCTAAATAAAAAATAATGAGCTTAGATATAAACCAGGTTAAAGGAACAGTGAGGAATTTTGTATTTGAAAGATTCCTAAGGAATTCAGAAGAAAAGGAACTTACCTTCTCAACGCCCCTGATCAGTGGCGGGATCATCGATTCAATTCTTACAATGCAGCTGGTTGTATTCCTGGAGGAAACATACGGTTTCGAGTTTCAGCCCCATGAAGTGGATAAGGACAACCTGGATAGTATAGATATAATTGCAGCTTTTGTTGTTAAGAAACTGAATGAAGGAAAATAAGTTAAATACACTCCTTGAGGATTCTGCCACCAGTTTTCCGGATCGTGCTGCGCTGTTATATCCCGGAGGACAGCTTACTTATACGGAGCTGAACCAGGAAGCTGAGCATGTCAGCCGGGCCCTGGGATTAGCGGGCGTTACCGAAGGCAGCCGGGTTGCGGTTTGCGGGCCCAAATCCGCGAGCATCGTTGCTTGCCTTTTCGGGATCTTAAAACGCGGAGCAGCTTATTTACCGGTAGATCATTCTTCACCATCAACGAGAAATAAGTTCATTATAGAAAATGCAGAAGTGCATGCCCTCATAATTAATAAGCATATCAGTTATGGTCTAGAGAACTTTGAAAAGATTTGTGAGATTGGTGAGGAGCTTGTACTATTCAGGAACAGCCAACCCGCAAAACAACCTTCCCCCCTAGGTTTAGCATACATACTTTATACTTCCGGCTCCACGGGCTTTCCCAAAGGAGTAATGTACACGCATCATGCCGCTATGCATTTTATCAGCTGGTGTTCGGAAACATTTAACGTAACTTCCGGGGACAGGTTTATTTCAGTCGCCCCTTTTCATTTTGATCTATCTGTTTTCGATCTTTTTGTATCCGTAAAGCACGGGGCTTCATTATACCTTGCGGGAGAAAATATGGTGAGGAGCCCGGAGCTTTTTGCAGCGGCATTGGCCGAGCAAAAGATTACTATCCTTTATTCTACACCAACCACTTTGTCCATGCTAAGTGAGTACGGGAAGCTGGAGAAATATGATCTTGTTAGCTTAAGGCTGGTTCTTTTTGCAGGAGAAGTTTTCCCGATCAAATCTTTCCGCAGGTTTTGTGAAAAGATCCCCGGTGCTTGTTATTATAATCTTTACGGTCCGACAGAAACCAATGTGTGCACTTTCTATAAAGTTGAAAAGCAGCCGGCATCAGGCATCCCGATTGGCAGGTGCTGCCCCCATTATAAAAGTATCATCAGTGACGATGAACTGCTGATCAGCGGTGCCGGGCTGATGTCGGGTTACTGGGGACTGCCCGGAACCCAATCATTCTTCATCGATAAAGATGGAGTAGCCTGGTACCGGACAGGTGATTTAGTTTCGGTTGATGACCATGGGAACTTGCTTTTTAACGGCAGAAGAGACAGGATGGTGAAGCGGAACGGTTTCAGGATAGAGCTCGATGAAATTGAAAAGGCATTGTCCCTGCATCCCGGTATATCGAAAGCAAGTGTTGTGTCGGTAAAAACAGCGGAGCAGCAGCCAGTAATAACCGGCTTTATAGTACTGACTGATAAAACGGAAAATTCAGTGATAAAAATGAAGGAATATTGCATGAACAACTTACCTTCGTATATGATCCCGAACAATTTTATCTTTATGGATGAAATTCCATATACGTCAGGGTTTAAAGTGGATTATCAGAAATTAATATCACTTGTATAAATGGAATTTTCCCTTACATCCGAGCAAAAGCTGATCCAGGAAAACATCACCGGTTTTGCCCGTATGACTTTGAATGCGGGTGTTATTGAGCGTGACCGGGAAAGGATTTTTGACCGGAATTTATGGAAAAAATGTGCGGATCAGAAGCTGACCGGACTTCCTGTGGATGAAAGCTTCGGAGGCGCGGGACTTGATCCTGTATCATGTATAGCTGCACTTGAAGCCCTGGGATATGGTTCAGATGATGGCGGGTTGAACTTTTCCATCTGCGCACACCTGCTTGCCTGTATAGTCCCGGTAATGAAATACGGCAGTGCGGAACAAAGAAAGAAATATTTGCCCGGATTATGTGATGGCAGCCTGGTGGCTATAAATGCAATGACTGAAAATGAAGCAGGTTCAGATGTTTTTGCTGTCCGCACTTCAGCACAAAAGGTGGAAGGCGGTTTTAAAGTGAACGGCACAAAAGCATTCTGCACCAATGGCCCCGGAGGTGATCTCATACTTGTTTATGCGGTAACGGATGAGTCCAAAGGTTTTTTCGGAGGGATCACTGCATTCCTTGTTAATAAAAGTTCACAGGGAGTCGGGGTAGGGCAGCAATACGAAAAAATGGGACTCCGGACGTCAGGAATATCAGAACTGGTATTTAACGATGCGTTCATACCCGATGAAGATGTGTTGGGTGGAATTGGTGGCGGAGCTTCGATTTTTAATTACTCGATGGAATGGGAAAGGATCGGAATAGCTGCCTGCCATGTGGGAACCATGAGGAAGCTTCTTGAGAAGACTATCGACTACACCTTGAACCGAAAGAACGGGGATGAACCTATAGGTAAAAAGCAGGCGATCGCTCATCGGGTGGCAGACATGAAAGTGAGACTGGAAGCATCGGGTTTGTTAACTTACAAAGCGGCAGCCGGAATTGATAAAGACAGATCTAACATGATCCACGCGTCTGCAGCCAAGCTATTTGTAAGTGAAGCGTTCGTTAAATCCGCGATGGATACAATGCAGGTTTTCGGTGGGAACGGTTATATGACAGAATACGGTATTGAACGCATTGTGCGTGATGCTCTCGGAAGTACTATATATTCCGGCACTTCTGACGTACAGAGAAATATTATTTCCAAATTTTTAGGACTTTAAAATCAGCAGATAATAGTATGGGAAAATTATATGATGTGATCATTATAGGCGGTGGGCCATCCGGTTCAACTTCTGCAACACTTCTTGCACAAAAAGGATTGTCGGTGCTTCTTCTTGAAAAGGAAAGTTTTCCGAGGGAACACGTTGGCGAATCACTGATACCGTTGTCATACGAACTTTTAAAAAAGCAGGGTTTAATTGAAGAAATGCGGAAGATTTCTACCCGGAAGCCCGGGGTGAATTTTGTTGATAAGGATGGTGTAAAGCAGTCATTATGGTGCTTTAAAAACGTGATCAAAGATGAATCATACCTGACCTTTCATGTGATCCGATCTGCATTTGATAAATTGCTGCTTGATAATAGTGTGAAGAAGGGCGCTGAGGTGAGAGAACAGTATAATGTGAAAAATGTAAAGCTTGACCGTGCAGATAAAATAGTAGAAGTGGAGGCTGTAAATGCTGAAGGCCAACTGGAAAAATTTACGTCAAAGTTTATTATTGATGCGAGCGGGCAGAGCACTTTCCTCGGTAGGAAGCTCGGAGTTAAAAAGTCATACGCGGATCTTGACAGAGTGGCGGTTTGGTCACATTGGACCAACACTGAATTTGACAGTGCACTGAATGAAGGAGTAATTAAGATCGTTTACCTGGGCGGAGATAAAAAAGGATGGATGTGGGTGATCCCTGTAAGCAAAGAGCATCTGAGCATTGGTGTGGTGATAAACAACAGTTATGTGAAAGAGAAGAAGCAGCAGTATAAAGACTCGGAAGACTGGAAGAAGGACTTTTATCTGGGTGAACTTGCGGAGTCGTATTTGTATAAAGGAATGCTGAAGAATGCCAAAATGGAACATAAGGTGGCTATGGCAGGAGATTACTCATATTACTGTGAAAAAAAATATGGTGATAATTTCGTGATGGTTGGAGATGCCGGAGCTTTCCTTGATCCGATCTTTTCAAGCGGGATCTATGTTGGGATGCACAGTGCCGAGCTTGTTGCAGATGCTATTTATGAAAAGCTCAAGGGCACGAACGGAGATGCCGAGATGGAAAAAGCATTCACAGAGATCAACGGGGCCGTGAAATTGCTTGAAAAATTCATAAGATTATTCTACACACCGGAAGCACTTAATTTTTCTACAATCGGGGATCCGGAAGATATGCTCCTGTTTGAAAAATTTGAAGGCGCTTATACGATCTTCCATTACCTGCTCGCAGGTGACTTTTTCAAAAATTATGAAAAATACAGTGAGTTTATTGACCTGATCCGTGATCAGAAGACGATGGCGAAGTTTCAGAACCTGATAGATCACTCAAAAGATACCCGTCCTGAAAGTAAGTGCGGAGAAGATTTTGAAAAGATGTATGGGGAGATGACACACAAGATCGAATTCGATCATTCAGCGTTCCTGTAAGAGTAAAATAAATAAGATTTTTTCTTTCAGTTGTAATGACAAGCTGAAGGGTCATTTCAAAGGGAGCATGGCATAGAGAAACTTTAAATATTTCGTGGATTGAGATTTCTCCTTTCAGTCGATTATAACAATGCTTTTAGTCCATGACTAAGCTCTTTAGAAAAATTTCGAACTCAATTCCATAAGCATTTTCCTGCTCCAGGCAGGGAAATGCCTGAATATATAGCGCTTCTGGAACTTCAGTTGCCACCATAACGTTGCATTCACTTTGGCGCAGATCTCCTTTTTCCTGTGTTCATAGGGTTCTCTCAAAACATCTATTATCAGCACCCATCGTTCATTCTCCGTATGATTCCATACCTCGTGTTCGTAAGCATCACAGAAAGCAAATATTCTGCCTTCAACCCATTCGGTTGTATCCAGTCCTACACGCATTCCCATCTGCGGCAGGCCTGACTTACTTTTCAGTGTAAGATGACAGCGGTACATTACATTGCTGTCACCGTTATGAGGTTTAATTGAAGTATGTGGCTGCAGTACAGAAAATGTACAGGAGGTCATAGCAGGGATGCTTTCGACCAGTCGCGAAGTAACCGGGCATTTTTCACAGTTCTCTTTCCATTTTTTACCCCAGACATGCAAGGGGAAAATTGTCCAGTGCTTTTCATTGCTCGCAAGGGTACGATTAAAGTAGGGAATAAGGTCCTTATCCCTGGCCGCAACAATTTTTTCAAATTCATCCCTGATAATGCTGTGGTTACGTTCGAGAATTATCGCCCACTCTTTTTGTACAATGTCAAAAAAACAAGGTTCGGGACCTTTGTAAGATCCGTTTTCAGCAAAAGAATACCATTCGTATGCGGTAGAGGCCATCAGTAGATTTTAAGGGCGTTTGCAATGGAAATGGCTGATTGGGCCAAGGGCCTCAGCATCCTTGTTATTGCTGTTATTAAAAGAGGGTTCATTTTTAAAAGAAGTTTCAGCTTCTCTGCGCGTTTCTGAAGGTATAAGGATGTAAGGACGGTTGAACAGACGAGTTTTTTTTTATCGCGGAATTCCGGTCTTATCACATCGATCAGGAAAATATACCTTTTTTCTGTGGAGTGATTCCATGCCTCATGCTCATAAGCATCCATGAATATAAGCCATTCGCCATTTTTCCAGGCTTTGGCTTCACCTTTAACTTTAAAACCCGTAGTGGGTAATCCTGCAGGCACCTCCAGCCCGAGGTGACACCGGTAAATTGCATTCGTGTCCCCGCAATGAGGATGGATGCTGCTTCCCGGTTCAAGGAGGTTGAATGAGGCAGAAACTATCTCCGGATATTTATTGATCAGTGATGTTGTATAAGGAAATTGTTTTTGATTTTTAAAGAGCTGTACACCCCATGTCTTTAAAGCGATCGTTTTCCAGCTGTGTTGTTTGCTTACCATTGAACTGTTGAAGTAGGCTTCCAGCTGATGATGAGAAATATAATCTTTAAGCTCTTGTTTTATCTTTTCAGTCTCAGTTGCCAGTTCATTTGCCCATTCAAATCTAACCGGATCTGCAAAAGCAGGTTCCGGGCCGGGATAATTAAAGCTAAAATCATATATGCTGAACCATAATTTCTGCATCAACGCTTATTTTTTTAATTTTATGAAATCTAAATGGCTGAAATGACTGCATTCGAATTTACAGATAAAAATCCTAAGTTCTTTTATGATCCGGGTGAATTTTCTTTCCTGCAGCCTTTGTTATCAAACTTTGAGATCATAAGATCAGAACTTCTTTCTCTTATCAGCCAGGGAAAAGAAAAGCAGTGGCTGCGCACCTTTCCTGATTATGTCCAGTCGGAAAATTATAAAGCCTGGAAAGTATTCTCATTTATTTTTTTTAACATGAAGCTTCCGCAAAATGCGGCATTATGCCCGGAAACTGCAAAGCTCGTTTATTCCATTCCTGAAATATTATCCTGTGATTATTCCTACCTGGACCCTGCAACGCATGTGTTGCCGCATAAAGGTTATTCACGGATGGTGCTGCGGTGCCACCTTCCGCTTATAGTGCCGGATGAGAAGCTCTGCGCGATCAGGGTTGGAAATGAGACCAGGCACTGGAAAGAAGGAGAACTGATGATCTTTGATGATTCCTATGAACATGAAGCCTGGAATAAAACAGACAGGAAGCGGGTGGTGCTGATGTTTGACATTCCAAATCCTTTGTGGGGATATACAGCTTATGAAATATCAAAATATAAGATAGAGAACATGGATGATCCTTTCCTTCTGTCGATGGCACCCAAAGAAGAATGGGTGCGGGGCTTTCATAAAGGATTATTCCCCTTGGAAAGTTTTTCCGATCAGTAATTCGTTTATTGCCTCTATGTTTGTCTCCGAGGGTTCCCCGTAATATTTCAATTCCGAATCGCCTTCACTTAATATCGCAGCGGCTTTATTAAGCCTGGCACCATACCGGAGATAATCCTCGATATGTAATTCATAGAGCTGGTTCTCCGTATCTTCCTGTCCCGGCAGGAGTTTATATCCGAGAATTTTATTATAATGTATCGCACGTTCATTATTCCGCAGGATCCGGATCCTGGATACCTTGCAGATGTTTAACCTGACGAGCATGAAATTAAGAAGGCATAAAGTTGCGAATACTGCGGCAAAGGAATGTATATAATCTTTATCCCAGATGAAGATGCCGCCTTCCCCGAAGCCTTTTTCCGGATCATATTTTTTAACATTGATAAGTCCCACCTGCTTGGCTTCGAATTCAATGATAAAATAGTAATTGAATTTATTGTTTACGGATTTGAACCATTCTTTCTGTGCTTCGGCAGAAATATGGCTCCTGTATTCCATGTAATTGGCAATATCACTTTGGTTCCGCCAGTAACGCACAAGTTCGATATCTTTTTCCTCGATCCTTACAAGACGTACACCATATTGTTCAAGGATCAGCATATCACTTCATCCTCATTATAGCTAGGAGCATTATTGATCGATTTTAATGCCTGGCTGATATACTGGGCTATTATGCCTAAACAGAGAATAATGATCCCGGTGGAAAAAAGGATACTCACAATAAGTGAAGTATATCCTTCCACATCTATTTTCAGAAAAAATTTTTTAAAGAGGAAAATGATGCCTATTAAGAAATTTATGCCTGCCAGCAATATTCCCATGTTAGTAACAAACTTCAATGGCAGGGTAGAAGAGAACATGATGATCGTGGAAGTAAGCTTAAACAGGTCCGTCACTTTATACCTTTTCTTTTCAATGAAAGCCTTGTTCGCTTCAACGTTTACAAATGAAAGCTTTTGTGTATACCAGAGACATAATTCATCAATAAAAATAAATTGTTTATGATTATTGACAAGCTTTTGTGTAAGCGAGCTCTTGATTAACCGGAAACTGCTGCCTTTGCCTTTGTCAGGGCCTTCAAGCTTTGAGAACAGTTTATAAACTCCTGTAAGCAATCCCCTGAAGAACGTTTGGTTTTGCTTGGGGTATAAGCCGTATACAAGATCAGAATTACTTGTTTCCTGTTCATTGATCAGCTTTTGTATTTCATTCGGATGAACTTCGAGGTCATCATCCATGGTAATAATAAATTCACCTTTTGCATATTTAAACCCGCACACGGAAGCCGCATGCTGGCCGAAATTTTTACTTAACCGGATAATCGTGGTATTAGCGGAAGAACTCTTGATTTTTTTGAGGACAGCCCAGCTGTTATCACTGCTCGCATCATCAACGTAAATTATTTCATAAGTGTAGCGGTCCCCGAAAAATGATGTAATACTTTCATGCACTTTTTCAAGTGCATTTTCAGCACCATAAACAGGGATGACGATACTGTAGTTCAGGCTCATTTTATTTGTTATTTAATAAGAGGCCACCATCCATAGTAATGATTGTACCGGTGATCCACCGCGCTGACGGGCTGAGAAGGAATGCAATAGTGTTTGCAATGTCTTCCGGTTCACCTATTCCCAATGGATAACGGTTTTCAATTTCTTTTATCTCTTCTTTAGAATAAATCTCTTCGGATCGCTCAAGTATCGGGGTCCTTACAAGTGCAGGAGCTATCGTATTCACACGGATCTTTTTGCCTGATGCTTCTAAAGCAAATCCCCTGGCAAAAGCTTCAAGTGCAGATTTTGCAGAAGTATAAAGCGCGCCCCCGGTGTAAGGGTGGGCGGAAGACACTGATGAAATAAAAACAACAGAAGAATCCGCGTTGAGCTTTTTCAATGAAAGCAGTCCGCTGCTTAATAAAACCGCAGAAGAAAAATTGATCGTGAAAATTTCGTCAATGTGTTTTTGCTTTACAAACTTCACAGGCAACGGATTAATAATTCCTGCGCAATGTACGAAACCATCAAGAGAAGGAAGTTCAGAAAGAAAATGGCCAATGGATGCTTCAGTTGAAAGGTCTGCCTGGATGATTAAACTTTTCCTGGTTAGCAGTGAGGCTGTTTTGTCAAGCTCTTCCCTGTTCCGACCGGTAATAACCACTGAGGCCCCGAGCCGGTCGCACTGAACGGCAGCAGCCCTTCCGATACCCGAAGAAGCACCTGTAATAAGAATTGTTTTGTTCTCCAGGTTAATCATGCTCTAACAGATTCGTATACAAATTTTCAGTTTGGATGATCACGCTGCCCCATGAAAATCCTACGCCAAAACCGCTCATCAATAATGTCAGTTTCCTGCTTCCTGTCTCTTCTTTCAATGCATGGCAGATAGTCAGCGGAATAGAAGCGGAGCTTGTATTCCCAAAAAGATCTATGGAATAAGGAACCTTGTGTGGTTCAGCTTTTAGTTTTTTTCTTACGCTTTCATTGATCAGTTTATTCGCCTGGTGAAAAATGTAATAATCGATTTTTTCCGGGCTGATGCTGCTTTGACCGCATAACGCAGTTATATTGGCAGCAACTTCCTTTAATGCGAAATTGAAAATATCCATGCCGTTAAGCACAAGGTGCTTTTTAGCACGTGTAATCCCCGGCTCAATTTCATTTAAATCTTCAAAAGACTTATCAAACGGGTTCCGGGAATGACCGTGTTCAATAATAATAGAGTTCTTTCCGGAACCATCGCTCTGGAGATTAAAATGCCAGGCTTCACCGTTCTTTTTATGCTCGATCAATGTAGCAGTTCCCGCATCCCCAAACAGCGGATAAGTACTTTTGTCGGTATAGCTCGTTGATGTAGTTGATTTATCACCTACGAGCAGGAGCGCTTTTTTTAATTGCCCGTTCTGAAGTAAGCTGCTTACCACAGACAATCCATACACATACCCTGAACAGCCAAGGTTAATGTCAAATGCAAGACAATCTTTTTTTAAATGCAGACGGTCCTGAAGTATTACGGAGGTTGCAGGGAGATAATAATCCGGTGATTGCGATACAAATACAATAAGATCGATCTCGTTTGCACATTTGAACTTTTCAAGTAAATGTTCCGCTGCGGTAAAGCACAGGTCGGAACACGTTACGTCCTGCCCGGCAACACGCCTTTCTCTTATGCCGGTGGTCCTGGTAAAAAGTTCCTGCTCCTGTACTGAAATATGCTGATAATCAGAAGTCCGTTCTGTCTTTTTCGGAACACAGCTGCAGATAGCAAGAATATTACAACCGGAGGTGCTTAGGTATGCCACTTATTTGATTTTATCTTGAACGATCTGGTAAAGGTCGCGTATGGTAGAAGCAGATTTAAGATCAGCACCGGTAAGAATAGTGTTAAACTGTGCATCAACAAACGCGATAATAATCAGGGCATGCATGCTGCTCCATCCTTTAATCTTTTTATAATGGGTGTCAGGAGTCAGGCTTCCCGGCTCCACTTCTTCAAATTCGGATCCCAGTTTCTCTGTAAACTCTTCAATACTCATAATGCGTGTATATTGTAATTGTAAATATAGAATAAAAGTTTCATACTTCCCGGCTCATAAGCGGATGATGGTTGTTGCCCATGATAAACCAACCCCGAAGCCGGTTAATAAGATCCGGTCTCCGCTTTTTGCTTTACCTTCTTTAACAGCTTCACTAAGTGCGATCGGAATTGATGATGAAACCGTATTGCCAGTTTTCTCTATAAAATTAAATACTTTTCCTTTAGGGATATTCATTTTATGCCGGATGCTGTCAATCAGGAATAAGTTGGCCTGGTGGAATATAAAAAGGTCTATCTCATCAACAGAGGTTTCTTCTTTTTCCAGTAGTTCAGCTATAATTTTAGGAACAGTTTTCAAACCAAAGATAAAGACACCGGTTCCATGCATGTAAAAATTTGCATCACTTGTTACATTCCCGTATTCATCAGTGCGTTCTATGCCGGAAGACTCACTTATTTTGTTTCTTGCACCTCCGTCTTTCACCACGATCTTGTTCATTCCCCTTCCATCAGTTCCGAAAATGAATTTACCAATTCCTTCTGTATCCCTGGAAGAGATCAGTGTTGCAGCCGCCCCGTCACCGAAAAGAAACCTGGAGCTTTTATCTTTTTTATGGAAAGTTCTTGTTAGGGTGGAGGAGGTGATGAGCAATACATTCTCAATGCCTGAGCTTTCTATCAAACCTTTTGCAAGCGACAATCCGTAAACAAACCCGCTGCACCCCAGGTTAAAATCCAGTGCCCCTGCATGAGCCGGAAGCTGTAATCTTTCCTGCATAATGCATGCGGTAGTCGGTGTGAAGTGATCAAATTCCTGTGCACAGAAAAGTAAAAATCCGATAGATGACGGATCAATGTTAAAATGAGTAAAAAGTTTTTTTGCAGCCTGTACACCAAGATCTGAAGCTGTTTCCACATCTGCGACTATCCTTCTTTCTGTAACGCCTGTCCGCAGTAAATTTTCCTTATGAGAAAGTGCTTCTGGGAAACTATTGAAAAAATCCTCATTACTGAAAATCTGGTCAGGAAGATGATAGCTGATGGCTTTTATATAAGCTTTCACAAGGGTAGTTTAATGCAAATTTAAAAAAATACCTCAATGAAATCATTTTGTAACGGGCAATTACAAAGTATTTTCTAAATTTGAATTTACTTAAATCCTCCTATGACGCGTTTGCTGACAGTTCCTGCCATTATAGATAAAACAGTATTCAGGAGATGTGTCCTGCTTTTTTTTGTGCTGTCTTTCATTATTTATGGAAAGAGTATTTCCAACAAATATTCCATGGATGATGAATATGTGATTTTAAATAATAAGCAGGTACATAAAGGTGTTTCAGCCATTCCTGAAATATTCAGGACAACATACGCAATTGAAAGCAAGGCAAGCTTTGAATACCGGCCAATTGTGAAAGCCACTTATGCCATAGAATACGAGATTTTCGGGGAAAACCCTTATGTAAGTCATACGATTAATATCCTCCTGTATGTATTCTGTCTTGTGCTCCTGTTCTATGTGCTTCTGCGCCTGATCCCGGGATACCATTACCTGTTTCATCTTACAGTGGTCCTCCTTTTCCTGGTGCATCCCTTGCATTCCGAAGTTGTATTAAGCCTCAAGAACAGGGATGTAATGCTGAGTTTTACAGGTACGATGTTCAGCTTGCTGTTCTATTTAAGGTTCATAGAAGGTAAAGGTTATCTCAATCTCCTGGTAGGCTTTCTGTTCCTTTTGTTCGCTTTAATGTCAAAGAAGGATTCAATGACATTTTTTGCCATTGTGCCGTTTACAATGTGGTTTTTCCGAAAGGTTAGCTGGAAACAGATCGGCTGGATCTTTATTTCCTACCTGCCGGTTGTATTGACTTTTCGTTTTGCTGCCAAGTCACTCGACAATGAGAATGTAAGAGAGCTAATGTTATGGGAAAACCCGATGTTCATTAATCACCTGAATTTTTTTGAACGTATTCCACAGGGCTTCTACTCTGTTTATTTTTACCTTAAAATGTTTCTAATCCCTCATCCGCTTATAGCATATTACGGCTATAACCAGGTTCCGATTGTTGGCTGGGATAATATTATTGTATGGCTCACATTCATTCTGATGGGTGGTACTCTTTACTTTGTAATAAAGAAAAAGGCACTGAAAGAAGTCTGGGTTTATGGGATCATCTATTTCCTCGTTACCATTTCAATGTTTACGAATGTAGTAAAGCCCGTAGTTGGAATAGTAGGAGAGAGGTTTGCTTTCCTGCCTTCTCTCGGCTTATGCATTTTGGCGGCCTATTTCCTTCTTACAGGGATGAAAGTTGCTTTCTCGAAGCATGAAATGAAATTACAAGCAGTAAACGGAAAATTCTGGCTGCTTCTTGTCCTGATAGTGATTGGATATGGAGGACGCACCATTGCCAGGAATGCTGACTGGAAGGATGCATACACATTGTATAAAGCCGATGCCGAAAATGCAACTGAGTCAGCGCATACGCACACCTTACTTGCTGCATCTGCAATCTCAAAGGCCAAAAGTCATACGCGGATGACGCAGGCTGAAAAACGGAAACTTATTCTGGAAGCAGAATATCATTACCTGGAGTCGATCCGGCTGATACCCGATTACATAGCATCGCATAATAACCTGGGAATGCTCTATTATTCGTTTATGAATAGTCCTGAGAAAGCTCTCAAACACCTGTTGAAAGCAATCGAGCTTAAACCCGATTACGTGGAGGCTTATTTTAATGCGGCCACTGCCTATGCGGCATTAAAGCAGTTTGAAAAGGCGGAGGAATATTATCTTAAAAGCATACAGCTTGATCCGAACTTTGCCAACACCTATTTGTCGTTAAGTAATGTATACGCTTCCCGGAAAGAATACGACAAGATCCTGAAATTAAATCTGGCGGCAATTGAGAAGGGGGTAAAGACAGATGTGATCTATATTAATATCAGCAATGTGTATTATATGAATGGCGACACTCTCCAGGCGCTGCCTTACCTGGAAAAAGCTATTTCCATGAATCCGAATAATAAAGGGGTTAATAAATTCCTTGCAGAATACTACAGATCCAAAGGTGATGCAAAAAAGTCGGCATATTATGCAGATCTGATGAAAAAGTCAATTTAATATCTGATTTTTCTTTGGATTCCGGTCAAAAACTCATTTATGCAACTATTTAGGAGGTTGAGGCATCATGGTTTGGCAAGCTGTGGATTTTTTTGCATACAATATTATTTTTTATATCTTTATCGTTAAAATACTCCATTTTATAATTTTAAATACAAATCTCATCGTACATGAAACAGATTCTTACTCTATCTTTTCTAATGTTAGGTTTATCTTTATTTTCGCAGCAGCAAAGTAAAGTTGAAAAAACACCTGCTTCATCTGTGAAGTCTGAAACTCCTAAACAGGAGCAAACGCCAAATCTGAGAACTTCCGTATCTGCATCCCACGTTCAATCAAGTCCTGCAGCACCTCTTCCGTACGATACAGAGGATAAGTATATGGGCAGGAAAGCCGAATTCCTTAACCAGATGACTGTTTCGGAATTGCCCGCTGATTTTCCTGTTTATGAAAAGCAATGGAGCCTTAATGATTATAATCTTGTTGTCGAAGCCTACTACCGTAACCATCAGGGTATTCTGAAGGAGCGCGTGAAGCAGAAGCTGGCAATGTATCCTGCGAAGTAATTATTTTTCTCTTTAGTTGACATTATAACATAACCTAATAAACATATGAAAAGAATACTCTTCTTTTTTTCAGCGATCTTGTTTTTATCTTCAGGAAATTTATTCTCCCAGGGAAGCAGTTGCGCAAATGCCACTGCTTTTTGCGGTAATTCGAGTTTTGCAAATAATACTTCCACGACTTCTCAGTCAGGTCCAAGTTACGGTTGCTTAGGTAGTCAGCCGAACCCAGCATGGTTCTTTATAAAGACCACCGGAACCGGACCGATGAATTATACAATCAACCAGGTAAATGGGGGAGGAACGGGGATAGATGTCGATTTTATTGCATGGGGTCCGTTTACAAGTATGGCAAATGCCTGCAACAATCTTACAGGATCGTGTTTTTCTGACCATGATTGTACAGGTTTAATAGAAGATTGTAGTTACAGTACCGCTGCTGTTGAGAATATGCAGATAAATTCAGCAGGTCCCGGTCTTTTTTATGTCATTCTGATTACAAATTATGCTGATCAGGCAGGTACAATCACTTTTACTCAAAACACAGGTCCTCCATCTGATTGCTCCATCACATGTCCTTCAGTTACATCCGGTAATGGCTTCGTTGTTCCTTCAAGCACCACCCCGGTAACTTATTCCAACGTGCCTGCAACAGTGGCCTGTAGTGCGGCTCCTATAGTCATGCAGGCATCTCCTTATGCTCCGTTTGGAAATCCGATCACCCCCGGGATTATGATCTCGTTTACATCGAACGCGAATAATACGCTGCAGATCAACTGGTATGAGAATGGTGGTTTTATCCTTTGTTCCGGACCTGTTGGGGCCGGATGCCAGAATCAGATCCCTACCAATTATGATAATGATATCCAGTATTCTACCATGTCGCCATCTGCGACAAACCAGATTGAATTTTGTGAAACAACCACCACCGGTGGTGATATTCCATATACAATTACAGACGTTTCAAGTGGTACCGTGATTAATTCCGGAACCTGGACCACGAATGCCGGTTGTACAACTGTAACAATTCCCCCGGGAACAATCACGGGAGTATCAAGCTGGACAATCTCACCTGCGTGCCCGGGTTGTTTAGCAACAACTGATTGGGGTGCAGCACAATTCAATCCTGGTGTTGCTCCGGCCGGAACTTACAGCATTTGTTATTCTTTTGACCCTCCGGGAACCTGCCCGACTTACACTTATTGCCAGAGCATTACAGTTACAAATCCTAACAATCCTGCGTGGACTACTCCGCCGGCAATGTGCGCTAATGCTTCTTCAATTAACCTGAACACATTCATTACAGGCACAACAGGTGGTACATGGTCAGGAACAGGTGTTTCCGGCAGTACGTTTAATCCTGCAACTTCAGGCGCAGGGACTTTTAATATCACCTATACTGTAGGTTCCGGCACTTGTGCTGCTTCCCAGGTTCATGCAATAACAGTAAACCCTGTTCCCAGCGTTTCAATTACTCCGGCAAGTGCTACTGTTTGTGCAGGACAATCGGTTACTCTGAATGCAAGCCCTTCGCCTGCAGGTGGAACATACCTTTGGTCACCGGGTGGGTCAACATCTTCGGGGATAACTGTTTCTCCGGGTTCAAGTACTACTTATACGGTTACCTATAGTCTGTCAGGCTGTACAGCTACAGCTACAAGGTTGATTACTGTTAATCCCGTGCCTACGGTTTCTGTCACTTCACCTGCTCCCGTTTGTGCAGGTAATTCGGGAACTTTAACTGCTAATCCTTCCATTGCAGGCGGTACATATTCATGGTCACCGGGTGGTACAACTGCCCAGACATTAACCGCTTCACCAGGTTCTACAACCAGCTATACGGTTACTTATACTTTGAGCGGTTGTTCAAATACCGGTGTGGGCACAATCACAGTCAATCCGGTACCAACAGTTGGAATCACTGCCTCTGCAACCACTGTATGTGCAGGACAATCCACTACATTAACAGCTAATCCTTCAACAGGAGGAGGAACTTATCTTTGGGCCCCGGGCGGGTCCACTGCCAGCGCCATTACTGTTTCACCGGGGGCCAGCACTACTTACACCGTTACATACACTTTATCAGGATGTACGGCTACTGCAACAAGATTAATTACAGTTAACCCCGTACCTACCGTTTCTGTTACTTCACCTCCGGCAGTGTGTGCCGGAAATTCAGCTACCCTGACGGCTAATCCTTCCATTGCCGGCGGAACTTATTCCTGGTCACCGGGAGGCAGTACAGCGCAGACACTCACCGCCTCACCCGCTTCGACAACAAGCTATACTGTGACTTATACTTTAAGCGGATGTACGAACACCGGTGTGGGAACCATTACCGTGAATCCAATTCCAACGGTAAGCATAAATGCTTCAGCAAGCTCAATTTGTGCCGGCCAGTCTACTACTTTAACAGCCAATCCTTCAGTTGCAGGCGGAACTTACGCCTGGGCACCAGGCGGAGCTTCAACTAATGCTATAACTGTTTCTCCGGGATCGAATACTACATACACCGTTACCTATACTCTATCAGGTTGTACTGCTACCTCAGCCAGTTTGATTACAGTCAATGCAATACCTGCAGTTTCTGTAAACACCCCTCCGGCAATATGTGCAGGCAGTTCTGCCACCCTGATTGCGTCACCGGCTCCCGGCGGAGGAACATATTCCTGGTCACCCGGCGGAGCAACTACTCAGTCAATAACTGTTACACCTGCATTCAATACCACTTATACCGTTACATATACTTTAAGCGGTTGTTCCGGTACCGGAACGGGTACGGTGACTGTTAATCCTATGCCTACTGTAGGCATAACACCCGCAACAGCAACCATCTGTGCCGGACAGTCTTCCACCTTAAATGCAAGCCCTTCTCCTGCCGGCGGAACTTATTCATGGTCCCCGGGAGGTGCAACAACGTCTTCAATTACTGTCTCTCCTGCAGCAAGCACAACTTATACCGTGACTTATACATTGTCTGGCTGTATTGCTACCAACACGCGGTTGATTACGGTAAATCCGATGGATAACGCCAACTTTAATTATGGAGGATCTACTACTTTCTGTCAGACCGGTACAAACCCTAATGCGGTAATTACAGGTCTTGCCGGTGGTACCTTTACTTCCAGCCCGGGTGGACTATCAATCAACCCGTCAACAGGTACGATAAATCTTGCAGCGAGTGCGTTAAATACTTACAATGTAACATACAATACGAATGGCCCTTGCCCGAACAGCTTTACGCTGCCGGTAACAATTACAAGTGCGCCCTCAGCAAGTTTCACTTATGCAGGTCCTTATTGCCAGTCAGCGTCCAATCCGTTACCTACATTCGGTGCCGGTGCCAGCGGTGGTACATTTACTTCTACAGCGGGGCTTAACTTTGTAAATGTTAATACCGGACAGATAAATCTTTCTACAAGCACACCGGGAACTTACACTGTTACGAATTCTATCGCAGCAGGCGGAGGATGCTCTGCAGCAACAGCAACTGCGAGCGTAACAATTACGCCTTCACCTGTTGTAACTGCAACTCCCGCCAGTCAAACGATCTGCTCGGGTACTGCGACCGGAATCGCTTTATCAAGCTCAATTGCTGGAACTACCTATAACTGGACGGTTTCTCAAAGCGGAGTTTCAGGAGCTTCTGCAGGTTCAGGAAGCTCTATTGCGCAGACTTTATCAACAACAGGTGCCGTTGCAGGAACAGCAACTTATACAATAACTTCTTCCGCAGGAGGATGTGCAGGAAACACTTTAACAGTTACTATTACTGTTAATCCTGTACCTACAGCCACACCAAGTCCTGTAGCACAAACCATCTGTTCAGGAAACACAACCAGTATTTCGCTGACAGGTAACCTGCCGGGAACAACATTCGCCTGGGCAGCGCCAACACAAACCGGTGCCACCGGCGGTGCAGCAGGAACAGGAACCAGTATAGTACAGGCACTTACGGCAACTGGAGCAGGAGCAGGCACTGTAACATATAATATCATCCCGACAGCCAACTCATGCCCGGGATCATCCGTACCCGTGATCATCACAGTTAATCCTGCACCTGCAATAACAGCCACACCGGCAGCAGCCACAATATGCTCAGGGGCGGCCACTTCCGTGAATCTTACAAGTACGGTGGCCGGAACCACATTTACATGGGTTGCTTCTAATGGTGCCGGAATTTCAGGTGCTTCAGCAGGTTCGGGAAGTTCAATTAATCAGACATTAACCAATTCATCCTCGGCTTCAGGAACCGCTACCTATACAGTGACGCCATCGGCTTCAGGTTGTCCGGGAACACCAACCACAGTAACAATAACCGTTAACCCGATCCCAACAGTTACACCAAGCCCGACATCCCAGACAATTTGCTCAGGATCTGTTACAAGCATAAACCTTTCGGGTTCACTTCCGGGGACTACTTTTGCATGGGGAGCTCCCACTCAAAGCGGTGCGACAGGCGGAACAGCAGGAAGCGGAGCCTCAATTGCCCAGACATTATTGACTTCAGGGGCATCAGCAGGGACGGTGACTTATAATATTGTACCATCTGCTAATTCCTGTACAGGTCCTGCGGTTCCCGTGGTTATCACTGTTAGCCCGGTACCTTTCGCTACAGCAACGCCTTCATCGGCTACGATCTGTTCAGGCGCTTCTACTGCTATCAACCTGAGCAGCTTCACCTCCGGTACAACATTCACATGGACTGCAGGCAATGGGGCAGGGATCTCCGGGGCAAGCGCTGGTTCAGGAGCATCAATTTCACAAATACTTACAAATTCCGGTACTGCGCAAGGCACGGCCACATATACGGTAACACCTTCTGCATCCGGATGTCCCGGAAATCCTATCACAGTTACGATAACAGTTAACCCGGTTCCGGGTGTTACCGCAACACCTCCGGGTCAATCGATCTGTTCAGGTAACACAACTGCAATTTCACTCAGCAGTTCAGTTGCAGGAGCAACGTTCAGCTGGGCTGCACCAACACAATCAGGTGCATCCGGAGGGGCAGCAGGGAGCGGTGCTTCTATAGCGCAGACATTAACTGCAACCGGAGCTTCAGCAGGTACTGTAACCTATAATATTATCCCAACAGCCAATTCCTGTCCGGGTACACCTCTGGCGGTTTCTGTAACAATAAATCCTAACCCTGTCGGAACAGCGACACCGGCTTCGGCTTCGATCTGCTCTGGAACATCTACCTCTGTAGTGCTTTCAAGTACTATTGCGGGAACTACTTATAGCTGGACCGCATCAGCTTCAGGTGCAAGCGGGGAGTCTGCAGGTTCAGGAAATACAATATCACAGGTACTTACTGCAACTGGTACAAGTTCAGGGACAGTAACCTACATCGTAACAGCCACCACACCTGCCGGATGCAGTTCCACAATGGCTCCGGTTGTAATTACGGTTAATCCAACACCAAATGTAAGCGCAACTCCTGCAAGTGCCACTATTTGTTCAGGATCGGCCACTGCAGTCGCATTAACAAGTAATGTGTCAGGAACAACATTCTCATGGACAGTAAGCCAGTCGGATGTGAGTGGTGCAGCAGCAGGATCAGGTTCTTCTATTACTCAGACCCTGACAGCAACAGGTACCGTTGCGGGTTCAGCAGTTTATACCATCACTCCATCCGCCAGCGGTTGTGCTTCCGGATCACCTGTTACAGCTACGATAACAGTGAATCCTTTACCAGTTGCAACAGCAACATCTTCAACACAGGATATCTGTGACGGATCAACTATAAATATTGGATTAAGCAGTAACCTGGGTGCAACAACTTATAGTTGGACAGTGGTTCAAACAGGGGTCACAGGTGCGTCTGCAGGGTCAGGTAATTCGATCTCCCAGCTTTTAGGCCTTACAGCGCCTGCAACCGCGGGTTCTGCCATATATACTGTTACACCTTCAGATAACGGATGTGCAGGAACACCGGTTACCATAACAGTTAACGTTAACCCGATCGACAACGCGGCATTCAGTTATTCATCTTCCACATTCTGTATTACCGGAACTGATCCCTCAGCTGTTATAACAGGAACCCCGGGAGGAATATTCAGTTTCAGCCCGACAGGACTTTCAATGACAGATACACAAACCGGTCTGATCGATCTTAGCGCAAGTACACTAGGTTCCTATAATATTACATACCAGACCAACGGAGCATGCCCAAGCAGCAGTGTAGTGATTGTTACGATCACAAATGCTCCAAGCGCAGTGTTCAGCTACACTTCGGTGTGCTCAACAGATCCTAATCCGGTTCCTTTGTTTGGGGCAGGAGCAAGTGCCGGTATGTTTACCGCTTCTCCGGCAGGAATCGTTTTTATTGATCCTGCAACAGGTGAGATAGATCTTATAACTTCTACTCCCGGCTCATACCTGATCACTAATTCGATTACAGCAGGCGGAGGTTGTGCAGCAGCAACTGCCAGCGACAGCATCACCATCGACCAGGCAGCAACAGTTGATGCAGGTGTGAGCGATACGATCTGTGAACTGGAAACAATAACGCTTGCAGCTATTATGGGCGGCAGTGCGGGAACTGTTACCTGGACAACCAATGGTACGGGTACATTCAACAATGCGAATTCGCCATCTGCCGTATATACGCCATCTTCAGCTGATATTACTGCGGGTACAGCCGTATTAACCGTAACCACCGATGATCCGATTGGCGGATGTGCTTCAGTAACTGACTTTATGGTACTTACAATCACTCCGCTTGACAGTGCAGACTTCACATATTCGGGAAGTACCTTCTGCCAGTCAGGTACTAATCCGGTTCCTGTAGTTGCAGGGGTACCGGGAGGAATGTTCACTGCTTCACCGGCAGGTTTAGTATTTGTTAACGCACTGACAGGAGAAATAGACCTTAGTTCGAGTGTCCTCGGAACATATGATGTTGTGTACAGTACAAACGGTCCTTGTCCGAGCAGTGATACGGCTTCAATAACAATTTCAGATGCACCTGAAGCAACCTTTACTTTCAGCAATACAACGACATCTTTCTGTCAGTCGGATGCCAACCCGGTTCCTGTTTTTGCAACAGGCGCCAGTGCAGGGGCTTTCACAGCGAACCCTGCAGGCCTTGTATTTGTAAGTACTTCTACAGGTGAGGTGGATCTTCAGAATTCAACCCCTGGGACATACACAATAATCAATAACATTGTTGCAGCGGGAGGCTGCGCATCAGCGGTGGATTCCCTTGTTATTACGATCGATCAGCCTGCTACGGTAGATGCGGGTCCTGATGCCACCGTATGTGCAGGTACTGTGTACTCAATTACAGGTGCTTCAATAGGTGGAGCAGCTACCAGTTCCGTGTGGACAACAAGTGGCAGTGGTACCTTCAATGATGATTCACTCCTGACTGCTGTATATACACCTTCAGCAGCAGATACCGCTTCAGGAACAGTGGTGCTGTACCTGACAAGCAATGATCCTGCAGGAATCTGCAGTATGGTAGCCGACAGCATGGTACTTACAATAACTCCTTTGCCTCAGACGCCTGTGGTTACCAATCCTGCTCCATATTGCGCAGGTGCAGCATTAACGCCTGTTACTTTCCCGGGGTCGGGAGGAACAGTAACCTGGTATTCAGATGCGGCATTAACCAATTCGATAGGTACCGGGAATCCTTTCACTCCAACAGGCATCACAGCAACGGATACTATTTACGTTACGGAAACTGTAGGTTCTTGTGGAAGCGTTTCTTCCCAGGTAATAATCACGTTTAACCCGGTACCTGTTGCAGATTCCTCAACATCTGTGATTTCAGGAGCTACCTGCGGACAAAGCACCGGTTCCATTACAAATGTTACAATAGTATCAGGACAGGCGCCTCTGACTTATCTTTGGGAAGATGCTTCGGGAAATACCGTAGGTACTTCGCTTGATCTTACAAACGTAGGTCCTGGTGTATATACCTTGACAATTACGGATGCAAATGGCTGTACGGCAACACTTGGCGGGGGGAACGGAACAACCGTAACTTCAACAAGCGGTGTAACAGCTTCATTCACTTCTGATGTGATAACAGGTGAAAAGCCATTGCCGGTTAGCTTTACAAATACAAGCATTGGTGGTGTTAGCTATACCTGGATGTTCCCTGATGGTACCAGTTCAAATACATTGAACGCAAGTTTTGTATTCACAGAATTAGGAATGAATACGATTTGCCTGGTAGCTGATAATGGTGTAGGCTGCGCAGACACTGCTTGTGCAGAGATTGATGTCTTCCAGAATTCAGTATTTGTGATACCAAATGTATTCACTCCAAATGGTGATGACGTAAACGATGTATTTACAGTAAAGAATGTGGGTCTTGAAACTATGGATGCACAGATATTCAACCGTTGGGGCCAGAAACAATACGAGTGGCATACAACTAACGGTGGTTGGGATGGGCGCACAGCTTCAGGAGTTATAGTTCCGGACGGCACTTATTATTTCATGATCAGTGCGAAGGGATATGATGGAAAAGAATATTTTGAAAAAGGCTCATTTGAGTTGATCAGGTAGGACTGTAAAAATTCAGAGGATCGGGATGCCGGGGAAACGGTATCCCGATTTTTTTTGCCCTTGTTAATAACATTTTGAGTAAGTCAAAGGGCGCATCCAGCATGGTTTTCTTGCTTTTTAACCGGGATAAGAACTAATTTTCAAATAATTATCACTTTTTTTTTGAACTCGCTATTGTTTATAATAAATAATTATTACCTTTGCCCTCCCCAAAAAAGCGGGGGTTTGTTTTATTTATAGTAAAAATCGATAAAAATCTAATACCAGAAAAATGCCTACTATCCAGCAATTAGTGCGTAAAGGAAGAACAAAAGCTGCTAACAAAAGTAAATCAGCAGCTCTTGAAGCAAGTCCTCAGAAACGTGGAGTTTGTACCCGTGTTTATACAACCACACCAAAAAAACCTAACTCTGCAATGAGAAAGGTTGCCCGTGTTCGTTTAACGAACAAAAAAGAGGTGAATGCATATATCCCGGGAGAAGGACATAACCTGCAGGAGCACTCTATCGTTCTTATCCGCGGTGGAAGGGTAAAAGATCTTCCTGGAGTCCGTTACCACATCGTACGTGGAGCGCTGGATACTTCCGGAGTTGACGGACGTAACCAAAGACGTTCAAAATACGGAACTAAAAAACCAAAGGCAGGAGCTAAAGCTGCACCGGCTAAAAAGAAATAATAAAAAAAAACCGAGTTAGGATTTGAGTAAGGGTATTCCTGAAGCAACAAATACGAGCTCTAACATAAATAACAATGAGAAAGACCAAAGCAAAAAAGAGAATCCTTTTACCGGATCCTAAATTCAATGATGTGTTAGTTACACGTTTTGTAAATAACCTGATGTATGATGGCAAAAAAAGCATTTCATATGACGTATTTTATGATGCAATGGAAATTGTTCATAAAAGAACTGAGTCTGAAGGTTTAGATGTGTGGAAAAAAGCTTTGGCGAATGTTACACCGGCTGTTGAGGTTCGTAGCCGCAGGGTAGGTGGAGCAACATTCCAGATTCCTTCTGAGATCCGTCCGGAAAGAAAAGTGTCAATGGGTATTAAATGGATGATTCTTTATGCTCGTAAGCGTAATGAGAAATCAATGGCTCAGAAATTAGCAGGAGAGATCGTTGCAGCTTCTAAAGAAGAAGGTGCTGCTTTTAAAAAGAAAGAAGATGTTCATAAAATGGCAGAGGCTAATAAAGCATTCTCTCATTTCAGATTTTAATTAATCTTAGCGCTTAGCGCTAAGATTAAATTTATCCCGCTGCAGGGCAGGATCTCAACAGAATAAAAATAGAACAAAGAAAATAAAAATGTCAGATTTAAGATATACAAGAAATATTGGAATTGCAGCTCACATTGATGCGGGTAAAACTACATGTACGGAGCGTATCCTTTATTACACAGGTGTTACGCATAAGATTGGTGAGGTGCACGATGGGGCAGCTACTATGGACTGGATGGTACAGGAGCAGGAACGTGGTATAACAATCACATCCGCTGCTACTACCTGTTTCTGGAAGTACAGAGATCAGCAATACAAAGTGAATATTATTGATACCCCAGGCCACGTGGATTTCACTGTAGAGGTGAATCGTTCATTGCGTGTACTTGATGGGTTGGTTTTCTTGTTTTCTGCTGTTGATGGTGTTGAGCCACAATCTGAAACTAACTGGAGACTTGCAAACAATTATAACGTAACCCGTTTAGGTTTCGTGAATAAAATGGACCGTTCGGGTGCCGACTTCTTAAACGTGGTAAAACAGGTGAAAGAAGTATTGGGTGGAAATCCATTACCGCTTCAGTTGCCTATCGGTGCTGAAGAGACTTTCGTAGGTGTTGTTGATTTGATCAATAACCGCGGAATTGTTTGGAATGAAGAAGATAAAGGTATGACTTACAAAGTTGTTCCTATTCCTGAAGATATGATGGAAGATGTTACTTATTGGAGAGGCCAGCTTCTTGAAGCTATCGCTGAATTCGATGAGTCGTTGATGGAAAAATTCTTCGAAGATCCTAACTCTATCACAGAAAGAGAAGTTCTTACAGCTTTACGCCAGGCATGTGTTGCGAATAAAGTAGTTCCGATGCTTTGCGGTTCAGCTTTCAAGAATAAAGGTGTTCAGACAATGCTGGATCTTGTTATGGAATTAATGCCTTCTCCTTTGGACAAGGACGTTACTCACGGAACAAATCCTGACACTGATGAGCCTGTTACACGTAAACCGGATGTAAAAGAGCCTTTCACAGCTCTTGCATTTAAGATCGCAACAGATCCTTTCGTAGGACGTTTGTGTTTCTTCCGTGCTTATTCCGGACGTTTGGATGCAGGTTCTTATGTATTGAACACACGCAGCGGAAATAAGGAGCGTATCTCCCGTATCTTCCAGATGCACGCAAACAAACAAAATGCAATTGATTTTATTGAAGCGGGAGATATCGGAGCGGCAGTTGGATTTAAAGACATCCGTACAGGAGATACTTTATGTGATGAAAAGCACCCGATCGTTCTTGAAGCAATGAATTTCCCTGAGCCTGTTATCGGTGTTGCCATTGAGCCTAAAACTCAGGCAGATCTTGATAAACTAGGAGTTGCATTGAATAAATTATCTGAAGAGGATCCTACTTTCCGCGTTAAAACGGATGAGGACAGCGGGCAGACGATCATCAGCGGTATGGGTGAGCTTCACCTTGAGATCATTGTTGACCGTTTGAAGCGTGAATTCAAAGTAGAGGTTAACCAGGGTGCTCCTCAGGTATCTTACAAAGAAACTATCAATGGTTCTGTAGAGCACCGTGAAGTATATAAGAAACAATCCGGTGGTCGTGGTAAATTTGCCGACATTAAATTTGTGGCATCTCCGGTTGACGCTGATTGGGATATCGTTAAAGATGGCGGATTACAGTTCATCAATGAGATTTCAGGTGGTAACATTCCCCGCGAATTTATTCCTGCAGTTGAAAAAGGATTCAAGCAGGCAATGGTTAACGGTGTATTAGCCGGGTACCCGATGGATTCATTGAAGATCCGTTTAATTGATGGTTCTTACCATAATGTCGATTCAGATGCATTATCATTTGAGATCGCAGCCCGCACAGCTTTCCGTGAAGCATTACCGAAATGTAAACCTGTATTGTTAGAGCCGATCATGAAAATCGAGGTTCTTACTCCTGAGCAGAACATGGGTGATGTTGTAGGTGACTTGAACAAGCGCAGAGGCCAGATCGAAGGAATGGATTCTAAAGGTGTAACCCAGGTTATCAAAGCAAAAGTTCCATTGTCAGAGATGTTTGGTTATGTAACTCAGTTACGTACCATCACTTCAGGACGTGCAACAAGCACTATGGAATTCGACCACTATGCTGAAACGCCACGTAACATCGCTGATGACGTGATCGCAAAAGCAAAAGGTAAAGCAGAAAAAGTTTAATATCTAACGTTCTTTATAAATAATCATGAGCCAGAAAATCAGAATCAAATTAAAGTCTTACGATTTCAACTTAGTTGATAAATCAGCAGAGAAGATTGTTAAAACAGTTAAAATGACGGGTGCTGTAGTTAGCGGACCAATTCCATTGCCTACACACAAAAAAATCTACACTGTTTTACGTTCACCGCACGTTAACAAAAAAGCCCGTGAGCAGTTCCAGTTATGTTCTTACAAGAGATTGCTGGATATCTACAACTCAACTTCTAAAACTGTTGATGCATTAATGAAGCTTGAATTGCCAAGCGGAGTAGAAGTAGAGATCAAAGCTTCCTAATTAATAAAAGTAAAAATTAAATAAATAAAAAAATGTCTGGAATAATAGGTAAAAAAATTGGAATGACCAGTGTATTCGGTGCCAATGGTAAATACATACCATGCACAGTTATCGAAGCCGGTCCTTGCGTTGTTACGCAAGTAAAAACCTTGGAGAAAGACGGTTATGCTTCAGTTCAGTTAGCTTTCGGAGAGAAGAAAGAAAAACACACTTCTTCTGCAATGAAAGGTCACTTCGCTAAAGCCGCTACCACTCCTAAACGTAAAATTGTTGAATTCAAGGAATTTGACGGAGAAAGAAATCTTGGCGAGACTGTAACGGTTGAGTTATTTGCAGAAGGCGATTTCGTTGATGTTGCAGGTACTTCAAAAGGTAAGGGATGGCAGGGTGTTGTTAAGCGTCACGGATTCAGTGGTGTTGGACATGCTAATAAATCTCACGGTCAGCACGATCGTGAAAGAGCACCGGGATCACTGGGAGCTTCTTCATGGCCATCACGCGTATTCAAAGGAATGAGAATGGGTGGAAGAATGGGCGGAGACCGCGTTAAAACACAAAACTTAGAGGTAATTAAAGTGATTGCTGATAAAAATCTTTTGATCATCAAAGGTTCTATCGCAGGCGCAAAAGGTTCATTCGTTACAATTGAAAAATAAAATGGAAGTATCAGTAGTAAATATAAGCGGTAAAGCTACCTCTAAGAAGGTAAACTTAAACGATGCGATCTTTGGCATCGAGCCTAATGACCATGCCATTTATTTGGATGTTAAACAACATTTAGCAAATAAACGCCAGGGAACTCATAAATCGAAAGAAAGAAATGAAGTTTCCGGGTCAACTAAAAAACTAAAGAAGCAAAAAGGTACCGGCGGAGCACGTGCGGGCAGCATTAAATCAGGTACTATCGTAGGTGGTGGACGTATTTTCGGACCACGCCCGAGGGACTACTCTTTCAAGTTGAATAAGAAGCTTAAAAGACTTGCGCGTATCTCTGCTTTGGCATATAAAGCAAAAGAAAGCAATTTAACGATCCTTGAAGACTTTAATTTTGATACTCCAAAGACCAAGAAATACGCGGATCTTATCAATAATTTGAAGCTTTCAGATAAAAAAACCTTATTAGTGTTGGGGGAATCAAATAAAAACGTATATTTGTCGTCCCGAAATTTAACCAACACAAAAGTCGTAACTGCTTCGGATCTAAACACTTACGATATTTTGAATGCTCAAAACCTATTATTGGTTGAAGGAGCGGTAAAAGAAATAGAAAATTTATTAAGTAATTAATAAGATGAGCATAATTGTAAAACCGGTTATAACCGAAAAAATGACAGCACAGGGCGAAAAACATAATCGCTATGGCTTTGTGGTAGATAAAACTGCAAACAAAGTTCAGATAAAGGATGCTGTTGAGAAGCTTTACGGAGTTAGCGTAGAAGCTGTGAACACACAGAACTACGTTGGCAAGGTAAAAAGCCGTAACACGACCAAAGGGTTGGCGATCGGAAGAGTGAACAAGCATAAAAAAGCGGTTGTGACCCTTAAACAAGGTGAAACAATTGATTTCTACGCTGGAATTTAAGAGATAGATCACAGGGTTTCCTGTGAAGAGAAATATTAATTATACAGGTTAGTGACCTGTGAAAATAAAAAAACTAAAATGGCTTTAAAGAAATTAAGACCCTTAACCCCTGGGCAGCGTTTTAAACTTGTTAGTGATAATGCTGATATCACCCATGACAAACCTGAAAAAAGTTTATTAGTACCTGTTAAGAAGTCCGGTGGACGTGATAATACAGGAAAGATGACCATGCGCTACATTGGTGGTGGTCACAAGCAGCAGTACCGTATCATCGATTTCAAGCGTGATAAAGCCGGTGTTCCTGCTACAGTTAAAACTATCGAGTACGATCCAAACCGTACTGCACGTATTGCCCTTGTTGTTTATGCTGATGGTGAAAAACGTTATATCGTTGCACCAACAGGTTTACAGGTAGGTCAAAAACTTATGTCTGGTAAAGACGCACTTCCTACTGTTGGAAATGCAATGTACTTATCTGATATTCCTCTTGGAACTACAATCCACAATATCGAATTACGCCCGGGCCAGGGAGCAATCATGGCTCGCAGCGCAGGTTCATCTGCACAGTTAAGCGCTCGTGACGGAAAATACGCAGTTGTTAAAATGCCTTCAGGCGAAACACGTATGATCCTTGTTACTTGTATGGCGACTATCGGTTCTGTATCAAATGCTGACCATAACTTAGAAATAAGCGGTAAAGCAGGTCGTACACGCTGGCAGGGCCGCAGACCGAGAACACGTCCGGTTGCGATGAATCCTGTTGATCACCCTATGGGTGGAGGTGAAGGAAGAGCTTCAGGAGGTCACCCGCGCTCACGCAAAGGATTGCCATCCAAAGGATACAAAACACGTTATCCGAAGAAAGCTTCCAACAAATACATCATCGAAAGAAGAAAGAAATAATAATATAAACAGTTTAATGGTCGCGGCCTAATCCCCGGGATTCCACAACTTAAAAACAAACAGAATGTCACGTTCATTAAAAAAAGGTCCTTTTATCGACTGGAAACTTGAAAAGAAACTATTGGATCTTCAGGCTTCAGGTAAAAAAACAGTTATCAAAACATGGTCACGCAGATCAATGATCTCCCCGGATTTCGTAGGTTTGACAGTAGCGGTACACAACGGTAATAAATTTATTCCGGTATATGTTACAGAGAACATGGTAGGTCACAAGTTCGGTGAATTCGCTCCGACAAGAACTTTCAGAGGCCACTCAGGTAACAAGGACAAAGCATCAAAATAAGATTAATAAAGAGATTATAATATAACGAAAAAATGGGTGTTAGAAAACAAAACGCAGCAGACGCACGCAAAGAGGCAAACAAAAGCATATATTTTGCTAAATTGAACAATTGCCCTACATCTCCCCGTAAAATGAGATTGCTGGCTGACCTTATCAGAGGTAAGGAAGTGTATTTAGCTTTGAATATTTTAAAATTCAACGCTAAAGAAGCGTCAGGAAGACTGGAAAAACTACTTTCTTCTGCAATATCAAACTTCGAGGCTAAAACAGGAGAGCGTCCTGAAGACAGTAACCTGGTGGTAAAGGAAGTATTTGTTGACAGTGCAATGCAGATGAAGCGATTAAGAACCGCTCCTCAGGGCCGTGCCAACAGGATCAGAAAACGTTCTAACCACGTTACGATCGTAGTAGATAAAAAACAAGAACCAAAAACTAAATAATAATATTTTAAATGGGACAAAAAGCAAATCCGGTAGGCTTACGCTTAGGCATCATTAAAGGATGGGATTCTAACTGGTATGGTGGGAAAAATTTTTCTGACAAATTAGTTGAAGATTTCAAGATCAGAAACTATTTGAAAGCTCGTTTGGCAAAAGCAAGCATTTCTAAAATTGTTATCGAAAGAACAGTTAAGATCATAACCGTAACTATCAACACATCTCGTCCGGGTATTATTATTGGAAAAGGCGGTCAGGAAGTTGACAAGATCAAAGAAGAGTTAAAGAAAATCACTAAAAAAGATATTCAGATCAATATTTTTGAGATCAAACGTCCGGAACTTGATGCACGTTTAGTTGCTGATAGTATCGCACGCCAGATCGAAGGACGTATCTCTTTCAGAAGGGCAGTTAAAATGGCTGTAGCTTCTACAATGAGAATGGGTGCGGAAGGTATCAAGGTGAAATGTTCAGGCCGTTTGGCAGGAGCAGAGATGGCACGTGTTGAAGGATACAAAGAAGGACGTACTCCATTGCATACTCTACGTGCTGATATCGATTACGCATTGGGTGAGGCACATACAACTTACGGCCGTATCGGTGTAAAAGTATGGATCTGCAAAGGCGAAGTTTATGGAAAACGTGATCTTTCCCCTAATATCGGAAATGCAGCTGCAGGTTCGAAAGACGGAAAAGGCGGAGCACCAAAGGGCGGAGATCGTAAATTCGACAAACGCGGTCCTTCCGGGCCTAGAAAAGGCGGAAATGACAACAGAAGTAACGACAGAAGAAGAGATTCCAAGTAATAAACAGACAATATTTAAGTTATAATATAATAGATATACAAGATGTTACAGCCTAAAAGAACCAAGTTTAGAAAGATGCACAAAATGAAGATGAAGGGTGATGCCAAGCGTGGCGACCAACTTTCATTCGGTTCATTCGGACTAAAGGCGACAGAAGGGTGCTGGGTAACGGCACGTCAATTAGAAGCAGCTAGGGTTGCGGTTACACGTTTCATGAAGCGTGAAGGCCAGATCTGGATCCGTGTGTTCCCTGATAAGCCAATTACAAGCAAACCAGCTGAGGTACGTATGGGTAAAGGTAAAGGTGCCCCTGAATATTGGGTAGCAGTTGTTAAACCGGGCCGTATCATGTTCGAAGCAGAAGGCGTTCCTTTGGATGTTGCTAAAGAAGCATTGCGTTTAGCAGCCCAGAAATTACCAGTAACGACTAAGTTCGTGGTAAGAAGAGACTACTCAGCAGAAGCATAAAAAGATCATAACATCAGAGAAAACATAAAATGAAGCAATCAGATATAACACAACTTTCTACAGGCGATCTTCGCGAGAAAGTAAAAGAAGCAAAAGGGGTTTTAGCTAAATTTAAGCTTAACCACGCGGTATCTCCTATTGAAAGCCCTGCAAAGATCACCGACAGCAGAAAAACAGTAGCAAGATTAAATACAGAACTTCGCAAAAGAGAATTAGCAGAAGCAAAAAAATAATTTCAGACAATGGAAGATAGAAATTTAAGAAAAGAAAAAGTTGGCTTGGTTACAAGTAACAAAATGGACAAATCGATCGTGGTTGCGGTTGAGCGTAAGGTAAAGCATCCGAAATACGGGAAGTTCCTTAACAAAACAACTAAGTTCGTTGCTCATGATGAGACCAACAGCTGCAACATCGGGGATACCGTTAAAATCATGGAAACCCGCCCTATCAGCAAGAACAAATGCTGGAGACTTGTTGAAGTCCTTGAGAAAGTTAAGTAATTACTTAAAAGTAAATCTGCGATTGCGCTGGCCGGAGAGCGGTTATCAATCCCGATCAATATAGTTAACAAAAACAGAAAATGGTACAACAGGAATCAAGATTAATTGTAGCGGATAACAGCGGAGCGAAAGAAGTGCTTGTTATTCGTGTACTTGGCGGAACTAAAAAAAGATATGCTTCCATTGGCGACAAGGTAGTAGTGACCGTTAAGCATGCATTACCTTCCGGTAATATTAAAAAAGGCGCTGTGTCAAAAGCAGTTGTAGTAAGGGTGAGAAAAGAAGTAAGACGCCATGATGGATCTTATATTCGTTTTGATGATAACGCAGTGGTTCTTTTGAATGCTGCAGACGAATTAAGAGGAACTCGTATTTTCGGACCTGTTGCCCGCGAATTGAGAGATAAACAATTTATGAAAATCGTATCGCTTGCACCAGAGGTGTTATAAGTGAAAAACTAAAATAGAAATGTCAAAATTAAACATTAAAAAGAACGATACGGTAAAAGTAATTGCCGGAGATTCTAAAGGCCAGGAAGGTAAAGTTTTGTCAATTGACAAAGCAAAGAACCGTGCATTTGTTGAAGGTGTGAACCTTGCATCAAAAAGCACCAAGCCTGATGCTAAAAACCCTCAAGGTGGGATTGTGAAGAAAGAAGCTTCCATCCATGTATCAAATCTTATGCTTATTGAAGCATCTACAGGTAAGCCAACCCGCGTTGGAAGAAAATTAGATGAAAAAAGCAAAAAAATAGTTCGTTACTCAAAAAAATCAGGGGAGGTAATT
This sequence comes from Bacteroidia bacterium, assembly GCA_036386835.1. GTDB lineage: Bacteria > Bacteroidota > Bacteroidia > 2-12-FULL-35-15 > 2-12-FULL-35-15 > 2-12-FULL-35-15. The sequence goes on from DASVUX010000050.1 coordinate 32,412, forward strand.
AAATAATGGCTTATTCACCACGTTTAAAAGACAAATATAAAGCGGATGTAATTCCTGCTTTACAGAAGAAATACGGTTACAGCAGCTCTATGCAGGTGCCTAAACTGGAGAAGATCTGCGTTAACCAGGGTATCGGTGATGCTGTATCTGATAAAAAACTCATCGAAGGTGCGATCAAGGAAATGACCACGATCACCGGACAGAAAGCAGTTGCAACAACCTCGAAAAAAGATATCTCTAACTTCAAACTCCGTAAAGGGGTTCCGATCGGAGTAAGGGTAACTTTACGCGGAGATACAATGTATGAGTTTTTAGATCGATTAATTTCCGTAGCTTTGCCCCGGATTCGTGATTTCAGAGGAATCAATGAAAAAGGGTTTGACGGAAACGGGAACTACACTTTAGGTGTAACTGAACAGATCATTTTCCCTGAGATTGATATCGATAAAGTTACTAAGATCATGGGTATGGATATTACATTCGTAACATCTGCGCCAACTGATGACCAGGCACTGGCTTTATTAAGTGAATTCGGATTACCATTTAAAAATCAAAAAAAATAAGAGTCGATGGCTAAAGAATCAATGAAAGCAAGAGAAGTTAAACGTAAGAAACTTGCTGACTTATACGCTGATAGAAGAAAAGCTTTAAAAGCTGCAGGTGACTACGTAGGTTTACAAAAATTGCCACGTAACTCCGCTCCAACACGTCAGCGTAACCGTTGTAAATTAACTGGTCGTCCGAGAGGTTATAACCGCCAGTTCGGATTATCACGTAACACATTCCGCGAAATGGTCCTTGATGGCCTCATCCCGGGAGTTACAAAATCAAGCTGGTAAGCACAAACCAGTTGCGAGAAAAGAGTATTAATGTATAATTATCCTGCGTGCGGGATAAAATATAAACCAAAATAAAATGACAGATACAGTATCAGATTACCTCACACGCGTGAGAAATGCTATCGGTGCAAACCACAGAATCGTTGAGATCCCGGCTTCAAACCTGAAGAAAGAAATCACTAAAATTCTTTTCGAAAAGGGATACATCCTAAGTTACAAATTTGAGAACACGAATACTCAGGGGACTATTAAAATAGCCTTGAAGTATCATCCTGCTACCAAGCAGTCTGCTATCAAAAATCTTCAGAGAGTGAGTACTCCTGGTTTACGTAAGTATGCCGGTTCAACTCAGCTTCCGAGAGTTTTGAACGGATTGGGTATTGCGATCCTTTCTACTTCTAAAGGTGTAATGACCGATAAAGAAGCGAGAACGCAAAAAGTAGGTGGAGAAGTATTGTGTTACGTTTATTAATCTTTAGGAGAAACAAACCATGTCAAGAATAGGTAAATTACCGGTATCACTTCCGAAAGGAGTAGAGTTCAACGTCTCTGATAAGAACGTTGTAACTGTTAAAGGCCCAAAAGGCACTTTAACCCAGAATGTAGATTCAGCGATCACTATCGAAAACAAAGATGGTGTTATCACTTTAGTTCGCGCAACTGAACAAAAACGCCACAAAGCAATGCACGGCCTGTACCGCGCACTTATCGCTTCTATGGTTAAAGGTGTAAGCGAAGGATATAAAACAGAACAGGAATTAGTAGGTGTGGGTTACCGTGCTGCTAACAAAGGACAATTACTGGAATTAACCTTAGGTTATTCTCACAACGTTTCTTTTGACCTTCCTGTGGAGATCAAAGTAACAACGACTGCTGAAAAAGGGAAAAACCCAACAATCATTATGGAATCTGCTGATAAGCAGCTGATCGGGATGGTTGCTGCAAAGATCCGTTCATTGCGTAAACCTGAACCATACAAAGGTAAAGGTATCAAGTTTGCCGGCGAGATCTTAAGAAGAAAAGCAGGTAAATCAGCAGGTAAATAATAAATAGAAATTTCACTTACCGGCACAAACCGGTAGCAACAAGGTAAATAAAATGGCAATAGTAACTAAAGCATTCAGGAGAAACAGAATTAAACAACGTATCCGCAAGGTGGTTGTTGGTGACGCTCAAAGCCCACGCTTATCTGTATTCAGAAGCAATAAAGGAATTTATGTTCAGTTGATCGATGATGCATCAGGTAAAACTCTTGTAGCTGCGTCTTCTGCAGATAAAGGAATTGCTGAAACAAAAGGCAATAAAATAGATCAGGCTAAAATGGTAGGAAAAGCCATCGCTGAAAAAGCAGCTCAGGCAGGTATCAACTCTGTACGTTTCGACAGGAACGGGTACTTATACCATGGCAGAATTAAATCACTTGCTGAAGCAGCACGTGAGGCAGGCCTTAAGTTCTAATTAATAAAGTAAAAATTTAAAAATTTTATATCGTGTCAAACGCAAACATAAAAAGAGTTAAATCAAGTGATATCGAACTTAAAGATAAGCTTGTAAGCATTCAACGTGTAACCAAAGTTACCAAAGGAGGTAGAAATTTTACATTTTCAGCTATTGTTGTAGTTGGAAATGAAAAAGGGATCGTAGGTTACGGTTTAGGTAAAGCAAAAGAGGTTACTGATGCTATCACTAAAGGTATCGATGATGCTAAAAAGAATCTGATCAAAGTTGCGATCGTTAAAGGAACAGTTCCTCACGAACAGCTTGGTAAGTTCAGTGGTTCTGTGGTCTTTTTAAAGCCTGCGGCCCATGGTACCGGTGTTATTGCAGGTGGTGCAATGCGCGCTGTTCTTGAGAGCGTTGGAGTAACCGATGTATTGGCTAAATCCAAAGGATCATCAAATCCTCACAATGTGGTTAAAGCTACAATGGATGCATTGATGAAAATGCGTGATGCAGCTACAGTTGCTCAGCAGCGTGGTATCTCAATGGAAAAAGTATTTAACGGATAATCCAATTTGAAAATGGGCTAATTTGATAATTAGTTAATTAATTTTCAAATCGTATAATTTTCAAATTTTCAAATTAAAAAAAATGGCAACAATTAAGATCAAACAAATAAAAAGTGGAATCGATCGCCCGGAACGTCAAAAACGTACCTTGTATGCATTAGGATTCAGAAAAATGAACCAGACCATTGAAAAAGAGGCAACACCTCAGATTCTCGGTATGATTCACAAAGTATCACATTTGGTGACAGTAATAAAATAATTAGAGAAGTATGAATTAGGGATCTGGAGAATACTCCAATTCTCCAATTTACTAAATCAATAAATAAGATAAAGAGATGAACTTAAGTAAATTAACTCCGGCAGAAGGTTCTGTTAAGAATGCTAAGAAACGTTTAGGTAGAGGACAGGGTTCCGGTAAAGGCGGTACTTCCACAAAAGGACATAAAGGTGCTCAGTCACGTTCGGGGTACTCTGCAAAAAGAGGTTTCGAAGGTGGTCAGATGCCGTTACAAAGACGTGTTCCTAAATTCGGATTTAAAAATATCAACCGTGTGGAATACCGCGGGATCAATCTGGATGTTATCCAGGGATTGGTTGATAACAACAAAATTTCTACTGTAGATCTGGAATTCCTGATCTCTAAAGGACTCGCTCACAAGAATGATAAAGTGAAAATCCTTGGCCGCGGAGAATTAAAATCTAAAGTTGATGTTTCTGTTCATGCCTTTTCAGCAGCAGCTAAATCAGCCATTGAAGCACAAGGCGGAAAAGCCGAGTCAGTTGAAAAGACTGTAGAAAAAGCATAATATTTTACGTGTAAAAACGGTATATGAAAAACTTTATAAACACATTAAAGAATATCTGGAAGATCGAGGATCTGAGAGTGCGTATCTTAAACACTCTTGGCTTCATCCTGATTTACCGTTTAGGTTCTTACGTTGTATTGCCAGGGGTAAATTCCGATGCGCTGACTGCTGCAAATGACAGCAGTTCCCAGGAAGGGATCGTTGGACTTATAAATATTTTTGCAGGAGGGGCCTTTTCACGTGCTTCTATTTTTGGTTTAGGTATTATGCCTTACATTTCTGCTTCTATCGTTGTTCAGCTTTTGGGAATGGCATTGCCTTATTTTCGCAAGATGCAGATGGAAGGCGAAAGCGGGCGTAAAAAGATCAACCAGATCACTCGTTTCTTAACGGTTATCATTACTGTTTTCCAATGTCCTGGTTACATTGCAACACAGATTACAAATAAAGCCGGTGTGGTTACAGATCCTAGTACATTCTGGTGGATCCAGTCGGTACTTATCCTTGTTACAGGAACTATGTTCGTAATGTGGCTTGGAGAGAAGATCACGGATAAAGGTATCGGCAACGGTATTTCTATCCTGATCATGATTGGTATCATCGCACGTTTACCATTTGCGTTTGTATCGGAGTTTGGTTCCCGTGTTGGCGGTGAAGGCGGAGGTCTGATCATGCTATTAATAGAATTGGTTCTTTTAATGCTTATTGTTATCGGGTCTATCATGCTTGTTCAGGGAACACGAAAGATCCCTGTACAGTTTGCCAAAAAGATCGTTGGAAACAAGCAATTTGGCGGGGTTCGTCAGTATATACCTTTGAAAGTGAATGCAGCTGGTGTTATGCCGATCATCTTCGCCCAGGCGATCATGTTCATCCCATTAACATTAGTAGGTTTTTCCCAGTCGGAATCAATGCAGAATTTCCTTGCACCATTATCAAACTCTTATGGGTTTGTATATAATTTCATTTTTGCCCTTTTGATCATCGTGTTTACATATTTTTATACTGCGATCACGGTTAATCCAAACCAGATGGCAGAAGACATGAAACGTAACGGTGGGTTTGTACCGGGTGTTCAGCCAGGTAAGCAAACTGCAGAGTTCATTGACCAGATCATGTCACGTATTACTTTCCCGGGATCTTTATTCCTGGCCTTGATCGCGATATTACCTGCTTTCGCAATCAAGTTGAACATTCAGCAGGAGTTTGCCCAGTTTTATGGGGGAACCTCATTATTGATCCTTGTAGGGGTTGTTCTGGATACATTGCAGCAGATAGAGAGCCACTTGTTAAACCGCCATTATGATGGTTTAATGAAGACAGGAAGAATAAAAGGTCGCTCTACGATGAGCATGACCACAGCTTAATACAAGAGAAGGAGAAACGTGTCGAAAGGATTGTATTATAAGACAAAAGAAGAAATTGAATTAATAAGAGAAAGTTCTTTACTTGTTGGAAAAACTTTAGCCGAAGTAGCAAAAGTCATTAAGCCCGGAGTAACAACCTTATCACTTGATAAAGTTGCCTATCAGTTTATAAATGACAACAAAGCGGTTCCTGCTTTTTTAAATTATAACGGTTTCCCGAATTCCCTGTGTATTTCAGTAAATGCACATGTAGTTCACGGGCTTCCGGGAAAATATGAATTAAAGGATGGGGATATCGTTTCCGTGGACTGCGGAGTGGTCAAAAATAAATTTTTTGGAGATTCCGCTTATACATTTGCTGTCGGAGAAGTGAAAACCGAGGTGCTGGAACTGCTGAAGGTCACAAAGGAAAGCCTGTATAAGGCAATCGAGATGTGCACAGCCGGGAAAAGGATCGGGGATATCAGTGAAGCTGTTCAATCTCATGCAGAAGGCCATGGTTTCTCTGTAGTAAGAGAGCTTGTAGGACACGGGATAGGAAAAAATCTTCACGAATCTCCTGAAGTACCAAATTATGGTAAAAAAGGTACAGGATTGAAGCTCCAGGAAGGATTGGTCATTGCAATTGAGCCTATGATCAATATGGGGAAGAAAGCGATCATCCAGGAGAATGATGGCTGGACAATAAGAACTGCTGATAATTTACCTTCAGCACACTTTGAGCACACTGTTACAATAGGCAAAGACAAGGCAGATATTTTATCAAGCTTTGAATTTATAGAAGAAGTACTAAAAACAAAATAAATTAGAGAAATAGAGAAGGAAGATACGGAGAGTTTAAATCACTCGATCTCCAATTCACTAATTCAATAATTAAAAATATATGGCAAAACAAGCGTCAATAGAGCAGGATGGAACCATTTTAGAAGCATTGTCGAATGCAATGTTTCGTGTTGAGCTCGAGAACGGACATGTTATCACTGCTCACATATCAGGAAAGATGCGGATGCATTACATTAAGATCCTGACAGGAGACAAAGTAAAAGTGGAAATGTCGCCATACGATTTAACAAAAGGAAGAATTTCATACAGGTACAAATAAAAACAGATATGAGATATTAGACGCGAGATATTAGATCTCAAATCTCAAATCTCAGGTCTCAAATCTAAAACAACAATGAAAGTTAGAGCATCAGTAAAAAAGAGAAGTGTTGATTGTAAAATTGTTCGCAGAAACGGGCGTTTATATGTGATCAACAAGAAAAACCCAAAATTTAAACAAAGACAAAAATAAAATCAATTTGAAAATTGGTGAATTTGAAAATTATTAATTCACTTTCAAATTGACACATTCTCAAATTATCAAATTAAAGAAAAATGGCTAGAATTGCAGGTATTGACTTACCAAACAACAAAAGAGGCGAAATAGGTTTAACTTACATCTTCGGAATCGGTCGTAGCACTGCCCGTAAAGTATTAAGCGAAGCAGGCATCGATGCAAATGTTAAAGTTCAGGACTGGAACGATGAGCAGTTAACTGCTATCCGTACTATCCTGAATGATAAGTATAAATTAGAAGGAGCTTTGCGCTCTGAAGTTCAGCTGCACATCAAGCGTCTAATGGATATCGGTTCATATCGTGGGATCCGTCACCGTTTAGGTTTACCTGTTCGCGGACAGACAACTAAGAACAACGCCCGTACCCGTAAAGGTAAGCGTAAGACTGTTGCAAACAAAAAGAAGGTAACTAAATAATAAGTAACAACCGGTTGTCTTTCCGAAACACGGAAAGGGGACGATCATTTATATAAATACCAAAATGGCAAAACAAAATCAACAGACTACTGCAACAAAAGCAGCAGCAAAGAAAAGAGTTGTTAAAGTGGAGGCAGTGGGCCAGGCCCATATCAACGCTACTTTTAACAATATCATCATTTCTTTAACAAACAATGCTGGTCAGGTTATTTCCTGGTCAAGTGCAGGTAAAATGGGATTCCGCGGTTCTAAGAAGAACACTCCTTATGCGGCACAATTAGCAGCCCAGGATTGCGGTAAAGTAGCGCATGATGCAGGCTTAAGAAAAGTAAAAGTGTTTGTAAAAGGCCCTGGCGCAGGACGTGAGTCGGCAATCAGAACCCTTTCAGGCGTTGGAATCGAGATCTCTGAGATCATGGATATCACTCCAATCCCACACAACGGATGCCGTCCTCCAAAACGCAGAAGGGTATAATATAGTTTGTAGTTTGTTGTTGATATGTTTCAAGCAATGAACACCAAACAACAAATAACAAAACATTTAACACATTTAATTTAAAAATACACAATGGCAAGATACATCGGCCCCAAGTCAAGAATAGCAAGAAAGTTCAAAGAACCAATTTTTGGTCCTGATAAAGTTTTAGAAAAAAAGAATTACCCTCCGGGACAGCACGGTTTATCAAAGAAACGTTCAAAACAATCTGAATATGCTGTTCAGCTGCAGGAAAAGCAAAAAGCAAAATATACTTACGGTATTTTAGAGCGCCAGTTCGCGAAGATCTATCACATGGCACAGCGTGCACATGGTGTTACAGGTGAGGTTTTATTACAGTTAATCGAATCACGCCTTGATAACGTAGTTTATCGTATGGGCATTGCTCCTACACGCAGCGGTGCGCGCCAGCTTGTTGGCCACCGTCATATCACGGTTAACGGAAGTGTTGTGAACATCGCTTCTTACATCCTTAAGCCAGGTGATGTTGTTGGTGTTCGTGAGCGTTCAAAATCACTCGAGGTGATCAATACAGCTGTTTCAGGTGCTACAAACCAGTTCCCATGGATCGATTTTGATAAATCGTCAATGACTGGTAAGTTTATCAATGTTCCGGAAAGATTACAGATCCCGGAAAACATTAAAGAACAACTGATTGTCGAGCTTTACTCGAAATAATCAGTAAGTTTGCACAATTAATTAAAAACAGTTTATAACTTAAAACATATATACAATGGCAATTTTAGCTTTTCAAAAACCTGATAAGGTTATAATGGTAAATTCCAGTGAAACTGAAGGACAATTTGAATTCCGTCCGCTAGAACCTGGCTATGGTATTACTGTAGGTAATGCTTTGCGCAGAATTTTATTATCATCACTTGAAGGGCATGCTATTACAACTGTAAAGATCGAAGGTGTTGATCATGAATTTTCAACATTAAAAGGTGTTACAGAAGATGTTACAGAAATTATCCTGAACCTGAAACAAGTTCGTTTCAAAAAACAAATAGATACTACTGATTTTGAAAAAGTTACAGTGAATATTTCAGGTAAGACCCAGCTAACAGCAGGTGATATCGGGAAATTCACTTCAGGCTTCCAGGTGCTGAATTCAGATCTTGTGATTTGCAACATGGAATCCAATGTAAAGTTGAAAATTGAACTTACAATTGACAAAGGCCGTGGTTATGTTCCTGCAGAGGAAAACAAACCGGTTAACTCAAGCGCAGGTTTAATTCCTATCGATTCTATCTACACACCGATCAAAAATGTACAATACAGCATTGAGAACTACCGTGTAGAACAAAAAACGGATTATGAGAAACTGGTAATGAACATTGTTACTGACGGATCTATCCATCCTAAAGAAGCATTGAAAGAAGCAGCTAAAATCCTTATTCACCACTTCATGTTATTCTCTGACGAGCGTATCACCCTGGATACTGAAGAAAAAATGGCAACTGAGGAATTTGATGAAACCTCATTGCACATGCGTCAGTTATTGAAAACAAAATTAGTTGATATGGATCTTTCTGTCCGCGCTTTAAATTGCTTAAAAGCTGCAGACGTTGAAACATTGGCTGACCTTGTTTCTTTTGCAAAACATGACCTGTTAAAATTCCGCAACTTCGGTAAAAAATCACTTACTGAGCTTGAAGACCTTGTTGCTAATAAAGGTTTGAATTTCGGAATGAACTTAGCAAAATATAAATTAGATAAAGACTAAAAAATTAGATCTGAGATCTGAGACAGGAGATGTGAGACATCTCAAATCTCACATCTTATATCTCAATACTAAAAAACAAAATGAGACACGGAGATAAAATAAACAATTTAGGCAGAAAGTCAGCGCACCGCAAAGCGATGTTGTCAAATATGGCTTGTTCTTTAATTCTGCACAAACGGATCAATACTACTCTTGCAAAAGCAAAAGCTTTAAGAACTTATGTTGAGCCCCTGATAACAAAATCTAAAGACGATTCTACACATTCAAGACGTACTGTATTTGCTTATCTTGGAAACAAAGAAGTAGTAACAATGCTATTTAAAGACATCGCTACAAAAGTGGCTGATCGTCCGGGCGGATACACCAGGATCCTGAAAACAGGTCACCGTTTAGGAGATAATGCTGATATGTGTTTTATCGAGCTTGTTGACTTTAACGAAAATATGCTTGCTGCGAAAGCGCCTGCAAAAGCGAAAACGTCAAGACGTGGCGGTAAGAAAAAAGCTGCTGATGCAAAAGCAACTGATGCAAAAGCAACAGAATCAAAAGAGGAATCAGCTGATGATAACTCAAAAAGTGAATAATTTGTGAAAATTAAAATTTAAAATCATAAAAAGGATAAAGTATTTTTGCTTTATCCTTTTTTTATGACCATTTCCGGCTAACCGGGAAAAAGGAAGACAGAAAAAAATATGAAATATACAGCAAAAGCCCCCGCAGTATTATTACTTGAAGATGGGAAGGTATTCCATGGAAAAGCAGCAGGAACGATTGGTACAACAGCCGGAGAAATTTGCTTTAATACGGGAATGACCGGCTACCAGGAAATCTTTACGGATCCGTCCTATTTCGGCCAGATCATAGTAACCACAAATGTTCATATAGGCAATTACGGGATTAACAAAGATGAGATTGAATCAAACTCAATCAAGATCGCAGGGTTAGTATGTAAGCAGTTCAACGAATTCCCTTCGAGGAAGCGTTCCGAAGGTTCATTAAAGGAGTATTTTCAAAAAGACGGAATTGTGGCTATTTCAGATGTCGATACAAGGGCAATTGTAAGATACATCCGCGATAAGGGCGCAATGAATTGCATCATTTCCTCTGAAACACTGGACCTGGTTATTCTCATGGAAAAGTTGCAGAAAGTCCCTTCAATGGCCGGACTAGAACTTTCTTCCAGGGTCAGTACGAAAGAGACCTATTTTATCGGGGATCCGGAAGCAAAATATAAAGTTGCAGTGACCGATTACGGTACAAAGACGAATATACTTCGTTCCCTCGCTGAAAGAGGCTGTTATTTGCAGGTATTTCCAATGAGTGCATCGTTTGAAGAGATGATGAAATGGAAACCTGACGGGTTCATGATTTCCAACGGCCCTGGAGATCCTTCCGTGATGAAAAGGGAAGTAGGTACAGTAAAGCAGATAATAGATTCAGGAATTCCGACTTTTGGGATCTGTCTTGGACATCAGCTGATCGCAGAAGCTTCAGGAATTCCCACCTTTAAACTCCATAAAGGCCACCGGGGGATTAACCAGCCGGTAAAAAACCTCACCACCGGTAAAAGTGAGATAACTTCCCAAAATCATGGTTTCAGCGTTAAGCCGGAGGATGTTTCCAAAATAAAAAACATCGAGGTGACACATGTAAATCTGAACGATAATACAGTTGAAGGGTTACGCTATACTGACAGAAATGTGTTTTCCGTACAGTATCACCCTGAGGCAAGTCCGGGTCCGTTTGATGCAAGATACTTGTTCGATGATTTTATCAAAATGATCTCTTCGGTTAAGGACAAGGAAAAAATGGTAAACGCATAAAAATTGTTCATAATTTTCCAGTCGTAAACCAGTCGAAAAATCAGTTTTCTCTTTTATCGGGTGTTTTTTTTCGTTATGTTTGCATCCCTAATAATTAATGCTCCGAATGATCCGTTTTAATATAGTCTTAGTTTTATTTTTATCCTGTCTTGTTTTTTCATGCAAATCCAGTCAGGATGTATCTGAAACTGCAAAAGCAGAGGAGCCCTCCCGGAAAGAAGCTGCGGCTTCGTCAACGGTTAAGCCCGAAGTGAAGTCCACCACCGAGAAAGTGCCAAACCAGACCCTGAGTAACCCGGGGGCTAATCCGGTGAACCCAAACGGGCCGCGTCCACGATAGAATTTTTACAATTACAATCATAAACCCAAAACCAAGTAAATACAATGAAAAAAACCTACAAAAACCTTTTAAGCTTAGGATTATGTATGTCAGTTGCAACTGCATCATTTTCCCAGGCAATCAACGAATCGTTCGCTGATGTTACTACGCTTCCAGGAAGCGGCTGGTCTATGCAGAACTTAAGTACTCCTGCCGGAACAGGTACCTGGATGCAAGGAGATGGAACAGGATTCGCTGCAAACAGCGGTACCGCTGATGAATACATTGCAGTAAATTACCAGAGCGTTACAGGTGCTAATACCATCAGCAACTGGCTATTTACACCATCCCGCACTTTCCAGAACGGTGATGTTATTTCTTTCTTTACAAGAACAGTTGACGCACAGCAATATGCTGACAGGCTTCAATTACGTCTTTCTTTAAACGGAACAAGCGTAAACGCAGGAACAACAAATACATCGGTTGGTGATTTTACAACTCTTTTATTAGACATTAATCCGACTTTGAACCTTACCACTTACCCTGAAACCTGGACACAATACACTGTAACTCTTTCAGGTATCGCAACTCCAACTGCAGGACGTTTGGCTTTCAGGTATTTCGTTACTAACGGAGGACCATCAGGATCAAACTCTGATTATATCGGTGTTGATGATTTCGCTTACACTCCTGCCGGAGCTGGAAGTGCAAACGTTACAGTTGATAAGAATTATCATCCTTACACAATTATTCCTTTAGAGCAGGTTACTCCTATTACTATCGGAACAACAGTACGTAACATCGGAACAGTTGGAACAACTGACGCTATGCTTAAAGCGGACGTCTTCATGTTTCCTGACTTTACAACTCCGATTCAGACTTTCACTTCTCCTGCAACCACAATTGCAGCAGGTGGTAACACTATGCTGACTGTAGGTACATGGACTCCGTCTATGATTGGAGACTATTATGTTGAGTATACTTCTTCAAGTACTGGAAATACTGTTACTTCAGCAGATACCAGCGGATACGTTATCAGTATCGATGATAATGAATATGCAAGGGATAATGCACAGGTTAGTACAGCTTTTGGTCTTGGAGCTGGTCCTGTTGGATATATAGGTTCTATGTTCATGGTTAACGCTACTACAAACCTTGATTCAGTATTAACCGCTATTCAAAAGCCAGGTGAAAACGGAGCGGCAATAGGCGATTCAACTAAAATCGCAATATTCAATGTTTCAGGAGGTCTTCCTAATGCAATAATCGGAACGTCCCCTGCATATATTTTCACTGCAGCAGATACGACCCAGATGGTAGTTCACACTCACCCGGTAATGGCAGTTGGAGGCGGAAGATTATCTTTATCTCCTGGTATGTATTTCGTTGCAGTAGTTGAACACGAAACAAGCGTTGGTTTAGCATTTACCAATGATGTTTTCAAAACCAACTCGGTTTACGCTAGCTGGTCAACTATGCCTTGGACTGCTGTAGAGGCATTCGGTGCTGCTTTTGCTAAAACTCCTGTTATCCGTCCTTATTTAAATGTTTGTGCTCCGATCAACACAACAACCACTGTTGTTGCTCAAACGATCACTGCTAACCAGGTTGGTGCTACTTACCAGTGGATCAACTGTGGTACTAACATGCCAATTGCAGGTGCAACTAACATGTCTTACACGGCTACAGTTAGCGGAAGCTACGCGGTAATCGTAATGATGAATGGTTGTGCTGATACAAGTGCTTGTGAGGCTATCACTACTGTAGGAATCAACAATGCTGCTGCTTCATCTTCAGTTGCTGTTTATCCTAACCCAAGCACTGGTTTATACAAAATTGAATTGAATGATAATTCAGTTGTTACAATTAGCAATGTATTAGGTGAAACAGTTGTTAGCGCGAGAATGCCAAAAGGTACTCACACTATCAACATCCAGGATCAGCCTAAAGGTATCTACTTGTTACAGGTTACTACCGGTTCAAGTAAACAAACAAGCAAGTTGATTAAAGAGTAATCTTTTTAAAACTATTATTAAAAAGCTGCTGCACTTTGTGCAGCAGCTTTTTTTTGTCCTTGTCGGAACATTGCGGAGTGTATTAAATTCCTCATATCCTTTATGGAACGGATTTTTTTTATCCCCTGATATGAAGGAAAGTAGGATAGGCTGCTCAGGATTTGTATATCCGGGATGGAAAGGGAAATTCTATCCTGCGGACCTTGCACGTTCCAAATGGCTGGCACATTACAGTTCGAAATTCAATACGGTTGAGCTGAACGGGACCTTTTACCGCTTTCCGCTGGTGAAAAGCTTTAAAACCTCATATAATGCCACTCCACCGGATTTCAAATTTTCCGTCAAAGCCCATAAGATCATAACACATTCACTAAGATTAAAGCCGGAAGCCAGGGAGAAGATAGATACTTTTATCAAAATCGCAGAAGAAGGGCTGGAAGAAAAACTCGGCTGTATTCTTTACCAGATGCCCCCATCCTTTAAATATACCGAAGAAAACCTCGAAAACATACTGAGTTCCATTCCTCATACCAATCAATCTGTTATCGAATTCCGTAATCCCTCATGGTGGAATGAAGTTGTTTATAATGAACTTGACAAGAGCAATATAATATTCTGCAACAATGATTATCCGGGAATGCCGGAGGAAATAGTAGAAACCAAAGGAAGGTTCTACATGCGGTTCCATGGAAAGCCTGTTCTTTATAAATCAGAATACACCCTGCCCCAGCTAAAAAAATTCGTAAAGAAAATTCCCGCGGCAAGCAAAGAAAGATATGTGTATTTTAATAATACCTGGTTCCTGGCAGCTATTGCAAATGCAATGTCGATCAGGGAAATGATGGAATAAACAATCAAAAATTTAGGAGAGCTATAATAAAAAAGGCCGTTGACATCCCAACGGCCTTAAAAATTAATGTGGTCCCGAGAGGGGTCGAACCTCCAACCTACGGCTTCGGAAACCGGCACTCTATCCAGTTGAGCTACGGAACCATTCTTTTAACAGTGCAAAGATATTATTATCCCCTAAAGTAATCCAGGTTTTAGTACGAATTTTATGATCGGCTCCCTCGTTTTTTACAGTATGAAACAATAAAATCTGTACTTTTATGTTACTTGTAATGCCTAATTAAGTTCATTCCATATGACCCGATCCATACTTCTTTTCTCCTTTATGTTTTCCATATTTCAGAGCATGGCGCAGGATGTCCCCATAGGCGGCTGGAAAGAGCACCTGTCCTATAAGAGCGGGCTTTCGGTTGCCGAAGGAAACGGGCGTGTATATGTGGGGACTACAAGCGGGATTTTTTTCCTGAACAAAGGTGATAATTCCCTCGAACGACTCTCGAAAGTCACGGGACTTTCCGATGTTGAAGCTTCTGTTTTGAATTTCAACACAAATAATAACAAACTTCTCATCGCATATAAAAATTCTAATATTGATATAGTGGCAGACGGTTCTGTTACGAATATTTCTGATATTAAGCGAAAAACGATTGTAGGAAATAAAGCGATAAATAATATTTTCTTTATTAATAATTTCGCTTACCTGGCCTGCGGATTCGGGATTGTGGTGATCGATATGGAGAGGCTTGAAGTAAAGGATACTTACTATATTGGTCCAAACGGGAATTCAATCAATGTAACAGATATAACTTCTGATGGTACCACATTCTATGTATCAACATCCGGAGGGATCTATAAAGCACTGGTAAATAATCCGAACCTGGCTAATTTTACAAGCTGGACTAAGCTTCCAATGGCAGGTGTAGGATTTCCAAACGGTCCTTATAATACCATTGCTGCATTTAACGGAAAGGTATATACCAACTATTCAAAAGTTATGGTGAATGGTAATTTCTATAAGGATTCTTTATACGAATATGATCCCGGAACAAACCTTTGGACCAATATGCATCCGGGTACGGGAGAAACAACATTTCAACTCAGGAAATGGAATAACCAGTTGGTGATCGTCCAGGAAGGCGGGGTCACAACTACTGCACCTGCATGGTATAGCGGTTATTTTAATGATTATGCAAGACCGCGGTCTGCTGTAATTGATAATTCAGGAGCTGTCTGGATTGCGGATCAGAAATACGGGCTCATATCCTGGAAGCCGGTTCAGGGTTACAGGTTTATCTACCCAAACGGGCCTGCAAGTCCTAAAGTGTATGGTATGGCATTAAGCGAAGGGAATCTTTGGGTTGCACCCGGTGCAAAGCTTACGTATACCGATGATGGCCTCTACCATTATTCAGAATCGGAATGGAAAAACGTGCGGGGGAATTACCCGGGGGTGGTAAACCTCGACACTGTTTATGATTTTACGAATGTGCTGCTTGATCCGCTGAACTCAAACCACGTTTATGCTGCAACATGGGGACAGGGTGTTGTCGAATTCTATAACAATGTTCCCGTGAAGATTTTCAACACGACTAACAGCTCACTTCACGGTCTTGGCTTGGCCGGTTATAACCCGGTGCGGACTGACGGCCTAGCAATGGATGCAAATAATAATCTTTGGGTTGCTAATTCGGCTGTTGCCTATCCTTTATCAGTTAAGAACTCCTCCGGAGGCTGGCATTCCATAAAATTCTCTGATCTGCTGACGGTAGACCCGGTGCAGGGGACCCCGGAATTAGGAAAAATGATTGTGGATAAGAATGACCAGAAGTGGATTCTGATTACGAAAGGCGGAGGGCTTTTGGTATATAAGGGCGGAACCACTGCCGATGCCAATGCCAGCAATGCCAGAAGACTTACATCGGCTGCAGGGAACGGTAAATTACCAAGTGCTGATGTTTTCTCTATAGCGGAAGATAAAGATGGCGAGATCTGGATCGGGACAGATAAAGGCATTGGAGTGTTTTATTCACCTGAAAATGTTTTTAACGGAGGAAATTTTGATGCCCAGCAGATACTTATAGAGCAGGATGGTCATGTGCAGATACTGCTTGAAACCGAAGCCATCCAGGCGATCGCGGTGGATGATGCCAACCGGAAATGGATAGGTACGGCTAAATCAGGGGTGTTTTTAATGTCGGCAGATGGTACCGAACAAATCTCCCATTTTGATGTGGACAACAGCCCTTTGATCAGTAATAATATTAAATCAATCGTAATCGACAGGAAAACCGGGGAAGTTTATTTCGGAACTGATAAAGGTATAATCTCCTACCGCGGAACAGCTATTGAAGGAACTGAGTGTTTTGAAGACGTTTATTCATTCCCGAATCCTGTAAAACCAGGATACAGCGGGCCAATCGCTATAAAAGGATTAATGGATGAAACCACCGTTAAGATTACCGATATCAGCGGGACACTTGTGTATGAAATGAAATCGGAGGGTGGCCAGGCAATCTGGTACGGAAAGAATTTTAACGGGGAAAGAGTGAGTTCCGGTGTGTACATGGTATTCTGCACGAGCGAAGATAATTCCTGTCAGAAAATAGCCACAAAGATCCTTCTTGTAAATTAATATTTATGCAGTGCTGCAAAAGACTACCGGGATTGTCCTGTTAACCACTAAATTTTCTGAATCGAGCCTTATTGTCAAGATCTATACTCTGGATCATGGGCTGCAATCATATATTACAAGCGGCAGCAGGAGCAAAAAATCGAAGAATAAGGGTAACCTTTTTCAGCCTCTCGCTTTAGTGGATATTGTAGTTTCCGGAAGTGAACGGGCCTCATTGAAACGAATCACTGAGCTGGCTACCAACCACGCATACACTGACCTTCCTTACAACATTATTAAAAGCTCGATTGCTCTTTTTATCAATGAGATACTCGTTCATGTATTCAGGGAACCTCATCCTGATGAAGATCTTTTCCAGTTCATAAAAAGCTCATTGCTGATGCTCGATCTGAGCACTGATAATTGCGCAAATTTTCACCTGAGCTTTATGCTGCAGCTAAGTCGTTTCCTTGGTTTTTATCCACAGGGTGCGCATTCAAGGGATAGTTCCGTATTCGATCTCCAGGAAGGGCGGTTCGTCAATTATATACCATCACATCCGCATTATCTCACATCTGCTCCAGCAGCTTTACTCTCTGATTTGCTGAAGGCAGGTTATAGCGGAGCTGTAAGCATATCCATGAGTCGGGCCGAACGCAGGCAGTTGTTGAACGCCCTTGTCCTCTTTTACCAGCTTCATATCACTTCATTTGGTACTATTCGTTCAGCGGAGGTCCTTGAAGAGATCAATGCCTGATTTTTTTGTTTTGATGAAAAAATGTTCTATTTTTATTCCTCAAACCAATTAAACCTTCATACATGAAAAAACTTTACACTCTATTAGTGGCTTGTGGCTTTTCTTTAGCCTCTCTTACTTCGAACGCTGCAACGATCAATGTTGCTGTTTCGAATAATACCTTTACACCACAATCATTTGCGGCTGTTGTTGGTGATCAGATCGTGTTTACACTTGTAGCGGGATCGCATAACGTAACGACTATCCCGGGAGGTACTTCCACATTACCTGCTGGCGCTACTCCCCTGAATTCCGGAACAATGTCTTCTCCGGGACAAACCTACACCTACACTGTAGCAGTTGCAGGCAATTACGCTTACCAGTGCACGTTCCATCCCGGAATGGTCGGAGGTTTTGCTGCATCTGTAACCGGAATAACAGACAATACGAACAACCTTTTAACAAGTGTTTATCCAAGCCCGTTCAGGGATAAAGTAACTGTTAAATACAACGGAATTGAGAAAATCGAATTCGTTAACGTTGTTGGTGAATTAGTGAAATCAATTGCTGTTGAAACACAGGAAGGCAAGCTGGATGTATATTTTGATATGCTTCCTGCAGGTGTTTATTTTTATCGTACTTACAGAGAAGGTACAGTTGCTGAAACAAGAAAGATTGTGAAAGCTAAATAAGCCTCTCTTCTCTTAATATTAACGCCTCATTGCATTCGTAATGAGGCGTTTTTCTTTATATTTACCCTGGCTGCACCAGGCAGCCGCACAGAAAATATGACATCTTATAAAACACTCCAGCAACTGGTGGAGATCGACTCTCCAACCGGGTATACAGAAAAAGCCTGCAGCTATATATTTAATCTTTTGAAGAGTTACGGACTTAAGCCGGAGCTTACCAACAAAGGCGCTGTAAAATGCGCTTTGGGAAAGAATCCGACCCTTGCTGTTGCAGCGCATGTTGATACACTCGGTGCAATAGTATCCGGGATAAAAAGCAACGGAACACTTAGTTTTTCGTCATTAGGCGGCCTTCAGCTTGCAAGTGCAGAAGGTGAATATGTGAAGATCATTGGGTTGAACGGCAGAGAATTCACCGGAACATTACTGCTTAACAACCCGTCTTCACATGCAAATAATAAGCGGGAAGATGAAAAACGAAATTATGACACCATGCATATTCGCCTGGATGAAGAAGTCTATTCGAAAAAAGACACAGAGAAGCTCGGCATAAGAACAGGTGATATCATCTGCTTTGAGCCCCGGTACCGTGAGTATGATAACGGCTTCATAAAATCGAGGTTCATGGATAATAAAGCAGGCTGTTTCGTATTGTTTGAGCTTGCCCGTTATTTCAGCCAGAAGAAAAAGGAAGTGCCTGTAGAGCTATTCTTTTCTAACTATGAAGAAGTGGGGCATGGCGGAACTGTAGGTTATTCCACTACCATAAAAGAACTTCTTGTGATCGACATGGGTGTGCTTGGCGATGCATGTGAAGGCGATGAGGTCAGCTGTTCGATCTGCGTGAAGGATTCTTCAGGTCCCTACGATTATAATTTCAGGAAAAAGCTTGTGGAACTGTCTGACAAGAATAAAATCCCTTATAAACTGGATGTTTATCCATACTACGGATCGGATGGTTCGGCTGCATTGCGTGCTGGAAAAGACTTTCGGGTGGCGTTGATCGGACCGGGCGTGGCGGCTTCACATGGCGTTGAACGTACACATAAGAAAGGGATTGAGGCTACTATTGATCTTTGTTCTGCATATATAAAATCCAGTTTTAAGTAATCACCATGCGTTTAGCCCTCATTGGCTTTCTTCTGCTTACCATGCCTGCATGGTTCTATGCCCAGATAATACCTGGCAGGGATGACAAGGCTATAGATGGGCAGTACCAAGGGTCGCTTGCGGCATTCGATGATTATATAAAAAAAAATCCTGCTGAGGCATCAGGATATTTTAACAGGGGCGCTGTATATTCCGGAATGGGAGAAACCGATAAGGCCATAATTGATTATTCCAGGGCCATCACCATTGATCCCCGGTACGTGGCAGCTTATATTAACCGCGGATCTGCCTTTGCAGAAAAGAATGATTTCGAAGCCGCCTTAAAAGATTATGATAAAGCCATAGCCATTAACCCGAATTCGGTAGAAGCCTATAACAATCGCGGGTACCTTTTGAGTATTAAGGAAGAACACGCTGCTGCAATTAAAGATTTCGATAAAGCGATCAGGTTAAATCCAAAGTATGCCCGGGCCTATGTAAATAAAGCTTTTTGTCTTAGTGTACTAAACGACAGGGCTGGTGCCATACAGGTGTTAACGGAGCTTCTCAGTGTTCATCCCGATGCGTATGAGGGTTATATGAACCGTGCCGTTCAATACGAAGCTACCGGTGATAAAAAGAAAGCCCTGGAGGACTATAATAAGGCATTGTCACTATATACGGAAGATGCACTTGCATATTTATCCAGGAGCAAGCTGCGCGATCAGCAAGGGAACCATGCCGGGGCAATTGAAGATTGCATAAAAGCGATCAGGCTGCAGCCGCTGAACGCGGAAGCCTATTACCTTAAAGCACGCGCAGAATATGACCTTCCTGATTATAAAGCGGTAATTGAGGATTGCACAGAAGCAATTAAACTAAAACCGGATCATGAGGAAGCTTATATTCTTCGCGCTAATGCCTATGATTTAATATCAGACTATCAGAACGCCCTGAAGGATTATGCAAAGGCGATATCAATTGCGCCTGGGCATACATCCTCGTATGAGCAAAGGGCGGTTGCCAAAATACGGCAGAAAGATTATGTAGGTGCCCTTTCGGACTTAAGCAGGGTTATTGAACTGGAGCCTAAACATGTTAAAGCATTGATCATGAGAGGAGACTTGTATCTTTACCAGGATAAAAAAAGTTTTGCCTGTGAGGATTTTAAAAGAGCGGAAGAATTAGGTGACGGCTCGGCCATCAGCAAACGATTATTCAATTGTAAATAGAATATGAAACAGCTCTTTTCTTTAATTGGCTTCCTCATTATTACCTGTTCCGTGGCCGCTCAAAGTAATAATCAAAATAAAAAGGTGGTCACAAACTCAGAGCCCACTTATCCGAAAGGTGACCAGGCACTGTATGCTGAAGTGTATAGTAATCTTGAATACCCGGAAGAAGCAGTAAAGAAGCATACGGTAGGTGAGGTCATGCTCAGTTTTGATGTGAAGCCCGACAGCTCTGTAAGTAATGTCATAATTATCAGTGGAGTTGGAGATGGCGTTGATGAAGCCGTTGGAAAATATATTGAACGATTGAAGTTTGCGCCTGCCTTACAGAATGGACGGCCCGTAAAAATGAATACCATATACACTTTCCCGGTGAAAGCACACTAACATTAATGTTTTAATACTGCGGCCAAAATGCGAAAGTCATCCCTTCTGTTCTGTCTTCTCCTGGTTTTCTTTTCTGCCGCTGCCCAAAAAGGAAAGCATAAGAAGGATTCTGCCAGTATATATCAGAAGATAGATACAAATTATATTACCAGTTTTAAAGACATGCTCAATGCGAAATTATTCGCTGTTATCCGCACAAACAAATTTATAATAAACGACAAAGATTCGTTGTCGAATATTGAATACACTATTAACACAAGGCTGAACATGGGTGTCAGCTTAACATTCAAAGGCATCGGTGTGGATATAGAATACAGTCCCCCGGGAATAAATAACGATGATGCACGTTATGGCAAGTCCAGCCAGTTTGCGGTTTCTACTTCGGCAAATGCCAGGCGCTTTATGTATGATGTGTATTACAGGCAGTACCAGGGTTTCAGAACCTCTGCAATGTATAACGTGCCGGGCGATACAACAACAGATTATTCACGGAGAGGGGATATCCGTAACTATCATGCGGGATTCACGCTTACGTATGTCTTCAATAATAAACGCTACTCAAGTGCTGCACCTTACAGCTTATCACAAAAGCAGAAGAAGAGTGCCGGATCTTTCCTTTTAGGCACATATAGTTTTATTTATGGCTTAACTGCAGACACTATTATGTACCCGGACAGCGTGCATCTCAAGTTCAGGAAAGAGCTCCAGATGAGTTCGGCAGCTTCTTATGTGTTTGGTCTTTCCTGCGGATATACCTATACTCTTGTGTTCGGTAAAAAAAAGAACTGGTTTGTTAATCTTACTACACTGCCGGGGATTTCGTATCAGCAGTTTTACAGTGTGAATGCTTTTGATAAGGCAACCTACAGCAACAGCTCAGCTGCATTTTCATTACAGACTAGATTTTCAATGGGCTATAACAGGAAATCATACTTTATAGGGGTTTACTGGATCGGGAATAATTTTGTGCTCGGTGATGATAAGATCGCTTCTATCAATTATAAATATGGCACGTTCAAGTTTTATTACGGCCACCGGTTCGATCTGCGAAAATTGTTGAAGAAAAAAATGTAAATAATTTGTGCGGATATTAAAAAAAAGACCTGAATTTTTATAATTTTAACCTATGAAGAAAATATTACTCCCGTTTATAATGCTTGTTCTTGCAATAAACTGTAAGGCACAATTAACCATTACTGATTCTCTTACAACATCTCAGATCACTACACTTCTGGAGGGATTTGGGGTAACCGTTTCGGGACTTACCGTGAATTGTGATCCTCTTGCAATGGGTGAGTTTAACGGGACATCTGAAATGGCTATCACACATGGGATAGTGCTAACTACCGGATCTGCAAGTGCAACAGCTGGCAATGTATTCACAACTGCCACAGCTATGCCAGGGACTGCGGGTGATACTGATCTGGATTCGCTTTCAGGTTCAACTACGTTTGATGCATGTGTTCTTGAATTTGATTGTCTTCCTGCAGGAGATACCTTAATGTTCAACTTTTCTTTCGGGTCGGAAGAATACCTCGAATATGTTGGAACGTTCAATGATGTTTTCGCAATTTTTATAAGTGGTCCGGGCATTGTCGGCACCGTGAACTGTGCTACTATTCCGGGTGGCATCCCCGTTGCCATCAATAATGTTAATAATGATACGAATTCAGTATATTATTATAATAATGAAAATCCTGCCGGACAGTATATTGCTTATGATGGTTTTACAACAAACCTTACAGCATTTGCACAGGTTATCCCGGGAGCATTATATCACTTTAAAGTGGCTATCGCTGATGCGTTTGATGACATGGCTGATTCCGGGGTTTTTCTTGAAGCATTCAGTTTTAGGAGTGTTCTTGCTGATCCAACCGGAATTGAAA
Organism: Bacteroidia bacterium; assembly: GCA_036386835.1. Classification (GTDB taxonomy): domain Bacteria; phylum Bacteroidota; class Bacteroidia; order 2-12-FULL-35-15; family 2-12-FULL-35-15; genus 2-12-FULL-35-15. The sequence continues at coordinate 55,049 of DASVUX010000050.1, forward strand.
AATACAGGAATGATGTATTCACGGTTTATCCGAATCCCGGAACCGGTATGTTTGTCCTCACGGATAAGGGACAAGAGCTTGCCGGAAGTACAGTGAATGTCCTGAATGTGCTTGGAGAAGCAGTGATATCAGAACGCATCACGAATGAAAAGACAACTCTTGATCTTACGAATTTCGATTCAGGAATATATTTCGTGAATGTTGTTACAACGGAAGGGCTGATCAGCTCGAAGATAATTAAACAATAGAAACGCAGCCTCTTAAGATCCCGTATTCAACTTTTGAATACGGGATTTTCTATTTTTTTTTACTGACTATCTCAAACTGCCCGGTAAGCGATTCGCCTTTTTCATCAACCAACGTAAGAATATGCTCACCTTCATCCGGGGCCAATCCGAGCTGATGGATGTTTTTTGTACTGCTGATGTATTTACCATCCAGGTGCCAGTAAATAACCGCATCGGCTTTGCGGTGAGCTACTTCAAATATTGTTTTTCCAATTGTGCCATTAAGTTCTACCGGAACATAAATTTTGCTGTATGATTTCGGATAAATCATTTCCATCGCCCCCGAGCCTTTAACTCCGCAATCTTCACGGAAAGGCGGTAACTCTTTATACCAGGAGTTCTTTGACTTGTAATACCATTCCATTGCAGGTGGCAGAAGGAACCAGGAAATATGTTTCATTTTATTTACATCCTCACACTCGCTGTCAACGCGGAATTTTTCTGAATGATCCAGATGGATCAGCCTGTGGTAAGGACAGGGCTCGGTACGTAAACCTGATCGTTGGATCCGAATAGTGTCAACATCTTCGCAAAGCTCCGAAGCCTTACTGCCGCTCCGCCTGCAGATGCCTGTTCTTTCCATCTCATCAAAAGGCATCTGGAACCAAGCTGAAGGTTTTAGCAGGCTGAAGATATCAAAGAGGATGGGAGCGGCAGTCTGAATTCCCGTTAATCCGGGCCGGCCTTCGCCATCAGCATTTCCTACCCAAACCCCTACCACATATTTTGCGGTGATACCGATGGCCCATCCGTCCCTGAAACCAAAGCTGGTCCCTGTTTTCCACGCCACTTTATTTGCGGAGGTGTATTGCCTCCAGCCTGCATCTTCATCCGGCCGGGCAACTTCCGCCATTGCTTCAAATGTTAAATAAATAGAAGCCGCATCAAGATAATTTGTTTTGATGATCTCACTTTTTTCCTGATCGTGTAGCATATACCTGTTTGGGTGCAGATCATATTTATTATACCTGCCGCCATTCGGAATGTAATTATTCAGCGCTCTTGCCATGCTTGCATACATTCCTGTAAGGTCCCAGAGTTTTGCTTCTGAGCCGCCCAGGATTATTGATAGACCATAATGATCAGGAGGCCGGTTAAGTGTGGTCATCCCGATCCTTTTTAAATTATAGTTAAACTTTTCTATCCCGTAATTCTGCAGCATCCTTACTGAAGGAACATTCAGGCTTCTTGCCAATGCACGTTTTGCCGGAACAGCCCCATCGAAGGTGGTATTGTAATTTTGCGGTGCATAACCTGCGATCTGTGTCGGGATATCAGGGATCAATGTATTTGGCAGAAGTTCCCCGTCATTCAGCATACAGGCATAAAGAAATGGTTTTAGAATGCTCCCTGTACTGCGCGGGGCCGCTATAACATCAACATCGCTGTTATATTCAGGTTTTCCCGGATTCGCAGTATTTCCGGTATAAGCGAGAACATTTCCTGTGCTCACTTCTATTACAACAGCACATGCATTGTGGATCTCATTTCCTTTAAGGATCTTATGATGGTTCTCTATAATCGTATTGACACGTTCCTGCAAATGGCCGTTTATAGTAGTAAGCACGCGTTTACCTTTGTGGCCGTCACCCGATACCCTTTGAAGCAGATGAGGTGCAAGCTGTGGAAGTACATGCGGTTTTCCCGGAAGGGGTTCCAGCTTGCCGAGTTCACACGTTTCTTTGTCTATTATTTTCGCAGTGAAGAGCCTGTCAAGTAGGCGGTTCCTTTTCGTCCTCAGCTTTTCCTGGTTTCTTCCGGGATAAATTAATCCGGGAGCATTCGGAAGTACAGCGAGTGTTGCGCTTTCTGCCCATGATAGCTTTTCAGGCCCCCGGCCGTAATATCTCCAGGAAGCCGCATCAATACCAACCACATTACTTCCAAAAGGGGCATTGGATGCATACAGTGCCAAGATCTCCTCTTTTGAACAGCGCAGTTCCAGGCGGCTTGCCAGGATTATTTCTGTGAGTTTCTCGAGATAGGTACGGGCCTTTCCCTTTCTTGAAAGCCTGATGACCTGCATTGTGATCGTGCTGCCCCCGCTGACCGTTTGGCCGGAGCGGAGATTCTGAACAAGGGCCCTGGCAAAAGCCAGGGGATTAAAGCCGGGATGATAATAAAAAGGCCTGTCCTCAAATTGAATAATGCATTTCCTGAATTTGTCGGGTACACTGTCCCTGTAAGGAAAACGCCATTGGCCGTCCTCTGCGATCTTTGCATTCAGGAGATTCCCTTTGCTGTCTTCGAGAACAGTGCTAGTCTTGTTTGTAAACAGCGGATCAGGAAGGCAGACAAGATACCAGGTAAACAGGATGGCAGAGAGGGAAAGTAATATTCCTTTTCTGCTCCGGAAGAATGATAATATAGGTTCGATTTTCAGGATCGCTGTTTTATTTGCTGCTTTGCAAGCCGCTCAATTGCGCGTGTTCCATCTCTTCTCCATTTTCCTGTGGGAGAGGTTCCGTTTTTATTTCCGGCTGAAGCTCTGCACGTAATTGCTTTGAAGTTTTCTTGCTGCCATCATGGCTCCAGCCCGGCGGGCCGAAAATATATAAGAGCTTAGCTTTTAATGGTGCAGGTTTTTTAAGATCTTTCAGGATCCCGATCCATTCATGAAATACAAGTTTTATGGGATTAAAGGTTCTGATGTTCTCAGTGAGCCCGTAAACAACCTCATCATTTTTATCTTCCGCCTGGAAGGTTCCAAAAAGCCTGTCCCAGATAATAAAGACCATTCCCATATTCTTATCAAGGTACCGGATATTTGAGCCATGATGCACCCTGTGATGTGAAGGGGTGGACATGAACCATTCGATGAATCCGAGATTGCCGACAGCTTTTGTATGGATCAGGATACCATAGATCTGTGTTGCTGCATAAATGAACATGATATCTATGCCTTTAAATCCAAGTAAGGCAAGGGGGATAAAATAAATGAAACGGTAAAGTGGCTGAAAAACAGAAGACCGGAATCCTACGGTAAGATTGAATTCTTCCGATGAGTGGTGCGTTACGTGAACGGCCCAGAAGAGCCGGCAATAGTGGTCTACGCGGTGAAGCCAGTAAAACATGAAATCCTGGGCGATTAGTAGAATGCACCAGTAGGCGAATGGATTGGAAAGCTCAGTAAACCTGAACTGGTAAAAATAATTGAGTACAAGAAGGCAAACTCCCCTGACAAGGATGTCGAGGCTGAAATTTAAAATGGTAAGGTAAATGTTGGCAAGGGTGCCCTTGAGCGAATAATAATTTTTATGGTGAAGATAACTGAAAAGCATTTCAGCCCCGATCACAATTGCATAGATCGGAGTGGTTATGGCTATCAGTAAGGCTTCGCGGAACTCATTCATATTACAAAAATAAACAAAAAAAACCACCTTTCTCAGGGAGAAAGGTGGCCTGTATGAAAATAATGCACTTTATTTAATGCTTACTCTTTTGGTATATGAGCCGGAGCTTTGTTTTACAGTCACCATGTAAATCCCTGTTTGCACATCTTCAAGTGAAACTATTGTTTCTGCTTTGCTTAAAGAAACTTTAGAAACAGTTTGTCCAAGAAGATTGGTCACTTCGATCATCCCGTCAATAGCTACATCCTGGTCAAGCTTCACCGTAACCTCTTTTCCAAAGCTGAAAATATTCACCTGGTTGTTTTTTCCTGCCTCAGCTATACCAACTGACTGCAAACCGGTAATTGAATAGGAGTTCGGGGTATTCGTATAAGCATAATCGATAACGGTGAATGATTTCGCATCAGCAGCAACGTTAAGTCTCACCCAGCCGAACAGGTCAACACCGCCAACTCTGAATTTCAATGGAAGGAATTTTCCGTTTTGTCCTGTAAAATTACCATCGGTAATGCCAAAAAGTGGAACATTCAATGCAAGTCCGTTTGCTGTAGGAGGAACAATTGCAGCAAGCTGTGCAGAATCCACCCAGTTAAGGTTGGCATCGATGGTCATATTGATATTCATCGCGGTTGCAGCTCCGTTGATAGTATCAAGAGAATTAAATGCAGCCATTGGAAAAACACCTATAGCATCGTATGAAAAATAGCTTGCGTATAAGCCGGAGCGCTGTTCGATCTTAAAATCAATGACAGCATCATTATTCAGGTCAAGATTATAAATACCGGACACCCCAAGGGTTGCGTCAGGTGTAACATCGGTATAAACAATATTCTGGGCACCTGCTGTATTAACTGCAGCTGCCAGCGTTCCTGCCATTGCGGAATAAGATTTTAATTTTTTCTGAACAGAGGAATTGTTTTTCATGGTTTGAGTATTATGTTTCGACAAAAGTATATAAAAAAAGCCATCATTTGAAAGAATCAAATGATGGCTTACTTTAGAAAATCAGATTAATTAATGCTGATACGCTTGGTATAAGAACCATTGCTTTGGCTTACAGTTACCATGTAGATGCCTGCACGTGCTCCACTCAGGGAAATAAAAGTTTCATTGCTGCTGATCACCTGCGTACATACATTCTGACCTAAAAGATTTGTTACAGAAACAGTACCTTCGGCTGCTACATTCGGATCCATTTTTACAACAATATTATTATCATAGGAATAAATGCTGATGTTGTCATTTTTAGCTGCCTCGGATATCCCAACCATTGCGCCTGTAATAGAATAGGAATTAGGGACGTTGGTATACGCATAATCTTTAACTGTGAATGATTTCGAATCGGCCGCAACATCCAGTCTTACCCATCCATATAGCTTCACTCCCCCAACTTCGAAACGCAGCGGAAGGAATTTTCCCATTGTACCGAGGAAATTGCCTCCGGATATACTAAAGGCTGGTACAACGAGTGCCAGGCCATTAGCTGTAGGAGGAGTAATTGCAGCCATTTCTGTTGAGTCGAGCCAGTTAAGTGATGAGTCAATCTGCATGTTCACATCAAGTGCTGTAGCGGTCCCGTTGCCTCCGCTGGTGTCAACTGCATTAGCGCCCCTTGGAAAAACACCTATGGCGTCATAAGTGAAAAAGCTGGCATAAAGCCCCGACCTTTGTACTAATTCGAAATCAACCACTGCATCATTATTAAGATCCAGGTTATAAATACCGCCGATACCAAGAACCGAATCTGGCGTGACATCTGTATATACAACGGATTGCGCTGATACTGTATTAACAGCGGCTGCGATCGTACCAGCGAGTGCAGAATACGTTTTAAGTTTTTTCTGAATAGTAGAGGTGTTTTTCATAAGTGGATATTTTAATTGATGATTATCTTTTTTGTGTATTTGAATTTGTCATTGGAGTAACGCACGAAATAAGCACCTGCTTTCTCATTTTCCATCTGCAGGATACTTTCTTTTTCACTGACCTGTAATGTAATAATTTCTTTCCCTGAAATGTCATATACCTGGATAAGACTGCCAGGAGCTGCATCTGGATTGGTGATATAAACAGTGCGGTTATCATTATAGATTTTTACATTTCCGAAACCATCATGCCTAATCCCTACTGAAGTGCTGCCGGTCATTATAGGCTGATCAGGAGCATTCATATATGCATAATCTTTTATGGTAAATTGGGTGGCAAGTGCATTTACATCCAGGCGTGCCCAACCATAATAAGTGGCACCTGACACATTAATCTTTAACCCGATATATTTATCTGTTGATCCCGGCCAGTTGCCATAGGTTGCAGTGCCAGACCAAAGACTTCCCATTGACTGGTAGGCCCCGACATTCCATTGAAGGCTTGGTTTCACGCTATCGCCTGCAGCCATGGCAAGCGGATAGATATAAGCCCCGCTTGTTGAGCCTGCGATCATGTTTGAGTTTAACGCTTCAACTTCAACCTTGTTGTAGCCCGGGGATGATGAAGAAGAGGTAGTAGCGCCCGGAGTAATGATCTGCCGGAACTGAAAGTCAAATGTTCCGTCATTGTTCAGGTCAAGATCATAGCTGGCTCCATCGGTGTTGAAAGTCTGATCAGGACTGATATCAGTATAAACAACCTGGGCATCCGCAGCATTTGCCGATGCGAAGAATGCAGCTGCATAGGCGGAATAAGATTTAAGTTTGGCAGCGTAAGTTTTTTTCATAGAATGTTCTGTAAACCAAATATATAAAAAATACCGGATAAGCAAATATCCATTTTTTAAACTTTATTCCTGTACAGGTCTTTGTCAATAGCAGTGCACATCTCAGGGGTGTTAAGCTCTGCGCCTAGAAAGGATGCTATGTTTTCTGCCTGCTCTTCCGGATGCTCAATGATATCCCTGTAATTTACATACAATACATCCATGTTAGGTTGGCCTGCAAGCCAGCTTTCGGTTTTTTTGAGTTGTTTCCGGAATGTTTCAGCAAGCTGGCTGGGAAACACATTCGGATCCTTTCCAAGCATTTTCTGCTGTGATTTTAATATCTCAGACATATCCCTTTGCATGAAAAGGATCTTGTAATTATAGATCGAAGGAAGGTGAGGCAAAAGATGTGAGATTACTTTGATGGCCTTACCCTCGGCTTCATGGACCCATGAATTATCCAGTGCAAGTTTTTTTACCTGTTCGAATTCAAGATAGCCTTTAGGATTGTTTTCATCGTCCTTTCTGATGCCATCCGTAAGGGTCTGGATCCCACCCGCTTTCAACATCTGCATCATCATTGAGGTACCCGAACGCGGAAGCCCGGTTACAATTGTGATTGTACCTTTGATCTTTTCCTTGATAAACTGGCGTGAACGTTCAGCCTTTTCCGGTTGTGCGAGAGGACCATCATACAGTTTCACGAGCCATTCATGGGCTTTTTTGAATCCCGGCATCATTGCAATACTAACTTCAAATGCCTGGGCCGCCCTCTCGTAATCTTTCATATTCATGAGGATCTCGCCCAGGTGATAATGTGCTTCAGGGAAATGATAGTTTAAACTGATCGCATTTAACACTGCATCCGCTGCAAGTTCATATTCATACTGCCGCAGATAACTCATGCCTAATCCATGGTAGGCATATGGATTATTTATATCAATGGTTACTGCGGTTTTGAATGCTCTTTCAGCATCCGCCCATCTTCTTATTTTATTGTAAACATTCCCTATCTGTATATGAAGGAATGGCATATGCGATATTGTCTGTTCAGCTTTCCGGAACATTTCGAGTGCCCTGCGGGGCTTGTTCTCAAACAAAAGCAATGTGCCTTCGAGAAAATCAAGGTCGGGTAATTCCTTGAGTTCTTTCTTCCGAAGATCTTCTATGAGTTCACGCAGGCCTTTAATGTTTCTTGTGATCTGAAAGCAATGTGCAAGCTTGAGCCCATACCTGGCGGCAGAAGGGTTCTCTTTATAAAGCGATTCAAGTATCGGGATTGCCAGTTCGTGCCTTCGTGAACCTGCATAAACCTTGGCGAGGATAAAATCTGTTTCATTTTTATTTGATCTTATCCTTTCCTGCATATCAGCTTCAGGCCCTTCAACATATCCAAGTTCAATAAGCTGCTGCATTGCCGCCTGGGCTGCCCAGGGATCCTCCTGCAGGTCCGGGGGATGCATGCCGCATTCTCCCTGGACAGTTTCCCAGCTGTCGATATAATCAGGCTGGATATCTTCTTTAAATGCCTGGAGTAAAGGCTGGCCGTCCATATCCTTTCCGATCGGCAGTCCGAATAAAGTAAGTATTGTAGGGGTGATATCCAGAAGTGTAGCACCAAATATTCTCTCATCCTCCAGTATATTCGGGCCTGCCATACATATAATACCGTAAGGGCTATGCTCCAGTGCCGGGGCGATTGGTTCTTTCGGGAGCTTTTTCGGGCGGAGATGGTCCGAATGAAACCCGTGGTCAGAGAGTATAATCACAGTAGTGTCATCGCCCGCAAGCTGAAGTGTGCGCTCCAGCATCATGTCCTGGAAGCGGTAAGCGCTGTTTACCACATCTTTATATAAAGCATAGTAATTGTCGGGGATGCCTTCCATCTGGGGAGGATGGAACCTCATAAAGCCATGGCAGAAATGATCTATTGTATCGAAATACACACCCATGAAATCCCATTCTTTATTTTCAAGGATCCATGTTGATGCAGCATGAAGACTGGATGCTTCCGCCAGGTGATGGGCTATCGCATGAATGGAACCGTCATTTTCCTGGTTCGCCTGTGCGGCACCGGGAACAAATGGAAGTATCATGGATGCAGTAATCTCATCCAGGCGAACGCGGAATTCCGATAATGTATCTTCAAGTTCTTTCGGATGGACAGAACCCGCCGGTACAGGCCAGGGATCCTCATTTGATTTCGGTTGTTTCTGGAACATGTTTGAAACACATACACCATTGATCGGTTCAGCGGGATGGCTTGGCCACCATCCTACCAGGTGCGTTTTGAACCCTTCCTGTGTAAGGATGTTCCATACTGCTTTTATTTTTCTTGATGTTACTGAAACAGGCCTTAGCCCTGAGGTTGCCGGGTCCGGTTCAATAAAATTCAGGATCCCGTGTTTATCTGCGGTTTTGCCGGTAGCTATGGATGTCCATAATATAGGGGAGAGCGGGGGATCGAGTGTGGCAAGGTGACCCATTGCACCTTTATTAATGAGGCTTTCAAGAGCGGGCATCAATCCCTGGTCGAGCAGGGGATTGATTACTTTCCAGTCAGCAGCATCCCAGCCGATCACCAGTACCTTTTTTGCTAGTCTTTTACTCATTTGAAGCGCCCGGTTTAATGTTCGTTTTTTCTTCTTCGCGTTTTTCACGCCAGGCCCTTATGCCGGCTGCACCCAATGCCAGCAGGCCTAGTGAGCCTTGTGAAGTTATTTCGTAATTCTGAACAGGGGTATTAACCAGTTTTTTTTCGCCCCGGTTTTCTTTATCTGTGCCCATCTCGATAGTTTTATGTAAAAATATGTTTTTTCCAAAAGAAGTATCCAATAAATACTTGAAATCTGAATCACTTGATTAGCAAGGGAACCAGGGAGGGTTATTAACAAAAACGCCATTTATCAACATTTCTTGATTTTTTATGTCTTAAAACTTGCTTCGTATAAGCATTCTGTTATACATTAGTTCAATATAATTTAATGTTTAACCCAAAAACAAAACAAAAATGAACAAAGCAGAATTAGTTGACGCAATCGCAGCTGAGTCAAAATTGACAAAAGCTGATTCACAAAGAGCATTAGATGCATTTGTTACTGCAACATCAAAAGCGCTTAAAAAAGGCGACAGAGTTGCATTAGTAGGTTTCGGATCATTTTCAGTTTCTAAAAGAGCTGCACGTAACGGCCGCAATCCACAAACTGGAAAAGCAATTAAAATTGCTGCTAAGAAAGTTGCTAAGTTTAAAGCTGGCGCTGAATTAGCTAAAACAGTTAACAAATAAGATCTGTCAACTACAGAATAAAAAAAGCCTCCGGAATCCGGGGGCTTTTTTTATTAGTTATTGATTATCGAACCTGATCTTTCCTTTCCTGGTTTGTTTAATAGAATCCGGTTCATGCTTGACAGTGTCCGCGGTAAAAGCTACATCTCCCAGCATCATGATCTCAACATCTCCTTTTTCGGGCACACAATTGCTCTTGCTATTGACCTCTGAATTTTTTGGTTGTGTTTCTTCGCTTGAAATAGTATCACCCATCAGGCGCTTTTCAACCACTTCGCCTTTTTTTAACCTGGCGGTATCAAGTGCTGAGATCTTTCCAACCACCTCACCCTGTTGAGTACTGCAGCTGAACAGGGTCGTTCCAAATACAATGAACAATGCAAATGCTCTCACCGGGGACAATTTCCGCGGCAGCAGATGAAGAGGAATAAAGAGCTCCGCCTGCTTAGCAGGTTCATCTAATTGTTCAGGAATGAAACGCCCGCAAATCTTGTTTCCGGTTTGTTCAGCAAAGAACTCTTTTATCTGGGCAGTGGTTTTATTTGTAAAATCGATCACCGTTTTAGCGCACTTGCCGCAGAATGCGCCTTTTTCATTGGGTTTCATCTTATTCCAATCCTCATGACATGGTTTTGGAATGCTGAGCTTTATTTCATTTTGAGTTTCCATTTGATTAGGTTTTTACCCTGTGATGCAGCAATTGAAAACAATCCATAAACAATATTCCTATATTTGAGGTCTACTGCATTCCATAAAATTGAGAAAACTCATTTACATACTAGCATTGTTGTTTCTTGTCAATACGGCCTTTGCAAAAAATAAAGACCTGACTGATAGTTTAGTCAATAGCCTGTCACTCACAATGACAGATACGCAGCGGGTGAATACACTGAATGCAATAGCCCGGAACCTGAATGATTATCCTGACAGCAGCTATAAATTTGCATCCCGGGCATATGAACTTGCCGATAAAATAAATTTTTTAAAAGGAAAAGCGACTTCTCTTTCCTGCTTTGGTGAAATATATAATGCAAAGGGGAATTATGACCTTGCCCTGAAAAACCTGCGTGAATCATATTCGCTGTATGAGGAAGCAGGCGACAGGACTGCCATGAACAGTGTTATGAATTCAATCGGAAATACTTATCTTGGAAATAAAGAATATGAAAAGGCACTCGGGGCTTTCAGGACGTGTTACCGCTTAGGCACTGAACTAAAAAACAACCGTACTATCGCAATCGCAGCGTTTGGCATTGGGAATATCTTCGGGAATACCGGCAAAATGGATAGTGCCTTTAAGTATCTTGACATAGCACTGGCAATGTTCAGGGAACAGAAATTTACATATGCTGAGGCCATGACTTATGCACAGATAGGTCAGCTCAAAGATGCACAGAAGGAATATTCCTCTTCCCTGGTAAATCTTGAGAAAGCGATGGAACTGTTTAAACAGATTGATCATGCATACGGAATAGGCGTTACTTACCAGGCTATTGGTAAAACCTATTATGATATGGGTGAAAAGGAAAAAGCATTGGATAATTATTTAAAGTCCTACCGGATCCACGAACAGCGAAATGCATTTGATAATTTAAAGGAATCAAGCGAATCGATCTACCAGGTATATAAGGACCTGGGTGATATGAAGAATGCGTTGTTGTATCACGAAAAGTTTATGGATTATAAAGATTCTGTATTTAATGAAAAAAGCAGGAAACAGCTTCTTGAGCTGGAAACCCAATATCAGACACGTGACAAGGAGAAGGAAATAAAACTTAAGAACCTGGCACTTGAAAAGTCACAGGAAGATGTTCACAACCGGACCGTGTTCATGTATGTTTTTATTGGCGTTTCATTGATCTTTCTTTTCATGGGAGTTTTTGTTTTCAGGCAATACCGGGAAAAAAGGAAAGCAAACAGTGAAATAATGCTTCAGAAAAATATCATAGAAGAAAAAAACAAAAGCATCACTGATAGTATACGCTATGCACAATATATCCAGCAATCGATACTGCCGGATAACGAAACCATAAATCGCTTAATACCGGAATCATTTGTTTTGTACCGGCCCAAAGATATTGTCAGCGGTGATTTTTATTGGATCTCATTATCGGGTGATTACATTTATATTGCGGTGGTTGATTGCACCGGTCACGGTGTTCCGGGTGCATTTATGAGCATGGTTGGGCATAATGTGCTCAGCAATGCAATCAAGCAGCTATATCTCCCTTCTACTTCCGAATTGCTGAGTTTCCTGCAGGCTGAAGTAACAGATTTATTCAGCCAGAACTCTCAGAAATATAATGTGAGGGATGGAATGGATCTTTCACTGGTGCGGGTGGATATGAAAAACAGGAAAATGCAGTTTTCCGGTGCCAATAACCCGGTTTATCACATCCATAATGGGGTGCTGGTTGAATATAAAGGAAACAAAGTCGCAATCAGCGCACAGAATGAGAACAAGGATTTCGTGTTTTCCTCACATGAAATTGATATTGACACTTCGGACATGATCTATCTTTTTAGTGACGGATATGCGGATCAGTTTGGAGGCCAGAAAGGAAAGAAGTTTAAATACAAATCTCTGCAGCAGTTGTTATTGTCGGTCCACCGTAAGCCCATGAACGAACAATATAAGGTTTTGAATGAAACCCTGGAAGAATGGAAAGGGAACCTGGAGCAGGTAGACGATGTTCTTATTCTTGGGTTCAGGATTTAGAGTGTTTTGTAATGCTCTCCGGTTGTTAGCCGCAATATTTTCCAAAAAATAATTTTACATCTTGAAATTATGTTCGGCCTGCGCTTTCTTCGCGGCATCTTTCTTTCGCTCTTTATACGTGTAAATAAGCGCAAGGGAATAATTGTTGTGAATATCCCGCCTATTAATATACAGGCAATACCAGCGACCAAGTTTTCTTTTAATTGCAGCTGCAGCTCGAAGTATCCGGGCTCAGATTCCCTGTAAAGTATTTCGACTTCATCTCCAATCCCTTTATCAATATTATCAGCTGAGGAATGTGATTTAGAGATCATCTTCTTTCCGTTAACTGTATATTCGACAACCGAGGAGAGATGAATTCGCTTCGCATGCTTATAGTCCCTGTCAGACAGTGAAGAGCTGAGCTCAGTATCTACAATTTTTCCGGTAGTCTTTATACCGAACAGCCTGAGGTCGATGTTCTTGAATATCATGATACTGCCGCCAATAACCCCTCCGATACTTAGCAGTAAAAACAAACTGATGAGGAGCCCGAACCAGAAGTTTTCATGAGATTGAATTAATTAACTGTTCTCCTCCCAGATCATTGCAAGGTTCACAATTGTAGCCACCGCTTTTTCCATATCCTGTACAGATACCCATTCAAGTTTCGAATGAAATGCGTGTTCACCTGCAAATATGTTCGGACAAGGCAATCCCATATAAGAGAACCGGGAGCCATCCGTGCCGCCCCGAATACTGGAAAGAACAGGTTCAACCCCTGCACGTTTAATAGCTTCAAGCGCGTAATTCACAATTTCAGGATTCTTATCAAGCACTTTTTTCATATTCCTGTACTGTTCTTTCACTTCGAAATCAAAAGTGGAACGCGGATAGTTTGAAATAATCTTCGTAGTCAGTTCTTTCAGGAAATTCTCCTGGGACACCAGGCTTTCCTCATCAAAGGCACGGATAATAAATTGAAGTATCGTTTTTTCAATACCTCCGGATATGTTTACCGGATGAACAAAAGGTTCTTTTTTCTCCGTGCTTTCCGGGCTCATTTTATCTTTTGGCAAAGCGGCAACAATTTCACTTGCAATCTTAATTGCGCTTTCCATTTTATTTTTGGCAAAGCCGGGATGTGTACTTATACCATGAATAGTGATGGTTACACCATCTGCTGAGAATGTTTCATTTTCTATATGTCCAAGCTCTTCTCCGTCAATGGTATAGCCAAAATCTGCACCCAGCTTTTTCATGTCGGCTTTATCTGCACCACGGCCTATTTCTTCATCCGGGGTAAACAGGATCCTGATGGTTCCGTGTTTGATGTCCGGATTCTTCATTAAATGATAAGCTGCGTCCATGATCTCAGCCACACCGGCTTTATTATCTGCACCAAGTAATGTAGTGCCATCAGTGGTTATGATATCGTTGCCGATCTGCTTCATGAGAGAAGGATGTTCCTTGACCCTGATGATCTGGGTTTTGTCATTTTTAAGCTGAATGTCCCGGCCATCGTAATTGGTATGCACAACTGGGTTCACGTTCGTTCCTGATGAATCAGGGGAAGTATCCATATGGGAGCAGAAGCAGATCACAGGAACTTTTTTGGAAGTATTGCTTTCAATCGTAGCATATACATATCCGAATTCATCCATGTGTGCATCGCTGATCCCCATTTCAAGGAGTTCCTGAACTAACAGGCGGCCCAGGTCTTTTTGCTTTTCCGTGGATGGACAGGTTGGTGATTCAGGATCGCTTTGTGTATCGATCTTTACATATCTTAAGAAACGTTCGGTAACAGTATGGTTGATGGTCATTGGTTGATTTGTTTTTAAGATTATCGGCTCACACACTTCCTCGACTCCGCTCGAAATGGCTTCGCGCGTTGTCATTTCGAGCGAAGTCGAGAAAGCGGGAAGGGGAATTATATTTAATCACGAATTACCGTATTTTTGCCGAATAATCAAAATGTATGAAATACAAACGACTGGCTACCGATGAATTAAAAGTGCTTGAACCTGATTTTATTAATTTTCTTGCCTCGATGCAGATCACAGGACCCGATTGGGAGAAAATGAAAAAAGAAGAGAATGAAAAGGCCAATGAACTGATAGATGTATTCAGCGACCTTGTATATGATAAAGTCCTGGGTAAGATCTCTTACCTTGAATACCGCGATTCCAAGACGCTGAACCTTTTTTATTTTACCCAGGATAAGATGAAGCTAATAGGTTTGAGGGTAAAGGAAACAAGCTCATTGGACCTGACCGCTCCGGAAGTAATGGAACAGTGGAACAGCTCAAATAATGCTTCGGTCACGATCGTAAGCTCTGAAAAGAATTATGAGAAGGATAAACAAACCGAGGTTTTCGAGTTGCTCCAGGCCGGGTGCTTAATTACGGATGACAGGTTGTTTAAGTTGCTGAGTTCACTGGCTTAATTTTCCTCAATGATGTCGAGAATCTTCTCCATTTTCTTGTCGTCATACTTCCCTGAAGTTGTATAAGCCACTTTGCCTGTTTTATCAAGCACGAAGAAATAAGGAACATCCCTCTTTTGAAAATCAAGTTCTTCTTTATAGGTTTTACCGCCATCATAAAATAAGAGATATGGATGTAACTCTGGATCTGTCTTTGATTTGATCTTATCCTTGGAGGATTTACTGGCAAGCTGATTAGCACCCGTGAACATCGGGATGAAGTAGAGGTGAATATCGTAATCATAGCTTACATCAAAAACATCCGCCTGTGATTCATCCGCCTTCCCGATAAATTTACTGTAAACAGGGTTTACCCATGATTTAAGATCATCTTCCGCAGCGGTGCTGAATGCCATCGCGATCAATGTGTATTTTCCTTTTGTATCAGCCGGGATATTAACCATTTTTCCATCATATGCCTCGCAGGAAATATCAGGGAACATACTGCCTGTAACACCTGCAGGCCTGAAGCTGACAATTGATATTAAGGCTATAATGGAAAGGAAAGCTGCGGATCGTTTCATTTTTAAGGCTTTGGTATTTTGAATCGCTTAAATAATCGTGCCGATTATTTAAGGATCTCAGGAAGTTTCTCCCGAGTAAGATCAAGTCCGGCAAGCTTCAGAACGAATACCGCTTTGCCATTCTCAAATACGGACTTCATTTCGTCTTTCAAAACCGTCATCAACTCTTCATATTCACCGAATAATTGAGTGCTTAAGCCATTAACTTCAACGCGTATGTTTTTATTGTGTTTTATCCGTTGAATAAAATCTATTACTTTTTGTTCATAAGCATCTTCAAGTGCGTACATGCTGATTTCAACGGTAGCCTTCATATTATAAGATAAGGATTATTAAAATGAAATTGCGGATTGTGGTTAGGTGTGCCCCGAAAGCTATCGATTGGCAAGGCGGTGCGATTATCAAACAGCACAGCCTCAAACCACAACCCTGAATGTAATTATTTATTCATCTCTGCAAATACTTTCTCTGCCTTGAATTTCTTGGCAGGTTTACCTTTGCGGATGATCTTCACTTTAATGATCATATCGCCCTGCTGGATAGCGTTAACAACATCCTGTCCGGATACTACATTTCCAAAAACAGTATGTTTTCCATCAAGCCATGGAGTAGCAACATGTGTTATGAAAAACTGGCTGCCGTTTGTGCCGGGCCCTGCATTGGCCATAGAAAGAATCCCGGGACCTGAATGTTTAAGTTCCGGAACAATCTCATCCTTGAATTTATATCCGGGCCCGCCTGCACCATTTCCCTGCGGATCGCCTCCCTGGATCATGAAATTAGGGATCACCCGGTGAAATTTAAGGCTGTCGTAATAAGGTTTGCCTTCTTTTCGTGCTGTGTTTTTCATTTTGCCTTCTGACAGTGCCACAAAATTAGCGGTCGTCATCGGTACTTTTTCAAATTCAAGTTTAATCAGGATAATCCCTTTTGAAGTTGTCATTTCAGCATAAAGGCCTTTTTCGAGCTTTGGCTTTTTTTCTTTGGCAATGGCTGATAATACAAGGAACAGGAATGTGATTGCGAATAATATTTTTTTCATAAAGCAATTGTGATCATGGTTTTTAACATTCCAAATTTACTTAAAAAATGTTGATAAAACATCAAATCATTCTTCCATAAAACCCGATACCATTGCTAATTTTGAGGATATGAAAGTATGTATTGCTGAAAAGCCGAGTGTTGCCAAAGAGATTGCGGAGATCGTGGGCGCGAAACAGCGAAAGGACGGCTATTGGGAAGGTAATGGTTACCAGGTTACCTGGACGTTCGGGCATCTCTGCGAACTGAAGGAGCCGCATGAATACGACAGTGCTTATAAAGAATGGAATCTTAATATGCTTCCGATCCTGCCATTGCGGTTCGGGATAAAACTAAAGAATGATAAAGGAGTTGAGAAGCAATTCAATACAATTTCAACATTATTCAACAACGCTGATGAAATTATAAATTGTGGTGATGCGGGCCAGGAGGGGGAATTAATCCAGCGATGGGTACTTGCCAAATCAAATTGTAAAAAGCCTATGAAACGGCTTTGGATCTCTTCACTTACTGAAGAGGCGATCCGCGAAGGTTTTAAAAAGCTGAAGGATGCGAAGGAATACGACAGTCTGTATTTTGCAGGCTATTCGAGGGCAGCGGCAGACTGGCTCCTGGGAATGAATGCCACAAGATTATACACCATCAAATACGGCAACGGGAACAGGCAGATCCTTTCCATCGGAAGAGTACAGACTCCCACGCTGGCAATGATCGTTAACCGCCAGGTGGAGATAAATAATTTCAGGTCGGCTGTATTCTTCGAGCTTAAAACAAAGTATCGCGAAGTGGTGTTTAACGCCCAGGTAGAGCGCTTTGGAGGCGATCAGAAAACGAAGGCAGAAGAACTGGCGGGATCATTAAAAGATGAACTGTTTACAGTGACTTCGGTTGAAATTAAAAAAGGGAAAGAATCTCCGCCAAGGCTTTTTGATCTTACCGCATTGCAGGTGGAGTGCAACAAGAAGTTCGGTTTTTCAGCAGACGATACTCTTAAAGCCGTTCAGAATTTATATGAGAGAAAATTAGTTACCTATCCGAGAGTTGATACTACTTATCTTCCGGAAGATGTGTATCCGAAGATCGCGGGTATCATGAAGCAGATGGTTAATTACAGTACCCTTGTTTCCCCTTTGCTCCAGGAACCGATCCGTAAATCCTCAAAAGTATTCGATGATAAAAAGGTGACGGATCACCACGCGATCATTCCTACTGATGTTCGTGCACAAGGGCTTGGAGGCGCAGAGGCAAGCGTGTACGATGTGATTGCCAAACGTTTTATTGCTGCATTTTATAAAGATTGTGAAGTTTCAAATACTGTTGTTCTCGGTGCAGTAAAGGAAGTTGAATTTAAGGCAAACGGTAAGCAGATCTTGGATGCCGGCTGGAGGGTTGTTTATAACAAAGAATCCGTGGATGAAGATGAAAAAGAAGATCTTCAGATGCTGCCGGAATTTAATTCCGGAGAAAGCGGTAAGCATGAGATCTTCCTTACCGAAGGAAAAACAAGTCCGCCTAAAGCATTTACAGAAGCGACATTACTTCGCGCCATGGAAACTGCCGGAAAACAAATTGAAGACGAAGAGCTGCGC
The DNA here is from genome assembly GCA_036386835.1 of Bacteroidia bacterium. Taxonomy (GTDB): domain Bacteria; phylum Bacteroidota; class Bacteroidia; order 2-12-FULL-35-15; family 2-12-FULL-35-15; genus 2-12-FULL-35-15. Next base: position 73,010 of record DASVUX010000050.1, read on the forward strand.
GACCTGATGAAAGACAACGGCATTGGCAGGCCCTCCACACGCGCAGCGATCATAGAAACACTGTTCAGAAGAAATTATATTAAGCGGGAGAGAAAGAACCTGGTCCCTACAGTAACAGGGATGGAACTTATCCTTACCATTAACAATGAATTGTTGAAATCAGCGGAGATGACCGGCAACTGGGAATTTAAATTAAGGCAGATCGAGAAGAATGAATATGGTGCCGAAGCTTTTCTCACTGAAATGAGGCAAATGGTCAGCGACCTTGTTTACCAGGTGAAGAACGAATCCGGGAAACGGATCTCCGTTGAAAGTGCTGAAACAAAAACGAAGCAAAAAACTGATCAGAAAGCCATATGTCCCAAGTGTAAGAACGGAACTATGTTGAAAGGTAAATCGGCTTTCGGCTGCGGTAATTTTAAAAATGGCTGCGATTTTAAAGTCCCTTTCGAGCTGATGGGAAAAAAAATAAGTGAACCGCAAATGATCAGTCTTGCCGAAAAAGGGAAAACACCAGTTATTAAAGGATTTGATTCAGGAAGCGGAAAGAAAGATGGTGTTTTAAAACTGACCTCTTCTTTCAATATTGAATTTGAAGAGAAGGAAGCTACAGCACCAAAAGTTAAAAAAGAAGCAGCGTCTTTGGTTTGCCCTAAATGTAAAACCGGGAATATTCTGAAAGGGAATTCAGCTTATGGCTGCAGTGGCTGGAAAAGCGGGTGCAAGATGAGATTGCCTTTCGAATTCATGGGGAAACAATTGAATGAAACCCACATCCAGTCATTGTTAAAAAAAGGGGAAACACTCGAAATAAAAGGCTTTACTGTAGAAGGAAAAAAGGTGAATGGTAAATTAAAGCTCGATCAGAATTTTGAATTGACTCTGGGATAAACTACCTGGTAGTCCTGTTCAGCCCGTCAATTCCCCATTGTCCGAACTCTCCCGGGGTATTCCCTAAAATACTGTTATTAAAGGGCCTGTAATTATAGGAGTTGTTGCCTGGATCAGACAGGTAGTCTGCGCTTCCCTGTGAAACGGTGGCCCTGAATCCTATGGTAGAGCGCCCGGTAAGTTTATAATCCACTCCGAAGGAAGCAGCTTTGAAATTGTTTTCAGGATTAGCGTCAGCGTTCGTTAGAACAGCGCCAGACAGAAGTACACGCTTGTTAAGATTGTACTCCCCGCCCGCAAACAATATGTTGCCCTGGTAATTTCTGCTGTTGGCTGATCTTTCGTTACGGATACTGAAAGAATTCCCTGGCGCGAATGAATAATGGATAAGTCCCCCGGTGAGCGATAATTTCTCATTCACTTTATAATTCAGCTTCGGGGCAATGAAGGTTGATGCAAGTGAGCGGGAATTATTTATAAAGCTGACACCGGTTCCGGCCGTAACCGAAGCGCTCATGCGTCCTTTAAGTTTATAAGCTTTCTGAGGTTTAAAATAGTCGTCCTGTTCCTGGGCATACGCCCGGGATACTGTTCCGTAAAATGCTAATACTAAAAGATAATTTACGATCCGCATGGTCTTTCAAATTTACGGATTAAAATCAAATATTAAAACAAGAATTCAAACTATCCCGGGAAATATAATGGAACATTAAGGAATATAAGGGAACCTTTAAGGACCATTTAAAAGTATCCTAAAGTTGTAAAGGAAAAAAGTAATGTGAAAGTTAAGTGAAAGTTAAGTGTAACTCGGGTGCAAGTTAAAGAAAGTAAGATGAAAGTTAAAGACAAGTTAGGTGCAATTCCCTGTTAGTTTACATGGTATCGGATGAGTCTTCTTTCTTCTGAGAATCCCCTGTCAAATAAAGGTTTAAGAGTTTCAACCACAATACCAATATTTTCTGAATAACATGTATTTGTAGACCGAATAGTATAGTAATGATTCCAGGCGGGATACATATAATAAACCCCTTGAAAATTAGTGGTAAGGAATGCTCCTGCCGGAGTATTGATTAAGGAATCTTTATTGTTCATTTTAAAGATTCCTTTGGCCATAGTGTCTGCTTCCGTTGCTGTAACATACCCGGAAGAAAAGATGGTGGAAAAGTCTGTAGGAGAAAACACAATTTTTCCAAAAGAATTTAAGATACAAGAGGAAGAGTCACGCAAATATGAATAAAAACTTCCATAGGTGTCCGGTCGGTACATTTCAAAATAAGTCTTCCCATTTATTATGGTGTCTTTTGAGATGTAACAACTATCATAAATGTTCAAAGGACTAGAAACACCTAAATTGTCAATTCTAAAACGCTGATAGATCCAATAATTCCCCACCGCTAACTTGCCATAGTTTGAATATGCTATTTGACTTGAACCTTGAACTACATTCTCACCTTCTTTTTTTCGGCAAGCGGTTATAGTAAAAGCCAATAAAATAGAAAACACGATTAATCTTCTCATGGGTTGCCTTAACGTTCGTCTTGATATTTTATTGTTGATTAGATTTTAGGAAAAAGATTATTGCTTTATGATCTTTTACTATAAAGCCGATTTCTATTTGCAAATGGACAAAATAAACCATTATGAAGTTCGCTTATATCAATTTCGACAGGTAACATATCAAACTACTGTTTTAATACCTTCCGAACAAGAATAAGATCAACAGATAATAAACGAGCGAAATAAATCCCTTTGGAAAAATTTTGAGTGTTTACCTGAAACGCCTTGTTATTTTTAATGCCGGAATAATACACTCTTTCACCTAATACATTTACTATCTCAATCTCAGTAAAGCTTATATCCGATTGACTAAACTCTATATTCAGGTATTCTGTGCAAGGATTCGGAAATAAAAGGATTTCTTCTTTAGAAAAAATTTCCTTCACACCTACATTTATGTGTCCGCAAGTATCAGCAAAATTACCACCAATCCATTTGCTGACAGAGTTCATACTATCTCCATCTATTGTCCAGAATGCTCCCTATAAATAACGAATCATTATAAACACTTGATACATTTGGAATATTGTCAAAATAGCTTCCATAACCACACCAATCTGTACCATCCCAGGATGCTATAAATTGTGCAGGGATACCACCCGCACTTTCCAACGTCCCAACAGCATAAA
>DASVUX010000051.1:0-98796 GCA_036386835.1 Bacteroidia bacterium
TATACATGGAGCCCGGGAGCAACTTCTACAGGTACGAACACTGCTGACGCATCTCCCGCAACAACTACAACATACACGGTGACGGGAGCCAATGGTACATGTACCAGCACCGCTGTTTCTACAATCACTGTAAATCCTATACCTGTTGTAACTGTTACCTCACCGACAATCTGTGCCGGTCAGACAGCTACAATGACGGCTTCAGGTGCCACATCCTATACATGGAGCGCTGGTGCCACATCAACCGGTGTAAGTACAGCCGATGCATCTCCGGCATCGACCACATCTTATACTGTAACCGGAACTTCGGCAGGCTGCTCAAGCACTGCGGTTGGTACTGTTACGGTTGCACCTTCGTTAAATATTACTGTTAATTCACCTACAATATGTGCTGGTGAAACAGCCAATTTAAGTGCTTCAGGCGCAACATCATATACCTGGACATCAGGGGCAGCTTCTACCGGTGTGAATACTGCTGATGCAACACCTGCTTCCACTACATCTTATACAGTGACCGGCACTACCGGAACTTGTACAGGCACCGCTGTCTCAACAGTAACTGTGAATCCTTTGCCTCCCGTTACCGTAACATCGGCCACCGTATGTAACGGAACTACAGCAACATTAACAGCCGCAGGCGCAACTTCTTATACATGGTCAGCTGGCGCAACATCAACAGGTACCAATACAGCTAGTGCATCACCATCCGGTACAACATCATACACTGTTACAGGAACTGAACTTGGCTGTACTCAAACTGCGGTCGGAACGGTTACTGTTAATCCCATACCAACTGTAACCGTAAACTCTCCTTCGATCTGCCCGGGCTCAACCGCTCAGTTAACGGCAGGCGGGGCTACATCTTACACATGGAGTGCGGGCGCGGTTTCAACCGGACCTAATACAGCTGATGCCACTCCGGCTTCCACTACTTCTTATACAGTAACAGGGACTTCGCTCGGATGCTCTAATACCGCTGTTTCTACAGTAACTGTTAACACAACATTAACGGTAAATGCAGGAGTTGCGGACAGCGTATGCTTCGGGGAAAGCGCTAACCTTTCTGCATCTCCGAACGGGGCGAATTACCAGTTTGCATGGTCGCCTGCAGCGAGCTTGAACAATGCTACAATCTTCAACCCGGTTGCCACACCAACTGTTACGACTACTTACACTGTAGCTGTGACAGACCCTAACGGCTGCATGGGCTCAGGTACAGTAACTGTATTTGCTAATCCACAGATAAATCTTGCAATTGCAGGGTTACCTGCTTCCTGCTTTGGAAGTTGTGACGGACAGACCATTGTTATCCCGAGCGGAGGCTCTAATGATTTCAGCGGAAGCAATGCTTTCAGCTGGAGCGGGGGCTGCACTACTGCTGCATGCCAGCAATGTGAAGGTTCATACACTGTAACTGTAACAGACTCCTGGGGCTGTACGGCTACGGGATCGGCAACAGTAACAGAACCGACAGCGGTAACGGCAACAACCACACAAGTTAACGTGGACTGTGCAGGAGCCTGCAATGGTACTGCTACAGCTACTCCAACAGGAGGTACACCAAGCGCTTCAGGAACTTATAATTATTCATGGAACACCAGCCCGGTTCAGACCACTCAAACGGCTACAGGATTGTGTGCGGGCTCATACACGTGCACCATCACCGATGCTAACGGCTGTTCACCTTCAGCTCCGGTTGTGGTGACCATCACTGAACCACCGGTACTAACTATTGCAAACATTTCGGATATCACGATCTGTAACAACGGCAACACAGTTATTAATACAAGTGTGGTTGGCGGTACAGGCACCTATACTTATGCATGGTCACCTGCAACGGGTTTAAACAGTGCTACATCAGCCAATCCAACCGCTGCCCCTGCAAGTGACGAAACTTACACTGTTGTGGTTTCTGATCAGAATTCCTGTACCACACAAACAACGGTTACAGTTTTTGTAAATCCTGCATTACAGGTTACTACAGCCGGAACAGCTTCCATATGCCCCGGCTTTTCCACTCCTCTTTCTGCCACAGCTTCTGCCGGTGCGGGATCAGGATACGGATATTCTTGGTCACCTGCAGCGGGACTTGATAATGCTTTGAGCGCTACACCTGTGGCTACACCTACTGTAACTACAACATACACTGTAACTGCAACTGATCCATGCTCACCGCCGGTAACTGCAACTGTCACCGTGACTGTAAATCCTCTTCCTGTGCCTGTCATCGCTTCAGGGCCTGTTAGCGGATGTGTGCCGCATTGTGTAACATTCAGTGATGCATCAACCATCTCTTCAGGATCCATCGTAGGATGGAGCTGGAACTTCGGTGATGCTGCCAACACAACCGGTCCCGGATTAGGGCAGACCCCTTCTTATTGCTTCACGACTGCGGGATCTTATACAGTTACCCTTACAGACACCTCTAATGCCGGTTGTATCGCAACCAGCACTATACCTTACGTAATTACAGCCAACCCGATCCCTGAAGCTGCATTCACGGCACCGCTCTCTACGAGCATATTCACACCGGTAGTTCAATACACGGATGAATCAACAATTTCTTCGGGAAGCATCGTAAGCTGGGACTGGGCGTTCGGGGACTTCCTGGCAACAGGGGATGACGACAGCAGCCATTTACAGAACCCTGACCATACTTTCTCCGAAATAGGAACGTATTGCGCAGAGCTGGTAGTCACCAGCAACGCTGGCTGCCAGGACGTGACTACATTATGTATTGTAATAGACCCGGAATTCACATTCTTCATTCCGAATGCATTCTCACCGAACGATGATGGAATAAATGATGAATTTTACGGTAAAGGTGAATACATCCAGAAATACGAGATGAATATATTTGACCGTTGGGGTAACCTGATCTTCCACGCTGATGACATCAATGAGCATTGGGACGGCAGGGCGAATAACGGATCAGAAGTGGCGCAGGAGGATGTGTACGTGTATGTTGTTAAGCTGACCGACAACCATAGCAAGCTTCATAAATACATCGGTACAGTAACCATTGTAAAATAAAAGCAAGTGTAGAAATTAAAAAGCCCTCCCGTAAAATACGGGAGGGCTTTTTAATTATAGGAAGAAAAAATACTATTTGTTTACATACATCACTTCTTTTACCGCCTTAACAACCCGTGCTGCATTTGGCAAAGAAGCTTCAATGAGAGTAGGTGCATAAGGCAAAGGAACATCTGCGGCAGTAACGCGCAGCACCGGAGCATCAAGGTAATCAAATGCATCCTTCTGAACTTTGAAAGCGATCTCGGAAGAGATGGATGCCAAAGGCCAGGCCTCTTCAACAATTACCAGCCTGTTTGTTTTTTTAACCGAAGTTATTATCGCGTTATAATCAATAGGACGTACTGTCCTGAGATCGATGACCTCAGCGCTGATGCCTTCCTTTTCAAGTTCAGCGGCAGCGATCATGGCCTGCTTTATGATCTTACCGAAAGATACGATCGTAACGTCCTTGCCTTCCTTCTTGATATCTGCAACCCCTATCGGGATCAAATATTCTCCTTCAGGAACCTCGCCCTTATCGCCATACATCTGCTCACTTTCCATGAAGATAACCGGGTCATTATCCCGGATTGCAGATTTCAACAGGCCTTTCGCATCATAAGGATTTGAAGGAACAACTACTTTTAAACCCGGGCAGTTTGCATACCAGTTCTCAAAAGCCTGGGAATGCTGTGAACTTAACATACCTGCAGAAGCTGTAGGACCGCGGAAAACCATCGGGCATGAAAACTGTCCGCCACTCATGCTCTTCATTTTTGCTGCCGAGTTGATGATCTGGTCGATCGCAACAAGGGAAAAGTTGAAGGTCATGAATTCAACGATCGGGCGTAACCCGTTTGTAGCCGCGCCAACTGCAATACCGGCAAAACCCAGCTCAGCGATAGGCGTATCAATGATCCGCTTAGCACCAAATTCAGTGAGCATACCTTTACTTACTTTATAGGCACCGTTATATTCAGCGACTTCCTCGCCCATCAAGAATATTTTTTCATCCCTGCGCATTTCTTCGCTCATTGCTTCACGAAGTGCTTCACGAAATTCGATTGTTCTCATTTTTCTGATTTGTTTATTGGGTCACAAATTTAATGATTTTATCGGATGATTGCGAACTGTTTTAAGAAGAACTCAGCGTTCCCCCACTATTACTTCCTCTTATTTAATGCGTATAGAATTCCCGAGGAAATCCCGATCATTACTATTGCGGCAATGATCATTGAATTTTCTTTCTGAAGGATCCCGATAACAAGATCGCCAACAAACATGACCAGGAAAAAAACATAAGTAACCGTCAGCATAGGAACAGATTTTTTAAATGCTGAATACGCAAAGATTACACCCAGGGCGAACTGCCGGGCAGCCCACATATAAAACAGGTAGTGAACACCTTTTGCACTTAGATCAACCGTATCTGCTACTGACCCGGGGGAATAGCATAATGAAAAACCAACCATAATTTCCAGCAATGCAAAAATTCCGGATACAATAAGGATCCATTTTGGTAGTGATCTTTGTACTTCAGTCATGGTGTTTTATTTTATTTTGCTACCTGTTTAACTGTATCCACTGGTTAATGCATTCAACCTTTAAACATTATAAATGTACAAATGGAATGTGTAAATTCAATAAAAAAACCTGATTCCGGCTGGCAGACGATGTATTATAATCCGGCTTGCCGGATCTGTGACAGCCAAACTTCACTTTTTCTCTTTATTCAGATATTCTTCGTAAGATTGAACGTATCTTTTATTACCAGGAACAACGAGGTGCCTTTTGGCATATGCCCTCCCTCCGGCATGTATAAACCCCGTGACAATTCTCTTTCCGTTAATATGGGAATCAGCGAGTTTTTTTGTCCGGCCTTTTATTCTTTCGGGTTGTTTTTGGGCCTTCTGATAAGCCGTTTCCAATTCGGCTTTTACAGATTGATCACCAAACCTGTAAAGATTTGCGATTGCCCAGGATGAATGCCAGATGTTAAAATCGCTTTGCATGCTATCGATACGTCTTAGGTACAGGTCTGCGATTATCCGTGCCTGTGAAGGTGTTATCACCTGATCGCGGAGGACCCAGATCCCTAAGGATTGGCTGCCGCTTTTCTTTTTCATCTCATCCTTTGAGATTTTCAGGGTTTCATCTATATCAACATTTTTAACAAGTGCAGGTTTTTGCCTTGTGTGCATGGATAAGAAACAGGAGCTGAGCAATAAACTCATCGAAGAAACCAATAAGCAGCATCGGATAATTGTTATATATTTCATTTTAGTGGAGTTTTTTAACCCGCATATTCAATGACTTCACCGGGAAGAGTTCCAGGATGAAGGTTGAAAATTATATGCCATTATAACGGGAAAGGCCCTTGATCAACTAAGCCTTTTTACGAGAGTTGCGTTAAACTCCAATGATATAACAGGCATGATTCGCGCCATGCAGGCGGATATTTTTGTATTTTTGTGAAAATAAATTTCTGTGGAAAACAATCAATTCGACATTATCGTTGTTGGCGGAGGCATAGTAGGATTAGCATCTGCTTACAAGATTAATCTTAAATATCCAGGCAAAAGGATTCTTGTTCTTGAAAAGGAAAAAGAAGTGGCGGCCCATCAAACCGGCCATAATTCCGGTGTGATCCATTCGGGGCTTTATTACAAACCGGGCTCCTATAAAGCGAAGAACTGTGTGGACGGAAGGCGTGAGCTGGTTGCTTTCGCGAAAGAGCACCATATAAAACATGATATCTGCGGAAAGATCGTTGTCGCTACGGATGCTTCCGAACTTGCACACATGAACAAGGTCTTTCATAACGGCTTGGCGAATGGCGTTGAAGGTGTTGAGAAAATAGATGCGAAACGAATAAAAGAGATTGAACCATATTGCGTTGGTATCGAAGGCCTTTGGGTTCCGTGTACCGGGATCATCGACTATGCGGATGTCGCCCGGAAATACGTTGAACTGATCCATGCTAAATTTCCCGGCAGCAAAGTTTTAACAAGTCACGAAGTCACTGCTTTTGAAAAACACGAAGGTTTTACAAATGTGATCACACCTAAAGGAACTTTCAAAGGAACTTACATTATCACCTGTGCAGGGCTCCAAAGCGACCGCATTGCGAAAAAGGAAGGTGCAAAAGTGGATACCGCTATCGTGGGTTTCCGGGGTGATTATTTTGACCTTACCGATAAAGGCTTGAGTAAGGTAAAGAACCTGATCTATCCTGTCCCCAATCCAAAATATCCTTTTCTGGGTGTCCACTTCACCCGCATGATCCAGGGAGGCACGGAATGCGGCCCAAACGCAGTTTTCGTTTTTAAACGCGAAGGTTATGGGAAAACCGACTTCTCCGTGAAAGATACTGCCGAAGCATTTGCTTTTGGAGGCACCTGGAAATTCTTTGCCAAGAATATGAAATTCGGATGGGATGAATACCGGGGTGCTTTCTCCAAAACTTTTTTCCTGAAACGGTTGCGCAAGCTGATCCCTTCGCTTGAAATGGATGACCTGAAACCCGGCCGTGCCGGTGTGCGGGCTATGGCGCTCGCACCGGAAGGCGAGATGATCGATGATTTCAAGATCGAAGTAAACGGCAATGCCATCCATGTCCTGAACGCCCCTTCCCCCGCTGCAACTTCATCACTTGCAATTGGTAGGGCAATAGAACTGATGGCTACTGAACATTTTAATCTTAAATAGTTGAAGCAGTCAATTTCCATCCTGTTTATTATATGCCTCCATACTTTCATCTGGAGTGCAAATGACACTGTGCCGTATATAAAGGCAAAGGGGATTAAATCCGCCATTCTTGAGAGGTCTTATAAAGCTTACAATGCTTATAGCGTAACCATCGATGCCTTCGACCCCAGTACGGGCGAGGAAATGACAGTGCGTGTGCACTTTTTTGAAAATAAGAAAAAAGGCAATCTCCCGCTGCTGATCATTGTACCGCCTATAAACGGGGTTAGTTACAGGGAAAAGAATGTCAGTGATCATTTTATCAGGCGGGGCTATCACACTGTTGTGATCGAACCAGTGAAAAATGTGTCTGACAACTCAATACCACTCAGGGATTTTCAGAAGAACCTCCTGTGTTTTGTGGGAGCTATCCGTTCGGCCATTGATGTGTTTTCAGAGAAGGAACAGATCGACCCTAAAAACATCTTTATCTGGGGTGCCAGCATGGGTGCGATACACAGCAGCATTGTAGTAAGTGTTGATATGCGTGTAAATGCAGCCATACTTATTGTGGGCGGGGCTTCCATTACTGATATTGTTACCGAATCAACGCAGCGGCATGTAACACGATACCGCAATACAAGGATGCTTGCAGAGAATATCAGCTCCACTGAAGAATTCCGCAGCAGGCTGAAAGAACACATGTATTGCGAAGTCCCCGCTTTTGCCACGAAAAGAAATGCGTCTGACCTTTTCTTTGTAGTCGCCCTGAAAGATTCGAGCGTGCCCACAAAGTACCAGGTGAAGCTTGCAAATGCATTTCCCGGGACACCTACCATCAGGGAGTACAACTCACCGCATGCAAAAACATTATTAAGGGCCCATGCTTCACCTCTTGAACAGTATTCCAACTTCATAAACAGTAAACTGAAACATTAAATATGCAAACGCTCCTGCTCTGTTTAATGTCGCTGATCTACTTTGCAGCAGGCGTGTATCATTTTGTGAATCCCAAAATGTACATGAGGATCATGCCTTCGTGGATACCCTTTCATTTACCCCTTGTCTATCTCAGCGGTGCTGCCGAAATAATTGTTGCGGTACTCCTGCTCCCTGAGAGCACAAGACCGCTTGGTGCATGGCTAACCATCGCGTTACTGATCGCTGTTTTTCCTGCGAATGTTCAGATGGCTGTCAACCTCTGGCAAAAACAGCATCCGCGGCTTTGGATCGCTCTGGCAAGAATCCCCCTTCAGCTGGTATTGATCTATTGGGCATGGATCTATACGAAAAACTAAAAATTGTTTACACCGCGTTTTTAGCTCCGCCCGATTCATCCTGCTTATCAAAAGCCTTATCTTTGTTCTATTAAACCCTGATCACCTGTCAGAGTCTTTATCAAAACGTATTCAATGAAAGTATTTTTCTCAGTTTTCCTTTTCTGCTTTTTCTTCTTACATGGCATACATGCTCAAAACGATCTCTCCGGAAGGTTAATTGACAATAATGACAAGTCTTCACTTCCCGGTGCAAGCGTAGCGCTTCTTTATCCTTCAGATTCATCTATATACAGGGGAACAGCAGCAGACATTGACGGCAGATTCATTATACAAAATATCGATCCCGCGAAGTACATTCTCAGGATTTCCTTTATAGGTTATGCGGACCTGTTCCAAAAGATCGAGATGTCAGGCTCACCGGTCGATCTGCAGGATATTCAAATGAAACTTTCGAGCAGGACCCTGAGAGATGTAATTATAACGGAGAAAGCACCGACTGCGGTCCAGAAAGGCGATACAACGCAATTCAATGCCAGCAGCTATAAAACAAACCCGGATGCAAACGCAGAAGACCTGATTACAAAAATGTCGGGGGTTACTACAGTTGACGGGAAAGTCCAGGCACAGGGCGAAGAAGTTAAAAAGGTCCTGGTTGACGGCAAACCGTTTTTTGGAGATGATCCAAATGCAGTATTGAAGAACCTTCCGGCAGATGTAATAGATAAGATCCAGGTTTTTGACCAGCAGAGTGATCAGTCGAAGTTTACAGGAGTGAGTGACGGCAATACCACTAAAACGATCAACATCATCACCAAGCCGGGAATGAAGAACGGCACATTTGGACGGGTGTATGCCGGTTACGGGTACGAGGATGTGTATAAAGCGGGGCTGAACATAAACTTTTTCAAAGGCGACAGGCGCTTGTCGGTTTTTTCGCAATCAAACAATATCAATGAGCAGAATTTTTCTTCAGAGGATCTTGCGGGCGTGATGAGCTCTGGTGGCGGAGGACGTGGCGCACGAGGGGGCATGGGCGGTCCGGGTGGTGGCGGACCTGGCAACTGGGGCGGAGGAAATAACAGCAGCAATTTTTTGGTGAACGCAAGGAATGGCATCTCCACCACGCATGCGTTCGGGATTAATTATAGCGACAAGTGGAACAAGAAGACGGAAATAAGCGCGAGCTATTTCCTGAATAATTCGGATAATACTGCGGAGCAGTTTACAAACCGGCAATACCTTCCGGCCTCTGATTCCAGCCTCCTTTATAATGAGAACAGCAACAACAACTCGAAGAATACAAATCACCGTTTCAACATGAAACTGGAATGGAAAAAGGATACAAACAATACAGTAACTTTCAAGCCGAGGCTTTCACTTCAGCAGAATAACGGAAGAAGTATTCTTTCAGGATACAATTCGATTGCCGGTGATACCGTGAACAGCACATCCAATCTCTTCAGCTCTGAAGTGCTGACTTACACAGCAGCCGGGGAGCTTGAACTGCAGCACAAATTTATGAAACAGGGAAGAACCATCTCGGCTAACCTCAACGGGTCATATAGCCCGAACACTTCTGAAAGCGCTTTATATTCCACCAATTCTTATTTAACCGACACCTCATCTCTTACCTCTACCCTCGATCAGCGCTCAGAACTGGATAAACTAGGTACAAGTTTCGGGTCAAATCTTACTTACACCGAACCGCTTGGTAAAAAAAGTATTTTGCAAGTCAGCTATGCTAATTCATTCAACTTTACAAGCAACGACAAACGCACTTTCAACTACTCGCTGGCTGATGACAGTTATAATAACCTCGATACGAATTTATCCAATGTCTTCAAAAGCGAATACATTACTCACAAACCGGGACTGGCATTCCGGTATAACAGCACGAAACTGCAGTTTATGACCGGGGTAAATTACCAGTTTGCCATGCTGACCAGCGTGCAGAGCTTTCCATATGATTACAACCTTCAAAGAGATTACCGGAATATTCTGCCGAATGCAATGATCCGCTATAATTTTAACCAGAAGCAGAGTCTCCGTATCATGTACAGATCCCAGACCTCACCTCCTGCCATTGAACAGCTTCAGAATGTACTGAACAATTCAAATCCTACTCAGCTAAGCATCGGGAACCCTGACCTGAAGCAGAACTATGAAAATACTGTGTTTACCCGGTTTGCTTCCAGCAACACCGGTAAGGGAACATCCTTTTTTGCAATGATTGCGGGAACATTCACTGATAATTATGTAGCGAACAGCACATTCACAGCATCAGAAGACACCACCAGGAATGGTATAATTCTGAAACGCGGAACCCAGCTCACGCAGCCGGTAAACGTGAACGGCTATATGAATACCCGGAGTTTCATCACCTATGGATTTCCTTTCAGCTTCCTCCGTTCCAACCTGAATGTAAATGCAAATGCAGCTTATGTGCGGACCCCGGGCATTATAAATGACAAAATGAATTTTTCAAATGCTGTTACTTACGGAGGAGGTTTAACAGTAAGCAGCAACTTCAGCCAGCAGGTCGACTTCACACTTTCAACCAACCTCACCTATAATACGGTAGAAAACTCGATCAATAAAAATCTTAACACACAGTATTACAACCAGACCAGCAGGGCCAAGGTCAACCTTATTTTTGTGAAACGCGTGGTGGTGAGTACAGATGTTACACATCAATATTACAAGGGTTTATCGGCAGGATATAATCAGAATTATCTTTTATGGAACGCTTCGCTGGGCTACAAATTCATGAAAGACCAGCAAGCCGAGATACGGTTGACGGTTAATGATATACTGAAGCAAAACACCAGTATCACAAGAACGGCCACAGAAACTTATATTGAGGATGTTCAGACTAATTTACTGCAGCGATATTTTATGCTGAGCTTTATTTACAACATAAAGGTATTTAAGAAAAAAGCAGCGGATGACCCTACAGGAGGCCAGAGGGGACACAAACACGAATAAAAAAAGCGTCTTTCTCTTTCAGAAAGACGCTTTTCCATTCTCCAACCCCTGCTCTAATTTTTCATCAATGTCAGTGAATGTTCACCGTCATCGCCTCTCTTCCCCTTCATCTCCACTTTTGTTGCGGTTTTTGAAACCACTTTCCATGCTGCACTGTTCAGCAGGCTGAACGGGTCGTTAGTCCCGAAATCCAGCTGCATGCCTTCCCCTCCGTCAACTGCGTTAGCAGACCATGTACCATTAACTTTTTTACCTGAACCGCTTGCTTCCAGGTTACCGTATGAACGGAAAGCAAGCGCGTATGGCGTATAAATGTTAGTGTGCTCAACTCCATTTACTTCATATCGTGCAACTTTCCAGGTTCCGCTGGTCATCGGATCTGAGCTGGCCTGTGTATTAGCGGATGCCGGCTTTACTTCATCCTTCTTGCATGCGCTGTATCCTGCAGCCATGACTAAGGCAATTCCTATTGTGATAATTCGATTTTTCATGACTTGTTTTCCTTTCTTAATAATTAATATCTGATTAAAAGGGAGTTATTTTGATGCCAATAAAACCCTTTAGCAAATATTCATCGATAAGAAGAATAAAAAAAAAGCCGTTCAGTATTAAAGTTTATCCGGGTGAAAAATGCTGAAGCAGTATTGTGGGGAAGATTAACCATGAATACTGTGGATTCCCCATAAAAAATCCCCGGAGACTTCTCCGGGGACCAGGCATATTGATAATTAGAACCTCAGTGAAACCCTTGGTCGAAATCCTAATTTAAGAAAGTTTTGGCCTTTTCAAGCGCTTTTGCGATTCCCTGCGAGTTGGTCCCCCCTGCGGTGGCATAAAACGGCTGTCCGCCACCCCCGCCCTGGATTTCTTTTCCAAGCTCCCTGATGATGGTTCCCGCATTCATGTTCTTTTCCTTAACGAGGTTATCTGAAATAATAAGCGACAAACTAGGCTTCCCTTTCACCTCAGCACCAAGGACCATAAACAGGTTATCCACCTGGCTGCGCAGCTCGAAAGAAAGATCCTTGATTGCATCTGCTGAATCCAGCTCTATCCGTTCTGCGATGAAATTAATTCCATTAATACTTTGTTTTTTATTCAGCAGTTCTGATTTCAGGCCTTTTGCCTTTTCACGCAGCATCTGGTCAATCTGTTTCTGAAGAGCTGAATTCTCTTCCATCAGTCCCTGTACACTTTTTAAAACATCCTTTGGATTCTTTAACAGCATCCTGAGCTCCTGCAAAGTGGTGCTCTGCTGATTAAAGAACTGCTCCGCTTTTACGGATGTGATCGCTTCAATCCTCCTGATCCCTGCAGCTACAGCACTTTCAGAACTTATTTTAAATAGCCCGATCTGTCCTGTTGCAGGCACATGCGTTCCACCGCACAATTCAATCGAATAATTTTTATCAAAAGTGACCACGCGAACCTTATCCCCGTACTTTTCGCCAAACAAGGCCATAGCTCCCAGTTTTTTGGCATCGTCTATCGCCATTTCCTTAATGTCCGCAGAAATATTTTCTCTTATTTTCCGGTTCACAACACTTTCGATCTCAGCAATCTCCTCATCTGTAACTTTAGAGAAATGTGAAAAATCGAAACGAAGGTATTCGTCATTTACAAGTGATCCTTTCTGTTCAACGTGTGTTCCGAGCACCTGGCGCAAGGCCGCGTGTAACAAGTGAGTAGCGCTGTGGTTGTTTTCCGTCAGCTGTCGTCTTTCCGGGTCAACCTTCGCGGTAAAAGCCTGGCTGAAATTATCCGGCAGCCTGTCAGCGAAATGAATAATTATCCCATTCTCTTTTTTTGTATCCGAAATCCTGATTGTTTCATTTGGTGATTGAAGGATCCCGGTATCTCCAACCTGTCCACCGCTTTCTGCATAAAATGGCGTCTGATCCAGTACCAGCTGAAACTGCTCTTTGCCTTTTGCTTTTACTTTTCTGTATTGAATGATCTTTGCTTCGCTTTCAAGCGTTTTATATCCAACGAATAATCTTCCGCCTTCTTCTGCTTTACGTCCTTCAACAGGCAGCCAGTCACCCGTATCTACAGCTGTAGCTTCACGCGAACGGTTCTTTTGTTTTCCCAGTTCCGACTGAAAACCGGCTTCATCAATACTTAATCCGTATCCCCTTGCAATCAGTGAAGTAAGATCAACAGGAAAACCATAAGTATCATAGAGTTCAAATACAACAGCTCCGTCAACAACCTGTTTCTTATCCTTAATTGTATTTGCGCAGACCTGGTCAATACGTTTTAATCCATTTTCAAGCGTCCTGAAAAAAGATGTTTCTTCTTCACGGATCACTTTTTCAACCAGTAATTTCTGTGAAACAAGTTCCGGGAATGCATGTCCGAGCTGGTTAGCGAGCACAGGAACGAGACGAAACATAAAAGGCTCTTTCAAATTCAGGGATTGGTATCCATAACGGATCGCCCTTCTGAGAATCCTTCTTATAACATACCCTGCCCCGGTATTGGAAGGAAGCTGCCCATCCGCGATACTGAATGAAATTGCACGGATATGGTCAGCGATAACACGCATTGCAATATTAATGATCAGCTGCTTTTTATGCTCCTCCTCATTTTCCGGCCTGTAACGGTGACCGGACAATTCTTCAAGCTTGTCAATTACAGGCTTGAAAACATCGGTATCATAATTTGATTGTTTTCCCTGGAGCACCCGAACTAGCCGTTCAAAGCCCATCCCGGTATCCACATGCTGTTTCGGTAATTTAATAAGTGAACCGTCAGCCTTCCTTTCAAATTCCATGAACACATTGTTCCAGATCTCGATCACCTGCGGATCATCATTGTTAACGCGGGAAGCCCCGGGCACTTTTGCAATCTCCTCCTCTGACCGTCCGTCATAATGGATCTCTGTACAGGGCCCGCATGGTCCCATATCGCCCATTTCCCAGAAATTATCCTTCTTGTTTCCCCTAAGGATCCTTTCTTCAGGCACGAATTGTTTCCACAGTTCATAGGCTTCCTGGTCAAAGCCAAGTCCGTCATCAGCACTGCCTTCAAATACTGTAACATATAACCTTGATTTATCGATTTTGTAAACATCGGTAAGTAATTCCCAGGCCCAGGTAATCGCATCCTTTTTGAAATAATCGCCAAAGCTCCAGTTGCCGAGCATCTCAAACATGGTATGATGATAGGTATCAACCCCCACTTCTTCAAGGTCATTATGCTTTCCGCTTACGCGAAGACACTTCTGTGTATCCGCAACACGTGGAAATTTTATCGGGGCGTTCCCCAGGAAAAGGTCCTTGAATGGCGCCATTCCGCTGTTATTGAACATCAGCGTTGGATCATTCTTCACAACCATGGGTGCTGAGGGTACTATCTCGTGGCCTTTGGATTTAAAAAAATCTAAAAATGTCTGCCTTACTTTACTTGATTCCATGCTTGTTGATTAGGTTAAGGTTTGATTGGTTAATAGCTGTTTTTTATAAAGCATTTAACCTTCCGGATAATTTCCTGTTAACAGCTCGAACCCACACTCCCAAATCCCTGCTGCAAACGGATTGCAAATTTAGTTTATTTGCTTAAATTCGCATTAGTTCGATGAGCAAAATCAAATATAAATTTAACACAAAGTCGCTTACCTATGAAAAGGTGACCATCCCCCTGCGTAAGCGGGTTTGGCAGGCTTTGTCATATCTTGCCACTGGATTGGTATTTGCTACCATTACCATCCTGCTCGCGTACAAATATCTTGATTCACCAAAGGAGAAGCAGCTCCAGCGCGAGATCAACGAACTCACCCTCCAGTATGAGATCCTGAATAACCGGATGACAGAAGTTACAGAGGTTCTTAACGACATCCAGGAAAGGGATAATAATGTTTACCGGACGATTTTTGAGGCGGAACCCATCCCTGCAAGTATCCGGAAAGCGGGATTCGGAGGGGTTGACCGCTATAAGGCTTTACAGGGCTTTAACAACTCCGACCTGATGATCGAGGCTACTAAAGGTCTCGACAGGATCAGCAAGCAATTGTACATCCAGTCGAAATCATTTGATGAAGTGGCCAGGCTCGTTAAGAGCAAAGCCAAGCTGCTTTCATCCATCCCTGCAATACAGCCGATCTCAAATGAAGATCTGCGGCACCAGCCGGGCGGCTTTGGCTGGAGGACGCATCCTATTTACAAAACCCCGGAATTTCATCCCGGGATGGATTTCGCTGCACCTGAAGGAACTGAGATCTATTCTACCGGTGATGGCGTGGTCGCCAGAGCGGATGACATGGCACAAGGCTACGGGAACCATGTTGTAATTGATCATGGATATGGTTACACTACTTTATATGGCCACATGACAAAGTTTGTGGTCAGGGCCGGCCAACAGGTTAAACGCGGGCAACTGATCGGTTATGTGGGAAGTACGGGGTTATCCACTGCCCCACACGTTCACTACGAGGTACGGAAGAACAGCGAAGTGGTGAACCCGATCAATTTCTATTACAACGACCTTACACCCGAACAATATCAAAAGCTGATCGAGCTCTCTGCTCAGTCTTCCCAATCATTCGATTAACCAGGCCTTTCTTTCCTATCTTCACGGTTCGGGCATTTTGATGCGTAACAAAAAGGAAAGAACAATTAAATATTATTTTATATTTGTTTACATAATTCTCCAGGACTCAAATTCTAATTCATACTGATTTTTGCCTTACAAGGAAACTGATACCATAAAATTATACTACACCATAGGTGAGGTATCGGAAATGTTCCGGGTGAACACTTCCCTCGTGCGTTTCTGGGAAAAGGAATTTGATATCCTGAAGCCTAAAAAAAACAAGAAAGGGAATAGGCTTTTCACCCCTGAAGACCTTGATAACTTTAAGATCATTCACAACCTCGTGAAAGAACAGGGCCTGACTCTTGAGGGCGCTAAAAAGTATCTTAAGGAGAACCGTAAGGCGGTAAAACACGAATTAAAGGCTGAAAAATCCCAATTTACAGAAATCGAAAATAAACTGAAAAAGATAAAAAGCCGGTTGATTGAACTGAAAGAAAAGATCTCTTCCTAGAATCAGTAATATTTCTTTCCTTCTAAATAATTCTTCACATAATCCTCAACCCCTTCTTCAAGAGAATAAAATGGTTTCGAATACCCGATAGACTTTAGTTTGCCCATATTGGCTTCTGTGAAATACTGGTATTTATCCCGGATGTCAGCCGGGGTATCAATAAATTCAATTTGCGGCTCTTTATTAACTCCTGAAAAAGTATTCTTCACCAGGTCAAGGAACGTTCGGGCTTTTCCTGACCCCAGGTTATACAGGCCGGGATCTTTCCGGTGATGAAGCAGGAAGTAACATACTTCAACAACATCTTTTACGTAAACAAAATCACGCAGCTGTTCACCATCCCTATAATCAGGGTTGTGGGAGCGGAATAATTTAACCATGCCTTTTTCCTTTATCTGCTTATGGGCATGCATGATGACAGATGCCATTCTTCCTTTATGATATTCATTCGGCCCATAAACATTAAAGAATTTTAATCCTGCCCAGAAATAAGGCTTGCGTTCCTGTTGCAGCGCCCATTTATCAAAATCGTTCTTGGAATCTCCATAAGGATTAAGCGGTTTTAATTTATCCACCACTGTATGATCGTCATTATAACCAAACTCGCCTAAACCGTAAGTCGCTGCCGAAGACGCATAAACCATCGGCAAGCCAAATTCCACGCATATATTCCAGATAGCCTTGGTATAATCCAGGTTTAATTTATCAAAGATCTCTTTATTAAATTCAGTGGTATCAGTCCTTGCACCGATATGAAACACAAACTGCACAAGCCGTTGATTCTCCCTGAGCCATTGCGCGAAATCATTGCGATGGACCTTTTGAGTAAATATTTTTCCGTCCAGGTTCTTCATTTTTTCCGGGTCAGAAAAATCATCTACAATTATAAGGTCTTTAAAACCCTCCGCGTTCAGTTTTCCAACCAAACAACTTCCTATGAATCCTGCTGCACCTGTTACTATAATCATGTACGAATAACGAATTAAAAAACGAATTTACGAATCTATTCTTGTATGTGTGTGCCTGTCATTACGAGTACTTCCAGCGAATTCAAATTTAGGAATTACGAATCTATCGAATTAATTCTTTGTGTTGCCATTTCGAGCGGAGCCGGAAAAGTGCGTAAGCGTTATAAAGCGTAACCAAACTTTTTCAACCCTTACAAACTCTTTTTCAGAAACACCTCATTATCTATCTTCTCAATAACACCCAGCTCAACTGCCTTATCAAACAACAATTTCACAGCTCGCCTACCTTCCCCGCCAAGGTCAATTGAATAATTGTTCACATAAAGCGCGATGTGCTTATACATTACTTCTTCATTCATTTCCTGTGCATGGGCCTTTACAAAGTCACGGCTCGCCCCCGGATCCGCAAATGCATATTCCACACTCCGTTTTAACACCCTGTCGATCTTTAATTTCAATTCTTCAGGCAACTCACGCTTGACAACAATCCCACCGAGAGGGATAGGAGCCTGCGCCATGGCTTCCCAATATTCGCCAAGGTCCGCCAGCTTCACTAATCCTTTATCTTTATAGGTAAAACGGTTTTCATGGATAATCAGCCCTGCATCAACATCCCCGTTTAAAACGGCCTCTTCAATATCTGAGAAAACCATTTCTATCTTATTTTTTGCTCCCGGAAATGCCAGGGACAGAAGAAAATTTGCAGTGGTGTATTTTCCCGGGATTGCGATCCTTGTTAAATCCGAAACCTTTAAATCACTCTTTGAAATTAAAAGCGGGCCGCAATTATTGCCAAGAGCACTCCCCGCATTCAGCAGCTGATATGATTTTACTAAATAAGCGAACGCATGATAGCTGAGTTTCGTGATATCCAGTTCATTATTGAGCGCCTTTTGATTTAATGTCTCCACATCTTCCATCAGCACATTAAACTGTAGGCCTTCAGTATCAATCTTGCCATGGATCATTGCATCAAAGATAAAACAATCGTTCGGGCAAGGACTGAAACCTATTGAAAGTTGTGTGTTGGGAGCTGAGTGATCAGAGTTCAAGCGAGTGCGTTTAAAATTTCCATAATTTTTTTATCCAGGCTTTCAATTGCCAGGGGAATATTCCAGGATTCCCTGTTTCTTTTTTCAACATAATTGGAAACAGCACGGATCTGAACATACGGAATCCCCTCATGCTCACAGGCGAACATAAATGCCGCGCCTTCCATGCTTTCAACATAGGGATGAAAACGTTCAAATACTTTCCGGATGCTTTCTTCACTTCCGTGTGTTGTATTTACCGTGATCCCGTTGACTTTCGGGATCTCCTCTATAATGGGGTGCAGGGCCCCGCTGTTATTTGTTATCGCAGTGATCCCTTCCAGCTTCAGCTCCCCGAGAGACAGAAACTTATCCCCATCCTCTGCTCCCAGCTCCGAAAAAGCATCTTCCACTATGTTCACCACCGATCCAAGTTCAAAATTTTTATTGAAGCTTCCGCAGATCCCGGCATTAATAGCAAGATCATATGAATCATTTACAGCTTTTGCAGTGAAATAAGCGGTTGCCACCATGCCGACACCCGTCACCAGGAAGTCGATCTCCATCCCTTTAAAAGTACAGAACATATAATTGCTCTCCGGGTTCCTGGAAGACTCCATCTGCCTAAGCAATGGCTCTACCTCAAACCTGGTTGCTGCAACTATTAAGATCTTCATAAAAACTATATTAAGTGCTAAAGATACGAATCATTTAATTTCCGGTAATCATTGAACAAAGCACCGCTTGGTTTGTTTTAATACGGAATAAGCTAAATTCAATATAACACCTATATTTGTACTTCATCATAAAGCAATGATCTACATTACAAGAAGAGAACATTTTAACGCTGCTCACAAGCTGCATAACCCGGCATGGTCTGAGGAACAAAACAATGAGGTTTTCGGGAAATGCGCCAATCCTAACTGGCACGGACATAATTACAACCTGTTTGTCACAGTTAAAGGCACTGTTAATCCTGAAACGGGCTATTCCGCTAATCTTAAGGATATCAGCACGATTATCCGGACATATATTACGGATAAGCTTGATCATAAGAACCTGAATATGGATGTTGATTTCCTGAAAGGAATGATGCCTTCAACAGAAAATGTGGCAATCGCTATCTGGAAAGAACTAACACCGCATATAAATGCGCTGGGGATTAAACTCCATTCGGTGAAGCTTTATGAAACCGAAAATAATTTTGTGGAATATTTAGGAGAAGAATAAGCAGGAAGCACGTTGCATCACTTTATACATACAATTTATAACAATAAATATTAATGGAAATGAAGTTCGGTCTCCGGACTCCTGACTCCCAACTTCTCACTATATGGGCCACGATGAATTTGATGATGTTGACGGTTACCAGAAAATAGACCGTTACAACCTGAAGCTTGTTAACGACATTGCCTCAAAATATAAGACCATCCTTAGTGATATCGGGGAAAACCCTGAGCGTGAAGGACTTTTAAAAACACCTGAGCGTGTCGCCAAGGCCATGCAGTACCTGACCCACGGCTATGACCTGGATCCTACGGAGATCCTGCGTTCAGCCATGTTCAAAGAGGATTACAAGCAGATGGTGATCGTAAAAGACATTGAAGTTTACAGTATGTGCGAGCACCATTTACTGCCCTTCTTTGGAAAAGCCCACGTAGCTTATATCCCTAACGGATGTGTTGTAGGGCTCAGCAAGATCCCGAGAGTGGTTGATGCATTTGCAAGAAGACTGCAGGTCCAGGAACGCCTGACCACCGAAATCAGGGATTGCATCCAGAACACCATGAATCCGCTTGGGGTAGCTGTAGTGATAGAATGCTCCCACCTTTGTATGCAGATGCGCGGGATCCAGAAGCAGAATTCTGTTACCACCACCTCGGCATTTACCGGTGAATTTTTAAAAGATACAACCCGTTCGGAATTTATCAGCCTTATCGGCTCTAAGCTTCACTAGAATAAAAAACTGTCATTTTTGCATTTACCTCCTTTCGGTATTATCTTTGACGTGTCCAAACGACTTAAAAAAACAAAAAATGGAAAACAACAACTTAGATTACGTACAATCAACCGAACAGACCGGTTCCATGTCGCGCACCTTCCTTGCAAGTGTATTCTCGTGGATGGCTGCAGCCTTAGTGATCACATCAGTGATCGCATATTATTTCTCACATAACGCATCATTGTTTCAAATGCTTTTTGACCCGATAACGGGCCGCCCGACAATTTTGTCATACGTGGTCATGTTTGCGCCCCTGGCCTTTGTACTGGTGATATCATTTGGGTTTAACAGGCTATCCTATCCTGTCCTACTTTTCATCTTCTTGTTATATGCCGCTGTGATGGGAATGTCTTTGAGCTTTATATTCCTTGTGTATACCAGTGCTTCCATCTATGGTACGTTTGCAGCAGCTGCAGGAATGTTCGGATTGATGGCAGTTGTTGGTTATACAACCAAAACCGACCTGAGCAATTTCGGATCTATCATGATGATGGCCCTTGTGGGAATGATCATTGCGGGGATCATTAACTGGTTTATCGGCAGCGAAACCCTTGATTACATTATCAGCTTCGTAGGTGTCCTGGTATTTACCGGTTTAACTGCTTACGATGTTCAGAAACTAAAGCGAATTGGCGCAGGGGTGGAATTCGGGATCGAATCTACCAGCAAACTTGTGATCATGGGAGCCCTTAACCTTTATATGGATTTTATCAACCTGTTCATGTTCCTGCTCCGTTTGTTTGGCGACAGAAAATAATCACAATTCATTGTGAATAAAAAGAGCCCTGCCTGACCGCGGGGCTTTTTTAATTTTATTAATATTGAGAGGAAGATAAGCCACATTAACTAAAACTCAATATATGAAAGCATACGTATTTCCGGGGCAGGGTTCCCAATTCTCAGGTATGGGAAAAGACCTTTATGAAAGCTCATCAATTGCAAAAGAAATGTTTGAAAAAGCAAATGAGATCCTGGGATTCCGGATTTCCGATACGATGTTCACGGGTACCGATGAAGAGCTGAAGCAGACCAAGATCACGCAACCGGCTATATTCCTGCACTCTGTGATCATGGCGAAGGTGAATGGTGATAACCTGAAACCGGATATGGTGGCAGGTCACAGCTTAGGTGAATTTTCCGCACTAGTAGCTAACCGTACTTTGTCGTTCGAAGATGCCCTGGCCCTTGTGTACAAACGTGCAATGGCCATGCAGAAGGCCTGCGAGATGAACCCGTCCACAATGGCTGCGGTATTGAACCTTGACGATAAGATCACCGAAGAGATCTGCGCTGAGATAACGGCCTCGGGTGAAACAGTGGTTGCTGCCAATTACAACTGCCCGGGCCAGCTTGTCATTTCGGGAACTATTAACGGGGTGAATATCGCCTGCGAGAAATTAAAGGCCGCTGGTGCTAAAAGAGCACTTGTTCTTCCTGTTGGAGGAGCTTTCCACTCCCCTTTAATGGAGCCTGCACGCATCGAGCTGGAAGCAGCTATCAAGGCCACAACCTTCAGCCAGCCCGTTTGTCCTGTGTACCAGAATGTAACGGCAAAAGCGGTTTCAAATCCTGATGAGATCCGTAATAACCTGGTAGCGCAGCTTACCGCTCCTGTAAAATGGACACAGACTGTTCAGCAAATGATCGCTGACGGGGCAACATCATTTACCGAAGTCGGGCCGGGAAAAGTTCTTCAGGGACTTGTAAAGAAAGTTAATCCTGCAATGGAAGCAGCAAGTATTTAGGGACCGGTTAATAGAACGTTAGAAAGGTGCTGCCCGATTAACCTTTTGGTTTGTTAAAACTGGCATAAACCTTTCAGGCTTTCCTTTGATACAATTATAAACCAGGAAATCCGTTTCCAATTCAAACCGGCAATGAAAAAGATCATACTCATGGCATTCATCCTGATACTTTCAGCAGAAGGGAATGCACAGTTCATCAACAGTCTTGGCGTAACAATAGGAGGAACTGCTGCCAATCAGAAGTTCAGGGTACAGGAGCCCTTGTCTGTTTCACGCAAGAGCTATAAATTAGGTTTTAATGCAAGTGTATTCCTCGAATGCCTCAGCCATGATAATGTCCGGTGGGTAACTGAAATACAGTACAATCAGAAAGGGTCGGTTGATAAACGACCCGGTGTTGCTTTTCCTAACAGTCTTACCTACCTGTCATGGAATAACTACCTGAAATTGCGCTACGAAATGTACCGGATCATTCCTTACATCATGCTAGGGCCCAGGTTAGATTACAACCTTAGCCAGGGTA
Source organism: Bacteroidia bacterium (assembly GCA_036386835.1). Classification (GTDB taxonomy): domain Bacteria; phylum Bacteroidota; class Bacteroidia; order 2-12-FULL-35-15; family 2-12-FULL-35-15; genus 2-12-FULL-35-15. Next base: position 22,284 of record DASVUX010000051.1, read on the forward strand.
CCACCTCGCCTGAAATTACCGGGAGGTTTCTTCCGCTGCACCTGAGTGCTGCTTTCGGGGGCGGGCTCGAATTTGTGAGTTATACTAATTTTAAATTTTTAATTGAATCGTTTTATAACCCGGATATGATGCCCGCGTATATTGGTCCGGGTATCCATGTGAAGAATAAAGGAATCGAATTAAGACTGGGAGTTAAATATGAATTCGGGGGCAGAAGGGAAAGCTGCAATACCCCGACTTATGTAGAATAAAAAAATCCCCTTCGGAATGAAGGGGATTTTTTATTTGGTTAATGTTGCTGTTACTGTATCGATACTTCCTCCGCCCTGGTTGACCCAGTAGCTTAGGTTAATCTGGTTTGAATTAGTCAGCACCCCACTCCCTGAAAAACTATTTCCTTCCACTACCTGCGAAGGAATAGTAAGGTTATTACCGCTGAATGTTGCCCTGATCTTTGTATGTGTACCCCATAAATAAGCGAATTGTATAAATGAAGCATTGGTTGAATCCTGGATATTCAGATTATAGGTAGCGGCACCTGTTTGCGTGCTGTTCTCTGAAATATACCACAAACCTTTAAAACGGGCGCGGGGATCAGCTGATACCGGTGTTTCAGGTTCAGGCTCTTCCTCTTTCGCACATGATGTAAACAATAATGAACCGAAGATCATTGTACCTGCAGCGAATGCGAATATTCTTTTCATTTCATCAGAATTTAAATACCTGTATAATTGGACGGACTGATCTTTTTCAGCTCTTTCTTAACGTCATCACTCACCTTTAAAGTATCTATAAAGACAGAAATACTTTCACTTGTAATGTGTGTATTGGTGCGTGTAAGCTCTTTTAGTGCTTCATAAGGCTTCGGATAGCCTTCTCTTCTCAGAACGGTCTGCAGAGCTTCCGCAACAACTGCCCAGTTGTTCTCAAGGTCACGGTCAAAAGCATCTTTATTCAGGATCAGCTTGTCGAGCCCTTTCAACAAAGATTTATAGGCGATCAGGCTGTGAGCCAGCGGAACCCCAATATTCCTTAAAACCGTGGAGTCGGTAAGGTCCCGCTGAAGACGAGAGATGGGTAATTTGGCAGAAAGGTGCTCGAAGATTGCATTTGCAATGCCCAGGTTGCCCTCTGAATTTTCAAAATCGATCGGGTTTACTTTATGGGGCATTGCGGATGATCCAATTTCACCGGCTTTGATCTTCTGCTTGAAATAATCCATTGACACATACGTCCAGATATCGCGGTCTAGGTCAATTATAATATTATTGATCCGCTTCAGCGCATCGCAAAAAGCCGCGAAATTATCATAATGCTCGATCTGTGTGGTAGGATAAGAACGGTTCAGCCCAAGCCCTTTGTTCACAAACTCATTGGCAAAAGAAAGCCAGTCGATCTCCGGATAAGCAACATGATGAGCATTCAGGTTTCCGGTTGCACCGCCAAATTTAGCGCCATGCGGAACCGCTTTCAGCTGCAGCATCTGCTGCTGAAGACGGACTGCAAAAACTTTAATCTCTTTACCAAGCCTTGTAGGAGATGCCGGCTGTCCGTGGGTTCTTGCAAGCATCGACACTTCTTTCCACTCTTCGGAAAGGGAATCCAGCTTTACGATCACTTCTTCCAGGACCGGGAGCAGGCAATCGTTCATAGCATCCTTCACCGAATAAGGAATAGCTGTATTATTTATATCCTGGGAAGTTAAGCCGAAATGAATAAATTCTTTTTGCTCATCAAGCTTAAGCGCTTCAAATTTCTCTTTAATGAAATACTCTACAGCCTTCACATCATGGTTAGTCACCTTTTCAATATCCTTGATCTTCTGCGCATCTGCTTCTTCAAAATCAGTGTAGATCTTGCGCAGGGACGGGTATAGGGATCTGTCAAAGCCTTTAAGCTGAGGCAGCGGCAATTCACACAAAGCGATAAAATATTCTATTTCTACCAGCACGCGGTAACGGATCAGGGCCGCTTCAGAAAAATAAAGGGCCAGCTTTTCGGTAGTATTCCGGTATCTTCCGTCAACAGGTGATATTGCTGTAAGTTTGTTCAGTTCGTTCATTTTAGGTTCTAATAAAGAGGAACGAAGATAGTAAAAAAAGAGGCTGCCTATTTTTAGCCCGGGACATAAAAAAAAACGGGAATAACCCGATTGATTATCCCCGTTTTAAAGTTCATACAACTAGTAAATCCGCAGGATTATCAATGCTATCGCGATTGAAACGATACCGCAGATCAAGCCGATCCATGCGAATGTACTTCCCCTGTAAGCTCCTGCGCTGTTCTTGATCTTGCGGAGAGAGATTGCACCGAAAATAATTGCAAGAACACCCAGCACAAAGGCCCCGTAATAGGCGAATAAGGAAATCAGTCCGAGTACAAAGCTTGCGATTGCAAGTCTTAAAGTGTGACCTTCCGCATCCGGCATCATGAGCTTAATACCCTTTTTGAACCCTGATTTGAATGCAGTTGCCTTGCTCCCGCTGCGGATCAACTCTTCCTCTTCAGGAGTGTCTTCTTTAATAATTCTCGAAAGAATGTTTTTCTTCTGTTCAGCTGCGGCAGGCTTGGCCTCTGAAGGGGGTACTACGGGCGCTCCTGCATTGTCCATGCTGGCTTCAGCCGGCTCTTCCACCGGAGCATCAGCTGCGGCTATTTCCTGCTCCATGGCAGGCGGAGCGTCTGTTTCTGCCTGCGGGTGTTTTGCAATATCTTTAGAGTGGTTCCATTCAATATGATAACCATCGCGGTAAACCCGTTTATTCACCGAGCAGGAACCCAGGAATAACACAAAGAAAACAGTGGTGAAGGATATAAGTAATATTTTTTTCATGACAGTTAATTTATGATTAATGAATAATAATCATGAAATACAACTTTATGCCATTAGTGATAAGCCCCTTAAACATTTGAAAACACTGAAAAAATGTGGAATTATTTCAATGGCGGCAGAAACTAAAATTCGATCCTGTATCCCGCATACGGAAAAAGGCCGAGCTGGTATTCCTTTTGGGTGGTTCTTGTTTGAACATTATAAGTTTCGCGCAAAATATTCGGAGTATCAAATATATTCTCAATAACAATGAAAACGACCTGGGATGTTTTTTTACGATTGCTTTTGAAGGACAGCTTAATATCAAATCGGGAATAATCATTGTATTTTTTTGTGAATGCTTCATCATCCTTGTATATCACCGTATTATATAATGTGGAATTCTCCATATCTACAGGTGTGTACCTGTTTCCCCCGGCCAATGTATATTTCAGGTCCAGGGAAAGTGTCCTGTTCCTGCTTTTTCCCAGTGCCTGTTCATATCCGCATAGTGCATTGAACACATACCCCGCATTGTAGCTTGTATTATGAAGCACACCATTTTTCCCCCTGTATTTTGAATCGTATAATGATGAAGTAAGAAGAAAGTAGTAATGCCTGCTGAAGAATTTTTCTATGGTAAATTCAATTCCATAATTTTCGCCCGTCCCTGTATTTTCAAGTGTGTCCACCAGCGGGATCCCTTCAAGGGCGTTTCCAACATTGATCATGCTGAATGAAGAGTTCCAGTTTTTCTGTACAGGAATATTATAAAGATACTGGTAGTAGGCTTCTGTTTTAAACCGGAAATCACCGGCAAAGGTATGATCGTAAGCAGCTACAGCATGCTGGCTCCTGCTGAGGTCGAGGTTGCGGTTGCTTTTATAATAAGTATCCGTTGCCGGGATATAGGTGTCATAAAAATAGTAAATGACGGGCTGCATCTGGCTGTGCATTCCATATCCAAGACTCACATTCTGCTTTTCAGATAATTTATATTTGATTCCGAACCTTGGCTCTATCGCCTGTGAATTGTTTAGTAAAAAATTCTGATAATGCAATCCTGTATTCAATGTTAATTTATCTGAAGGCCTCCATTGCCAGTGAACAAAAGACTGCACCAGTGCGGCATTTGAATTTTTTACATCCAGGTCATAGATGTATTTATTATATACATTCGAATAAGTATAGGAACTTGCATTAAAGAAAATATTCTGATACGTTACCCCAGTCTTAATAAGGTGTCTTGCATTGAATTTCGAGGTAAGTGTATAATTAGCGATTGCGTTGCCTTCTGTGGATTTATTTTTCGCGTCCCTGAATTTACTGCCATCAACAGGGGACAATGTATCAATGTAGGCATCCAGGTCTGAGGCGGAAACCGACAGGGACAATTTACCTGAAACCTTGTTATTGAAAAAGTACAGGTGTGATAAGCCTGTTGCTCCCATTCCGGATTTAAAGACAAGGTCCTCACCCTTGGAAATGTATGACCAGTCGCCAGGCTTTAATTCACTATCCAGCAGTTCTAATTTGCCGGTCCCGCCAATACCCCAGAGCTGGAATACCCCGGCCTTCGCGGTGGGCACATTAACTTTGTAAGAAAGGTCCTGGTAGGCTGGGCTTGCTGAAACGCCAAAGCGGATCCCGAGCTTATTGAAAAGTTCCAGGGTGGAATATCGGTAATTAACAAGAAAAGAGCTCCCCTGCTTCTTTGAAATTGGCCCTTCCGCTCCGATCTCGATCCCGTTGATACCCAATTGCCCTGTAAATTCATTCTTCTCATTATTTCCATTCCTCAGTTTTATATCGAAGACAGCGGCATTTTTATTTCCATATTCAGCGGGAAATGCACCGGTTAAAAAATCAGAGTTACCAAGCACGTTGTTGTTCAGCATGCTGATCGGGCCGCCGGTAGCACCCTGAGCTGAAAAATGGTTCGGGTTCGGAATGTCAACACCTTCGAGCCGCCATAATACACCTAAAGGTGAATTCCCACGGACAATGATATCGTTCCTTGCATCATTGCCGCTGGATACCCCTGCGTAATTCGCAACCATCTTACTGGGATCTCCCCTGCTCCCGGCATACCTGCCTGTTTCCTCTGCCTGGAAATTCCTTGCGCTGATCGTTACAAGATCATTATTCGCCTGGGTCTTATCGGCAGCAGCAGTAACTTCAACAACAGCCGCAGTGTACACCTTCTCCTGTAATTCTACAGTCAATACAACTTCCTTCCCGGAGGTAACAATAACATTCGTGAGAACCGCATCTTCAAAACCAACTGAACTCACCTTAAATGCACGCCTTCCCACAGGCACTTTCTCGAGGCGAAAATTCCCGCTCACATCCGTAACAGAACCGATCAGTGTATCATTTTCAAGGAGAACAACATTAGCACCGATGATCTCTGATTTGGAATCCGCATCGATGACTTTGCCGCGGATCGTCTGTGTATATGTTTGAGCGACCGCAGACGCAGCTATGAAAAACAATATTAAAAAGAATATTTTTTTGAAAGAGCTCATATTAGAATTAACCGGGCAAAGGTATTTATTTGCAGGCTGCCATTTCTCATCAGGGCTTAAAATAATTCAGTATTTTTGATCCATGTTAAAGCAGTTCCTCGGGGCAGTAAGAGCTTATGGTCAAGCGTTCAATATAATAATTGAAAACAGGCTCTGGGGATACTTCTTTTTTCCTGTCCTGCTTTTCATCCTGCTGCTTATTGGCGGAACCGCTGTGATCGATTCTATTTCCGATCAGCTCCAGGGTTATGTGATCAGCTGGATAGGCATTAATAAAGCAAACTCCGAAGTATCCGCAGCTTTGCACTTTATTATCAGCATCGGACTGCGGATCATTTTCTTTTTTGTGTATTCCGCTATCTTGAAATACCTGGTCCTAATTCTCCTTTCCCCTGTCCTGGCTTTGCTCTCCGAGCGGATAGACGAGATCATCACCGGGAGGAAGTACACCTTTAATCCCCTACAGCTTCTGAAAGATGCGTTACGCGGATCCCTGATCGCATTCAGGAACATGCTTATCCAGTTCGCACTGATCATCTGCTGTTTCGGACTGATGATGGTTCCTTTGCTTGGCTGGCTTGCCCCCGTTTTCCTTGCGGTGATCAATTATTATTTTTACGGGTTTGCCATGATTGATTATACAAATGAACGGTATAAAATGAGTATTTCAGGGAGCATTGCATTTGTCAAAAAAAACAAGGGGCTTGCGATTGGCAACGGGTTTATTTTTGCGCTGTTTTTTGCAATTCCTTTTGCCGGGGTGATCGTTGCACCAATACTCTCAGTGATTGCAGCTACAATTGTAGCAGTGGAAGCACACAAGGATCAAAATGAAGTGTATGCAAAAAATTAAAGTTTCAGTCGTTTCTTATCTCAATTCGAAACCTTTTATATACGGGCTTGAACACTCCGGCATCAAAGATCTTATAGACCTCCAGCTGGACATTCCTTCCGTTTGTGCCCAGAAGCTTATAGATGGCGAGGTGGACCTCGGCCTGGTCCCGGTAGCCGTCATCCCTAAACTGCAGGAATCTCATATCATTGGGGATTACTGCATAGGAGCTGTTGGTAAAGTAGCTTCCGTAATGCTTTACAGCGATGTACCACTCAGCGAAATTGAATCTGTTCTCCTTGATTATCACTCGCGTACCTCTGTAACCCTTGTGCAGGTCCTTGCACGCGAATACTGGAAGATCAATCCGAACTGGGTAAAAGCAGGTACTGGTTTTGAAGACAAAATTGAAGCCGGCACTGCCGGTGTTATTATTGGCGACCGTACTTTCGGCCTTGAAGGGAAATACAGGTACGCTTTTGACCTTTCAGAAGAATGGCAGAAATTCACAGGATTGCCCTTCGTTTTTGCATGCTGGGTAGCCAACCGTGAACTGCCCCGGGAATTTATAACAGAATTCAACCAGGCATTGGAAACCGGGTTAAAGAAAAGGCCTCAACTGATAAAACAGATCGAGGCCGAAGGAACTTATAAAACCGACATTGGCCTTTACCTTAATAAAAGCATCAGCTATGAATTGGATGAAGACAAAAAAAAGGCATTGGAACTATTTTTGTCATATCTGAGTTAAAGCAGTTATAAGTTTTGTTATTAGTCATAAATCAATATATTTGTTTTTATAGTTCTTACTGAAATAACCTGATTCTATGAAAAAAATTATCCTTTCTTCCATGCTGTTTGCCCTTTCATTGAGCATTTCCGCCCAGAAGCAGAATGTGATTGAAAAAAGCGAGGACATTGCCAAAATGACCCTTGCCCAGCAGAGCTTTTACGGTGGTGACTTTCCAAAGGCAATTGCACTTTACAAGGATGTGCTTGCCGGAAAACCGAATGATGCCAACGTAATCGGTCATATCGGTGAATGCTACTACGCAATGGGGCAGATGAGCGAAGCCCAGGAGAACCTTGAAAAAGCGAAAAGCATAGATGAAAAGGCATTTGAGGAAACAGCCCTTATCCTTGGAAAGATCTACCACGTTAATGGAAAACTGGATGAAGCCCTTACGGAATTTAATTTTTACAAGGCCCTTGTTGGTGACGGTAAAAAGGCAGAGCAAAGCGAGATCAATACATTTATTTCACAAGTAAATATGGCCAGGGAGTCCATGGCAAAACCCGCAGATGTAAAAGTGGAGGGCATCGGGGACAATATCAATTCAGAATATGATGATAAAGCCCCCATGGTTTCTGCCGATGGAAAAACGCTGATCTTTACATCCCGCAGGCCCGGCAAAACAAGTGCGCTTGATAAAGAAGGAGATAACAAATACTTTGAAGATATATATGTTTCCCACTGGGATACAGTTAAAAAAATGTGGGGTAATGCAGACCTTATCCCGGGTTCCATCAATACGGAAGGACATGATGCCTGCACAAGCATCTCACCTGATGGAAAACAGATCTATATTTATAAAAATGATATTGAAGGAGAATCCAGGGGCGGTGATATTTATGTTTCGCGGTTAAGTTCTTCGGGCAAATGGGGTGCAGCGAAATCTATGGGAAAACCAATTAATTCTACCTATTTTGAAGGTGGTGGATGTGTGTCGCCTGACGGGAAGACCTTTTACTTTATCAGTGAACGCCAGGGAGGATTAGGGCATGCAGATATTTATATGGTGAAGCGTAAAACCCGGACTGAGTGGGACAAGCCTGAAAACCTCGGGACGGAAGTGAATACCGCTGAAGATGAAGGAGGATTATTCCTTGCACCGGATGGAAAAACGCTTTTCTTTACTTCTAAAGGCCACAATTCCATGGGCGGATATGATATCTTCAAAACGGTGAATGAAGGTGGTAAATGGACCAAGCCGGTGAATCTTGGCTATCCTATTAATACGGTAAACAATGACCTGTGCTTCTCTCTTGCAATTGATGCGACAACCGGTTATTTTACCAGCGACAGGAAAGGCGGGCTTGGTGAGCGGGATATCTATAAGGCAGACCTGTCGAACTACCCGGTGCTGGAAAAGGAGATGAAGCCTAAAGCTGTAAACACCGGGCCAACAATGGCAATTTTAAGAGGTGATGTTTTTGATGCTACGGATGGAAAAGCGATGGAAGCGGAAATAATAATTTTTGATGCGGAAGGAAAAAAAATAGGGAGTACAACTTCCAATGCCGAAGGCGGGGAATACTTTATGACGCTTGAGGCAAACAAAACCTACCAGGTGAAAATAGATACAAAAGGCTTTAAGCCTATTGATGAAAAAGTGGAAATTAAAGCTGCGAAAGAAGGTGCTACTACAGTTGTAAAACACTACCTGCTTTATAAGAAATAAATAAAAAAGCCTCAGGAAATTGAGGCTTTTTTATTACTACTATTTCGGTTTTCTCTTCTTTTATTTAAGACAAAAGTTCAGGGTTTTTGTCAGCTCGGCCACACTAGTTGGTTTCACAATGAACCCTGCGGCACCAAGCCGATGCGTTTCGGCAACTGCTTCCGGGTCCGCTGATGTTGAATACATATACACCGGGATTCCCTGCATGTGGACCAACTTCTTTATTTCGACAAGGCAATCCTTCCCATTCATCCGGGGCATATTCATATCAATAAAAATATAATCCGGGATATTGGCAAGGTCCTGGAGCCTTTCAAGGGCCTCCGCTCCGTCATTCACATGTACGCAATTCACTTTACTTTTCAGATCTGCAAGAGCCATACAAAAGATCTCTCTGTCGTCCGGATCATCATCGATCAAAAAACAAGTCACCTCTTTTTTTGACATAGTATTATTTTCTCCGCTTCAAATTTAACTTAAAAAAGGCCAGGATGACAGGTACTGATTTTTAAACAGAATAAATATTTTTACGGGGAAAAACTTCTACGTTATAAGGGGAGATAAACATAAAAGCTGGTGCCTTTGCCAGGCTCACTTTTAACAAAAACCTGCCCCCTGTGATTTTCTGCGATCTTTTTAACCATCGCCAGCCCTATCCCTGCCCCGGGAAATAATTTAGAGGTCTGTAACCGCCTGAACATTTTAAAAACCTGTTCAGAATACTTCTGTTCGAAACCAATCCCGTTATCTTTAAACACAAGCTCTATATATTTATTTCCTCCATCTGCAGATGCCGGATCGTTTTGTACTATAACCTTCGAGGTTATACTCACAACTGGTTTTTTATCCGAAAACTTTAATCCATTTGAGACCAGGCAAAAGAACAATTGTTTCAGCTGCTCCTCTATTCCGAAAACAGGAAGAAGCTTCGGGCTTCTGATCAGTGCTTTTTTCGCTTTGATAACCGGCTGTAATTTATCAAGGGTTGCTGTTAAAACATCATCAAGATTCACCGTTGAAAAACCATCTTCAGAAGATGACAATTTACTGAAATCAAGCACTGCCCGGATAAGGTCAGACATCGAGCGGGAAGCATGCGTAATGTTTTCCAGATAATCCTTCACCCTTGGAGGATTTTGTAAATTTTTAGCGATAAGCCCCGTAAAAATCTGGATCTTTCTTAATGGCTCCTGCAGATCATGGTTCGCTATATACCTGAATGCTTCTAGTTCCCTGTTGTTCTTTTCAAGCACAGCATTCTTATCTTCAAGTTTTTTATTTGCGCTTATTAACCTTTCGGAAGCTTCCACTATTGATGTATTGTCATGAGCAATCATCAGCACGCTGAAAACTTTATTCTTATTATCACGCAGCGGCAGAATGGTTACTTCAAAATAGCCTTTCAGAATCGGGGAGCGGTAATTGAAATTATGGATTACTTCACCCTTTAAAGCTTTCCGCAGGTCCTTATACATACTGGTTTGAAGGACCTGTGGAAAAACCTTATGGATCTGCTGCCCGATTATTTTATCGGGCTTTTTCCTGTATGCTTTAAGCGCATTATCATTGAGGATTAAGAACCGGAGCTTTGTATCAAGAACTGCTATATTATCTATGGAAGTGTTAATCACACGATCCGAGAGTTCTTTCTGCTTGCTGAGCAATTCATTCTTTAAAGTGAGTTCTTTTGTCCGGAGAACCACGTTCTTCTCCAGTCTCTCATTCAGGGTCTTCTGGTCGGTCACATCCAGCGTGGTCCCATACATTTTCCGCGGATTCCGTTTCTTGTCAAAGAGGATCCTTCCACAGAATTTCACCCACCTCGTACTGTTATTCGGCTTGATGATCCTCGCCTCATACAGCAGCATCCCGGACCGCATTGCTTTTTCAATTGCCCTGACCCTGATATTCCTGTCATCAGGATGAATACGGTCTGCAAACATTTTATGAGAAATCTCAAAACCTTTTGGATAGCCGAATATTTTCAAGAGCCGTTCAGAATAAATGAACTCACCGGAATTCATATTCCATTCAAAAGAGCCCATTTCAGCCGCATCAATCGCGATCTTCAGCCTGGTTTCATTTTCCTCCGACCGCTTCCTCAAATTGACCTGTTCGGAAACATCATACCCGAAAACAAGGATGCCGGTGGTCTCATTCCTGCGGTTAATGATTGGTTTATAAATAAAGTTAACGTATAGCTTTTCAAGGGTCCCGTCATCCTTTTCAAATACCACGGGAACTTCTTTCCCTGTAAAAGCCCGTTGTTTCTCATACACCTTATCAAGTAATTCAAATACACCCTGCCCCTCCAGTTCAGGCATTGCTTTCCTTATTTCTTTGCCTTTAAGCTCCCGGTTCCCTATCACTTGTTTATAAGAGGGATTAAGCAGCTGGAATTCGTGCCGGGGACCTTTTAAAACACAAAACAAGCCGGGTGCCTGCATGAAAAAATCAAAAAGCGTATCGTGCTCTTTCATCAGATCCCAGTTCATTTCAAGAACTGCCTTGTTTAATTGTTCACTATGATTGAATTCCGGAAGCGGTGGGTCGTGTAATGAGGAAAACTGGTGGATCCTGAGTTTATTTTGAATCCCGGTGATAGTGGCAGTCATACCCGCTGAAAGAGTTTCAATCTCTTTTAACAGTACTGATGCCTTTTCTTTAAGATGGACTTTATCCGTATCCAGCAGTTCTATGATCCGGTGATGCAGGTCTGAGTGCATCTTTTCCAGTATATGGATCTCCGGGATCTTCTTAAATTTCTCGAGTCCTTCAGCATAAAGCCATTTACCTAATGAACATTCATAGTGATGACAGCGAAGATCATCTGCATGTTTTTTATTTTCAAAAACAAACGAATGGAGCTGATCCCGGAGCCGAACATGATTTTCACTTTCGCAAGTAAGATCTATATTCATCGGTAAAAAATTAGCAGGTGATGCAGGCCAGATTATCCGGAGCTGGCAGATTTTTTCCGCTTCTTGTACTTACTGTAAATATCGGAGAGTATATTTACAAGGTCATTTATGTTATTCGGCTTGACGATATAATCTTCTATACCCATTTTTTTCGTTGCGCTTACCGTTTCAGGGTCAGCAGTGGTCGAATACATAAAGACAGGTATATCTTTTAGTCTTTCTGCCTGTTTTAAGCGTTGCAGGCATTCAACACCATCCATTTTCGGCATATTCACATCCAGGAATATTATATCAGGCAACTGTTCAATAGTATTCAGCTTAGCCAATCCTTCAGTACCATCTCCAGCAAATAAACAAACGATGTCAGCATCTATTTCTTCCGTAATGATAGAGAAGATCTTTTGATCATCTATGTCATCATCTATCAAAAAACATCGTAAGGGATCATTCATGTTTTCAGATTAAGTTGTTTATAGGTTCGCTTGTGTTAACTCAGTTAAAACACATGCCATCCCGTTAGACCAAAGCTGATATTTTAACGACTAATAAACCGATTCAAGCAGCAAAGCAATTCCCAACCCTTTATTTTTTAATAAGAATGAATTTCCCCGGACTTAAGATCCGGAAGCCGGGTAACAATTTCCCTTAATGGGGACTACAAACAAAAAGACCGCCCTATCCGGGCGGTCTTTTTATATAAATAAACCAGGTTTAGTAAATTCCTTTTCCTTTTATACCAAATTCCACCTTTTTTAAAGCAGTGATATAAGCCGCTATACGCATCGTGGTCTTGTACTGCTGTCCGTTATTCCAAACATGTTCAAAAGCATTGCTCATGCAGGCGTCATGCTTTGCATTTACTTCTTCTTCTGACCAGTAGTAACCATAATTATTCTGCACCCACTCGAAATAAGAAACAGTAACCCCGCCACCGTTAGCAAGGATATCCGGAACCACGATGATCCCTTTATCCTGAAGAATTGCATCAGCTTCAGGTGTGGTTGGGCCATTAGCACCTTCCACGATCAGTTTTGCTTTCACACCGTGAGCGATCTCTTCCGTGATAACATTCTGCAATGCTGCAGGAACCAGGACATCAACATTTGCCGTTAAAAGCTCACTTGGTTTGATCTCGACACCACCGGTAAACCCTTTTAATACACCTGTGTTCCCCTTTGCATAGTCAAGAGCAGCCTTAATATCAATACCCTTTTCATTCCATATAGTCGCTGTATGATCTCCGATAGCACAGATCCTGATCCCCTGCTCATTTAATAAACGCGCAGCGTGAGAACCTACATTTCCGAAGCCCTGAACTGCACATGTTACAGTTTTAGGATCAATATTCATTTTTGTTAAGGCAGCAAGGGTCGAAACCATTACACCTCTTCCCGTTGCAGCATCCCGGCCCAGTGATCCGCCCATTCCAACAGGCTTCCCTGTTGTTACACCCGGGAAATTACCACGGTGAACTTTATTATATGCATCTACCAGCCAGGCCATTTCGCGACCGCTGGTACCCATATCAGGAGCAGGAATATCGGTTGATGGACCAAATACGTCAGCCATTGCAATGGTGTATGCTTTTGTAAGACGTTCCAATTCTCCAACGCTCATTTTACGCGGATCACATTTGATCCCGCCTTTTGCACCTCCGTAAGGAAGGTTGGCAACGGCACATTTGAATGTCATCCATGCCGATAAAGCTTTTACCTCATCATCGTTAACATCCATCGCATAACGGATTCCGCCTTTAGAGGGTCCTAATATAGTTGAGTGTATTGTCCTGAAACCTTCAAAAACCTCTACTTTACCGCTATCCATCATAATAGGAAGGCTAACTTTGACCTGCTTCTGCGGGTTCCTTAAAATATTTGCAACGTCATCTGATAAACCATAAATTTTTGCAGCAACATCAAGTCTGGCTAAAACTGCATCAAACATACTTTCGTGGTGTTCTGCTGTTGTGGTGTTTGTTTTTGTTGTCATAATTTTATTGTTAAGTTCCTATCATTCTGCAGGAATCATGTTTAAAGGTCTGCGAATTTAAAAAAAATAATAAACTAAGCGAAACCTAATCGTTAAATATGGCTTTTACTTCGCTCAATTCAAGGTATTTCAAGCTTTTTTGTCCTTTTTAACCGCAATCCATACCTTAACCACTATGAAGAGCAAAATTCCGACAGCAAGAATGTATGTCCATAACGGCATTCCATAAGCGCTGTCATGCGGTTTTGCATAATAAGACTTTGAATGATTGAAGGTAGTTTGGAAAAGCATCAGCAGAACATTGCACTCAGGTAAAGATAGCTGAAAACAAAAGGTATTGCCATGAAGAGGCTGTCGAAGCGGTCCAGGATCCCGCCATGCCCCGGCAAAAGATTACCCGAGTCTTTAACTTCCAGGCTTCTTTTGAAGAGTGATTCCACCAGGTCTCCGAGGGTACCGATAACAATCAGGATACTTGCGATCACAAACCAGTCGGCCCGCGTGATGCTCGTATACCAGCCGGAAATAATAAATGTGATGATGTAAGCGATAAGTCCTCCGCCAATGCAGCCCTCCCACGACTTTCCCGGGGAAACACGCGGAAAGAGCTTCTTCCTGCCAAAGGCCGACCCGGCAAGATAAGCCCCTGAATCATTGCTCCACAAAATGAACCAGCACCCGAACAGTATTTCATAGCTATAGCTGCCGCCTGTTGTAAGTATGTAGCTCAGAAGTGATAAAGGTACCACAACGTAAAAAATACCCAGAAGCGTGAATGCTATATTCTGAAAAGGCCTTTCCGCTTTGGTAAATAATTCAAGAATAAATATCAGGAAGATGAACGGCAGAATGATCACGAGGATATGTTTATTCAGGTGCCACCCATTCATATCAATGTTTATGAGCGCGTTGCACACAAAGACCAAGGCACCTGTAAACGTCCCGAGAACCTTCTGGGGACGGTTGCCGTCCTTCTTTTCAATCAGAGTATAAAATTCCCAGACACCCAGGATGGTGATCAGGAGAAACAATAAAGTGAAGGAAAGCTGGCTGTACCATGTCGCTCCTAAAAGTATAGCGACAAAAGCTCCTGCGGTAAGTGTACGTTTAAAAAAATTGTTCAATGAATACTGTGTTACAATTGTATCAATTATCCTGCGTTTATGTCATCAACAAGGAAGACGAATATTTCCCTTGGCCCGTGTGCTCCCTGCACAAAGGTTTTCTCTATATCCGCAGTCCTGCTTGGCCCGCTGATGGTGCTGATCATTGATGGCAGCTGGCTACCATATTTTTCTTTGATGAGTTTTAATCCGTCCTTCACATTGCTGACCAGCTGTGATGAATAAGCCACTACTATATGAAAATTGGAATACACCGGGATTCTTCGTCCGGATGCCTGCTTTGAGGTGATCATTACGCTTCCTGTGCGGGCCACGAGGCATTCGCAAAGTGTAAGACCTATGTCCGTTTGAAGCAGGTCTTCTTCTTTGTCGGAAAATTTAACAGAAGTTTTTCTTAGAAGAGCTTTTATTTCAGGCTCAAGGGTAAATATATTCTCCCAGTTATTATCTTTTACAAAAAACTCAAAGTTCTGGAGGAACTCTTCTTCATTTTCACAAAAGACAAATTTTCCGTTAAGGGCTGAAAAATTCTGGGCAAACTGGATTTCCAGCGGCTCTTCAGAAGTGGTGAAGATCTCCGATTCTTTATCCACATCACCTATTTCATGGGAAGATTTATGAATAAGCGCTTTTCGGATCTTTTTCAAGATCTTTTCTTTTGAAGTAGTACTGTCCTGCATCTTAATTGATCTGTTTTCCCTTTGCTCAAGCTTCTGCTAAAGCACTGCGAATATACGAATCTGTATAAAACGAAAAATACAGGCGGGGCCTGTATTTTTCGTTATTTATTAACTTAGAACAAAGTATTCTTCGGCTTTTCAGGCGCGTCATTATCTTTTGGCTTATCGTCCGGCTGATTCTCGGGTCCTTTCGCCCTCTCTATTTCAGCGGATAAATTCGCATCCTGCTTCAGTAACGGGATCTCTTCCTTATCGAACGGGCGTTTACCAAAAATTGCCTCCAGGTCTTCCTTAAAGATAACTTCCTTCTCAAGTAATTTTTCTGCAAGCATGGTAAGGAGATGCTTATTCTCCGAAAGGATCTTTTTAGCTCTTACATAAGCAAGCTCGATCATCTTGCTTGCTTCTTCATCAATTGTCTGGGCGGTTTTCTCACTGTAAGGCTTTGTAAAGCCATATTCATTCGCCCCGGTAGAATCATAATAGCTAAGGTTACCGATCTTATCGTTAAGGCCGTAAACACTTATCATTGCATACGCCTGTTTTGTTACTTTTTCAAGATCACTTAATGCTCCTGTAGAAATCTTTCCGAAGATGATTTCTTCAGCTGCACGTCCTCCAAGAGTTGCACACATTTCGTCCATCAGCTGTTCCGTTGTTGTGATCTGGCGTTCTTCAGGGAGGTACCAGGCAGCACCTAATGAACGGCCGCGCGGAACTATCGTTACTTTTATCAGCGGATGCGCGTGTTCAAGCAGCCAGCTTGTTGAGGCGTGGCCGGCTTCATGATATGCGATCACTTTTTTCTCGTGCACGGAAATGATCTTATTTTTCTTTTCTAATCCGCCAATGATACGGTCAACCGCATCAAGGAAATCCTGCTTTTCAATTACTTTTTTATCGTGACGGGCAGCAATAAGGGCTGCTTCATTACAGATGTTTGCAATATCAGCCCCTGAGAATCCCGGAGTTTGTTTCGCAAGGAAATCAACATCCACGGAAGCATCCAGCTTCAACGGTTTTAAATGGACTTTAAAAATATCTTTTCTTTCATTCAGGTCCGGCATGTCTACGTAAATCTGGCGATCGAAACGGCCTGCGCGCATCAAAGCACGGTCAAGGATATCTGCACGGTTTGTAGCGGCCAGAATGATCACCCCGCTGTTGGTACCGAAACCGTCCATTTCCGTCAATAACTGGTTCAGTGTATTTTCACGTTCGTCATTTGCGCCTTGCGCAGGTGACTTACCACGCGCTCTGCCGATCGCATCGATCTCATCAATAAAAATAATACAAGGTGATTTTTCCTTTGCCTGGCGGAAAAGATCACGAACACGTGAAGCTCCTACCCCGACAAACATTTCAACGAAATCAGAACCTGATAAAGAAAAGAAAGGCACTTTGGCTTCACCAGCCACAGCTTTGGCAAGCAATGTTTTCCCGGTTCCCGGAGGGCCTACAAGTAAAGCACCCTTCGGGATCTTTGCTCCCAGCGCTGTATATTTCTTCGGGTTCTTAAGGAAGTCAACGATCTCTTTGATCTCTATTTTTGCACCTTCCAACCCTGCAACATCGTTGAAAGTGATATTCACATTTGTATCCTTATCAAACAGCTGTGCCCGTGATTTTCCAATGTTAAATATCTGGCCGGCCCCACCTGAGCCTCCGCCCATTCTTCTCATGATCACAATCCATATAACAACCATCAGGATGATTGGCAGGATCCAGCCCAGCGCATCATACCAATCGGTACGCGTTTCCGTTTTAGGGTAAACAATCTCATTCGGGGCAAAATCTTTCTGCTTCTCATTAACTATGGTTGAAAAGTTGTCCGGAATTCCGGTGAGCTTATAATGCGGCCCTGCAGGGGTAAGCTTATCCGCTGCATAAGAAGGCGCATTCAGGAATTCTTTCTTCAGATGGATCTCTGCTACCCTCTCATTGGAAATGATAACGATCTTATCAACCTGGTGCTGCTTAAGCATTGTTTCATAGAAGACTGTTGACTGCACTTCCTTTACACCGCCTTTCATATTCAGCAACTGGAAAGCGATCAGTGCTACTGCAATGATTCCGTAGATCCAATAAAAATTGAAAGGAGTTTTTGGAAGGTTAGGCTTTTTGGGAAATTTATCTTTAGGAGTGTTCTCCTGTTCTGTTTTTTGATCGCTCATATTTTTGTCTTAATTAATCAAATGCAATTTCTTTGGTTTCTGCATCAGCCCACAACGATTCAAGGTTATAAAAATCCCTGATGTGTGACTGGAAAATGTGAACTACAACGGTAACATAATCAATAAGGATCCATTCTGAATTTTCGAAGCCTTCAGAACGATAAGGTTTATCCCCGGTAGTTTTTCTCACCATTTCCTGGATGGATTCAGCAATTGCATTTACCTGGGTGTTCGAGTCGGCCTGGCAGATAATAAAGTAATCACAAACACGGTTGTGAATGGACTGAAGGTTCATAACTGAGATGTTTTTCCCTTTAATATCAAGGATGCCTTCAACAACTGCATCGGCTAATTTCTCAGTAGGGCCTTTTACTATTTTGGCTTCAGCTTTTTTTGCCGCAGCATTTTTTACCGGAGTTACCGCTTTTTTAGGAACTGCTGCTTTTTTAGATGCTGCAGTTTTTTTTACTGCCTTTTTAGGAGTTTCTTTTTTGGGGGCAGGGGAAGACTTTTTGATCGTTTTTTTAGCAGCTGGTTTTGCAACTTTAGCTGCTGTTTTCTTTACCGCTTTAGCCGCTTTTTTTGCCGGAGCTTTCTTGACTGTTTTCGCCATCAATTAATTATATATCTTTTTATACTTTTACCGGTAAATGAATATGGACAAAAATAATCAAATCTTTTGCACTCAGCCCTTATGGAGACTTTATTTATAGGGCAAAATGCCATTCACTTAACCGCAGTTGATTCTACCAACAGTTATGCCAGCGAAATGTTGCGACAAATCAGGCCGGTGGAAGGGACAATTATCTACACTTTTGAGCAAAACAAAGGACGAGGCCAGAGAGGTAATGAATGGCACAGTGAACCCAATAAGAATGTGGCTTTGAGCATTATTTTACATCCCGTTTTTATGGCACCTTCAGAGCAGTTTATGCTTACAAAAGCCGTGTCTCTCGCGCTTGCTGACTTAATGGCAGAATTGCTTCCCGATGAGGCTTCAGAAGTAAAGATCAAATGGCCAAATGATATATATGTTCACGGGCAAAAAATAGCAGGGATCCTCATTGAAAACATAATTGCCGATAACAGTATTCAAAGCTGCATAGCAGGAATCGGTATAAACGTTAACCAAACAGAATTCAATCCCGTAATAAAAAAAGCTGTCTCTTTAAAACTGCTATCCGGTAAAGAATATGATCTTGTTTCTCTTGTTGAAGGTCTCTGCCGGTATGTTGAAGCGAGGTACCTCCAGTTAAAAAGCAGGAAATGGGAAAAGCTTGATCATGATTATTTGAAATACCTGTTCCAGCTCAATGAATGGAAAACTTACATCGTTCCAGGCGAGGAGTTCGAAGGAAAGATATTAAGTGTTTCATCTTCGGGGAAACTCCAGGTAGAGCTGCATTCAGCAGAAGTAAAAGAATATGACCTGAAAGAAATCGCATTTGTATGAAAGCCAATCCACTCGCTTTCTACAATCAAAACAACTTTAAATTAAAAAGGCTACCGGATGGTAGCCTTTTTAATTTATGCTTTTGACGCAGCAGCAGCTGCTGCTGCAATCTTTTTCTTGATGCCTTCGGTTGTAATGGAACCCGGACGCTCTATCGGATGTCCTAAAGCCCTGTCCCATATCAATGATGCGAGCACACCCAAAGCACGAGACACGCCAAAAAGAACCGTATAGAATTCATGTTCTACCATTCCGTAATGTGTTAACAGAACACCTGAATGGGAATCCACATTCGGCCAAGGGTTCTTGATCTTCCCGGTTCCTTCAAGGATCGGAGGAGCAACTTTGTAAACCATCTGAACAATCTCACAAAGGTCATCCACACCCTGCGGTTTGATGTAACGGTAATAGAAATCCTGCTGCGCGGTAAAACGGGGATCGGTCTTCCGCAATACAGCATGACCATAACCCGGAACAACTTTTCCTTCAGCAAGGGTTTTCTTAATATAATCTTCGATTTGTTTTTCAGTTGGTAATCCTCCGCCAAGCTCTTCGCGTAATTCAAGAATCCAGCTTAATACTTCCTGGTTAGCTAATCCGTGTAACGGACCTGCCAACCCGTTCATTCCTGCAGCAAATGATAAGTAAGGGTCGCTTAATGCCGAACCAACAAGGTGGGTTGTGTGGGCAGAAACGTTTCCGCCCTCATGATCCACGTGAATGGTCATGTACATACGCATCAGGCGCTTCATATCAAATGATTCGTAACCAAGCATGTGGGCAAGATTTGCTGCCCAATCCAATTTCGGATCCGGTTCAATATGTTCACCGTTCTTATATTTTCTGCGGTAAATGTATGCTGCAATACGCGGCAAACGTGCAATAAGATTCATTGAATCCTCGTAGGTATAATCCCAGTAATCCTTTTTGCTGATCCCTTTCTTGTATGCAGCTGCAAAAACCGATTCTGTCTGCATTGCCATGATAGCCATAACAAACTGTGTCATCGGGTGCGTTGATGAAGGCATTTTGTCAAGAACATCAAATACATGCTTTGGCACGATCGCTCTCCTTGCCCACATGTTTCCGAGGTTCAGTACATCTTCCTGGGTAGGAAGCTCACCAAGCAGCATGAGGTAAAAGATTCCTTCAGGGAGCGGTTCAGTACCACCCGGAGCCTTTGGCAGCTTTTCGCGCAATTCAGGAATAGTATACCCGCGGAAACGAATCCCTTCTTCCGGATCTAATTTTGATGTTTCAGTAACAAGGCCAACGATGCCTTTCATTCCCTGGTAAACTTGTGCTACTGTATATTCGCCCAACTTCACGTCACCTTTTTCTTTGATGAGCTGTTTTACTTCAGCGGCCATTGGGCCTGCCTTTGCCGCGAATTTTTCTTTTAATGAATCCATAGTATTGTGATTTGGATTTGATATTTCGGTTATTTCCGAAAGGTAATTGGTTTTTATGAGATTAAAAACAGATGATTGAAAATTATTTAATGCCACCGTACCCCTTCATTTACTCGCAGGGCGACAATGTACACAACCGGCCTGTTTACCTGTTCCTTACATATTTGAAGTCTTTCCCCCAGTAGCGCGCGGTATCACCCAACTGCTCCTCAATACGCAAGAGCTGATTGTACTTTGCCATCCTGTCGGACCGGGAAGCAGAACCTGTTTTGATCTGTCCGCAGGTAAGCGCTACCGAAAGATCTGCAATTGTAGCATCTTCCGTTTCACCGGAACGATGGCTCATCACTGAAGTATATGAATTAACGTGTGCAAGCTGTACGGCATTGATGGTTTCGGTCAGAGATCCGATCTGGTTCACTTTTACAAGGATTGAATTGCCTACACCCTGGTCGATCCCCTGCTGAAGCCGGTTAACATTTGTTACGAACAGATCATCTCCAACGAGCTGGACATTCTTCCCGATCTTATCGCTCAGCAGCTTCCATCCTGCCCAGTCATCTTCTGCCAGGCCATCCTCGATTGAAATGATCGGATATTTTTTGGTCCAGTCAGCCCAGTAATCAACCATCTGCGCTGGCGTTAACTTATCACCGCTCGACTTTTTGAAATGATAGACATTCTCCTTCTCAATATAAAACTCGGAAGATGCCGCATCCATAGCGATGAAGATATCTTCACCGGGCTTGTACCCGGCAGCTTCTATCGCCTGCAGGACCGATTCAATACCTTCTTCATTTGATTTAAGATTAGGTGCAAATCCGCCTTCATCACCCACATTGGTGGAATATCCTTTTCCTTTTAATACTTTTTTCAGGTGATGGAATACCTCAGTTCCCATGCGGATGGCATCTGTGAAGCTTGTCGCTCCAACCGGCATGATCATGTATTCCTGGAAATCGATGCTGTTATCGGCATGCGATCCGCCATTTATAATATTCATCATCGGGATAGGAAGCAGGTTGGCATTAACACCTCCGATATAACGGTAAAGGGGCTGGTGCAGCTCTTCTGCCGCGGCTTTAGCGCAGGCAAGCGAAACACCAAGAATGGCATTCGCCCCCAGGCTGCCTTTGTTATCCGTGCCATCCAGGTCGATCATCTTTTTATCGATGATATTCTGATCAAAGATATAAACTCCGTTCAGCTCCTCCCTGATCACGGTATTAACGTTGTTCACAGCCTTTAATACGCCTTTGCCCATATAAAAGCCCGGATCGTCATCACGCAGTTCAACAGCCTCGTGGATTCCTGTAGAAGCGCCAGACGGGACCGCAGCCCTCCCTATAACCCCCTGGTCAGTGATCACATCTACTTCAACCGTAGGATTACCCCTTGAATCCAATATCTGACGTGCAGTAACGCTAGCAATAAAACCCATAATCAATATTTTTAAGTTGTTTTTATACTTTTTTAAGCAGTTCAAAAGTAAAAATAAAACTGTTAACCGGGCCGGTTTTTTCCTGCATATTGGTATTATTTCCATTTCGGCCAATCTTTGGCTGCTTTGCGCTGTACCGAGATATCAACAGTCAAATTTGAAAAGTTAAATTCATAGCTGTGATTGCATTGTTCTTATAAAGTAAATTCGCTTTATACTCCATCAGGATGGTAATAATAATAATAGATTTTGGAAGCCGTAAAACTAATGACATTGCCGAGACCCTAAAAGCGCTTGGGGTAGCCTGCTCTGTGATTCAATGGGACCGGCCTGAACATATCGATCATCATCAAACCCATGCATATATCCTCAGCGGCTCTCCTTTGCTGATAACAGAAACGGACATCTCCGGGCATAAGAAAAAATACGCCTTTTTAAAGGATGTACAGGTACCTGTCCTGGGAATTTGTTTCGGGCACCAGCTCCTGGGGATTCTTCACGGGGCCCTGTTCTTTAAAGGTGATGCGGTCAGGAAAGATACGAGGATTATAATTCACAATACCGATGAGCTTTTTAATGGTTTTGAAGGAAGCGTGGTAATGGCAGAAGACCATACCGAAGGCATTCTTCTGCCGGAAGGATTCAAGCTTCTTGCCTCCTCTGATAAATATGAAGTGGAAGCCATGAAACATTATACTAAAAATATTTACGGTGTTCAGTTCCATCCTGAAGTTTCAGGTGAAAATGGAATGGCATTATTAAAAAATTTCTGTAACCTGATTTAATATGGTACTAAATTACATATGGCTGGGATTCTTTATTGTGGCTTTTATAGTGGCCTTGTGCAAGCTGATCTTCCTGGGAGATACACAGATCTTTGCCACCATTGTGAGCGGAACTTTCGACTCAGCTGAAACCGCTTTTAAGATCTCGATAGGGTTAACAGGGATGATGGCTTTCTGGATGGGGATCATGAAAGTGGCGGAGGATGCCGGGGCTATAAGAATACTTTCTAAAATTGTTGCTCCTTTTTTCAGCAGGGTATTTCCGGGTATCCCAAAGGAACATCCGGCATCAGGACATATCCTCATGAACTTTTCAGCCAATATGCTTGGTCTTGGCAACGCAGCCACTCCACTTGGTTTAAAAGCAATGAACAGCATGCAGGAACTGAACCCGGAAAAAGATACGGCTTCCAATTCGCAGATCATGTTCCTTGTTCTGAACACCGCAGGCCTTACAATAATACCGGTCAGTGTAATGGTGTACCGCGCACAGCAGGGGGCCGCAAACCCCTCCGATGTTTTCATCCCTATCCTGCTTGCAACATTTGCGGGAACATTAGCAGGGTTCTTATCCGTTGCATTTTACCAGCGGATAAATTTACTCGACAGGCTTTTGCTCACCTGCGTTGTGGGGTTTAGCCTGCTTGTCGGCACCCTCACTTGGTTCTTTACAACTTTACCGCAATCCCGGGTAGAAAAGATCTCCACCATTGCGGGAAGCCTGATCATCTTTTCCATCATTGTGCTTTTCCTTGCAGGCGGATTGATTAAAAAACTGAATGTTTACGAAACGTTTATTGAAGGTGCAAAGGATGGTTTTAATATCGCAATAAAAGTGATACCTTATCTTGTAGCAATCCTTGTGGGTGTAGGTGTTTTCAGGGCCTCGGGGGCGATGGATTTCCTTGTAGGGGGCATTGCTTTCTGTATCGGAATAATGGGTGTAAATACAGATTTTGTTCCTGCTCTGCCTACTGCTTTTATGAAATCTCTTAGCGGCAGCGGGGCAAACGGCCTGATGATCGACACAATGAAATCATACGGACCCGATTCATTTGTGGGAAAGTTAGTCTGTACAATGCAGGGCGCCACGGATACCACATTCTATATTCTTGCTGTTTATTTCGGGTCTGTGGGAATTAAGAAAACGCGCTATGCGTTAACCTGCGGACTGATCGCTGACCTGTTCGGGATGATCGCTGCCATCTTTATCTGCTATCTCTTTTTCCACTGATCCTTTCCGCCTGTATCTTTCTTTTACCAGGTAAACTCCGGAGGCTGCAAGTATGGCTATGAAGGGCATTACAGGTACCCGGAACCGTGATTCGGCTACTGCTGGTAAAGTCAGAACCGCCATGCAAAGGATCAGCGAAGCAAGAAAAACAAAAAACAGTTTCTTTTTGCGCATCCGGAAAAAAAAGAAGCTGATCAGCATTGCCGGATATACAAGAATCAGGACAAGCATCTGAAATAGCACCGCTGCTATCGTTAGTATGCTGTTATGTTTAAACATATAATCCATGAGAGGATAATTCTTAGGAATAGTATTGTACGCGCTTCCCCAGTACCCCAGCTGGATATCAATGTACGCCCTGCAGGGTTTAAGAAAAAAATACAGGAATTGTTTTACATGGTGTTCAAGAAATATCCCTGGATTCTCCAATGTCAGGCTGATGGCCTGTGATTCAATAAATTTAGCATATTCGTAAGGCTGTTTGTTTGCATTGCCTTTGAATTCCCTGAAACTCTTCCACCGCAATATACTTTGCGATTCGGCAAGTGTCCGCCCGTGAAGTTCTGCATAGATTGCCCCTGCTTCATAGTTCTGCATATTGTGTTCCCTTATAACACTAAGAAAAAAATGTCCGAAGGTGATCTTATTCCTGATCAGCCATGGGCTTATAACTGTTGCAACTAAACCGCTTATCAAAAGTACATGCAGGATCATTTTCTTCAGATCATTTTTCATTCTGAACAAAATAAATCCGGCATAAAAAAAGGGTACAAAAAACCCTATCGGCCTGCACAGGATCATTCCACCGCAGAGTAATGCTGAGACCAACAACGCTTTTATAGAACCCGAGCTTAAATATTTCATGAACCCGTAAACAGAGGACAGCAGTAAAAAAGTAAACAAGGTTTCTGTGAGTACAATTGTATTCATTACAATAGAAGGAATATCAAATGCTACTATAATTCCTGAGAGAAAGGCAATAAAGGAGGACATTGTAAGATCAAAAGCAAGCCTGTATGTTAAATAACAGGAGCCTACCGCAATCAATATCTGTAATATGATGATAGTAATTCCTTCCGGCCCAATTGCTTCCGCGAACATTATAAACAAGGGATACAGCGGAGTTCTGTAATAGTCAGGTTCCAGGGGCAACTGATAACTCTGGCTGAAAATGCCATATTCCTTTAAATTGAATGCGATCTGCCAGTAGCCATAAGAATCGAATATATAGATCCCTTCCGGGTTACGCACGATCACAAACAGGAAATACGTTATTCTTATAAGGAGAGCAAGGCCAAGGACAATAAGGAGCGGATACTTTTTCAGGAACCTTGAGAGCATTTTATCGATCAGGAATCAGCGGGTTTGGAATTCCTCAGATAAAGGATCTCTCCGGCCTTAGGCTCATCCCCCGGCTTCATATGGTTCTTTTTATACAGCTGTTTAAGCTTGATGCCGTGCAGCTGTGAAATTGATCTCATGGTTTCCCCTCTTTTAACCGTATGAAAAGGTTCTTTGGCGCGGTTACGTTTAGGCTGCAGGTATAACTTCTGACCCGCTATTAGCTTCGCATCCGGTTCAAGGTCATTGAATTTATATAGCTGCCACAAGTCTTTATCCGTATCATGCGCGATCTTGTAAAAACTATCACCCGGTTTAACGATTATATATTTTATAAGATGGAAACGAAGGATTTCACGGGGCTCGAATTTTTCCGGGGTACTCGGCTTTTCTGCCGCGGCAGTTATGGTGGGTATACCTTCCTGAACATCATACTCGTACAATTTATACATTTCAATGATCTCGATAAGGCGCTTTGTGTATTTCGGATCAGTGGCATAACCAGCTGCTTTCAGGCCCTCCGCCCAGCCTTTATAATCGTTCCGCTTTAATTCAAACAATGAAGCATAACGCGGCCGGCTTTTAAGGAACTTAGAATGATCGGTATAGGAATCCAGTACGGAAGGATATTTTCTGAAACATTCATCCTTGGCATCGTCATCTTTTACATACGATGGTCCTGTCCAGCCTACATGGCATTTGATTCCAAAATGATTATTGGCGTATACGGCAAGGTCACTATTCCCGTTCCCACTCTCCAGCATGCCCTGCGCAAGCGTGATACTTGCGGGAATGTTATACATCAGCATTTCTTTGATCGCTTCATCTTTGTAACTCTGGATATAAGATTCGGACGTCATTTTATGCTCTGCCGGCTGGGCGAAAATAACATGACTGAACAAAATGAAAAATAAAGAAAAATGAATCTGTGGCTTCATTATGACAAACATACCCATAAATTATACGGTGACTGACAGAAGTTGTTCTGAATTTCTAACAACAGGATGTTAGCTACATGTAAGAAACATTTTGGAATACAGGATCGAATTTGCTGAGGATAATACGCTCCTCCGGAGCTGATGGGTGCGTGAATTAATAGCAATTATAAAAGACTCCTCCGGAGTCGTTGGCCCGCAACAAACAAAAGGCAAGGTCTCAGCTTCGTATTCATAACCAGAACTATGCATCTTACAGGTTAAACCATGGCGGCCTCGATAGAGGCCTGGTATTCATAACCAAAGGCCAAGTGTCTCAAAAGCTCCGGCGGGCGTATTATTATAATTCATCATCCCCAGGTAAAAAAGATAATGTAAGGCTGGGGATGAAGATGTGCTTCATAAAAAGGGTAGCTTCAATAGAGGCTTGGTATTCATAACTAAGGCCTAACGCCTCAAAAGCCCCGGCGGGGCGTATTATTATAGTCCGCCATCCCAGGCAAAAACAATATGTAAGGCCGGATGAGATGTGGTTCATAACAAAGGGTAGCTTCAATAGAGCTTGGATTCATAACCAAGACCAAACGCCTCAAAAGCACCGGCGGGCGTATTATTATAATTCATCATCAGGGCAAAATAATAATGTAAGGCCGGATGGAGATGTGGTTCATAACAAAGGGTAGCCTCAATCGAGGCTTGATATTCATAACTAAGGCCAAACGCCTCAAAAGCCCCGGCGGGGCGTATTACCATAATAATCCCCCGTTTCCTTGCAGCCCCCCGGTATGGACCGCGATAATCCTTTCACCCTCCCGGAAATAACCTTTTTCAAGAAGATCGTAGAGGCCGAACATCATTTTTCCTGTATAAACAAAATCGAGTTCTATTCCATGTTCCTTTTTAAACCACGCCATAAAAGCCAGTAAACTCTCATTATATTTTGCGTAGCCACCGAAATGATAATCCTCGTTGATATCCCAGATACCGATGCTGTTTTGAAATTTATCAAGCCAGTTATTAACTTCATGGTGGATGTACTGCTTTCCTTTCAGAACCTGGAAACCGAGAGCTTTCTCTTTTCCCTGCAACGACAAAACAATTCCCGTGAACGTTGTACCCGTGCCACATGCACAACAGATAACCTCGAAAGGAACATGAATATGGTCCCTTATTTCCATGCAGCCTTTTATACCCAGCACATTTGCTCCTCCTTCAGGAATAATATAACAATCAGAAAGTTGGAGGTTCAGGGGATAGGAGAACAGCGATTTCGTAAAAAAGTCAATATCGTCTTTCAATCTATAGATCTCCCTGGATACAAAATGTAATTCCATTCCCTGTTCCTTCGCAAATCTTAAAGTCGGGTTAAGTACTGACACCTGCTCACCACGAATGATCCCGATAGTTTTTAAACCATGCTCTTTACCTGCAGCGGCAACAGCGGCAATATGATTTGAGAACGCGCCTCCGAATGTCAGGATCGTACTTTTTTGCTGTCGCCCGGCTTCTTCAAGATTATACTTCAGCTTGAACATTTTATTTCCACTGATGTGCGGGTGGTTGAGATCTGCTCTCAGCACATGTAATTCCACCCCGGATTTCCCGGTAATACCATCAGTAATCCGCTGTAAAGGAATATGGGAAGAATGCTCCTGCATTGCGTAAAAATATTAAATTTGCAGGACAATAGAGATTTTAAAACACCCCTGACCCGGCCTTCTCCAATGGGAAGGAAATTAAAAGCTATAATGGACGGTTTTTCAAAACGCAGTAATCTCGAACCCGATGAGTATTATTACAATGAGGACGGATATATCGTTTTCACGGAAAAATATTTACTCAAAAGAGGCTATTGTTGCCAGAACGGATGCAAACATTGTCCTTATGGTTTTGATAAAAACAAAGGAAGGATTGATAAGAAGGGCCGGTAACTTATGACAATGGTGTTCTTCTGAACTTGGATCAGGATAACCAACACGCAAAACAAAAAACGATGAACACAGACTTTAAGTTCCAGATATTACAGGGAATACCAGATGAGCTTCCGGCTGAAAAGCCGTATGATGAAAACATTAATCATGCACCGAAACGGAAAGACATTCTCAATAAAGAAGAAAAGAAGTTAGCCATCAGGAATGCGTTACGTTATTTCGACAAGAAGCATCACCCGGTACTTTCAAAAGAATTTGCGAACGAATTAAAAGAATACGGCCGCATTTATATGTACCGTTTTCGCCCCGCTTACAAGATCCACGCGAGGCATATCGATGAGTATCCTCATCAGTCAAAGCAAGCCGCTGCTATCATGGTCATGCTGCAGAACAACCTCGATTATGCCGTGGCACAGCATCCGCATGAACTGATCACTTACGGTGGCAATGGTGCGGTATTCCAGAACTGGGCGCAGTATCTTCTCACGATGAAGTACCTTGCAGAAATGACGGACGAACAAACGCTTGTTATGTATTCAGGACACCCGATGGGCTTATTCCCTTCGCATAAAGATGCACCGAGAGTGGTGATCACGAATGGAATGATGATCCCGAATTACAGTAAGCCGGATGACTGGGAAAAATTTAATGCGCTGGGCGTAACGCAATACGGACAAATGACTGCGGGATCATATATGTATATCGGACCGCAGGGGATTGTACACGGAACAACGATTACAGTCATGAATGCTGCAAGGAAAATCTCGAAAAGCGAAGGGGACCGGAAGGGGAAGTTGTTTATTACTTGCGGTCTTGGCGGCATGAGCGGTGCCCAGCCAAAAGCCGGAAAAATATCAGGCCTTGTTACCGTTGTCGCGGAGATCAACCCCAAAGCAACCAAAACAAGGCACTCCCAGGGTTGGGTAGATGAAGTGTACGATGATCTTTCGGAATTAACAGGGCGGATTAAAAGGGCCCAATCCTCCAAGGAAGCTATATCACTGGCCTATCAGGGGAATGTGGTTGACCTGTGGGAACACCTTGTAAAAGAAGAACTTCAAGTTGATATCGGTACGGACCAGACATCGCTGCACAATCCCTGGGCAGGCGGATATTACCCGGCCGGATTATCCTATGAACAATCCAACGAGATGATGGCCAAAGATCCTTTGCAGTTTAAAAAAGAAGTCCAGTCCACGCTTGTTCGACATGCAAATGCGATTAATAAACTTGCTGCCAAAGGGATGTATTTCTTCGATTATGGCAATGCTTTCCTACTTGAAGCCTCTCGCGCAGGCGCTGATATTGTAAATGCAAACGGAACCTTTAAATACAATTCCTACGTCCAGGATATCCTTGGGCCGATGTGCTTTGATTACGGCTTCGGGCCTTTCCGATGGGTCTGCACTTCGTGTGACCCTAAAGATCTTATAGTAACCGATCAGCTTGCTCTTGAGGCATTGCAGGAAATGTACAAGACAGCACCCCCTGAAATAAAGCAACAGTTAAGCGACAATATCGTATGGATCAAAGATGCCATGCAAAACAACCTTGTTGTCGGTTCCCAGGCGCGCATACTTTACGCTGATTCAGAAGCGCGCATAAAAATTGCCGAAGCTTTCAACAACGCAATTAAATCAGGAAAGCTTTCAGCACCTGTAGTTTTAGGCCGTGATCATCATGATGTATCGGGAACTGATTCACCTTACCGTGAAACATCCAATATTTATGATGGTTCAAGCTTTACAGCAGATATGGCTGTACAGAATTTTGTTGGTGACGGCTTCCGCGGGGCCACCTGGATCTCCTTACACAACGGTGGTGGCGTAGGCTGGGGAGAAGTGATCAATGGCGGTTTCGGAATGGTGCTGGATGGAACTGACGACAGTGACAGAAGATTAAAGTCCATGCTTTTCTGGGACGTTAATAATGGAATTGCACGCAGAAGCTGGGCAAGGAACGAAGAGGCACAATTCGCGATCAAACGTGAAATGCAACGCAGCCCCAACTTAAAGGTGACATTGCCTAATATTGTAGATGATAGCTTGTTGGAGAATTTGTTTTGATATAATTTGTGTAAGCGATTATAATAACATCAGTATATCAGCGTAAACCAACCAAGCCTAATGCTTCCAGTTTTTTTGATATAGCCCTAAAACCATATGAAGGTCAGCGGATTCACCATTGCCCGTAACATTATCAAATACGATTACCCGATCGTGGAAGCGATTAGCTCCATCCTTCCCATTTGTGATGAAGTTGTTGTTGCAGTGGGTAAATCGGAAGATGAAACGCTTGAACTGATCCGTTCGATAAACTCCCCGAAAATTAAAATTATTGAAACAGTGTGGGACGAATCACTTCGTGAAGGCGGAAGAGTCCTGGCAAATGAGACCAACAAAGCCTTTGCTGCAACTGATCCAAAAAGCGACTGGTGCTTTTATATCCAGGGCGATGAAGTGATCCATGAAAAGTACCTGCCTGTTATTAAAGTGGCAATGCTTGAAAACCTGGATAATAAAAATGTGGAAGGATTGCTTTTTAACTATACTCATTTTTACGGATCGTATGATTTCATAGGTGATTCCCGGATGTGGTACAGGAAAGAGATCCGTGTAATCCGCAATGACCGTCAGATCTCTTCCTACAGGGATGCACAGGGCTTCAGGAAGAATGGTAAAAAGCTCAAAGTAAAGCAGATCGGGGCATTTGTCTATCATTACGGATGGGTCAAAAATCCGGCAGCTCAGCAGGCAAAACAGCAAAGCTTTAATAAGCTCTGGCATGATGACGGATGGATGAAAAAGAATGTACCTGATGTAAATGAATTTGATTATTCACAGATAGATTCAGTGGCAAAGTTTACCGGCACTCACCCGCTAATCATGCAATCGCGCATTGGCAAAATGAATTGGAAATTTTCTTTTGATCCGACAAGAAAAAAAATGTCATTCAAAAAAAGGATACTGTATTTTATCGAGAAATCATTCGGATGGAAGATCGGGGAGTATAAAAATTACAAAGTGCTCTGACTGATGAAAATTACTTTTCCTACCCTGCTTACATTTTTAATATTCATTGTATCCTGCTCACAAAGTCCCGGGGCTAAAACAGGCGAAACCACTGAAGCTAGCCCGGGTAAGCCTGCCTTTGAAAAATTAAAAACCGGGATCGTCACCGACAAGGTATTGATCACAGCGGATTCTTCCCAGAGTTATGCTATTTATGTTCCTGCAGGATACAACAGCTCAACACCCTATCCGGTTATTTATGCTTTCGATCCGCACAAAACGGGTAAATTACCTGTGGGCCTTTATAAAGACCTTGCGGAAAAATACAATTACATTATCGTTGGTTCGAATAATTCAGAGAACGGGAACTCATGGGAACTTTCGCAATCGATCGCGAAAGCACTGTTTAAGGATGTACAAACCCGGCTTCATATTGATTCAGGGAGGATCTACCTGATGGGATTCTCCGGTGGTGCACGGATCGCGAACGCATTAACGATCACTGACCACACAATCAGCGGAGTCATTTGTGCGGGGGCTTCTAATCCTGCAGTCACGGTTACTGCACAGCGGAATAACTATACTTTTTTTGGAATTGCAGGAAATGCAGATTTCAATTATTCGGAAATACAAAAATATACGATGACCGACCTCGCTGGGAACCGCATCAAAAATTCTTTTGTTTCCTTTGACGGCAAACACGAGTGGCCACCTGCCCCTGCAATGGACGAAGCCTTTCTTTGGCTTGAACTAAACCACATGAGGAGGAATCCAAAACCTCAGCCTGACTCTCTCACATTACAAAATCTTCAACAAAACAGCAGCGGACTTGAAAAGCTGTTAGAGGCAGGTAAAGAATATGAAGCCTTTGAACTTTGCAGGAAAGTGATCAACTACTATGAGCAACTCGGGGATCTGTCTGCATTCTTCTCCTGCTACCAACAATTAAAGTCAAATGAAAAGATCAACAAACAGCTGAAATTGAATGAGGCGGACATGATCGCGGAAGAAAAATTAAAACAGGAATATATTCATCATTTTGAAACAAAGGACATTGACTGGTGGCAAAAAGATATCGTGGCCATAAACAGCCAGATCAAAAGCAATAAAAACCTGAAGGCAAGCCTGGTTAAAAAGCGCCTTTTAGGGTATCTTAGTCTCGTTTGTTATATGCAGACCAGCGGAGCATTAAAACAAAATGATCTCAGAGCAGCCGGGCATTTCGGAAAACTGTATGTTCTTGTAGATCCTGAAAACCATGAGGCTCATTACCTGATGGCAGTCATCCATGCGAAGAATAGAAATCAGGACCAAGCCCTCAGATCCCTGAAAACAGCTCTAAATAATGGGTATGCAGACAAGAAGAGGATAATGGATGAAAGCGCTTTTGCAGATTTAAAAAACGCTGGAGAGTTGCAGGAAGTACTTACGCAAATAAAATAAATTTACCCTCTTTTCTGAAAGCCCCAATAGAGCTTCACACCCAGGCCAATTTGGGGTGAGTAATAATTTTCATGCTTGCCCTTCATTTCGGGAGGAATATATGTGCTTTTACTTTTAGTACTATTCATTATTGAATAGCTATCAAAATACCCTATTCCCAATCCAAAATTCATTTCAATTCCAAAGCCTTTCTTTAACCTCGAAGCAAAACCTGCAAGAAGTATAGCCTTTGCTACCCGTTGTTTGGCCGACCAATTCTCATAGAAAGAATAGGAAGAGGAACGAAAGCCGGAAACAATATAGATATTCTCATTATTGAAATATTTATGATCGTATGATAGAGACAAGGCGAAATAAGGATTCCAGTGCTTCCGGGGAAAGTAGATTTTTTCTTTCAATTCCAGGCCTACACCCCGGTAATGAAAAACCAGCAGACTGTTATCGAATATAAGGCCTTCATTTATATAACTCAGGATACGGTTCGGATAAAATATATTTACCCCCAGCTCCGTACCCGATTTTTTTCCGTTATAATATTCATAATCAAAATGCAGGCGTGAACTTACACTTTTAAAAATATCAATTTTTAAAAGATGTACAGGAACCGGCCGGTAAAGGCTGTCGAGTACCGATCTTTCTTCCTGTGAATATAACAGGTTGAAATGGAAAAGTAAAATGAATAAAAGATGTGATTTGCTTAAATGCAAAATATTTGTTTTTTTGCTAATCCCAGCCCGAAGCCAACACATCCACAAGATGCATCATCTTAATGTTTTTGCCTTGCTTTTTGGCATATCCATCCATGTGCATCAAACAGGAAACATCGGTTGAAATTACATATTCTGCACCGGTGGCCAAGGCATTCTCCACTTTCTTTTCACCCATACCAACTGCAATAGGTTCGAACTTAACAGAAAAACTTCCGCCAAACCCGCAGCAGGTTTCTACATCATTCATCTCGCGTAATTCCAGCCCGCGGACTTTTTCAAGCAATAAACGGGGCTCACGCTTTACTCCGTATTCACGCAAAGCGGCACAGGAATCATGGTAAGTTGCAACACCTTCAAGCTTCGCACCGAGATCAGTGATCTTTAATACATTTACAAGAAAGTCCGAAAATTCAAACATGTTCTTCTGGATCTGCTTGTATTCATTATGCAAAACCGAATTGTGGAACATCTCCGGGTAATAATTCTTTACGAACCCTGAGCAGGAAGCAGATGGAGTAATTATATAACGGTCATTCTGAAACTCACGTATAAACTTCTCTCCTACTTCCTTGCACTCATCCCTGTACCCGGCATTGAATGCGGGCTGCCCGCAGCAGGTCTGTTCGGGATTATAATTCACTCCACAACCCAGGCGCTCGAGGATTTTTACCATATTCGAAGCGGTGTCAGGATAGATCTGATCAATAAAACAAGGAATAAAAATATCAACAATCATAATTACGGATAACGAATGAAAAACAATTTACGAAGCTTTGCTTCTATCCAAACTGTCATTTCGGGCGAAGCCGGAACGAGCGTCAGGTTAAGCATCTGTGAATTTACAAATCTTTAATAAGTCCTGCTAAAACTTTAAACTACAAACTAATCTTTTATCTCTTTCATTCTGAATAATAAAAAGAACCCAAGAATAAAGAATGAGATCAAAGCAACAATAGGTGTACGCATGGTCGGACTAAGTTCATTGATGATCCCAAAGGTCATCATTCCAAGAACTATGCTTAGTTTCTCACATACATCATAAAAGCTGAAATAGGAAGCATTATCCCGGGTTTCAGGAAGCATTTTAGAATAGGTTGAACGGGAAAGCGACTGGATTCCACCCATTACAAGACCTACAAATGCAGCAACAATATAGAACTGCACAGGAGTGAACACAAAGAAATAAGTACAGAAACAGATCAAAGCCCAGATAAGTGTTGCGATCTTTAAAGTAAAAAGATTTCCCTTTTTCTTGGAAATAAAAGAAAACAATAATGCTCCTCCCATCGCTACAAACTGTATGATCAGGATGGTTGTGATCAGCTGCCCTGCTTCCATTTTTATTTCGTCAGAACCAAAATGGTTCGCAACAAGCATTACAGTCTGCACACCCATGCTATATATGAAAAATGCAGGCAGGAACCGGACAAGCTGAATATTACCTTTTAGCTCGCGCCAGACTTTACTTAATTCCTTGTAACCATGAAGCAGTATATTTCCTTCTGCTTTAGGTCCCGGCTTAGCTGTCCCTTTCGGAAGATGATAGAACGTGATCTGGGCAAATAAAAACCACCAGATCCCAACGGTAACAAATGACCACTGCATCATCTGCAGTTTTTCAGCTCCCGTTTCACGGGTCATCACCATAACCAGGTTTCCGATCAGCAGTACCGCACTTCCTACATAGCCCATCGCAAATCCTTTCGCGCTGACTTTATCCTGGTCTTTAACGGATGCGATCTCCGGCAGATAAGCATTATAGAACACAAGGCTTCCCGCGTATCCTACGCAGGCAAGAACGGCCAGGATGATCCCGAGGTAAAGTGTATCGGTATTAAAAAAATACATCAGTGAGCAGGAAATGGCACCTAAATAACAGAAGAACTGCATGAAGCGCTTCTTACTTCCTCCGTAATCAGCAATACCTGATAATACCGGGGCGATAACAGCTACAACCAGGAATGCAAAAGCTATCGCGAAATCATACAAAGTAGTGTTTTTAATTTCCATCCCAAGAAAGGAAACTATGCTGGAGCCGTCCTGCCCGGTAGTTACTGCTTTATAATAAATAGGAAAGATGGTGGCGGTGATAACAAGGTTGTAAACGGAATTTGCGAGATCATATGTTGCCCATGCATTGATTATTTTCTTATTTCCTTTTATCACTTTATCCATGGGCTGTTTTGTAAGGTTGTTATTCTGTTCTGCAAATTTATTCTTTTATTACAACAAACTCCACTCTCGTGTTTTTTAACCTGTTCTCTTCCGTATCGTTTGCCACTATTGGCTTCGCGGAACCCATGCCTTTATATGTCATGGGATTTATCACGTCCTGTGACTTAAAATATTCATATATGACCTTCGCACGCTCTTTGGAAAGTTTTTTATTATCGGATTCATTACCCGAATTATCCGTATGGCCAACAATTTCGATTTCCATAAACGGGTGTTCGTTCAGGGTTTTAACAACCAGGTCAAGATACTTGTAAGATGAGTTCAGTAAGTTGGCTGTTCCTTTCTCGAATTTAATTTTCTGGATCTCCACTCCTTGTCCGATTGCATATGTTCCGGGGTACATTGGAAGAGATTCCTGTTCTTTCCTGAAAGCAACGCTGTCGAATGGAATATTCTTCTTCCGGAGGGAAATATCGTCTATGTAATAATATGCCTCCTTGAATTCGAAGAGGCTCCATTTATTCTTTTTTACAAAATCATCCTTCATCTTTGTGCGGAAGTTCCCGATGATCACATATTTCTCACCGCCATGGGCTTTATAATCACCCTGTATGATCATCCAGTTAAATGTTCCTGCAATGCCTTTGTTATAAGTAGTATCAACAAGGCCATCTTCTTCAAACACCATTCCTACCTTAAACTCAAAATCTGAAAAATAAGCACCCAGCTGCTTCACAGTTACCGTCACATTGTTGAACTCCAGCAACCGGATATACATCTTAAAATTGTAAACCTGACCTTTTTCAAGGGGCTCAAGCAATTTCACATGCATGTATTCTTTATAGTCTGATTGAAAACGAAGTCCTGCGTAAGCGGTACCGGTTCGTGCACCTTTATATTTGGAGGTATCACGCTTATCGGGTTTGAGGTAGTAATCCACGGTCCCTACGCCTTTCCAGGGTGTTGCGGTTTTGATATCCGTACCTTTCCCTTTGTGCTCTTCAAAGCTTGGGTTGGGGATCAGGTTCTTTCTTTTTTGAGCAGGTGCTGAAAAACAGAACAGGAATAAGATGGAGAACAGAATCGTTCTCCGGGCTTTATCCGGTCTATTTTCTCTTATAAGAAAGCACATTTTTTATGTATTACTCTCAACACATGATCAGGCCTGGAACCTGAACTCTTTCACTGTATCTACGAAACATTTTACTTTATCCTTGTCAAGATCAGGATAAAGACCGTGCCCGAGATTTGCGATGTGCCTGTGAGGGCCAAAAGCCTTCAGCATCTTTACAGCTTCTCTTCTGATCACATCATAATCAGCATACAGCATGCAGGGATCAATATTCCCCTGCAGGGTTTTATCCGGACCGATCATCGCGCGTGATTCAGCAATGCCCATTGTCCAGTCGAGGCCGATGGTATCGCAGCTTAATTTCCCCATTTCCACACGGGCAAAATGAGCGTCCTTTGCGAAAACGGTAAACGGCACTTCATTGATCGCGTCACAGATCTGAGAAATATATTTCAATGAAAATTCCCTGTACTGTTCAGGAGAAAGAATCCCGGCCCAGCTGTCGAACAACTGGAGCATATCAGCACCTGCAATAACCTGGCCTTTCAGGTAATTTACCGTGCTTGCAGTAATTTTTTGTAATAATTTGTGAGAAAGTTCAGGTTCGGTGTATAAGAACTTTTTAGCTTTTGAAAAGGTTTTGCTGCCGCTTCCTTCGATCATATACGCAAATATGGTCCATGGTGCACCTGCAAAGCCAATCAGCGGAACTCTTCCGTTCAGTTCTTTTTTGGTCAGCTTCAACGCTTCCATTACATAATGAAGATCCTCCGGCTCCGCAATCCGCATTTGGTCTATATCGGCAGCGGTCTTTATCGTCTTTTCAAACCATGGACCTTTTGCTTCTACCATCTGGTAAGGCAAACCCATAGCTTCCGGGATCACAAGGATATCCGAAAAAATGATGGCCGCATCAACACCAAGGATATCCACAGGCTGGATGGTTACTTCACACGCAAACTCCGGTGTTTCCACCAGTTCCTTGAACCCACCCATTTTTGCCCTCACTTCACGGTATTCCGGAAGGATTCTTCCTGCCTGGCGCATAAGCCACACGGGAGTGCGTTCAACTTTTTCACCTCTCGCGGCACGTAAGATCAGGTCGTTTTTGATGGTCATAATCAGGCTTGTTTATTGTTGCGGAAGCCCCGGGTTAATCGCGGAGCGCCTGTAAAAATAACAAATACCACTGTATCTAACCGAGATTTAAGCGCTTTTATTATTATTTTTGAATAAACAAATGTATGAAGCAGGAAGAAAATATTAAGATCGCAAAAGCTTGGTTCAAAGCATTCAATGACCATGATCTTGAAGCGCTGCTATCTCTGTACCATAATAATGCAAGTCATTTCAGCCCCAAGCTTAAGACCAGGAAACCGGAAACAAACGGATTTGTAAAAGGGAAAAGCGCATTAAGGGAATGGTGGCAGGATGCGTTCGAACGTTTACCAACCCTTAATTACAACTATACGAGCTTAACTGCTAATGAAGAAAGGGTTTTCATGGAGTACATCAGGAAGGTAGATGATGAAGAAGACATGCTTGTTGCCGAGGTCCTGGAAATATCCGGAGGGTCAATAACAGCCTCAAGAGTTTATCACGGCTAAGGATCACTCTATCATTGCGGTATTCCCGTTGAATTCCACTTTAAATCCTGCCCGGATCTTGTTCCTCTTGCGTAATTCCGTCTCCCCGTTGACTTTCACTAATCCCCCATCAATAGCTGCACTTGCATCTGCACCGTTCTCACACCAGCCAAGGGCCTTCAGCAACTGATTAAGCTGTATGTGATCATCCTTTAATTTAAATGTTTCCATTCCGTAAAGTTAATACATTCCGTATCTTTGCATCATGAATTTTGATGAGCAATTTAAGAACTTATACGAAAAGCTGAAGCAGGAAAAGAACTGGCCACAGGTCTATATGTTCAAATTCATCATCACTGCCGACAATAAAAAAATGGCGCAAGTGGAAGCTAAATTCTCTGACGAAGCCACCATTCATCAGAAAGAATCCAGTGGCGGAAAATACATGAGCATCACTGTGAAAGAGGTGATGCTAAGTCCCGAGGCAGTGATTGAAAAGTACCGCGAAATGAGCACCATTGAAGGTGTTATGTCCATCTAGCTACCTGGTAATTTCCTGGAGATTTTTTTTAATTGTGTTTGCGATCTCATCGGTCGGAAGATCATTCTGCTCCTGTCCGAAAGGATCCTCGATCTCTTCAGCGATCAGTTCAAGACTGGCAAATGCATAGAATACGAACAGAACGATTGGAATAGTCGCCCATTTCAGATCATGGATCAGTCCAAGCGGCAACGTGATCACATACAGGAAGATCATCCTTTTAATAAATGAGCTGTAAGAATACGGAATTGGGGTTTTGCGGATCCTTTCGCAGGCACCGGCAACATTGGTAAACGACCTGAGTTCTTCATTTATCAGCAGCAGCTTTTCTTCTGTGATTATCTTATCCCTGACAAGTTTTTCCGAATCCGAATATAGTTGTGACGCAATGCGGTTAGGAACATGGTTAAATCCCTTCAGCATGGAGGTCCTTAAAACAGGATGCTCTTCAAGTTGCTCCTGGATAAAGCCTCCGCGCAGATGTTCTTTGAGCGCAAATGTGTAATTGGAAATAAGGATCCTGAAATTATCCTTCAGTTCTTTGCTTGAATCCGGGATGATGGCATTGTATTTCAGCATCAGGTTCCGGCTGTTATTCACAAGGTCACCGAATAATCTTCTTCCCTCCCACCACCTGTCATAAGCTGTGTTGGTCCTGAAAACAAGCAGCAATGAAATCACAAATCCGAGCAATGAATGCATCACCGTTGTGCTGCGAAAGGCGATCAGTTTTAATTCTACATCAATATAACAAAGTATCCCCGAAAGCAAGGCAAGGCCGAACATTCCCGGCAGGAGCTGACGAAATGAATCGGTTTTATGAAATGAAAATATAAGTGAGAACCAGTGTTTCGGATTGTAAGCCTTCATATTTGCTGCCAAAGAAAAAACCGTTCTGAGCTTTCAGAACGGTTTTACTAAATTTAACTGTTATTATGCTTTAACACTCGCGCGGATGATATTCAGTGCACCGCCCGCTTTGAACCATTCAATCTGCTGTTCATTGTAAGTATGATTCACCTGGATACTGTCCTTAGAACCGTCAGAATGATAGAGATCCAGTGTTAATGGTGTATTCGGGGCAAAAGAGATCAACCCGATAATATCGATAACATCATCTTCGCGGATCTTATCATAATCAGCCTTGTCCATGAAGGTTAATGCAAGCATCCCTTGTTTCTTAAGGTTTGTTTCGTGGATACGGGCAAATGATTTAACAAGCACGGCACGTACACCGAGGTGGCGCGGCTCCATCGCAGCATGCTCACGGGAAGAACCTTCACCGTAATTCTCATCGCCAACAACGATTGAACCAATCCCCTGGGCTTTATAATGACGCTGTACTTTTGGAACACTGTCATAACTTCCTGTAAGCTGGTTCTTCACGTTATCCGTTTTATCATTAAAGAAATTAACGGCACCGATAAGCATATTGTTGGAGATGTTATCAAGATGTCCCCGGTATTTCAGCCATGGGCCAGCCATCGATATATGATCCGTGGTACATTTACCCTTTGCTTTAATGAGTAAACGCAGGCCTTTGAGATCCATGCCTTCCCATGCCGTAAACGGATCAAGCAATTGTAAACGGTCGCTCGAAGGTGACACAGCAACCATCACTTTACTTCCATCGGCCGCAGGCGCCTGGTATCCGGCATCTTCAACAGCAAAGCCGCTTGGGGGAAGCTCATACCCGCTTGGCGGATCAAGTTTCACCTGCTCCCCTTTTTCGTTTGTAAGAAAATCGGTAAGCGGGTTAAATGTAAGGTCACCCGCAATTGCCATTGCAGTTACTATTTCAGGGGATGCAACAAATGCATAGGTATTCGGGTTTCCATCTGCACGTTTGGCGAAATTCCTGTTAAAAGAGTGAATGATCGTATTCTTCTCCTGTTTCTCTGCGCCCATCCTGTCCCACATTCCGATACAAGGCCCGCATGCATTCGTAAAAACCTTTGCACCGATCTGGTCGAATACATCAAGGAACCCGTCACGCTTAATAGTGAAGCGGATCTGTTCCGAACCCGGGTTGATAAGGTATTCCGCTTTGGACTTAAGATTCTTTGCGGACACCTGCTTTGCAAGACTTACTGCACGTGAAATATCTTCGTAAGAAGAATTGGTACATGAACCTAAAAGACCTACGGAGATCTTCAGGGGCCAGCCATTCTTAATCGCTTCTTCTTTTAATTTAGAAATCGGAGTTGCAAGATCCGGTGTGAAAGGCCCGTTAACATGTGGTTCAAGTTCCGACAGGTTGATCTCGATCACCTGGTCAAAATATTTTTCAGGATCTGCATATACCTCAGGATCTGCAGTAAGATGTTCCTTCACTTTATTTGCAAGTTCCGCTACATCCGCTCTTCCTGTGGCTTTTAAATAGCGCTCCATCGATTCATCATAGCCGAATGTTGAAGTAGTCGCCCCGATTTCTGCACCCATGTTGCAGATCGTTCCTTTACCTGTACAGCTCATAGATACGGCACCTTCGCCAAAATACTCAACGATAGCACCTGTACCGCCTTTAACGGTGAGTATGCCGGCAACTTTCAGGATAACATCCTTCGGAGCAGTCCAGCCGTTTAATTTACCGGTAAGCTTGATACCGATCAGCTTTGGGAATTTCAGCTCCCATGCCAATCCTGCCATCACGTCACAGGCATCGGCACCGCCAACACCAATTGCTACCATTCCGAGGCCACCTGCGTTTACTGTATGCGAGTCAGTCCCGATCATCATTCCACCGGGGAACGCGTAATTTTCAAGAACAACCTGGTGAATGATCCCGGCACCCGGCTTCCAGAAACCGATACCGTATTTATTTGAAACAGATCCGAGGAAATCGAATACTTCTTTGCTTTCTTTTGTCGCGAATTCAAGATCGGTTGCAGCACCGTCTTTCGCAGTGATAAGATGATCACAATGTACCGTGGAAGGCACGGCTACTTTCGGGCGGCCTGCCTGCATGAACTGCAGAAGCGCCATCTGAGCGGTTGCATCCTGCATTGCTACCCTGTCAGGAGAAAAATCAACATACGATTTTCCCCTTCCGAAGTTATCCTGTTTCTGATCCGCATGCAAATGCGCGTAAAGGATTTTTTCCGTAAGTGTAAGCGGATGTCCCACCAATTTGCGGGCTGCGGCCACCTTGCCTGGAAGTCTTTCATAAACTTCTCTGATCATCTCAATATCAAAAGCCATATCTATTCAGTTAATTGTTAATTCGTGATTTTATAAACGGGAATCGAAGAACACTGTGTTCCTGTCCCTTAATTGCCTGCAAATTTAGCAAATATCTCATTTTTAAGCAATAAAAAAGGGGCGATTATTTTTCTAATGCCCCTTTTGATTTAAGATAGTTCAGGATTGAGATCTGCCCCTTGTCCTGCGCCATTTTCAGGGGTGTATCGTCAAAATCATTCTTCGCATTGATATCTGCACCCTTTTCAACCAGGTAAGTGACTAGATCAAGCTTTCCGGCACGCACGGCACACAGCAAAGGAGTATTTCCCCCATCATCTTTATCAGTAAGCTTACACCCTTTTGAAAGGAAGAATTCAGTCAGCTCTTTGTCCGGGGCAGGCTTGTCTTTGGCAGGCTTTACAGAGGTCACATACAAAATGGATTTGTGAAGGGGATAAATATTCTCCGGCTTTGTAAAGCTGGCGCCTTTATTCATAAGGTATTTGACAAGTTCCGGCTGGGAATTAACAATCGCAATCTCTAATGGAGACGCAGTTAATGTCTCATTTTCATTGTTCAGTAATGAAGGGTCTTTTTTCAAAGCAGCCTCCACCATACTCACATTCCCAGTCTTTACATAATCAAGGAATTTTCCATCTTCAAAGAAAGAGATTTCCACCACTACGGTTTCCCCTGCTTTAACGGTAATCGATCTTTTGTATGTGGATTTTTTATCTGAGGCGATGGCTTCAATCTTATTCTCACCCACTTTCAAAGGCACATCAGTAGGCGTATATGCTTTTAAGGCTACCGGCTTGGCGCCTCCGTTAATTTTTACGCTGCAGTCCATATCAGCAGCCAATGTACCTTTTGCGGAACCTTTAGCAGCAGCAACAGGCGGCTTCTTCGCCTGGGAAAAAACGGCTGTGGCTGAAAGAAGTATGAATAATACGAAAAGGGATCGGGTGAGGGTATTTTTAAGAGGCATGGTCAATAATTTAAAATCGAGATAAATATAGTTTTTTATCATGAGCAGGTTAAGGTTTTAAAGGGAATTTTATGATTATTTTTTAACTGTTTGCACAAAACATGCCGCAATAAATACTTTATTACCTTTGCTGTCCCACATGGCAAACCTGGTAAGAGAAAACATAAAAATATCCCTGAAAGCGATCAGCAGTCAAAAGCTCCGCACCGCTTTAACCATGCTCATTATTGCCATAGGGATTCTTTCCCTGGTGGGTACGCTTACAGCTATCGATGCCATCAAAGCTTCCATCAACAGCAATTTCACGCGGATGGGTGCAAATACGTTTACCATCCGGAATAAAAACATGACTGTCAAGATCGGTAATCAGGGCAGAGGCCCGAAAAGCTACCGCCAGATAACTTTCGACCAGGCGGTAAGGTTCAGTAAAGAATATGACTTTCCTGCTTTTGCATCTGTTTCCACGATGGCTTCAGGAAATGCAACTGTTAAATTCGAGTCGAAGAAAACTGATCCTAACATCCGCATTTTCGGAGGCGATGTGAACTACCTTGCAACTTCGGGATACGAAATGGATAAAGGGAGAAATTTTTCAGTGCAGGAAGTTGAATACGGAAGTCCGGTGGTGATCCTTGGAAAAGA
Organism: Bacteroidia bacterium; assembly: GCA_036386835.1. Classification (GTDB taxonomy): domain Bacteria; phylum Bacteroidota; class Bacteroidia; order 2-12-FULL-35-15; family 2-12-FULL-35-15; genus 2-12-FULL-35-15. Next base: position 65,689 of record DASVUX010000051.1, read on the forward strand.
AGTTGCCCAAAAGATCTTCGGGGTAAAAACTGACCCGCTGGATAAGATCATCACTATCGGGAGCGGAAAGTACAAGGTAATCGGGCTGCTGAAATCAAAGGGCAGCAGCATGGGATTCGGAGGGGATAAAGTCTGCATCCTAACGCTGAATAATGTGCGGCAATATTTTTCAAGGCCGAATATGTCGTTTACAATTAATGTAATGGCGGACAGCCCGCAACAGATGGAAGCTGCCATCAGCGAGGCGACCGGCAGGTTCAGGATTATCAGGAACCTTCCTGTTGGCACGGAAGATGATTTTGAAATCACAAAAAGTGATAACCTCGCAAATCTCCTGATTGAAAATACACAAAAAGTGACCGCAGGTGCCACGTTTATCGGGATCATTACCTTACTGGGTGCAGCGATCGGGCTGATGAATATCATGCTTGTATCCGTCAGCGAGCGTACCCGCGAGATCGGAATCAGGAAAGCTGTAGGTGCGAATCATAAAACAATAAGGAACCAGTTCCTCGTTGAAGCAATTGTCATTTGCCAGCTTGGCGGTTTGCTGGGAATAGTGTTATCGATCATATTAGGCAATATATTCTCTTTCCTTGTTCTTGAAGGAAATTTTATTATGCCATGGGCGTGGACGATCCTGGGGTTTTCCATCTGCATGGGTGTCGGGCTGATCTCCGGGTTGTATCCCGCGGTTAAGGCTTCGAGGCTGGATCCTATTGAGTCGCTGAGATTTGAATAACAATTCAGATTTTTATTCCTGAAAAGACAATTACAATCATACCGTGCCGCGGTACGGCATGACGAAACTGAAAGTAACCCAGCTTTATTCCTTATTCTTACTATCGATCAAAATCGTTACCGGCCCGTCATTTAGCAATTCAACTTTCATATCGGCACCAAATTCACCGGTTTGAATTTTTTTTCCAAGCTCTTTTTCAAGGCTGAATATCATTCTTTCATAAAGAGGAATAGCTGCTTCGGGCCTTGCAGCTTTAATATATGAAGGGCGGTTTCCTTTTTTGGTTGAAGCATGAAGTGTGAATTGCGAAACAAGTAGGATATCACCTCCCTGGTCTTTTACCGATAGGTTCATAACACCGTTCTCATCATTAAAAATCCTAAGATTACAAATTTTGGAGCTCAGCCACTGAATGTCTTCTTCAGAATCAGAATCTTCAACTCCGAGCAGGAGAAGCAACCCGGAATCAATTTTGCTTTTGACAGTGTTATTTATAGTAACCGCAGCCCGGGACACTCTTTGAATAACAACACGCATATTAAATTACGTTTTAAAAAGCTTTAATATTCCGTTTCCATTTCCTCACCATTGATTATACCTAAGTAACTGTTGTAACGCGATGCGGCAATTTCTCCGCTCTCCACAGCTGCGATCACCGCACATTTGGGTTCATTCACATGAAGGCAGTTATTGAATTTACATTCCCCTTTAACAGCAAACATTTCGGGAAAGTAATGTGTTATTTCTTCCTTCTCCATATCCACAAGTCCGAGTTCCTTAATCCCCGGGGTATCAATTATAAAACCTCCGTATTCAAGCGGATGCATTTCCGCGAAAGTTGTCGTATGCTTTCCTTTAAAATGCACATCCGAGATCTCTCCTACTTTGAGGTCAAGTTTATTATCCAGGGCATTCACCAGGGTAGATTTACCCACACCAGAATGTCCTGCCACAAGCGTAAGCCTGCCTTTGGTATATTCTTTCAGCACCTCAAGATCCTTTTTTTCAGTTGCCGAAACTTTATAACATTTGTACCCGATCTTTTCATAAACTGAAATGAACTCATTCAATGCGGCCATCAGTTCAGGATCATCTTCAAACAGGTCCACTTTATTAAAAACAATGATCGCTGGAATTTTGTATGCTTCAGCTGTGAGCAGGAACCTGTCTATAAAACCTGCCGATGTCCGCGGCATAGCAAGGGTGGCTATAAGCATAGCCTGGTCGATGTTCGCAGCCAGTATCTGCGATTGCTTTGAAAGATTGATCGATTTACGGATGATATAATTCTTCCTGTCTTCTATTTTGTGGATCACGCCATGCCCTTCAGCATCCGTTTCAAATTCAACCCTGTCGCCAACAGCAACAGGGTTAGTGCTTTTGATCCCCTTGATCCGGAAGAGCCCTTTGATCCGGCATTCAACTGTATTCCCATTATCGGCCAACACGCTGTACCAGCTCCCTGTTGATTTAATCACTACACCGTTCATAAGAATTAAGGTTTAAAGAAGAACAAATTTATCAAAAAGAATTAGCTTTGCAGGTACAAATACAAATCAATACTAATTTACGAATCGGGCTGCAGAATTTGATTTCGGAATGACTGTTCTGAAATTCTATAATTCCACAAAACTCTAATCAAAAACTCTCTTTAATGTCGATAGTCGTAAATAATATCACTAAGCTATATGGAGATCAGAAAGCGCTTGATTCTATCTCCTTTGAAGTTGGCCCCACGGAGATTGTAGGTTTTCTTGGTCCCAATGGGGCCGGCAAATCCACAATGATGAAGATCCTTACATGCTTTATCCCCCAAACCTCCGGCACTGCCACCGTATGCGGCTTTGATACTGCAGAGCAGAACCTGGAGGTAAGAAAACAGGTGGGATATCTTCCTGAGCATAATCCTTTATATCTTGACATGTATGTAAAAGAGTACCTGGAATTCATTGCGGGCCTTCATCACATCAAAAACACGAAAGAGCGTATTGCTGAAATGATAGATGTTACCGGCCTCCAAGCTGAATACAAAAAAAAGATCGGGGCGCTTTCCAAAGGTTACCGCCAGCGTGTCGGGCTTGCACAAGCACTAATACACGATCCTAAAGTTCTTATTCTTGATGAACCTACAACAGGGCTTGATCCGAACCAGCTGGAGGAGATCAGGAATCTTATAATAGCGGTAGGTAAACAAAAAACGGTTATGCTTTCCACACATATCATGCAGGAAGTGGAAGCAATGTGCGACCGCGTGATCATTGTCAATAAAGGCCAGGTAGTAGCCAACAACGACACTAAAACACTGCAGAACACAAGTCTCGGGAATAAATATATTATCACTGTGGAATTCGACAAGCCTGCGAGCCACAGTGCTTTAAAGAATATTCCTCATGTTAAGGAAGCCAGGAACATAAAGAATAACACCTGGCTGCTCGAAGTTCAGGGCGATAAAGATGTGCGCCCCGATGTATTCCAGTTTGCAGTGCAGAACGGCCTTGCGGTTCTTACATTAAACAAGGAAGAACAGAAGCTTGAAGACGTATTTAAAAATTTAACCAAATAACTATAAAAACCGATGAGGTATTCATTAACATCCATCCTGTCTGCAACTATTTCTGCTGTGATCCTCGGATCCTGCGGATCCGGAAAAGAAAAAGAACAAACAACCGCAGCATTACAGGAAGATCCGATCACTTCGCATATAGATTCCACGATAAAGCCCCAGGAAAATTTTTTCATGTTCGCCAATAACGGATGGTTCAAACAGCATCCCATCCCTTCATCCGAAAGCAGCAACGGGATCTTCAGGACTATACAGGATACAATAAATGAATCCATCAAAAGAATATGTGAAAGCTCTGCAGCTGACACCAAAGCTGCAAAAGGGAGCAACAAGCAAAAGATAGGCGACTTCTATTACAGCGGAATGGATACCTTTAACATTGAAAAAGCAGGGCTTGGTGTTTTGAAGAAAGAATTGGAAGCGATCGATGCTGTGTCTGATTCAAAGGGACTTCTAAAATCACTTGCCAACCTGCAAAGACTGTCTGCCGGATGCCTGTTCCGTTTCAATGTCACCAAAGATGAAAAGAACAGTTCACAGTATATCGTAGCAGTTGGCCAGGCCAGGCTTGGATTACCTGAACGGGATTATTATTTTAATCCCGATGCGCGGACCACAGGAATAAGAAAGGAATACACTTCCTACATCGGGAAGCAATTGCAGAAGATGGGAATGACGATACCTGATGCTGAGAAAAGCAGCAATCTGATCATGAAGATTGAAACCGCGCTCGCAAAGGCAAGCCGTAAGATGGAAGAGCTGCGTGATCCTTATAAAAACTACAATAAAATGGCAGTTGATGGTTTGGGAAAGCTTACACCTTCCATTAACTGGAATGAAATGTTCGCTGAACTGGGATTGAAAAAAGTGGATTCTGTTGTCGTGGGTCAGCCGGAATTTTTCTCTGCTCTTGAAAACAGCCTGAAAGAATATTCGCTGGGTGACTGGAAAACCTATATGAAATGGAACCTTGTGGATACTTATGCCGCAAGCCTTAAAAAGAGCATTGCCGATAACAACTTTTATTTTTACTCAACGGTTCTCGAAGGTGTTAAAGAACAGAAGCCGCGCTGGAAGACAATCGTTGAGAACACTGATGGCTTTCTTGGTGAACTCCTTGGACAGGTATATGTCGAGGAATATCTTCCTAAAGGCACAAAAGAAAAGCTTCTTGAGATCGGCAATAATATCCGTGATGTGTTCGGAGATCACATCCGCCAGCTCGACTGGATGAGTGCCCCTACGAAAGAAAAAGCCCTGAGCAAACTGAATAAGATCGTGATGAAGGTTGGCTATCCCGACAAATGGAAAGACATGAGCAGCCTGGAGATCAGCCGCGGGAGCTATCTTCAGAACATTATTAATGTTAACAAATGGTATTACGATTTTAATATCAACAAATACGGGAAGCCGGTTGACAGGAATGAATGGCAGATGTACCCGCAAACTTACAATGCATACTATGATCCTGCCAATAATGAGATCTGCGTCCCTGCCTGCAACATCATTGTTCCCGGTTTTGAAGGCCGCATGCCTGATGATGCAGTACTATACGGGATTATTGGCGGCTCTACCTTCGGACATGAGATCACACACGGATTTGACGACCAGGGCAGCCTGTATGATGAAAACGGGAACCTTCGCGACTGGTGGACGAAAGAGGACAGGGAAAAATTTCTTGCAAAAACAAAGCTTATAGTAGATCAGTTCAATGATTATGTTGTTCTGGACAGCCTTCACTTAAAAGGTGAAAACACCCAGGGCGAGAACATTGCGGATCTTGGCGGAGTGATCATGGGGCTGGAAGCATTTCATAAAACGGAACAGGGAAAATCTTCAGAACTGGTAAACGGCTATACTCCCGACCAGCGATATTTCCTGTCTTATGCTTATGCCTGGATGGTCAATAAAACCGATGCCTCGCTTGCCAAACAGGTGATGAGCAATGAGCACGCACCTTCCGAGTTCCGTGTAAACGGGCCGCTTTCCGATATTGATGCCTTTTACAAAGCTTTCAATGTAAAAGAAGGTGACAGGATGTACAGGCCTGAAGAAAAAAGGGTGAAGATCTGGTAACCAGCTTAAGGGAGGTCAGCCGGGCGAAGTCGGAGAGCTTGTGAACAGTTAATAAAAAGATTTCCCCTGAATTTCGCTGTTACCTAATTAATTGTATTTTAGCGCTCGTTAAAAATCTAAACCATTTCTTAAAACACAAAAATTTCATGGGATACTTATTTACATCCGAGTCTGTTTCTGAAGGGCATCCGGATAAAGTTGCCGATCAGATCTCTGACGCATTAATTGATAATTTTCTTGCATTTGACCCTCAGTCGAAAGTTGCGTGTGAAACTCTTGTTACAACCGGCCAGGTTGTTCTGGCAGGTGAAGTAAAGTCGAAAGCATATCTTGATGTTCAGACCATTGCGCGCGATGTGATTAAAAAGATCGGATACACCAAAAGTGAGTATATGTTCGAAGCAAATTCATGCGGTGTGTTTTCAGCAATCCATGAACAATCAGCAGACATCAACCAGGGTGTGGATAAAAAGAAGAAAGAAGAGCAGGGGGCCGGTGACCAGGGAATGATGTTCGGATATGCAACAAATGAAACCGACAATTACATGCCACTTGCCCTTGATCTTGCACACGCACTGCTCATTGAACTTGCTGCTTTAAGAAGAGAAAATAAAGAGATAAAATATCTTCGTCCTGACGCCAAATCACAGGTTACTCTTGAATACGATGATAATAACAACCCGGTTCGTATTGATGCTATTGTTGTTTCTACCCAGCATGATGATTTCGCTGAAGAGAAAAAAATGCTCGATAAGATTAAGAAGGATATTGTAAGCATTCTTATCCCTCGCGTGAAAAAGAACTATCCGAAATATGCACACCTCTTCAATAATAAGATCAGCTATCATATCAATCCAACAGGCAAATTCGTTATTGGCGGTCCACATGGTGATACCGGTTTAACTGGACGCAAGATCATCGTTGACACATACGGTGGAAAAGGGGCACATGGTGGCGGTGCATTCTCTGGAAAAGATCCTTCTAAAGTTGACCGTTCAGCAGCGTACGCTACGCGTCACATTGCAAAGAACCTTGTTGCGGCAGGCATTTGTTCTGAAGTACTGGTACAGGTATCTTATGCTATTGGTGTTGCTCAGCCTATGGGAATTTACATCAATACTTATGGCACCTCTAAAGTTAAAATGACGGATGGCCAGATTGCTAAAATAGTTGAAGGCGTATTTGATATGCGTCCTTACTTTATTGAGCAACGCTTAAAGCTTCGTAACCCTATTTACAGTGAAACTGCTGCTTACGGTCACATGGGCCGCAAATCCGAAACGGTGACTAAAATATTCAGGACACCGGACGGGAAAGAGAAGAAAGTGAAAGTAGAATTATTCACCTGGGAAAAACTGGATTATGTTGCTAAAGTTAAAGCAGCATTTAAACTAAAATAAATAACCAAAGCCCTTCTGAACGAAGGGCTTTTTTAATCTTCTATTATGAATACAATGAAAACATTCAGGCTGATCGCTTTACTTGAGGGTATTTCCTTTCTTATTCTTTTATTCATTGCAATGCCATTGAAGTACATGATGGACATGCCACTCCCGGTAAGAATAGTCGGGATGGCGCATGGAATCCTCTTTGTTGCGTTTATACTTTACCTGATGCTTGTCCATTCCCAAAAGAACTGGTCAATTCAGAAGACCGCCCTCGCGTTTCTTGCTTCTCTTGTACCTTTCGGAACATTTGTTCTTGATGCAAAAGTACTGAAGCATGAATCAGAATAATTGAAATATTTATAAATTAAACAATGAAGAAATTCTTACTTATTATTTTGTCTCTCTGTCATTAATCGCAAACTCTCAAACCTGCGATTGCCTTGTGCCAATTGACTCTACCTTTACCCTGGTATTACCTGCCAATGATGACGGAAGTACATCAGCGACCACTTACCATTTACCTTTAACATGTATGGAAGCTCATACGATAGCTTATATATAAATAACAATGGTAATATATCCTTTATTGACCCAATGGCAGCTTTTAGCGCTGGTGGGTTTCCTGCCGGACCCAGCTCAAGTACAGGAAACGATACTATTATGATCGCGCCTTTCTGGGCAGATGTTGATACCAGAGCAGGAGGTGCGGTTTATTATTCATTATCCCCAACACACCTTATCGTGAAATGGGAAGCCGTTGGATATTACTCTCAGCATATCGATAAGACAAATACTTTTCAGTTAATTATTACTGATGGCACGGATCCGATTCTGCCGGCAAATAGTACTATTGCGTTATGCTATGGGGATATGCAGTGGACTACAGGGGACGCTTCCGGCGGCATCGGAGGGCTTGGAGGCATTCCCGCAACCGCAGGAATTAATAAAGGTAACGGGATTGACTATTTTCAACTTGGAAGATTTGATGCGACTTCTTCAATGTATGATGGTCCTGCCGGTATGCACACCTGAAACAGATCAAACAGTTTCAACTACCATTACATGCAGTGAACCTACAGCTTTATCAACAATACAAGGTATGAATTCCGCCACTTATCAGTATTATGACTGCACCTTTTCTGCTATCGGATTAACCCCTGGAATTTATTCTGTTACTGTCACTGCTACCGATGATGGAATTCCAGCTGCGACTTCCATACGTGATTTTTATTTCAGGACACACTACGATGCAACTGCACCCACCTCGGTATATAGCGCTGAAAATATCACAGATCTAAAAGTCTATCCAAACCCTGCTAACTCATCAATCACGATTGATCATGAAATTAATCAGGGCTTAGAACCAATCATTCATATAACTGATATCCATGGAATACCGTCTTAAATAAAAAGTTAAATTCTAATGGAGAAAAAATTGATATAAGCGGATTAACAAAAGGTATTTATTTCGTAAATATTAAAACCAAGACGAAGAGTTTTCCTGTCAAAAAGCTCATAAAAAATTAATATTTCCCCTTAAAAAATTAGTAAAAAATACTAAAAGCGCCATGGGTCTGTTCTGCAGCGCTTTTATTTTTTTAAAATGAAGTGCAACTATTCCGGATTAAGTTTTGTCTATATTTATGAAACAAACTAAAACCCCGGACCATGAAACACGCGCTACTTATTACTGCCTTCGCAATTTCTGCATCTGCCTTCGGACAAGGAACCGTCAGCATTTCAACATTACAGTATGCTGCACAGAAACAGAACGGAACTTTAGACCTTACAAAGAACTATACATTCACAGATGCGCCTCTGTTTACTCCTGTCCCTTATTCAGGCCCGGCAAGAACACCCAGCAGTATCTGCAGCTGCATGATGCCGCTGGACAGCACATATATGCTTGCAATGGCTCCGAATGATGATATGTATTCCAATATCATTAGTATTCCTTTCGTTTTTAATTTTTATGGTGTTAGTTATAACAGTCTTTATATAAATAACAACGGGAACATTTCTTTTAATTCACCTTACTCCACATTTACCGCTAATCCTTTCCCTGACGCTACCTACCAGATGATCGCTCCTTTCTGGGGTGATGTTGACACGCGCGATTCACTAAGCGGTGGAACAATGGGAAGCATCGGAAATGTTTATTATAAGATCACTTCTTCAGCCATGATCGTTAAGTGGGAAGCTGTTGGATATTACAACATGCATGGCGACAAATTAAATACTTTCCAGCTGATCATTACTGACGGGAATGACCCATTGCTGCCTGCGGGTACTAATGTTAGTTTCTGCTATGATGATATGCAATGGACAACAGGTGATGCTTCAGGCGGAACAAACGGCTTCGGTGGTGCGCCAGCAACAGTCGGAAACAATATGGGCAACGGAACTGATTATTTCCAGGCAGGCACTTTTGATCATCCGGGTGCATCCTTTGACGGACCATACGCAGCAGCTGACGGAATTGACTGGCTGGATAATCAGGGAATGTATTTTGATGCATCATTACCCGGCAATATCCCGCCTGTGATCATCAACAATAATATTTGTGATACGATTGATGTATATACGGGAGATACTTTAAGAACCCAGAATCTTGATTACGCAATGTTCTCAATAGCGGCAACAACCCCTGAGATCTCGCAGAATGTGAATGTTACCATTACCTGCAGTGAACCTTCCGCGCTTACTTTCACCCAGCCAATGAATACTCCTACTTACAAAAAGTTTGATTGTACATTCTCTGCTATCGGACTCACACCAGGATTGTATTATGTAACTATTGCTGCAACAGATGACGGAGTGCCTGCAGAAACGACAACATCAACGATAGTGGTACGGACCAGCTATGATGCGGCCGTTACAACCGGAATTAACGAAACAGAGCCAAATGACCTTGTGAGTATTTATCCGAATCCAAGCACAGGTGTGATTACAGTTAATCATAAGATCAACCCTGCTTCAGAGCCGGTTATTACTTTATCCGATGTGTTAGGGAAAACGGTGCTGACAAACTCTATGAACAGCAATATGGAGCAGATCGATATCAGTTCATTACCACAGGGAATCTACTTTGCAACAATAAACAGCAAAGAAGGAAAGAGCAAAACAATGAAGATTGTAAAGAAATAGTATTGAAACCATAAGGATTCATGCTACTCCAAAGCGTCACAATTAATTTTGTGGCGCTTTTTTATTTCTTTTATTAGAACTGGTATGGGGTGTCTGTCATTTCCACCAGAGGGAGAAATCTCGTGAACCGGAGACCCATTTGAAGATTTCTCTCTTCACTTTGTTCCGTTCGAAATGACATACTGCTTCATTTGTCAACGCTGAACTTCGTGCGAAATAGCATACAACTACTTTTTCCTCATGAACAACTGGATCGGCACACCGCTGAAATCAAAATTCTCGCGGAGCCTGTTCTCAAGAAAACGTATGTAGGCTTCTGTAATATATTGGGGAAGGTTGCAATAAAATGCAAATGACGGGGCATGAGTGGGTAACTGGGTAATGAACTTTACTTTAACATGCTTTCCTTTTATAGCAGCCGGCGGATGCTGTTCGATAATGGCGAGCATAACATCATTGAGCTCACGTGTTTTAATAGCTCTTGTCCGGTTCTCGTTTACCTTTTCAGCAACTTCGATCGCTTTAAGCACACGCTGCTTCGTAAGTGCGGATGTAAATACAATAGGAACATCTTTAAAAGGAGCGAGTTTTTCGCGGATCTTCTCTTCATATTCCTTGGTGGAATTTGTATTCTTTTCAAAAAGATCCCATTTATTAACCACAACAACAATCCCTTTACGGTTCTTTTCCGCAAGATGGAAAATATTTATATCCTGGGCCTCCAGTCCGAGTGTTGCATCGATAAGGAGCAGGCAAACATCGCAATCTTCGATCGCACGTATCGACCGCATTACGGAGTAAAACTCAATATCTTCTTCAACTTTTGATTTTTTTCGGATCCCCGCTGTATCGATCAGGAGGAAGTCGTGCCCGAATGCCGTATAACGGGTATTGATACTATCACGTGTGGTTCCGGCAATTGGGGTAACGATATTCTGTTCCTTCCCTAACAAGGCATTCACGATGGATGATTTCCCAACATTCGGCCGGCCAACGATCGCGAATTTCGGAATATTAAGTTCTTCCACTCCTGAATCTGTGTCCAATGCTTTTACAACTTCATCCAGGAGGTCGCCTGTACCGCTTCCGCTGATGGCAGAAATATTAAAAACATCTCCGAGTCCAAAACTGTAGAATTCAGCGGACAATTGCTGACGGTCGCCATTATCAACTTTATTCGAAACCAGGAAAACCTTCTTTTTGCTTTTACGCAGCATGTTTGCCACTGTCTTGTCATCATCTGTGATGCCATCGGTAACATCCACCACAAAAAGGATCACATTCGCTTCATCAATAGCCAGCTGGACCTGCTTCCTGATCTCCCCTTCAAAAACATCCTCTGAACCGTGCACATAACCGCCCGTATCGATCACGGAAAATTCAACCCCGTTCCAGTCAGACTTCCCGTAATGGCGATCACGGGTAACACCCGCCATCTCATCTACAATGGCTTTACGACTATCAGTTAAACGATTAAAAAGTGTTGACTTCCCTACATTTGGTCGTCCTACTATTGCTACTATGTTTGCCATGTGATTTTGCTGGGTATTGATCGTGAGAACGGAAAGCTGAACCTGAATTATTAACCGGGTAATTCTTCCGGAAGTAAAAATACAGCTATTTAGTAAATAAAAAAGGCGATACATTTCTGTATCGCCTAAAAGTAGCGGGGGCCCGACTCGAACGGACGACCTTTGGGTTATGAGCCCAACGAGCTACCAACTGCTCCACCCCGCAATATATCGTGATAATTGAATGTCTTAAAGAACGAAAAGCACCATCGGGCTTTTTAAATGCGGTGCAAAGATAATATTTTGTTTCTTTGTACCTAAATATCTTATTAACAATTTTTCAAAAATGACGCACAAGGCTGGTTTTGTGAATATTATCGGGAGTCCGAATGTTGGGAAATCCACTCTTATGAACGTGCTGGTAGGTGAAAAGCTGTCCATTATCACTTCAAAAGCTCAAACTACCCGTCACCGCATCATGGGAATTGTGAATGGCGAAGATTTCCAGATTGTCTATTCCGATACCCCGGGAGTTCTGAAACCTAATTACAAGCTCCAGGAATCTATGATGGAATTTGTTCACACCGCATTAACCGATGCGGATGTGATCTTATTTGTCACGGATATTTATGAGGATGTTAAAATTGAAGAGCATATTTTACACAAGATCAAACATGCTAAGGCAAAAGTCCTTCTGCTGATCAATAAGATCGATCTTGCCACCCAGGAAAAACTGGAAGAAAAAGTCAATTACTGGAAGCATGAAGTTCCTAATTCAGAAGTGATTCCGGTTTCTGCTTTGGAAAAATTCAATGTGAATTACATATTCGACCGTATAATAGAAAACCTCCCTGAAGGCCCGGGGTTTTACGACAAAGACCAGTTAACAGATAAGCCTGAGAAATTCTTTGTATCCGAGATCATCCGTGAAAAGATCCTTACGAACTACAAAAAAGAGATCCCTTATTCGGTTGAAGTTGTTATTGAATCTTTTAAAGACGAAGAAAAAATAATTAAAATCCGCGCTGAAATATTAGTTGTGCGTGATTCTCAAAAAGGAATCATCATTGGCCACCAGGGAAAGGCGCTGAAAAAAGTCGGGACGGAGGCAAGAAAAGACATGGAAACTTTTTTTGGAAAGCAGGTATTCCTTGAATTGTTCGTTAAGGTCAATAAAGACTGGCGTGATAGTGATCAGCAATTAAAACGGTTCGGATACTTATAATTAAGCCGGCAATGCCGGCTTTTTATTGTTACCGGCTTCCACCTTCCTTAAACACAACCGGTTTAACTTCCATAAATCAAAAATCAGAGACTAAATTTCCTTAAGTTTACCGGCAATTATTCATTTACTTAAATCATTAACCATGAAAAAAAAATTACTTAACTGTTTCCTTGTCGTATTTTCTGCAGCCTTTTCCCAGGTGAGCGCACAAACCGAAGGCACAAAAATACATTTCAATTCATCCATGAGCCAGCACTTTAACCGCAGCCAGGCATCCTCGGCAGGCACTGAACGCACTGCTGCGTGCGGTACGGACACAATTCTTTACCCTTACCTGAAGGAGCTTGTGATCCCGTCTGCGGATAGTTTTTTTATTGATGCAATGGTAGGCAGTGTACGTACTGCTTCACAGGCGTATCTGAATTCAAGCCCTGTAAATGTAGTAGGGCTCCAGTTTTGGGGTTATGCATACTCAACCGCTCCGAACTTCGCACAGGTGCTTCCTGTTAAAGCTTATTTATATAGCGTTGATGCGTTTAACATGCCTGTAAGTGTAATAGATTCCGGTATTGTGAATGTAACAGGAACAGAAAACTTCTATTCAGCAACATTTACAAATCCACATGTAGTAAGCGGTAATTTTGCTGTTGCTGTAAGAAGCAACATTAACGACACACTTGCAGTAGTAACAAACAATGCAGGAACCCCTACACAAACTCCTGATTACAGCGAAAGCCTTGGATGGAGAAGATTTGGGTCCGGCACATGGAACACCACATTATCTTTTTTCGGACAGGACCTTGAATACATGATATTCCCGATCGTTAATTATTCCCTTACATCTACATTCACGGCATCCGACAACAATGTATGCGCAGGAACAACGGTAAATTTCACCAACACATCACCATCAGCGGCATTATTAAGCAACCGTGCTTTCAACCTGCTTGCTTTTGATGATTACTGGGGTGGCTTATCTGATTCAAGCGTAACATGGAATTTTGGAGACAGCCCTGCCTGGACTACTGCAATGAATGCTTCACATACATATAATACTCCGGGTACATATACGGCACGTCTTGCCTCAGAAATGGCAGGTTATTACACTACATGCACTGATACGGCTTCGGCTATGATCATGGTAAACCCTGTGTATAATACAACTTCTTCGGCTGCTATCTGTACAGGTGAAACATACTCTTTCGGAACACAGAGCCCCGGCACTGCAGGCACCTATACTGAAACATTTCAGAGTATCAGCGGATGTGACTCTACCGTAATTCTTACTTTAAGTGAAAATCCTGTTTACAACAATACCGTTGCAGCTACTATTTGCAATGGCAGCAATTACACTTTCGGAACGCAGACCCTTTCCACTCCCGGAACCTACAACGAAACCTTTCAGTCAGTATCAGGCTGCGATTCAATTGTAGCCTTAACACTTACAGTAAATACGGTGGATACCTCCGTAACAGTTTCATCTGCTTCGATCATGGCCAATGCAACTGGGGCTTCATTCATGTGGATCGACTGTAACAACAGCAATTCACCGATTGCAGGAGAAACTTCAGATACATTCTCTCCTATGACTGATGGCGATTATGCGGTTGTTGTTACTCAAGGCTCTTGCTCTGACACTTCTGCCTGCATCAATTTCCTTATTAGTGGAATCAATGTCTTATCGGATAAATTTAATGTTTCCGTTTTCCCGAACCCGTTTACTGAACAGGTAACAATCAACAGCGGGAACACAGTTCCTCAGCAGATAATTATTACGAATATTTTAGGAGAAGTTGTAATGAATATCCGCCCTTCATCTTTTTCTACTACTGTTAATACTTCTTCGCTTGCCGATGCTGTTTACTTTGTAAACATCATTAATGGCCAGTATTCAAAAGCTTTAAAAATCAGCAAGAAGTAGTTTTCATAATTATTGTTTAAAAGAGCCGGGCATTTGTCCGGCTCTTTTGTTTAACAGTAAATATTATCTTAGCATTCCAAACTGTTAAGCATGAAAAGTACTCTTCTCAACCGCCTCCTGGTGATTATCCCTGTAGTATTGATCCCTTTGATCATCAGCGGGAAGACTATTGATCCTGCACTCCTGCCAAAATTCATGGCATTCAGCATTTATCTCTTATTTTTCGGAGCGCTTATTTTATACAGGTGCTTTTTTAGCCCATCCACCCCGAAGGTTAACATCCTACAAAACTTTCTTTTCCTTGTGTTCACGGGATTTATAATTTCCGCAGCGCTGTCGCTTCTGCAAAGCCGGAATCCGGCGGATGGCATTTTCGAACTGCTGAAACATTCCTCTTTTCTGATCTTTCTCATGTTTACGGTGATATATTTCCAGGATGATGATAAACTGATTAATACCACCTGTAAGGCTACTGCAGTCCTCTCGGCCGCTATTACTGTTATCGGATTGTGCCAATTTGCAAAGCTTGTATCTTCAGGCGTATCACACAATGCTACTTATCAGGTTGATGCAACATTCGCCAACAGGAACCTCTTTGCCGAAGTGCTGCTGATGAGCCTTCCTTTTATTCTGTACGGATCGATAAAGTTCAGGGGTGGATGGAGATATATTTGCCATGCAGTAGCAGCAGGATCCCTTTTCCTTATCACGGTTACGCTGTCCCGTGCCGTATGGCTTGGATTTACCGTTGCTGCCGTTGCCACTTTAGCGGCCTGGCTCCTTTTCAGCTATAAAAAAAAGGACCCCGGGGTTCACTATAGTTTTAAAAACCTGCTGCTGCCCCTGCTCATACTTTCCGTGTCCGTATTATCTGCTGTGTTTTTTTATTCCCGGGCCGATTCTGGTGAGACATTCTCAAAACAGATCAGCTCGATATCAAACCTGAAATTCGGTGGTGCCAATGAGCGCCTTGAACTGTGGAGAAAATCCATAAGCCTTTTCAGGGAACAGCCTCTTACAGGGATCGGGCTGGCTTCATGGAAAATTGATGTCCTCAGGTATAATGTTTCCGGCACAAAACAGGAAGATGCAGAAACATTTTATCAGTATCCCCACAATGATTTTATTATGACGGCAGCCGAAACAGGGGTCTTCGGCTTCATGCTTTACACGCTTCTTTTTATCACCATTCTTTATTATATAACAGTAATACTGAAACGAACAGGCAGGGAAGAACACACATTTTACCTGTTATCGTTCTTCGGTGTTATTGCCTACGGTGTTATTTCCCTGTTCAGCTTCCCGAAAGAAAGGATCGAGCAAAACATTCTGCTGATGCTGCTTTTCTGTATCATCATCCTTCGATACAATAAATTAAGGAAAGAAGGATCGGACGTGTCACAAGGCAATAAACCAATGGCGGTAATATTAATCACTGTTTGCCTGGTGCTTATTTCCGCCTCTGTCTTTATAACTAAGGAAAGGATCCGGTCTGACCTGCATACGTTAAAAGCGCTGGACGCTAAAAAAAGGAAGAATTGGGAAAAGGTGATCTCTGAGATCGATCTCGCCCTGTCCCCATATTATCAGCTGGATCCGATGAGCACTCCCCTGCTCTGGTACCGTGGTACCGCAAATTTTAATCTTAACCGGAATGAAAAGGCATTGGAGGATTTTGAAAATGCCGGCAAACTGAATCCATATCACATTCATATCCTAAACAACGCAGGGACCTGTTATGAGTTAAAGGGAGATCATTTAAAGGCTATTGAATGCTATAACAAAGCCATTGCACTGAACCCTGCCATGGAAGAGGCGATTTTAAACCTCGCTGCAAGCTATTACAATGCCGGGATGAAAGAAGAAGCTTATGATGCCCTCAGAAAATGTGAGGCCGGCATCTCCGGGGAAAGATATACTACCAGTCTTCGGTTTATTCTTAAGGATAAATTCGGAGTAATAAGTACATCCGTACATTCAGGAAAACTTCCGGCCCGTTTAAAACAGGACCAGGCAACCTGGAAATCGCGGAAACTTAAGTTCTCAAAATTAAATACGGATGAATTTGAGAACCTCTATAAAAGTACCGTGCTTTCCAGGATCAATCACATCGCCAGCGATAATTCATGGCTTCACCGCCTTCATGAAAAATCCATACAAAACAGGATCAGCCTTGAAGAACAAATCTTCATTGATGCCTATTTCCTGGAGCACAAAATTAAACTTTGAATTAATAGAAATATGGTTTAATTTAGCTTGGTAACTTTAAATTGAACCATATGAAAAAAAACTACTTCCACTTTTTATTATTTACTTTATTTTTTAGTGCCGGACTTTTTAACACTGCCCAGGCGCAGTCGATCGTATCGGTTACACCGGATTCTGCAATGCAGGGACAAACACTTTCTGTCGTGATCACGGGAAGCGCCACAAGCTTTGGCCAGGGCACAGCTACCACCCAGGCATGGCTCTCACAGGGCATGGACATCATCGCGCCCAACTCGGTTGTTGAATTAAATTCAACCCAGCTCCTTGTGAACTTTACCATACCGGTAACGTCATCAACAGGCTTATATGACCTGAATACCTATAACGGAACTGACGGCCTGCTTACACTTGCAAATGGTTTTAAAATTAACACAATAGCCACGGGAATTAGCGGAGATTTGAAAAACGAAGTGAGCGGACTCGCCTATCCTAATCCATTTGCAAACGAACTGAAACTGCGGTACACACTCAGCAAACAGGCATTGGTGCAGGTTTCATTATACGACATAAGCGGAAGACAGCTTTTTGTTTCCGGGGCTGAGCAGGTTTCACCGGGAGAACAGCTGTATGAAATAGGCAGCGAATACCTCGACCTTCCATCAGGAATCTATTTTGTCCGGCTCAGTGCAGACGGCCAGGACTACAATTATAAAGTTGTTAAGCGCAACTAAGCACCTCAGATCCGATGATAATTCATCGGATCTTTTTTTTCAGCAGTCTAAATATTAACACCCGGGCGGGGTTGCGTTTTTTTTCAGTATGTTTGAGAGAACATTTACCCCTTGCCTTTTCATTGAGACTGCTCATCACTGCAATATTAATGCTTGCTTCCCTGTCGGACTTTTCCCGTACCTGGAATGACAGCCTGTGGCGCAACTGGAAGAACACAAAGCTTCCCGACAGCGTACGCCTTGCTTCCATCCAGTCGCTGATCTACAAATACTACGCGCTTTACGATAACGACAGCACGATCATCCTTACACAGCTCCAGCTTGACCTGGCTTTAAAAACAGGCAACAAAAGGTCCCAGGCGCAGGCTTTGCTCACCCAGGGGCAAGCCTGTTACGGCAAGGGCGAGAACATGAAAGCGATAGAACTGGAGAGGAAAAGCTATAAGGCTTATGAAGAGATAAAGGATAAGCTTGGAATGGGAAACGTGCTTTGTAATCTCGGCAACGTATTCCTTGAAATGGGAAATTTCGCAGATGCCGTTGACCATTATACGCAAAGCATGAAGGTGGCGGAAGCGAACGGGAACAAGAATCTTGTAGCTGCCAACCTTGCTAATTTAAGCATCATCGCTTTCAGCCAGGCTGATTATAAAAAAGCGATGGAGTACAATGCCAGGAACCTTAAGATAAATGAAGAGCTCGGGGATAAATACGCCTTAAGCTATTCTTACCGGAACATCGGGAAGGTCCATGAAGTGAAGCATGAATATCTCAAAGCCATTCATGCATTCAGCAAAGCCTATAAGTACAGCGAGGAATCCAATGATGAGAACGGGATGGGATATTGCCTTAATTACCTCGGTGCCGTTTATCACGGGATGAAAGAATACAACAAGGCTGAAGACTACTTCACACGAAGCCTCGCCATCGCGGAGAAGCATAAGGATACCTACAGCATTTCAGAAAACCTGAACCATATCGGCAACTGTCATATTGAGAAAAAGGAATACGCAAAAGCGCTCGATTTCTGCAAGAGGGCTTATGCGATTGCATCTAAAACAGAACTGGTCCTCCTGCAGAGGGATGCAGCCTTGTCGCTCTACAAAATCTACAGGCTGACAGGTAAGTACCGTGAATCGCTCCTGATGCATGAAGAATACAGCAATATTAAAGACACCATCCTGAGTGAAGAGAACCGTAAAGGCGTGCTTAAAAAGGAGATCCAGTACAAGTATGATAAGCAGGCATTGTCCGACAGCCTGTCATTTATCCAGAAGCAACAGCTGAATGAGATAGAACATGAGGCGCAGCTTAGCAACGAAAAGAACCAGCGGTACATTTTGTACGGAGGGCTTTTCTTTGCCGTGGTCCTTGGCGCGGTTTCTTTCAGGGGTTACCAGCGAAAGAAACATGATAACGAGATCATCAGCTCGCAGAAAAAACTCGTAGAGCATCAGAAAGATATTGTTGAAGAAAAGCAAAAGGAGATCATTGATTCCATTTCGTATGCAAAGCGGATCCAGGATGCCATACTTCCGCCTCCGGACGCTATTCAAAAATACCTGCCGGAATCTTTTGTTTACTATAAACCGAAGGATATTGTCGCAGGTGATTTTTACTGGATGGAGATTGTCAGCGGGGAAAATGCAAACTTGGGAATGAAGGATAGCGGTAAAAAAATGATAAGTGAGGCCTCTTCAATGATATTTATCGCGGCTGCTGATTGCACCGGGCATGGGGTTCCGGGCGCTATGGTTTCGGTGGTCTGCAGCAATGCGTTAAACAGGTCCGTGAAAGAATTCGGACTGCGCGATCCTGCGGGGATCCTCAACAAGACGCGTGAGCTTGTGATCGAAACATTCAACAAGAGTGAAAAAGAAGTAAAGGATGGAATGGACATTTCGCTTTGCTGCATACCTTACCCGGTGAATAATGAAATGACAATTAAATGGGCGGGTGCAAATAACCCTTTGTGGATCATCAATGCTCAAAGGGAACTAACGGAGATAAAGCCCGACAAGCAGCCGATCGGGTATTTTGAAGACATCCATTCGTTCACCACACATACAATCAAGATCACTAAAGGCGATACACTTTACCTGTTCACCGATGGCTTCCAGGACCAGTTCGGGGAAGCAAGCAATAAGAAATTCAAATCGGCACAGATGCGGAAATTGTTTTTATCGGTACAGGATAAAAATATGCCGGAACAGAAAGACATAATTGAAAAAACCTTTAATGAATGGAGGGGAAATTTTGAGCAGGTGGATGACTTGTGTATTCTCGGGCTGAGACTTTAACCTCCGGTTAAAGGACGAAGGCAAGAGAATACCATCCCGAAGCATTTCGGGATCTCATGGGGTGAGCACATGACATCAACCCGGGCTGATAATTAACCTCCGGTTAGAGGACGAAGGCCAGAGCATACCATATTCAACACGAGAAGAAAGAAGTGAACCGCAGAGTAATAAAGCGCCAACAAAATGAGTGATCCAAAGCTATACATGATCCTGCTGGGTTGCCGGCCCAAAGGAAGGTTCACCGAGCAGCATGACATTTTTTTCGGGATTGCAGATACATTAAAGAACCTTGTCCCCTATATAAAGAACTCCTGGCCGGAAGCAAAAGGCAATATCCACATTGATGCCTGGAAGGAAGTAAGCACCCTGAACGGTTACCGCGTCCTGGTCACGGAAAAAGAGCCAAACAAAAAAGAAGACAGCTCCCTGAAATTATTCTTCATCAACCTTGGCGGATACAGGAAGGACGAGTTTGATGAATTTCATTATAAGATGATCATCCCGGCTGCTGATGCCGCAGGCGCAGTTAAAATAGCGAAGGCTACCGCCTTTTATAAAAAATCGGGATTCAAGGGCGCGGCTTCGCATATTGATGATAAGTTCGGATTGGATGTGGATGATGTTTATGAGGTCCCTGACATCCTGCCCGAGGAGTTCCGCTCAAAATATAAAATCAGCATCATCACAGATCCTGCAGCTGAGGAGGATGAGATCCACCTGGGCTATTTACAGCTCTGGAAAATCAAGGATTAAAATTCTATGATATAATTGCTGAGTATCGGGTAAGAAGCGATTCTCATTAAAAAGACTTGTCTTTATAGACAATTACCGTGTGCCAGGTATTTATTATTTCTTCCCCTTTTTCTCCAGCCTTTTTAATTTCTCTTCCTGCAGCCTGTTCAGCTTCTGAAGGGTTTCGTATTGTTCTTCCAGCGCGTTCAGCTTCCTTTTAAAATCTTTCAGCTCATCACCCATTGCAGAAATAAGATCGGTCTTCTTTATATACCCGGGCTTGCCGGGTTCCTTCACCACCGGTAAAGCCTGGCTGTAATAGCTGAAGAAATCATGCTCCAGCACCTGGCTGATCTTCTGCAGTAAAGCTGTATCAATACTCTCTTTTGCGAAGAGCTTATAAACCACATCACGGGTCCGGTTGATCTTTGAAGCAAACTCAATTACAGAATAACGCGACTCTCCCAGTGTTTCCTTGATCTTCTTACCGATATGTACAATTGCCATGGGACAAAAGTCAGGGTTTTAACCCCTCACACTTTTGAGTAATGTATTTCATTGATATACAAGTTGTATTATTTTTTAATACATTTGAATCACGCAAACCCAGCTTAAACGGAAAAATGCCTACGCTTCAGTGGATTGGAAAGGAAAAGATCATTAACCATCATTTTGATGTGCCTTACCGCGTGCTTGAACATAAATACGGGTTTACTGAAAAAGGAGAGCAGTCAGCACAAATAAACAGTGGAAACATGATTATTCATGGTGACAACCTGGAAGCTTTGAAAGCTCTTCTTCCAAGGTATGAAGGCCAGGTTAAATGCATATATATTGATCCTCCCTATAATACAGGCAATGAAAACTGGGTGTATAATGATAATGTAAATAGCCCTAAACTAAAAAAATGGCTGGGACAGGTCGTGGGAAAAGAGAGTGATGACTTCAGCCGTCACGATAAATGGCTCTGCATGATGTATCCCCGTCTTAAACTCCTTCATAAACTTCTATCGGACGATGGCGCAATATTTATTTCAATAGATGATAATGAAATAGCGAACCTCAAGCTGGTAATGGACGAAGTTTTCGGAGCTAACAACTTTATTGAAATTTTCTCCTGGTTAAAAACATATTCACCTTCAAATCTCTCTCATAAGAGTAAAAAATGCCTTGAGTATGTAGTTTGTTATGAGAAAAAAAGAAACAATGTCCGTTACAAAGGCCTCTTTAAAACGAATGAAGCCGATAATCCCCTGATCAAAAGCAACAACCAGCGAAAAACACTGCGGTTCCCGAAATCCGCAATTACAACAACGCTCAATGAAGATCACTTTTTCAAGGCAGGAACTTATGGGACAAAAATCAACGAGGTACTTCTTAAAAATGATGTGTGGTTCAGAAATAACCAGTTTGAAGAAGACCTTATACTCGAATCAAAATTTATCTGGACACAGGAAAACCTTATAGAGGAGATCTCCAGGAAAACTAAAATTATCTTCAAAGGGAAATCCCTTGCACCGAGGTACGATAAAGCCAATTATGATCCGGAAGTACCCCGTAACCTGATTGACGCAAATGACCGGGTAGGAACAACGGAAGAAGGAGGAAATGTTCTGAAGGAAATATTCGGCACACGGATATTTGATTATCCGAAAAGCCCCACACTTCTTGAGTACATTATAAACTTTATCAGTTCCCCCGATTGCATCATTCTTGATTCCTTTGCCGGCAGCGGCACTACAGCCCAGGCAGTGCTCAATTTAAATAAAAAAGACAGCGGCAACCGTAAGTTCATTTTAATCGAAATGGAACCTTATGCAGAAACCATTACCGCGGAAAGAGTAAAACGTGTGGTCAGGGGATATGAAAAAGGCGAAGGTTTAGGTGGCAGCTTTGATTACTTTGAACTTGGCGACCCTGTATTTGATGAAGACAATATCCTGAACAAAAACCTTGGAATTGAAAGAATAAAAGAATACATCTGGTTCAGTGAGACCAGGTCATCTTATACCAGTTCAGGATCCTCATATCTTGGAAAGCACAATGACACGGGAATCTATTTCCTCTATGATCATTCACAGGCCGTGTCACTTGATTACGACACACTCTCACAGCATCTAAAAGAAAAGGCGGAGCGTTACATAATTTATGCGGACAATTGCCTGCTTCCGGAAAGCTTTCTCAGCAAATACAATATAGTGTTTAAAAAAATAGCGGGGGATATCACCCGGTTTTAAGAATGGAATTAAAGTCTTATCAGAAAAAAGTAATAGAAGACCTTGCAGAATACTTCCAGTATCTGCAGAAGTATAAAAGCCCAGCAAAGGCCTTCAATAATTTCTGGCAGGAAAAATCCGGAACGGATTCTTTATCTCTTCCCGGTGACCCCAGGTATTACCAGGATAATATAGAAAATACCGTACACTTATGCATCAAAGTACCTACTGCAGGCGGAAAAACATTTATAGCGTGCAATGCGCTTAAAACCATTTTTAACCAGTTGCCGCCTGAGCGTCCGAAAGCAGTTGTGTGGCTGGTGCCCTGGAGCAACCTGCTTGATCAGACAGTAAAGAACCTGTCAGACCGCGAGCATCCGTACTGCCAGAAGCTCAATTCACTTTTCAATAACAGGGTCTCAATTATAGAAAAGCAGGACCTCCTTTTTGGAACTGGCTTCAACCCTTCTACAGTTAAAGAGAACCTGACAATAATGGTTATGAATTATGCTTCGATTCGGGCCAAGAACAAGGACGACCGGAAAATTTATGATCAGAACAGCTCACTGGCCGTTTTTGCCCATGGTATTACAAAAACATCTCATGTACTTCCGGACTCAGATGAAACCTCCCTTATTAATGTCATCCGGGGCCTTAACCCGGTACTGATCGTTGACGAAAGCCACAACGCGGAGAGTCCGCTGAGTGTTGAAATGCTCCGCAACCTTAATCCTTCTTTCATTCTTGACCTGACAGCTACACCTAAGGACAATGCAAACATCATCAGCCTTGTACCGGCAATTGAATTAAAGAAAGAACACATGGTCAAGCTTCCTGTGATCGTATTTAATCACCAGGACAAGGAAGGAGTGGTTGAAAGTGCGCTGCACCTAAGAGAAAAGCTTCAAAAGCTGGCCGATAAACAAACAGAGAACGGGGGGAAATATATAAGGCCAATCGTTCTTTTCCAGGCACAATCCAAAACAAAAGAAGATAACACCACATTTGAAAAATTAAAAAAGCAGCTGATTGAAGTGGGGATTCCCGAATCTGAAATCAAGATCAAAACTGCAGGTAAAGACGAATTAAAAGGACTTGACCTGATGAGCCGGGATTGTACTGTTAAGTACATCATCACGATCAACGCCCTGAAGGAAGGCTGGGATTGCCCGTTCGCTTATATATTGGCGTCATTGGCCGACAGGTCATCCGAAGTGGATGTCACCCAGATCCTGGGCCGGGTCTTACGGCAGCCGTACGTGATGAAACATGCGGACCCTATGCTTAATTTATCTTATGTGATCACCGCATCGGCAAAGTTTAATGAAACCCTGCAAAGTATAATTAAAGGACTCAAAGAGTCGGGCTTCAGTGAAAAAGATTACCGCCAGAAGAATGAAATGCCGCTGGAGATAAGTGAGGAAACAAAGGAAAGCTTTGTACCTCAATCCGCGCTGATTGAAATGAAATTTGACGCGCGCAGAATTACTTTCGACACTCAATCGGATCATATTCCCGCATCAGTCCAAACGATTGAAGCGCTTGCTATTGAAGAAAACAAACAAATGGAAAAGCAGATCGCAGAACTGGGCGAAAATGACAGTACTGCAGAGATCTTCCAGGATATGGGGATTAAAATTAAAAAGTATGAAATGCGGGAAGCTGTGGCTGAACTTGCAAGATCAATAAAACTGCCAAAGTTTATAATTGCAAGGCCGCCTCTCTTATTTAAAGAACAGGACTATGAACTGCTGGACCGGGCTAATCTGATGGATGGCTTCAGGCTGAGCGAGCTCGATATCAAGATCGACTTTGAAAGTGTGTCATCAGATCTCTATAAGATTGATCTAGAAGAAATGAACTCGAATGAATACCGGATGAGCCCGTTCAAGATAGAAAACGAGAATGATGAATTTTACAACCGGCTGATCGAGTCAATATTAATGAAGCCACGCGAAGCCCAAATCAAAGATCTCTCCTACCAGGCGATCAGGCATCTTGGAAAAATGAATCCGATTTCCGAAACGGAGATAGAGAAATATGTTACCAGGGTCCTTGAGAACATGAATAGCGAAAGATTGAGGGATTTCGCATACAAGCGTTTCAGCTATTCGGATAAGATCAAACAACGGATCAATGAGCTGGCCGACATCCATGCAGAAAAAAAATTCCAGGAGTGGCTGGTGATAAACAAGATCAGTGCGGTGCCGCACTGGAACTTTCCTACAGCAATAATTCCAGGGGCTACAGCCGATGAGATAGGTAATTCCCTGTATTCACGGGAAGGAGAGATGAACGGCCTTGAAAAACAATTTGCGCTGAGCATATCGGGCTGTTCTAATATTGCTTTCTGGCATCGGAACCTGGGGAAGGGTAAAGGCTATTCTTTGAACGGATCCCGGTCAAACCATTACCCGGATTTTATAATTGTCACCAAAAAGGGTACAGTGATCCTGGCTGAAACCAAAGGATCAGACAGGGATAATCCCGACAGCATATCAAAAAGGAAGTTAGGCAAAGCCTGGTCTGAATTATCAGGGCCTGCATATAAATACATGATGATATTTGACAAGAACCCACCGGAAGGTGCTTATTCACTGGAGAAGGCAAAAGAACTAATAATGCAGATGTAAATAAAAAACAATTATGATAATACAACAACTAGTTGAAATGGCTAAAACGGACGACAATGCATTAATGGAACTGTTAGTATTGATCACACCCTGATCCCCAAATAATTTGTCCATTGCATAATTCAAATATTATTTTATATTTGGCTGGAAAGCAAAAAAGAAAGCGAGGATTGCTCCCCGCTTTAGATGTTTTCACAACGGAATAATCCTTATTGTGATTTGCTTCAAAATGTAATGCAAATGTAAAACTATTATTGACATGACAAAAAAAATTTTAGGACTAGATTTGGGAACTAACTCTATTGGGTGGGCATTAATTGAAATTGATGAAAACGGAACTCCTATTCGCATTATTGCAATGGGATCTAGAATAATACCTTTAAACTCAGACGATAGAGATCAATTTCAAAAAGGGCAGGCTATTTCCAAAAACCAAGATAGAACAAAAACACGCACTCAAAGAAAAGGATATGATAGAAAACAATTAAAGAAGAGTGATTTAAAAAAGATCCTAACAAAACTTAATATTTTTCCTACTGGAGAATTAATGAGATTACCAAGTCTTGATCTATGGAAGTTAAGAAGTGATGCTGCCGCTGAAAACACAGACATTAGCGCGGAACAATTAGGAAGAATATTTTATATGCTTAATCAAAAAAGAGGTTATAAGTCGGCAAGAAGTGAAGCGAATCAAGATAAGAAAGACACTGAATATGTCACTGAAGTTAAAGGTAGATATGCTCAACTAAAAGACAAAAAACAAACTTTAGGTCAATATTTTTATGATGAATTATTGATTTCTGATCAAAACGATAAATATTTTCAGGTCAAGAAAAAAGTATATCCAAGAGAAGCTTATATAGAAGAGTTTGACGCTATCATCAAGGTACAAAAAGAAAAGCATTCTTTTCTCACCAATGAAGTGATTGCCTCCTTAAGAAATGAAATTATTTATTATCAAAGAAAGCTCAAATCACAAAAAGGATTGGTTAGCGTTTGCGAATTTGAAGGATTCAAAACACCATATGTAGACAAAGATTCATTAAAACAAAAACTCACTTTTACTGGTCCTAAAGTCGCGCCAAAGACTTCGCCTCTATTTCAACTATGCAAGATCTGGGAAATAGTTAATAATATTTCTATAAAAATAAAAACTCCTGAAGGTTCAAAATATAAATGGGAAGATCGAATACCTTCTTTTGAGGAGAAGAAGAAAATTGTAGATTATCTATGGAAAAATTCGAACCTCAGTTTTCCTAAACTTATTGAAATCTTAGACCTAAATAAAGAGCATGTATATGTTAACAAACAAATATCAAAGGGTCTTCAAGGAAACATTACTTATACAGAAATACAAAAGATTATAGGTGATAGTGAACATTTACAATTTAACATTAATACTATTCCTTCTAAGCATACTTCTATTCTAGTTGATAAAAGAACAGGAGAAATTTTAACCGAAGAAAAAAGCTTACAACTAAATCCAAATTTAGAAAAAGAACCATTATATCAAATATGGCATACCATCTATTCAATTAAGGATTTGGAGGAATGTAGATCTGCCTTAATCAAAAGATTTCAATTGGATAATGAAACAGCTGAAAAATTATCTAAAATAGACTTCAACAAACAGGCTTTTAGCAATAAATCAAATAAGGCAATGCGTAAAATATTACCTTATTTGATGAACGGTTTTGATTATTCTCAATCTTGCAGGCTTGCAGGCTATAATCATTCTAATAGTCTAACTGAAAAAGAAAAAGCGAGTCGAATCACAGATGAAAGGCTAGAACTTTTATCGAAAAACAGTCTTCGTCAACCTGTCGTTGAAAAAATCCTCAATCAAATGATAAACGTGGTAAATGCTATATTAGAGAAATATGGCAAACCCGATGAAATACGTGTGGAACTTGCTCGTGAGTTAAAACAAAGTAAGGACGAACGAAATGATACCGATATACAAAATGGGCTCAACAAAAAGCTTAATGACGAAATAAGTATAAGACTTAAAGAATTGGGATTGCCAACGACTAAACGTTATATCCAAAAATACAAATTTATATTTCCTTCACGTGATAAAAAATTAAAAGAAGCGCAGGTTTCAAACCAATGTATATACTGTGGCGAGTTATTTAATCTTACTGAAGCACTTAGCGGAGACGATTTTGATGTCGATCATATTGTACCAAAATCTTTGCTTTTCGATGATTCTCAAACTAATAAAGTGTTAGTACATAGAATCTGCAACTCAAATAAGAACAATCAAACAGCATATGATTATATTTTAAAAAAAAACGGAGCAAAAGGGTTGAATATATATCTGGATAGAGTAGACGACTGGTTTAAACGTGGAATAATTTCCTATAATAAAATGCAACGATTAAAAGTTTCCTTTGAAGAATATACTGAGCGTAAAAAGCAGAAAAAAGAAACTGAATCTGATAAGAAGTTATGGGAGAATTTTATTGATCGACAGCTAAGGGAAACTCAATACATTTCCAGAAAGTCAATAGAAATATTGCAAAAAATCTGTAATAATGTAACGACTACTGAAGGTTCTGTAACCGCAAAACTTCGTGACCTTTGGGGGTGGGATGACGTTATAATGAATCTACAATTGCCAAAGTACAAAGGAACAGGTCAAACAACAGTAAAAGAATGGACAAGCGACCATGGAAAACGAAAACATGAAAAAGAAGAAATTATTAACTGGGGAAAACGCGATGATCATCGGCATCACGCAATTGATGCACTAGTAATTGCTTGTACAAAACCCGGCTTTCGTCAGCGGATTAATACGCTAAACGCGAGCGAAGTAAGGGATGAAATGAATAAAAAAGTTGAAGAGGCGGCAATTGTATATAATGAAAAATTAACTTTACTTGAAAAGTATCTTGTTACACAAAAGCCTTTTTCTACTGGAGATGTGGAGAAAGAGATTGATAAAATATTGATTTCCTTTAAATCCGGGAAAAAAGTAGCTACAAAAGGTGTAAGAAAAATTAAAGTAAACGGAAAGAAAAAAATTATTCAAAAAGATATTATTGTTCCTCGAGGTGCTTTACATGAACAATTTGTTTATGGTAAAATTAAAATTCGAGATCTTAATAAACCTATAAAATATCTTTTTGAAAACTCAGATAACATAATTCAAAATGAGATAAAACATCTAGTAAAAAACAGACTTTTTGAAAATCAAAATGATATTAGAAAAGCTATATCAACACTAAAGAAAAACCCGATTTATATAGATAAGCAAAAAGAAAAAATCCTCAATTCCGCTTCCTGTTTTAAGGATGAATATGTAATTAAATACAAAATACAAGAGTTAAAAGCAAAAGATGTTCAATATATAATAGACAAAAAGATAAGGCAGATAGTAAAAGACAGATTAGATGCATTTAATGGAAAAGAAAAAGAAGCTTTTAAAGATGTGTTATGGTTTAATGAACTTAAACAAATTCCCATAATAAGTGTAAGATGCTTCACAGGCCTTTCGGCTGTCGAGGCCATTAAAAAAAATGAACAAGGTGAAAACATTGGGTTTGCAAAACCAGGAAGCAATCACCACATAGCCATTTATAAGGATTCGGAAGGTGGTACCTTTCAACATCTTTGTACTTTTTGGCATGCTGTTGAGCGAAAAACATATAAAATTCCTTATATAATCAAAGATACTGCAACACTTTGGAACGATCTATTGAATAAAAATCTCCCACAGACATTTCTTGATAAACTACCTGCTGATAAGCTGGTACTAAATTACAGTTTACAGGAAAACGAAATGTTTATTTTGAATTTATCGAAAGAGTTATTTGACGAAGCTATAAAACGTAATGACAAAGTGCTTTTAAGCAAACATTTATATTTAGTTTGGAGTCTGTCATTTAATAAATATTGGTTTAGGCATCATTTAGAAACTAAAAATTCTGAGTTAAAGAAAATAATTGGCGCTAGAGAAAATAATCGCTTTATAGAAATTAGTAGTGTAGACAGTTTTTTAAAATTAAATCCTATAAAAGTCAGAATAAATCATCTAGGAGAAATAACTAAAATTGGTGAGGAATGATCAAACGTACCCTCTACTTCGGCAACCCCTCCTATTTAAGTCTCGGCAACGGTCAGCTCGTTCTCAGACTACCAGAAGTAGAGAAAAATGACACACTACCCGAACATTATAAAAAAGAAGTGTCTGCCAGCATCCCGGTGGAAGATATAGGTATTGTCGTGCTTGATCACAAGCAGATTACCATTACACAGGCGTTAATGGAAGCGCTGTTAGAGAACAACACAGCGCTCATTACTTGTGACAGCACCCATCACCCTACAGGCCTGATGCTCCCTCTTTGCGGAAATACGATCCAGAATGAACGTTTCCGCTCCCAGCTGGATGCTACTGAACCATTAAAAAAGCAATTATGGGCGCAGACGATCTCACAGAAGATCCGTAACCAGGCAGATCATTTTACCGAACGTAAACTTAATAATAGTTACCTGGTGCCTTTATACAGGAATGTTAAAAGCGGGGATTCGGATAACGCAGAAGCTACTGCAGCTGCTCATTATTGGGGAACAGTGTTCGCGAACCTGATCGCCCCTGATGGGAACCTGGCTGTTTCGGACTTTAAACGCTTTCGCGAAGGTTTGCCTCCCAACAATTATCTTAATTACGGATATGCCATTTTAAGAGCTACAATGGCCCGGAGTATTGTGGGTGCAGGGTTGCTTCCTACCCTGGGTATTTTCCATCATAACAGGTATAATGCTTATTGCCTGGCGGATGACCTGATGGAGCCATACCGGCCTTACGTTGATAAAGTTGTCTGCAACATCATAGAGGAACATGGAATAACCGCGGACCTTCCTAAAGAGGTCAAAGCTGTTTTATTGAAGATCCCAAGCATGGATGTTATGATCGATGGAGAAAAAAGCCCGCTGATGAATGCAACGCAAAGGACAGCTGTAAGCCTGGTAAAATGTTTTAACGGGGAACAACGGAAGCTGCTTTATCCTGAATTCTGTTAAGTTGGAATTCGGGGGTTTTCTATTCAAGCGGAATCGGGAATGTGATGGTTGTGGAGTTCCGCAGGTGTGTTGTCAGTTCGAGCGAGTCGAGAACGTGTGTTAGCTTAAATAAATTAATAAATCAAAAAAAAGGATAATAACTGAGTATCTGCAGAAGAGGCCCGTGTCAGTTCAAGCGGAGTCGAGAACGTGTGTAAGCTATAAATAAACTAATAAACCAAATACGTTAAACCCCGGATTACAGGGAAGGTGCGTGTCAGTTCGAGCGGAGTCGAGAACGTGTGTAAGCTATAAATAAACTAATAAACCAAAATACGTTAATTCCGGAATTGCAGGGAAGGTGCGTGTCAGTTCGAGCGGAGTCGAGAACGTGTGTAAGCTTAAATAAACTCAATATGGAATCAAGGTACCTGTATGTTTATATATTAAAGTGCTCCGATACCACTTATTACACAGGAGTCACTAACAACCCTGAAAGGCGTCTAATCGAACATAATTCAGGAATGAACAAGCACAGCTATACCGCATCCCGCCTACCCGTAGAAATGATCTATTGTGAGAAGTTCACCGACTTCAGCCTGGCCATTCAATGGGAAAACCGGATTAAAGACTGGAGTAGAAAAAAGAAAGAAGCTCTGATTGCCGGAAAATGGGATCAGTTAAAAATTGAAGCAGAATGTAAGAATGACAGCTCGTCAAAAAACGCCAAAAAGAAGCCGCGCACGTTCTCGACTCCGCTCGAACTGACAAACCCACAAACAGAATAGTAAAAACGTAAAATATCAATTGCAATGATTACTACTGATCGTTTAAACGCCTATCGAATCATGTGGACACTCGTAATGTATGATTTACCGACTGAAACGAAAAAAGACAGGAAAGCTGCTGCCAGGTTCCGGAAAGAATTACAAAATGATGGTTTTAATATGTTTCAGTTCAGTATGTATATCAGGCATTGTTCAAGTTCCGAAAATGCTGAAGTACACAGCAGACGGGTTAAAAAAAACCTGCCACAACATGGCAGAGTCGGAATTTTACAGATTACTGACAAGCAATTCGGTCAAATCGAGATCTTTCAAGGGACAAAACCGGTTGAATTACCAAAAGTTCCCCAGCAACTGGAACTTTTCTGAGATAGAAAACAAAAAATCCCGTATAGAGCGGGATCATTGTTTGATAAAACCTCATTTTTTTCATTGATAAAACAGGCTCAAGTCCTTGATTTTGTTGGGTGTTTTGATCTATCTGGTGTTTATCAATAAATCAAAGATACATTTTGAAAGCAAATCACAACACATTAAACATTCACCATTTAAAATACAATGGTGTTTATCAATAAATCAAAGATACATTTTGAAAGCAAATCACAACAACATCAATAAGCTCGTTTATTTCCAGGGAGGTGTTTATCAATAAATCAAAGATACATTTTGAAAGCAAATCACAACGGAGATATCTTCTGCTAATTCAGGCTTTACGGTGTTTATCAATAAATCAAAGATACATTTTGAAAGCAAATCACAACCAGGAAACGATTTCCAAGGAAACGATTCAGGTGTTTATCAATAAATCAAAGATACATTTTGAAAGCAAATCACAACAGAGAAATAATTTTTGAATAAGTACTTACGGTGTTTATCAATAAATCAAAGATACATTTTGAAAGCAAATCACAACGTATAAATTCCTATAACGATCATTAATTCGGTGTTTATCAATAAATCAAAGATACATTTTGAAAGCAAATCACAACAGCATCCGCGTTATCTTTAAAGAATTGGGAGGTGTTTATCAATAAATCAAAGATACATTTTGAAAGCAAATCACAACAGCTTTAAAAGAGTTCCCCCGGTTCCAAAAGGTGTTTATCAATAAATCAAAGATACATTTTGAAAGCAAATCACAACAAACTAATAAAGGTTGTTTCGGTTGTTCCGGGTGTTTATCAATAAATCAAAGATACATTTTGAAAGCAAATCACAACGCTGAGTTTACAACTAACAATATTGTCTATGGTGTTTATCAATAAATCAAAGATACATTTTGAAAGCAAATCACAACTGCTGAAAGATAAATGTGAAATTTGCAAAGGGTGTTTATCAATAAATCAAAGATACATTTTGAAAGCAAATCACAACGGTGAGAGGTCAGCCAATTATTATTTCACTGGTGTTTATCAATAAATCAAAGATACATTTTGAAAGCAAATCACAACTGTTATCTAAAACATGCTCCTTTTTCTTAGGTGTTTATCAATAAATCAAAGATACATTTTGAAAGCAAATCACAACAATTAACTATTTTTCAGATTGTGTGAATAGGGTGTTTATCAATAAATCAAAGATACATTTTGAAAGCAAATCACAACAATACTACTCCATTCCCGCCAACAATTTAAGGTGTTTATCAATAAATCAAAGATACATTTTGAAAGCAAATCACAACCTGAATCTATTTCCGCCGCAATAGTTCCCAGGTGTTTATCAATAAATCAAAGATACATTTTGAAAGCAAATCACAACGTTGGTTGCTACTGAACTAATTGAAAAGTTGGTGTTTATCAATAAATCAAAGATACATTTTGAAAGCAAATCACAACTGGCTCGACATCTTTTTCAACATAGTTTGGGTGTTTATCAATAAATCAAAGATACATTTTGAAAGCAAATCACAACTTCTCATTGGTTCCC
>DASVUX010000052.1:0-17060 GCA_036386835.1 Bacteroidia bacterium
ATTGAAAACGGTACCTTCGGCCTTGATATTTTGTGTAAGCATTGCTTTCACATTTGCTTGCACCGCATTCTCAACAAAGGTGAAATCGCGGGTTTGTTCACCGTTACCATTGATCGCAGGCGATTGTTCATGGAGCAGCGCGTTTATGAATAAAGGAATTGCCGCAGCATATTCCCCCTGTGGGTTTTGACGGGGCCCAAAGATGTTAAAATACCTCAGTCCTATGATTTCCATGCTGTAGGTCTTTGCAAAGATCTCCCCGTAAAGTTCATTGGTCATCTTTGAGACGGCATAGGGTGAAAGTTGTTTCCCTATCTGGTCTTCCACCTTCGGCAGGATCTTGCTGTCGCCATACACAGAAGATGAGCTCGCGTAAACCACACGTTTAACATCCGCATCCCTTGCAGCGATAAGCACATTTATAAATCCTGTTGCATTTACATTATGTGTGGCGATCGGGTTCTTTATGGAACGCGGAACCGATCCGAGGGCTGCCTGGTGAAATACATAGTCAATGCTTTTGCAAGCTTCAATGCAGTCATCCGGATTGCAAATATCTCCTTTAATGAATTTGAATCCCGGGTGTGAAAGATAAGGTTGGATATTCGCTTCAAAGCCGGTGGACAAGTTATCCAGGACGACAACTCTTTTTGCATTGTATTTTAACAGATACTCAACGATATTGGAACCGATAAAGCCTGCCCCGCCTGTTACTAAAAAGCTTTTACCGGAAATATCTGTGGTATGAAATGGAGTATCGTACATATCAATCAAAGAGTTTAAGAGCAGCCAAAACCTATTTACCTTTTGACATACTGCTCTTCATAATACTTTTTATATTCACCGGAGGTCACGTGGTTCAACCATTCTTCATTGGACAGATACCAGTCTACCGTTCTTTCAAGGCCTTCTTCAAACTGGAGGGACGGTGTCCATCCAAGCTCTTCCTGGAGTTTTGTTGAATCAATCGCGTAACGAAGGTCATGCCCAGCACGATCTTTAACAAAGGTGATCAGCTTCGCGGATTCGCCTTCAGGGCGCTTCAGTTTTTTGTCCATTATTTTACAAAGCAATTCAATCACAGCAATGTTCTTCCATTCATTATGCCCGCCAACATTGTAGGTGTCGCCAGGTTTAGCGCCATGGAAAATAACATCAATTGCCCTCGCATGGTCTTCAACGAACAGCCAGTCGCGGATGTTTTCGCCTTTTCCATAAACAGGGACAGGCTTACTGTTCCTGATGTTGTGAATAGCAAGCGGAATTAATTTTTCAGGAAAGTGATGGCTCCCGTAATTGTTAGAGCAGTTTGAAATGACAGTATTCAGTCCGTATGTATCATGGTACGCGCGAACGAAATGATCTGACGAAGCTTTGGATGCTGAATACGGACTGTGCGGGTCATAAGATGTAGTTTCGGTGAACATCCCGGTATCACCCAGCGCTCCGTAAACTTCATCCGTGGAAACATGATAAAAGCGCCTTGACGCGTAATCATCTTTCCACTCATTTTTTGCTGCATTTAAAAGATTGACGGTCCCGATCACATTCGTCATCACAAATTCCAATGGATTTGCAATGCTTCTGTCAACATGGCTTTCAGCTGCAAGGTGTATCACTGCATCAAACCTGTAATTCTTAAATAAAGTATCGATAAAATGAGTATCAACGATATCGCCCTTGATAAACCTGTAGTTCGATTTGCCTTTGATATCTTTCAGGTTCTCTAAGTTTCCGGCATAGGTAAGCTTATCGAGATTGAAGATCGTATAGTCAGGATATTTATTGATGAACCACCGGATAACATGTGACCCTATAAATCCCGCACCTCCTGTTACTAATATTTTTTTCATCTTTATAAACTATTAATGCAATCTTTTTTGATCCACACGGGTTCGTAAATTCGTACAATTGATTATCCGTATTATAAGCTCCAGTAAGTCAGGTTCCTGATCTTTCCTTTAAGGATACCTTTTATATCAACAAGAATCCCGCCTTCAGAAAGAAGGTCCTTGTAATAAGATTCATCCAGTGAAAGATATTCCTTATGGTTTACAGCAACCACAACTGCATCATATCCTTTTGTAACGGATTTTGCAAGACCGAACCCGTATTCATGTTCAAGCTCATGGGATTCTGCATGCGGGTCGATAACATCTACCTGTACACCAAAAGATTTAAATTCTTTGATTACATCTGCAACTTTTGAATTTCTGATATCACTCACATTTTCTTTAAATGTTGCACCCATAACAAGTACGCGTGACTCAGTAAGGTTCTTTTTTGCGGCAATGATCTTTTTAACCGTTTGCTTGGCCACGTAAAAGCCCATTGAGTCGTTCACATACCGCCCTGAATTAATAACACGTGCATGATATCCCAATGCCTCGGCTTTATAAGTAAGATAATATGGATCTACCCCGATACAGTGCCCGCCTACAAGCCCCGGAGAAAATTTGAGGAAGTTCCATTTGGTGCCTGCAGCTTCAAGTACATCGTAGGTATTGATGCCGATGCGGCTGAAGATGATCGACAGCTCATTCATAAGCGCGATATTTACATCCCGCTGTGTGTTTTCAATGATCTTTGCAGCTTCAGCTACTTTAATGGAAGCGGCTTTGTAAACACCCGGCTCTACAATAATCTTGTATGTATCTGCTATTACATCAAGCGATTCCTCATCACATCCCGATACGACTTTTAATATTTTGGTAATGGTATGTTCCTTATCACCCGGATTGATCCGTTCCGGGGAATAGCCCACTTTGAAATCTGTTATATAATTTAATCCTGAAATCTCTTCAAGTACAGGGATGCAGTCTTCTTCCGTGCAGCCCGGATAAACAGTTGATTCATATACAACGTAATCTCCTTTTTTAAGAGCTTTGCCTACGGAGCGCGAGGCTCCAAGCAAAGGCTTCAGGTCAGGAAGGTTATGTTCATCAATAGGTGTTGGAACTGCAATGATAAAGAAGTTGGCTTGTTTCAGAACGTCAATCGAAGCGGTAAATTCAATGTCACAACCTTCAAAATCGCTGGCAGCCAGCTCCTGTGAAGGATCCACATTGTTCTGCATCATTTTTACACGTTCTTCGTTAATGTCAAAGCCAATCACACTGACTTTTTTTGCAAAGGCAAGGGCAATTGGCAATCCTACATATCCAAGTCCAATAACTGCGATCTTGGCTTCCTTGTTTTTAATTTTGTCTATCATCTTTTTGTATTTTAACCAATAAGCGGTAAGCCCTTGGTTATTGTTATTAGTCATATTTAACTCTTCCTGCCTTCATGTCTTAAGGAATAGATCCTCTCGATCATATCAACTACCTTCAGGCCTTCCATCGCATTCGTTGTTATCGTTGTTCTTCCTTTCAACGTATCAATTACATTTGCTATGATCTGGGGATGATTATTCGCTGAACCTTTATATGCGCCATAATCATTTGCTTCGTTTGTAGGATCAAGTGATGGTAAAGTGTAGTCTTTTATATTACAATGCTCCACCTGGTCCATATATTGCCCGCCTACTTTCACACTGCCTTTGCTGGCGATGATCGTGATGCTGCTTTCGAGGTTTGAATTCCAGACTGCAGTAGAGTAGTTGATGCTGCCCATTCCGCCATTCACGAAATTGAAATTGACAAAGCCGCTATCTTCAAATTCCGTAAGCGCTGCGTGATTGAAATCATTGAATTTTGCCTGGATATCTTTTATATCCCCGAAAATCCAGAACAAAAGATCAATCCAGTGGGAGAACTGCGTGAAAAGCGTACCCCCGTCAAGTGCCTGTGTTCCTTTCCAGCCACCTTTTTTATAATAGCGCTCATCGCGGTTCCAGTAACAGTTTAACTGGACCATGTAAACATCCCCGATTATTTTTTCCTCCACGATCTTTTTCAGCCATACAGAAGGCGGGGAATAGCGGTTCTGCATTACGCAAAAAAGAGTTTTGTGATTCTGGAGCGCCTTAAAAAGCATAGCTTCACAATCCGCTTTGCTCAGGGCCATTGGTTTTTCGCAGACAATATTCTTTCCAGCCTCGAGAGCAAGTAAAGAATGCTGTGCATGCAGCCCGTTTGGAGTACATACGTTCACTACTTCAACTTCCGGATGCTTAGCTAACATCTCCCCGATGGATGTATAAAATGGTTCCTTCAGATCATTAAGTCCCAATTGATCTTTCGGCATTATATCGCAAACGGCTAACAGTTCTGCTTCAGGATTCCGCCTGACCATTTCGGCATGACGCTTACCGATGTGACCTTGTCCGATTACTGCAAATTTTATCTTTGAGTTATTCATAATGTGATAAGCTTAACTAAGCAGGGATCTTCCTCACTTTTCCTTCTTCAAACTGATATTTTTCTTTGCTTTCAGGACATTCTGCGTTTCCTGTTTTATCGAATTTCAGGCGATGCCCGTATTCACTGATCCAGCCCAACTGCTTAGCCGGATTTCCAACCCATAACGAATAGGGAGGAACATTTTTTGTAACAACAGCTCCCGCACCGATAAAGGCAAATTCACCGATATCATGCCCGCATACGATAGTTGCATTTGCACCTATGGAAGCGCCTTTGCCCACATGCGTTTTTGAATATTCGTTTTTCCTGTTTACAGCGCTCCGTGGGTTGATCACATTTGTAAACACCATTGAAGGTCCCAGGAATACATCGTCCTCACATGTTACCCCGGTATAAATGGAAACATTGTTCTGCACCTTTACATTTCTGCCAAGTATCACTTCCGGTGAGATCACCACGTTTTGCCCGATATTGCAGTTCTCACCCAATGTGCAACCCGGCATAATATGTGAAAAATGCCAGATTTTTGTGCCTTTCCCTATTTTGCAGCCTTCATCGATGATTGCGGTTTCATGAGAGAAAAAATCCATAATAGTTTCGGGTTTTTAGTTTCGTGTTAGTTGCTAACTCTGTCTTTAAATTTTTCACCTTTAATTTCGGTCTTATTAAATATCCAATAAGAGCACTGATCATTTTACCTATATCATCTGATATTTTATAAAGCTCTTCGAAACACTCTTCAGATATATACTTCTGATCCAATGCTCTGTATAATTGTGATCTCACTTCTGCTGCAGATGCTTTTGCAATAGCAAGAAACTGTATAAACTCATTTCGTCCCCCTCTTTCAAAACCTTCTGCAATATTATCCATTATCGAACCGCTCGCACTCCTGATTTGTCCTTTAAGTTCAAAATCACTCCAGAAAGGCTTTTCACTTGAGATAGCATAGATACTTTTAGAAAGTACCCTCGCCTGCTGCCATGCTGTTATATCTTCAAATTTTTTTATTGTGGCCATTCCGCTCCAAAGGGATTAAACACGGGAATATAAACTCAAAACTGTCAACTCAAAACAGACTAACCAAAGCTTCTGTGTTCTGTTTTGTTCAATTCGTCCTTCGAAAGCGATTTAAAATATTCATAAGTTATTTTCAAGCCTTCCTGCCTGCTTACCTTCGGTTCCCATCCTAAAATTTCCCTTGCTTTGGTAATGTCAGGCTTGCGCTGTTTCGGGTCATCCTGTGGCAAAGGTTTTGAAATAAGCTTTTGGGTTGTGCCTGTAAGTTTAATGATCTCTTCGCCAAATTCCTTGATCGTGATCTCGCTCGGGTTCCCGATATTCATTGGCTGAACATAATCACTCATCAGCAAACGATAGATACCTTCAACAAGATCATCCACATAGCAGAAAGAACGTGTCTGCGATCCGTCACCGAACATTGTCAGGTCTTCTCCCCGTAATGCCTGTCCGATGAATGCCGGCAGCACGCGCCCGTCATTCAGACGCATGCGGGGGCCATAAGTATTGAAGATCCTGATGATCCGGGTTTCAACGCCATGATAGGTATGATAAGCCATCGTGATCGCTTCCATGAAACGTTTTGCTTCATCATAAACTCCGCGCGGCCCCACCGGGTTCACATTGCCCCAGTATTCTTCTGTCTGCGGGTGGACTAAAGGATCACCATAAACTTCAGAAGTTGAAGCAACAAGTATCCGCGCTTTTTTCGCGCGTGCAAGCCCAAGTAAATTGTGTGATCCAAGTGAACTTACTTTGAGTGTCTGGATCGGGATCTTTAAATAGTCGATTGGAGAAGCGGGTGAAGCGAAGTGCAGTATATAATCCAGGTCACCCGGAATATGCACGTACTTCGAAACATCGTGATGGTAGAACTCAAAGTTCTTTAGCTTCATCAGGTGCTCGATGTTCTTCATGTCGCCTGTAATCAGGTTGTCCATTCCGATCACATGATACCCCTCTTTGATAAACCTGTCACATAAATGCGATCCGAGAAAGCCTGCAGCCCCTGTTATTAATATTCTTTTCATTTTTGTAGTAATGGTTAAATGGGTTAATAGTCAAATGTCAATTATTTCCTATCATTTGATAGGGAAATCTCTATTTAACATTTTCTCTGCCTATGCTGTAGTAAGTGTACCCCAGCTCTCTCATCTGTTCAATTCCGTATAAATTCCTTCCATCAAAAATCACTTTGTTTTTCAGTAATGAACTTACTTTTTCAAAGTTAGGTGTGCGGAAAAGACCCCATTCAGTTGCGATCAGCAAAGCATCAGCATCTGTCAATGCTTCATATTCATCGTTGGCATAATTGATTTTATCACCGATGGTCTTCTTTACATTTTTCATTCCTTCAGGGTCGTAAGCAGTAATAGTTGCCCCGGCCTTTGTCAGCTCTTCAATCAGGTATAATGCAGGTGCTTCACGGATATCATCAGTGTCCGGTTTAAACGCAAGTCCCCATAAAGCAATTTTTTTTCCTTTCAGGTCGTTTTTGAAATGCTCTTTTATTCTTGGGATGATGATCGTTTTTTGTTTTTCATTGATCGTCATTACCGCATCAAGGATCTTAAAATCATAATTCACTTCAGCAGCGGACTTGGCAAGTGCCTGGACATCTTTTGGAAAACAGCTTCCCCCATAACCAATCCCCGGGAAAAGGAAACGCTTGCCGATACGGTCATCCGAACCAATCCCTATCCGTACGGAATCAACATCAGCCCCTACTTTTTCGCAAAGGTTTGCAATCTCATTCATAAAGGTGATCTTGGTGGCAAGAAATGCATTGGCTGCGTATTTCGTGAGCTCCGCAGATTTTTCATCCATGAATAATATCGGGTTACCCTGGCGAACATAGGGCTTATAAAGCTCTTCCATGGTTTTACGTGCTTTTTCCGAAGAAGAGCCGATCACTACGCGGTCTGGTTTCATAAAGTCATCCACAGCAAAGCCTTCCCGCAGGAATTCCGGGTTGGATACAATGTCAAATTCGCATTTAGCGTTTTTAGCAACAGCTAAGCGGACTTTTTCAGCGGTGCCAACGGGAACTGTACTTTTATCAACAATTACTTTGTAATCTTTGATGAGCTTTCCAAGATCATTGGCAACACCAAGAATATAACTTAGGTCGGCAGATCCATCTTCACCGGGAGGCGTGGGCAGTGCCAGGAAAATAATTTTCGCATTTTTTATTGCCGAGGCAAGGTCAGTAGTAAAGGTAAGCCTGCCCTGTTTTATATTCCTCTCAAATAAAACATCAAGATGGGGTTCGTAAATCGGTAAAATACCTTCCTGCATTTGTTTGACTTTCTCCTGGTTGATATCCACACAGATAACATCATTTCCCGTTTCTGCAAGGCATGTCCCGGTTACAAGTCCCACGTACCCTGTTCCTACTACTGCTATATTCATAAATTTTATTTAGAAGTTTAAATTAAAGCCTCGGATTGTTTGTTATTTTAAAAATTCAAGGACAGAATCTGTAATGTAATTGAGCGTTTCAGTGTCGAGTTCGGTGTGCATAGGCAACGAAACAACCGAAGCGCAAAGCTTTTCAGTAACCGGAAAATCCCCTTCTTTATATCTTGGGTCAAGATAAGCTTTCTGCATATGTAATGGGATCGGGTAGTAAATCATTGCAGGAATATCCTTTGAAGCAAGGTATTCACGCAGTGCGTTCCTGTCAACACCATTCAGCTGAAGTGTGTACTGGTGGAAAACGTGGTTCGAATAGCTGGCACGTGCCGGGGTTTTTAGTTTCGCGTGTCCTGCAAATGCTTTGTCATAATGATCGGCAGCTTTGTTTCTTGCAGCAGCATAATTGTCAAGGTCGCGGAGCTTGATCCGGAGGATGGCTGCCTGGATGCTGTCAAGCCTGGAGTTTACTCCAATAGAATCGTGGACATACTGTACCGACTGACCGTGGTTAGCAATCATTCTGATCTTTGCTGCCAGGGTATCATCATTTGTGAAGATGGCACCGCCATCACCATAGCAGCCGAGATTCTTCGAAGGGAAAAATGAAGTACACCCGATGGTGCCTATGGTTCCTGCTTTTTTCTTTGTACCGTCAGCATAAAAATATTCAGCACCTATTGCCTGTGCGGTATCTTCGATCACATAAAGATTATGTTTTTTTGCAAGTGCCATCATCGCCTCCATATTGGCGCACTGCCCGAAAAGATGCACGGGAACAATGGCTTTAGTCTTCGGAGTGATCGCTTTTTCAATGGCATGGATGTCAATATCAAATGTGTCTGGGATCACATCTACCAGGACGGGCTTCAGTCCAAGCAATGCGATAACCTCTGCGGTAGCGACATATGTAAAATCTGCTGTGATGATCTCATCCCCGGGTTTCAGGTCAAGCGCCATCATCGCTATCTGCAAAGCATCAGTCCCGTTTGCGCAGGGGATCACGTGTTTTACGCCAAGGTAAGCTTCCAGCTCCGACTGAAACGCTTTTACTTCAGGCCCATTGATAAATGCGGTATTGTTTAACACATTCTGAATTGCCGCATCCACTTCCGGTTTTATTTTTTCGTATTGACTTTTGAGGTCAACCATCTGTATTTTCTTAGCTGTTTTTTCCATTGTTCAAACGTGTAAATTAAGAATGCGAATATAAGGAAAATTACTAAACCGGACAGGCAATTTTACCCTCTTAAATTCGCAGGAAAACCCTATATTTGACAATTATTCAGGACCATGAAAAAAACCTTTCTTTTTTTTATAATTGCAATGCTTTTCACACCTGCAATTGAAGCCCAGGTTAGTATAAAAGATTCATCTATTTACACCCCCATGATAAGCGCTTCCTACGGTTATTATTTACCGGACGGGGACATGTCGGACCGCTTCGGGAATAATTCTGCCCTGCAGCTTAACATTGACTTCAAAACCCGTTACAACTGGATTCTCGGAGTTAACGGAAGTTATTTTTTTGGCAAGCAGATCAAAGAAAGCCTGTTCGACAGCATAGACACATCTACTGGGAGCCTTATAAGTCTTGAAGGCGAGTTGGCAGATGTTCGTTTGTACGAGAGAGGTTTCACCGTTTCCGGAACGATTGGCCGGCTTATCTCATTTAAAAAGCCGAATCCGAATTCCGGAATAAGAATAGATCTGGGCTTTGGATTTATGCAGCATAAGATCCGTATTGAAACCGTTGGTAACAATGTACCGCAGATGTCAAAGCAATACAAGAAAGGTTACGATAAGCTGTCCAATGGATTCCTGCTTACAGAAAGTATAGGTTATCAATACCTCAGCAACAACAGGCTCCTGAACTTTTACATTGGTTTGGATTGCATGCAGGGGTTTACGCAAAGCAGGAGAAGCTTCGATTATAACATGATGAAGCAGGACACCCGGAAGAGACTGGATGTTCTATATGGTGCCCGTATCGCATGGATCCTTCCCTTATATAAAAAAGCGCCCGCGGAATTTTACATTCGCTAGTATCGTTCCCAAGGAATATGAGAGCACTTTATTCATTCTCCATAAATTGTTACAGGCTGCTGATCACGGCTGCTTCACTGTTTAATCCCAAAGCGAAACAATGGGTAAAAGGAAGAAAGAACCTTTTTCCCCGCCTGGAGTCCGATCTTAAACTATTGAAAAAAAACGGGAGTGAAGTGATCTGGTTTCACTGCGCGTCACTTGGAGAGTTTGAACAGGGAAGGCCGCTCATAGAGAAATATAAAGAGATTCACCCTTCAGCACTGATAGTTCTTACGTTCTTTTCTCCTTCCGGATATGAGGTAAGGAAGAATTATAAAGGTGCGGATATAATATGTTATTTACCCGCGGATACGATCTCCAATGCCAGGAAATTTATCTGGATCATTAAGCCTGAAAAAGCATTTTTTGTCAAATATGAATTCTGGTTCAATTACCTGCATGAGTTGAAAACAAAGAACATCCCGACATACCTGGTCAGCGGTATATTCAGGGATGGGCAACACTTCTTTAAGCCATATGGTTCCTGGTTCCGGAGCCAGCTGAAGAGTTTTACACATTTTTTTCTCCAGGACCAGCATTCGCTCGACCTCTTGGATGCAATAGATTTCAAAAATACGACTGTTGCCGGAGATACCCGCTTTGACAGGGTGGCAGCTATCGCGGAAACGGTTAAAAGCATAGATCTTATTAAAGACTTTTCCGGGGGAAGGCCCATATTCATAGGAGGCAGTACCTGGCCGGAAGATGAGAAGATCATAGCAGCTTCCGGATTAAAAGAGAATTTCAAGGTCATCATTGCACCTCATGAGGTACATAGCTCTCATATTACATTCATAGAAAACGAATTTCAAAGGAATTCTTTAAACACCCTGTGTTTTTCTAAGGCGGATAAAATAAATGTATCAACTGCGGATGTTCTTATCATAGACAACATCGGGATGCTTTCATCCTTATATCAGTATGCTGTTATAGCTTACATTGGCGGTGGTTTCGGAAAGGGGATCCATAATATCCTTGAGGCTGCAACTTTCGGGATGCCTGTAATATTCGGCCCTAATTATGAAAAATTTACTGAAGCGAAAGAACTGATCAGGGCAGGCGGGGCTTTTACAATTAGTGATGGTTTATCGCTGGATAATATACTCGCATTATTGAAAGACGGGCAGGTGCTTAAAATGGCA
Source organism: Bacteroidia bacterium (assembly GCA_036386835.1). GTDB lineage: Bacteria > Bacteroidota > Bacteroidia > 2-12-FULL-35-15 > 2-12-FULL-35-15 > 2-12-FULL-35-15. The sequence continues at coordinate 10,970 of DASVUX010000052.1, forward strand.
TCACATGTTTCAAAACATTATGTACAGAGCAGGAAAGGCGCTACAAATAAGATCCTGGAGAAAATTTGATCCCGTCTTACCTCCCGTTTTTTATTCCTCTGCCGTTTCTCTGCCTTAGACTGGTTTAGTGCATTGATATAATTCTATTTTGTTCCAGGCGACTTATAACTCTCAGCCGCCTTTTTCTAAAGCACTATGACGCTTCTTACGCTTAGATGAATTGTACCGGTATAACAAGATGATCTTTTACGAATAATCGTAATGTAGAAGTGGGAAACAACGGTATAACTTTATGAGAGACGCGATTTGTTTTGTCAATTAATTTATTATTTTTCGGTAAATATATCCAGGCTATATGGAAGAGAAAAAGAATTACTCGGTACCGCTGGCATTCCTTACGATGCTGTTTTTTATGTGGGGCTTTATAACTTGTCTGAATGACATCCTGATCCCGCATTTCAAGGATATTTTTGTTCTTAGTTATTTTGAATCGATGTTGATTCAGTTTGCATTCTTCAGCGCTTATTTCGTTGGTTCACTGATCTATTTTATCATTTCTTCCCTCTCCGGGGATCCTATCAACAAGATTGGGTACAAGAATGGGATTTTGCTGGGCCTGTTCATTTCTGCTGTTGGAACCTTTTTGTTTTATCCTGCAGCAATCATGCACTCATTCGCGTTTTTTCTTGCTGCATTATTTATTCTTGCTCTTGGATTTACACTACTCCAGATTGCCGCGAACCCTTATGTTATATTGCTGGGCAGACCGGAAACAGGATCGCATCGTTTAAGCCTTGCCGGTGCTATCAATTCATTCGGTACTACCATTGCGCCAATTATTGGCGGTGCCCTGATTCTTAATACAACTGCCGGTACGGAAACAAACATTGATTCTGTTAAATTGCCTTACCTGGTTCTTACCGGGATTTTTCTTGTTCTGATCGTAGTATTTAAAATGGTACCTCTTCCTAATTTTACAAATCATCAGAACATGGAGAAGGGGATGGGGGCGCTTAAGTATCCGCAGCTGACATGGGGAATACTTGCAATTTTTTTTTATGTCGGGGCAGAAGTAACAGTCGGCAGCTTCATGACGGGTTTTGTGGGCTTACCGGAAATAAAAGGGATTCCGCCGGCAGCTGCAACAATCTATGTTGCATTATACTGGGGAAGTTTAATGGTAGGAAGGTTTACCAGCTCAGTGTCTGTTTTTAATTTATCGTTTCTATGGAAGCGAGTTTTTACTGCTGTGCTGCCGGTAGCAACTTTCTTCTTTATACTTCTCATCTTTAAGATCAAATCGGGAGATGATTCGTTTGATTTTGCTTCGATGATGTATTATCTCCCTTTTATTGCTGTCAGCATCATTGCCTTTTTTATCGGGCAGGAAAAGCCTGCAAGAACATTACTGCTGTTCTCTGTGATCTGCATTCTGCTCCTTGTATTATCGCTTGTGACTACGGGTGAAATTGCATTGTGGTCGGTCATCAGTTTAGGTTTGTATAATTCGATCATGTGGCCATCGATCTTCGCCCTCGCAATTGCCGGGCTTGGTAAAAACACCAGCCAGGGCTCTTCACTTCTGGTAATGGCAATTTTAGGCGGGGCCTTAATTCCGCCTATCCAGGGCCTCATCGCGGATCTTTACGGGGTCCATATCTCATTCATTATACCTATCTTTTGTTATGTTTATCTCGCCTTTTACGCTTACATCGTCAAAGGTATATTTGCTCACCAGGGCCTGGAGTTTGATAAGCCCGTAAGCCCTAATCATTAATTTTTTATGATAAAGCAGTCACTTGTTGCAGGTATAGATATTGGCGGGACAAACACCGTTTTCGGCCTGGTGGACAAAGGCGGGAAGATCCTGTTAAAAGAAACAGTGTCAACCGAACATTTTCCTATTCCGGAGGATCTCGTTATGGTTGTTTCTGAACGCATCAAAAAGGCAATGACGAAATTTCCGGATCACGACCTCGCAGGAATTGGCATTGGCGCTCCGAATGGAAACTACTTTAAAGGGACAATCGAATTTGCCCCCAATTTAAGATGGGAAGGGGTAATTCCCCTGGCCGAATTATTTTCTGACCGCCTCGGGGTAAAAGCGGAACTGACCAACGATGCCAATGCCGCTGCAATTGGCGAGATGATCTTTGGGGGTGCAAGGGGCATGAAGGATTTTATATTCATTACGCTGGGAACAGGCTTGGGAAGCGGCATTGTAGCCAACGGTGAAATTATATACGGGCATGATAGCTTTGCGGGTGAACTCGGTCATGTGATCATGTTCCCTGATGGCAGGCAGTGCGGTTGCGGAAGGAAGGGCTGCCTGGAAACTTATTGTTCTGCAACCGGGATCAAAAGGACATTCTCTGATCTCCGGATGAGTCATCATGCGAAGACTGATTTTCGTGGCTTTGCAACTGATGCCAAATACATCCATGAAAAGGCCAGGTCCGGTGACAAAGATGCTGTTGCCGCATTTAATTATACAGGTGAAATTCTTGGTTTAGCACTTGCCAACAGCGTAGCTTATACCAGCCCGCAGGCAATCTTCCTTTTCGGGGGGCTTGCGCTGGCAGGTGATTTTATTTTTAAGCCGACGGTAGAAAGCTTTGAAAAAAATCTGCTCGCGATTTATAAAAATAAAATAAAGATCCTCCCTTCTCAGCTAAAAGAAAATGATGCAGCATTGTTAGGTGCTGCTTCTTTGATCTGGAAAGGATTGAATGAATAAGTTTCTCTGCATATTCTTTATGATGCGGGCCGTGTTGCTTTTGTCTCAAACGCAAACCGCCTTTCCTCTTATTCCCCAGCCCAATTATGTCCAGGTTAACCAGGGCAGTTTTTTGCTGAGCGATACAACAATTATTGTAGCAGGTGAAGATCTCTTTGAAGCAAAATATTTTAAAGAATACCTTGAGGAGCACTACGGGCTCAATTTAAAAATTGATTCCCATTATCCTCCGTTTAAGAATTTTATTTCATTTCAAACCATACTTTCAAATGAGCCTTCCCAAACTGATCCCGAATTCTATGATCTGAAAATTACGCGGAAAGGTATTTCAATTAAAGCGAATGCAAACAATGGGTTTTTCTATGCATTACAGACTTTGATCCAGTTGCTGCCGGTAGAAAGGACCCAGCGTCTGAATGTTGCCTGCCTGCAGATCTATGATGCTCCAAGGTTCAAATGGAGGGGAATGCATCTTGATTGCAGCCGTCATTTTTTTACAACTTCTGAAGTAAAGAGGTATATCGATCACCTTGCGATGTATAAGATGAATACATTTCACTGGCATTTAACTGATGACCAGGGTTGGAGGATCGAGATCAAAAAATATCCATTCCTTACAGCGGTGGGTTCAGTACGGAAGGAAACTGTTGTCGGCAAACCAGTAGATACAAAGGGGAAGCCTTTGCCCAATGTTAAGTATGACGGGAAGCCTTACGGAGGTTATTATTCACAGGAAGAGATAGCTGATGTAATTCTTTATGCGGAGAAAAGGCATGTCACCATTGTACCGGAGATTGAAATGCCCGGGCATTCACTTGCGGCATTAGCAGCTTATCCGCAGTTTTCATGTACAGGCGGGCCTCATGAAACTTATACAACCTGGGGTTCACCTAAAGATGTTCTCTGTCCCGGTAAAGACAGTACTTTTATTTTTCTCCAAAATATCCTTGAAGAAGTTATCGCGCTGTTTCCCGGAAAGTATATTCATATCGGAGGTGATGAATGCCCGAAAGTGCGATGGAAATCATGTGACCATTGCCAGGCCCGCATAGTGAGTGAAAAGCTGAAAGATGAAGAAGATCTCCAGGGTTATTTTATAGAAAGGATCGAGAGGTTTGTTAACTCAAAAGGCCGGCAGATCATTGGCTGGGATGAGATCCTTGAAGGCGGCCTTGCTCCGAACGCAACAGTCATGAGCTGGCGCGGGACCAAAGGCGGTATTGCTGCTGCTAACCAGGAGCATGATGTAATTATGTCACCCGGAAAACCGTGTTATTTTGATTTTTACCAGGTAAAAGATCGTACCAAAGAGCCTCTGGCAATCGGTGGCTTTAACCCTGTAGACTCTGTTTATAATTATGAGCCTGTTCCTCCATCACTTGAACCTTCATTAAGAAAACATATTCTTGGTGCGCAGGGAAATGTATGGACTGAATACATTACAGATTTTAAGCAGGTGGAGTATATGGCCCTTCCAAGAATGTGCGCCCTGGCGGAAACGGTTTGGACTAAACCTGAAAGCAAGAATTATAAGAAGTTCGTATCACGCTTCAAAGCGCATTCCCGGTTAATGGACAAGTATAATATTAATTACGCAAAACATTTGCTGGATCAATAATTATTATCAGTTGCGCGGGTCGCCCGGGTAATCGATCAGGCCTAACTTCCGCAGGATTTTCTTTTCTGCTTTCTGGTATTTAAAACGATATCCTATGTAAGCCATTGCTTTCCCGGTACTGAAGTTAAATGTATTTGACCTGCCATTAAAATTGTAGAAATAATCATAGACACCCATAGCTCCTATAAAAAATGTCCCTGTGTCATATCCAAGTCCAACCCTGAAATTAACTTTAGCTCCCGGGTTGTATGAACTTCTGAATGTTGATTTATCCGAACGCTCGTAGCTGACCTGGTCAAGCCCCAGGCCGGGCACCATTGAAAGTGTCAGGTAAGCTTTTTCTTTTACAAAAGTATGTATATACCCGGCAGATAAACCAACGGTCTGTACACTTCCTTCGATGATATCAAGTGTATCGAAATATTGAGAAAATTGACGTGAGATGATATTGGAATCCGCTTTCACCCCGAACAGGCTGTAATAAGGCCCAAGCAGGAACGATCCAGCGCTTTTCAGCTGACTTTCTGTAAATGCAAAAGAATTCCGGTAAGAGAACTTCTTGCTGTTAAAAATATAATAAGTACTGTTAACAAACAGGGTGGCCTTTACATCACTTCTTACTTCAAAAGGCCCGCTGCCTTCATATTGAAAATCTTTTGTGTTGGCAACGTAGAATCCACGATAGTTTTGATAAATGATATCCGAGGTGTAGTGCTTCCCATAAAGGTTTAGCTGAAAATCATTGTGCTTTGTAACACCCCGTTCATTATTATTGCCATTAAAAAAGACAATCCCTGTATTTGTAATGAATGTCGCCCAGCGGGAGCTTACTCCAAAACCAACATCATACCTGTAATTCGGGGCATACTGCAGGAACTTCCCTGAACGCGGAGCCAGGATGTCGAAATGCATAAAACGCGCTGAAACCGGGATTATCAGTGTGAGCCGTTTTGAATAAGATTTAATGTAAGTAGTATCATATGTGGCTTTCCGTTCCTTAATTATCAGGTAGGTTATACTTCTGTGGATCCACATCCATTTTTCCCAGGGTGTTTTGTGAGGGATCTGAAATACTTTTATATCCTTTTTAATATTTTCCTGGCAGATTATTTTTTCGCCTGAAAAAAGGATGAGTGAAAGCACTAATAATTTCAGTAAAATAAGCTTCTTCATAATTTAATTACAGGTAATTTTGATTATCATTAAAAAAGCATGCTCAGGCGTATAAGAGGTTTTATAGAATTTGTCATATACAGCAACGTGTATATTGCGATTGCTGCTGTGATGCTGACTATTGAAGCCCAGGTGCAAATCGGCTTGTCGCCCGGGCTGCATCCGTATCTCTTTCTTGTCTTTTTTGCCACGCTCTTTGAATATAACCTTCATAAATTCGTGGTCGTTTTTTTCTACAAACACGTATTGCTTGAGACAAAGTTTAGCTGGATAGCCAGGAACAAAAAAGTATTTTACTGGGTGTTCCTTGTGTCCGTTGCCGGGCTTATTGCCAGTTCTTTCCTGGCACGCATGGAAGTATTGCTGGTGCTTTTTCCATTGGGTGTTATTACTTTTCTTTATTCGTTTCCTGTATATAAGAAAGGGATGAAGATTTTCAGGCTCAGGGAGATTCCCTTAGCCAAAATATTTATAATTTCCCTGGTTTGGTCACTAACTACCATCCTGCTTCCCGTTATCCATTCGGGCGTGGCAGTAGATGAAACATCATTGGCTATGATGAT
>DASVUX010000053.1:0-19360 GCA_036386835.1 Bacteroidia bacterium
TTTGCTGTTAATTTCCTGAATTCATCCATGTTATAATCGATCTCCTGCCTTATCGCATTTAACTGCGGAGGTTCAGGATGCCATACGCCACCTGCCAGGAACGAAGCTCCGGGCTGAATATGAATGTAATACCCTGCCGAATCAGATTTTTTTCCTCCCGGAGCAATGCTCGCACCAATATTTGTTTTATACGGAGTCTTATCATTGGAAAACCTGATGTCGCGGTTGATCCGGAACATACAATCTTTAGGCTCGAGTGATTTCACTGCAGGATCGAATTTTGAAATATTGAGGATCAGTTCCGCCAGGAATTCTTTATAATTCTCTTTCGCAGAATCATATTCTTTACGGTTCTTATCGAACCAGTCTTTGGTATTGTTTTTTTTGAGCTTTGCAAGAAACTCGAGGGTGGATCGTTGTATCATAGGCTGCAATTGTGAATGTAATTCCGTAATCCTTTTCTTCTATAAAGATAATTAATAAAAAGTATTGTTTACTATCTTTGAAACTTAACAGGAACTAATGGATTCACTTACACATGTTGTATTGGGCGCGGCTATAGGAGAAGCGATGCTTGGCAAAAAAATCGGGAGGCAGGCAATGCTGTGGGGCGCCCTGGCGGATACTATCCCTGATTTTGATGTATTTGCTTCACCATGCGTTACGGATGCGCAGCAGCTGCTGGTCCATCGTGGGTTTACACATTCTTTTCTCTTTATCGTTTTAATGTCACCGCTTCTCGGATGGTTATTCAGCAAGTGGTTTAAAAAAAGCGGGGTGAACTGGAAACAATGGTCCTGGATGTTCTTTGCCGGAATGTTCACCCATGTGCTTCTCGATTCCTTAACTGCATACGGCACCGGATGGTTCGAACCTTTCAGCAGTTACCGGGTGTCATTCAATACAATCTTTGTTGCAGATCTTTTTTACACGCTTCCGTTTTTAATATGTGTTATTATCGCACTGATAGCACGGAACGGTTCTCCAAAGCGTTTAAAGTGGAACAGGGCAGGCCTTGTGATCAGTACGCTGTACCTTATATTCACTATATTCAACAAGTGGCATGTGCATGGTATCATCTCAGATCAGCTTACTGAACAGAATATTGAAGTCAGTGATGTTGTGAGCACTCCCACCCCTCTTAATAATTTTCTCTGGATGAGTTATTCAAAAGATGCGACCGGGTATTGGTTTGGTTATTATTCAATATTTGACAAGTCAAAAAATATCGACTTCTATCACGTTAATCAAAAGGATTCATTATTGAAACCTTTCGCGGAGGATGAATCGGTTAAAATTCTAAAGCAGTTCTCCAAAGGGCATTATATTATGTCGGAGCATGAATCGAAAGTCTACTTTAATGATATCCGCTTCGGTCAAATGGGCGGCTGGAACGGACCGGATTCAGCCTTCGTGTTCTCGTTTCAGCTGGACAGGAATGCGGATAACTCTGCGGCCCTTAACAGGAGCAGGTTCAAAACATCCTTTTCAGAAGCGGTGTCATCACTTGTTACAAGAGCAAAAGGAATATAATGGGAAGGACAGCGATCGTGATTGGTGCCACAGGGCTTATTGGGGGAGAACTGGTAAAACAGCTTTTACAGGAAAGTTATTTTGAGAAAGTTAAGATGTTTGTCCGCAAAAAGCAATCTTTAAATGGGCTCCGTATTGAACAGATAGAGATTGACTTTAATTCAATTAACAAGCATTTCAGCGAGATCAGAGGAGACGTTGTTTTCTGCTGTCTTGGCACCACCATTAAATCTGCAGGTTCCCGGGAAGCCTTTGTGAAAGTGGATTACACTTATGTTTTAAATTTTGCAGAAGCTGCCCGTAGCAATGAAGTCGCACAATTTGTTTTGGTTTCTTCCCTAGGAGTTTCTGAACAGGGAGGCAATTTCTATCTCACGTTAAAACGGGATATTGAAAATGCATTAAAAAGGCTGAGATTTCCTTCCCTGGTAATAGTTCGCCCTTCCATGCTGCTGGGTAACCGGAAAGAATCGCGGCCGGCGGAGAGTGTGGGCAAATTTTTAATGAAGTCGTTAAGCTTTTTATTTATCGGCCGGCTAAAGAAATATAAAGCAATTGAAGCGTCTGCGGTGGCGAAAGCAATGATTGCCCTTTCAAAAACAGGTCTCGAAGGTGTCAGCTGTTTTGAAAACGACAGGCTGCATGATCTTGCAAAATAATTATTTGTCTTTGTAGGAAACGAAGAAGTTGATCCATATCAGCCTGGCAGAACGATAAAATAACGGCATCAGTAAAATCAGCAGGATGCTGAATGTGACCAGGAAAGGCACTGTTTCCATTTTAAATATCCCGGAGAGGATCACATACAAGGCAATCCCGAAACCGACTGTCATCCCGTAGCTCACATAAGTTGCCCCGAAATAATACCCTGGTTCGCGTTTAAAGTCTTCATTACAAACCGGACAACGGTTATTCATTCTTGAAAATCTCTTCAGGTCGTACGGGTTGCCTGTTTCCCAGAAATTTCCCTTGTGACAATGCGGGCACTTGTTATTCATTATGCTGTAAAGCTTGCTTTCCTTATAATTCATCCTGATCAATTTTTATTCAAAATTACTTCTATAAAGATATATTCCATGGTGCTTTTTTATGTATTTGCGGTATAATTATATTTTTTCCGGAACTCTTCAGGGGTGAGTTTTTCTTTCTTTTTAAAGAACTTGACAAAGTAGGAATTGTCGTTAAAATTAAGTTCATAAGCAATCTCCGTAACAGTTTTATCTGAATAAATCAAAAGCCTCTTCGCTTCCGAAATAACTCTTTCGTGTAAAAGGTTATTTACAGTCTTGTTAAGGAAATTTCTTGTGTGGAGGTTTAATGCCTGCAGCGATAAGTTGAGTTTTTCCGCATAGAAAGAAACCGGCAAATGTTCACGGAAGTTTAATTCAATAAGCTTTTCGAGTGCAGGCAGGATGGAAACCAATGGGTGGTTCTTTATGGTGATCTCCATGCAGGAGGCTAGCTTATTGATGATGACATCAGTAAGCAGACGAACAATATTTCCTTTAAATGCTGAATGGCTTTGATTCTCACTTTCAAGAAGCTTTAAATAGAGGAGAAGATCATCTAGTTGATGAGCTTTTAAGAGGGCGTGACTGTATTTTTCATTGCCGGAGAAAAGGGAAAAGCTTTGTATATTCTTCGCTTCGGAAGTCATCCTGTAAAAAGAAGAATTAAAGAAAATAACATATCCGTCTGTTCCTTCATCCAGGTTCCATGAATGGACCTGGCCAGGCGACATAAAAAAAACACTTCCTGCCTCCACGGGATATTCTTTCAGGTCAATGGTGTGTTTTCCCCTGCCCTGAGAAAAGATCATGATCATGTAAAAGTCATGCGCATGTGGCTGCATTACGAACGGATGTTCTTTTTTGTGTTCCTGGAACGTTCTTATGTAAAAGTCCGTGTCGTGGTGGGGTGTTTTACTGAAATTTTTCAGCCGTAGAACAGAGAGCTGCTTTTTACTCATAACGCTATTTACCGCACTAATTTAGGCATTTGTAAGGCTTTTTTCACTAAATTTGCGCCCTAAATTTTATTTATTAATGATTTCAGTTAATTCCGTTACGGTTTCTTTTGGTGGTTACGATCTGTTCGACAATGTTAGTTTTTTGATAAACCCAAAAGACAGGATCGGACTTGCAGGTAAGAACGGTGCCGGGAAATCAACGATGCTAAAGCTGCTTGCAGGACTTCAAAACCCCAGCAAAGGAGAGATCTCCAAGCCGAATGACTTTAAGATCGGTTACCTTCCGCAGGATATGATCCACCAGCAGGGCAGGACTGTTTTTGAAGAAACGGAAACTGCCTACGAAGAAATGCAGGAACTTGAAAAGCGCCTGTCAACTGTTACACATGAACTGGAAACCCGTACGGATTACGAGAGTGATGCGTACATGAACCTGATAAACGAACTTACCGATATCAATAACAGGCTGGAGATCCTTGGTGTTGCCAACAAGGAAGAGGAGATCGAAAAGATATTAAAAGGCCTGGGGTTTGAAGCCAGCGATTTTCACCGTTCTACTTCCGAGTTCAGCGGAGGATGGAGGATGCGGATCGAACTTGGTAAGATCCTGCTGCGTAAGCCGGATATTCTTTTACTGGATGAGCCTACCAATCACCTTGACATAGAATCCATCCAGTGGCTTGAAGAATCACTTCAGACATTTGCGGGATCAGTAATGCTGATCAGCCACGACAGGCAATTCCTGGATACTGTTACCACGAGGACCATTGAGATCTCCAATAACAAGATCTACGATTATAAGACTAATTATTCACGTTACCTCGTGCTGAGAAAAGAGCGCAGGGAACAGCAGGAAAATGCTGCAAAGAACCAGCAGAAGATCATCGATCAGACAGAAGTCCTTATTGATAAATACCGCGCAAAAGCAAGTAAAGCTTCGTTTGCGCAGTCGCTTATCAAAAAGCTTGACCGGATGGAAAGGGTTGAAGTGGATGAAAGCGATAATGCAACCATGTTCTTTAAGTTCCCGCCACCTGCCCATTCGGGAAAAATTGTTCTTACCGTGGAAAATGCCGGGAAGGAATATGATGGGAAAAGGATTTTCAGCGGGGCTAATTTTATCCTGACTAAAGGTGAGAAGATCGCGCTTGTGGGACGGAATGGTGAAGGAAAGAGTACAATGATCAAGATGATCGCCAAGCAGATCACTTATGAGGGCCTTGTTCAGCATGGACACAGTGTGATGATGGGGTATTTTGCCCAGGATCAGGCTGAGAAGCTGGATAAGAGCAAAACGGTTTTTGAAACTATTGATGAGCTTGCAGTCGGAGATATCAGGAAACAGGTAAGGACATTGTTAGGCTCGTTTCTTTTTGGCGGTGACGATATAGACAAAAAAGTGTCGGTACTGAGCGGGGGAGAGCGCGGTCGCCTCGCATTGTGCAAGCTGCTTCTGGAGCCATATAATTTCCTGGTGCTGGATGAGCCAACCAATCACCTTGACATCCGCAGCAAGGAGATCCTGAAAAAAGCTATCATGGATTATGAAGGCACAGTGATCCTCGTATCCCATGATCGTGATTTCCTTGACGGGCTGGTACATAAAATGTATGAGTTTAAGAACGGGCAGGTGAATGAACATCTTTGCGATATTAACGGTTTCATGGAAAAGCTGAAAATGAACAGGCTTTCAGAGATGAATTCATCTAAGAACCCTTTTCAGAAAGTGAATGCGGAAGCTGCTAAGCCTAAGCCCAAAGAGGATTCCCGTAATGACGAGCGTGAGAAAGAATTGAAGCTGCTGAAATCACAGGTTGTAAAAGCTGAAAAGGAGATAGAGCGGCTGGAAAATGAAATTAAATTGTTTGACTCGAAGCTTGCAGATCCTGCACAATATGCATCTGTGATTAACGATAAAGCCGCTTTTGCAAAATATGAGCAGATGAAAAAACAGCTGGAGTCGGAAATGAAGACCTGGGAAGAGCTTCAGGGGAAACTCGGTTAATATGACTTGCTCATGGATGCCGGGCTGCAGATAATGAAATCTGCCAGGCCGACTGAGGTTTTTGAGAGGGTATCGATGTTATCCTGTTCCGTTGAGCCTATCGTCATTATTTTTAACCCCGGATTTTCTTTTTTAAGATACCATTCAATTCCCTGGTGATAATTGCTGTGATAAGAACCATTGTAATGCAGCACCGTTTTTCCGCGACTATAGTTCTTCAGGATAAAATATGCCATTGTTGCATCTTTGACTGCCTGTGATTTGGGAAGATTTTCACCTCCGTGCCCACCCGCAGATTCATAGATATCTTTGTAGCATTTAAGAGTAGGATCGTAGGCCATAGGCAGCGGGCAGATCCATTGCTTTGCCTGAGCATCAAGGCTGTCGAGCTTTTCCAAACCCTTGCTGTAAACAAGGCTGGCATAACGCCTTGGTATATTAGCAGCAACAAAGGGGAGGTGATTTGATTTTGCAAAATCGAGCAGCGGCTTATAGTCGTTCGTGTAATTGCTCCATAATTTCACTTCGTCCCGCAAGGTTTTATCCGATACTATGCCTTCCAGGTATTCATTAATTGCAACCTGGTCATCAGCTTCAAACATCTCCGCTGACAGGATGAGATCCGTTTTTTTAGCGGCAAAAAGGTCACGTGTTAATTCCTGTTCAAGCCAATGGCAGATTGGATTGTTATGAAGCTCACCGAACAGGATAATGTCTGCTTTTAAAGCTTCTGCCAGGAGCTTTTCATAGGAGGCCTCTTTTCCTATTCCGTCATAAAGAGAATAGGCTTTTTTATCCCCTTTAAATGAGATAAGCAGGTATGCAATCAGGCAGGTGAAAATCAGTCGTGGCTTCATATTTTATCTAAGCCTAAATATAGGAAAAACCTTTGTGATCCAACGGAACAACCGCGGCAAACAAAGGATTTCAGATCAGGAATCGTAAGATTTTGGGAAAATATTGGATTAAATGTATTATAATTGGGTAAAATTTTCAGATATTGCCGACTGAAAAAGCCCAAGTTCACATTTTATATGGATTTAAATAAGAGTGGTTCTGTAGAAGAAGCTGTTTTTACTGCCAAGGTAAACAGCATCAGGGCCTTGTACAGCAGCGGAGATAAAAAGGCCGTGGTTGTACATATCGGGGAGCTCGATCAGGATAAAGTGAACTCCATTTCTAACCTGGTGGAAACCCAGATGGAAAATTTCGGAGTGAGTAAAAATGCAGTCAAAAAGATATTTAATATCGTAATTGAAACTCTTCAGAATATTTGCCTGCATGGAGAAAAGGATAACAATGGGTACCAGTTAACCTATTTTGTTATTGGGAGAATAAACAATGAATTCAATATACATTCCGGGAATATAGTTACCACGCTCCAGGCGGAAAGACTGAACAGGCGGCTAAATTCCATCAAATCCCTGCAGGATACCGATCTGAAAAAGCAATACATGGATGTTCTTTCTAACGGTGAACTGTCATCCAAGGGCGGTGCCGGATTAGGATTTCTTACAATAGCTTTGAAATCGAATAACAATATGGACTTTGAATTTCAAATGCTGAATAAAGAGTATTCATTGTTTTCATTACATTCAAAAGTACAAGGCTGACATGAATAGATTAGAAATACCAGAGGGTGGCAATACTCCTCATATCCTGTTCGATCCGGCTTCTTCAGTTTTCCTGATTGAAGGTAAATCGTTTCCTGAGGATAGTAAAGAATTTTACAGAACTATCATTGAATGGCTGGATTCATACAAAGCAAACCTGCCGCCTGTTTTTCAATTGAATTTTAATTTATTCTATTTAAGCTCCTCATCTATTATATCCGTTAAGCAAATCCTTATGAAACTGATTGAATTTCAATCGATGGGAACAAATGTAACCGTAGTTTGGAATTATGATGAAGATGATGATGACATTAAAAAAACCGGTGAGGATTATATGAAGATCACCAAGCTCCCATTCAGGTTTGTTGTGAATGACTGATATTAAAGAAAAACCTAAAAAAAGCCCTGCAAACGCAGGGCTTTTTTTTTAGCGCAAACGGGGAAATTATTCCATGAGGCAATTATCCTTTTTTGCATGGCATTGTATTTTATAGTCTTAGTTGCCCGATATACAATGACTAAATCTTTAAACATATTCCTATGAACTGTATTATTGTTGATGATAACACAATGGCCCGCGCAGCGGTCAAGCAGATGATCACCCAGGTTGATTTTCTGCACCTTAAACAGGAATGCGAGAACCCTATTGAAGCATTTAATTATCTCAAGAAAGAGCAGGTGGACCTTGTTTTTCTTGATGTGGAAATGCCTGAGATGACTGGTATCGAGTTAATAAAAAACCTGACAACACGGCCCATCATCATTCTTATTACAACAAAAAAGGAATATGCTATAGAAGCATTTGAGCTTAATGTTGCAGATTATCTTATCAAACCCGTGAGCATGGCCCGCTTTATGGTCGCAGTAGACAGAGCCAAGGAGCTTTTTGAAAAGAAAGACAATAAGGTGGAGGTTGGAAATAAGGATAAAGACAGGGAATACATTTTTGTGCGTTCCAATTCAGTACTTACAAAAATAAAGATCAAGGATATTATTTATGTCCAGGCCCTGGGCGATTATGTGAACATCTTTACGGTTGACAATAAAAGACATACTGTACACATCACTTTGAAAGGTATGGAGGAGAAACTTCATAACTCCAAATTCTTCAGGCTCCACCGTTCATACCTGGTGGCGCTTGACCATATCGATAACGTTGAAGAAAATACCGCCTATATAGGGAAACACCCCCTGTCTATCGGAGAACAATACAAAAAAGAACTCCTGAAAAAATTGAATTTAATATAAAACGAGTACAGGGATTCCTGTAATCTGCTTATTAGAAAGATAAATACACATTGAACTAAATTAAGCAGAAATGAATGATATGCTGAATGCTTCTTCCATTAATATCTTATTGGTGGAAGACAATCCCGGAGATATAAGGCTTACGAAAGAAGTCCTGAAGGAAGGGAAAATTAGAAATAACCTGAGTGTAGTTACAGATGGGGAAGAGGCTTTGCTTTTTTTGAACAAGACCGGGGCCTACAAAGCGGCTTACACTCCTGATATCATACTTTTAGACCTTAACCTGCCTAAGATGGATGGCAGGCAGGTGCTGCATGAGATCAAGAAAAACGATCTTTTAAAGCTGATACCGGTGATAGTCCTTACAACCTCTGCTGCTGACCAGGATATCCGTAATATGTATGCGAACCATGCTAACTGTTATATCACCAAGCCCGTTGATTTTAACCAGTTCATTGATGTGATACGTTCCATAGAGAACTTCTGGCTTACAATTGTCAGGTTACCGAAGAACTGAGTTCAGATTCCTTGCGGGCGAAATAACCCTTTAATTTCATATAATAGAATACCATGTTACTCCGGAGTTTGATGATGCCGCAAGCCTTGGTATCAGGTAAAATTACCGCACTGGCATGTTATTTTATTTATTAAGGAAAATCTACATTACCACCTGTCATGTTAAAAAAGGTATCAACCTACTTTCGGATAAGTAACCTCGCTTTGACACTGGTGGTGGCGATAAGTTATTACATCCTGGTGCGTGTTGGTATTCTTGCTGATTTCCAGGATACACCTCTGACGCCTGTTTGGCCCCTGGCAGGAATTGCTTTTGCCGTGACTATTATCATGGGAGTCCGCGTAATCCCCGGTGTGCTCATAGGCTCTTTCTTTACGAATATTATTGTCTTTACAAGCTCAGGCACCAGCCTTTATACTGCCGTATGGACTTCGATGCTGATATCGATCGGGATCACGCTTGAACTGCTGATCGGTTCTGCCCTTTTAAAACGCATCCCGGAAAAGGTAGTTGGTTTTGAGAAAGTGAAGCCTGTTTTTGAATTTGTCCTTGCCGCTTTTTTCATGTGTCTTTCCAGTTCAATTACCGGTGCCACCGCCTTGTCTCTTTCTCACATGTCGGCATGGAGTGATTTCCCAAACCTGGTCTTTACCTGGTGGATGGGAAATGTAGCGGGTATCATGACGGTTACGCCTTTAGTGATTACTATTTACAGGTATGCAAGGATCGGATGGAAGCCTCAGAAAACGATAGAGCCCCTGATCGTGCTGGGCCTGATTTTCCTGATGGGCGGCTTTATTTTCGGTGATTGGCTTAATGCGGACCCTACGTTTGTTAAACCTTACCTGATGCTGCCCCCTTTACTTTGGGCCGCTTTGCGTTTTGGGCAGGTTGAGACGCTCATAGCGATTGCTACGGCATGCGGGATAGCGGTTGGGCAGACAATGATGGGAGCAGGGCCATTCGCTTCCTCCAGTATCAATGAATCTCTTCTTTCTGCCCAGGTGTATATCTCAATTTTAAGCGTAACAATACTGGCGATGCGGGGCGCCATCAATGAACGTGAAGAGTCAGAGCAGGCGCTGCAGCTTGCACACAATGAACTCGCATCGCTGGTTAACAAACGCACTGAAAAGCTGGAAGATTATCAGCGAAGGATTGAAAATATTTTTTCTGCGATCCTTAAATATACCGTTATGGACTTCTCCCAAAAGGTTGAAGTGAGTGAGAAAGGTGATGAGATCGATGCTATCGCAGCGGGAATGAACACGCTGAGTGAAGAGTTGAAAACACGGATCCAGAAGCTCCAGGAAAGTGAAGAACGCTTCAGGCTGCTTGTAGAAAGTGTTAAGGATTATGCAATCATCAGGGTTGATGATTCCGGTCATATAGCAAGCTGGAATTCGGGTGCTGAATACATAAAAGGCTATAAGGCGGAAGAAGTCCTTGGAAAGCATATTTCAATTTTTTATAATGCCGAAGAAATAGAGCGGGGTGAACCGGAATACAATCTTAAAATGGCAAAAGAACAGGGGAGGTATGAAAATGAATCACTTCGTGTAAGAAAGGACGGTAGTGAATTTTGGGCGAATATTGTTTTAACAGGTTTGTATGACGATAATAAGAACCTTATCGGATTTGTAAAGGTTACCAGGGATATCACCGAGCGGAAGATCGCGGAAGAACAGTTAAAGGAGAGTGAGCAGCAGCTGCAGGCGATCATTAAAAACGCTCCCGATGCAGTGGTGGTAATGGATGCAGCAAGCAGGGTTGTTAAATGGAACCCGAAAGCCGAGGAGATCTTTGGCTGGTCAGCAGAAGAAATCATTGGTGAATTCCTGCATGATTTTATCATTCCTGAAAAACACAGGGAAGCGCATTTAAGAGGGATCAGGCATTTTCTGAAAACAGGTGAAGGCCCTGTGCTGAATAAAACCATTGAGATAGAGGCCTTGAATAAAAAAGGTTTTGAGTTTAGTGTTTCACTTAGTATTTCCTCGCCAATCCTGGTGAACGGTAACTATATTTTTATTGGTTTTATTAAAGATATCACGGAAAGAAAACTGGCTGAGGCAAAACTCAAAGCTTCGGAAAATTTCCTGGATTCAGTGGTGGAAAATATCCCGAACATGCTTTTTGTAAAGGATGCGGAATCACTCCGGTTTGTTAAGTTCAACAAAGCCGGGGAAGAATTACTGGGGTATTCCCGTGACGACATGATCGGTAAAAATGATTATGATTTCTTCCCGAAGAAACAGGCCGAATTCTTTATTCAAAAAGATAAGCTTGTCCTCCGCAACGGGAAGCTGGAGGATATCCCCGAAGAGCTTGTAAGTACGAAGCATAAAGGAATCAGGACATTGGAAACCAAAAAGATCCCGATATACGATATTAACGGTAATCCTAAATTCCTCCTGGGCATTTCGAATGATATCACCGACAGGAAAAAAATTGAAACAGAACTCAAGCTGAAATCCGAGGAGCTCTCACGTTCCAATGCAGAGCTTGAGCAATTTGCGTATGTAGCCTCCCATGATTTACAGGAGCCTCTGCGCATGGTTACGAGCTATGTTCAGCTGCTTGAAAAAAGATATAAGGATAAGCTCGACCAGGATGCCAATGAGTTTATCGCATTTGCGGTGGACGGCAGCAACAGGATGAGGAACCTGATCCAGAGCCTGCTAGAATATTCAAGAGTTAACAGGATTAAGCCTTTCGAGTCAATAGACCTGAACCGCTTAATGGAGATCGTGTTGCATGATCTGAGGGATTCAATTAAGTCGAATAATGCCGAGGTGATAGTGGATGATCTGCCCAAGATAAACGGAGATAGTGTCCTGATCGGGCAGCTGTTCCAAAACCTTATCTCAAACGCTATAAAGTTTAAAGGGCAAAATCCACCCGAGATCCGGGTTTCAGTCGAACAGCGGGAGGGCGAATTCCTGTTTTCCGTGAAGGATAACGGAATAGGGATTGACAAAGAATATTCGCAAAAGATCTTTGTCATTTTTCAGCGCCTGCACACAAAAGATAAATATCCGGGTACGGGAATCGGCCTCGCCATCTGTAAAAAAATAGTTGAGCGGCACGGAGGAGAAATCTGGATGGAATCGAATGCCGGAACTGGCAGCACTTTTTATTTCACCATAAAGGATAATGTTAAAAATTTAAAATAAAGAAGAGTACCTAGATCAATGGAAGAAAAAATAAACATATTATTAGTCGAAGACAATCCCGGTGATGCGCGGCTGATCGATATTTATCTCAAAGAATCCTTTGAGAACATCTTTACCCTGATGACGGCTGATTACCTGTCGAAAGGTCTGGAGCTGCTTGAGCAGCACGTTTTCAATATTATCATCCTGGATCTCTCCCTGCCAGACAGTGACGGGCTGGATACCTTCAAGCGGATCCATGAGCGGGCACCTGAAACCCCTATCATCGTGCTTACCGGTATGGAGGACGAATCCATGGGAATCAATGCTATGAAGCTTGGTGCACAGGATTTTCTTGTAAAAGGGAAACTGAAGATCAGCAGTCTTAAGCGATCTATAAAATACAGTATTGAACGTTACCGTTTACTGAATGAACTTTCTGAGAAGACTAAAAAGCTGGAAGAGCAGACAGTTGACCTGAACCGTGAGAAGCTCAGGCTTGCAGAAGCCCAGAAGCTTGCCCATATTGGTAACTGGGAATGGAATATTGAAACAGATATATTTACCTGGTCAGAAGAATTATACAGGATCTACAGGCTCGATCCGAAAGAAATAGTTACCTATCAGCGCCTGATCGACCTTACCCATGTTGCGGATAAAGAGTATGTGAAGAATATGATGGAGGAGTCCATTAAAGCAGGGAAACCCTTCAATTTTTATTACAGGATCATCCGGCCGGATAAAACTATCCGGACACTTGATGCCAAAGGTGAAGTGATCACGAATGACCAGGGTAAAGTCCTCAGGGTAATCGGTACACTCCAGGATATTTCGGAGCGGGTGAACGAAGAGGAAATGGAAAAGCTTGCAGTAGCGGCAACCAAATCCAATAACTCTGTTATTATAGCGGATAAGGATGGCAGGATAAAATGGGTGAATGAAGGCTTCACTAAACTTACCGGATATAACCTTGATGAGGTGAAAGACACACATGGAGAGTTGCTTCGTAAGGGAAGCCAGACTGGCCTTTCCCAAATGGCGGACTACTATCGTTCCGTGATCAAGGAAAGAAAACCTGTCATATATGAAAGCAAGAATTTTGCAAAGGATGGCAGGGAATACTGGGTGATCACAACGCTTACCCCGGTTTTGAGCAAGGATGGTACTGTTGAAAGGATCCTTGCTATTGAATCGGATATTACATTGCGGAAAAAAATAGAGGAAGAGCTGATAGGAGCAAATAAGGTTGCGGAGCAGTCGCTGAAAGAGGCAAATGACGCGGTGCGTGAATTAATGAAAGCAAGAAAGGAGCTGGAGGAATTAATGAAGGTGAAGGAACAGTTCCTGGCGAACATGAGCCATGAGATCCGCACACCGATGAATGCGATAGTTGGTTTTACCAGCCTGCTTTTAAGGACAGAATTAACACCGGAGCAAAAACAGTATATAAACGCAGTGAAAACATCCGGTGAAAATCTCCTGGTGATCATCAATGATATTCTTGATTTTTCTAAGATCCAGTCCGGCAAGCTTGCCTTTGAAAAGATCGAGTTCAGGCTGTCACAGCTCTTCGTGACATTTACAGAACTGATGCTGCCTAAATCAACGGAAAAGAACATTCAGCTCCTGACAAAGATCGATAAAAGAATTCCTGACCATCTTATTGGTGACCCGACAAGATTAAACCAGATCTTTTTAAACCTGGTGGGCAATGCCATAAAATTCACCGAAATGGGAGAAGTAAAGGTGACTGCGGACCTTAAAGAGGAAACAAAAGAGGATGTTGATATTGAGTTCAAGATAATTGACTCTGGTATTGGAATACCTGAAGACAAGCTGGCTTCGGTGTTTGAGGGGTTTACCCAGGCGAGCAATGAAACGACACGAAAATATGGAGGAACGGGACTAGGGCTCACTATCGTGAAGCAGCTTATTGAAATGCAGGGAGGTTCTATCTCAGTGGAAAGTAAGGTTGGGCAAGGCTCCACTTTCACGTTTAACGTGAAATTTAAAAAGAATCACAATACGGACCAGAAAGTAGTTGTTGAAGATAAATATGAAGAATCGTCATTGGAACTGAGTATTCTGCTGGTTGAAGATAATTCGCTGAACCAGATTCTTGCGAAGAAAGTGCTCAACGACTGGAACTGGAAAGTGGATGTGGCTGATAACGGGCTTATCGCGGTTGAAAAAATGCAGAAGAATGATTATGATGTTGTGCTTATGGATATCCAGATGCCTGAAATGGACGGGTATGAAACCACAAGAAGGGTGAGAAGGACCTTCGAAAGCCCCAAAAACAATATTCCTATTATTGCAATGACTGCCCATGCCCTGGCAGGGGAAGCAGAAAAATGCATAAATGTGGGAATGAACGACTATATTTCGAAACCATTTGACAAGAAGGTTCTGTATTCAAAGATACTTAAGGTAATAAAGAGTAAAAATTACGTAGAATAAATAAATAAAAAAAATGGGAGCAAATCATAAGCATATTGACCTTGATTATTTAAAACAAATCTCTAATGGAAGCAATGAATTCATTTTCCAGATGATCACTGTATTTACAGAAGAGATACCGGGTGAGATCGAGAACCTGGAAAAACACCTTGCAAATAAGGATTGGAAGGCTTTAAGGGCAACGGCTCATAAAATGAAACCATCTTATTCATTTATGGGAGTAAAACAGCTGGAAGAAATGGTAAATTCGATCGAAGAATTCAGCGAAGCGAAACAGGATGTACTTCCGGGATTGGTTCAGCAGGTTCGTTCAATAACGGATGAAGTAGTATTGGAATTGCAGGAAGAAAAGAAAAACTTCCAATAATGGAGAACCAGGTTCATATGGATAAAATCAGCACCCACTACGGGGAAGTAAGGCCGGAAAATGAAACCCAGGTTAAGATCCTGCTTGTGGATGACAGGAAGGAAAACCTGCTTTCATTGTCGCTTACCCTTGCCAACCAGAATTATACCCTGGTGGAAGCGAACTCCGGCAGGGATGCTTTGAAGATCCTGCTGAAGGAGCAGGATTTCGCCATCATACTCATGGATGTACAGATGCCTGTTCTTAATGGCCTGGAAACAGCGGAGATGATCCGGCAGAGTGAAAAGCTTAAATATATTCCCATTATTTTTCTAACTGCGGATAATAAAGCTTCCGATAACATCTTCAAGGGATATAAAGCCGGGGCGGTTGATTACATGCTCAAGCCATATATTCCTGAGATTTTAAAAGCAAAGGTGGAAGTATTTGTTGAGCTGTATAAAAAGAACAAGGAATTACGGATCCAGGGGGAACACCTGAAGATGCTGAATATAGAGTTGGAACAAAGATCGAATGACCTGATGCGGAATGTGCAGGAACTGGAAAAATTCGCATATGTTGCATCCCATGATCTCCAGGAGCCTCTCCGTACCATTACCAGTTACATACAGCTGCTCCAGAAGAAGTTCAGTGATAAGCTGGACGGAGAAGCCAATGAATACATGGAGTTTGTAGTAAGCGGAAGCAGGAGGATGAAAACATTGATTAATGATCTTCTCGAGTATTCACGCATTAACCGCAGTGATACCAACTTGGAAATGGTTAATTGCAATTATGTGCTGACTGAGGTCCTGCAAAACCTTAATAACAGTATCAGAGACAGCGAAGCAGTCATTGACATTGAAGAACTGCCGGTGGTAAAGGCAAACAGGATGCACATGGTCCAGCTCTTTCAGAACCTTATCGGGAATTCATTGAAATTTAAAAGTGATAAAAAACCGGAGATCCGGATCCGCGCAAAAAAGACAGAAGGGTTTTATCTTTTCTCTGTTGAAGACAATGGGATCGGGATTAAGAAAGAATATTCGGCTAAGATCTTTGAGATCTTCCAGCGTTTACATTCGATGCAGCATTATCCCGGAACAGGGATAGGGCTGGCGATATGTATGAAGATCGTTCAAAGGCTGGGAGGAGAGATCTGGATGGAATCCGAATATGGAAAAGGATCAACGTTTTTCTTTACGGTTCGTCATTACGAATAGAACCTGCACAACAATTAAGCCCTGATCAGTTTTTTAGCTTTGTAAATATCATTGCAAAGCCTTAAGATAAACTCAAGCTGTTCTTTCAACGTTGAGCGGTCTTTCCTGATGGGCTCCGTATGCTCAAAAGTGTTTTCCGGTGCAGGGTAACCGGCTGCCGGATTCATGCAGTCGAACAGCATCAGCTGGATCTGGTTTAAAAGCGTTAACTCCTCTTCTGAGCAGGTGCCTTTTAAATTACTTGTATCGGCCGCAAGCCCTGCGATGTTTGAAGACAGGACATGATTAAGCACCACAAATTCATAAACCTTGTCGCTGTTCTTTTGCTTTTTTCTGGGTTCTGAAAGCATCCTCTGGAATGCTGCAGAAAGATTAGCCGAACTGACGAATACTTCTTTTCTCGCGAGCTTATAATCCACATCGTTCACATGCTGTCCTGAAAGAAGCATCGCGTAATTCCTGAGATAATTCAGGTTAGCTTTGAGGACCTGCTGGATATGGTCTTCCAGCTCATCGGCCTCCCATTTCGGAAACAGCACATATCCTGCGGCAAGGGCAATTCCGCAGCCAATCGCGGTATCCAGCAGCCTTTCCTGGATCACAGACCAGTAGCCCGAACCAAGAAGCTTAAACATGATCAGTATATAGGGTGTAGTGAAGATCACCATGGCAATGTAATTAAGCCGCATGAATGTATAAGTGCCGAGCATCAGGAAAAGAAGGAATGCGAAATGAATTGCGGGATCCTTAAAAAAATAAAGAATAGCCACTCCAATGATCCCTCCTGCCAAAGTACCGATGAGCCTTTCCATGTTTCTCTTTTTGGTAAGACTGAAGGCCGGCTTCATGATAAATACGATGGTGATCAGGATCCAGTAGCTGTGTGCGCCTAAATCAAGAAAATGGGCAATTACAAACCCTGTCATGCAGGCGATAGTTACCCTTACAGCATGACGGAAAGCAGAAGACTGAAAGGTAAGGTTGTCTTTAAAAATGGCAAAGCTGTATTCCTGCCGCTCTATAAAATGTCTTGGTTGTAACGGTCTGTCCCTCCGTGGATCTTCCGCATTCTCTTCAAAATAATTCCCAAGCTCATGAATGCGGTGATATACGTTTTCAAGATTGTCGGTGATCCGCTGCAGGATGATTTGGTCTTCCTTGTTTTCAAGTTTTACAATATGGGTCGTGTAATATTTAAAATCGAGCAGCCAGGCATATAAAAGAGCATCTTTTTTATAAGTTATATTGGACTGGATCGCGAACCCGATCGCATTCAGCTCGAATGATAAACGTTTGATCAGGTACATGATCTTTTTCAGGACACCTGTATTCTCAAATCTTTTGCGGATAGCTTCATAATTATAATAAGATGCAGTGATCTTTTCATACAGGTCGATGGTATCTACAAATGTAAGCATGAGCGTCCGGCCGGTCCCATTCGTATCTTTCACGATCTGCCGGGTTTTATAAAGCAGCTCTCTCATGTCGTGCTGCTTTTCATTTACAATTACCTGCTGCGCAAGGAGGTTTTTATAATTGACCTGGAGGTTTGTTTTAGGGTCATAAAATGCACCTTTCAGTGAAAGGAATTTTGCCGTTTCCCTGATGCATTCCCCGAGGGCCCGCTGAGGCATCCTGTATGGTCGCATGGTGGATAAAAGCAGGCTGATTGCCGAATACCATGCGGCACCTGCGAGGATCAGGAGGCTCTTCATTAAAATATCTTCCATGGTAGTGGTTTCCCTGCTCATGGAAAGAATAAGGACGAGGAGCCCTGCGCTGCCGATCGTTGCAGCCCTAATCCCGTAGATGACCGACATGGAACTCAGGAAAGTTGCAAGCCCAACGATAAAAGCGGTGAGGAAGATGTTCAGGTGAAAGATCCCGGAGATCATTGATGCCGCGAACACAACAATGCAGGCATAGAACAAGCCATTGCGCTTATGTCTTAACGGACCGGGGATATCGGTGATATTAACACACACGGCACCCAGGGAAATGGCGAGCCCGGCATCAAAATATCCGATATGCCAGAAGAAAAGGACCGGTGCGAGGATTGAAAAAGTGATCCTTAAACCGTCCGCTAAAGCCTGGCTGAAAAAGAAGTAGGGGATAACAAATGATTTTTGCCGCATAATGAGTTGATACGGCTCAAATAACTAAAAAAATGCGCCAGAATGAGTCATGAATCCTATTGAAAAGACACATTGGAACGCCTTGCTTTATATTCGTTTAAATCATTTTCCCAGCAGCACGGTTATTTCTGTATGGAATTCCTGATCTGCGGAAAGAGCTTCCAGGCGCTCACCAATAGCGATCAGTTTCATAAGGTCGAAGGAGCCGCTGCCAAGATTAAGGTCAACGCGCATGTAATTGATCCGGTCCAGGTTGATTTTCAGTCCTTGCTCCTTTATGTAATTTCGGGCGATGCTGTGATCCGACATGGATTCATGGATGTTGGAAGACCAGTCTTTTTTCGTCCGCTTAAAATTCCCGGTAGAGACAGAGAGGAGCACGATGTCTTCTTCCCTGAGTTCTGCATGCGCATAATAGGCGCGGTGTTTCCATGCTTCGGCAAGCACCGCCATTGCAGGGTTACGCATATAATAGCCTCCGTCAACACAGCGGAGCTCCCTGTGGTGATATTTAACGGGATAAGTAGGGAAGACAGGCGGAATGGCGGATGTGGCCCGGCAAACGTCAAAAAGCCGGATGTTCTTGCTATCATCCTGGCGTGCAGAACGGGTCTTAAAAATGATGATCCGGTTCTCGTTCAGGTCGTAGGTAGGGATGAACACAGGCAGCAATGTATCTGCAATTTTAATATCCCCGAAGGTTTTATCCAGCAAATGGTTAAGGTGTTCAGTTTCCGAGCCGGTAAAATTAAAGCCGCCCTGTTGGAGGACTGTCTGTCCGGCTTCGAGGTACATGCTTTCCACGTGATCAAGATCGTACAGCGGTTTCTTGTGTCTGTCTTTCACGGTCAGTGCCGAAACGATCAAACCACCGGTTGAGGTTCCGCCAAGAAGATTGAATTGCTGCGTGATGCTTTTTCCTGTGATCTTTTCTATGATCTTCAGGATGCGAATGGCGATCAGGCCTTTGAGGCCGCCACCGTCAATGGAAAGAATATAAAGTTTGGGGTTCATGACTATAAGTGTCATGATATTTTTGTGCCAGTTGAAAAAATGTGGAGGTAAATAGCTTATCCGGGATTTGTAATCAGAAAGCTAATAAACCCCGGGTTGTGATTTGCTTTCAAAATGTATCTTTGATTTATTGATAAACACC
>DASVUX010000054.1:0-142220 GCA_036386835.1 Bacteroidia bacterium
GTGTGCTGAATATTTGATCGGTACTGTAGTGTACTCGGATTCGCCAAGAAGAGTTTCATTGGGTTTATTAAGGTGATAGAATGAAGCACCTATCCAGTAGGTCCTGGTATAGGCAAGCAGCCCGGCACCAATATCAAAAAAAGCTTTGCTTTGCGTTGGGGTTTCTATCGTTGCAACATTCCCGCCCCTGGCCAGCTGATCTCCAAAAACAAGGTTGTTAAAATTAATGCTTCTCACACCTAAGCCGGGCTGAACCCCCACACGCATATTAAGTTTCTTTGTAAGCGTTGCTTCATATGCAAAAAGCGGGTTCACCACGGTTGTCCTAAGTTGTCCGGTTCCTGCCACATCACTTCCGATCAATAATCCCACACCAATGTTATAAGTTGTTATATAATGATCATAAGAGGCCAGGTAAGATTTATAGGCTTTGGAAACTCCGGGCCACTGGTTCCGGTAAGTGAGTGAAAACCTCGAGCATACATCCGCACCCGTAAAGGCAGGATTCAGGTATAGCGATGAAGAGTAGAACTGGGTAAAATGCATATCCTGCGCCTTCAGGCCAACGCTGATGAACAACAGCACAGCACAGATTATTTTATATAGCTTGATCATCATTGTTTAGTTTTTATAAGCTTGAAAATATTTTCTTTATCAGCGGATAAAGTAACATTGGATATAAAAGAATCATATCCTGCAGCCTGGATAGCCATTCTGAATTCCTTTCCCGGTGGTGAGATGATAATTATCTTGCCTGTATTCTCATTCGACCTGTACATCCCGTGAACTGATTTTTTCTGCATATCTGTTAAAAGCACTTCAACGTTTTTAATGAGTTTATCTGAATCATCAAACACATACACATTGTAAACGTTTAATGGAACGCTATTTACCGGGAAATATACGCTGTAGATATCCTGGGATCCATAGCCTCCTTCCCTTTGTGAAGAAAGATATCCGGTTGAACCATCGGTACTAAGGACAAAGAAGATGTCATCATCAACAGTATTCACCGGGGACCCCATATTTTCAGGGGTGCTGAAAATACCTGCTTCATCAAAACCTGATTTAAAGATGTCATACCCACCCATGTTTCGATGGCCTTCGGAACTAAAGAACAGTGTGCTCCTGGCAGGGTGTACAAAAGGCGCATCTTCATTGTATTCTGTATTTATAGTTGGCCCGAGGTTGAAAGGTTCTCCCCATTTGCCGTTCGGAAGCTTCCGCGCGAGATAAATATCTTTCCCTCCGTATCCGCCGGGGCGGTTGCTTGAGAAGAACACAATACTCCTGTCCGGAGAAAAGCATGCGCTGGTTTCCAGGAACTCTTCCGAATTTACCACATTGCTAAGCATTTTCGGATCCGACCATTTTTTATCAGTAAGGTCACTCTCATAAATATCCCCGCTTCTCAGGTCCGGGCTTGTACGGTATATCAGCATTTTTTCTCCGTCTGCCGAAAGCCCGGTACAGGCATCATGAACAGAGGTGTTAATGTTGGTGTCAAGTATTGAAGGCATACTCCATCGGTCGCCTGCATTATGCGAAATGTATATATCCTCAAAATAATCCCCCAAAGGATCCTTCTGATGCCACAGGTTGTTCTTTCTCCTGGAGGTAAAAAGCAGGAATGTATTATCTGCAGGGATAAGTGGTGCATAATCCGCATATTCGGAATTAACCTCAGGCCCAAGGTTTTTGATCTGTAAAGTATTGTCCGCTTTCGATTCCATTAGCATTGACGTCTGGCATTTCTGGAGAAGGTCGTTGATCTCTTTCCGGCTGTGCTCATCTCCACCCCCTAAATACTTGTATTGAGTAAAGTTGAGTATAGCTTTTTCATAAGATCGCTCCAGGTGATTTAAATTTCCAAGATAAAAATTTACTTCAGGGAAATCCGAGGCTTCCACTTTCTCAAAATGTTTCTTGGAGTCTTTCCTGTATTTTCTTAATTCGTACTTGCAGACACCAAGCTTATAGTTTAATTCCTGGTTAGAACTATCTATCTCATAAAGCCTGGAGTAAATGCTCATTGCCCCGAGGTAATCGCCAAAGTCATAAAACTTATCAGCTTTCATGAATAGCTTTTTATTCTCCTTTTTATTTAATTGAGAGAACCCGGTTGTAGCGATCAGCATTATGGTGATCACTGTAAATAATTTCCTATCGAAGAAGCGTAACATCACCTGTCTTATTAAATTCTTTTCCATTGTTCAACTTAACATATGCTTTCCAGATGTAAACATCCTGCTGACAGATTTGTCCGCGATAGTAACCATCCCAACCCTGCCGGATATCAAAAGTTTCAAAGATCAGCTCGCCCCAGCGGTTGAAGATCTGGAGCTTAAAATCAGTTACGCCTGATGTATAAGGAAAGAATACATCGTTTGTCAAGCTTGTAATATCATAATAACCCCCTGAAGGGTTATCAGGATCAGGTGTGAAAACATTCGGGAATACTACATCGGCATTTGTTATTACTTCAGCATATGCAGTATCAGAACATCCCAAAGCGGAAGTTGCGATCAGTTGCACCGGGTAGATCCCGACAGTTTGATATAAATACGTAGGGTTGGTTGCAGTTGATGTTCCTCCATCCCCGAAACTCCAGGTATAAGTTGTAGCTCCCACAGATTGATTTGTAGCGATCAAAGGATCATATGGAAGATCAAAGCTTAATGAGTTCAGGCTAAACGCTGCTAATGGATATGGATATGCATGAATTATTATTGGTGATGATGCATTGTTATTCGTACAGCCAGCAGCGGTTGTAACCGTTAATGTCACAGGAAACGTTCCGGTATTCGGATAAGTGTGTGACGGGTTTTGCTCATTGGAAGTAGAGCCGTCACCAAAGGTCCATGTCCAGGATGTGATCGGGTCAATCACATTGCCGGTAACGGAATTGTCATTGAATTGTACAACATCCGGCACACAGATGGTGGTGGTATCCGATGACAAAGAAATTGTAGGCGGAGGGTTAAACATTACATCAACCGTATCTGTGACTGAAGATCCGCAGGTATTGGTGACTGTAAGTATGTATGTTGTTGGTGCGGCAGGAGTCACAACAAAAGCCCCCGGCCCGCTACCCAGGCCATTGTTCCAGGAGTAGGTGAGAGGACCCGTTATACCAAAGGTCTCTGCATAAATTGTGGTGACCTGTCCCGGACAGATCGGTGAGAATGCCACAGCATTTATATTCGCAGCTGTAAGATTATAAACGATGGCGGAAACAGTATCCTGTGAACCGGCACATCCATCCTGGTCATAAGCTACTACAATATATTCAGTATTCTCAGTTGGAGTGACATTCAGCGTTCCGGCATTGATAGATGGTCCCGGCTGCCAGACAAAATAATAATTTCCTGCTCCTCCTGATGCTGAAGCTGAAAGTGAGCCTGATGAACCAAGGCAGATGGTATCGTTTGGCCCCGCTGCAGTAATCACCGGGGTAGGCTGAGTAATAAGCACACTGCTGTTTGTTGTGCAGCCATTAGCATCTGTTACTGTTACAGAATAAGACGATGCAACGAGGTTAACAGCAGTACTGCCGGTTTGCCCGTTTGACCATAAGTACGAATAAGGTAATGTTCCACCGCTGGCATTTACTGTTGCTGTCGCATTCGAACTGTTATAACAGGTCGGGCTGGTTGTGGAGCCCATAGATGAAATCAGGGACTGAGGTTGAGTGATGCTTACCGTAATGGAGGCAGGGCAATTGTTCTGGTCAGTGACATTAACAGTGTAACTGCCTGCCGATAAATTATTGACTGAAGGTAATGTGGAACTAATCGGTGCCCATGCATAGGTGTATGGGACTGTGCCGCCTGTTCCCGTTACTGTTATCGAACCATTTCCTCCCCCGAAGCAGGATACATCGGTTAAAGAAGAAACGCTGATGCCCAGTTGAGTCGGTTCTGTTATCGTTGCAGAAGATGTGGAGATGCAGCCTAGGGAATCAGTTACAGTTACAGTATATGTACCGGCTGTGAATCCTGTACCTGTCGTGCTATTGCCCCCGAACGGTGACCAGCTCATTGTATAGGGTGCCGAACCTGCAACGATAGAAACAGTCGCACTTCCATTATTTCCTCCGAAGCATGAAACGTTCGTGAATGAAGAAATATTCGTGGTTGGCCCTGCAATATTTGTAAGAGTTGCAGAAACAGTCATGATACAGTTGTTGGCATCTTTTATCTCGAGAGTATAAGTTCCAGGTCCGGCACCAGTAATATCAGACATTGTGGCGCTTCCCGGTGACCACAGATAAGTGTAAGGACCGGTTCCTCCTGAAACTAACGATGTTACAGAACCATTATTAAATCCGCATGAAGGCTCAACTGTGCTTACGGAAGCTGTTATAGCTGTAGGCTGCGTAATTATTACAGAAGTGTTGGTTTGGCAGCCGTTTGCATCTGTAACTAATATAAAATAATTTCCTGCGGATAATCCCGAAGCGGACTGGCCGGTGCCGCCTGCAGGACTCCAGGCATAGCTGTATGCCGCAGTTCCCCCGGTTACAGATACCGAAGCAGTTCCATCGGACCCTGAAAAGCAGGAAACAGGTATACCCGCAGCAGTGGCCGAAAGCGCTTGTGAAGGCTGTGTAATACTTGCCGTGGCCGTGGTAGAGCAGCCTTTCGAATCTGTGACAGTAACTGTATAAGTTCCCGCTGAAAGGCCTGTAGCAGTTTGACCTGTTCCCCCATAAGGCAGCCAGTTGTATGTATAAAATGGTGTGGCACCTGAAGGAGTAACCGTTGCTGATCCGTTATTCCCGCCAAAGCAGCTTACATTGGAAGAGGCTGTAATGGCTGCAGTTAAAAGCGTGGGCTGATTGATAATAAATGTTGCGGTCTGTATACAGGACTTAGCATCAGTAACCTGTACTGTATATGTACCTGCAATTAACGATGATATAGATGTGCCGGTGTTTCCTGATGGCAGCCACTGGAAAGTATAACCCGGTGTTCCTCCTCCGGCCGATACTGTGGCAGTACCATTATTCCCCCCGAGACAGCTGACATCAGTTGAAGTTACATTAACATTCACTTGCGTTGGTTGTGAGATTACCACTCCCGGTGAAGTAGCTATACAACCATTCGAATCCGTAATACTTACAGAATAAGTTCCTGCGGTTAAACCTGAGGCAGTAGCTGCATTGCCTCCCGTTGGCAGCCATGCGTATGTAAACGGACCACTGCCACCTGATACACCCGCAGTAGCAGTGCCGTTGGATCCCCCGAAACAGCTTACATTAGTAGAAGAC
Source organism: Bacteroidia bacterium (assembly GCA_036386835.1). Lineage (GTDB taxonomy): Bacteria > Bacteroidota > Bacteroidia > 2-12-FULL-35-15 > 2-12-FULL-35-15 > 2-12-FULL-35-15. The sequence continues at coordinate 5,273 of DASVUX010000054.1, forward strand.
GCCACTGATGCAACAGGTCCGGGATTATTATTTACCAATACGCTTGCAGTAGAAATACACCCGTTATTATCGGTTACAGTTACGCTGTAAGAGCCAGGAAGAACTGCGCTTGCAGTATCATTTGTCCCGCCCGAAGGTGACCACTGATAGGTATAGGAAGGGCTGCCCCCTGTAGCTGAAACATAAGCAACTCCGCTGGCTGCCCCGCAGCTTGCATTGTCGCTTCCTGTTGTAAGCACCACAGGGGTGGGTTGGGAAACTGTTGTGGAAGCAGTAGCAATACATCCTTTAGAGTCTGTTGCAGTTACTGTATAAGTCCCGATCGGAAGTGCGCCCAGTAGTTGCCCTGTAACAGGACCAGGCATCCAGCTATAATTGTAAGGTGCTGTGCCGCCCGCTGCATTGGATGAAGCAGTTCCGTCAGAACCTCCAAAACAGGAAACAGGGGTTGCTGCAGCTGTCACTGTTAATGCGGCTGCTGGTTGGGTGATTGAGTAGGTTGATGTCTGGATGCAGCTATTCGCATCTGTTACCTGTACAGTATAAGTTCCGGCAGTTAAACCTGATATCGAAGTTCCCGGAGTTCCTGATGGCAGCCACAGGTAAGTGAAGCCGGGTGTACCGCCGGAGGCAGCTGCGGTTGCAGATCCGTTATTGCCGCCAAGACAGCTTACATTATTTGCCGAAATATTAATAATGATCAGTGACGGCTGTGTTACCACCGGGCTCACGGCAGGTAAAGAAGGGCAACCATTTGCATCAGTTGCGATTACTGTATATGTGCCTGATGAAAGGCCGGTAGCAGTGGCACCGGTTCCGCCGGAGGGTGACCAGGCATATGTAAACGGTGCTGCGCCTCCCGTCACTGTGGCAGTTGCTGTCCCGTTCGCCCCGCCAAAGCAGCTTACGGCAGTAACTCCGCTTACACTCACTGAAGGCCCTGCATTATCATTAACAACAACGCTTGCTGTTGCGGTGCAGCTGTTTGCATCTGTAACGGTTACGTTATAAGTTCCAAATAATAAACCTGTTGCTGTGGGGCTCGTTTGACTGCCAGGAGCCCACAAATATGAATATCCGGGAGTACCTCCTGAAGCGTTCACTGAAGCTTGTCCGTTTGGCAGACTGCAATTAGAATTTACACTGGATGTGGAAAGGACGATTGGAGTAGGCTGAGTAATGGTAACAGTGTTTGTTTGCAAACAACCTTCGGCATCAGTAGCAGTTACCGTATAAGTACCTGCCGGCAGATTAGAAAGATTTTGCCCGCTGATATTACCCGGCATCCAGTTGTAATTGTAAGGCCCTGTGCCTCCACTGGCGTTTGCTGAAGCTGTTCCATTGTTCCCTGCATTACAGGATACCGGAGTGCCTGCAACAGCTACAGCAAGAGCAGCCGCTGGCTGAGTGATCGTATAGGGTGTAGTTTGTACGCAGCTATTAGCATCAGTTACCTGGATGGTATAAGTACCTGCTGTAAGATTAGAAATATTTGGCCCTAAAGTTCCACCTGGCAGCCACTGGTAAATATAACCTGGTGTGCCGCCTGCTGCGGAAGCCGTAGCAGATCCATCGCTGCCCCCAAAACAGCTGACTGCTGAAGTTGAAGTGCTGATAACGATTGGTGGCGGTTCAAGAATATCAGGACTTGTAGTAGCGTTTGACTGACAACCGTTAGCATCAAGAACAGTGACTGTATATGTTCCTGCAATCAGGCCTGTTGCTGTTACTGTTGTTCCCCCGTATGGCATCCAGTTATATGTAAATGGCCCGGTTCCACCTGCTACTCCTACAGAAGCCTGTCCGTCATTACCGCCAAAACAACTAACATTAATGACATTGAAAATAGTGGCGTTAGGACCTGCATTGTCATTAACGTTTGCCCATTGGGTTTCCACACATCCATGATCATCCGTGACGGTGACCGTATAAGGCCCGGCAATCAACCCTGTTGCGCTTGCTGCATTTCCGCCTGAAGGCGACCATAAATAAGTATAAGGAGTAAATCCCCCTGAAACATTTACGGAAGCCTGTCCTGTTGGTAACCCGCAGTTTGAATTTACCGTTGACGTTGTAAGTATCAATTGTGATGGCTGGTTGACCGTAATTGTATTGGTGGCTGTACAGCCCTTACTGTCAGTTGCAGTAACAGTGTATGTACCGGCTGTCAATCCTGATATATTTTGTGTGCCGGCAGCCCCGGGCATCCAGTTATATGTATAAGGCCCCGTGCCACCGGCAGCTGATGCAGTTGCAGTGCCGTCAGCCCCGGCAAAGCAATTGGTTGGTGTTGATGTGCCGGATACCGATAGTGGGAGGGCCGGTTGGTTAATTGTTACTGAGTTTTGGAAAGTACACCCGTTCGCATCTGTAATTGTTAAAGAGTATGTACCTGCTGCAAGGCCGGAAACAGAATTGGTTGTAGCTCCTCCGGGTGACCAGGAATAAGAATAATTCGGTGTTCCTCCGGAAGGTGTTGCTGAAACCGAACCGTTATTTCCTCCGAAACAGCTGACATCAATTTGCCCGCTGTACACAATGCCCAGAGGTAAAGGTTGTGTAATCACAACGCTTGAAATAGCGGTACATCCCAGGTTATCAGTAGCAGTAACAGTATAAGTGCCGCTGGAAAGATTGCTTACGGTTGCAGTGTTCATTGAGCCTGGCTGCCATGAATAAGTGTAGCCCGGTGTTCCGCCTGACCCTGCAGCCGTTGCAGTACCATTATTTGCATAATCACAGGTTTCGTTGGTAGAAACAATATTTACTGCTACAACTGTCGGCTCTGTTATAATTTGGCTGGCACTGAGTACACAGCCTAAAGCATCAGTAACTGTTAATGTATACGTTCCTGCTGCAAGCCCGGATACATTCGGATTAACCGAACCACCCGCACTCCAGGAGTAAGTATAAGGAGCTGTTCCACCTGTAACAGTGCTGTTGATAAGGCCGTTGCTTCCGCCAAAACAGGAAACGTTTTGGGAAGTAAAACTGATAAGAAGTGGTAAAGGTTGGGTAATTGTGTAGGAAGCTGTGACCTGGCATCCCAGCGCATCTGTAACTATAACAGTATATGTACCTGCTGCCTGCCCGGAGATTGACGCTGAAGCCTGGCCTCCCGGAAGCCATTGATAAGTGTAAGGGGCTGTACCACCGGCAGGAATCGCGGTGAGCGTCCCATTGCTTCCTCCGTTACAGGAAACGTTTGAAATTGCCGGGCTTACTGATAAAACCACTGGTTGTGTAATGGTTACAGTATTCTGTACTGTACATCCGTTCGCATCCGTAATGGTAAGTGTATAAGTGCCTGCCGAAAGTCCCGAAGCAGTGTTCGTGGTTGCGCCACCCGGCATCCAGGAGTAAGTATAGTTTGGAGTACCTCCTGCGGGCGTTGCAGACACCGATCCGTTACTTCCCCCGAAACAGCTGACATTCACCTGCGAACTAAATGCTATTGATAAAGGCGGTGGTTGGTTGATAATGGCAGTAGCTGTGGCAGCACACCCGAGTGCATCTGTAATTGTTACCGAATAGGTTCCGCTTGCAAGCCCGCTTATAGTAGCTGTTGTCAGCGATCCTGGCATCCAGAGATAAGTATAGCCAGGAGTACCGCCGGATGGAATTGCAGTAGCCGAACCATTGTGAAGATAGTCACATGTTTCATTGGTTGTACTTGTAGAGACAGTAAGCTGGACAGGTTGGATGATGACAACAGAATTGGTTGCAATACATCCCTGTGCATCTGTTACTGTGACGGTATAAGTTCCCGCAATAAGCCCGGAAGCTGTTGAACCTGTTCCGCCCGAAGGACTCCAGTTATATGTATAACCCGTTGTGCCCCCGGTAACACTTGCAGTAGCACTTCCATTGCTTCCGCCGGTGCAGCTCACATTCGTTTGGCTAAATGTGATTGCCAAAGGTAAAGGCTGGGTGATCGTATAAGTTGAAGTAAGGGTACAACCTTTAAAATCAGTAACAGTAACAGTATAGGTTCCTGCTGTTTGGCCTGATATTGCGGAAGTGTTTTGTCCTCCCGGTGACCATAAATACGTGTATGGCCCGGTTCCGCCTGCGGGGGTTACTGAAACCGACCCGTTATTACCTCCCGCACAACTAACGTTAATTATCGAGTTGGTTACCGATAGTGCAGCCGATGGTTGTGTAATGGTTGTTTGACTTTGTGCCTGGCATCCATTCGCATCTGTCACTGTAACGGAATAAGTCCCGGCTGCAGCGCCTGTTAATACAGCCGTTGTTGCACCTCCGGGGCTCCATGAATATGAATATGCAGTTGTTCCGCCTGTTGCACTTGCAGTGACAGATCCATCCGAACCTGCAAAACAGCTGACATTCGTCTGGTTGATGAGGCTTACCAACAGCACCTGTGGTTCTGTAATTGTAGCGAAAGCCAGAACAGAGCACCCTTTTGAATCAGTAGCTGTTAACGTGTATGTTCCGCTGGCCAGTCCGCTGATGGTTTGAGTTGTAGCCCCTCCAGGCTGCCATAAATAAGTATACGGAGCAGTTCCACCCGAAACATTGCCGGTGGCACTGCCGTTATTTAAATAGTTACATGTTTCATTTACAACGGAAGTAGTAGCAACTAAAGGTGAAGGTTGTGTGATGATAGTAGTCCCGGTAATAGTACAACCTTTGGAATCCGTTACAGTAACAGTGTATGTTCCCGCAATTAAACCGGTGGCTCCTGGTGAGGTGCCTCCCGAAGGTGTCCAGGAATAGATATACGGTGCAGTTCCACCACTCACAGAAGCCGTGGCTGTTCCGTCAGATCCGTTATTGCAGCTTACATTCGTTTTTGTAATTACAACAGCCAGCGGGAGAGGCTGTGTAACAGTGTAGGTTCCCGGTAAGGTACATCCTTTGGCATCAGTAATAGTCACAGAATAAGTCCCTGCTATAAGTCCGGAAATTGATGAAGTGGCCGCACCTCCCGGAGCCCATAAATAGGAATATGGTGAAGTCCCACCGGATGGCGTTAAGGTTATACTGCCGTTGTTACCCCCTGCGCAGCTTACATTGGTAGTTACATTACTTACAGCAAGTGGGAGCGGCTGGGTAATTGTGGTTGAGGTCTGGAATGTACAGCCCAGGCTATTGGTAACTGTTACAGAGTAAGTCCCCTGTATTAAATTAATTGCAGTAGCCGAAGTTTGTGCAGGAACAGTATTCCATAAATAGGTAAATGCCGGAGAACCGCCGGTAACAGTTACAGCGGCAGAACCATTGCTTCCACCTGCACAGCTTACATGCGTAGGCGTAATTGCAACTGTGCCGGTCCAGCCTGTAAAGTTAATGCGTACAACATCTGACATTGCCGGACATGTTCCGTTACCCGTAGTGGTTAGCGTAAGGTCAACAAAACTATTTGCTATCTCCGCTGCAGTAGGAGTATATACCGCATTTAATGTAGTATTATTAGGACTGTAAGAACCTCCGCCTCCCGACCAGGCTCCTCCGCTGGCTCCCGTCACAGAACCATTCAGTACCGGATGGGGTGTGGTTTGCGAGCATACAGTTTGATCGGGCCCTGCATTCGCGGAAATGGCTACTGAAAATGAGGTGACTGTTACAGTATTATATGCTGGCGGACATCCTGAGGCATCCGTTAACTGTACAGTATAATTTCCCGTCCCGACATTAATGCTTTGCGAAGGATTAACGCTGTTCCACAGATAACTGTAAGGAGGGGTTCCACCGTTTCCATTTGCTGTTATTGTCGTGGAGGTTTGTCCAAAGCAGATCGTAGGATTTAAAGGTGCTATTGAAACGGAGAGTGTAGGATTAAAGGTGACCCGTACAGTATCACATGCTGTTGCAAAATTACAAAGCGAAGCAGGCTGACCGCAAACTACATAATCAATATATGGCGGCAGGGTCCCGCTTCCCGTTACAATCGGGTTAAGACATCCGGCAGAGCAGGAGAGTAAGCTGTTGTATGTGCCTGGCGCACCGGGGAAAACTGAATTCCAGGTAACAGTTGCGGGATTAAATCCTGTAGCATGCAGGGTGTCAATACATCCGTCATTCACCACAATATTAGTCCCTCCAATAGCTGGCGGTATTGAACTGATTTGATAAACATTCTGATTATTTCCCGGTTTGCAGAAGGTTAAAAGATGCGGACCCGGACCGTTCAAACATATAGGAGACCCCAACGCCTGCGGAGGTCCGCAGTTAATCTGGTAAAACAAAGCTCCTCCCGGGATAGCCCCGGCAATAATATTGAAATTAATTCCTACAGCTGCAGGATCAAGCGTTATTATAAAATTGACACATTTATCGGGAGCACTGGTTCCGCAGCAGTTACCATTCCGCTGTACCAGAGGGCTTGTCCAGGTAGCTGAAGGATTTCCCGTAAGGTTCACAGTGAATCCCGGCACCGTAGGTCCGCATTGTGCGAAAAAAACGGAACTAATAAAGAAAAGATGGAATATCAGGAGTAATTTTAAACGCATGCAGGATCGTTTTAAGTGCTTTACGCTAAAGATAATTTTAAGTTGCCAGAATAACCGGTAATTTAGATAAAATAAACATTAATTGTTATGAATATCTAAACATTGATGGCAAAGATTTTGAAATTTAAAAAGGTGTAGAGAATTTTACCCAGGAATCCTGGTAACACAGCTGACATAAGGAATCCGCTTTGGCTATAACCTCATAAATATGAAGATTACGATTTAATACTAAAACTAAGCTGCCAAGAAAATCAATCTGTTACCTGAAGGATCCAGGCATCTTTAATTTCACCTTCCCGGATTTGTTTGGCCTTTTTGATGGCTTGTTCCCTGGAAGAGGTTTTTAAGATATAAACATAATTGTATTGTTTATTTTCAAAGAAAATCCAGTTGGCCTTAAACCCTTTCGAAAGCAATCTTTTTACTTCTGCCTCCGCAAAATCACGATAGATAAAAGTTCCCGAAACCACATAATAACCTTTCTGAGGTTCCCGCTGATCAGGACCTTTAAACTCTTTTGAGCTGTTTGCAACCATCCAGATCCCATCATTCATCACCTTGTTTGAATTGGTCTCTACTGCGGCTGAATTCTGATTTTCGCTCTGCGGTTTACTTTGATTTGTTGCTGCCTGGGTATTATTGATTGATTTATCCGGGATGGCGTTCTGATCACTGTTGCCGTTTTGACCAGTTTGCTGCCCGCCATTATTTACATCTTTGCTTTCAGCAGCTTGATCTTTCTGCGGTGGTGTGGCAGCAATTTGTTTGGATTGTTCTTCCAGCTTGCGGTTCAATTCGATGATCGTCTGATTGTTCTCCCTGATTCTTTCCTTGTCCTGCTGAACAACTTCCTGGATGCTGTCTAGTTTTAACCTGTATTCCTCATTTACAGCAGCTGATTTCTCAGGCTCTTTTTCCCCTGGAAGAGTTTGTTTATTTCTTCCAATTTTGAAATTCATCATGATCTCATGGCTGATCCCGGAGTATGGTGCTATATCATTAATAATTATGTCATAAGCATAACCAATATAAAATTGTTTACGGAGGCAGATGCCGGCATGCGCAGAAACTGCGTATGCACTTTTGTAAGTTGCACCTATCCAGAACTTCTCCTGCCATTCGAAGTTAACTGTGCCGTCATATTGAAGAGGTGCTGTGGGGACATAGCGTATGAGTGCTACCGGTGAAATGAAGATCTTCTTTTCCCTGGCAATCGGGAACCGGTATCTGACACTCGCAAGATAATGCCGAACCTGTGCGTAATAAGCCCGGGTTCCTGACTTGTCAACATATTTAATTTTGTTGGCTAAGAGCTGAGGTGCGGCTGCACCTAATTCCAAACCTTTCCAAACGAAGGCCAATCCTGCATTGGCATCAAAAAAAAGCTTCCGCTGCTGATCGGAAAGAAGAAAGGGGTCTGAAGCGTCTTCCACTAATGCTCTGGAGTAGTCAATGCTTTGATCAATCACTCCTGCAGAGAGCCCGAATCTTAAATATGTTTTATCGTTAATTTTTAATTTGTAGGAATAATTCAGGTTGCCGCCAAGCCGGTTGATGATCCCTCTTCTTTCACTCATTAAGTTAATTCCCAGCCCTGCTTTGTCTTTCATAAAGCTGCCATCTAATGTGAAAATATTCGTTTGCGGAGCTCCCTTGAAACCTGTCCATTGGGCACGATTGATCAGCATTGCATTCGTGCCCTCATCATTCCCTGTAAAAGCAGGGTTGTAGATCATCGGCTTAAAAAAGTAATGACTGAACATTCCTACCTGTTGTGCGGATGCGAACAAGACAGAAGACAAAAACAGGATGATTAGACAGAATTTTTTCATTCTCATTTATTTCTTATAATATCAACTGAGCCCTTTAATGGCTGCTGGTCATCACCGAACCTTAACACATAATAGTAAGTGCCGTCAGGAAGATCAGCTCCGTTGTATGTGCCCTGCCAGTCATTCGTATAATTTTTTTTCTCAAATACCTTGTTTCCATAAATATTATAGATCAGTACTTCCGTGTCCCTGAAGTTCTGGATGCCTTGTATATACCACGTGTCATTTATGCCATCACCATTAGGAGTGAATAAATTGGAGATCATGCCTGAGAACTCCGGTGGTTGCACAGTAATTGTGACATTGTCGGAATTAAGACAACCATTGCTGTCGATTACAGAAAGTGTGTAGGTGGTTGAATTATTCCCTGTTTGTAATACGGGGTCGAGTACAGTAGAATTACTTAAACCGGTGGCAGGATTCCAGAGTGTGGTACCGGATGCATTTCCGTTTAATATTAGTGTAGCTCCGGGAACAACTGTTGTATCATTTCCCGCATTGACGGCCGGCAGTGTGAACAGCTCAATTAAAACGCTATTGCTGCTATCGGGCGGGCAGCTGCCGCTCTGCACAATTGCCTGGTAGAAAGTTGCCTCGTTAAGATTGCTGAAGGTATGTGTACTTGTAGAAACCCCAAGGTTATTCCAGTTAGTCCCTCCATTATTTGAATAGATCCATCCTGAAATATTCCCTGTACTTCCGCTTAACGTAATTAAGCCCGAATTTAAGCCAGGGCATACAGTATCATTTCCGGATAATATTCCTGCGGCAGAAAGCGGGTCAATGGTAAAAGCAATAATTGATGAAGTATCGACAAGGCAGGCAGGGCCATTCTGGACAATTGCATGATAGACCGTATTTTGAGTGATGCCGCTGTAATTTAATGTTGTGGAAGTATTTGCAACAGGTGTCCAGGTTGAGCCGTTGTCGGTAGAGAATTCCCAGTTTAATGGATTGCCGGTGTTGCCCGAAAGTGTTAGTGTTCCGCTTCCTGATGAGCCGCAGAAGTTTCCTCCTCCGCTGATCGTTCCTCCGGCAGAAGGCGCAAAAACCGTGATACAGGAAACCGTAGAAGTATCGGGAGGAAAAGCTCCGTTCTGGACGATAGCGCGAAAACATGTAGTCTGGGACAGGTTATTGTAGCTTTGACCTATTGCCGGCGGAATCACGGGAGGGCCCGATGCGCCTGTCCAGGAAGTTCCTGTAGGATTCCAATTAACACCATCTGTTGATGATTCCCAAAAATAGGTGCTGCCTGTAAATCCCGACACTGAAATAAAGCCGGAGTTGGTGAAGGAGCAATAAGTGGCAGCACCGGAAGTTGTACCTCCGACCGATTGAGAATGAATTCCTTCATGATCAGCCAGGAAAAATAAAACAAAGATAACTGTGGTAAAGAATCTCATAAAAAACGGTTTGCGAAAATATCAATTTTGCGGGATTAAATAAGATCGAATGCTTCTATACCCGCTTTACGGTAAATATAAAGTTTAAGTTGCTTTAATATGGATTTCATCTCAGTTAATCATATTAAGAATCAGGAAGTATCGATGTTTAGTTTTCGGTGAAAGCGGGAAGGTCCTCATTAGCCGGCCCGTTTATAACTTTCCCCGTGTAAGTAAAACGGCTCCCGTGACAGGGGCAATCCCAGCTTTTCTCATCATTGTTCCAGGAAACCATGCATTTTAAATGCGTGCATTCCGCTGATACAAGAAATAACTTTCCATTTTCATCACGATAAGCCCCGCATTTTTTTCCATCAAGCTTTACGATCCGTCCCTGGCCTTCTTTTACGTTGCTTAATTCTTCGTCATTCATATAGAACCATTTCTTCAGGACAGCAACAGTGTCTCCTTTCAGCATCCGGAAAAATGGCCCGCTTGAATTAAACTTGAAACGTGAAGGCTTATAGATGTCCTCCCATTTGTTTTCACGTCCGTTTATGAGATCAGTGATCAGCATAGCGCCTATAGTGCAATACGTCATCCCGATGCCGGAGTCGCCCGTAATTATGTAAACATTGCTGCTGTCAAAAGGGTTCCGACCGAGGAACGCAATAGAATCCATCGGCACAAGTACTTCCCCCGACCATCTTGAAATTATTTCCGTCACAGGAAAATGTTCACGCGTCCATTTTTCCAGCAAAGCATACCTGTTTTCTTCAGGCACATCTTCCGGGATCCCGACAATGTGGTCCTCACCGCCGGAAACCAGCAGGTCGTATTCATCATTATACTCAGAAAGCCGTACATAATGGTAAGGTGTTGTTTCTTTTTTTGTCTGGTCACCGGTGTCCCACCATAAAGCATAAGGTAGGGTTCCTTTTTTTATAAGTGCTGTAATAACATAGCTTCTGTGTGCCCATTGCTTGAGCATCATGGCATATTTGTCGTTCACGGGGGCATTGGTGGCAACCACGATGTGTTCCGCTTTTATTGTATGGCCCTTATCTGAAGTGATACCGGAAGATGTGAATTCAGATGCGTGTGTATTGATATAGACCTTCCCCCCGTTCTTTTCAATTGCTTTGCAAAGACCGGTTAAATATTTCAATGGCTGCAGCTGTGCCTGGCGGGGATAACGGATGCTGCGGATGCTGTTTGTGAGGCCAGGGGTTTCACCAAGCATATCCACTTCAAAGCCGCATCTTTTCAGGGCATCGTATTCTTTTACAAGATTCCCGGGATCATCAGAATTATGGAGGAAAAGATAACCCTCCAGGATCCTGAAGCCGCAATCAATATTTTCTTCTTTTACAATTCGTTCTACGAGGTCTATCGCGGCTGCATGGCTTTCTGCAATCAGTTTGGTCTGGTCTTTACCGAAGATCTCTTCCATGTTGTAATAACGATCATCGAGAGCTGTAACGAACTGCGCAGTTGTACGCCCGGTTTCACCACTTCCGATAAAACCATCTTCAACAACAATAACTTTCTTTCCTGATTTGCTTAAGCAATAAGCCGTGGTTAATCCCGCAATGCCCCCGCCAACGATAACCACATCGGTTGCCTCATCTGAATTTAATTCGGGGTAAAGGTTAGTAAAGACACCCGGTTCAAACCAACAGGTTAAATGTTTTCCTGCGGACAGATGTCCCTCTTTTGTATTCTCTGATTTCTTTTCGCCTTGCATTTTTGATTTCTAACGCACACCGTCAACCGGATCTATTCTTTGCTGTTCTTCTGTAAGTGATACTCCGATATGATGTTTTTGAACAAGGCTCCAGCCAAGGAACCCTGCAACAAGTGTTAATACAAAACCCGAAGTGCTTAAAATGATTGCGGTGGTCGCACCGGATTCGGCCCCGCCTGTATGGTTACAATGAAGATAGGCATTAAGGCCGAACAGCAGCAGGGCAATCACATTGCAAAGCATATGTGCGATTCCAACTTTCCTTGCTTTTTTAATTTTAGGGATATTTAACCAGTCAATAAACCCGGGCAGCGCAGCCAGTGCACCTGTTGCTACACCCGCAATGTTCGCATTCACGGCAACTCTATACCAGAATGGATCAGAGGTGCAGGCGTAAGTCATAAAACAAACCATAGTAGCAGTATAAAAGGCTACAGGGAAAGGGACAAGCATTGCATGCAATGGATGGCCGGCTATCTTGATCTTGCTGTACATTTTTTTAAGTTTAGGTGAGTATTAAATATCAGCAATCGATAAACAAAAAATATGCCTGTGGAGAGAATAGGAACCATGGAAGCAATGCTACTTCTCTGCTCCCCTGTTGATGGCAATGTAGTATTGTGCGCTTTCATCCCGGTCAGTCATCATGGATTTGATCTCAGTAAAAACCTGCTCAGGCTTACGTGAAGCGACAAAGTCCCGCTGTTCACGGTTGAGGATCAGCACATGCGGATAAGTGCTTTGCAGGCTGGCGGAAAGTTTTTCATAATCGCCCTCTTCCCGCACGTGCCGGAAATTAAGACCTAAATAAAAGGGCAGGCTTGGCGGATGACCTTGGGTGTTGGCAATAAGTACAATACTGTTATCAGCGGCATTTTCTATAACAAATTCTGCAATCCTTTTTGAACCGTTTTTTAATCCATCCGCGATCGGAAGAAGGAATCCCCATACCAGGAGCTGAAAAACAAAATTTGCGACCAAAAGCGGGCGGAAGTTTCCTGACCGTAGTTTTTTAATCGTTATTATAGTGAGCGTTATTAACACCCCTGCTGCAAGAGCAAATGAAATCTTCATGGTCATTGTAAAGTGAAGCAGTTGGGGTGCCACAATGAATGCCAAATAAATCAGCAGTATTAAGGTGAAATGTGCAATGATGAGCCCTTTTGCAGGCAGGGTTCTGGATGCTGTATAGTTGAGTAATTCTTTTGCAATGAAAATTGCGAGCGGTACGTGAGCTACAATTACATAGCTTGGTAACTTACTGGGTGACCATTCATAGATGAACCATCCTGAAATAAACCATGCACTGAGAAGAAAATTCAGGTTCTTATCTTTCATGAACGTGGAACTTAAAGCCTTCCAGAATGCTTTTGGCAGGAACATGAAATAAGGTATGAAGAACACAAACATGCTGATAAGGTGTGTGCCCGGAGGCCCGGTTTGTCCCAGGACGCTGCTGTTAACGCGTTTCAGTATATACCAGTCGATCAGCCATGTGATAAAGGCCCCGCCATCTTTTTGATTTACAAGATAGCCCCAGATAAAAAGCGGCAGGCATGCAATTGGTAAGAAGAACCAGGGATGCATGCTGAAGAGATTTTTCCTGTTAGGATGAAGGCAAAAAAGGATGATTGCAAAAACCCCGGTGAACAAAATAATCGGAGGGCCTTTTGTTAATAATGCCATTGCAAAAGCCGCCCAGAAAGCCAAAGTCCATTTGATGGATTTCTGCTGAACAATATTAATCATTGCGAAAGCGCACACGGTCGAAAAGAAAAGCAGTGTCGCATCTGTTACCGACACTTTAGCCAGGCTTGGAATAAACAATGAAGTGCTTAATACCACCGTGCCGATGAAAGCTGCCCGTTTCCCTAAAAGAGGTGTACCGGCTTTATAAATAAAAATATAAGTCAGGAGCAGAAAGAGGGCCGAGGGGAACCTTACACTGAATTCATTTATTCCGAACACCACGTAGCTTAGAGCGATGTTCCAGAAGTGAAGCGGTGTTTTGCGGTGGATCTCCGACCACATAAAGTCAGGTATCAGCCAGTTGCCTGATGAAAGCATCCCTTTTGCAAACCCGGCATACGCAGCCTCATCCTGGTCCCAGAGACTGATATTCCCATTGTGAATGAACACAAGGATACCTGTGATAAGGAAGTAAACCAGCGGAATATATTGTTTGTAACGATCTAACACAACTTGAAGATATTATAAGTTTTGCATGAAATAGTCAGTTACTTTCTGGTAAAGATGCTCCCTGTCTTTTCCAAGCACGTTGTGCTCATGCCCCGGATAAACGAAATAATCAACCTGTTTCTTTTTATCGATGCATTCTTTAATGAACATTATGCTGTGCTGCCATACAACTACCGGATCCTGTGTTCCGTGTATCAGCATGAGTTTTCCCTTGAGGTTGTCAACGTAGTTGATAGTGCGTGATTCTTTGTAACCTTCAGGGTTTTCCCCGGGCGTATCCATATAACGTTCGGTGTACATAACTTCGTAAAAGCTCCAGTCAATCACAGGGCCGCCGGCAACAGCCGCCTTAAAAATATCAGGGTAACGTGTCATGATGCTCGTTGTCATAAAACCACCATAACTCCATCCAAACAATCCCATCCGGCTGGCGTCAACATATTTCTGCGATTTTAAATAATCAATGCCGACCATCTGGTCTTTCATTTCATTAAGGCCTGCATGGCGGAAGATCGCCTGCTCAAATGCAAGTCCGCGGTTTGCGCTCCCGCGGCCGTCAAGCGTAAATACAACATATCCTCTTTGCGCCATGTACTGGAACCACAGGTCACCGCCACCATTCCAGGTATTGTTGATCATCTGCACGCCAGGACCGTTGTACAGGTAAACAATAACAGGATACTTTTTTGTAGAGTCGAAATCAACGGGTTTGAAAAGCCTGCAGTAAAGATCATCTCTGCTTTCACTCTTCAGCCTGAAGATGCTCATCGGGGCTAATTTATAATCCTTCAAAGGATTCGGGGCATTAAAGATTGTCTTCGATGATTTACCATTTGTGCTTTTCAGGTAAACAGCTCTCGGGGTTTCAGTGCTCTGATAGTGATCCAGGAAGTAAGTGCCTTTTGTATTTAATGTAATTGTATGCGTTCCTTCCAGCGTAGTGAGTTTTGTGCTGGTTCCCTTCCTGATGTCCAGGCTGTAGAAGTTCCTTGTAATACCGCTTTCAGTAGTCGAGGAATAAAGGACATTTCCTTTTGGATCAAAACCTGCAAGGTCTGTAACAATCCAGTTACCTTTTGTAAGCTGTTTGATCAGCTTTCCAGAAACCTCATAAAGGTAGAGGTGATTAAAGCCGTCACGTTCACTTTGCCAGATAAACTGCCCTGGCTCTTTAGGTAAGAATACCAATGGATGCATAGGGTGAACATATTTATCATGCTTTTCTTCAAATAAGGTTTTCTCAAAGAGGCCGGTAACGGTACTGTATGAGTTAAGCCACATGTGGTCCTGTGCACGGTTCAGAACAGCAATATAAACATGCTGCTCATCCGGGCTCCAGGCAATATTGGTCAGGTATTGCTCCTTTGGTTCACCCGTTTTAATAAAAACAGTCTGGCCAGAATTAACATTATAGATTCCCACCGTTACTTCATGGCTCTTTCCGCCTGCCATCGGGTATTTAATATTCTTATTTTCTGCAGGGTTTGCTGTCCAGTCAATGATGGGGTAATCAGCAACCATGGTCTGGTCCATGCGGTAATAAGCCAGGAGCGTTCCGTTGGGAGACCAGAATGTTCCTTTTGTAATTCCGAATTCCTCGCGGTGAACCGATCTTCCGCTTATAATGTTTTCGTTAAGTTCATTAGTGACAATAAGCTGGTTCTTCCCGTCAAAAATCATCAGGTTGTTCCTGACATTGTACGCAATGTGACCTGTCTTTTCTGCAATGTCTTTATTCTCTGCCTGGTCAAGAAAATCACGCTGTGTTATCGTGGTGGCCTTTTTTGATTGGAGATCATACTGCATTAATTTTTTGTCTGCTTCAAAAGTGAACTGTGATTCATTCTTCCAACGTATCAGTGGAAACGTTTTAAGGGCGGTTTCTGAATTAACACCCAGCGCCTCATTTAATTTAGAGAGGGTTAAAACATCCTTCAGGTTATCCGAACCCGCAGAGCCGCTGATCAATACATCTTCTGAATTCTTTGTGTCGATGTAAAAATAGTTATCCGTGTTCCTGATCCAACCAAGCTGTTTAAGCCGCGCAGGGGCAAGAGTTGTCTTTTGCTTTACAACAGCTTCTTCCATTGTCAGAAGTTTTTCCTGTGAAATGGAAACGCCTGCGGAGAGCAGAGCGAAAAGAAATAGAAAGTTTTTCATGTTCAAAGTTTTATGACCCTTTTCAGTTTTTAATCAAAGTACGTCAGGATCAGGATCCGGGAATTAAAATTATACTGCCGGTGAAAATCAGGTTCAGGCGGCTACTTAATTAGACCACCATTGTTCATATCAGAGCGGGTAGGAGCTACAAAGCTTAATTCACCCTTATTGTTTTCTGCCATCAGGATCATTCCCTGGCTTTCAATGCCTTTGATCTTCCGGGGAGCAAGATTAACAAGGATGCTTACCTGCTGCCCGATGATATCCTCGGGTTTATAGGAACCCGCTATCCCGGATACCACCGTACGCTTATCTATGCCCGTATCAATGAGAAGCTTTAAAAGTTTGTCTGTTTTCGGCACACGTTCAGCTTCCAGGATAGTTCCTACACGAATATCCATTTTTGAAAAATGATCAAAAGAAGTTTCCGCTTTTGCCGGTTCGGTGGCCGAAACATTATCGATCATGTTTTGTTTCTTAGAATCTTCCAGCCGTTGTACTTGTGCAGCAATTGTTTCATCTTCCACTTTTTCGAAAAGAAGACTTGCTGCGTTTACCTGGTGTCCGGGCAATAATAAGTTAGTGCGAGTGGCATCATTCCACTTCAAGCCTTTATTCAGGCCAAGCATTGCGCCCAGCCTTTCGGCAGTGAAAGGAAGAAAAGGTTCCATAAGGACAGTGAGATTCGCAGAGATCTGGAGTGAGAGGTTCATGATCGTCTGTACCCGTTTTGCATCGGTCTTTATAAGGTTCCAGGGTTCATTGTCGGCAAGATATTTATTTCCAAGCCTTGCAAGATTCATCAGTTCACCAAGTGCTTCGCGGAAACGGAATTGTTCAATGCTTGCTGCAATCTTTGCAGGGAACTTGCTGAGTTCATCCAGTAAAATAAGATCAGACTTGATATATTCAGCCGTATCTGGAACTTTTCCTTCGTAATATTTGTGAGTGAGTACAAGTGTCCGGTTCACGAAATTTCCAAGTATGGCGACAAGCTCGTTGTTGTTCTTGGCCTGGAAATCTTTCCATGTGAAATCATTGTCCTTCGTTTCCGGAGCATTTGCGCAGAGAGTATAGCGAAGCACATCCTGTTTCCCTTTAAAATCTACCAGGTATTCATGAAGCCATACAGCCCAGTTACGGGATGTAGAGATCTTGTCACCTTCGAGGTTCAGGAATTCATTTGCAGGTACATTTTCAGGAAGGATATAACTTCCTTCTGCCATCAGCATTGCCGGGAAGATGATGCAGTGGAAAACAATATTATCTTTCCCGATAAAGTGGATCAGCCTTGTTTCCTTGTCTTTCCAGTATTTTTCCCAGTCGGGCGTAAGGTCCTTTGTTGCGGAAATATACCCGATAGGTGCATCAAACCAAACATACAGCACTTTTCCTTCTGCATCAGGAATAGGCACTTTAACACCCCAATCAAGATCCCGCGTCATTGCCCGCGGCTGTAAGCCTGAATTGATCCAGCTTTTACACTGCCCGTAAACATTCGATTTCCATTCTTTGTGCGAGTCGATATACTTTTCGATCTCGGGCTGCATTTTATCCAGGGGAAGGAACCAGTTCTTTGTTTTTTTAAGAACAGGCTTTTCTCCTGAAAGTGTTGAACGGGGATTGATAAGTTCGGTAGGGCTTAAAGAAGTCCCGCATTTTTCACACTGATCTCCATAGGCATTATCATTGCTGCATTTCGGGCATGTTCCGATAATATAGCGGTCTGCAAGGAATTGATTTGCTTTTTCATCAAAGTACTGCTCGGTAATTTCTTCTTTAAAAACTCCTTTGTCATAAAGCGTCTTAAAGAAACCCGAAGCAACCTCATGGTGCGTCTTTGAAGAAGTACGTGAATAAATATCAAAAGAGATCCCGAACTCCCTGAAAGAGTCGCCCATGATCTTGTTGTACTTATCAACCACTTGTTGAGGCGTAATACCTTCTTTCTTTGCTTTAATTGTAATAGGAACTCCATGCTCATCCGATCCGCAGATGAACTTTACATCCTCACCTTTTGAACGAAGATAACGGCAATAGATGTCAGCAGGCAGGTAGCATCCGGCAAGGTGCCCGATATGAACGGGTCCGTTTGCGTAAGGTAATGCAGCGGTAACGGTATGTCTTTTAAAATTCAAGTTAAATGAGTTATTGGTTATTGGTAGCTCCGGTTGTTATGTTTTTCAGGATGCGCTCCGGGTCTTGCCGAATTAACTTTTTCCTGATCAACTTATTTACTAAATTGCGTGCTAAGATAAGAATTTGTAACGATTACAGGATAAAATGACCACACCACCCTACCTGGAAAAAGGCGATAAAATTGGTATCGTTGCCTGCGCGAGAAAGATCTCCGCAGAAGAGCTGAAACCGGCTGTTGAAATATTGCATACGTGGGGGCTGGATGTTGTGTTAGGTAAAAACCTTTTTAACAGTGATCGCCAGTTTTCGGGAACGGATTCAGAACGGGCAGAAGACCTCCAGGCCATGATGGATGATGAAAGTATAAAAGCAGTGATCAGCGCAAGAGGAGGATACGGAACGGTAAGGATCATAGACCGGATCGATTTTGAAAAATTCAGGGCGCGGCCCAAATGGGTTGTCGGATACAGTGATATCACAGTGCTCCATTCACACCTTCATAATTTTGGTGTTGAAACGCTTCATGCCACCATGCCGATCAATTTTGCAAAGAATGCGGAAGCAACAGGAACACTGCGCAAGGCCTTGTTTGGAGAAAGATTTAATTACGAAGTTGAATCACATCCTTTGAACAGGAAAGGAAATGCCGAGGGAGAAATTGTTGGTGGCAACCTCTCCTTATTATATGCATTAACCGGAAGTGCTTCTGATATTGATACAAAGGGAAAAATATTGTTCATCGAGGACCTGGATGAATATTTATATCACATTGACCGGATGATGGTCGGCCTGAAACGATCAGGTAAGCTGGAGGGATTGGCGGGACTTATTGTTGGTGGAATGTCAGATATGAAAGACAACCTGGTTCCTTTCGGAAAGACTGCTGAAGAAATAGTTATAGATGCAGTTAAAGAGTTTGATTATCCTGTTTGTTTTAATTTTCCTGCAGGACATATAGACAGGAATCTAGCTGTAGTAATGGGAAGGAGAGTGAGGCAGGATGTCGGAGAGAAGAGTGTGATTACGTTTTAATAGTTTCTTATTATCCTTCTCTATAATTATCCGGTGTGTAAGTTACTCTTGCAAAATTCTTAGTGATAAGTTCCGTATCAACCACTTCACCACTTTTGAATTTCAATATCTTGTGCCTCCAGATTTCATTTTTGCGAAAAAACTTGCCACCTATCTTTAAAAATTGATGATCTTTTTCAAACACATGATAACCATAATCGAGCTCGGTATCAGTTCTTAGTTCTCCATCCAAACATTTCTCTGTTAGCCAAAGATTTACCTGGAAAGTATGCTGTGTATTGTTTGTAAATTGGTAATCACGGTAATTATAAAAAACGGTCGCTCCGCTGCCAAAGGGCAAAACACGCCCGTCATCCGGGAAGGGATCAAAAGAATGATGATAGCGTTCGGTCACTGTAAGCGGGCTATGAATTACCAGCCAGTGAATAAGATTAGAGATCTGGCAGATTCCACCGCCAATACCGGCTCTCGCTTCTCCAAAGGTTAATTCCATTCCAGGTAAATAGCCTTTTGCAGATGTTGGCAATCCTACAAGTTTGCAAAATGAAAAAGTTTCCCCCGGCCTGATTAAAATACCATCAATGTTTTGAATAGCAATTCTCAGGTTGGTTACTTTATTCACCTGAAGTTTCATGTCACTATCACCAAGCTTTTTCAGTAAAACGGATTGGTGCTTTTTTATCCTGAAAGGTAATTTATGAGGGCTGCGTGTTGTTACATATCTCTTACTGCTCAGATACCATTCGAAATAACGCCTAAACCGTCTTGACCAGACAGCCAGGAAGTAGAGAAAAGGATGACGCTGGCTTAATAATCTTCGATGCTTCAAGTGCTTATTTTCAGGCTGCAACCAATAGTTCCCCGGGAATAAATGGCTGGAAAAGGATTGGGAAATTCAAATTGTTTGTAAGACCTACTACTTTTTTCCAAAGTAATCTTCATCCAGTTTATAATTCGAAACAACAATTGTAGGGACACCCTTTACTTTAAATACATAATAATAAACATTCTCCCTTTTAAAGTAATTCACATCATTATAAAGCGGGCTCTTGAAAGTCCTCTCATCCTTAAAAAAGCTGACCATTTGTTTATAGACCTCATCATAATTAGCCGAAACATTCATTTTGGTCCCGGTAATAAAAGAGATCTCCGTGATCTGTTTGGACCCATTAATGAGGGACAAAACAGCCACTTCACCTGCGCCTTCGGTCCGGTCGGCCTGGTTGGAATAATAAGTGGAGCCGTTCATAAGCGGGTTGTTCGCTTTCTGGTAATTCCTGTCAATAAGCGTAAAATGTTTTTTGTTCAATTCATCGGTGACAGTAGTGCGCGAATACGACATGCAGTTCTTTACAAACCCGAAAGGCATTAGTTGTGCGAAGGAAGCCGTGCCCGAGAGCAGCACAATGAATAGAATAAGTGACCTGGTTGTTCTCATTATAGAATAATTATTGGGTATAAGAAACGCCCCCGGTGTGCGGGGGCGTTTAAAATTTAAAGGAATGACGAATTATTTTTCGAATTTATTATATCCTTTCGGAACTTCGAACATTGAAGCATCAAGTTCTTTTTTAGTGATTTTGGTCACTTCAAGCTTGGTTACTTCTTTCCCGGTAAGATCTGTCTGAACAGAAAGCATAGGGAACATGTTCTTTACATCCTGGATCTGGAGGAAATAAACGGAAGATTTGTCTTTACGGTTCAACTGGCGAAGCATCTTTTCGAAGAAAGTGAATTTACCGTCAGCAAGCCAATAAGTTATGATATGCCCTTCTTCCTGGTTGGTTACAACATACTCCTGGCATTTATACCCCTGGAGATTTTTAACGTTCTGTCCTTTTTTTACAACACAGGTCCCTTTGATTGTAGGTGCTGCAGGATTATTATTGGTCATGTAAAGCTTCCGGTCGTGATTCAGGGAAACCATAGTTTTAGCATCCATGTCAATAAGGAAAGTACCTTCCACTTTATGTGATTTTGTACCGATCTCATCGATCTTCACCTGGTTATCCTTTACATAATAAATAAAATTGGTAGTGTCGGTGCTCGTTTGCTTTTTGAATTCGATCACGCCCTGGAACGGTTGTGCCGAAGCCGAAAATGCAACAGCGATCATCAATACTACTACAGAAGTAATTTTTTGGAAGGATTTTTTCATTTTTATGTTTTTGATTGTTTCTGAATCGTGCTCTGCTAAAATAGTAATTTTTTTAACAGCCCGCACTCCATTTCAAAACTCGTACCAAAAAACACAAGGGTGTTTATTTCAATGAATTTATCATATTTGCAGCCTGCTCCGTGAATACAGTTTAAATTATTAGGGTTGAAAACCAACCTTTACTATTAATTATACTTAACATGGCAGAACATAATGACACCGGCCTTGCAGGGGAATTGCTTGCAGCCGCTTTTTTAAAGAGCAAAGGCTATAAAGTGCTGGAAACCAACTGGCGCTTTAAGAATCTGGAGGCTGATATCATAGCTTCGATTGGGGATACAATGGTGGTTGCGGAAGTAAAGACGCGTAAATCAAATTATTTCGGTGAGCCGGAAACCTTTGTTAACCGGCAGAAACAAAGAAACCTTATTAAAGCTGCGCATGAATACATTATCCAGAAAGATCTTTCACTGGAGGTGCGCTTTGATATTATTTCCATTGTGATGAATTCTTCAGGTAATGCGGTTAACCACATAGAAGCGGCTTTTTATCCTTTGGTATAGGCTGTTTCGCGCAGGTAAATTCGTTTTTCCCCTATTTTAAGACTATCTTTGCAAAAAATTACTGAACATGGCAAAGGAATTTAAACGAAGCGCTAAGGACTCAAAAAACACGGGCCGCGATCCTAAGAAAGGCAAAGACGACAAAAAAGGCAGGAAGCCTGCTTTTGAGCGCTATCGTGACGATTCCCGGCCTTCAGATTTTGGAAGTGCGTCTCCTCGGAGAGCATCTTCTTCCGGGGATGATAGAAAGAAACCTTTCGGAGAGAAGCCTTTTCGTAAGAACCGCGATGGTGACAGTGAAAATGAGCGGGAAGAAAAGCCAAAACGTTTTAGTGACAGGGATGATTCCAGGGATGAAAAGCCGGCATTCAGAAAGCGAACGGATGATGATCGTCCGGAACGCAGAACTCCCTTTAAAAAGGATAAACCCTTCAGGAAAGATGATGATAAGCCTTCATTCCGTAAAAAAAGTGAAGATGATGACAGCGGGATTAAAACCTCCAATAATAAAGCGAAAACAGCACGTTATACTGATAAAGGCAGGAAACCGGCAGGTGATAAACCGGCTTTCCGTAAAAGATCCGAAAGTCCGCGTGAGGACGAAAGAACAACCGGCAGGAAAAGTCATGATGGCGATTTCTATGAATCAAAACCTGCTTTCCTGAGAGAAAGCGATAAGAAGAATTTCGATTACGAAGAAGAATACCAGTCACGGAAAAAAACGGGAGCTGCTCCTAAAAGAAGCGAAGGACCTAAAGAAGAAGGTAGTTTTTCAAGACCTTATAAAAAGCGTTCATTTGAGAAAAAGCCATTCGGAAAAGGTGCTGCCGCTCCGGTTCCTAAAATAAATACGGATGGATCTGTCCGTTTAAATAAATATATTGCAAATGCAGGGATCTGTTCCAGGAGAGAAGCGGATGAGCTGATAGAATCAGGTGTTGTACAGGTGAACGGAAAGATCATTACAGAAATGGGTTATAAGGTAAAGCCTACTGACGTGATAAAATATGGGGGGCAGACATTAAAGAAGGAGAAGCTCGTTTACCTGATCCTGAACAAACCAAAAGATTATATTACCACAGTTGATGACCCCCAGCAGCGCAGGACGGTTCTTGAGCTGATCCAGGGCGCATGCCGTGAAAGGATCTATCCTGTAGGCCGTCTTGACCGTGCCACAACAGGACTCCTGATGTTCACCAATGACGGAGAGCTGACAAAAAAATTAACACATCCGCGTTATGGTGTCCGCAAGGTATATCATGTTGAGCTCGATAAACCTTTAAAACGCCAGGACCTTGATAAGATCGCTGAAGGGATAGAACTGGAGGACGGCCCGATAAAAGTGGATGAGATCTCTTATGTTGGCGATGGAAAAGACAAAGCCAGTGTTGGAGTGGAGATCCATTCAGGAAAGAACCGGATCGTAAGAAGGATCTTTGAGAATTTCGGTTATAATGTACGTAAGCTTGACAGGGTGGTTTTCGGACCGTTAACGAAGAAAGATCTTCCGCGCGGTCGCTGGAGGCTCCTGACTGAGGCAGAAGTAGGGATGATGAAAATGATCAGCAGCGATTAGGTAAGGCTTGCAAGGTGTACTTTGTTCAGCTTGACCGCGACCTTCTTGCTCCTGAGTTTATCTGCGAAGCGCATCACTTTTAACTGCGTGAACTGGTCATTGAATGTCCTGGTTTTTATTTTTCCTTTATACAGGTAAATCATCCGTAGGGTGTCATGTTCAGTGTCATAGTGATCATTGCCCAGATCAACACAGATCAGCTCATCATAGCTGAATAGTTTTTTCCTGTCGATCAGGTTCGGAAGGAACGACCTGATTTCTACACCATCTTCATAAAAATATACCCTGCTGAAAGCCCGGATCACAATTCCATAACCTACTCCAAGGGCAAGGAGCGCAATCAGGATAAGATCCGCATTGAGTCCGTCTTTAATATTGGCGCCCGTAACCCCCAGCCATACGAGAATTGCAAAGATGAGAGAAAGTATGTTCTTAGTACTGGTGCCTGACACGTAAAAAGGTTCTCCTTTAAGTTCGATGATCGTTGTTTTCCTGTTCCTTATCTGTTGCAGGCCCGGATCGGCATACTGCAGCATTAACGGGTCCTGGTTAAGAAGAATACACATATGTTGGTAGATCTCCGGATGTAGCCTTTTAAATTCAGAAGGCGATTCAAAGAAGGATTCGACACAAACCGCAAAAAATTCATTCTTGTTTGTTCCTCCATAATCCCTGAAGAAGACAGAGCCCTTCTCTTTTGTGTTCTGATATTCTTCTTCGGCAACCACCTGCCACTTGTTAAAATAAGCATTAAAAAAGCGGTCGTAGTCCTGGCTTTTGAATTTGTCAAACCGCAGTGCATGCGCCATTTCATGAAGACCAAGGTTTATTTTGTCACCCGGCTTGTTGTAGCCATCCGTAAAGTGGCTCCAGGAAAGCGCGATTGCACCTGCAAGATTAGTTTCTCCCTTATGATACTGGCCGCTGATCTTCGAATAATAGGCTTTGGGATAAACAAAGATCTTTGAGAAATGATCCAGGAGATATTCTTCAAGCCCGAATGTGAGCTGGATAGCAGAAGCTGAAATAAGTATGATCATCTCATCCGTAACCTGAAGTCCTCCGGAACCATTGAATTCCTTATTATCAATAAAACGGAAGAGCCTTTGCAGGAATTTCGTTTTCGCTTTATCGTCCAGCTTTTGGTAATAAATGAATTTGGAAGAGAGAAGGAGCTCTGCATATTCCGGGCTGACCCTGCGGTTATGAGTGCGTTGATTAAAGAACCGGAATAGATACCTGATGAGATAATACAGGCCGAACAACGGTGCGAATACCACCGCGGCAAGAAACAGCAAAAGAAACAAACCTTTGAAGAATTCCAAAACAATAATCTATCTCACAAATTTATCAATTTAAAGGATTATGTAAAATGTGAGAACCTGAAATAAACTTATTCACCGGCCGTTATTGATAACATCTTCAGGCCGGAACGGGGGATTCCCTTTGTTTTGATAAACTTTGTAATGATAAATTGTTTACATGATCAACGAAGAAAACCAGGATCAGCATTCCGGTAAATGGCCCGGTGCAGGCCCGAAAGCACCCTGGGCTTTGCGTGCTTTCCTGCGGCTGGTAATTGCTTTTCTTATTCTTTGCGTTCTGATCATTGGTACATGCATAGTCATTGGCTTGTATTACCAGGATGAGGTCAAAGGGTATGTTGTCGGGGAGCTCAACAAGAAACTTAATACCCGCGTGATCATAGACGGAAAGGATATTAATTTTACAGTCATTGAAAATTTTCCTTACGGTTCAGTGAATTTTCGGGATGTAAAGGCACTGGATGCAGGGGACAAGCCGGAGAAAGACACGTTATTCCGCGCTGGCGAGATCTCGCTTCAATTTAACCTGCTTGATATATTCAGGAAAGACTACCGCGTAAGGAAGCTGGAGATATCAGATGCAAGGATCCGGATAAGAATAGATAAAAATGGAAATGATAATTATCATTTCTGGAAAGAAAGCAGTGATACTTCCACTACTTCTTTTTCATTTGCACTTGAGGAAATCATACTTAAGAATGTCCGTTTCGATCACATGGATTCCGGATCAAAGCAAAAAATTGATACAGAGATCAGGTCAGGAAAGTTCAGCGGGAAATTCTCTTCTGAAACGTACACATTGAATGCGAGCGCAGATCTTTACGTTAACCTCATCAGCAGCGATAGTGTTAATTATCTGCGAAAGAAGAATGTTCATACAGAGTTTCAGCTGGCAATTGATAACAAGATAAATACGTATAAGGTAAGTTCCGGAAAACTTGCTATTGAAGAACTGATGTTCGAAGTATTTGGGAATGCGATCAACTCAGGTAAAGATCCTGTTTTGAACCTTGGTGTGAAAGGGAAAGACATGGATATACGCTCAGTGCTTTCATTGATCCCGGAGAAATTCCGTGGGAGGGTGGTTGAATATGAAAGCGAAGGAGAGTTTTATTTCAGCGCGCTTATAAGGGGAAGTATAAGCAAGGAAAGCTCGCCTCTTGTTACTGCTGAATTTGGTATCCGCTCAGCAGATATAACGCAGATAAAAAGCGGTTTTACGCTGAAGAATGTAAATCTTAAAGGGAATTACAGTAATGGTAACAGAGCTGACAAGCAGGTTTCCTTCCTGCAGTTAAGTGCTGTATCTGCGGATATCGGGGAAGGAAACATCAAAGGTGACATAAAGATCAATGACCTGGAACATCCTTCCTATTCAGGGAAAATTACTGCGATTACAAGTCTGCAGGAATTACAGAAATTCTGGAAGATAGATACGGTTGAAAGTGCAAGTGGTGACCTGCGGCTTGATGCATCATTCAGTTGCCGCTCCGGAAGAGATGCTGATAACAGCTTCGAAGATGTTGTGAGTTCGGGAACACTGATAATCAGCAACGCAGATGTTAAGTTGAAAAATAACAAACTTAGCTTTTCTGATATAAACGGTGATTTCAAATTTGATAACAACGATCTTGAGATCAACAGTTTCAGCGGTAATATTTCAGGAAGTGATTTTAAGCTTAAAGGTTTTTTCAGGAATATAGCCGGCTTTATCCTGAAAAAAGATCAGGACCTTACCATAGATGCCAGCTTAAGCTCTAAAAGGATCGACCTTGACCAGGTCCTGGCCAATAAAGAAGAAAGCGGTGCTGCTGGAGGAAAATACCAGTTAAAGTTCTCTGAACATATCAATGCCGACTTAAAAGCGGAGATCGGGGAAATGCATTTCCGCAGGTTCGAAGCTCACGATATTCATGGTTCAATTAAACTAAAGGATAAAAGGATGATCATTGATCCGGTGGTATTGTCTACCATGAATGGAACTATCAGTACAAGCGGAATGATTGACGGAAGCGATTCTTCAAGAATTCTTGTCACCTGTTTCTCAGAAGTGAATAAGATCAATATCACCAGGATGTTCGAGCAGTTTGAGAATTTCGGGCAGGCAAACATCACCGATAAAAATATAAAAGGAATCGCGAGTGCGAAGATCCAGTTCGCTTCGGTATTATCACCAGAACTTCAAATGGATATGGATAAGTTATATGCGGGTGTGGATATGAATATTGATAACGGAGAGCTGAATAATGTTGAATCAATGAAAAGCCTTTCGCGGTTTATTTCTTTGAAAGAGCTGGAGACAATTCGTTTTGCAAGCCTGAAGAATCAGATCGAAATAAAAAGACAGGTGATCAGCTTTCCTAAAATGGAGATCAGGTCAAATGCTTTGAATGTGGCGGTTTCGGGCACTCATAATTTTAATAATGATATTGATTACCACATAAAGCTTTCACTTAATGAGCTTTTATCCAAAAAAGCAAAAGCTGCTAAAAAGCAAAATGATGAGTTCGGTGAAATTGCGGACGATGGGTTAGGCCGCACAAATCTCTTCCTTTCAATGACCGGAAATATAAGCAACCCGGTTATAAAGTATGATTCTAAAAGTGCTGTTCAGAATGTCCGGCAAGACCTTAAAGTAGAGAAACAGAACTTAAAAGGGATTTTAAAAGAAGAATTCGGACTCTTTAAAAAAGACAGCACATTGAAGAGCAATGATAAAAAACCGGAGCCTGCGAAAATGAAGATCAATTGGGAAGAAGCAGACAAAAAAGAAGTTAAGAAAGAATTAAGGCCGCCAAAGAAGCAGGAAGCAGAGGATTTTTAAGTGATATATTAGATGGCCTCGCTATCTGGTCAGGCTCGATGGATTTTACCTGACATGGTTTATTTCTTTAGCTCCGGAGGAGTATTATTTCTTGTACATTTCGCATGCAATGAGGAGCTCCGAACGAACATTATTTGTTATCCTCTTTTCTTTAGCTCCCGAGGAGCGTATTATTCCTTGTTCATTCCCACATCTATATAAGAGCTCCGGAGGAGCGTATTATTTACTCCTGTTTGATAGATGACTCACCATTGCCTGCGATAACAATTATTTTTTTTAACTAGTCTGGAGTAAGTAACTCATCCCTTACCTCAAATCCTCTGCATTCTCTCAAAAAAAAACGTAAATTCGTCTTTCTAATAAAGACGTGATCTCTTGAGCATTTATTCAAAGAAGCAGACTTGGAAATTATGGCTTTTCGTAGCAGCCGTTATGATCGTTGGGATTTCCCTCTGGTACACCAACACGCTTGTTAACAAAATAGCTTCGGAAGAACGCACCAAGGTCAGGCTTTGGGCTGAAGCCATTGAGAAGAAGGTTAATCTTGTAAAATATACTAACGATCTTTTTAAGAAGATTTCCGCAGACGAAAGAAAGAAAGTGGAACTGTGGGCTGAAGCTACAAAACAGCTTTCACAGGATCTTACAGATTACGGCTTTGTGCTGAAAGTTGTAGCGGATAATACCACTGTGCCGGTGATCCTGGCGGATGAACACGGTACTCCTATCACTTCAAGGAACCTGGATTCAACTATGGAAGGTGATAAAGCCTACCTGAAAATGCAGATGCAGGCTATGCGTGCGGTCCAGGAGCCTATTGAGATAAATATTTATAAAGGACAGAAAAATTATCTCTATTACAAGGATTCAAAGCTTTTCACTGAACTTAAGATCGTCCTGGATGATCTTATTAAATCCTTCATTTCGGAAGTAGCTGTTAATTCGGCTTCCGTGCCTGTGATCTATACCGATTCCACTATGACGCGCGTCATTGAGTCAGGGAATATCGATTCAACCCGGATCAATGATCCCGTTTTTCTGAAGGAACAGTTGACTGAAATGGCTGCGCAGAACCAGCCGATCGAGGTGGAGTTTGGTGATGGGACCAAAAGCTTTATCTTTTACCGCGAATCCACACTTCTTACGCAGCTGAAATATTACCCTTATGTGATGTTCACTATCATTGGAGTATTCCTCCTGATTGCATACCTGCTCTTCAGTACAGCAAGAAGAGTGGAGCAGAACCAGGTTTGGGTAGGGATGGCCAAGGAAACTGCGCATCAGCTGGGAACACCGCTGTCCTCGCTTATTGCATGGCTGGAGTACCTGCGCTCGAAAGGACTTGACCCTGAAACAGCGATGGAAATAGAAAAGGATGTAAAACGGCTTGAAACTATTACGGAGCGCTTCTCGAAGATAGGTTCTGTTCCGAAGCTGGATGAGGTGGATGTGGTAAAAGTATTAAGTGATGCAGTAAATTACATGAAGCTGCGCACGTCCAAGAATGTTGCCTTTGCCCTGGAATCACCGAATGCCCCCAGTTTTACAGCCAAGCTGAATGTGCCTTTGTTTGAATGGGTTATCGAGAACCTTATCAGGAATGCAGTGGATGCCATGAATGGAAATGGTGCGATACGGATTTCTGTTTCTGACCAGACCCAGTTCGTTTATATTGATATCAGCGATACAGGAAAAGGAATCCCTAAATCAAAATATAAAACTGTTTTTGAGCCGGGCTATACTACGAAGCAGCGCGGCTGGGGACTTGGGCTGTCACTGACAAAGAGGATTATTGAGAATTATCATTCAGGGAAGATCTTTGTAAAAAACTCTGAAACAGATAAAGGAACAACCTTCAGGATAGTCCTTAATAAATAATCATTAGAACTGTGTGCCGGTCATTTCGAGGAACCTTACAATTCGGAAGTTGTAACGAGAAAGTGTGTCTCGTAAAATTAATTCAGTATATATTATTCAAGAGAAGGAAAATAATAAAATGGCCGGGATCTACATTCACATACCTTTCTGTAAACAAGCCTGTAATTATTGTGACTTCCATTTTTCCACATCACTGAAGAATAAAGGTGCGTTTCTTGATGCACTGAAAAAGGAGATTGTCCTGCGGAAGGATTACCTTGCCGGAGAGCCGGTGTCAACAATTTATATCGGGGGTGGTACACCATCACTGCTGGAATTACATGAGTTGAATATGATCTTTACTTCGCTTTATGATCACTATAATATCAGCAGTGACGCAGAGATCACGCTTGAAGCCAATCCCGATGATCTTACTATAGTTAAAATCAGGGAGTTGAAAAGTACTCCTGTAAACCGGTTCAGTATTGGCATTCAGAGTTTTTATGATGAAGATCTTAAGTTAATGAACCGCGCTCATAATTCTGCCGAAGCTCTTAATGCAGTAAGGTTTGCTCAGCAGGAGGGCTTCCATAATATTTCAATTGACCTTATTTATGGCATCCCGGGCTTAACAGAACATAAATGGAGAAACAATCTTCAAATCGTGTTTAGTCTTGGCGTTAAACATATATCTGCGTATTGCCTCACTGTAGAGCCTAAAACCGCGTTAGCCCATTCGGTTAAATCAGGTTTAATAAAGGATGTAGATGAACAGCAAAGTGTAGAACATTTCGGGGTCATGCTTGAAGGAATGAAGAACAATGGTTTTATACAGTATGAGATCTCCAACTTCTGCAAGGACGGATTTTATTCCAAGCACAACAGCAATTACTGGCTGAAGGAGAAATATCTTGGACTGGGCCCTTCAGCACATTCCTTTGATAGTGTTTCGCGCCAATGGAATATTTCTAATAATGCATTATACATCCGTGGTCTGGAACAGGACAAACCGAATTATGAGCGTGAAGATCTGACAACAGTCCAGCGCTACAATGAATATATCTTAACATCCTTAAGAACAATCTGGGGAACCGACCTTGGCCAGGTAGAAAAATTCGGAGCAGTTTTCCTTCGGAATTGTCTTAAAGAATCGGCAAAATATATCGCTTCGGGAGATGTTTTAAATGAGGAAAATAAGTTATTTTTAACTGATAAAGGCAAGCTGATAGCAGACCGTATTGCGAGCGATCTCTTTAAAGATTTATGAATTATAGAAACTTATTGGTATCTTGAAAATTATGTTACATTTGGTAAAACTATCTATTTCCACTAATTTTTTAAAAACATGAAAACGATAAAATGTCTATTTCCATTAATCATACTATTTAGTTCTTTAAACGGTCTAGCACAAAGCTTACTATGGGATGATCATTATCAAACAACTGGTGTTAATGATGCAGGTTGTGATGTGCATATTGGTGGAGATGGAAGGGTATATAGCTGTGGGACAAAAGGAATTACTAATTTAAATCCCGATGCACTGCTTATGTCTTATACCGCTTCTGGAACACTCAATTGGACCTCTACATATAACGGAACTAGTAGTCAAGTAGACCAATTTTACGCATTAACTTCATATGGAACAGGTTCATCGATTGCTGTTTACGCAACAGGCCAAGCAACTAATACTGGGACTGCAGCAGATATGCTTCTTGTAAAGTATAATCAAAGCGGAACTCAACAATGGGCTGCTGTTTGGCATGGCGGGGGAACGGAACAGGCTTATTGCATTGATGTTGATAATTCAGGCAATGTTTATGTTTGTGGTCGTACCTCAATTGGTGGTGGGGATATCTTTTTTCGGAAATATAATTCATCAGGAACGTTACAATGGTCTAATACATATAATAGTTCAGGTACTCAAGATGATACTCCTAAATTCATGAAGATTAATTCGGCCGGATCATATTTGTATATAACTAGTATAAGAACGGTTTCTTCTACCGACCATAATGCCGTTTTACAAAAGATAAGTACCAGTACAGGTACCATTTCATGGACTCAAGTATGGGATAATACTTTAACAAATGATATTGATGAAACAAATTGGCTTGATATAGATAGTGATGAGGTAATCTATGTAGTTGGGAAAACTCAAACGACTTCAAATGGTTCTGATGCGCTTATGCTTCAATATGATTCCGGTGGAATGTTGCTTCTTGCAAATACATGGAATAACAGCTCCTACAATTATGACGATGGACTGGCATCAGTTTGTGTGATGGAAATTTCTAGCTCACGCACTCCACAAATATTTGTAACTGGTTTCACCGAACTTAATCCTACAGATAATGATTCAGATGTGCTTACAATGAAGTATTCTGGAGCAGGCACAACACCACTTTGGACAAACACCTTTGATGGAGCAGGATCAGGTTGTCCTGCCACAAATGATGATTATGGGATGATGATAATGGTGAATCCCACTACAGGTAAGGTGTTTGTTGAAAGTAAAACTTTTGAGACATCCGGTTTCGATTTCACTACAATAAAATATAATAGTGGAACAGGGGTTCAAGAGTGGTATGATACATATAACGGCAACGCGCATGATTACCCTGGACTTTATCCTATGGACATTCAATTTGAAGATTGTTATTTTGATGATAATATCTATGTGGTGGGAACTAGCTTTGAAGCCTCAATATCATTATATCAAGATGCAACTACTTTAAAGTATGGTTTTACTGGTCCGTGTGACTCCCCAAGACAATCAGATTTTCTAAAAAATGATGATGGTGCTCAAGCAGTCATATCCCCTAACCCATTTAGCAACAATGCAACTTTTAATTCTGGATTAGGAAGTGTCAGTAACGCGACTTTTTTAATTTTTGATATAACGGGAAGAGAAACCAAAAGAATAAATAATCTCAATAATTCGGTGTTTGATTTCGACTCTATTGAAATGGAATCAGGAATTTATTTCTATAAATTTATTCAAAATAATGAGTTGCTGCAATCGGGTAAATTAATAATAAAAAAATAATATTTATAAGATTTGGCTTCTCTGAATAGTTAATTTTAAAGGAGTTCGATTAATGGTATCAAAAATCACATATAAAGGAAAAAGCTATAACACTGATCTTTCAAAACCGATTGATATTTCTATACCCTTGCGTACAGGTGAAGAGAATGTAAATGCATGGTATGTTCCGCCTGTGAAGATAGAACCTGTAAGAATGGGCGATTGGGTGGGAGATGTGAACGAAGGCGGATCTGTGAATTTCAGGAACATTACGTTTAATCCTCATGGCAACGGCACACATACGGAATGTGTCGGGCACATCAGTAAAGAGCATTATTCAATCAATCAATGCCTCAAAAAATTCTTTTTTATCGCTGAGCTGATCACCATTCTTCCTGATGAAAATGCGGAAGGAGATAAGGTAATCACCAAAGAGCATTTGCAGAATTGCCTCGAAAATAAACGTCCGGAAGCACTCATCATCAGGACGCTTGACAATCATATCTCAAAGATCAACAAGCACTATTCAAACACTAATCCTCCGTATCTTCATGAAGAGGCGGCCGCTTTTATTCACGAGATCGGGGTTGAGCATTTACTCATAGATCTTCCTTCGGTGGATAAAGAAGTTGACGGAGGAAAACTTTCAGCGCACCATATTTTCTGGCAGTATCCAGATGCAGTTAAAACCGAACGCACCATTACTGAAATGGTATATATTGCGAATACGGTATTTGACGGGATGTATCTGCTTAACCTGCAGATCGCCAGTTTCGAAAATGATGCATCCCCAAGCAAGCCGGTATTGTACCAGATGAATGCTGCTTTGTAACAGCAAGCGTCTGCTTGAGTTTTCCGATGGGCTACCCCAAAACAGAGTAAGATTCCTCCGCTGCGGTCGGGATGACATATAGTACCGGTTGTCATCCTGAGTTTGCCCGGGGGATCTTACCGGTGTATTCGTCCGCTGCCATTTCGAGCAAGCCGGGAAGTGCGCAAGGCCTGTATTTAAAATTATTGGTAAGCAGATCTTCACAAATTTTTATGATGTCAAAGGCCGTCCTGGCTGTTTATGGTAAATTCTGATTTAATTCGATAAGGCTCGCGGAGCTCAGGGTATTCGTGCGCTGTCATTCGAGCGAAGTCGAGAAAGCGTGCAAGGGCTGAATTAAAATTATTGGAACGCATTTCTTCACGGATCCTTATGATATCAAAGGGCCGTTCCGTATGTTTATGATAAATTATGATTGTACCACCGGTTAAATAGTATATGCCTCCTGAATGGAGCGAAACGGAGTGAATGACCTTTAGCTCTGTATTCAAATAAAAAAAGAACCCCGGACGTTATCCCGGGGCTCCTCCAAAAACTAAACTATAAAATTTTACATTGTCCAGCAGATGCCGAGGCCAACGGGGTAAACCTGCGGCCCCTGGTCTTTTTTGAACAATCGGTTCAGTCCGTAGGAAGCATACACCGAAACGTTATTGTATCCAACCCGTGCAATCAGGCTCATGTTAAAAGGCTCCAGGTTAAAGTCATCCCGTTGCTTCAGTTTCACATGCTTGTCGTTTACATAATAACGCTGTTTTGTTACCGAGTGGATCCGGTAAGCGAATTCAACTCCTCCTGCAATATGGAAATTCTTCTTCGGGTTTTTACTTGTGTTGATCTCAAGCATTAGTGGCGCTCTCACATAACTTACATTCAGTTTGTTCCTCCTGTATTTTACAGAGTCATTGCTGGCCCAGATATAGCTGGAGTCGGGATTGATCGTAATATTATTTGCGAAAGCGTAGTGGTTAAAGTTGAAACCAAACCCGGTTACGATATTGACATAGTTTTTGTAGATATGGAAATCTTTCTCAAAAAGGTTTAATCCGAACTGGTAAGATTTTGCATAATCAAGTTCAAGGAAATTAACAGGGGCGGTCAGGCTGTTCTTATAATCCATCAGGCCGTTTGCTCCAAGCTCTATTCCATTCCAGTGCTTAAAATCTGCGTTGTAATCGTGGGTCGAATCCTTCGAGCTACGTACGTCTTTATCATCGTCATCATTGCCATCTCCGATGATCATGTATTTTTTTCCGCCAAGCTTTATTTTGGTTGTGTCGCCTGCAGTTTCTTCGCCTGTTCCCGATTTACTTTCACGAACCGAACCTGCTCCGCTGATATTGACGTTCCGGTCGATAGGGTTGCCTTTGTAAATGATATCGCCTGCACCGGAAACTTCAGCGTCAAGGCTTTGCTTGACATTGATCCTTGCGCTTCCGGCTCCTGAAACTTTCGCTTTCGCCTTATCAGCTTCTAAATTACTTGCTTTTAATTCCCCGGCCCCTGAAACCGATGCGGTTAGCAGCTGAGTACTGCCCTTCAGTGTTACATCACCGGCTCCGCTGATGCTGGTCTTTATTTCAGCAGCTTTAACATCCAGGTTAAGGTCACCTGCACCACTTGATTCGATTGAAAGTTTGTCACAGATCAGCTGGTTTTCCGACCTGATCTCGGCAGCACCTGAAACATCGAGGCTTGAAAGGGATTTTACGCCTGCGGTGATTACAATGTCTTTATCGGTTTTGATGTTTCCTTCGCTCGAAATAACCAGGATGCCGTCCTTTACTTCCGTTTTGACCTGGCTCTGGACATTCTCAGGCGCATCAACCTTAAGGCTGCCTGCTTCGCTTTGAGAAAGAACTATGATAAAAGAATCACCCGCCTTGATACCGGTAAAATCGCCAACTGTGCGGGTTTGCTGTGCATGTGAATTGAAAGCCGACATGCCCAGAAGGCAGAAAGCTAAGGTTTTTGAGTAAATGGTCTTGATATTCATATTAAATGATGTTTTCGGTTTGTTTTGAATGTGACGCGCGTGTTTCTTTATTTGTTACAGGCATTTGAACTTTTTTACTGCAATATTATGAAAGCCACTGGAATCAAATAGAAACAGGGACTGTTTTTAAAAATATCACGAGAAGTCAATTATTCCGGAGTCCCGGATCTCCTGTAAAGCAACCTTAAAGACTTCAGCTGCATCTGTAGATACAACTAACATTACACTGTTAAAAACCTTTCAGTTGGATTTTTATATTTCGGGTATTTATGCCATATTTGTAAGTAATTGAACAGATGGCTTAAACGCTCCTAAACACTAACACATATAGCTTTGAAAAAGATTTTACTTGTCACGATCGGGATATTGCTTTTACTAAACCCCGGAATGTTTGCGGCTGACCGTTATTGGGTGAATGGTACAGGTGCATGGAACGATCCTTCCCACTGGTCTGTATCCAGCGGTGGAGCGGGAGGAGCGTCAGTTCCGACAGCGTCTGATAATGCTTATTTTGATGAGCTTTCATCCGATGACTCAGGCTTATACTTAACACTGAATGGGATCTTATATTGCAGGGACCTTGTTATTTCAGAGGACCTGGGTGCTGTTGAGGTTGTGGGAAACAGTTCTTCCCGACTGGAGATCTCCGGTTCGGTTTCTTTTTCAGACTATGTGAGAAGTTCATTTTCAGGTGAATTGCGTTTTACCGGGAACGGAACAAGGAATATCAATTTCAATAAAGCCATGCCTAAGGGAAACATCCGTTTTGCCGGAAGCGCTTCTTCTGTTTGGAATATTCAGAGTGACCTGATCATGCCTTTTACTTCTTCAGTGATGATGGAAGGCGGAACGGTTGTCGTTTCAGGGAAGAACATCCAGGCATTGGGAATTCAATGGCTGGGAACAGTTAGCAAATCAATTGATCTTACTTCCTGCAAAATGGTTCTTGCTCAACCATTGAATGAAAGCGGGATAAATAATTCCACGGTTATTAAGAACAACACAGTGATTTACCCGCGTGCTTCAGGTTTGTCACGTGTAATTGACAGTATCCAGACTGCAATAGTTGCTCCTTTATGTAATACCAGCTCTGACGGTTCTATTTCAGTAACTGTATTTTCTGCTGGCCCCGGCCCCTTTGGTTTTGTTTGGGCTGGCCCGGGATGCCCATGTAGTGGTAACCCATTGAATGGAATTGCTAACGGATCTTATCTTTTAACAATCACAGACAGTTCAGATTTTGAAACCTTCCAGCAATTCGTCCAGGTAATTGCTCCCAATCCTATCGGGGCCAATTTTGTAAGGCGGAGACCTAAATGTTTTGGTAATTGCAATGGAAGCATTACCGCCAACATTGTTGTAGGAAGTGGTACAGCACCCTATACATTTTCATGGAATACCACACCTGGTCAGAATACCCAGACAGCTACCAATCTTTGTGCTGGAACTTATGTTCTGACTGTTACAGATGATCACAATTGTGTTCAGAACTTTACTCAAAATCTTACCCAGCCAGCCGTGGTGGTTGCAAATCCAACATCAACCAATCTTACCTGTAACGGGGTGTGTAACGGAACCGCAACAGCAGCTCCAACCGGCGGGAACACGCCTTTTAACTACACCTATTCATGGGCGTCCGCTCCGCCTTTTGCTACCCAAACCACGCAATCCATTAGTTCTTTGTGCGCAGGAACTTATACGGTTACAGTAAGGGATGACTCATTGTGCCAGGGAACAGGTACTGTAACTATTACTGAACCAGTACCCCTGGTAATCACTCCGAGCAGCTCAAACATCACCTGTAACGGGGCGTGTGACGGAACTGCCGATGTTGCTCCTGTGTCCGGTGGAATTTCGCCATATACTTTCACCTGGAACCCGGCCGGTGCAGGTCCGACCTTATCCAATCTTTGTCCTGGAACATATTCAGTTGTTGTTGCGGATCAGAACAGCTGTACCCAAACAGCATCTTTTACGATAACTCAGCCAAATGTATTTACGGCATCCGCAACAGGGGTGAATGTAACCTGTAACGGCCTGTCTAACGGATCCGTAACCGCAACAGTTGCAGGTGGTACAGGTCCTTTTACTTACGATTGGAATCCCGGGCCCGCCCCGGTAACTACTGCTTCTACAACTAACACCTTACCTTCACGTCCTGCAGGAACATATACGGTGAATGTGACGGATGCTAACGGCTGTACCGCTACGGCAACCGTTACTATTACCGAACCTGCCGTGCTGCAAGCCAACCCGGTACCGGTGAATGTGACCTGTTTCGGGTTGTGCAACGGAAGTGTTACCGCAGCCCCTACGGGTGGTACGCCCGCCTACACGTATGTATGGACAGGATCAACCCCAGGTCCTTATGCTGGACAAGGCACACCGACAATCACCAGCTTGTGCCCCGGCACTTATACCGTTACTGTAACCGATGCCCAGGCTTGTGTAAGCACTCAGTCAGTTACCATTACCCAGCCGCTACAATTAACCATTGTTCTTACAAAAACCAATGTTACCTGCAATGGTGCCTGCGATGGGACAATGACTGCTACCGTATCTGACGGAACCGCCCCATATTCTTATGTATGGACAGGCTCGACCCCAGGTCCGTATGCCGGCCAGGGCACCCAGACTATTACAGGCTTATGCCCGGGCACTTATACAGTAACCGTGACTGATGCCAACGGTTGTACAAGAACAGCCACCACAAACATCACACAGCCTAATGTACTGAATGCGGCTTTAACAGCCACCAGCCTTTCCTGTAACCTTGATTGCGATGCAACTATCACATCAACGGTTTCCGGGGGAACGCCCGGGTATTCTTTCTCCTGGTTTCCGGGGGGACAAACAACACCTTCTATTACAAATCAATGTGCAGGAGTTTATACTCTTACAGTGACAGACGCTAACGGTTGTACAAGGGTAGTTTCAATAACCATAAGCGAACCCACTTCTATAACGCTTGTAACCAGCTCCAGTAATGTTACCTGTTTCGGTTTAAGCAACGGAAGCGCTTCTGCGATTGCAGGTGGCGGAACTCCGACATATGATTATTTATGGACTCCGGGTTTGCAGACCACGTCAACAATCACAAATAAACCGGCAGGAACATATACCGTTACTGTTACGGATAATAATAACTGTACTGCAACCACAACCGTAACGATCACGGAACCTGCACAGCTTCTGGGAAACCCGACTGTTACGCAAAATGTGACCTGTGCCCCGACACCATGCAACGGATCAGCAACTTCCATGGCAACCGGCGGTACTACTCCTTATACTTACAACTGGACACCAGGTAACCCCCCAGGTGATGGTACACCAACTGTAACCGGGCTATGTGCCGGTAACTATAACCTTGTAGTAACTGATGCCAACAACTGTGCATCCAACCAGGCGTTTACCATTACTCAGCCCCCGGTATTAACAGCACCAATAACCAACAATACATCCAGCTGTACTGTTTGTAACGGCTCTGCTACTGTAACTCCCGCAGGTGGCCTTCCACCGTACACCTTCTCATGGAGCGATGGACTTGGACAAACGACCCAGACAGCGGTGAATTTATGTCCCAACCAGACATACACTGTAACAGTAACGGACGCTAGTAACTGTACTGCGACAGGTGTTGTTACTATCACACAAACGGTAACTATTACCATTACCACCTCCAACACAACCCTGAGCTGTTTCGGGGCATGTGACGGAATTGCAACAGCTAATCCCGCTGGCGGAAATCCTCCATACTCATACTTATGGGTAGATTCTTCAAGCCCTCCGCAAACTGTAGGGGTAACGTCCACGGTAACAGGTTTGTGTGCCGGCAGTTATACTGTAACTGTTGTTGATTTTGACGGATGCCTTAATACAGATTCCGTAACTTTCACAAACCCGCCTGTGCTGAATGTATCCACTACTCAGGTGAATGCGAGCTGCGGAGGGACTTGTGACGGAACCGCAACAGCCAATCCTTCAGGAGGAACAGGTCCGTTTACATATTCATGGAATACGTCACCGGTACAAACCACTCAAACAGCGACAGCATTATGTGCAGGGTCCTATACAGTAACAGTAACCGATGCCAGCCTTTGTACTTCTACAGCCGCGGTAACAATAACAGAACAATCCGTGGTGATCGATAATCCAACAATTACAGATGCAAATTGCCTTCTTCCTGACGGTAGCATCAGCGTAGCTCCAACAGGTGGTGCAGGTCCCGGTTCATACTCTTTCTTATGGTCAGGTCCGGGTGTCTTCCTCGGTCAGGGGACAACAACAATTACCAATTTAATTTCCGGGGCTTATACTCTGGTAATTACAACCGGTGCGACCTGTACATATACTTTTAACTATCTTGTAAATAATTTAACAGGGCCTGCGTTAACAATGTCTCATACAAGCCCGAACTGTACCGATGCTTGCAACGGAACAGCAAGTGTGGTTGCGGCAGGCGGAACACCCGCTTTTACTTACAGCTGGTCACCGAATAATCCTCCCGGAAACAGCACTCCTAATGTCACAGGTTTATGTGGAACTATAACTTACACAGTAACAGTAACAGACGCTTCAGGTTGTATTTCACTTGACACTGCCACAGTATTTGATCCGGAACCAATCGCGCCAAACCCGGTAATTACCAATGAAAGCTGCGGTGGGGCCTGTGATGGTACAATTACTTTAAATCCTACAGGCGGTGCAGGCGGTTATTCTTATTCCTGGACCCCGGCTTTACCTGCAATTGCAAATCAGTCGGGATTATGTG
Source organism: Bacteroidia bacterium (assembly GCA_036386835.1). Lineage (GTDB taxonomy): Bacteria > Bacteroidota > Bacteroidia > 2-12-FULL-35-15 > 2-12-FULL-35-15 > 2-12-FULL-35-15. Next base: position 45,170 of record DASVUX010000054.1, read on the forward strand.
CCGGTTCCTACACTGTAGTAGTAACCGATGTTAACGGATGTGATTCAACGCTGGTAATAAATATTACCGCACCGCCTTTATTAATGGTTTCCCTTGCTTCAACAAATGTATCCTGCAATGGTGACTGTGATGGCACTGCCACAGCCACAATTTCCGGCGGGACCCCTGGCCCGGGTGGTTACAATATTACCTGGAATCCTTTAGGGCCGGTGCTCCCGAATATTGTTAACCTTTGTCCAGGCCAGTATATCATCACAGCCACCGATGCCAATGCCTGTATTGCTAAAGATACTGTGAATATTACCGAACCGATTGCCCTTACTGCCACTACATCGCAAATGAACATCAGCTGTAATAATATTTGTGATGGCGGGGCTATTGTAACACCTTCCGGAGGGACACCTGTATATTCCTTTAACTGGCAGTTTGCGGGCAGCCCGAACAACGACACAGCTTCCGCTCTGTGCCCCGGAACATATAATGTAATAGTAACGGATGGTAATGGGTGTACAATATCACCACCTGCCATCACTATTACAGAGCCTACACCGATTGTGCCTGCAGTTACTTTCACAAATCCGCTTTGTAATGCCACATTGAGCGGAACAGCCACATCGGCAGCAACGGGGGGAACTCCACCATATTCATATAACTGGGAACCGGGTTCACCGGCCGGGGATAATACCGCATCGGTAACAGGCCTCGGTTCAGGAACCTATACCCTTACAGTTACAGACTCAATGGGTTGTAGTAATAACCAGGTCTTTACACTTACCGATCCTGCTGCATTAAGTGTTATTCCTTCCAGCACGCCTCCGGAATGTAATAACGGCTGTGACGGAACTGCAACGGCAACCCCGCTGGGTGGAACAGCTAATTTTTCTTATGACTGGTCCAATAATACAACCGCACAAACAGCAATAAACCTTTGTCCGGGTACTTATACCGTTATAGTTACGGATGCCAACAGCTGTACTGATACCGCAACGATAGTGATCGCAAATCCGGCAGGACTTGATGTCGCAATATCAAGCACCCCGGCAGCCTGCAATGTATGTGACGGTACTATAAGTGTGAATGTGCTTAACGGCACCCCGGCCTTTACCTATGCATGGTCACCTGCACCGGGAGCAGGACAGGGCACGCCTAATGTAAGTGCCATGTGTGCTGATATTTATACATTAATTGTTACGGATGTGAATGGCTGCGATTCCGCCTTTACAATTACACTCAATAACTCAAGCGGTGTAACAGGTGAAACAGTATCCACTATTGATCCTTTATGTTTCGGAGACTGCAATGGTTCAGGATCCGTTGTTCCTATCGGTGGAACACTCCCGATAAGTTTTTTATGGAGTGATACAACAGCAACTGCCAATGACACCGCATTGAATTTATGTGCGGGGAATTATCTTGTTACCCTGACGGATGCAAATAATTGCATCCATTTCAGTCCGGTTACTATAAATCAACCTGTGCCGCTTGCCATTAGCGCAACAGTAACAACCGCTGTCTGCAGCAATGTATGTACGGGAGCCGTATCGCTTGTCACATCAGGAGGAACAGGCGCACACACTTATTCATGGTCACCTGCACCGGGAGCAGGCCAGGGAACACCCAATGTAACCGGGTTATGTCCGGGCTCATACACTGTGACCGTTACTGATGCTAATAATTGTGTGATCCTTGACACCTTCACAATCGGGCAGTCAACCCCTCTGATCGCTGCTATTTCTTCTGCGAATATTTCCTGTTCATCAGCTTGTACAGGTGTGGCTGCAGTTAATATCACGAGCGGAACAGCTCCGTATTCCTTTATGTGGAATGATCCTTCAGGACAAACAAATGATACGGCTACGGCTTTATGTGCCGGAAGCTATACTGTTGCTATCAGCGATGCCCTTGGCTGTTCAATAAGCCTTGATACTACAATAGCCGCAACCCCGCCTGTTTTTGCAAATGCAGTAATCACAAATGCAGCGTGCGGGTTATGTGATGGTTCCGCAGTTCTTGCCCCTTCCGGCGGAACAGCGCCATACAGCTACGTTTGGAGCAATGGTGATTCAACCACAACTTCAACCGGCCTTTGCGCAGGATTATATTCGGTTAATATTACCGACAGTGCCGGCTGTACTACGAATTTCTCCATGCCAGTAAGCAATACAAATGGGCCAACAGGTGTTGTGATCACATCAACAAACGTGAATTGCAATGGTGGTTCAACCGGAGCTGTTACTGCAGTAACACCATCTGGTGGAATTCCGCCATATTCATTCTTGTGGATAGCGGGAGGACAGACTACTCAAACTCTCTCCGGATTAACGGCAGGAATTTATTATGTTGAGGTGACCGATTCCATGGGCTGCTCATTGCTGGATTCGGTTACTATTACCGAACCCGCTCCAATCCTGGCAAACCAGGTTCTTGTAGCACCAACCTGCGGAGCTTCTGACGGAAGTATCACTATCAACCCTTCAGGCGGTTTAGCTCCTTATGTTGTTTCACCTGTATCACCTCTTGCAAATCTTGCAGCCGGAATTTATTCGGTTCAGATAACCGACAATGCCGGCTGTGTTGCGAATGTAGTAATTCCACTGAACAATCAGAATGCAGCATCGCTCAGCTTATCAGCAACAAACGTAACCTGTAACGGGCTCTGCAATGGTACAGCAACTGTATTGGTAAGCGGTGGCACGGCTCCATACCAGTACAACTGGAATGACGTTGGTTTGCAAACCACACCTACTGCCACTGCTCTTTGTGAAGGTTCGTATGCCGTGACTGTAGAAAGTGCTGATGGCTGTATTGCAGCAGGAATGATCAGTGTAACTGAGCCTTCACCTCTGTCATTCAGTGTGGCGAATGCAATTGATCCGTTATGTAATGCGGATACAAACGGAATGATCACAGTTATTCCTTCGGGCGGAACATTACCTTACGCTTATGCATGGTCACCAGGCACAAGTACGGGTGATACATTATTCAACGTAGGTGCAAATTCATATACTGTCACTCTGACTGATGCAAATGGCTGTTTGGATTCTCAGACTGTAGTGCTGACCGAGCCTCCTGCGCTGGTTATCAGCAGCGTATCTACTGATCCTACATGTAATGCATTACCTAACGGCTCGGTCGATGTTACTATCTCGGGTGGAGTACAGCCTTATACTTTTGCATGGACTGGTTCCTCAGCAACGACAGAAGACCTGAACGGTATCCTGTTCGGAACATACATCGTTAATGTTACGGATGCAAACGGGTGTACCATAGCGGATACCAGCGTACTTGTTCCTGTTCAGACGGTAACAGTATTTGCCGGAAACGACACAACATTCTGCCAGAGCGGATCTGTGATACTTACTGCAAGCAGTGCAACTGCAACAAGTTACCAGTGGTTCCAGATGCCGTTGAATACAAATACAGGAAACAGCGCTTCTATAATGGTAACACCTCCGACAGGCATCACCGGTTATTATGTGGTAGCAGACAACGGAACAGGTTGCCAGGCAAATGACACGATAATGGTAACTTCACCTCCTGCTGTTTCAGCAAATGCGATTATCAGCGGAGCAACCTGCGGAGCATGTGACGGAAGCGTTGTCATAGCACCAACAGGCGGAACTGCACCATATACTTATTTGTGGAGTAACGGAGATACCCTTACATCTTCATCTAATATGTGTGCCGGTTTATATACAGTTGACATAACTGACAGCGCAGGCTGTGTGACCAATGTCGCAATTCCTGTAAGCAATACAAGCGGACCAACAAGTGTTGCGATCACTTCAACCAATATCAATTGTAACGGGAACAACAATGGTGCGGTAACATCCGCAATCCCTTCAGGCGGTGTGTCACCTTATTCATTCCTCTGGATCACAGGTGGACAAACAACTCCGACCATTGCAGGATTAACGGCAGGTACGTACTATCTTGAAGTAACTGATTCCAATAATTGTTCATTGATCGATTCGGTAGTGATCGCTGAGCCTTCACCTATTATCGCGAATGCATCATTTGTAGCTCCTGGCTGCGGTGCATCTGATGGTTCCATTACCGTTTCACCGATTGGCGGATCCGGAGTTTATACCTTCCTTTGGAGTCCTGGTGGTGAAGTAACGGCAACAATTTCCGGAAAACCAGCAGGCATTTATTCTGTGGTTATCACCGATAATACAGGCTGTTCGATCACAGCAATGCTGCCGCTTAACAGTCAGAATGCTCCGGGTCTTGCGATGTCATCAGTTAACGTAAGCTGTAATTCACTTTGTGATGGAACAGCAACAGTAGTTGTAAATGGGACAGCAACTCCATATACACTATCATGGAATGATCCTGCTTCTCAGAACGGATCAACAGCAACGGGATTGTGTGAAGGCTCTTATGCAGTAACTGCAACAGGAACTGATGGATGTACTGCTGTGGGAATAGTTAATATTACCCAGCCAACACCGATTGCATTCAGTGTGGCGAATACAGTTGAGCCCGTATGTAACGGTAACACAAATGGTATGATCACGGTGATCCCATCCGGAGGAACGCTGCCGTATACTTACAGCTGGTCAACAGGTACGAGTACAGCGGATACGCTTGCAAATATCGGTGCAAATTCATATACCGTTACAGTTGCTGACGGCAACGGATGCTCAGCTACACAAACCGTAGTGATCACCGAGCCGTCAGTGCTGGCAATAACCAGCACCGAAACGAATCCAAGCTGTAATACATTATCTGACGGAGCCATTGATATTACTGTAACCGGCGGAACACCGGCTTATACATATCAATGGTCCGGAAGCTCATCTGCGGTAACCGAAGATCTTTCTAATCTTGCTTCAGGCTCATATATACTTACGGTGACAGATGCCAGCGGGTGTACGGTCACAGACTCAAGTGTGCTTGTTCCTAATCAGACCATCAATGTGTTTGCCGGGAACGATACCACATTCTGCCAGAGCGGATCAATCACCTTAACCGCTATTAGCGCAACTGCAAGTACATATCAATGGTTCCAGCTTCCGGGAAATACGAGTTCAGGAAATTCCTCCTCTGTTTCGGTAACTCCACCTGCAGGGACTACAAGTTATTATGTATTGGTGGATAACGGATCAGGATGTTTCAATTCAGATACTATTACCATCAGCTCGAATACAGTGCCTTTTGCTGATGCAGGTGCTGATGCAACCATTATCACAGGTACAAGTACGGTGATTGGCGGCAGCCCGACGGCAACCTCAGGGAATACGATTTCATGGACCCCGTTACCCGGACTTGATAACTCCACAGCTTCAAACCCTGTAGCCCAGCCGTCAACAACAACAACATATACAGTTACGGTGACTTCACCTGAAGGTTGTACAGCAAGTGATTCGGTCCTGGTGACTGTGTTGCCGACCATATTTATTCCGGATGGTATCTCTCCGAATTCGGATGGTGATAACGATGAATGGATCATTGACGGCATAGAGCTTTTCCCTAACTGCGTTGTTGAGGTGTATAACCGCTGGGGGGAATTACTCTTCCAGTCCGTTGGATATAAGGAACGCTGGAAAGGAACATTTAACGGCAAGGAGCTCCCGGTAGGAACATATTATTATGTTATCGATCTGAAAGATCCATTGTTCCCGGATGTGTACACAGGCCCGATCACTATTTTAAGATAATCACGAAAAACCATATAAAGTGAAAAAACTGATTCCCATATTTATCCTGATCGCGATTACTGCGGGCCTTCGTGCCCAGCAGCTTCCGCATTACAGCAATTATATGCTCAATGATTACCCGATGAATCCTGCGGTGGGAGGCAGCAATCCTTATTTTGAAGGATTGTCAAACAACAGGTACCAGTGGATCGGGATCACGGATGCTCCGCGGACTTATATGTTAAGTGTTAACGGTCCGACAAAGAACCTGAAGATGGGTGTTGGAGGTTTATTATTTACTGACATCGTGGGTCCCACAAGAAGGACCGGTTTTTATCTTTCCTATGCTTATCATTTAAAGGTAGCTGAAAAAGTGAAAGTGTCCCTTGGTTTATCTGCGGGTTTACTGCAATTCATGGTGGATGGTTCGAAGATCACGCTGCATGATCCGCATGACAATGTGATCAGCGGTGGAGTTCAGCAAACGCTGATACCTGATTTCGGAGCGGGTATTTATGCCTACTCCACAGATAAGAAGTGGTATGTAGGAGCAAGTGCTCCCCAGCTGATGCAGAATAAAGTTAAATTCTATGATTATTCTTTCACAGGCTTGAGCAGGTTAGCAACGCATTATTATATCACGGCAGGATATAAGTTTAATCTAAGCTCTAATTTTAAGATCGAACCATCCACCTGTGTTAAATTCGTTCAGCCTGCACCGGTGCAATTTGATTTAGGCCTGCGTGCGATTTATAAAGATAAGATCTGGATCGGTGGCGCTTACAGGCATTTGGATGCAGTTTCTGCAATGGTAGGTTTTATCATGCAGGAGAATCTGACCCTTGCTTATTCTTACGATTTCACTATGACCAACATCGGGAAATACAGCACTGGAACACATGAGCTGATGATCGGAATCAAGTTTCACAGGACTCCGGAGCAGAGCAGCCAGGCGAAGATCAAGTAGTTCGCAGGCTCAGACATTTTACCACCGAGGAACGGAGCAACCCGGAGAGCTGCGGGCTGTCATTTCGAGTATTTTCCTTTTCGGAAAATGTATCGAGAAAGTGTGAAGGTTTTTCCTATTTACCACTAAGATACCGAGAACACTAAGTATCACTAAGAGCAGTGTGCTTTCTTTTCTCGCAGGGATGCGGAGGCGGCAGAGATTTTGAAAGCGAGGAAGCCCACAAGACTACTATGTTAGTTGATTTTAATGCCCGTCATACCGTGCCGCGACACGGTATCTCTCCCGATCTTCAGGTGACTGTTCACCATCACCTTTCTACGGAGTGATGCCCTTCTTTGAGGAGGAGGCAGGGCGGTGATTCCCTCACATTCCTTCTTGCACGTTCGGTTTTTTTTTATTTCTTTGTAATACACATGAACAAATATCTTTTCGTTATCACCATCTGTATTCTATCTGTGCGTGGGTTCTCACAGCCTTTCGCTGATATACTCAGCGCAAATTATCAGACATTCTCGTCTGTTTATACCGACAGTGCTGCCGGGCAAAAGAATAAAACGGATGATTATTTTGTAAATTTCTTTCTTCCTAAAGTATTTAAGAACGGCAATACGTTGTTGATCCGCCTGAATGGTGAGACAATGAATTCAACCATTTCACCGGACTCTTCATATTCTCACCGCTTATCAAGTGTTTCCCTTCCACTTGGGTTCAAGTTTGTATCCAAAAGCAAAAAATGGGAAACGATCGTAATTGCAGTTCCGAAGCTTGCGTCAGATTTCCTGGATAAAACAGATGCACACGATTTCCAGATGGGCGGAATCTTTCTTGAGCAATTCGTTAAAAATGAAAAATTCAAAGTGAAGCTCGGTTTATATTATAATACAGAAGCGTTCGGGAATTTTTTTATGCCGCTGGTGGGAGTTGACTGGAGAATAAATGATCGTATGAATTTATACGGGATCATACCTTCCAATTACCGTTTTGAAGTGAATATCCTGAAGAACAAGCTTTATGCAGGATTGTGTTATAAAGCGGCCACGCGTTCTTTCAGCCTTTCACAAAAGAATAATTATGATTATGTTCGTTACGATGAACAGCAGATAAAATTATTCATCGATTGCTTTGTGTATAAGAAAATCATGCTTTTTGCTGATTTTGGATATTCTGTAGGGAAAAACCCTCTTGCTTTTTATTACAACACAACCGACATTAATTATAACCTTCCTGTTTACACTCCCTTGAAAAGTTACCCTGTTTTTAATTTCGGGATTGCTTACCGGGTCCGCCTTGACCTTAAAAATGCCAAAAGAGAAGAGCAGATCCGTGAGGAAAAATAATTTTCCAATTTCAACATGTACATTTATGATCACGATTGGAGAAGCACTCTTCGGAAATATTCCGGCGGACTCTTCAAATCCTCTGTGTTTCTCCGTATCTCCGCTCTGGAGTTTATCCTGAGCGAAGCCGAAGGGTGGTAAATTTTCCGTATCTTTGTAACCTCAAAAATCACACAATTTCCCAATGAGCATTACTAAAGAACAAGTATTAGAAGCATTAAAAAATGTGGATGATCCGGATCTGAAAAAAGACCTGGTGACTCTTGGAATGATAAAGGACCTGGTGGTAGAAGGCAAGAATGTGAACTTCACCGTTGTGCTTACAACACCTGCCTGCCCGATGAAAGACATGATCCACAAGGCTTGTGTGAATGCAGTTTTACACTTCGTGGATAAAGAAGCGATCGTAAAAGTACATATGACCGCGGATGTTACCGGTAACCAGAAAAAGGGTCCATTACTTCCTAAGGTGAGAAATATTATTGCTGTGGCATCCGGTAAAGGCGGTGTGGGAAAATCCACCGTTGCCTCTAACCTTGCTGCTGCCCTTGCAAAACAAGGCGCTTCGGTAGGATTGGTAGATGCCGATATTTATGGACCCTCTCAAACAATTATGTTCGATGTGATCCATGAAAAGCCCCTTATAAAAGTTATTGATGGTGTGAACAAGATCATTCCTGTTGAAAGCTACGGGGTGAAATTATTATCGATCGGTTTTTTTGCAGATACTTCCCAGGCAATTGTATGGCGCGGACCAATGGCTGCTAAAGCATTAACGCAAATGTTCTCCGATGCCGACTGGGGTGAATTGGATTATATGATCATCGATCTTCCTCCGGGAACAGGTGATATCCATTTATCGCTTGTTGGCGCTATTCCCCTGAATGGAGTCGTGATCGTCAGCACACCGCAGAATGTTGCATTGGCGGATGCACAGAAAGGCGTGGGGATGTTCCAGATGGCACAGATCAATGTTCCAGTGCTTGGAATAGTAGAGAACATGGCATATTTTACCCCCGCTGAATTACCCGATAATAAGTATTATATTTTCGGTAAGGATGGGGCAAAAATGCTTGCTGAAAAGCTTGGCGTTCCTTTACTTGGCGAGATTCCGCTGGTGCAGAGCATCTGTGAAGCGGGTGATGCAGGACGTCCGGCTGTTATGCAGCATGGCACCCCGCAGGCAAGGGCATTTATGGAAATGGCAAGCAATGTAGCTCAGCAGGTTTCTATTGTAAACGCAAGGAGAGCCGAGAGCGGAGTGGGGAAAACGGAGGTTGTGGGGTAGGTGGTTTGAGGATAGTTTAGAGTTTGAAGTTTTAAGTTGTTTAAAAGATTGAAGAGGTTAGCATTGATGAATGAGTTATTAAGAATTCCTCAATCGTAAAAGGTTAAGGGCTTCCACACTTTCCCGGCTTCGCTCGAAATGACCAAGGCACAGATTAGTAGATTCGATAAATTCGTAATTCATAGATAACCCGGATTCGTAAATTCGTTTTTAGATTCGTTATCCGTACATATTTAGTATATTCGTTACACATTTACATTATAAATAAATGATTGAATTAACAAAAAGAGTAGAGGATGCTTTGGAACAGATCCGACCGTATTTACAGGCAGACGGGGGGAATGTATCATTGGTGGAAATTACGGATGAAAAGATCGTTCGCCTTGAATTGCTTGGCGCATGCAAATCCTGCTCTATGAGCATGATGACGCTTAAAGCTGGAATTGAAGAAACGATCAAACGTTCAGTGCCTGAGATCATATCCGTTGAAGCGGTGAACCTTACTGAAATGGTATTGTAAATATTTTTCCTATGAAGATATCTGCTTTTCTTCGTTATGTGTTTGTTATCTCCGCGATGGTCGCATCCTCCTGTACGCCAAATCTTGAAGGCCCTGAACCGGAAGCAGGTGAAGCAGATTTCACGCGAACAGTTGCAATTGGCGGTAATTATATGGCTGGTTACCAGGACGGCTCCCTGTATATGAAAGGCCAGCAGAAATCAATTCCGGCACTTCTTGCTTCCCAGTTTACTGTAGTGGGCGGCACGCCTTTCCGGCAGGTTTTAATGCCCGATAATACCGGGCTCGGGTTGAACAGCAAACCCTGGGAAAGTTGGTTTATTACAGCGAGCAGGTTGGGGAACAAAACCGACTGCAAAGGCGTTACTTCACTATCACCCTTAAAATCGCAGATCTCCTTAACAGCTGCAGGGCCATATTTGTCCGGACTCGCAGGAAACAGCATCCAGAACTTCGCGGTTCCGTATGCTAATATTGCTGATTATTTTAATCCTGCATTCGGTGAGGCCTTTTCAACAACCGGAAATAAAAACCCGTATTATAACCGCATAGCAAGCACTCCCGGAACATCTACTATTTATTCGGATGCAAAAAATCAGAATGCCACATTTATCACTGCCTGGGTGGGGATGGAGGATATATACAACTTCGCTTCAAGCGGTGGCACCATAGGTTCTATACCTTCTCCTGCTACATTCAGTATGTACCTGGATTCATTATTGCGCGGACTCACAGCAAACGGAGCAAAAGGCGTTCTTGCCAACATACCTGATTTTCGTAATTTTCCTTATTATACACTTGTTGCGTGGGACAATGCAACTTTAACCCAGGGCCAGGCAGATACCCTGAATGATGCCTATGTCGGCCTCGATAATATTCATTTTGAGGCCGGAAGGAATGGATTTGTTATTGATGACATCACTACACCTTTTGGATACAGGCAGCTTCATGCAGGAGAATATATCACACTTTCAGTACCCCTGGATTCAATGAAATGCGAAAAATACGGATTGCTTGTAAATACTATCCACGACAGGTACGTTCTCGATAGTATAGAGATTCATGAGATCGACCAGGCTGTTAATGCATATAACAATGTGATCGCTCAGAAAGCTTCACAATATAATTTTGCCCTGGTGGACATGCACAGCTTCTTTGCGGGTGTAAAGAGCGGAATAAAATGGGATGGTGCCGATTACAATACTACTTTTGTTTCAGGCGGATTTTTCAGTCTTGACGGATATCACCCAAATCAAAAAGGGTATGCGCTTATCGCTAATGAATTTCTTTCTGCGATCCGCAGCAAATATCACTCTGTGATCCCCACCATCAACTGCATGGATTGTGATGGGGTGAAGTTTCCTTAGTTAATCTTCTGTTGTAGTGACTTCTTTAACTTTTTGTCTGAAACAAAAAGTCACAAAAAATTCAAGAACCATCGAATACTTCCCACAAGCAACGGCATCGCGATGGTCAGGCCTCACGCTCGGCTTCGAGTTTTGATTAGTATAAATTAAATATTAGCATACTATGCGTCTCTTATCGAAACTCTTGTTTAAATGAAATATAGTGTTTCAAGCAAGCAGTATCAGATCATAATTTGTCATAAGCGTCAAAGACGATCCTTTTTTCATCATAAAGATCGGTGAAGATCAGCGTTCTATCAGTCAGCACAACAGACATAATTTCAGCATAAGCGTCAAAGACGATCTTTAAAAATCATAAGATCAGTGAAGATCAATGTTTTTATTAGCTAGAATAGTCGATGGAGATATCCCTCTGCTGGGGGCGGGATCAAATCTGCCTTTTCAGGAAACTCTCAGAATCTGCTAACCGTAGCATCCGTGAGAGATACCGTGTCGAAGCACGGAATGAGGATAGCACGAAGTAATGCAGTAGTTATCTTATTACAAGCTTGCCCGTGTACTTCCTGCCGTCTGCAACAACAGTAATAAAATACAATCCGCTTTGCAGTCCGTTTCGGTTTATGATCAACTGGTTGCTGTTCGCGGAATAAGTACGTACAACTTTTCCTGTAACATCATAGATGCTGAGCAAAGATCCTTTCGCAGAAGGTGTTTTTACAGTGAAATTATCAGTTGCAGGATTGGGATAAACACTAATTGAATTACTGGTGACGCGTTCAGGTACACCCACTGTGCAATTCATAGGATAGGCGAATCCGCATGTAATATCCCAGATCTGGTCGGTAAGATACACCATCCCGGTAAAGCCTGCCGGCAGATTACCAAGCGTAGTAGGAATTGTATGCGTAACGGTATCACCCGGCATTTGCGCAAAGAGATAGAACATGCTATTTATGTTGCCTACGGTATCACCCGCAGCATCAGTTACTATAACAGTAGGATAGTTAACCTGGTTGCTGTCTCCGTTATAAATAGTAACATCAAGTTCATCATTGACTGTATCAATTGCAATTCCAAGAAGGCAGAACTGGGTGCAGTTCAATGTTTGTGCTTCTGTCGGGGCAATACTAAGGAATAGAAGAGCGCTCAGTAATAGTTTTTTCATCAGCGGGTTTTAAACAAAGATATAAAAGTTTACCTGTAAGGATCAGATCAATCTGTACTCTTACAGACATGCATACAGATCAAGCAATGGCACTTACTTATTTGGTGATCTTAAATTCACCTGAAGCCCAGAATTTACCTTTGTTATCAGTATCTTTTGAATACGCGAGTGCTTTGTCGTTCTCGTCAGTATAGATGGTAGTTGTTTCCACTTCCTTGCTTGACCAAACTTCAACCCTCACTGTATGCGTGCCTTCTGTAATGGAGTTCATGGCAGTCTGGAAATTATCCGGAAAATCGATGAGCCAGGATGACCATGTTCCTTCCGGCATTACGTCTTTTGCAACTCCAACAAGATAGGGCCTCGCTGCATTGTCGATATATACCCGGTATGTAAGAGCTTCAGGTGCCATTGCATCCATCTGGTCAACAGCCCGTGGCAAATAGACTCTTCCTACAAATTTATCATCGGCACTGAAAGTGTTCGAAAGCATTGCTTCTGTTTCTTTTATAGTGCCGGTCCTTGGAATATCCTGTTTGGAGAATACGATCACTCCCGCGCCCCACCATTCTTTGGGTTTTGTCTTTTGCCTTTCCCCTTCTGTCTTCTTAATAATGTGCTTGTGGAATTCACCTTGTGGCTGGGCCTGTGAAAAAACGACAGCGGTAGAAATTGTGAAAAAAAGAGCACTTAGAAATAGTTTTGTTTTCATACGTGATGTTTTAGTTTAGTGGGGCAGACGTAAGCTCCGCTGATTTGTTGTTGTTAATGATTTCCGCCTTGCCTGTCCCGCTGTATTGCAGGATAAGGTTTGTTGGTTCCGGTTCAATCCGATTCTGCTGCTCGAAAATATGAAAATCAAATTGTAATGGCAAAATGATATGCCGGAATTTATGGTGATTTAATTTAAATTCATCAACAAGCCGGTTTTTTTCTGTCCTGCTTACTTCTTCAATAAATAACGGCTTCGGTTTTACTTTTGCCTGTAAATAGTAATCAACTGCTATCAGTTCCTTGAGGATAGCATCTTCATGGTAATTTTTACCGGCAAAATCATAAAGGATCTCATACACATCAATTATCGAATAGTGGTGAAAATCCTGGCGTTCCCCGAAGTGCCTGCCGAGGCCAAGCATAAAGTCGAAGATGCTGTAATTGGCGGTCACGTATTTCAATGTGTTTGTTGCCCGCTTTTTATTCCAGTAGATCTCCAGCGCTTCTTCAAGCTTTACGATCTGCGCAAGCTGGTCCTTTGAAAGGTAATTGCTTTCGATGATCTGGTAAGGAGGGTTCGGATCGAATACATAGCCATGCTGTGCATATTTTTCGCGTACCGGGGTGCCTTTCAGGAATTTTAAAAAGCCCAGCTGTAACTCAGGTGCAAAAAGCTTGAATACTTCTTCAAAGCTGTATTTTATATCCTCCCATTGATCAAGGGGTAATCCAACGATCAGGTCGAGGTGCATTTCGATCTTGTCCTGCAGTGATTGAATGATACCTTTTGTTTTTTCAAAGTTCTGCTTGCGGCTGACCTCGAGGTTCGCTTTCTGGTTTACGGTCTGGATCCCGATCTCAAACCGGAACAGTCCTTTAGGAACATGTTCATGTATAAATTTAATGATATCCGGATGAACGATATCTGCCGTAATCTCAAACTGGAATACATTTTCCGGGCTATGATGCTCAAGTATGAATTTGAACATATCAATAGTAAAATCTTTTTTAATATTGAATGTACGGTCGAGAAATTTGATCACCCTTCCATGCTCCATCAGGTATAAAAGGTTTGCTTTGATATCATCATTTGGTAGATAACGCACTTTGTTATCAAGGCTTGCCAGGCAGAACTCGCATTTATACGGACAGCCGCGTGAAGTTTCAATATAACAAACCTTATTATACAACTCAGAGGGAGCATCATTCTGATATGGCCTCAGGCCGCTGAAATTCTTCAGGTCGAAAGTTGGAGCTTCGGGATTATGCCTGGTTTCCGTTACTGTTTGGAAAACCAGATTAGGTACATTCTGAATATCCGGGAATGCATGCAGGAATTCTTTAAAAGGGATTTCGCCTTCGCCTGTGATGATGTAATCCACCTGCTCAAGGTTAATGACATTTTTCCAGTCGTAGCTGACTTCAGGACCCCCTAATAATATTTTAATTTGAGGATTTAATGCTTTTATTCTTTTACAAACATCCAGTGTCTGCGTGATGTTCCAGATATAGCAGCTGAAGGCGATTACATCAAAATTTTTGCAATGATCCGCGATATCATCCTTATCTTCCTTGATCGTAAACTCTTTCCATTGAAGTCCTTCATGCTCCTTGTTGAGTTCGTACAAAAGACGAACTGCCAGGTTGAGGTGAATGTATTTAGCGTTAAGAGTTGTAAGGAGGAGTTTCATTGATGATTGGGTTTCAACTCAAAGATAAGAAATCAGGTGCTGAAAACGAAATGAAACCTAGGGTTTATCACGCCCTGCAAACCGTGACTTACCGGAAAGGAAAAGGACTGCCTTCAGGATGTTTCGCTGGATGCTCCCCTCTGTTTTCAGATTAGCAATGTATCTTACAATTTCGTTCTGCCTGCTGGGTGATAATCCTGCAAAGACAGCGGCAGCTTCTTTGTTTGACTTAAGTGCTGTTATGAAACCGGGATGCACAGGTACAGTCCTTTTTCGGGGATCAAATTCAACGCTGAGTTTAATTGTTTCACCAATTCTTCGTGGTGAGTCCTTTAACATACCAGTATTAATATACAGGCGCCATTCACCTTTGAACTTCATTAAAGTTTGAGTGTATGGACTGCCGTTTACGAACCCTCTTACAGGGATCGGGCCTTTATCTTTATTGGCTTCTTTGAAGATCACTCTAAGAATCTTTCCGGGCACGGAAACATACGGGTTGATCCCTATAATTTTTATTACCGCGTTGAATTCTTTCATTGATCTGTGATTGTGGTTTGTTAAAATTAAAAAACGCCCCGGTTACCCGGAGCGTTCTCGTTGCTAAATTATTAATCTAAACTCATCATCAAATTTTTATCTCATCCTCATTCTTGTTCAGGAAGCGGTATTCCATGAAATTGTATGAATTCACAGGTTTTACTTTAAAGCTCTTGCCGTATTTCTTTCCCCATTGCGCTTTCAGGGAATTGAACCACCAGCCTTTATTGATATACGCTTCCAGGTAAGGGTGAACGCACAGCGTAACATCCTTTTCGTTCTGTTCCTTTAATATATAACGCAGGTTGTTTTCTATCTGATCCATCAGGAGGATGCTTGCCTGGATCTCACCGCTTCCGCCACAGGTTGGACATTTCTCAACTGTAACAATATTCATCTCAGGCCGCACCCGCTGCCGGGTGATCTGGATCAGTCCGAATTTACTTGGAGGAAGGATGTTATGCTTCGCCCTGTCCTTCGACATTTCATCCTTGATCTTATCGAAAAGGAGCTTGCGGTTATCAGCGGAGTGAAGATCGATAAAATCGACAACAATGATCCCGCCCATATCACGCAAACGAAGCTGGCGCGCAACCTCGGTAGCCGCCTCCAGGTTTACCTCAAGGGCATTTGTTTCCTGGTTATTGTCTGACTTGGCACGGTTACCGCTGTTCACGTCAATAACGTGAAGCGCTTCGGTATGCTCAACAATGAGATAGCCTCCGCTGCGCATGGTAACTGTTTTTCCGAACAATCCTTTGATCTGGCGGTCAACACCAAAATGATCGAAGATAGGAGCGGGGCCTTTGTATAATTTGAGAATCTTTTCTTTATCGGGAGCAATCGTCTGGAGATAAGTCCGGATCTCTTCGAACAGCGCTGCATCATTGATATGAATGCTGTTGAAGCTTGCATTAAGCAGATCGCGAAGGATCGCGGAGGTCCTGTCGATCTCGCCCAATACTTTAAAAGGAGGCTGTGCAGTTTTCAGGTTCTGATAAACAGTTTCCCACTTTTTTACGAGATCGTTAAGATCAGCATCCAGGTCAGCAACACTTTTCCCTTCCGCTACTGTCCGAATGATCACACCGAAATTTTTCGGCTTGATGCTTTGTATGAGTCTTTTTAAGCGGGTCTTTTCTTCCGTTGTTTTGATCTTCTGTGAAACAGAGATCTTTTCAGCGAATGGAATAAGGACAAGATATCGCCCGGCTAAAGAAATTTCGGTAGTGATGCGGGGGCCTTTTGTAGAGATAGGCTCCTTTGCAATCTGGATCAGGATCTGCTGATTAGCATTTAAGATGTTGCCGATCTTTCCGTCTTTTTGAATGTCCGGTTCAAACTTGTAATACATCAGGTTGGATGTAGTTTGTTTACCGGTTTGTACAAGCTTGGTGTACTTGTTAAGCGATGCTGCCTGCGGCCCGAGATCGAGATAATGCAGGAAAGCGTCTTTTTCGTAGCCAACATCCACAAAGGCGGCATTCAACCCGGGCATCACTTTTTTAACGCGGCCAAGATAGATGTCGCCTACTGAGAAATTATTATTGCTTTTTTCGCGATTAAGTTCAACTAAACGTTTATCGTTTAAAAGTGCAATAACAACCTCTGATGGAGTAACATCAATGATAAGTTCGTTCACTTATATAATATTTTAATAAATACAATAACACAGCAATCCCGCGTATGCAGGACCCGTGTCGTTATTTTTTCTGTAAATTGGATCAGATCCCGGAATTCCGGGAAAGATACAGATACGCAGGTAAATACTAAAACAGCCCTTTGACAAAAGCCGTTTTAATATTTATTGACTGCTCAGAATAATGATCTCCCCTTAAGGAAAATTATTTTTTCTTATGTCTGTTTTTTCTCAAACGCTTTTTACGTTTGTGAGTAGCCATTTTATGTCTTTTTCTTTTTTTACCGCTTGGCATAACTACGAATTTTTAAATTGTTTAATATTTTATTTATTTATTCTCTTTTGGAAAGTCCTGTGCGGACAGCTTATTAATGTAATCCTGAACTTCGGTTTTGATTGTTGCATCTTCAACCAGGTTCCTGTATTTTTCAAGACTCTTTATTGCATTCGCCTTATCGCCTTTTTGTTCGTAAGCATCTGCCAGGTGCAGGTATGCCTCAATAAAATCAGGCTGGATCTTCAGCACTTTTTCAAACCTTGCGATCGCTTTGTCCCATTGCCCGGACTTTTCCGAGAAAAAGGCAAAGTTCAGCTGCAGGTTCACATTGTTCGAGTCTGTTTTCTCAACTTCCTTCAGCAATCCGATCCCTTTCATCGGTTCAGCGCTTCCTTCCACATAACATGCTCCGAGGTTGATCTTCGCTTCTGTGTTGGCAGGATTCAGCTGAACTGTTTTTTCGTAACATTCAATGGCTTTACTGTACAGCATCGGGCGTTCAGTTTCCGGAGCAAAACGTGTTGAACCATAATACCTGTTGCCGGCTTCCATCCAGTTCTTCTCATTCGGAGAAGCAATGGCAGCCTGTTCCATATAATGCGCTGCGATTACCGGCTGCCGTAAACTATCCCACATTCCGATCATATTCTGGTAAGCGGTTTTCTTATCAGGTGAACTCTTCAATTCATCTTCAAGTTTAACAACGGCCTGCTTCTGGGATGTGCTCAGCTTTTCTTTTGCCGATTCCACCAAGGTATTCATGGAAGAGCCGTCATGGTCATGCCCTGCGTGATCCGACAAAGGAGCTTTCGCTTTCTCAGGCAGCTTTGTATTTGCTAATAATAAAAGAACGATCAGTATTAATGAACCTGCTATTACAAAAATTTGTTTTTTATTTACAGATTTCATTTTTTGAGTATTTCAGATTTCAAATCCTGTACTGCGGATCTGAAATTTGAAATTGGAATTTTTAAACTGTTGCTTCCTTCTTTACGTTTTTCTTAACCTTTTCAGTAAAGGTCTTAGCCGGTTTAAAGGCCGGAACGTAATGTGCTGGAATAATGATAGTTGTGTTCTTAGAGATGTTACGGCCTGTCTTTTCAGCACGTTTCTTTACTATAAAGCTCCCAAACCCTCTTAAATATACATTCTCACCTGCCACCATTGAATTTCTCACTGTTTTCATAAATGCTTCAACCGAAGCCTGTACTGCTACTTTCTCAATACCTGTTTTTTCTGCAATCTCGTTAATGATGTCTGCCTTTGTCATGCGTCTATAATCTATTTATAATCAAACAATTAATTCAAAAAAATTAAATTTAGGGTTGCAAAGATAGGATTAAAATCTATATTCAAAAATTAAAATCGTAATTTTGCCCCGTTCTTAACAAAAAACACCTCTTTTTCTTTCATGAAGGACTTTTCGGGGATACTCAGTGCCTGGTACCTGCGCCACAAGCGAGATTTGCCATGGCGTAATACTAAAGACCCTTACCTGATATGGCTTTCAGAGATTATTCTTCAGCAGACAAGAGTTGACCAGGGAATGGCGTATTATTTAAAATTTGCCAAAGCTTTCCCAACTGTTAACCATCTCGCGGAAGCAGGGAGTGAAAACGTGATGAAGCTCTGGCAGGGCCTCGGTTATTACTCACGGGCCCGCAACCTGCATTCTGCAGCCAAAACAGTATCTGCAGAATTCAATGGTAAATTCCCTTCTTCCTACGCTGATATCCGCTCATTAAAAGGTGTTGGTGAATATACCGCTGCAGCTGTCGCCTCTTTCGCTTTTAATAAGCCTCATGCTGTTGTGGATGGAAATGTTTACCGCGTGCTTGCACGTGTATTTGGCATGGAGAGCCCTATAGACAGTGGCAACGGAAAAAAGGAATTTCTTAAACTTGCCAATGAACTGCTTGATAAGAAGGATCCTGCCACACATAACCAGGCGATCATGGAATTTGGCGCACTTCAGTGCAAGCCTGTAAATCCCGATTGCGGTGTGTGTCCCCTCAATTTCAAATGCTATGCTTTCGCGAAGAAAAAGATTTCAGAGCTGCCGGTGAAGGCTAAAAAAACAAAAGTGCGGGACAGGTTCTTTAATTATATAATATTAAAGAATAAGGATAACACGATAATCAATAAACGGAAGGAGAAGGATATCTGGACCGACTTGTATGATTTTCCACTCCTTGAAACCGGATCAGAAGTAAATGAGCCGGATTTTCTGGCATCTGAGGAATGGAGATCACTGATAGGAAAAAATAAATATATCATTCGTTCTGTTTCACCGCAATACAAACATGTGCTCAGCCATCAGAAGATCTATGCGAGGTTCTGGGAGGTGGAATGTTCTTTCGTCCTGGAAAAAGTTGTGTCTCCGGACGCTATCATAATAAAACAGAAAGATATCCATAAATACGCTGTGCCGCGGCTGATCGAGAATTATCTTGAAGGGAAATAGTGATTCAGCTCTGCGTTAAGAAACTGCTGAAATGAACATTGAATCATTTGATTTCCATTCTTCCAATCCTTATCTTTGTTAACATCAAAAATCTCAAAGAATGGCGGGCGTTAATAAAGTAATACTTGTAGGAAACCTGGGCAAAGACCCTGAAGTGCGTCATCTTGAAGGCGGAGCTTCTGTTGCTAATTTTACGCTTGCAACAAGTGAATATTATAAAGACAAAAGCGGAAGCAGGATCGAGCAGACCGAATGGCACAGCATTGTTGTATGGAGAGGACTTGCCGATGTAGCTGAAAAATATCTTAAAAAAGGAATGACTGTTTATATTGAAGGTAAGATCCGCAGCCGCTCCTGGGATGATAAAGAAGGCGTTAAGCATTATAAGACAGAAATAGTTGCCGATGCCCTCACGATTCTCAGTAAAAAGGAAAACAGCCAGGGACAGGGTGGAGAAGACCATGAACTACCGAAAACAGAGGATGATCTGCCGTTCTGAACTGC
The DNA here is from genome assembly GCA_036386835.1 of Bacteroidia bacterium. Lineage (GTDB taxonomy): Bacteria > Bacteroidota > Bacteroidia > 2-12-FULL-35-15 > 2-12-FULL-35-15 > 2-12-FULL-35-15. The sequence goes on from DASVUX010000054.1 coordinate 65,288, forward strand.
GGTATAGAATGTAAGGGTAAAATCATACCTTTACACCTTAAATTTTTTGTTTAACTAAATTAATTGTCGTTGGACCTCCCGGGTACTTTTTTTCTTAATCTTCCATTTCAGCCCGTACTGGGTGTTGTTGTAAAATCCTTTAGTGTAAGCATTGCCATTTCCATTTTTATCATGCTGCTGCTGCTCGTGGTTGTGGCGCTTGTATCCGCAGCGGAGTCAGCTTTCTTTTCGCTTGCACCAAGCGACATGGAAGAACTTAAAGAGTCGGATGCCAAGCGTGACGATAAGATCCTTCTTTTGATCAACACACCTAAACGTTTGCTGGCCACACTTCTCATAAGCATCAATTTTATCAATATCGCGATCGTTATACTTTCCACTTTTGTATTTGATGAGCTTTTTGATTTTTCCATGAACCCCACACTTGGATTTGTGATCCAGGTTGTGGCTGTGACTTTTCTTATCTTATTGGTAGGAGAGGTTATTCCAAAGATCTATGCAACGCAGAACCCGCTTAGCACTTCACGGACACTTTTATATTTTGTTCTCGTACTTCAGAAGATCTTTTATCCATTGAGCAGCGTACTTGTATTTTCCACCTCAATGATGGACAGGCTTGTAAAACCCAAAACCCATAACATTTCGGTTGATGAGCTGTCACATGCCCTGGAGCTTACATCCGATGAGGATATCCCTGAAGGGGACCATAAAATCCTCAGGGGGATTGTAAAGTTCGGGAATACAGACGTTAAGCAGATCATGAAGCCGCGGATGGATGTAACGGCTTTTGAATACAATACAGGCTATAAGAAACTCCTGGATGAGATCACGCATTATGGTTTTTCCCGGGTCCCTATATATAAAGATGCGCTCGACCATGTTACGGGAGTTTTATTTACAAAGGATCTTCTCCAGTATATTGAACAACCTGATGATTTTAAATGGCAGTCTATTATCCGGCCGCCATTCTTTGTTCCCGAGAATAAAAAGATCGATGATCTTCTCCGTGAGTTTCAGCATAAAAAAATCCATCTCGCAATCGTTGTCGATGAATATGGGGGCACTTCCGGGATAGTTACTCTTGAAGATGTGATCGAAGAAATTGTAGGTGAGATCAACGATGAGTTTGATGATGATGACCTGGTTTATTCAAAGCTGGATGATAATAATTATGTATTCGAGGGAAAAGCCCACCTTAATGATGTTTACCGCATCCTTGAAATTGATGGGGATGTTTTTGAAGATGCAAAAGGACAGGCCGATACGCTGGGCGGATTGATCCTTGAGCTGGAAGAGCGGATCCCTAAAAAGGGTGAGCGGATCCGGTTTGAAAACTTATTATTTACGATCGAAGCGGCAGATAACCGCAGGATCAAACGTGTTAAGATCACGATTGAAAGAAAGGAAGAAGAAGATGAGGATTAGGATTTCAGATTTTAGATTTCAGATTTCCAGATTGCTTTTATTCCGGAATTTACTTTTCAATTCTACCCGGAGGCTTTTTGGGATTTTTTCTGTATTGCTCATCAGTATTTGTGTCACCTCTTGCGGCAACGAAGAGGATGATACCATTGCTCCAAAGCCGCGTGCATATTTCCGCCTTTCTTTCCCTGAAAAAAAATATGTAATGTATGATTCTATCTGTCCTTTCAGATTCCAGGTGCCTGCTTATTCCAGGATGCAGAAAGATGATCATTCGGGTTCAGAGCCCTGTTGGCTTAATCTGAATATTCCTTCACTTAACGCCACTTTACACCTCAGTTATAAAACGGTAAGTAATAACCTTCATGATTACCTTGAAGATACATACACGCTTGCCTCAAAACACCAGATCAAAGCTTCCGGGATAGAGGAAACGGTAATTGACATGAAATCGAAAAAGGTGTATGGCCTTGTATACGAAATTGGTGGTAATGCTGCCTCATCAATCCAGTTCTTCCTGACTGACAGCACACAGCATTTCTTACGCGGGGCCTTGTATTTTAATTCAGTACCTAACACCGATTCAATTAAGCCTGCTCTGGAATTTGTAAGAGCGGATATCTATAAGATGATCGAAACCTTTGAGTGGAAAGGATCTACGCTCGCTGCTCCGAAACCATTAAAATAATCCTGTATTGCAATCCGAATGCAATGCATGCCATAAGAAAATGGATTGGCTGAAAAACGGGAGGCAGTGCGAAGTAATTCAAAATAACCCCGGCTCCAAAAGCAATTCCCAGGACAAGGAGCAACAACTTTCCTTTATTTTTTAACTGATCGCTGGCGGTGCTTTTATGCAGCTTGTAAACAAACCAGGTATTTAGCAGCATCAGAAGAATTGAAAAGGATCTGTGGATATAGAATGACACTCCAAGGTTATCCGCGATTTGTGGCCTGAAAACTTCATCAAAATTTTTTAAAAGCACATCAACAGCTTCCCTCACCTGGGTGCCGAGCATGACCTGGATTACAGTAAGAAGCAAGATAACCATACTCCATTTTCTAAAATAAGGATCACTGATCTTCTCCGGTGCTGTCCCGTTTAATTTTTTTGCCCTGTGTATTATGGCAATAGCAACAGCCAGGATGATAAGTGCTGCAACCATGTGAATGGTGATCTTTACCGGGGCGAGATTGCTGCTCACTACTTTTGCGCCCAGCCATCCCTGGAACCCGATTAGAATAAATTCAATGAATGATAAGCGGAAAATACTTATATCTGTTTTCCTGAACCTGAAGGAGAAAAGAAACTGAAAGAAGATCAGCACTCCGAGTATTGCACCAAACAAGCGGTTCACATATTCCACCCAGGTGTTAAGCGCATTGAATTCGGCAACAGCATGATGTTCCCCTGCATAGATCTCTTTATAATCTGCGGGCAGCTGGGAAACATCGGTAGGCGGGATCCAGTTCCCAAAACATTTGGGCCAGTCGGGACAACCCATGCCTGATCCGGTAGCCCTTACTACCGAACCTGCAATTATTACAAGGTAAACGAAAATTAAAGTGATCTGTGAAAGTCTTATGAAACGCTGTATGGCCGAAGAATTCATCTGCTGTTATTATGCTGTAAAATTAGGAAATGTTTTCTAGCGGGAGTGTATTTTCCTTCATTTCGGAGGAGTTTAAACCATTTGCCTTAAAGGGAAAAAAAGAGGCCCGGTTTCGGGCCTTCTTTACTTTTTATTTTGAGCTTCCTTCTCGATCCGGTCCCTTCGCTGCATTTCCTTCTTCCTCATTTCCCATTTATATTCCTTGGTGGTTATAATTACGATCCCTCCTGTACAATCACCGTATTCAGCAGGTACTCCGCCCGTAAGGACTTCCATTCCCGCAATCCCGAGTCCCGGTACTTCAGGGCTATTCATAACCTTATTCCCGTCTATGATGTATTGAGTGCTTCCTCTTCTTGAACCTCTTACATACATATCTTTACCGTCATCGGTAGGCATTACACCCGGTGTAACACTAACTGCCAGTGCAACTATGTCACCTTTTGAAACCGGCATTTTCTCGATCTGGTCAATCCGGATGGAAGTCATTGTTGAATAGATCGGGTTAATAATGGTTTTTTCGAACGCTTTTTCTTCAACTACTACTGTTCCAAGGGTATTGTCGGCCGGGTTCAGCTTTGTACTTACATAAGCAACCTGTGCCGGATCGATGTTTACTTTCCTGATCCGCTGAGGTGTCATTCCCATTGAACTGATCTCGATATCATAATCCCCCGGGCTGATCTGTTTAATAGTGTAATTCCCGTCCGGGTCAGTTGATGCTCCGGCAACCATTGTTGAGTCTTCCAGCACCCTGATCACAGCACCAAAGATCGGTGCCGCATCCTGGTCGGTGATCGTGCCCCTTACCATTCCGGTGGTTTGAGCATAAATAAGGTTGCCTGTCATTAATAATGCTGCAACCGAAATTCGTGTTAAAGTCTTCATGTTTTTTAAAGTTTATGTGATTATTGACTGGCGCTTTTGCCTGGTTTTGCAGTTAAGACGAAAGCTCCTCAGATATTCCACATAAAAAATATTTAAAACCAAATTGGTGCCGTTCGTTTCAAAATCATACCGCTTACTCATTAACAATAACAAAAAAAGAACCACCCGGGTTAAACTGTATGGAATCTGACAATAAGATACGTCTTAACATCAGAACCGATTCCGGGCCACCAGAAACACAAACGTATGAGCTTCGCTTCAAACATCCGGTATTACAGTGATAACGAACTGATCACGCTGTACAAGAAGACAGGGGACAAAGTTTATGTCGGTGAGCTTTTTAAACGTTATTCACACCTTGTTCTTGGAATGTGCATCCAATATTTTAAAGATAAAGATACGGCCAAGGATATGCTGATCAGGATTTTTGAAAAGCTCTTTGATGAATTAAAAAGGCGCGAGGTGGAAAACTTTAAGGCCTGGCTCACTTTCGTGGTAAGAAATTTCTGCATATCTGAAATAAGGAAGCTGCAGACAGAGCAAGCACGGATTTCCGAATACAGCCTTGATCTTAAAAGTGAGCCGCTGAATGATGAAATGCCCGAAGATAAGATTGAAAAGCAGATCAGTGAGCTTGAGAATGCTTTAAAGGAGCTGAATCCGTTTCAGAAGAAATGCATCGAGCTGTTCTATTTCAAGAATATGAGCTATAGCCAGATAACGGATATTACAGGTTATTCTATAAATGAGGTTAAAAGCTATATACAGAACGGTAAACGGAACCTCAGGCTAATACTAACCGAAGTTAAATAACGTCCCCCATGATAAGTAATTGTTTAACATTTGAACAACTCCGGGCCTACTCAGCCAGCACTTTGAACCAAGCTGAAAGCGGTCGTTTCTATATGCACATTTCCTCCTGTGAATTGTGCGCCTGTGCGGTTAACGGGTTTACTGCCATTCCTTTTGCATCTGACGAACTTGTTGCCATACATCGTGAGATTGATGCAAGAACTAATGCTGCGGCAGCAAACCCGTTAACTTTCGCCCGGGTAATTATTGTTGCCGTGTCCCTTTTATCTATAGCAGGCATAAGCATAATAACCAGTTCCATTTCATATACACCCTTGCCAGCTGTCAATAATCATGTTCCCGAATCAGTAAAACCCAATCCTCCGAAAAATGAAACGCAAAAAACATCTGAAGAAGAAATATCTGCTGCTGCAAAAACGTTTAAGAAAATAATCAGTGCGGTGCAGTACCAGAAGTTTGAACGCACAACAACTCCGGTTGAACAGCTTGATCTCATCAAACCCGGTAATATTATTGAATCTACGGTGGCGATGGTTGAAAATGATATTATAACCCCTCGTTACAATCCGGGTACGATTTATATTTACGATCTTAAAGTGGCGGATTACAACAAGCTCTATTTCACTTCCGGCTCTCATTATGCCGATAATTTCAGGAGACATACCCCGGTTTTTAAAGAGAATGAAACCAGCCTGGATAACTCAACCGAGGAAATTCATATTGTAGCTGCCGACAGGATTCTTAAAAAAGGACTGGCAAGTTTTAATAGACAGGAATTTGGGGCAGCGCTGGAGAATTTCGGTTTGCTCCTCGAAAATAATCCTGCGGATGTGAATGCACAGTTTTATTCTGCTCTTGCTTTTTACAACCTGGGTCGTATTGATAAAGCAGTTTCGGGTCTTGAGAAAGTCCTTGAGAATACGAACACTTCATTCTATCCTGAGGCGCAATGGTACCTGGCTCTTCTGAATATTAAAGCAGGAAATTTTGGGAATGCACGCTTAATTCTCGAAAGGATTGTTGCAGAAAAAGGCTTTTATGCCAGGAAAGCTGCGGATAAGCTTAAGTGGTTCGGAGCTGGGCGTTCCTAGCGAACCAGGATCCTTGCTTCCATCATATCAAGGATTGCGTACCTGATACCTTCACGGCCTTGTCCTGAATCCTTGATGCCGCCATAAGGCATGTGATCAACGCGGAAAGCGGGGGTATCATTTACTATCACCCCGCCCGTTTCAATATTGTTAAAAGCTTCATCGATCTCTCTTGCATTATTCGTAAAAACACCTGCCTGTAACCCGAATGATGAATCATTCACGTTTGTTATAGCTTCTTCGAAGGTCTTGTATTTTTCTATGATCACCACCGGCCCGAAAACTTCTTCAGAGCAGACTTTCATCTCTATGGCTGTGTTTGTCATTACCGTGGGAGAGAGGAACGAACCATTCCTTATGCCCCCGCACAATACTTTTGCTCCAAGCGCCACTGCTTCCCTGATCCAGCTTTCCACACGAACGGCATTATTCTCATCGATCATGTGAGAAACATCAGTTCCGGGATCTGAGGGGTTTCCTTGTTTTAGTTTTTCAACAGATGCGCAGAATGCACCAGTGAACTTATCAAAGATACTTTCGTGGACGAAAAAACGCTGTGCATGGATACAGATCTGGCCGCTGTATGCAAAACCTGCGATGATGCATTTAGGCAAGGCGGTTTCAAGATCTGCGCTTTCCGTAATTATAACTGCGGCATTTCCGCCAAGTTCCAAGACTGTTTTTTTCTTTCCTGCATTCCTTTTCATTTCCCATCCAACCAATGGCGAGCCGGTAAATGAAAGTAATTTGAAACGTTCATCTGTTACAAGCTGGTTACCTGTCTTTCTATCCATTGGCAGTATTGAAACCGCGCCTTTTGGAAGATCAGTGCCATCAATGATCTTCGCCAATTCGAGTGTTGAAAGCGGAGTGGAAGAAGCCGGCTTTAATATGATCGGACAGCCGGCAGCAATTGCAGGAGCTATTTTATGCACAGCCAGGTTTAACGGGAAATTAAAAGGGGCAATTCCAGCTATGAGACCTATCGGGAAATATTTTACGAACCCTTCTTTTCCTTCACCAGCCGGTGTCCAGTCAAGCGACAAATATTCTTTAGGCAGGCGTTTCGATTCTTCAGCTGCAATTATAAATGTTTGCACTGCCCTGTCAACTTCAGCAAGGGCATACCGGATGGGTTTGGCCGATTCCATCATTAATATCCCTGCGAGATGCTTCCGCTTGTCTTTTATTTCGGATGCGATCTGCATCAGGATTCCGTACCTTTTATAGGAAGGCAGATCTCTCATCATGCTTTTTACGCTTTCAGCTTTTTTAATAGCTGTTTCCAATTCATTTCCGGAAGCCAGGTAAGTTTCTGCGAAGATATTCCCGCTGAATGGATTTTTTACCAGGAGTTTTTGGGCGGTTTCAACAAATGTTCCCGCAAGATAGATCGTGTATTGCTGCATCAGAAATGAGATTACTGGAAAATAATTATGAGCCGGTCTGAGCAAAAAGGTAATCTGCTATAAGCTTATTCTTATCTATTTTATGGCTCGTGCTGTGAGGGAACTCGGGAACAATAACGATGTCTCCGGGGATCATATAATAAGGCAGTGCTTTTTCGAGGAAGGCGATCAGCCGGTCTTTTAAGGATACCTGGGATGTTTCAGCCTTCAGTGTCACAAAACTGATGAGTTTCTTTACTTCATTATTTCTTTTCAAAGGAACCGTAACTGCATCATTGATTAATTCATGCGTGCAGATAACATTGCTGATCTCATTCAGTTCGATGCGGAAGCCATGCATTTTTACCTGGTCATCATTGCGCCCGAGATAAAAAAGCATATCATCCTCGTAATACGCAAGATCACCGGTTTTAAATGCCCGCTTGCCATTATGAATAAAGAATTTTTGTTTATTGAATTCTTCATTTTTAAAATAACCGGTTGAAACGTGATCGCCCACAATGATCAGTTCGCCTTCTCTGGATTCTGCAAAGATTTTTTCGATAAGGAGCTCACTGCCTGGCATCGGATAACCTATGGGCAGTGCAGGGTACTTACTGATCGTTTCTCCGGTTATTTCTACAAGCGTTGTAACAATAGTTGCTTCAGTAGGGCCGTAAGCATTCAGGATCCTTGAGCTCTTGAAATTTGTTTTAAGAATGCTGCAGGTGCGCCCCGGTAATTCCTCACCCATAAAAAGAAATGTTTTAATTGAGGGAAGGTTTTCCGACTTGAAATCCGGGTGCCGCAGAAATAAGAATGCGAATGAAGGAGTAGAGGTCCAGGCGCTGCATTTATAATCCCGGAGCCGCTTAATGAATGAAGCCTGGTCTTTTACAACTTCGGTAGAGTTAAGCACAAGGCTGCCGCCCAGAATAAATGAATTGAGGATGTCACAAAGGGAAACATCAAAGGTAAATGGTGCCTGGTTCATAAATACATCACCTGATGAAAACCCAAAGTCCTTAGTTGCCCATTCGGAAAAAGTAAGAATGGAATTCCTTGTGATCTGTACACCTTTTGGCTCACCTGTAGAACCGGAAGTGAACATAATGTATTGCAAAGGATCTTCCGTGCTGCCATAAACCCTGTCTGTAAAATCGGGTGTTGAGTAAACAGTCGTGATGAATTTATTGCTGATGCTTACAGGCATGTCGATGCCCGGATGCTCATCAGTGCAATTAATGATGATCTGCGATCCTGTCTTTTCAATGATTTTTTTGATCCGGTCAACGGGATATATCTTATCAATGGGGATGTAAGTGGTTCCCGAATGTAAGCAGGCAAGGATTGCCAAAGGGAAAAAATGCTCTTTGTGGCCATAAATTATAACCGGGTGGCCCTGGGGAATACCGATCTGTCTGAATGCTTCACAAAGCTGCACGGTTCTCTCCTTCAGTTCCTTCCAGTTGATATCCAGGTCGCTTCCCGCAATTGCAATTTTTAAGGGCTCTGAATCAGCTTCAATAAATTCTCTCTTGTTAAGGTCGTATCTCATCTTTTATATTAAAGGACATCTGCCGCTGAAAACATATAAGGCTATCGCTACTAAATTAAACATAATAAATATGCTGATAATTTTAATTATACGCGGGTCCATGTTTCCAAAAACAACATCACGGCCTTTCTTTTTGCATTCAACCACATAGGTATTATGAATTACAGAATATAATCCGAATAAAAAACCGCTTAGGATATAATTGAACTTAAAACCATTCCAGCATCCCATTAGGACAAAGGTTAAAAGCAGCGCAATGTTCTGTCTTGTTAAGGGATATTTCTTCAGACTTTTTTTCCGGCTGAAAAACATGTAAAGCGGTGTGAAGAAATATTCTTTCAGCCAGTCGCCAAGACTGATATGAAACCTTCGCCAGAAATCCTGTGGGTTGGCCGATAGGAAAGGATTGCTGAAGTTCACCGGGACATTCATTCCCATTAGCTTTCCTATTCCCAGGGCCATAAATGAATATCCAGCGAAATCAAAAAACAGGTAAAAGTAATACGCATACATGTTAGCGGCCATATCAGCGGGAACGGTGCTTTCATGAGAGAACTGTCCCATCCAGTAACGATCAACCGCCTCGGCCAGAACATACTTAAAGGCGAGGCCTTTTACAAAGGCATTTATACCAATGATGGTATTTCCGGAATTCATATTTGAAAACCCAGTTGACTGGGAAGCTTTAAAACGTGAGTGCTTCTCAATCGGCCCGATTAGCAATGTAGGGGTAAATGAAAGAAAATTGAAATAGGTTACGAAGTCAGTTATTTTCTCCCCGGGTGCTTTGTCCATATAATATCCTACGATGCGGAAGCTTGCGTAGGAAAGGCCTGCAAAAGAAATGATATTGTTGAGTTCATAAGGATGGAAATGGAAGCGGATATCGAATTTAACAAGCAGCATGGGAAGCAAAAGGATAATTATCCCGGCAAGTTTTGATTTAATTTTAATTACATCTGAGAGCAGGTACGTTACAGCATAAGCAAACATAATAAGCAAAAGAAAATGGTACGGCTGGGGATAAACAACAGCCAGGAAAACGAGGTTTAAAACTCCCTGAGCATATTTGTAGTATGCATCCTTCAGTAAAAATTTAGTTCCCCAAAGCACTCCAATGAAGAGTGCCATGATAATGAAAAATTCAAAGGAACTGAAAGGTAACATAGGTTAAAATTGCTGGTAAACAAAAGCGGCAGAAGACCTGGTTGAATTATTGGGGTGATTGTTCCACGGTGAATAGAGATAATACAATGCAAAAGAGATCGCAGTATATATTATAAGATTCCTGAAAAATATTCCGGGGTTCTTTGTTTTCATTTTTCCAGTTTATATGTTTCCACGATGAAACGGTTTACTTTATGCCATCCATGATCACTCAGGTGCATAATATCCTTCAACGTGCCTTTTTCATACTGCGATGTGGCTGTTACCCATAAATTCAGCAGGTTATAATCTGCTTCAGTAACCGTCTTTGTCATTTCCGATATTAGCGGGTCAGCTTCCTGCAGATTAGTATAGTAGTATGGATTCATCGGGAGGATAATGAAAGATGCATCCGCTTCATTCTCTTTTAATAACCTGATCAGCATTCCCAGGTCCTGCATCTCATAATTATATTTAGCGGGACCGATCTTTATTTTACTTGTGTTGCCTTTGATATGCTCTGAAAAATAATCATCATTGATTCCCCATGTGTTATTAGTCATGTTTTTCAGGCTCTCATTCTTAGTAAGTGTAAGCAGGCTGTCCCAATTAATATTGCGGTCCTCAGCTTCCGGTTTGGTCCGTTTAACACTGCTGCGGATAAATGGATCAGGACGGATCCTGGATTTAATGGAAAAAAGCATTCTGTCAGCCATAATTAAGGGTGCATATAACCCGCAATGAAGAATGCTTTTTGAAGACTCATGTTCGAAATGCATTTGCCGGAGGGCGAAAGAAGGAGAGGTGAAATCGCTGAACATGTCAGATACACGTTTGTTCTCATATCTTTCAAAATCGTTTTCCGGGTTATTCTGCACAATCCGGTTCAGGAAATTCTCTGAATTGAATTCAAGGAATACGGGTGATGCAGTGCCGGCAGCTTCTTTCGAAAGGAACCACATTGGAGAAAGAATGATAACAATCCGTGCATCTTTCAGCCTGTCGCTATTGGCAAGTAACTGAGAATATATTGAAAAGCACTGGTTGCCGGCATGGCCAACGGCTTTTACCTTTGTGTTATAATTTCCTGAAATGAAATTATAGGGACTGGCCGGTGATTCACCCGTAAGCTCGGAGGAGCCAAGAAGAAAAATATTGCTATACTTATCATTGTCCTGCAGGAACTGGTCTTCATAGATCTTATTCCCACTGAAACTTTCAATAAATGTAAACTCTCCGGCCGGCTGAAGACTTTCCGTTTGAGGAAACAGCTGTGCGTTTATGGAAGAGCTGGTTGCGGAATAATAAACGGCAAAAACGGATAAAAGAGCAGGGAGAATGTATGCAAGTAATACCTGCTTCATCAATCAGATGGAGTTGATGGTTTGAATGATCTTATCAATGCTGTCGAAATTATCATCATTGATCAGGTGCTGAGGGATCTGCTTTCCTGTTTTTTCCTCAATAGAAACAATTATATCGATCATGGTAATGGAATCGAGCAATTTTGAATGGATAAGGGATTCATCAAAGCTTACCTTTCTGAAAGCTACGTTTACGATCTCACTTTGAATAAAACTCTTAAGGTCTTCCATTTATTAAAAGGCGGTATGGTGCAAAGATAATGTTTTTCATCATGTTTAATCCTGCCTCTGCCACAAAACCTTATCTTTACTGCTTAATTTTCTGAATTGAGCACAAAAGCCCTGAACTGGATTATATTAATAGTGCTGGCCCTTACATGGGGCAGCTCCTTTATTTTAATGAAGCGCGGAATGGATGTTTATTCCAGCAGCGAGGTTGCGGCTTTAAGGATCTTTATAGCGTTCCTGTTTTTATCGCCTTTGATGTTCCGGCATATAAAAAAGCCTTTGCTAAAGCACTGGAAAGGATTCCTAGGCATGGGAGTGCTGGGAAATTTTATACCGGCCTTTCTTTTCACTAAGGCAGAAACAGGTATCAGCAGCTCACTCACCGGCATGCTGAATTCATTAACTCCATTATTCACCCTTCTTCTGGGTGTGATTTTATTCAGGACAAAAACACGGCTGGTGAATGCGATCGGGATAATGATCGGTTTTGTTGGTGCCATTGGTTTGCTGACGGTAGGAAAAAGTGAAGACATGAATAACAATCTGCTGTTTGGCTTTTATGTTGTTCTTGCTACCATCTGCTACGCATTGAGTGTGAATATCATTAAGCGCGACCTTGGAGAAGTGAATTCTGTGACAGCTACGGTTTGGGCAATGCTCTTTATCGGGCCGATGGCAGGGATCTACCTCTTTGGTTTTACTGATTTCACCGAAAAGTTTGGCACTCATCCGGGGGCAATGACAAGTCTGGGGTACGTGAGTATCCTGGCAATTTTCGGCACCGCACTGTCCGTTATCGTTTTTAATGTGCTGATCCGCAATACGAATGCGCTTTTTGCCTCGTCTGTGACTTATCTTATCCCGGTGGTTGCTATGTTCTGGGGCGTTTTTGACGGGGAGGATGTGCAACTTCTTCATTTTCTGTGGATTGGGTTAATATTGTTAGGTGTGTACCTGGTTAATAAAAAGGTTGCAGCCCCTGTATCCGTACCGGAAACATAGATGTTCGTCATTCCGTGCTCCGACACGGAATCTTCTATTATGAGGCAAGAGAAGGCCTGCACACCGGAACATTGAGGATAGATGCTGTGTTGTGGCACGGTATGACTAGTAAACAGGGTGAATAAATAGAAAAAAAGTGTTGAAATCTTTGTCAATTCTAAATAATTCCTTAATTTCGTGCCCCCAAGTAAAAATTGCTTGGTAGTATTATTAATATTAAACCCTATAAAATGTACGCAATCGTAGAAATAGCCGGGCAACAATTTAAGGTAGAACGAGGCAATAAAGTCTATGTTCACCGCCTAGATGCTAGCGAAGGGTCAAAACTTGAGTTCGGAAATGTATTGTTGATTGACAATGGCGGATCTGTTCAGGTTGGAACTCCTTCAGTAGAGGGTGCTAAAGTAGCTGTTACAGTTCTTTCGCACCTTAAAGGTGACAAAGTAATCGTTTTTAAGAAAAAACGCAGAAAAGGTTACCAGAAATCAAATGGTCATCGTCAGCAATTGACGCAGGTCCTTATCCAGGGAATCCTTGGTAAAGGTGAAACGTTGAAAGATGAGATCAAAGTGGAGAAAAAAGCTCCTGCTCCTAAAGCTGAAAAAGCTGAAGTTGCTGAAGTAAAAGAAACAAAAAAGGCAGCTCCTAAAAAAGCGGCAGCAAAAAAAGAAGCAGCTCCTAAAAAGGCAGCAGCTCCTAAGAAAGCGGCAGCAAAAAAAGCTCCTAAGAAATCTGAAGAATAATTCAGAAGCAATAAACTTAATATCAATTTTTTAATTCTATAAGAAATGGCACATAAAAAAGGTGCGGGTAGTTCCGATAACGGCCGTGAGTCACACAGTAAACGCCTTGGCGTTAAGATCTATGGTGGTCAGTTAGCTATCGCTGGGAACATCATCGTTCGTCAGAGAGGTACTAAGCACAATCCAAGCACAAATGTTGGGATTGGTAAAGACCATACATTATTCGCTTTAGTTGACGGTACAGTGGAATTCAGAAAAAAACGCGATAACAAGTCGTATGTTTCTGTAGTTCCGTTTGCTGAAGCATAAGGTTATTCAATAAACATTAAAGATCTCCTGAGCTTCCACCGGAAGTTAGGAGATTTTTGTTTTTAATTATTGAGATGGGATAAATATTTTCCGGTACCGGAAATATTTATTGCTAATTTCAACACCTCAAACCTGGATCTCAAATCTAATCTGTTATCTCAAATCTGATTTATGTTACAACTCAATTATATCCGCGAAAAGAAAGACGAAGCAATCAGCCGTTTAGCAATAAAGAACTTTGATGCCAGGCCAATACTTGAACAGGTAATTGAACTTGATAACGACAGGAGAAAGACGCAGAATGAACTTGACGCAATCCTTGCTGAAGCTAACACACTTGCAAAACAGGTAGGCGAGCTTTATAAAACAGGCAGGAAGGCGGAGGGAGATGAGCTGAAAAACAAAAGCACTTCACTGAAGGAGAATTCTAAAAAGCTGGAAGAAAAGCTGGCTTCCCTGGAAGAGCAGCAGCATAAGCTTCTTGTACAGGTTCCCAACACCCCAAACACTAAAGTTCCTAAAGGAAAAACACCAGAGGACAATGAGAATGTTTACCAGGAAGGAGAGACCCCGAAATTATACGAGGGAGCTAAACCTCACTGGGAACTCGCGGCAAAGTACGACCTGATCGATTTTGAATTAGGCGTGAAACTGACAGGTGCGGGATTTCCTGTATATAAAGGGAAAGTGGCAAGACTTCAGCGAGCACTCATCAATTATTTTTTAGATAAAGCAACCGAGGCAGGTTATCTTGAGATCCAGCCGCCAATCATGGTGAATGAAGCTTCCGGTTATGCAACCGGTCAGCTACCGGATAAAGAAGGGCAAATGTATCACGCCACAATTGATAACCTTTATCTTATTCCCACGGCAGAAGTTCCCATCACAAACATTTATCGGGATGTAATAGTAAAAGCGGAGCAGCTGCCGATAAAAAATTGCGGGTACACCCCATGTTTCAGGAGAGAAGCTGGAAGCTATGGCGCGCATGTACGCGGACTGAACAGGTTACACCAGTTTGATAAAGTAGAGATCGTGCAGATCGCTCATCCTGACAAATCGTACGAAACACTTGAAGAGATGCGTGAGTATGTTGCAGGTTTGCTGCGTGAGCTTGAACTGCCATTCAGAATATTGAGGTTATGCGGTGGGGATATGAGCTTTGCATCGGCTTTGACGTATGATTTTGAAACATACTCTGCTGCCCAGGAGAAATGGCTGGAAGTCAGCTCTGTGTCGAACTTTGAAACATTCCAGAGTAACCGTTTGAAATTACGGTTTAAGAATGCGGAAGGCAAAACAACTCTTGCCCATACATTAAACGGAAGTGCATTGGCTTTGCCTAGGATTGTTGCCACAATTCTTGAAAATAATCAGACTGCCGAAGGAATACGTGTGCCGAAAGTATTGGTTAAGTATTGCGGGTTCGAGATGATCAACTAACTACGGACAGATTGAAGAAATCTAAAAATAATCAGCCCAGGAACTCAAACCTGGGCTTTTTTATTCCTTCAACTTCCACTTGTTCTAGGAACATTTTAAGCGGACGAACCCAGAGATTCTCTCCTTCCGGCTGGTATAAAGCTTTATAAACAACCAACTCGTCCAGCGTTTCACTGTGACGGGCAGTTCCGATAACTTCATAAAACTTGCCTTTGTAATGCTTGTACTTGCCGGGTTTCATTTTTTAACCGCTAAGGCGCAAAGACGCCAAGTTTTTATTGTATAGAATGATTTAATATGAACGTCATTAAAGACTTTCTTTAATCTCAAAAACGAAGCTTACTCCCAAACCTCTTACAACCTCTAGGGTAAAAACAGATCCGTAAATTCCTGCACTTACCGTTTGTTCCCGAAACGTTGTCTGAAAGAAAACACCCGAACTGACAATAAGATTGTTTTAACTATTTGTAGGCGCACAGATTCGTAAATTCCCATTTATTCGTTATGAGTACTACAAAAACGGGTTATTCTTTCTCTCAAATCCGATGTTCGTCTCAGGGCCATGGCCGCTGTAAACCTTAAAATCATCTCCGAGAGGAAATAATTTCGTTTTAATACTGTTCATCAGTACTTCGAAGCTTCCTCCCGGAAGGTCTGTTCTGCCTATGCTCTGGTAAAATAACACATCGCCTGCTATCATAAACTTCTCTTCCCTGTTATAGAAGGTGATGCTTCCCGGGGAATGCCCGGGTGTAAAAACGATCTCCAGTGAAGAGTTCCCAAATTTAACAATGTCACCTTCTTCGAGATAATTTCCCGCAGGAGGGGATGGATCACAATTAAGTCCGTACAATGCGCAGGTTGCTGCAAATGCTTCGAATACCCGCTGGTCATTTTTATTGAATTCAGGCTCCAGCGAATACTTCTTTGCTACATAAGCATTGCCGAATATGTGGTCCAGGTGTGTATGTGTATTCAGCAGCCGGACCGGTGTCAACTTGTTCTCTTCTATGAAAGCCGAAAGCTGTGAACGTTCCCGTTCATCATAACAACCGGGGTCGATGATCACACACTCTCCTGATTCATCATAAAGTATATATGTATTTTCCTGTATAGGACTAAAGGTAAAAGATTGTATCCTGATCATAATAAAAAGCTCTAAAAAACGTTGCCAAATTAGCAAAAATAAGCTCAGTGAATGGCTTGTGAATAGCATCATTATTTAGTATCTTAGCATTCTAATTTTTCTGACGTGGCATTATCCATTACTTCTATATTCAAGAGATCCCCGCTCATTATCCTGTTATTGTGTGTTGTCTTCCGGGCCGATGCACAATTCTATACAGGTTCGCAGATGGATTTCGGGAAGAACCGCGTAAAACATGAGCCGTTTTTCTGGACCTATTACATCTACGACCGGTACGATGTTTATTTTTATGAGGAAGGGAAGGATCTTGCCAATTATGTGTCGAAGTCCGCCAAGATCCAAATGGAAAAGGTGGAGAAATTATTTGATTATTCCTTTGACGGAAAAGTCCAGTTCCTTTGCTATAACCGCCATTCGGATTTCAAACAAAGCAATATCGGTCTCTCAACCGAAGAGCAGTATAATACAGGCGGTGTTACACGCATAGCTGGTTCTAAGATCATTCTTTATTATGAAAGCGATCATGCAAAACTCGATGCGCAGATCAGGGCCGGCCTTGCGGAAGTATTGATCGATCAGATGATGTATGGTGGTAATGTTCGCGAAATGCTGAAGAATAATACGCTGCTTAACCTACCGGAATGGTACACCAAAGGTCTGATCGATTACGTATCAACCGACTGGAATTCTGATATTGACAACAGGGTGAAGGATGGCATCATGAGCGGGAGATATAAGAATATTAACCGCCTTGAAGGCGTGGATGCCGTTTATGGCGGTCATGCCTTATGGAAACATATCGCAGATAATTACGGTGAGGCAGTGATCTCGAACCTGCTTTACATGACAAAGGTGAGCCGCAACATAGATAACTCCGCCTTGTTCGTCCTCGGGGTTTCTATTAAAAATCTCTGGAATGAATGCCTCAAGACCTATCAGAAGAAATATACTGAAAGCGATAATACACGGAAGATGCCTGCACAGGCCCCTGTTCTTCTGAAACCTAAATTAACACGTGTTTACTCAAATTTAAAAGTGAGTCCTGATGGGAATTATGTACTGTACACAACCAATGAAATGGGGCAGTATAAAATCTGGCTTTATGATGTTCAGAAGGATAAAACCAAGCGGATCCGTAAGTCAGGCGTGAAGATCGACCGGTTAACAGATTATTCATTTCCTTTGCTTGCATGGCATCCCAGCGGAAAAATCTTTACCTATATGGAAGAGATCAAAGGGGTAATTGTGATGACAACTTATGAGCTGGAAACAAAAGAGAAAACACAAAGGAATATTTTCGGGTTTGAAAAAGTGCTGGATTACTCTTATAACAATGACGGGAAGAAATTTGTGATGTCTGCCGTTCAGAAAGGCCAGACAGATATATTTATTTTTACTGCGGCATCAAACGCATATGACCAGATCACGAAAGATATTTATGATGACCTGACCCCACGTTTTGTACACAATTCAAAGGAGATCGTTTTTGCCTCCAACCGTCCGCAGGACACATTATTTTTCGATACAAAAAGAAGATATCCTGATGCACAGTCTCACCGGGATATATTTGTATTTGATAATGTTACGAAATCGCCAGTATTAAAGAGAGTTACAAATACTCCGGGGATTGATGAAATGTATCCTGCCGATTATGACAGCACGCATATCTCCTATTTAAGTGACCTGAACGGTATCCGTAACAGGTACCTGGCAAAGTTCGATAGCGCAATCGCTTATGTTGATACTGCGGCCCATTATAAAACGGTTACCACTTCTTTTCCTGTTTCAAATTATTCCCGCAGTATTTTACAGCAGGATGTAAATGTGAAAGCGAAAAAATTCACGGAGATAATTTTTGAGAATGGACGGTACAGGATGTATGTTGCCCCGATCCTCAGCGCCTCTTCCCTGGCACCGGTAGATTTGAAAAACACTTCTTACCGTGATTACAAGGACAGAGTCGAAAAGAAGGAACAGGTGGAATCTGACGCGAAAAATAAAATCATTAACGATGCCCAGCCTGCTGAAGATGTTAAGGTTGTGATCAACATAGAAGACAAAAAGGATAGCTCAGAGGTAGATATAAATAATTATACTTTTCAGAACGAGTCCCAGGCGCAGAAAGAAAAGCCGAAAGCTGAAGTTAAGAATTCAAGCATTGACAGTGTAAAGGCGGACAAGCCATTTGAGTTTGTATTGGGAAAACAGCGTAACTATAATACGAACTATTCAGTGGATTATGTGGTATCACAGCTGGATAACTCCTTCCTGAATGGCTCTTACCAGAAATTTACCGGTGGGGGCAGCCCGATATACCTGAACCCGGGTTTAAATGCATTTTTCAAGATCGGCATGAGCGATCTTTTTGAGGATTACAGGATCACGGGAGGCATGCGTTTTTCAGGGGATTTCAACAGCAATGAATTTTTTCTCAGCTATGAGAACAGAATGAAGAATATAGATCGCCAGGTTGTTCTGCACCGCCAGGGCTTACTGAATGTTTCAGGGGCAGGATCACTCGTTAAAGTTCATACACACGATATCCGTTATGTGCTGAAATACCCGATCTCGGAAGTCGGCAGTGTGAGAGGGACAGTAACTTACCGGAACGACCGTACTGTTTTCCTTGCGACAGACAACAACAATCTTCAGAAACCAAATGAGTTTGAGAACTGGGGGATTGCAAAACTGGAATATGTATTTGACAATACGATCAAACGCGGTCTTAACCTGTACAACGGAGTTAGAGGAAAATTCTTCGGGGAATATTACCGCCAGATCGATAAGGAAGAAACCGATTTTTTTGTGCTTGGCATGGACTGGAGGTACTATAAGAAGATCCACCGTGACATCATCTTGGCGAACCGCCTGGCAGCAAGCACATCTTTTGGAAAGCAGAAGCTGATCTATTATATGGGTGGCGTGGATAATTGGTTTGGCGCGAAATTCGACAATACCACAAACATTGCTACAGACCAGAATTATGCTTATCAGACACTGGCTACAAACATGCGCGGGTTCTACCAGAATGTACGCAACGGAAACAGTTTTGCGGTATTGAACAGCGAGATCCGTTTTCCTGTATTCAGGTATCTTTATAAGCGACCTATACGTGCAGATTTTATCCAGAATTTCCAGGTAATTATTTTTGGTGATCTGGGTACGGCATGGACAGGTCCTAACCCTTATTCCGATAAAAATTCATTGAATACGGAAGTGATCGTGCAGGAACCTCTTGAGATCACTCTGAAAACACAGCATAATCCTATCGTAGGCGGTTACGGCTGGGGAGTAAGAAGCAGGCTTTTCGGTTATTTTATCCGGCTTGACAGGGCCTGGGGTGTACAGGATGGTATCGTAATGAAACCAATCTGGCATCTTTCACTGAGCCTGGATTTTTAAATCATTCACAATTGAAAGGTCCATCCACAAATATGTCAACAGTAATTATTTTGCTTTGTGTCGGCCTCCTTGCAGGGATACTGAGCGGCATGGTAGGAGTAGGAGGAGGGATCATCATTGTTCCTGCCCTGATTTATTTTATGGCGATGAACCAGCACCAGGCACAGGGAACATCACTTGCAGTACTTCTTCTTCCGGTCGGGTTCCTGGCAGTTTATAACTATTACAAAGCAGGGTATGTTGATGTAAGAGCAACACTGATAATTGCAAGCACTTTTATCATTGGCGGTTACCTGGGTTCCAAGATCGCGATCAACATCGATCAGAATACCGTTAAAAAGATCTTCGGTGTAGTTCTCATCCTCGTTGCTTTTAAAATGATCCTCGGGAAATAAAATTTATGGACCCTCTTCTTAAAAGAATAAAAGAACTTTCTGCGCAGAACCTTTCCGAGGTCATTACGATCAGAAGACATTTACATGCCCATCCCGAGATTTCGTTCGAAGAGTACAATACAGCCGCAAGCATTGCCGCCAAACTTAAAGAATATAATATTCCATTTACCCAGGGTATAGTCAATACCGGTATTGTTGCGCTGATCCGCGGCAGAAATCCTGATTCGAAAGTTGTGGCACTGCGGGCCGATATGGATGCACTTCCCATTACGGAAACCAATACATGCAGTTATCGTTCAGTGAATGCCGGACTCATGCATGCATGCGGTCACGATGTGCATTCTGCCTCTTTAATTGGTTCGGCTAAGATCCTTCAGGAACTGAGGGACGAATTTGAAGGCACTATCAAGCTCATTTTTCAGCCAGGTGAGGAAAAGCTTCCGGGAGGTGCCTCTTTAATGATCAAAGCCGGTGTACTGGAGAAGCCGAAGCCGCATGCAATTTTCGGTCAGCATGTTTTCCCAAGCATGGAAGTGGGGAAGGTGGGTTTCCGTTCCGGAATGTACATGGCCAGCACCGATGAATTGTACCTTTCGGTAAAAGGAAAAGGAGGGCATGCTGCCATGGTCAGTGAATACATCAGCCCATTGCTGATTGCATCACGGATCCTTACCGAGTTAAATGATGAGTTTATGGCAAAGCAGCAGGCGGCCCCAACAGTACTTGCCTTTGGAAAGATTACCGGTGATGGTGCAACCAATGTGATACCCGATGAGGTGAAGATCGAAGGGACCTTTCGAACTATGGATGAAAAATGGCGTTCGGAAGCTCATTCAAAAATGAAATCCATTGCTGAAAAAATTGCAAAGGAAATGAAAGGTTCCTGTGATTTCAGGATAGAACTCGGATATCCTTTCCTGGTAAATGATGCTGCAACAACTGATTATGCACGGCTTTCAGCCGAAGAATATTTAGGAAAGGAAAATGTTGAAGAACTACCCATGCGTATGACTGCGGAAGATTTTGCTTTCTTTTCACAAATACTTCCGGCCTGCTTTTATCGTTTGGGAACCGGGAATAAATCAAGAGGGATCACCAGCGGAGTGCACACATCCACATTCGATATTGATGAAAATGCCATTGAAATCGGCATGGGCTTAATGACATGGCTTGCGCTGAGCGAATTAAAACGAAAATAAATTGTTTATAAATCCAGCTTTTATTCTCTCCATCCGTTTTTTAAATCGATAAAAATCCTGCAATCATCTGAATAATCTTAATTTCCGCAGATCAAAACAGGTTTAATGCGGATGGCTTGTCTTTATTGGCATACGGTTTGGGCTTCTGTTGAAAAAAGGTGAATAAGTATGCTTTTCAACATACTTTTTTCGATTTATATTTGTTTTACACAGACAGTAACACCGCGGAACATTCTACTCAAAGCTACAAAGCCGCGCAATCTTAATTACAATGAAAAGAAAAGAAAAATTCGAAGTATTGACTATGGATGAGCAAGTCGATATTACCTGGCAGGGAGAGTTTATCAGCAGTATAAAAGTTAAGAATTATTGCCTTCTTTTATACCTTGTTGAAGATTCTTATTTCGTGGAAGTTTTTTATAACAGTCATAAAAAAGAAATCATATCCATAAAATTGCTTGACGAATCGCGTCTGCCTTTATATGCTGATGATATTTCGCTGGAGGACCTGTACTAAGCTATTTCAGCAGTTTGCTGCCTGCAGCCGGATATCGCCTGATCACAATTTTGTTAGAAGGTAAAGATTCTTTATCATCGTCACTTATATAATAGAAGTCGTATTCTTTTTTAATACCCTCTCTTGTTACCTTTTCCAGCCAACTGAGTTTCCGGGTGCTGCGGTAAAAATTTATTCCAGGTTCATAAAGCCAGGTAATTCCTAATCTGACTTTTTTCTTTCCTGCAGACTTGTATTCATCATCCAGGTCTTTTAGCATCTCTTTAGTGGAAGCGTCATATTTCCATGTGCATGCATAAGTGGTATTCATGCACTTTGTGAAATGAATGCTCATTGCTGCCGCAATAAAAATGCTGGCCGCAATGCCGGTATATTTTAAAGCCTTATTGCCTGTACTGGCTGCGTTAAAAAGATATACAGGGACGAGAAGGTAGAGCGGAGTGATGAACAGGGCGAACCGTTCCATAATATATGGTGTGCCCATGATCTTATGCTGAAGGATGTTTATGAGAAGAATGAGGAACAACGCTGCGGCTGAAACAATAGCCGTTAAATCGGACTCAATGACCTTTCTCCGGTAAAGCTTTACTGAAGCAATGAGAATGAGCCCGGACACCGAAGCAAGTATAAAGATGTTTGTGGCAATAAAAAATGAATCCTGGTAAGATTGTTTGTAAAAGAAAGCTTCTATTTCTGAACCTACGGTATTTTTCCAGATTCCGTCATAACCCCCGAAATCAAATCTTTTATATTTTATCAGCTTTCGTAAAGGTTCGTACAATATGATTCCCATAACGAGCAGTGTAATAAAAACAATTTTACTTTTAAGGAAACTCAGTTTGATAGAACGGAACCTGGTAAAAAGCCATACCTGGTGAATAATCAGGATCGCTGCAAGAAAGTTAATCAGTGCAAAATTAGATAGTATGGCAAAGCACGCTGCTATAAGTGAGAAGGCAAGCTGCTTGTCCTTCACTTCCTGCAAATACACTAGGAAATAATAAAGGCTCATCATCATAAAAGCTATTGATAATGCATAGCCCCGCGCAAGGGAGAAAAAGTCAAGCAGGTATGGGTTAAGGTTTAGTATAAGAAAACCCGTTACCAGCAGGACCGGAGAATTGAATTTTCGCAGGATAAGAAAACCAAAGAGAAGGTAGATGACATGAGCAACGAGGCTTTGCATCCTTAAGG
The DNA here is from genome assembly GCA_036386835.1 of Bacteroidia bacterium. Classification (GTDB taxonomy): domain Bacteria; phylum Bacteroidota; class Bacteroidia; order 2-12-FULL-35-15; family 2-12-FULL-35-15; genus 2-12-FULL-35-15. Next base: position 88,150 of record DASVUX010000054.1, read on the forward strand.
AAAATTCTGAGCTCCCCGTTGTATTATCAAAGAGCTTCATGAAAAGGGTATTCAGGATATGATTATTCGGGGAGATCTCTTTGGTGCGGTTGGAGATGATCTCCATGAATGAGTCCTGTGAAGCATACAGGTAGCTATAGCTTTCATCATGAGTAAAGGACAGCTTATAAGCCCGTATGCCTGTATAAGTTAATAACAATAGCCCCACTGCCAGGCAGATGATCTTTGCATATTTCATTGATCAGATCTTCGAGAGTGCCTGTTCTATATCAGAGATAATATCTTCATAGTCCTCAACGCCAACAGAAAGGCGGATCATCTTCTCTGTCAGGTTCATTTTAACCTTGAGTTCATCATTCACAGGAGCGTGGGTCATTGAATATGGATGCTCTGCGAGTGATTCGGTACTTCCAAGACTAACGGCCAGCTTGATTAGCTTCAATGCATTCAGTACTTTGAAAGCCTGCTTCTCACCGCCTTTAATATCAAAGCTGATCATTGCGCCCGGTGAAAGGCACTGCCGTATATACATCGGGTATTGTTTGTCGGTTTTTTTTAACAAGCCGAGATAATAGACTTTTTCTACCTTAGGATGTTTGCTGAGCCATACCGCTATCTTTTTTGCGTTCTCGGCCTGCAGCGTCATCCTCATCTTTAAGGTTTCGAGGCTCCTTAAAAGCAGCCAGCCTGTCCACGGTCCGGCCATTGTTCCCATAATACTGCGGAATGATTTTATTCTTTTTATCAGTGCCGCTGATCCAACACAGGCTCCTGCAATTACATCACTGTGGCCTCCGATGTATTTTGTGGCTGAGTACAGCACGAGATCAAAACCCTGTTTTAAAGGATGTGAAAATACCGGCCCCAGGAAAGTATTATCAATCGCTGTAAGCACCTTTTTCTCTTTCGTTGAGAATTGTTTTGCGATCTCCACGCACATCTGCATATCGATAAGGTCATTCGTAGGATTGGCAGGACTTTCAATGAATATCATCGCAAGCCGGTCAGCTTTCCCTGTTGCCTTTATCTTTTTAATTATTGTTTCCTTTGAGTCGGTAGGCATGAACCCAATGCTATGGATCCCGAACTTCAGAAGGATGTGCTTGAAGAAATGATCAGTTCCGCCATAAATAGGCTCGCTGTGTACCAACAGATCACCGGGCGAGAGCAATTCCATTACAGTTGTGCTGATCGCTGCCATCCCGCTTTCAAATACCGCCCCGTCTTCTGCTTCATCCCAGAGGCAAAGCCTGTTCTCCAGAATCTCAAGGTCAGGATTGTTGATCCGGCTGTAAATTAAGCCCGTTACTTCTTTAGGGCGAAGCGCACGTTTTCCGTATGCAACTTCAAAGAAAGATTTTCCTTCTTCAGCAGTTTTGAAAACAAAGGTGGATGTTTGGAATATCGGGCATTTGACTGCTCCTTCTGAAAGTTCGGGCTTGTATCCGAAACTCATCATTAAGCTCTCGGGTTTCATTTTTCTTTTTGCGGAATCTTTTTTTGTAGTCGCCATATCGTTATCAGTATTGATAGAAACAATGTATGAAAAATTCCCGAGATAAAAGTAGGGCATAAAAAAAACCGCGGGGTGAGCCGCGGTTTCATGCATATGTATTTTAGTTTCCGAATTCGCTCATGAATTTAATCCGCATCAGCCTGATTTCTTCTTCTGTGTATTCATCCTCACCGAGTTCTTTTAAAGCAGCAGCAACAGAATCGCTGTCCGACTCCTTAAAGTACTCCATGGCTTCTTCCTGCTTGTCCTCATCAAGTATATCATTGATATAATAAGTGATATTTACTTTAGTACCCGAAGAAACGATGCTTTCAATTTCGGTTATAAGATCTGTCAATGACAAACCTTTAGAACTCGCGATATCTTCAAGCGGGAGCTTTCTGTCAATATTCTGGATCACATACACCTTTAAACCCGACTTGTTAATAATGGATTTAACAACCATGTCCAGCGGACGCTCTATTTCATTTTCCTCAACATACTTTGCGATAAGGTCAAGGAATGGCTTTCCGAATTTTTGAGCCTTGCCTTGGCCGACACCGGTAATGTTCACCAGCTCATCCATTTTAATAGGATACTGAATTGCCATCTCTTCAAGTGATACTTCCTGGAAGATTACATACGGAGGCAATTTCAGGCGGTGAGCAGTTTGTTTCAGAAGGTCTTTCAGTGCGGAAAACAAAATTTCATCCGCTCCGGACCCTCCTTTATTTCCGCTGCCGGAATGACCATCCTCGTCATCATCAGTTTCTGTTCCTTCATAGTCATGATCCTTAGTCACCATCATGCTGTAAGGTTCTTCCATGTAATTCTTACCCTCTTTGGTAACTTTCAACAATCCGTAATTCTCGATATCCTTGCTCAATAACCCCGAAACAAGGGCCTGGCGGATAACAGCATTCCAGTATTTTTCTGATTTATCATCTTCTGCACCTTTACCGAAACATTCCAGCTCATTGTGCTTATAGGACTTTGTGACAGACGTGACATTGCCAAGCAAAACATTGATCACATCTTTGGTTTTGAATTTTTCTTTCACATCAAGTACAGCTTCGATCGCAAGGGCGATATCATCCATGCCTTCGAACTTCTGCTTTGGATTCCGGCAGTTGTCGCACATTCCCCCGCATCCTGATTCATCGTATTCTTCACCAAAGTAATGCAGGAGGAACTTTCGCCTGCAGCTCGATGTTTCAGCATATGATACGGTTTCAAGCAGCAGCTGTTTGCCGATCTCCTGTTCTGCAACAGGTTTGCCTTTCATGAATTTTTCAAGCTTTACGATATCATCGTAAGAATAAAAAGTAACGCAGTTTCCTTCACCGCCATCGCGGCCGCCACGACCGGTTTCCTGGTAATAGCCTTCGAGTGATTTAGGGATATCATGGTGGATAACAAAACGTACATCCGGTTTGTCGATCCCCATTCCAAATGCAATCGTTGCAACGATCACATCGATATCTTCCATAAGGAAGGCATCTTGTGTTTTCGCACGTTCCTTAGCTTCAAGCCCTGCGTGATAAGGAAGTGCTTTTACACCATTGACACGCAGCGTTTCCGCAAGTTCCTCTACTTTTTTGCGCGAGAGGCAATATACGATCCCCGATTTCCCCTGCTGTCCTTTGATATATTTAATAATTTCCTTAACAACATTCTGTTTAGGGCGAACCTCATAATAAAGGTTGGAGCGGTTGAAAGAAGATTTAAAAAGATTGGCGGCTGTCATGCCGAGGTTTTTCTGGATGTCTTGCTGAACCTTTGGAGTGGCTGTTGCGGTTAAAGCGATAATGGGAACTTTCCCGATCTGTTCGATGATCGGGCGAAGCCTTCTGTATTCAGGGCGGAAATCATGTCCCCATTCAGAGATGCAATGTGCTTCGTCAATCGCGAAAAAAGAGATCTTGATTTCATTAAAGAAAGCAATGTTATCTTCTTTTGTAAGGCTTTCCGGGGCAACATAAAGTAATTTCGTTTTCCCTGCTTTAATATCCTGTTTTACAGTTGCAATTTCAGCTTTGGTAAGTGATGAATTTAAGAAGTGTGCTATTCCATCCTCATTGCCGAAATTCCTTAAGGCATCTACCTGGTTCTTCATTAAAGCGATCAGGGGCGATATGATGATTGCGGTGCCTTCACTCACAAGTGCAGGTAATTGGTAGCATAAAGATTTGCCGCCACCTGTAGGCATTATTACGAATGTGTCTTTCCCTTCCAGTAAACTTGTAATGATTGCTTCCTGTTGTCCCTTAAAGCTATCGAACCCGAAAAATTTTTGTAAGTATTCAGATAACGATGTTTCTACCTCGAGCATAGTTTTCAATTTTCCTGCTGTTTAAATTAATATGGTTTGTGGTGGTTCGTGTAAAAAAACTAAATTTATACCGGTGAACGGGAAATCAAGTTTTGTCTTGTAAATATATAATAAAAATTTGTTACAAAGTCAAACATTTCTCTACTTTAAATTAAATAATCTACGAAGTGAATAAAACCATCGATAAAATAATTGAGTTGGCTAAAACCACCTTAATTATTGAGGCAGACTCGATCAGAAATCTTCAAAACTATATTAATGATGATTTTGTTTCCTCGGTAAAATTGATATATGAGTCAAACGGAAGGGTTGTGATCACAGGCATAGGAAAAAGCGCAATTATCGCCCAGAAAATTGTCGCCACCATGAATTCCACCGGCACACCTGCAATTTTTATGCATGCCGCAGATGCGATCCATGGTGACCTCGGAACAATTCAAAACGAAGATGTTGTAATCTGTATTTCCAAGAGCGGAAACACCCCGGAGATCAAAGTCCTTGTTCCTTTGCTGAAGCATGGGGGTAATAAGCTTATTGCGCTGGTGGGCAATACAGAATCCTACCTCGCGCTGCAGGCGGACTATGTTTTGAATTGCAGTGTGGAAAAGGAGGCCTGCCCTAATAACCTTGCCCCAACCTCCAGCACTACGGCACAGATGGCAATGGGAGACGCACTGGCAGTATGCTTGCTGGATTACCGAGGTTTTTCAAGCCGGGATTTTGCTAAATACCATCCCGGTGGTGCCCTGGGCAAAAAGCTCTATTTAAAAGTTGGAGATATTTCAGGAGCCAATCAAAAGCCGGCTGTAAAACCTGGTGACAGTGTAAAAGCCGTTATTATCGAGATCTCTTCAAAAAGACTCGGGGCTACGGCAGTTGTTGCAGATGATGAACTTGTAGGTGTGATCACAGATGGGGACATACGAAGGATGCTCGAAAAAAGCGATTCCATAGGCTCCCTGAAAGCATCTGATATAATGAACAAAACACCTAAACAAATAGATGCAGATGAGCTTGCTGTCAATGCTATGGACTTGCTTGAAAAGCACAATATCACTCAGTTGATTGTGACGGATAATGGAAAGTATCATGGTTTTGTTCATCTGCATGATCTGCTGAAAGAAGGTATTATATAATGAGGGGAGAATCAGGAGAAAGCGATTTGAAGTTTGCATAGGAAGAATTTGATCACAAATAAAATATTGTAATAAATAAAAGATCCTGCTCAACCCGGGTCTTCGTAAAAAAATGAAGATAGCAATCATAGTCCCTGCATATAATGAAGAGATAGCTATTGCTGCCGTGGTCCATGACATGAACACGATGGCAAAAGAGAACAGCTTTGAGCTCGATGTGGTAGTTGTGAATGATTGTTCACTGGACTCGACTTCAGAAGTGATTTCCAAATTGCCTTGTATCGCATTGAATCTGCCTATTAACCTGGGGATTGGCGGAGCAGTACAAACCGGGTATAAATATGCCTTTAAAAACGGGTACGATTTTGCGATACAGGCAGACGGTGACGGACAGCATCCTGCCAGCGAAATTCCGAAACTTATCAGAGCAGCAGCAAATCAGAATGCTGATGTAGTTATCGGATCTCGTTTTATTAATAAGGAGGGCTTTCAGTCATCTTCATTGAGGAGGTTGGGAATTAATTATTTTAAGTGGCTTAATAAAACACTGGTTGGTGTAAAAGTGACTGACAGCACTTCCGGCCTTCGCCTGATCAATAAGAGAGTGATGGCCGTTGTAAGTGAATATTACCCGGATGAATATCCGGAGCCCGAAGCTATAATTATGTATTCTTTAAACGGCTTCAAAATTACCGAGGTTGCGGTAAACATGAAAGAGCGGCAGGGTGGAGTGTCTTCGATCGGAGGTGCATCTTCAGTATACTATATGTTTAAAGTTACACTTGCTATTTTATTTACATTTATAAGAATAAGGTCCGGGAGGTAAATTTTTCTATTGTGATGCGGGTAATTACATTTGAAGAACAAAAAATTTGAAATATTCTGTTAAAACACAGTTTCCAAAAATCAATTGATTATTCCATCATGACAAAAATTCAAATCATTGCCATAGCAGTCAGTTTACTGTTTCTATTCTACATTGTCCGGCTGATAATTAAGGGGAAATTACGTGAGGAGTATTCGATCATCTGGATCACATGTACGTTAGTCCTGATCGTTTTCTCCTTCTGGAGAGAAGGTCTTGAGATCATGGCAGGCCTCGTTGGGGTTTATGAAGCTCCTAACCTGGTTTTCACCGGTGCAATCTTCGCAATCTTCATTTATCTTCTTCATTTGTCTGTAGTTGTTTCCAAGCTGCATAAACAGAATAAGCAGCTGGCGCAGGAAATCGCATTGCTAAAAGAGAAAGTTGACAAAGCAGGTTAACACCGCAATTTCCTCTCCGGGAATACTTACTCCGGTAAAATATCATTCAGTTTTTTATTCCCGAATTCAATATACCTGTAGGTGAGGAAAGACAGTAGAAACAGGAAGAAAAGATAACAGCTTACCCTTAGAACTGAATAGTCCATTATAAAGAACCATCTCATATTCCCATGCCACAAATAGAGGCTATAACACATCATTCCCGATAACTGCAGAAACCTGTTTGTGAAGAGGAACCGTAAAATGTTTTTCTGCATGTACAGAAGGGCAAAAGTAATCATTGCAAAGCCTATATGAAATACGTTGTTCAGGAGCGGCTCCGTCCAGGCCGGGGCAAACTTCAGGAAAATATAATCGGAAAAATAAAAACCAAGGGTTATTACCACAAGTGACAAAAGAAAAAGGAATTCCGCATTTTCACGGAACCATCCGGCTTTCCATCCTTTATGCCACAGGTGGCAGATCAGCATCCCTGCTGCGAAATCGTCCAGTCTTCCCGGCAAACTGTCCTTGATCATATTCAGGTGCGGTGCCACAATATATTCGGGATAAAAATGGGAAATGATCCGCACCACCAGGCTCATAATAAAAACGCCCATGACGAATGTTCGCATGTTCCACCTGTTGATGAGCAAGACCAGGAATGGAAAAACCAGTGAAAAAAGAACTTCAATCCCAAGTGACCAGAGAACATAATTATGAGGAGGGATAAATGTTTCTTTTGTAAAGTTGAATGTGAAGGTGAACATTAACAACGTTTGCTTCCAAAATTCCACATCATAAATATTTGTCTGGTGCAGAATGAATATGATTGAAATTACAAGAGCGATATAATAGAGGGGAAAAAGCCGTGCTGCCCGGTTCTTAAAGAATGCCCGGATCTCCCTGCCGGTATCCAGGTTTCTGCTGCCTGCTGCATAAGGAAGGTAAAGCACAAATCCGGAAAGCATGAAGAATAAGTTCACACCGACCCATCCGTTACTGAGATATGTCAGTGGCATGATAGTAATATTCCCGATGCTGATATTCATCCACCCGGGCTGGTTAAAAGCGACACCCAGCAGGTGAAAGTAGATCACACCTAAAATGGCGTAGCCACGTAGTCCATTTATTACTGGTAAGCGCTGCATGTTTGTGAAAGTAAATATATAATTTAATTCGACCGCTTACGGAGTTCCATTGGCAGAAAAACCATTTATTTTATGCTATATTTGTTAGGCTTAACACATGAAGCAACAGCTAAAGCAGATCCTCGGTCATAACTGGTTTTTCCCCATAATACTTCTGAATTACGGGCTGTTTTATATATTGTTCCTGGAGAAGTACCCGGCCAGTGATGGGTTTGGAACTGACGGATATGTTTACAGGTCCCTGATCATTGATTTCACAAAAAGTAATTTCTATGATGCTTATTATATTCACCGCATATTTCCTTCATTACTGATCAGGAATATTTTCAGTTTAGCTTCTCTCGAGCTTTCACCGGTTAACATCTTTTATGGCTTTGAATTTTTAAACCTGGCCTGTCTGGTTGTTTCAGCTTTCTATATTAAGAAGCTCCTTGTTTTTTTTAAGATCACATTTAAAAATCAGCTGCTCGCTTTCCTGCTGCTGTTTATAAATTTTGCAGCTTTAAAATGGCCGTATTACTTTCCCGCAATGACCGATTCGATTGCTTTTATGCTGAGCATTGTCCTTTTATATGCCTACCTGGAGAATAGTACCGTTTGGATTGCCATCATCACTATCGTTCTTGCATTCACCTGGCCAATGGGGTTTTACCAAGGGTTACTCTTAATAGCATTCCCTTATCGTCCTGTGAGTTACGGTTCGCCCGGAAAGATGTGCAAAGCGATATTATACATTGTATCACTCGGTTTGTTTTTATCAGCTTTTATCTATGTTATCCTGGTAAATAAAGGTAATACTGACCTGGTCTTTGTGCCCAGGATAGAACAGAACTTGTTGTTATACAGTGTTCTATTCGTTGCAATGATGTACCTGGCATTTGCAAGGCTCTTCTTCAACACTGAAATTTTTAATTTAAATTACCTGTTAAAGAGCCTTGACCTGAAAAGGATATTTCTTGCTTTAAGTGTTTTTGCCGGGGTTGCTATTTGTGTTTCGATACTTGATCTTCCACAGTCAAAAATATACAATGTTTCTTCCGTATTGGAAAACCCGGTAATTCATTCTTTGGTCCGGCCCCTGCTTTCCATAGTTGCCCATTTTTCATTTTATGGGATAGCAGTTTGCCTGATCATTATTTTCTGGAAAGACTTGTCGGCCACGATCAGCAAAGCAGGCCATGGCCTTTTAGCGGCAATTGCTCTCAATCTGTACCTTTTTGGTATCATGCCGGAAAGCAGGATGCTGATTAATTTGTTTCCATGGCTGATCATATTACTAATCTATTCCGTCAATAACTATTCCTTTACAAATGCTTTTTATATCGTTACCGCCGGATTGTGTGCAGTAGCTTCCAAAATATGGCTGCTTATTGATTATGAAATGGATTACGTTCTCGGAATGGTTACAGATAAGAACGGCAGTCTTGATTTCCCTAACCAGCGCTTTTACATGAATCTTGGCCCATGGATGAGTGAAAAGGCATATTATATTCATGGCGGAGCGATGCTCATTAGTGTCCTGATACTTTTTTTCATGGTCTACAGGATCAGGGTTCAGGAAGGAAGTAAAGTTAAATTGAACGGAGGTCAATAATGAACCATGTATGAAGCAGTTACGGTCTTTTATCGATACTTATTGGTTCTTTCCTGTTATAGTGCTTTATTATGGGCTGTTCTATATATTTTACGGGGAGAGAACGATTATTAATGAAGGGCTGGGAGTTGACGGGTTAGTATATGCCGAAGTTGCAAAAGGGAACCTCGCCTCCGGGCTTATAAACAACTATACGGTAACCCGGCTCCTGCCTGCCTGTCTTGTTCACCTGGTCATGGAAATTTTCTCTGTTCCCTATTCAAATGCGAATATCATCTCTGTATTTGAAGCCGCCAACCTTTTACTGCTGCTGTTATCGGTTCATTATCTTAAGAAAACATTTATCCTGCTGAATATAAATTTAAGGACCCAGGTACTCGGTTTTGTGTTATTCCTTGCGAACATCGCAGTTCTTAAGTTTTCTTTTTATTGCCCTGTTGGTACAGATACTGATTCACTCTTCCTGGGAATCATGCTTGTTTACTTTTACACCAGCGATAACAGAACAGGTGTATTCCTGGTTTCTTTGGCGGCATGTTTTACATGGCCTTTCATTGCTTACCAGGGTGCGGTAATGTTCCTTTTCCCTGTGGATACTTCAACGAATCATCCTTCGGCCAGGAAAATATTTTTAAAGCTGATCAGGGCAGGTTCAGTATTGTTTGCATTGTTTTTTCTGGGCTATTATGTTTTTTATAAAAAAGAGGATATTGAAGCGTTATTCTGTCTTCGCATAGATAAACAATGGATCTATTTAAGCTGCCTGGTAGTTTTGTTTGTATTCTATCATTTTGCAGCACCTTTTATGAACAGGCAATTGTTTTACAAATTAATAAAACAACTGCGTTCACCCGCTTTTTATGCACGGTTGAGCATTGTTGTTATAACCCTGCTGAGTGTAGGTTATACATATAATGCAATGGTTGTGGATACTAATCCTTCCCAATTTCTTTCCCTTGAACGAATGCTGAGCCTTTCGTTCCTGTTTTCTGTAGTACGGCCTGGCTTCCCGATTGTAGCGCATTTCGGTTACTTTGCCCTGCTTGTTGTTCTTTTAATATTTTTCTGGAAAAGTTTCAGTAAGGCAATTTCAAACCATGGGGTTGGTATTGTTCTTGGGTTCACAATGTATTTATATGTAATGGGGATCATGTGTGAGACAAGGCTGCTGACACCATTATTTCCCTTTCTTGTTATTTTCCTGGTAAAAGGAATAAATAACTTCAGGTTTTCAAATGCTTTTTATATTCTGTGCGGTGTTTTATCTGTGATCTCTTCCAAGATCTGGTTAACAATGGACTATAGAGCAAGTGCGGGGATTGATAAGGATGGTTGCCGTGATCTTCCTGACCAGCTTTTACTGATGAATTTCGGGCCCTGGATGAATGAACTGATGTACCAGGTCCAGGGTGCTGTCATGATCATTTTTAGTATTTTAATTTTTATCACATTATACAGGATCGAAATAAAAAATAACAAGGTTGAATTTATTCCAAAATTTACTAAGGTGTGAAGGATTTTTTTAATGCTTCCTGGGTGGGCCATCGAATGGAGAGAATAAATAACATCCTGGTGCTGTTTATCCTCGTAATCACCTGCCTTAAACTGACTTTGATCGGCAAGGGTTTTCTCGCGTTCCCTGATGAATTCATTTACCGTTCGTCTGAAAGAGCTTTAAAGTCCCTTTTAAACGGTGATGCCAGATCGGCTCTGTATGAAATATTCTCTACGCAAGGCCGTCCGGGAGAAGCGCTTGTTAAAATGATACCCTGTGCTTTCCAAATGGTTACCGCATCCGTCTTTAATGTCAGCTATGCGGAGAACACATACCCTATGTTCTTTTTTAATTTCATTGTCCACTGCCTGCTCCTTCTTGTGCATTATAAGTTCTCGAAGCTTTTGCTTAAAGATAAATTCCTGGCCCTGACAAGCCTCCTGCTTTATACTGCATTGACGAACTCTTTTATTTACCTGCGGCATATTTTACCTTATGATACAAGTCTCCTCGTATTTTATTATGTGCTTTACCGAGTTGTGAAAGGTACAGATTCTGGAAATTTAAAGTTGATGTCTTCATTTTTCCTGGGCTTGTTGTCATTCTTTGGATTGGTTATTTATCCCGGGTATTTCCCATTGTACCTGGCAGGCGGAGCTATGCTGTTCTTTAATAAAATGGATTTACAGAATTTGAAGAATCGCTTTTACAATGCAGGCATGTTTATCCTGGGCGGGACATATTGTCTTATTTTGGCAGAACTGATCTCGAACTACAGCGGAAGATCTTATATAGCTGATTCTATCATTTTGTCGGGGAATATTACGCAGGGCTCGTTTGAGGAGTCCTTCTCCTTCATAATTAAGTATCTTTTTGAGGTAGAAGGAATCCCGGGAATGATCCTGGCAACGGGTGTAGCAGGTTTCCTGATGATCTTTTCTTTTAAGTTTAACCAAGGAATAACCGCCTCTGCTATAATATTATTATTTGCTTTGTTATTCAGCATTTTTATATCCTATGCATGCCTTGGATATTTTAAGCACAATGTTGTATTTTATGGCCGCCTCCTGCACCAGTATTATCCATTCCTCTGTTTATTTACAGTATTCGCTTTTAATGGAGTCCTGGAACGGGTCAAACGCTCTAAGATGTTTTTAATGAATGTTTCCGGGCTCTTTATAGTTGTGTTTGGAATTAATCTCTGGAAGTATCATCAGTTTTCCTATCCAAGAGATATAGCCTTCAGGTATAACAGGGAGTATGTTATCTCAAACAGGAAATTAGTCTTTGAGTATGGGACCAGTGTCGCGGCATTTCCTTCTGAAGACGAATTGATTTTTCCAGTTCAGTCAGAAAAGAAAGCTAACACGTTCAGCGAATTTACAATGGTTAATTTTTGCTATTTCTATCCTGCAGAAGATCCGTCCCTTTATCATGAATATATCCCTGGAAGCGGCTCAACGCTGATCTCATCCGGGTCGTATTTCCTGAACAATAAAGCTTACCAGTATGAAGGATTTAATATTGCGGAACGCGAAAATATTTCAGGTATGAACCTGCACATAAAGGTTTACGGGAAATAGACTCAATCCTGCGTGTGTTTTTTAATGGCTTCAATTACCTTCCGGAGATCCATGCCATCCATCGGAACGTATAAGGGAATCAGGATACTTCTGTCACAGCGGTCTTCTGACACTGGGAGCTTAATTTCTTTGCATTGCTCTGCATAGGCGGGTTCCCTGTGCGAAGTCATAATTCCCCTGCGTGATGAGATTCCTTCATCCATTAGTTTCTGCATCAGATCATTTCGTGATATCCTGCACCCAGGTTTTAAATAAATGCTGTACGACTGGTAATTAGTGAAATATCCTTCGGCTTCAATGGGTAACTCTATACATGCAATATCACTGAAAGCTTCATTGTACAGCCTGGCAATCTTCCTTCTTTCTGCGATGATCCAATCAAGTTTTTCAAGTTGTTTTATGCCTACTGCAGCCTGGATATCCGTCATGCGATAATTATAGCCTACTTCAACATGCTCTTCAAAAATGATTTTGGAAGAGCTGTGCCTTTCCCTGTCGTTAACCGACATTGCATGCTGGCGGAGTAATTTCAGCCGCTTATAAAAATCTTCCCTGTTGGTGGTGATCATGCCCCCATCACCGGTTGTGATCACCTTACGCGGATGAAATGAAAAGCAAACAAGATCTGAATGCGAGCCTATTTTTTTTCCTTTGTAAGAAGAGCCAGCTGCGCATGCAGCATCTTCAATAAGCAGCAGTTGATGCTTGTCGCACAAGGTGCGGAAAGCACCAATATCAGCAGGCATTCCCACCTGGTGAACAAGAAGTACTGCTTTGGTTTTATTTGTTATTCGCCTTTCAGTATCGGCAATATCCAAATTATAAGCGGAGTTCACTTCAGCAAACACTGGAGTTGCCCCAACATATTTAATGCTGTTGGCTGTCGCGACATAGCTCATGCTTGGACAAATCACTTCATCGCCTTCCTTTATTCCTGCCACAATCATCGCAAGGTGCAGGGCCGTAGTGCAGTTCGATAATGCAACAGCATACCGGGTTCCCACATACGATGCAAACTTCTCTTCGAATTCCTGGACCTTCGGACCTTGTGTTACCCAGCCGCTGAGGATGGTGTCGTAAGCAAGCTGTGCCTCATCTTTTGTAAGGTATGGTTTTGCGATTGCTATCATTGAGCTTTGATGTTTTGTTTGTGGAAATACCAGTCCGACAATTCTTTCAGGCCTTGCTCCAATGTAATTGTAGGAATATATCCCAGCAATTGTTTTGCTTTTGAAATGTTCGCAAATCTCCTGCTTACAGGGTTCACTGAATTCGCTTCCTTATAAACCGGTTTCAGGCTGGAGTTATTTACTTTGAGTAACGCAGCCAGCATCTGTGAAAGGTTTGTTTCAACCTGGTCACCAACGTTGAAAGCTTCGTCAGTAACATCACTCAGCAATGCCAAAACATTTGCGTGTGCTACATCTTTTACATGAACAAAATCCATGCTGTCGGTTCCGTCACCAAAAATTGCAGGCTGCCTGCCGTCACGGATGCAGTCCAGCCATTTGATCATTACTTCCGTGTATTTGCCGTCCGTGTCCATTTTTGGACCATAAACATTGAAGTAACGTAATGCCACATAATCTAAGCCATACATGAATTTATAAGACCTGAAGAGCTGTTCTCCCCATACTTTCGCCCCTCCATAAAAAGTTTGGTTGTTATACGGATTGTCTGTTTCAGGAGTAGGGAAGTGCTGTGCCAGTCCATAAACCGAAGCCGTTGATGAGTAGATTACTTTTTTCACTTTGTGTTTTACGCAGCGATTGGCAAGATCGAATGTAGCCTTCAGCATTACATCAAATCCTTCTTTGGGATCAGCGGCACAGGCATTGATCCGCAATGCCGCCATGTGAAAAACATAATCGCTTCCTTTGATGCACCTGTCCAGGAGCTCCTCATCCCGGATATCACCTTCAATAAATTCGATGCGGGAATCATTTTTGAATGCAGCCATGTTTTCATAACTGCCCCTGATGAAATTATCAAGTATGATTACCTTTCCCGGATCATGCGTGAGCAATTCTTCGATCACGTACGAGCCGATGAAACCTGCACCGCCCGTGACAAATATTGTAGAGTCCTTTATTTTATTCATTTTTCAGTTCAATGATCTCGTCAATAATATATACCGGCCTTTTCCTGCTGGCATCCAGCGTGCGCCACAGGTATTCTGCAATAATTCCCAAAGAAATATTCGTGATGCCGAATCCTGTTAACAAAACCGACATTAAAGCCGGCCATCCGCTTTCAAGGTCATTATAAGCGAGCTTGCGGATGATAAGGTAAGCTGACCAGGTGATCCCGGTAATAAAAAGAAGGATGCCGATGACAGTCACGAAACGGATAGGGGCATAAGAGAAAGCAACAAATGAATCGATAAAAAGCTTTACTTTTTTACTGAGCGTCCATTTCGATTTTCCTTTCGTCCTTGTTTTTTTATCGTAACCAATGGTTACCTGTTTGTACCCGAGAGTAAGGATCTGTAGAAATATTGAAGAGTTAGCCTCCACATTGGAATTGATATTCTGCTGAATTTTTTTGCTGAACATTACCACGTCAAAGCCTTTGTCGGGATATGTGCTGATCGCATATTTCTGCATCATGGCAGAGTAGAATTTAGAAAACGAGCTTTCAAAGAATCCATTCTCCGTATTATTTCTTACGGCCCATGCTATTTCATTCCCTTCAGAGCATTTTTCAAAGAGGCGGCTTATTAAATTCAAAGGGTCCTGCAGGTCGGCATACATGAAACAAATTAGGTCGCCTGTAGCTTCCCGGATTCCTGCACGCAGTGCGGCATGTGAGCCGAAATTTTTTGAAAGCGAGATCACTTTTCCTTTATATGCCGTATGACGGGATGCTTTTAAGAGTTCTACAGAACGATCTGCAGAGCCATCATTTATAAAGAGCACTTCTGCCTCGTAATTTTTTTCTTCCGCAAAGAACAAGTTTAATTCCGTCACCAGAGAATGGATATTCTCCTCTTCGTTTAAAAATGGTATGATAACACTTATTTTCATTGCAGCTTGATTGTAATACTCTTAAATACCTGGTTGGCTGATGCAATTGTAGCAGCACTTTCATCATAAATTTCCCCGATGAGCACAGTTCCTTTCCCGCACATTACTTCAATTCCGTTATCCGTGATGCTGATAATTTTTCCCGGAATCCTTCCTGCAAAATTTTTTGAATTTTGCAGGCCTAGGCCGGCGGTACGAACTTCATACTTTTTACCGCTGTGAAAGAAAAAAGCCCCGGAATAAGGATAAGCGAGTGCACGTATTAAATTATAGATATTTTCCGAAGGACCGTTCCAGTTGATCTGCCCGTCTTCAGGTGATCTTTTGCAGGTGTAAGTTGCTTCTGATTCGTTTTGTTTTCCTCTTTTAACCGGTTGTCCTGATGCAACATTCCCTAAGAACTGCAGGTATAGTGATATAGTGGCATCTATCACCCTTTTATATACATCGGAAGCGTATTCGTTTTCAGGAACAGGAACTTCTTCCTGGAGGATTATATCACCTGAATCGGTTTCCCCATCATTAATAATGAATAATGTAACTCCTGTCTTTTTTTCACCGTTAATGATCGCCCAGTTCAGAGGTGCGAAACCACGGTACTTTGGAAGGAGTGAATCATGTGCAGCTACCAATCCTATCTTTAAATAATTATTGATTTCAGGTCGTATTAAAGTTCGCCATCCGCAAACTATGATGAAATCAAGAGCAAGCTCCTTTATCATTTCATAATCCTTTTCTTCCAGTTTTTTTTTGATCCCGGAAGGAATAGAACTTTTTTCAGCGAAATCGAGAAACTCTCCGGATATTTTTGTGTTCTCATGGTCATCTTCTTTCAGGATGACACAGAACTCAGGCCTGTAGTGATTGGCCAAAAGTTCTGTGAATAAAGTGAATCCGCGCGGTGTCCCGCCAATGAAGCCGAATCTCATTTAAAAAGTATTTATTGTCTTAATAACATGATCAACCTCTTCATCACTTAGCTCAGCATACATCGGCAAGCTTAAGCAATGAGCAGCAAGATATTCAGAGTTAGGAAAATCCCCGTTTTTATATCCTAAATGAGAGTATGCTTTTTGAAGGTGGCATGGCACGGGATAATGAAATCCAGGGTTAATATTATTATCCTGCAGATGTTTAACAAACAGATCTTTATCATCGCAGGTGATCACAAAAAGATGATGAACGGGATCGGCCCACTCATGCTGCTGCTGCATCCTGATCTTTGCATTGCGGATTTCTTTATGATACCTGGCTGCGATCTCTCTTCTCCTGTTGTTCCATGTTTCAAGGTATTTCAACTTGATCTGCAGTGACGCGCCTTCAAGTCCGCCCATCCTCATATTGTAACCGATCTCATCATGGTAGTACCTTGTAACGGATCCATGGTTTCGCAGGCTGTGCAGGCGTGTTTTATATTCCTCGTTATTCGTAGTAATGCCTCCTGCCTCTCCGCAAGCGCCAAGGTTTTTACCAGGATAAAAACTGAAACAGGCCATCTCCCCGAAGGATCCAACGGTTTTTCCTTTATATCTTGCACCTTGTGCCTGGGCGGCATCCTCTATTAAAAATAAATTATGTTTTTTGGCAAGATCAGAAACCTTGTCAATATCAAATGGCATCCCGTACAAGTGTACACCGATAATTGCTTTAGTTCTTTTGGTGACCGCTTCCTCGATTTTATCCGGGTCGATTTCCCAGTTGTCCTTATCACAATCTACAAACACGGGAGTTGCGCCTGCGTAGCTTACACCCCAGGCAGTTGCAATGAATGTATTTGCAGGTATGATCACTTCATCTCCGGGGCCAATTCCCAATGTAAGCATGGAGAGATGTAATGCGGAAGTGCCGTTGTTCACGCCTATAGCAAACTGCGTTCCAGTATAAGCCGCGAAAGCCTTTTCGAAAGCCTCCACAAACGGGCCGCCTGAAAATGCCGTATTCTCATACACCTTTTCAAATGCTTCAAACACTTCTTTCTTAATCTGCTGATGCTGGACTTTCAGGTCGAGGCAGTTGATCTTTTTTTGCATTTACTGAATCGTGTTATTTTATTTGTGTCTTATGCAGGTTTTGTTGGATGTCAATTAGTTTTAATGTCCTCGCTCTTCTCGACTCCGCTTGAATTGACAACCCTCAGGCCGATGGATAGAAGCTGCATTAGATCCTTTTTATAACTTTTGCAGGATTACCCGCTACAATAGTATTCGCTTCTACATTTTTTGTGACTACAGACCCTGCACCAACTAACGCATTCTCACCAATCGTGATCCCGCAAAGTATGGTTGCATTGCTGCCGATAGAGGCTCCTTTCTTAACGAAAGTTTCAATCATTTTCCAGTCGGCATCTGTTTGCTGTGAACCATCGGGGTTCGTTGCCCTCGGAAAAAGATCATTTGTGAACATTACTCCATGGCCTATAAAGCAATTGTCTTCTATATGCACACCTTCACAGATAAAGGTATGACTGGAGATCTTACAGTTCTTGCCAATTGAAGCACCTTTCTGGATCTCTACAAATGCTCCCACTTTACTATTATCGTCAATGCTGCAATTGTAAGCATTTACAAAATTGAAGATCCTGACATCCTTTCCAAGTTTTACATTGTTGAGGGATTGCTTTTCGTTATTTGTTGTAACTGCTTCCATTTGGAATATTTTTTATTTTTCAACTCTGAAACGAAGTTCCTCTTCTAACCTTCTCTGTGTTTCTCCGGTGTTTTCCCTTCCTCCGTGGTAAAAAGGAATTATAACAATATCTCTTTCCCTTTTTGCTTGATCGATTTTTGGGCAGCTTCCAGTATTTTCACCACATCCAGCCCGATATTAAAATCAGAAACAGGGTCTGTGCCTTTACTGATGGCATTTACAAAATCAACTGCCATTAAGGACAATGCTTCCGTCATCTGAACTTTAGGGGTGAAGATATCTCCTGCACGGTAATCCACGAGGATCCTTTGCTTTTCCTCGTCTGTTTTCATGGAGTAACCTGAATCGTAAACCTTGATTTTTTCCGTAGGCTCCATGTCGTTGAAAACGATCATCTTCTCCGTGCCACCCACAAGTGTCATTCGTATCTTCACAGGGGACGACCAGGAACAATTAAAATGTGCGACAAAATCCGACTGGTAATTCACTGTCATGTAGGCAATGTTCTCGATCTCATTTTTTGTATGCGAGATTCCCGTTGCATTGACACTAACAGGTTTCTCTTTCACGAGGTAGTTCAGGATGGAGATGTCATGCGGTGCAAGGTCCCATAACACATTAACATCAGGCTGGAACAAGCCGAGATTGATGCGTGTAGAATCAAAGTAATTGATCTTCCCTATGCTCCCGCTTTCGACAAGGGTCTTCATTTTTTGCACTGCCCCGGTATAAAGAAAGGTATGATCCACCATAATAACTTTACCAAGGCTGGCAGCAAGCTCAATTAGTTCAGATGCTTCTGCAGAAGAGGCTGTCATTGGCTTTTCAATCAGGACATGCTTTCCTTTCAGTAAAGCTTGTTTGGCAAGGTTAAAGTGGGAGAATACGGGAGTGGCAATAACCACTGCGTCAATTGAAGTGCTTTGTATTATATCTGCAGCATCTGTTGTGGTTTTTACCGTAGGATAATTCTTTTTAATGATCTTTAACCGTTCCTGCCGGAGATCTGATACCATTTCTACTTTGCATGCATCTATCGAATAAAAATTCCTCAGGAGGTTGGGGCCCCAATAACCAAATCCGATGATACCGATCTTCATATGCTCTGAGTAGAATTAGTGTTATTAAAGATATAAATTATTTCTAATTATGGCCTCTAAACGAGGCCTCCGTTTAAGTCAATGCAGGAGCCTGTGAGGTAAGGCGTATCACGGATGTATTCTATCGTTCTCAGCAGGTTTTCAGGATCCCCGAATTCATTAAAAGCGATCCGGGCTTTGATCTGTTCCTGTTGTTCTGCAGGAACAGTATTGATCATACCGACTTTAAAATAGCCAAGGTTTATATTATTTATCGTAATCCCCTTCCTGGCATTCTCCAGGGCAATACTCTTTATCATTCCGTTAAGCCCGGCTTTCGAAGCAGCATACGCGCTTGTTCCTATAACTCCTGTCTGCGCAACAATAGAGGACAGGTTAATTATCCTCCCGAATTGTTGTTTACGCATAAGAGGCAGAAGCGAATGGATCAGGAAGAAAGTCCCAGTGAGGTTAACGTTGATGACCTTAGTCCATTCGGAAAGATCTGCTTTATGTGCGAATGAATTATATGAAACCCCTGCGCAGTTGATAAGGGTTATCTTTTCGGGGTGATCCTTTATTTTATCCGTGAAGGCCTGCACCTGCAGGTGGTCGGATATGTCCAGTGAAATACAGTTTTCATATTGTTCTCCTTCCGGCTTTACAAGATGATACGTTCCGATAACGCTTTCACCTTTGCCTGCAAAAGCATTAAAAAGATAATTTCCTATGCCACCGGTAATTCCTGTGATTACTATCATTATTGTTTTTGTTTTTTTGCCCAGTTCAGATTACCGTTTGCAAGTTTGTGATCAGGTGAGATCTTTAATGCCTGGCTGCAGGCTTCTATGGCTTTATCCCATTGCTGAAGCTGGTTGTAGGAAGCACACATGTTGCTGTAAGCATCGGCATAATCGGACTTTAGCTTTATCGCATTCCGGCATGCCTCAATACATTTAAGCCAGTCGCCCTTTTGATAATACAAAAGACTCAGGTCAAGGTATTTCTCCGGTGTTGGCGACTTCATTGCTTCTTCAGCAAAAATTTCCAGCTGCCCTTTTCGTGTTTTTGAAACCTCCAGGTAATTTAATGCTTCCTGGTTGCCTGGAATCACCTGGAGCGTTTGCTCTGCCAGCCGTTTTAATTTATCCCATTCACCCGTTTCAGCGTATGCTTTCATCAGGCTGGAACGCGCACCGTCATGAGCCGGGGCCAGGGCGATAGCCTTCTCGAACATTGGGATGGATTCCATGTAACGCGACTGATTATTCAGGAAATTTCCATAAAAGAACCAGGTATCAGGATAGTTCGGCCCGTATTGAACGGCATTTTTAAAATAGTTCTCCGCTGTAACTTTGTCCCCCTTCGCATTCTTCAGTACACCCATATTTATATGCAGTGAATAATAATAAGGCCACATTCCGATGGCTTTCGTGAAATAGATCTCTGCATTTGCGTAGTCCCCGCGGCCCATAAGCGCAAGACCGTAGTTCATCAATCCCCGGCCATTCTTAGGGCTCTTTTTGCTGACATCTTCCCAAAGGCTTTCTTCTGTCTTCCATACTTTATTCCTTTCATGCACACCATATGCATAACCCGACAAAAGGAGCAGTGCTGCTGCAAGAATTGTCATTGTATAAGGGCGTGCATCAGTATAAAGTTTTTTGTATTTCAGGAGGAGAAGTCCGATGACCCAGCAAACACTGATCATCAGTCCGACATATGGAAAATAGATCCGGTGGTCATTTAGGATTTCTGCAAAAGGAATTACACTCGATGATGGGACCAGGGCAAGGAAGAACCATATTATTCCAAATGAGACAGGGCGGAGCCTCGCGTCCCTGGAAAAAATAATGGCAACCGCCAGCATAAAAACAATAAAAGCCATCCCGATGAAAAAACGGATATTCCATATGCTTGTAAGGCCCTGCCAGTCGGTATCCGCACTCAGCCCGAAGGGAAAGAAGAATGTGCCGAAGTAATGGAAAATAACAAATGGCTGCGAAATAAGATAGTTGAATACGGATGCTCCCCCTGACTGCCACGTTTTAGGAGTAAAGTGATCGACCAGCCAGTACATGAATACACAGAAGATAAATGAAGGGATGACAGCCTTGAGTGCTCTTATAATCCTGGTAAAGTTTTCCTTTTTCAGGATTCCGTAAAAACTGCACTTTTCTTCGAACAGCATTATGTAAAAAAAGAGCATAGGTGCAAACATCACTGCGGTAGGTTTCGCTAAAGCGCCAATTCCAACAGGGATGAGATAAAGATGATACCGTTTGCAGAGTGGTGAAAAAATATAAAGAATGAATCCGAGTACCAGGAAAAATGTTGATTGGAGGTCTGATCTTGCAATCACATAATTAACAGTTTCGGCATTTGCGGGATGTAGCATATACCAAGCCGTTCCTAATGCCGCTATATAAAAATTCCAACCGTTCCTGTAAGAAATTTCCAGGATCCGGAAGGTTAAAAAGAACATCAGGATACCTTGCAAAAGAAACAGGATGAAGGAGGAAAGATGAAAGTGAAAAAGATCATATCCATTGCCGGCCCAGTAATCAAGCGCCAGGGACGTGCTGACTACAGGCCGGTATGATTGGTTTTGTGGCAGTGAGCTGAATGTGGTGCCATCCTTAAAGAATAATGGAATATTCTGAATATCCTGGATGAAGATATTGTTCTGAATGGTATGAGAGTCGTCAAAATGAAACGAATTCTGAAAATGATTGGAATAAGTAACGGTTACAGCCGACAGCAGAATAACGAAATAAAGCAGCGACCTTTTTAAAGGTAAACCTTCAAATAAATGTTTAATCATATTGATGTTTGTCCTACCGTAAAAATAACAAAAAATATATGACTGAATCAAATATTGCTTTATATTTGGTTCGGTTCCCCAGGCTATACACCTCAATGCTGGCAGGGGAGAAGATAGTTGTTTTAAAATTTATCATTATGGATACAGATCAGTCAACAGGAACAAATCCTAAAAAAAACAGGAACATTAAAATAGCAGTTTTAGCTGTTTTATTAATGCTGCCAATTATATTCCTCTTGGTTAAATTTTCTTCTTCTCCTAAAGCTGTAACAGAGAAAGCTGAGGCTGGCGCTCCGGTAGCGATTGACGTGGCTGCTTATGAAAGCAAGGCAAAGGCTAACCCTAACTTTGATAATCTTATTGATCTTTCCAATGCGTATATTAATACGAATATGCCCGGTAAAAGTGTAGAACCTTTGTTGAAAGCAATTGAGCTGAATCCTAAAAGCGCTGTTGCGTATAACAATCTTGGTGTTGCCTATACGATGCTTCAGCAATATAACAGCGGTATTGAGGCTTGTAAAAAATCCCTTGAGATTGATTCCAGCTTTCAGCTTGCGAAGAATAACCTGCAATGGGCAACCAGCGAAAAAAATAATGTTCTCGCTTTTATCGAGAAACAGGAACAGACACCGGAGACTTCAAGGGATGTCCAGTTTTACATTAATTATGGATTGAATTATCTTAAAATTGGTGACTATGACAAAAGCATAGAAGTGTGGAATAAGATATTTGAGAAAGATCCGAAGAATGTGGCAGCCCTTAATAATATAGGAACGGCATTTATGTTGAAAAACCAGGTAGATGATGCAGTGGCTGTCTTTAAGAAGGCTGTTGAAACAAATCCTGATGAGCAGTTATCAAAAAATAATCTTGCCTGGGCTATGAGTGAAAGTGCTAAGCTAAAGAAGTAGTTATTTCTTCAAAAAAGAAAGCAGTTTTTCATTTACAGTTTCCTTCTGATCAAAAGAAAGAAAGTGTCCGGCCTCCTTTATAATTTCAGCCTCACAATCCGGCAGCGCAGATTTAGCCCTTTGGATGCTTTCCTTGTTATTGATTATATCGTGATCTCCAATCAGAAGTAATACAGGAATCTTCACTGATCGTAGTTCACTATCTGAATATATATCCATTTTAAGAAAGGCAAGATCTGTTTTCATATTTTCAAGGCAGATGAAGTATTGTTCTACCCAAAGCTTGTCCAGCCGGCGGATATCGGAAGACATATCTTTGAGTGTGCTCTTGAGTTTTGCCCGGTTGGGGGCAAGCGTGAACAATGCGTTTGAAAGTACCTTCGGCTTGGGTTTTACCATGGTAAAGGTTTGAGCAGGGCTTAACAGGACAATCTTTCCAATGTCGAATTTGGATTCCAGTACAAGCTGCATCCCTATCCAACCGCCTCGTGAAGCACCTATAACATCGAACTTTTTCAATCCAAGGCCTTCTAGCACTTCAGTATAGAATTTAATAAGATCTTCTTTTGTCTTTATGTTTTTATGAAGGACGGATTTGCCGGGTTCAGCTATATAATCAATTGCGTAAACGCGGTGGTCCCGGCTTAGCTCTTTTATATTTGCATACCACATGGTAGAGCTTGCATTCATACCGTGCAGAAGCACCAGCGGGCTTCCTCTTTCCGTCCCGCTGATGATTACATGTCCTTTCCCGAAACTGGTTTTTATGTCTTTCTCCTCGTACTTCACAGGCCAGAGCGTCAAGGCTTTCGCATATGCATCGAGATACAAATTTTCTCCTTCTTTGGTCTTAAACACAGAAGAATCCGCCTGGCGATCATTGTCTTTAGGGCTGGTAAAGCTCTCTAAACTATAAACTATACTTGCCGCTACCAGTAGGATGAGCAGCTTGACGGTGGTTTTCATGGCTCTTATTTAAAAATCAGTTTCTGCTGATAGTGTTTAAAAAGGATGCCATGAAGGCCTAAAATCCTTTATCCGCACGACTTTAGGGGTTAATAAGACAAGAATGCAGGTTGGAACGCCAATAAAGGTGGTTCACTATCAGATCTTCCGGCCTGCTTCGCTGGCGCTGATGAGGCTTTCCATCCTCGATTGTCGTGTTTTTTCCTGTTTTGCACTCATCACCCAATGCGTAGAAACACGTTGGACCGAAGGAGAGAGGGTCTGGAAAAAAGCATATGCTTTTTTATTTGCCTTGAATTTTTTTTCAAATTCTACTGAGAATTTCATGGGCGCTTTTTCATAAGCGTATATCGCTGATCTCTCTTCTTTGCGTTTTTCGAACGCTTCGATACCTGCAGGCCATAAAAGGTTTTTATCTTTAAGATCAGCCATTTTTTTAATGTTCACTGAGCTCCAGGTGCTGGTGGGTTTTCGCGGGGTGAACCGGATGCAGTAACTTTTTTCATCGATCGATCTCCGGATCCCATCGATCCATCCGAAACAGAGTGCCTGGTCAACAGACTGTGACCATGTCATGCTTGGTTTGCCGCTGTCCACTTTGTAGAAACCTACAATCAATTCGGATTCTTTAAGGTGGTTCTTTTCGAGCCATTTTCTGAACAGGGATTGATCTTTAAAGAAGGTTGGTTTCATAGAATAAATTTAGCAGGAAATATCAAACAAAAACGCCCCCGGGAATTACGGGGGCGTTAAGACTTGCTTTGTATGTTTATTTCGCGGCTGCTACCACGTTTACATTCAGTTCGAAATCATCATTGATCGCTTTGTCGCCAATACCATCAACAAAAGATGCTGATCCGTATTTAATGCCGAATTTCGTGCGGTTTACCATGATTGTTGCAACTGTAACCAATGTTTTTGAATCCATTTTGATCATCGCAGGGAAAGTGATGACCTCTGTCACCCCTTTGATAGTAAGCTTACCGGTTACATCATAATTGTTTCCTTCTTTTAAGGTTGCTTTCGTCAATTCGAATTTGGCAGTAGGATATTTTTCTACCCCGAAAAAATCATCATTTTTAAGGTGACCTACAAATTTACCATTCCATTCCGGGTCTGTAAGGTCGGTGCAGGTAATTGAATTCATATCAAACTCAATAGTACCACCTGTAAGATTCTTACCATCACTTATAATGTTTCCCTTGGAAATGCTAATACCCCCGGAATGCTGACCGGTTACTTTTTTACCAACCCATGTTGCGGTGGTGGCTTTTGTATCAACGGTATAAGTTGTATTGTTTTTTTGTACAGCAGGTACTGTAAAGGATAATGCGGTTACTGCAGCTGCTGCAATAAAGCTCATTGTGATTTTATGTGTCATATTTAACTGGGTTTTAAATTCGGCACAAATATATGTATATACATATAATGTTGCAACACTTTAATTAAAATATTTTGAAAAATCCCGGAAAAATACATCCGGGACGTTTTCGGGTATTACTTTTTAAAGTCGATTGAAACCGAATTAATGCAGTATCTGAGGCCCGTTGGAGCGGGGCCGTCATCAAATACATGACCAAGATGGCCTCCGCATTTGGCGCAGGTGATCTCGGTACGGATCATACCATGGCTTTTATCCTTTATATAGGCCACGCGGCTCGAATCCAGCACATCCGAAAAGCTGGGCCATCCACAGCCTGCATCGAATTTTGTATCCGATTTAAAGAGTTCGGTACCACAGCCGGCACATACATAAGTGCCTTTTTCTTTATGCAGATAATATTTCCCTGAATAAGGCGCTTCAGTTCCCTTTTCCCTTAATACTTCAAACTGCTGAGGGCTAAGAACTTTTTTCCATTCCTCTTCTGATTTTTCCAGTTTCTCGCTCATAATTGTATTTGGTTTATTTGTTATTCCAGGCTCATTCTGACTATTACTGCTGCATGCAATACAGCTCAGTAAGATAATGAATACAGACAGGTTTTTCATGCTGTTACGTTATTTGGTACTATCTATATTCGGAACCGGGAGCAAAAAGGTTTCGTGATCAAACTATTTTACCGTTTTCTTTTTTGGCGGAACCTTCCCTTTCTTCGGGTCGGATTTGCCGTCAGAGCCGGGGCGTAAAAGAATAATATTCTTTTCCTTCTCGCTTACATAATCTGATTTATCAAGTATTGAAAAGGTTTCCTTGTAGTCGGCAAAGTTCTCTGCAACCACCTTAATGGTATATTTTCCGGGATTCAGCAGGAAGATGTATTTCATGTTGCTTCCATCAATATCTTTTGATGCGATCTCGGTGTTTGAAGCCGCATCATATAAGATCACAGTTGCAGTAAGCGCTACAAGGGAATCTTCCGTGCTCACCTTTCCTTTGAGAATGGTCTGCCGTACCTCCACATCATTGAAAATAACTTTGTAAAGGTCAAGGTCGCCATAACCCTCCGGCCTTACAGCAGCAATATATCCATCACGTTTGTTTTCCGCAAGGGTAAATTCCATATTGTCTTCCGGGGTATTTATAGGGTAGCCAATATTCTCTGCCGGCCCGAAATTCTTAGTGATTGTATCATATACCGATTTGAAAATATCAAATCCGCCCATGCTTTTTGGTCCTTCGGACGCATAATACAGGATGTGACTTGCTTCATCGTAAATGGGAAAAGCCTCCCTGTATTTCGTATTAATATTCGGTCCCAGGTTAACAGGAGATGCCCACTGTCCGTTTGGCAGCTGCTTCAGCATGTAAAGGTCCGTTTCGCCCATGCCGCCCTTCCTGTCGGAAGAGATGATCATCGTTTTCAGATCAGCCGATATGCATCCTTCCAGTTCGAGCGCATCCGTATTTAAAGGGTTGTCGAAACCAACAGGTTTAGGAAATGTTTTTCCTTTTCCAAGAGAGCTGATGAAAAGATCACCGGAGATCTTCAGCCGTTCGCTGTCCATGTACACAATCATGTTCTTCCCGTCAGGCGTGACATACACGCATTGTTCATCCTCCGCAGTATTAACCATGGTCCCTAAATTCTTTGCTTTGCTGAATGCTCCGTTGATCACCTTCGAGCTGTAGATGTCAGAAGTATAAAAACCTTCCCAGCTGGTTATGTTGCCGGTGTTCGTCTCTCTTCTTGAAGTAAAATAAAGAACTCCTTCATTCTGGATGACGTATGGATAGTAATCAGGATATTTCGAGTTCACCGCCTTACCCAGGTTTTCAAATGTAACATTCAGCGGATGGGTGATCATTTCCTTGCCATTATTGCAATATGCAATAAACAGGTCGGCCATTTCATAATTCTTAGGATTCGTTTTTGACCGGAAGGAATTAAAATATTTCAGGGCTTCATCAAATTTATAGCTGTACATGTAGCCCTGTCCAAGCATGAAGATAACCTCTTCATCATTTATTCCTTGTTTCAGCAGGTAATGAAGATAGGGAAGGGCTTTGCTTTTGTCGCCATTCACACTAAGATAACAGATCGCAAGATTTCGGTTGATTTCTTTGTTGCCCTGGTCTTTTGACCAAAGCTCAAGATAACCTTCAAGGGCGCGGTTGTAATCACTGATGGCAAAGTAATCTTTTGGAGGCAGCTTGTCTTTGGGATTTTGGGCCCAGGCGGGAGAAGCAAGGGTTAAAAGAAACAAAAGGCAGAAGTTCTTCATACAAAACATTTTAATATGTTATAAATGTATAAAAAAAATCGCGTTATGTATTCTCTTAAGAAACTTAGCCTGCCCAGCCTTCCCTGTCAAGGCTCCGATATTGAATAGCTTCTGCGAGATGTGTAGTTTCAATATTGGCACTATTGTCCAGATCTGCAACAGTCCGGGCCACTTTTAATATCCTGTCGTAAGCGCGGGCTGATAACCCTAATCGTTCCATTGCGGTTTTTAACAATTGATTACCCGCTTCATCAATCCTGCAGACTTCGCGTAATTGTCTGGAACTGATTTGTGCATTGCAATGCACACCTTCTGAATTTTCATATCGTTTGCTCTGGATCTCTCTTGCCCTGATTACACGTTCTCTTACAGCGTGGCTTTTTTCGGAAATCCGCTCGGCAGCAAGTTCCGTATAGGAAACGGGTGTTACTTCAACATGTATGTCTATTCTATCCAATAAAGGGCCGGAGATCTTATTCAGATATTTTTGAACGATCCCGGGAGGACACACACATTCTTTTTCAGGATGGTTATAAAATCCGCATGATAATATAACTATCAGGCTTAACATATTGAATATCATAAAGATAAAGTTAAAAATAATTTCCGTAGTCCGGTACATAGTCCGCAAAAACCGGATATAATCCACTCATAGTCCTAACTACATTGAATACTGATTAGACTTCATTAGAGTTGATTTGCCGAATTCAAACCACATCAGGTATATCAATACCCATTAAAGGAGGATAATGTCTTAAATCAACATGGAATTTTACCACGGGATAAAAACATACAACATTATAATATATATACTAAGATTATTAAATAACATAATAGATTGATGGGTCCTTAAACTAGCTTTTCGTTTTATATATCTGTTTAAAAAAGATGTATGAATGGGCGCACCAAATAAACACGGCAACGCTGCTAAACTTTCCAAGTGGGATAAACCAAGTATCATAAAAGAAGCAATACAGAAACGTATTGCTGGTATGTCGTATGCTCAAATCAAAGAAGATATGGAGAAAGTACACGGTATTTCCCAGCGTAATGCCGAATACTATATCAAAGATGTAGCAAAAACAATTCAAGAAACATATAGAGAGGCTATAACACCGGAGCAATTGGCTTTAGATTTAGCGGAAACAATAGCACGTTTAAATAAACTATATGATGAAGCTGAAAAGCCAGCCGATAAATTAAACATCCTCAAAGAAATTTCCGAATTAAAAGGATTGAAGAAAGGTAAAGGTGCTAATACTTCTGATGCTCCTGCAATGATACCTATTCAAATCGTAATCAATCGAAATGATTCGGTTACTACTTCCCCATCTGCTAAGATGATTGAGATTAAGCAGACAAAAAATAATTCCAATGATTGAAATTAAAAACAAAAAAAGCTGCTCCTAAAAAAGCAGTTAAAAAAAAGGTAGCCACTTCTGAGGAAGTAGAAGCAATACGAGTTGAATTAAATCTAAATCCCAAACAAACTATTGCATGGGATGTATTAAGTGATAATAAAATAACAGAGTGCCTTTTTGGAGGCGGTGCTTCTGGTGGCAAAAGTTTTTTGGGGGTAGCATGGTTGATAACAATGTGTATCAACTATCCGGGTACACGTTATTTAATGGGGCGTGCCGAATTAGAAAACTTAAAAAAGACCACATTAAAATCCTTCTTTGAAGTTTGTACTAAGTGGGGAATTAAAGGTGATGGCATCCATTACAAGTATAACATCCATGAAAAAACAATTACGTGGACCAATGGTTCTGAAATTCTATTATATGATTTAGCATACTATCCATCGGACCCGAATTATGATAAATTAGGTGGACTTGAATTAACGGGTGCTTTTGTAGATGAAGCTAATGAGGTTACCAAAGAAGCAAAAAACATTTTAACCGTAAGGCTCCGTTATAAACTGGATGAATATAAAATCAAACCGAAATTATTAATGACTTGTAATCCTGCAAAGGGTTGGGTGTATGATGAATTCTATAAGCCTTCATTAGAAGAAACAATAGAACCACACAGAGCATTTATTCCGGCACTTGCTTCTGATAATGAAGCAAACAATTCCAGCAACTATATTGAAATGCTGGAAAGACTTGATGATTTCCAGAAGCGTAGATTCTTATATGGTGATTGGGATTTAGAAGATACCCACGCTTTGATAAATCACGATTGTATTCAGAGGATGTTTCACACTTTGAACTACACACCACCAGAGAAATCAACTTATTATTTGACTTGTGATATTGCCCGACTAGGAGCGGATAAAACCGTATTAGTTCTATGGAGGAATCTTGATATCCTAAAAATCTTCACACTAGAAAAAGCAACTGCCGATTTAGTTATAAATAAGATTAATGAATTGGTTAATGCCTATGGTATCAATCGTAAAAATATAATCATTGATACCGATGGTGTTGGTGGACCCATTGCCGATATGCTCAAAGGGTGTGTATCATTTGTTAATGGTTCTTCTCCATTACGTGGAGAGAACTATAAGAACCTTAAAACACAATGCTATTATAAACTGGCAGAAGTGATTAATGATGATAGGATAAAGGTGTTATCAATTAATGATGAACAAAAGAAGTCATTAATACAGGAGCTAGAGGTAATAAGAATGATTGATACCGATAAGGATAGTAAACTGGCAATCATCAGCAAGGATAAAATCAAACAATTGATTAGCCGTTCACCCGATTATTCGGATGCAATCATGTTCAGAATGTGGTATGAGATACAGCCTAAATCTGTTGGGTATTTTATGAGAAAGATAAGGTAGAAAAAAATGAGTTTTTGGATTTTATATATACTCTATATGAAATCTAAAAATGAAATACTCAATGAAATAGCTAATGACCCTACGTTTTACGAGGTATGCAAGAACGTTTCAAAAGCTCAAGGAACATACACCAAACTAGATAAAGATTTATATCAGGAATGTATGTTGATACTTCTGGAAAAACCGGACTGTGAAATTGTTGAAGCGTACAATAAAAGCTATACAGATTTAAAAAGATTGTTTGTAAGAATTGTACTTAATCAATGGAGCAGCGGAGGTAAGAAAGTAAAAGGCTATTCACCATTCTATAAGAAGTTCAGAAAAGAGAATCAGCTTCATTGTCTTAATGGTGGATTATATGAAGAAAAGTACAACTTCGATTTTCAATATTTACTGAGAGATGAAACAGATTTCACAGCCCAAAAATTAGGGCATGAAGATAAGCAAGATACCGCCACACCTTATCCTGAGATAGAGGAACTGACTAATGAAGTACTGGATATTATTGATAAGATGTACTTCTTTGATAAACACATTCTATTAATATATCTGGAAGGTAACTGGACTTTCACAAGCTTATCAAAGGAATTAGGAATAGGAAGAAATAAGATTAATGATTCAATCCAAAATTCAAAGAAGCATATCAGGGAACAACTGAAAATAAAAAGAAACAAAAAGAATATATGGTAGCCTTTGTATTTGCAATATGCCTGAGCTTAATGGTTACGCAATTAATAGAACCATTACAGAGGTTAAAGAAAAGATTCAACCTGCTTTATCCTGATGAACAGAAAACAATATTAAAATATTTTATTGTTAAGGTCTTAAACTGCTCAAAGTGTTTTGGCTTCTGGTTCTCCTTAATCTTTTTCAAATCGTTTGTGATAGCCGTTATCGTAGCAGTAGTAACCGAAATAGTACAACGCAATTTGATGCGTCTAAAAATAAATTAAAAGAATGAAAGAAGAATTTATAGAATTATATGTAAAGAATAAGTTTTATGACCAGCCCATTACCGATGAGAATCTACCAGCATTTGCAAGATGTTGTTTCTTAATGTATTCTACAACGATTGATACCACTTGTGCGCAATGTATGGCAGGATTCAAAGACAGATTAAAAACGTTCTGGGATAATCAATTAGCAAAAGGATATGTACCACCAGTTTATGCACCAGAAATGCTGATTACATTTTTTGAGGAACCAGCAGTAGAGCCAACAGGCAAAGGAAAAAAGAAGAAATAATAATGTATCAACCACCAAAATCATGGAGTGAAATAAACTTACAAACTTTTCAGGAGCTATTACCACACATACAGACTAATTCAGAGTTCACCAGAATCCAGTATCAGAATTATATGATACGAATATCCAAAATATTAGGTGTGCCTGATGAACATATTGATAATATGACCAGAGATGAATTTGAAATCTGGTGCCATAACCTAGAATGGGTTCATCAATTACCGCAAACATTAAACTTTGATGTTATAATAGACGGTGTTAAATATTTATATGAGCAGGACCCTTCCAAATGGAATGTAAATCAGTATAAAGATTTGAATGAAACTGTTAAAGGAAAAAACGAAATCGAAATTATTGGTGAAGCTCACAACATCGTGGCAATATTCCTAAGACCAACAGTTAAGAAATGGAACTGGAAGAAATTCTTTAAAGGATTATTACGTTTAAACTTCAATGGTTATCAATATGAACTATTACCGTATTCACCGAATGAAACGGATAAAAGAGCTTTGTTATTTCAAGAGAAATTACCAGCGGATATAGCTTATTCTATTAATCTTTTTTTTTGTCTTTTCGCGATAGAGTTCACGAACAATTCCCTCCTGTCTTCGGTTCAACAACTTCTAGCGGAAGTGGAAGCCAAGTAAAGCAAACTCAATTCAATGAGATTTGGGGCATCTTTCCTTTTATTCATAGTGCGTGTGCTGGTGATATGACAAAAATGAAGCACGTACTGAATGAGAATCTATATGACTTCCTATACTGGTGTAGTTATGAGATTGAATTATCCAAACTCAGAGAAGCTCACCAGAAAGAAATGGATAGAATTCAGAAAACTCAAATTGGATAAACTATATCTATTTAAAAATAACGAACCCTTTAATGTTAAGCTTCCAAAATGTTGTAGAGATAATTCTTGATATAGCTAAAAGTCATGGCTCCATAAAAACAACAGGAGCAGGTGATATTTTCCAGCGTGAACAAAGTAAGGATATGGAATATCCTTTATTCTTTATTCACTTTGAACCCAATACAGTAGAAGAGAATTATATTAATTACAATTTTAAATTAGTTGCCGCTGATGTATTACTCCAAGATAAATCAAATCAGTTAGTAATATTATCAAGTACTCAAAAGTGGTTACTAGATGTTGTGAATTATTTAAGGACTCTGGATTTACCACACATTGAACTCAAATTCGGAAATAATTTACAGCCATTCACAGAAGACTTTTTAGCGGGATGCGCTGGTCATGTTTATAATTTAAGTATTGATGTTCCGTATTCAACTAATAATTGTGATACCCCTATTGATACCATTTCCCTTCCTCCAATTCTACCGAACCAAACAATTTATGTTCCGGTTGTAGGTGCTACCGGACCAACAGGAGCCACGGGCCCAACGGGTGCAACCGGAGCGGATGGTTATATAGGTGCTGATGGTGCTATTGGAGCAACAGGACCAGCAGGTGCAACAGGACCAACATTAGGCTGGGATGCTTCACTAGCAATTAATAATACTACTGGAAATAATAATGTAATTATTTCACAGGATTCAGTTATTAAATCCGCTAATGGTGGAAATCAGATTGATATGAACTTCTATGGTTCAAATCAATTTATTATTACTGATGATAACGGAAATATTTCTGCTGAATACTTTTCATTAGGAAATGGATTTGTAGAAGTCGGTGCTGCTGGTGGTAATGTTTATATCCACATGGATAGTACCGATACGGAAACTAACAAGGTAATAAAATACAGTTCTGATTTATCTGCTTCTTATGATAACAGAACCTTAGTTGATAAAGAATATGTAGATAGTGCAATCGAAGCAGCAACACCAGAAGTTAATTATAATGTATCAACTAACTATGTACCAAAAGCTATTGGTGCAACTGCATTAAGCAACTCATTGATTTATGATTCTGGTTCTAATGTTATTATTGGTGGTGTAACAGCAACCGCTAAATTACAGGTAACAGGAACTTCATCTAGTGGGGTTAAATTATTTAATGTTAAATCTTCAAACTTAAATGCCAATCTCTTTTATATTGGTGAATCTACATCAGCAATCCAATCTGATTTTATTTCATTTGGACCCGCAGCAAATGATGATTGTATTGTACAAATTTCTTCCACTAATACACCGACACTTAATTTTTATAATGCTGATTTAGGAATTAATTCATTGGTGATTTCATCAATCGGAACAGCAGCATCATTAACAAGTGCTTCACTTAAAATTTCATCATTAGCTGGCTCAGGTTCACGGATGGTTGTTGCAAGCTCAACAGGTGTATTATCTACACAAGCAATTGGAACTGGACCAACAGGACCAGCGGGTGCAACTGGCTCAACTGGATTGACAGGTGCGACAGGCTCAATAGGATTAACAGGTGCCACAGGTTCAACCGGATTAACGGGTGCAACAGGACCACAAGGTGCTACTGGTTCATTTGATACTACCACATTAGCAGGTACCGGAAGCAGAATGATGGAAGCAAATTCCTTCGGTACTGTTTCAGCTAGTAAAGAAATTGTTGATTTTATAATTACTGATTCAACATTGATAGCGGCACTTCAAACATCTGCTAACTGGTCTGGCTCACCTATGACTTTTAACGGTGCTACTTATTCTGTTAATGGCTATCAGGGTCAATGGTACATTGGTTCAATTTCAACAATACCATATTTATTCTGGTGTAAACAGGATGGCTTATGGATAAGAATGTCATTAACCGATATAACACAATTATCAGAAGGTGGTACTGGTGCATCATTAGCAACTACTCTGAGCGGTATTATCAGAATGAACGCAACAGGTACCGCACTTGAAAATTCGGGGTTAACTATGAATCAATCCGTTTTAACAACTAGTGATGTAACCTTTTCAGTTTTAAGGGGGCGTTTGGTTGCAAATGGAATTTTTACAGCACAAAGCACGAAGACAACCACAGCAACATTAGCTAATACTGACCATACAATTTTTGCAGATGCTACCACTTCTGGATTTACAATAACACTTCCAAGTGCAGCAGGTTCACCGGCTATTGAGTATGTAATTAAGAAAATTGATTCTACTGCAAACGTGGTAACAATCGCTACAACATCATCACAAACTATTGATGGTGTAACTACTAAAACATTAACAACACAATACCAAAGTATTAGAGTCCAGAACAATGGAACTAACTGGTTTATCGTATAAAAATAATAGACAATGAATGAACATTCCAATTTTCAATGCAGGCACACATAAAGGATTGCCGAAGAAAAGACAGTTTAAAAAATTAGTTCTGAATCCAGAATTAAATGATGGTGCTATACACACAGAATATTCCGAATGGTTAGAAACTCCATCCGGAGATAAGATTGAAGAAACACTATTATGCTATGAAGAAAACTTAGAAGCATTAGCGGTGTGGTTCAATTATGTTCCACCTGTTGGTGCTTCAATGGGACAGGTAATACTTGGTGCCATCAATGCAAAACTGAATGCACTTTAAAATTAACTATTATGGATGCCAAGAATAATAACAACGAAAGCAAGTACAATAAATGAATACAGTATAATAGGTAATTCAACAGCAAAATATTTTGATACTACCAATGGTAGTACCTCACAGATTGCTATTAATAATATTATTCAAGGCACCGGAAAGAAATTTACATTCTCTTTTTGGATTCAGCGAAGACGTACTACAACATCATTAACGGTTGAAGGACTTTTTTCTAATGCTGTATCTGGTGCAGAGAATCAGGTAATAATATATTTCAATCAAGCTCAACAATTAGTAGTTGCATTTGGCGGTGGAACTGCTGGTATGGCAGAACAATATATTACTTCATCATTATTCTATGATACCTTCCAATGGTTAAACATTGTTATTACGTATGACCAGACCAGAACAGACGGGAATAGAATAAGAGTATTTATAAACGGTATTAAAGATACACCATCTTCATCCGTAGCTGCTGGTGGCTTCACCTCTATTTATAGCAGCTCAAGGGGTTATATGTTTGGTTATTATCCTCCATCCGGTTTAAGTACTACCTGCTTCATCAATAAGAAATCTATCTATTTATGGAATAGTGAACTAACAGCAGCGGAAATATTAACGCTTTATAATAACGGCTATTATATTAATCCAAAGGTAAATTCTGGTAATTACGTTTCATCAACAAACTTAAAATTATTATGGGACTTCGGAACTGCTGTATGGACCACAGTCTTTACCGTAACTGATTCATCAGGTAACAATAATGGAACTACAATTAGTGCTGGTCATGTACTATCTGATTTAGTATTAAATAGTCCAAGTGCTTTAACGGGAACATCACGTGTGTTAAATAAAGTAACACCTACATATTTGACAGAGGCAACAAATCTATTTGCCCGATTCACAACTCAACCAAGCAATGCAAGAAAAGCAATTATTAATGAAACTATATTTCAATTAAAGGCAAGTGGTATTTGGAATGAATTAGATGCTATCTATTTCTTTGCAGCAGCAGATGAGCAAAGTTCATTATTAAACTGGAAGGGTGCATCATTCAATTGTACAAAAGTAAACACACCTACATTCACAGCGGACCAAGGATTTAATGGTGGAAGCACAAGTAATTATTTAACGACCAACTACGCACCACAAACTAATGCAGTAAAGTTTTTAAGTACTGGTGCTAGTTGGGGATTTTATGCTAGAACAACTGGTTCGGGTACTGATTGGGATATGGGAATAAATGTTACCACATTCTTTCTTAGAAATAATGGAACTCTAACCAGTAGGTATTATAGCTCACAATCTCCGGCTGCCGTTGTAACTTCTGGCGGTACAATACGATTAACATCAGCACTTCACACAACAAACTTATGTACCCTGTTAAAAGATGGACAGTCATTAGGGTCTGGCTCGGCTGGTAACGCTGTTGCAGCAGCAGGAACTATAACGATTATGGCAATTGCAGGGACTAACTTTTCTAGTAAACAATTCAGCATGGCATATATGGGTTCTAGTTCCATCAATCAATTACAATTATATCAGATTGTAAATTATTATATGACTGCAATAGGAGCAGCAGTTTAATTCCTGAAAACTCCAACACAAAATAATATATCTATTTCCAAATGGCGGAATTTGATATATCTATTATTCGTGGCATCCTTGAAAAGTACGGTGAATCCATCGTAGCTGAAATGGTAACCCGTTTAAAGAACCAAAAGAAGATTGCAACAGGTGATTTAATCAACTCATTAGATTATGAGATTGATGATACGGACCCGAACGCAATTGTGCTTTATTTCACAGCGGTTGATTATGCCGTCTTTGTAAATAATGGACGTAAGCCAAATAGTAAACTACCACCAGAAGCACCCATAAAAAAGTGGGCAAAGCTCAAAGGTATTCCAGAGAGATTGGTATTCCCAATAAGGCGTTCAATCGCAATCAAAGGGATAAGACCCACAAACTTTTTTACTGTATCAACTACCAGAAGATTTGGAGCCATGCAGAAAGAAATTGCAAAGGCTATTGGTGACGAAATAAAGAACCAAATAATTGCCGTAGAGGGATTAGGTAAATCAACAAAAATAAATTAACAGAATGGCTATTAGTATTATTCAATCACCACAAGATTTTGAAACAGTTTATAATGATATTGTTTATGTAGTGAACAGTACAAATAAAACAGCGTGTAAATTCAAATACGTAGCTGATGTTTATGTAAACGGTGTAAAAATATTCCGTGATAAATTATTCCCGGAACCTTATTACGGCTATGCTGTATTTAAGATAGGGGCAATCCTTGAATCTTATGTAAGCTACACATTAGATAATGAGCAGGTAACATTTAAAACTGGTTCTGGCTCTGTTATATCCTACTATGTGAAGTTCGGTGAGGAGTATGATATATCTGGAACCTGTGATGAAACATCCACATTATACACGGACCTATTAACATCAGAAACAAAGTACGCTCATAATGGTGTATTACAATATGAAGAATATCCAGACCGAGATTATAACACATATATGATTGGTGATAGTACCCGTAAATTCTTAACGGATGCGCCAGAGGAAATTGATATTGCAATGAATGAAAAATACTTTTTATCATTTATGCAGGATGGTACATCATCTTCAAAGATGCTACGTGTAAGAACGTATGATATTAGTGGAGCAACTTATGGTATTTATTATTTTAATAATCCATACTACGCAGCAAATACAACATCAAAGAAATTTATATCAATGGGCTGCGGGCCCATGAATATTAATATAACACAGCCATCTTCAACAGAATTAAACCCACAATCAGGAGCAGTAATCAATAATGATGTTTATTCCTATGATGTGGATTTAGTAGCACATTCCAATTTAGTTTACAACGGAGATTTCTTGAATTCATTAGGAGGCTGGACAGTATATGAGGAAGATGGTTGTGGTAGATACTTTGATTTAATAGCTGATAATGCAAGATACTCTAGCCCTGATGGAGGTTGTGGATTCCCTATACAATCCATTACATCATCCGTATCAACATTAACACAAGGTACTTCATATCGTGTAACAGTAGATGTATCTGCTTATAGTATGTCAGACTATGCGGACCCAAGATGGGTGGCAGTTTCATTAGGCGGTAACAGAACCGTTATGATGGGCTATGGTTCAACTTATAGCGGTGTACCGGGAATTTATACACAGGATATTATTTGTGGAACTGGTGGTGCAATTGAAATAGAGGCTTGTGTTGATACAACTTTTGGCTCTATCACAATCAATTCAATTAACATTATTAAAACAAGTGATG
Organism: Bacteroidia bacterium; assembly: GCA_036386835.1. Taxonomy (GTDB): domain Bacteria; phylum Bacteroidota; class Bacteroidia; order 2-12-FULL-35-15; family 2-12-FULL-35-15; genus 2-12-FULL-35-15. The sequence continues at coordinate 126,150 of DASVUX010000054.1, forward strand.
CCCTATTATCATTTAGTCAGGTTGTAACAGAAACAAAAAGATTCAATATTGACAGATGTAAAAGTATGCACGAACCATATAGGTTTATTTGGCTAAACAGATTAGGAGGTTTTGACCAATTCACTTTTGATTTAGTATCAACACGTAAAGCAGCAATAACCCGCAAAGAATATTCCAGAGTATTAGGAACAACACGTAGTAATGGGTGGGCTTATGAGGTAGGAGATAGAGGCAGAACCAATACATATGTTGATGCTAAGGATAAATACACCGTTAATTCAGATTGGATGGATGAAGCTAATGTAAATTGGATTGAACAGCTCTATGAATCATTAACAGTATTTCAAAATCCAAATATTTACTATCAGCAGTTTTGGGATTGCCAGTTTGGTGATGGTGCTGCGGTAAATCTACCATTCAGAACACCACATAATTTTAAGGTTGGTGACTATTGCGTGTTGATTTTAGATTCACAAGTCTATAATGACACATACAATGGAGTTTGTACGGTAACAGCGGTAACAGAATATACAGTACAAACAAATATTCCATTTGGTGGTAGCTCATTAAATGAATCAGGCTATCTATATAAGCTGCCAGACCCACATTCATTATTGCCTATCATAATTACCAATTCAGAGTTTGAAGAAAAGCAAAGCAAGAAAACAAAACTATTTAATTACACAATAGATTTTGAACGTGCGTATGATAAGAACCTACAAAGAGGATAAAAATTAATTGCAATGATTGAAAACCCAAATATTTATAAGACCAGGCACGGAGAACCTAGCAAACAACAATACATTTTTAGATGATAAAGGTGAATGGACCGACTTTGAAGATGATTTCTCTACACCAGAGCCAGCATTCTTTGGACTGCTTAATGATAGATTAACTTATTATAACCCTGATGGCTACCACTTAGCCACAGGTAGTACATTATTTACATCAACATCAACCACTACATTACAGGAAGACAAAGAATATGATGTAACAATTTTTGTTGATACTGTTGATATTGTTTCTGGTGGTGGAACTTCAATTCAATATGTTCAAGTTTCTTTAGGGGGTGCGACTACTTCACAATTTACTGGTACTGGATTATTTAGTGATACTGTTATCTGTGGTGCTGGCGGTACCGTATCAATTGATGCAATCATAGATTCCGATACACATACTGATTATGGTAATCTTGAAATTAAATGGATTCGTATTACTGAAAAGAGATATGATGCTGAATTAGATTTATATAATGATATAGAAATTCCGTTAACCTACACAATAGCGGATATAAGAGAGCCAGAAAAAAGAAAGAGTTCATTTGCGAAATCTTTTACTGTTCCTTCTACACCACGTAATGATAAATTATTTGGTCACATCTTTTCTATTAGCGGTGATAGTACATGGAATCCTAATAAGAAGGTTGATGTATATATACTACAAGATGGACTTGAAATCTTCAATGGAGTATTACAATTAACGGAAATAAAAATATTAGATAATTACAAAATTGAATATGAAGTAGATTGTGCTGGTAAACTTGCCAATATATTTTATGAATGGGGTTCTTTAAAGCTAAAAGACTTACCATTAAATCAATATACTCACCTCTTTGATAAGTCAACACAGAAAGCTAGTTGGGAAAGTTACATCTATAAAGATTTAGTTCCTTATGTGAACTCTGATATTGGTGCTTCTAAAACATTTACATCAACATATTATGATGGTGGTTATGTTGGTCTTCAATTCTCCACATCACATGGGTTCCAAGTTAATGACTGGATAAGAATTAATAAAACTAGTGCTGCTGTTAATCCGAATTATAACGGATGGCATAAAGTACTGGAAGTATCATCATCAACACAGGTGGTAATTGCTACATCATTTGGTGTATCTGTTGCATCAGAAGGTGGTACTGCCTATAAAATACAACCTAAAGGTGAAGGGTATGTTTATCCGATGATTGATTATGGGAATAGTGATGGAACATATTACAAAGTAGAGAATACTTATCCGGCAATTTATTTAAAAACATACATAGATGCTGCATTTGAATTAGCTGGCTTTAAATATTCATCATCATTCTTTGATTCAAACTACTTTAAGAGCTTAATTATTCCTTTCAATTCTGAAAGCTTTAAAATATCTACCGACCAATTACAGGAAAGGTTATTCAAGGCAACTAAAACAACAACAGAAAGCACTAGATACCCTTGGGACACCATCTATTATCCTTCTGCTCTCTATCAGGTAGTACGTGTTAAATATGATGATGATTCAACCAACGGAAATTTTGACCCAAACTTTGTTTATAATACAACCACAGGTGAATGGACTGTGAATCGCTCAGGAAATTATGATATTAAAGCGACAATAGATGTTGGCAGCTTATGTGTTCCTGATAATGGACCATTGATAATGGAACATCAGTACTATTTAAACCCTGTTAATACAGTAGTTGAAATGAAAATAATGAAACAGCCTTTAACAGGCTCGCCAGTTATTTTGGATTCACAAACTTATACATTCGGTGGTGGTGGCGTTAACGTTCCTTATCCAGCAGGCTACAACTTTCCAGACCATTCAATGAGTACACAAAAATTACTAGTTGATTTAACATTAGGAGAAAAGATATATGTAGAAATTGAATGGACTTGTGGCTACTATTCTGATAACGTACAATTCCGTGATAACAATTATGATAGCTGGGGTAATCAATACGGTGGTATGTCTGCTGAAATGTACTTCAAATGCAAGGGTGGTTCATTCTATAACAAAGTAAACAATACAACATTAACCGATGGTGGTGTGGTAGAATTAGCTGCAACGGTTCCTGATGTAACTATAAAGGATTTATTCACTTCTGTATTGAAGCTATTTAACCTATACATAGAAACGGATAAAGATGATGAAAGAAAATTAGTTATTGAAACACGTAATGAATTCTATTCATCCACCGAAATAGTTGACTGGACAAAGAAATTAGACACTTCTAAAACACTTGAATTAAAACCGATGGGTGAATTACAAGCCCGTGAATATATCTATTCATATAAAGAGGATAAAGATTTATTAAATGCGGACCATCAAAAGGTATGGGGTAAAATATACGGTGAAAAGAATATTGTTATTGATAATGACTTCACAACAGCAAAGAATGAAAACAAAGTAATCTTTGCTCCTACCGTATTACAGGATAGACCCGCAACAACTGATAGGATTATATCAAGTATTCGTGCCGAAGATTCAGCAGGAGTAAAACCAATAGCATCAGCACCAAGATTATTATACTACGGTGGTGTTAAGTACACATCAACACCGTGGATATACAAATCAATTGTAACAGGTAACACATCAGAACATTATTACGCTTATGCTGGTCACTTAGATAATCCTTTGCACCCTGTTGAAGAACTAAACTTCACAGCACCATTAGGAATGTATTATGATTTGGTTGAATATACTGATAACAACCTATTCAATAAGTACCATTCACAGATGATTGAAGAAATCACAGATAAGAATTCCAAAATAGTAACCGGATATTTTTATCTAAAGGCATCGGATATTTATTTGCTGGATTTTAGAAAGCAATATTTTGTTGATGGGAATTATTTACGATTGAATAAAATCGTGGATTATAACGGTAACAAAAATGAAGTAAGTAAATGTGAGTTCATTAAGACCTTAAACAAAGCACCATTTAAACCAGTACGTGGTGGTGTGTATGGTGGCAAAGGCGAAGTGATTGGCTCCGTATCAGTATCACGTTTTGAAACTGTTAAGTCTGTTAATGATAATACGAGCAGAACAGCAACAGTAATAACAACAGGATATAGGAATAGTATATCTCCACTAGTTACCAATTCAAATATTACTGGTTCTGATAACGAGATTCACGGAGATTCCGAATTCATTGAAATTAGAAATTCAAATAATATAGTTGTAAAAGGCGGACTACGAAATGTTGTGGTTATCAATTCATCTAACATTGTAGTAAGTGAATCCAATGTGATGTATATAAATAACAATCTTATTAAAGACGGTGTTATAACACAACGTATTGATGTAGTTGATGGTGGTGAACAGGTTAAACTTTCTCCATTCGGAACAATCACCAATATTACTTTTATAGATGGTGGTGAAGATGAAATATTAGGTATTGGTTCAGCAGTAGCACAGAACGTAATTGATGGTGGTGAAGTGTAAAACTTTCAATCAACAGAATATATCTATTTAAAAATAGCATTAATTAAATGTCAGAGAATAAACAGAATTCCAGATACGCACATCACAGATTTAATACAACTGGTGTAGAACCAACAGTACCACTAGTTGATGATATTACATCAGCTTCATTCAGTACCACCGATTTAAAACGTGGTGAGATAGCAATTAATTTAGCGGATGATAAGGCATGGTTTAGAAGTGCAAACGGAATAATCCAATTTCAAACTGGTACACCATCAACACCAGCAGCACCATCTTTGCAAGATGTATTAGTAGCAGGTAATGGAACTGGCACCAATGATATTTACATTCTACCTAATCAGGGAATTAAATGCGGATATGCAGCAGGTCCACAGATTGATTATACAACAGGAGCATTAACAATTACAAATGATAATGGTACATGGGCGGATTCAGTAGTTTATTTATCACCTTCATATTTAGAGATAGCTGCTTATGGTTCTGCTGCTGTCATATATTTTGCTACTTCACAATCATCAATCCAGATGCACGATTCTGGTGGTATGTCAACAGCAGAATTAAAGATAGCCAGCACAAACGATATAAGAATACAACGTGGTATTAGTGATGGAATACTATTTCATTCCGGTGGAATTGATGTTGGTGCCTATGCTGCATCCAGTAATTTATTATTAACAAGTAATGCCTATTCAAAATTAAATGGTGCTACTGTATCAATTGGAAGTAATACAGGATTCTATGATACATTTCTTTCTATTAATTCTCCTGATGCTTCACGTGGTTCTGTTGTTCAGATTAGAGATTCAGGAAGTAATGTGATAGCAGCTTTTTATGAAGATGAAACAACATACATTAATAGATTAGGTGTAGGTGGTGGAATTAGTTCAGCATCAGCAGCACTATCAGTAGAATCTACAACACAAGGATTTTTATTACCACGTATGACAGATACACAACGTAATGCAATAGCCTCACCTGTTGCTGGTCTAATGATATTTAATACATCAGATGGAAAGCCAAGTGTGTACGATGGTACAACGTGGCAGAATTTATCATATTAAACAGCTTAACAATTGGAGAAAGAAGCCATTCAGCAATGAATGGCTTTTTCATTTCTATAAACTGACACAGCATTCAATATATCTATTTATATAAAAATGAATAGAATGAATGGCTAATGAAAAAATACAGATAGATGTTCTAGTAGAAGCAGCTAAATCAGCATCCACAGTAAAGGAGCTAAAGAAGGCAATGAAAGACCTTCGTGATGCTGCATTAGAGGTTGGTCAGGATGGCGGTGAAAGCTTTACAAGGATTAATAAAGCAATTGCCGGAGCTAAAGATAGGGTTGATGATATTAATGAGGCAGTACGTTCAATGGACCCCGGAGCAAAAGCCGGAGCATTTATTTCATTAGGTCAATCAATGGCTGGTGCATTCAGTATAGCAACCGGAGCAGCCGGACTTTTTGGAGCTAAACAGGAATATGTGCAGCAAGCACTGCTAAAAGTACAAAGTGCAATTGCAATTCTACAAGGTGTTCAAGCCATTGCAGATGCAAAAAGAGACCTAGGATTGGTCAGAGGTCTTGCATTACGTGGTGCCGAAGCAGCACAGTTAAAAATTTCAACAGCATTAGAAAGTAAATCAGTTATAGTAAGAGGTGCTGCAACCGTAGCACAAGCACTATTGAATAAGACAATGTTGGCTAATCCAATATTCTTAATCATAGGTGCTTTAGGTGCTTTAGTTGGTGCCTTTGCAATTTTTAATTCAGCTAGTCAGGATTCAATAGCTCAATCAGAAGCACTATCAAAAGCTTATGAAAAGGAATTAGAATCAATTAAAAAGTTAGGTGATGCCAAAATAGCTGCTGCCGAATTTGAACAGAAGTTAAACAAGATACGTGGAGCATCAGCAGCCCAACAGTTAGCAGATGAAAAGAAAGTACTAGACCAAAAGATTGCAAATGTTAAAGGTGAATTAGCAGTCAATAAATATTTGATTGATGAGAAAACAAAAGCTTTATCTGATTTAAAAGATGAGGAATTAGAAAAGGCAAAGGAAGAAATAGCGGATGCAAGAAAAAAGAACAGTCAATTATTAGCTGACTTTGTAGCATTCAACCGTGATAAGGCAATAGCAGTAGAACAATACGCTGCTGATGCAAAGAAGAAACGTGACGATGAAGCAAAGAAGGAAAAAGATGAAGCTGATAAAAAAGCTAAAGAATCTTCCGATAAGGCAAAGCAATATAATGACCAGAGATTAAAAGATAATCAGCAGTTACAAAATCAAATTGCTGATTTGAATAATGCTGCTATTCAAGATGAAGAAAAGCGTGAACAGAATAAATTAAAGTTAGATACTGAGAGAAAGAAAAAAGAAGTTGATAACCTTAAAGCTGATGCTCAATTAAAAGTAGCAGCAAAAGCAAAGATTGATGAAGATGCTGCAAGGCAATCAAATGAAATCATAATTAAATATGCTGAGGAAAATTCACGCACTAGATTAGAAGCTGAATTAGCTCTATTAGAAGCAGAAGGACAATCCACGTTAGCCAAGCAAATAGAAATTGCAAAGTTAGAACGTGATGTAATTGTTAATTCTACTAAAACAACACAGGAAGAAAAGCTTAAAGCACTTGCCGAATATGACTTAAAAGAGAAAGAACTATTTGTTGATTCTTTAAAATCATTAGAGCAACAGATAAAAGATAATTCCGCTACTGCTCGTTTATCAAAGCTTACAGAATACCAGCAGCAACTAGCAGACCTCCAAAAGTCCAGAGATGAACAATTAAAAGTTATTGATGATGCTATTAAAAAAGAAGTTGAGATAGCAACAGCTCAGGGTGTAAATCCAAATGATGCAAAATTAGCAGCAGAAAAGAAGTACTTATCTGATAGGGAATTAATCAATGATGAATACAGAAAGAAGCAATCCGAACTAGACAAAGCGGAAACTGATAAACGTATCGCCAATTTTCAAAATGAGTTTAATGGTTATGCTCAGGCTGCTCAAACTACATTAACTGCCATTGGTGATTTATATAATGCACGTGATGAAAGAGAAAAGCAGGCAATGGAAGAAAAGCAGGAAGCTACTGCTGCTGCTTATGATGCTCAGATAGCAACTACTACCGCTGCTTATGATACAGAAATTGCATCCGCTAAATCAGCAGGATTAAATACCGAAGCATTAGAAAAGAAGAAAGCCAATGCAGTTAAACAAGCTGAATATGAAAAGGCTTTGGCAATCTATAACCAAAAGAAGCAACAGGAAGTTCTAGAGAAGAAAGCTTTTGAACGTAACAAGAAATTACAAATAGCCCAGGCATTAATATCCGGTGCCGTTGGTGCTGTTAATGCTTTAAGTGCTACCCCTGCTCCTATTATGCCAATCATATCAATGGCATTAGCAACACTAACAACCGTGGCTGCTATTGCTAAAATCAACTCCACAAAGTTTGAGGGTGGTGGTTCTGTATTACAACCGCCAGCAGTTCCAAACATATCAGCAGACAGCATAACAACAGCAGGTGAAAAAGTACAAAGCAATATTGATACTTCATCTGTTGCATTCAATACCTCACCTATAACAAAGACAGGTGATACATTAAGAGCTAATGAAAAGAAACAGGAAACTCTAAAGGTTGTGGTATTACAAAGTGATATAGCGGATGCTAATGCAAATGTAGCCCGCATAGAAAATAAAAACAGTTTTTAAATATGATACCAGAAGATAGAATCTTTTATCCAACGATTGATGAATTAGAATTAGACTTAGGACTACGAACAATATCATTAGTAGAGCAGCCTGCCATTGCTTATGGATTCTTAAAATTTAGTGAGGAAGAACCAGATAAGTTTCAGCTAACTCTTTCACAGGATGACCAGCCAGAGGTTTTTAAATTAACTCTTTCCGAGGATGACCAAATGATTGTTACTGGTCCCGTTCTTATTCCAGAATTACCTATACACCGATTTGATACTAAAGGTATGGGCGGTGAATTCTGGATTGTATTCACGGCACAAAGAATAAAAGAAGTAGTTAAGAAATTTGGAAAAGATAATCTGTTCAACAAGATTAATAAGGAACATACACCTGATATGATTAACGGAACACTATTAGAAACATGGTTTTCCAAAAGTGAAAATGAATTAGGTTATGATGTACCTATTGGAACATGGTTCGCATCATACCAGATTGAAGACCGTGAATACTGGAATGAATATATAAAAACAGGGAAAATTAAGGGATTCAGTATCGAAGGTAAATTCAAGTTTGTTCCAAAATCAAAAGCCTTAGAGGTGAAACAATCCGCTATTGATGTTGATGAATTAATGTTCAATGAAGTTAAAGAAGTGATATTAAAAATGGATGAAGAAATGATTTTAAATTATTTCTCCCGTAATGATGTCGGTACAAGTAAATATGATTTGGATTTATCAGAGGTTCAATATTCAGATATTAATGAGAATGATATTTACAACATACAATTAGATGCTCCTGATGTATTCTATTATTATGATGCAAAGCCTGATGCTACATTCAATGGTAGTGGTAAACTCACAGATGAGAAAACAAGAAACTTTTGTAAGAACATTGTTAGTCAGGGTAAATATTTTTCTGCTAAAGAAATAGTATCACTATCAAGTGAATTAGGTTACTCTGTATTTAGTTATGCAGGCGGTAACTATTGCCGTCATAGGTGGACGAAAGCCACAGGATTTAAGTTCCTTCCTCGTAAATAAAAAAGTATCAATCTTTTTTAAAACCCTATCCGCTCTGGATGGGGTTTTTTATTTCCAAAAATAAACTGCCTACACAGCCCACTATATATAGTTATATAAAAATAAACCTACCGAATGAATTTCAAGAGTAAGATAAATGAAATCAAAAAAATTGTGATAGGGCTATCGGATGAAACTCAATTAGCGGATGATGCAGAAGCAAAAGCCAAACTGATTGACGGAACTGAAATCAAGTATGAAAAGTTAGCAGAAGGTGAAATCGTCATGATTGTATCTGCTGATGGAAGTGAATCTCCATTACCTGCTGGACAATACGATTTAGATAATGGTTATGTGTTGGTGATTGGTGATGATAAAGGAACTATTCAAAGTTACGATGTGAAGCCAGAAGAAACAGAGGTGCCAGAAGCAGAAGCAGAAGCGGAATTAGCTGATGAAGAAACACCTGATGTAGCTAAACAAATTTCTGATTTAGAAGCACGTGTAGCAAAGTTAGAGGAAGCAATGAAAGAATCAATAAACCTTTCAGCTTCACTAGCAGAAAAAAACGCAGAACTATCTACAAGCACAGTAGCACTATCACAACAGTTAGCAAACGCTACGGATGCAAAACCTATTAGAAGAACCCCAGAAGATGAAGTAATAGCATTTGAACAAATGACACCACTTCAAAAACACAGGTATCTAAAAAATAAAGAAAAAAAATAATAAATAAATATGGCAATATCATATAACTCAGTTGATATAAAAGGTGTAGTTTTTGAACCTATCATCGAAGAAATCTTATTTGAAAACAACACTATTAAAAATAGTTTAGTTGATTTCGTAGAAGACGTAAAAGCAGAAACAATTTTCACAGAAAATATTAATTCTGTAACTCAACAGCCTTACACATCAGGAACACCAACATCATCTGGAACTTTCAGTTTAGTTGATACAGTTGTTACACCTGTTAAAGTAATGTACTACCACGAATTCGACACAAACACACTTAGAGCTACAAGATTCAAGCGTGATATGAAAGCCGGTGCATGGAATACAGCATCAACAGAATTTGAAAAGGTTGTATTAGGAAACTACGGAACTAGAATCGGTTTAGATGCTGAATCTAAATTCTGGAACTCTGCATCTTCCGCAACAAAAACAGCAGTAGCAGCTTTAACAGCAGGTACTACACAATCATTTGTTGGAGCAGCAGAAAAAACATACGTAGCAGCAGCACCAGCTTCTGAATTTGACGGTGTTATCACAAGAATGATTTACAATGCTGGTGGCGTTGGTGCAAGAATTAAAGTAGCTGGTACTACTATCACATCTTCAAACATTGCAACAGAATACCAAAAGGTATATGCAGCTATTCCAGCAGCAGTACTTAACGGTGTTGAAGCTCCATTCATTTATGCTCCTTATTCACATAAGCAGTTAATCAATAGCTATAACATTGCAGCAACATACAGAGATTTATTTACTGTTGATATTAAAGGTGATACATACTTCTATAATGGTATTGAAATCAAGTTTGTACCAATTGCAGAAAACACTTTAGTAGCAGCAATCTGGAGCCACATCAAATGGTGTACTGATTCAATGTCTGATTTGAACACAATGAAGATTGATAAAATCGCTGCAAACCAAGACAAGGAATTTTTAAAGGTTGTTTTCTCACAATATGCTCACGTGGTTAACCAAGCTTTCAATGTATTGTACTTAGGATAAGAAATAATATAAGAAGGATTTATAGTTGGGCCCGCTGGGTTCACTATACATCCCTTATAAGATAAAAACATTTAAAATAAATATGTCATGTATAAAAGTAAATACTGCTAAACCATTAGTTTGTTTAGACAATGCTGCTGGAATTATTGAATGCTGGATTGCCAACGCAGAAGACGTAACAAGCTTCACAGTATCCGGTACATCAAGCAAGGTAACAGCAATCAATATGGCTGGTGCAACAGGTTCAACTGTGTTCTATAATTACCAATTCAAAAAAGGAACTGGTGACCTATCAACCTCAGCTGCTATCACAGGAGCTAATGGAACTGTTGGTTATACTGGAACTCTAAAATTAAAATTCTTCCTTAACTCACAGGAAAACTTTGACCAATTAGATTCATTGGTAAAGAATGAATTGTATATAGTAACCAGAGATGTCAATGAAAAATATTGGCTATTAGGTGAGAAACAAAAAGTATCTGTATCCGCTCTTAATGCTGGTTGGGGACAAAATATTACAGACTTCAATGGTCAGGATATCGAGTTCACATTCACAGAGAAATATCAACCACGTGAATTAGCAAGTTCTTCTGTTATTACTGCTGTCAGTTAATTCGGATTCTTTAGTATAACAGTACGAAACAAAGCCACCCTTAATAGGTGGCTTTGTCATTTAAACTATTATCAGTTTAAATATATCTATTTAAAAATAGCCACAAGATGATTCATATTAATCAGAGCGGGACCAGTAGTGTATATCTTGAATTGACAAGCGTTTCAACTATTCAACCAGTATATTATATTTTCCAATTCACCAATGCAAACGGTGAGGAAAAGATATTCTATAAGCCTGATACATCTACAACACCATCCAATTATAATTTATTCCAGATAGAAGAAAGCTCTGTTGAAGATTTGAATAATGGTATTGTTCAATTGAATCCTGGTCAATGGATTTATAAAGTCTATCAATCAGGAACATCATCATTGAGCTTAACATACAGCACACCGGCATATAATGGTGATGCTTATATAACATCAGGTTTAGTATGGGTACAACCTACTGAGCAAAGTGAGGTAGCATATACACCACCTTCTGATGTTGAAAAAACATATAACCCGGATGGATTCTAATAAGCCACGTAAATCAAAACCTAAAAAGACCGAAGAACATACAGATAGAAAACCAATGGTGGTTAAGCTTAGTACCTTTCTAATGCCTGACCATGTGGAAACGAATGAAGGAAATTATATTTTATGGGGACCAAAACATTCCGTACCACGTGAATTAATAAGTGCATTAGATAAAAGTAACACACACCGTTCTATTATACTTTCATTACGTGACCAGTTCGCAGGTTATGGATTCCAGAAAGAAGTTAATGGTGAAGTAAATCCGCAATTAGCAAACGCATTAAGTAAAGCCAATAGATTAGGAGAATCATTTGATGATATCCTTTCTAAGTGTGCTTTTGATTATGCTGTATTCGGTGCGTTCGCATTAGAGTTAAACTGGAATATTAACAGAGATAAATTAGTAGAGTGCTACCATATTGATTATAGTACCATCGCATCAGGTCTAGCAGATGAATATAACACAGTACAATTATATTACCATTCAACAGATTGGACTACACCAGAGCCAAAGACTACACCAATTAAATCATTTCTTCCTGAGCAAAAAGATTCAGAAGGAAATTTCGTTGGTCGCTTAGAAGCTAAGAACATATTAGTTCATAAGCCATATTATCCGGGTAAAGCTTTTTATCCGTCACCTGATTATTGGGCTTCAATGCGCTGGCTGGAAATTGATTCACAACTAGCATCATATAAAGTCAACGGGCTTATCAACAAATTTTCCGCAGGGATGATAATATCCCTGAACGGGGGCGTTCCGTCACCAGCTGAGAGAGATGCAATAGAAAGAATGATTAAAGAAAACTTCACCGGAGATAATGCCAATGAAACTTTAATTGTCGATTTCGCAGAATCAAAAGAAAATGCTGCAACATTTACCGCAGTTCCAACAAGTGATAGCCAAACCAAATACGGTAACATGGAGGAGGAGAAGGTAACAGAAATATTAAAAGCACATCGTATCACCTCTCCTATGCTTGTCGGAGTGCCAACCCAAAACGGATTCAGCAGCAATGCAGATGAAATTAAAAATGCCTATGAGTTATTTTTCCGTTATGTAATTCAACCGAAGCAAAAAGTATTAGAGGAAAAGTTTAGTACAGTTCTCAAATACTTTGGACACGATTATAAATTAAAGATTAATCCAGCGCTGCCATTTGAATTAAAATCACAGGGCAAAAGTGAAGCAGTACTATCAGCATTGAATTCAGTTTCTCCTTTAATTGGAAACAAGATTCTTGAAAGTATGAGTGCTAATGAAATTAGGGCATTGATTGGTTTACCAGAATTAGAAGTACAAACAGAACCATCAGGAGCAACCGCATCAACACCACCAGCGGATAATAAAAATGATATTAACCCTAATGAGTAAGTTTATTTCAGAAGTGTATTTAAAAACATTTATAGGCATCGACCAGTCAATAGATAACAACATCATTGAGCCAGCTATAAAACGTGCGCAGCTATTTCAAATCAAAGACCTTTTAGGTACTGCTTTATATGATGAATTGGATGGGCAGGTAGCATTAGGTACAGCAAGTATATCAGTAGATAATAAAGTACTACTTAATCAATATGTGGCTCCTACATTGGCTTCATACGCTTACTTTGAAATGCTTCCAGCATTAATGTATAAAGTGGAAAACAATTCAATCTTTAAACGTAAATCGGAATCAGCGGACCCAATAGATGAAAAAGCTTATGCAGGATTGAGAGCATTGTATTTAGATAATGCTGAAAGATTTGCCGATAGATTAAAGTTATTCTTAGAAGCACACACATCAGTTTATCCATTGTATTTAAGACCGGGTAATTCTATTGATACAAGATATCCAGAAACAGGTTCCATCTATACAACATCAATCCATTTTCCTAAAAGATGAAAGAACCAGAAATGATTTACGTGAATAATAAAAAGCTAAAGAAGGTAGAACGAATTCTATTTAATTACTTAATCAAAAGAGATAAGGAACGTTTAGCAAAAGAAAAAGAAGAACAAGAAAAGAGCAATGACAAATAACTCAACAGCCGTAGGAACATTTACAGGAACTATCCTGAGTGTTCTAGTATTACCATCAACAGCTACAATCATTCTAACAATGGAGGCAGCTGTCATTGGTGCTACTACATCTTTTCTTTTTACTCTTTTGTTAAAGAGAGTATATAATCATTTTACTAAAAATAAATCTAAAGAATGAAACATTTAATTGAGAGATTGAAATCACCAACACCATCCTTTTGGAAAAAAGTACGTAGGGTTATGATTGCAACAGGTGTAATCTGTGGAGCAATTGTAACAGCACCAGTAAGTTTACCAGCTTCTATTGTAGCAATTGCAGGTTATGGTATTGTGGTTGGTACCGTTGGTACTACATTAGCTTCATTGACTAAAGAATAATTATCCGTTTTTAAACGTTTATAAACGATTAACACCCGACTAGTATAGTACGGGTGTTTTACCTTTGCTCAATGATTGAACTATTAGTAGTGGTAAGTTAGTTACCTATAAAGTCTTTTGATTGTTGATGTGATGAATTCACCATCAAAAGGATTTTCCAAATCTCTGTGTTTACCTTTGAAAACAACTTTACCAATACCCTTTTTATTCGGTGCTATTGTTAATCCTGATTCAGTTTCTTTGGTAGCTCCAAACAATTCATTCACCATCTTCTGGTGGTTCTGGTCTGGCTCCGGTTCCAATGTTAGAACTAAGAACCATTCCCTGTATTCATTACGTGGTATCTTAAAACATAAGGCACCGTTATTATCTCCTGATGATGTTGGATTCAACCACGTAGGCAATGATGCTATAAGCTTTCTTAATTTATCGGTGCTGGTAATCCAAACGTTATCGTGTTTTAAGTTCTTATAATAGTACACCCATAAATCCGCTTTGGTGGTTCTTATACCAGAATCCTTTCCATTACATTTAATCTCTATCATCATATTACCAGTATCATCTTTGTAAACATCCGTTTTAGCTTCTACGGTGATACTTCTATTCTTTTGTGTTGTGAACTTCATATCATAATCTTTGAGCGTACCATAAGTAGATTTGCCTGATAATGTCAGGTTATAATTTTTACATAACAATGCTGCTATTCTATCTTCACCAGCTTGTCCTAGTTTTAAATCGTGTTGGAACTTATTCATATACATTAATTATTTTTTAATATATATTTCGCTCCAATTATCAACTAATCCACAATCATTGAATACAAGTAAATTTCGATGGTCAATAAAAATTTATTTTCCAAATCATTTGCTTTTTTCATTTATTCATATTATATTAGTGTTCATGTTAGGATAAGATGTAGCATTCAACTACTCTGATTCCTTTGCTGATTCCAGCACGGTATCTCGATGGCATCCCCACCTGTTACCACATCAATGAATAAATAAGGACTATTGCAATACACACATTTATTTGTGCTGGCTATGCTATGTCTTTTTGATGTGTAACCAATAAACCCAATATATGATTCATTTAAACTTGACTGATTTAAACGTGTTCACAACGGATGATGAACTGCGTAACGTTAACCAAATCACCTGGTTAAAAACAAACTGCAAAATGATTGCAGAACGAAGCAAGAAAACTAATAGTGATTTAATATTAGTTCTCCCACATGAAGACAAAGCCCGTATAATATTTTGTCCTATTGAAGACTTAATCAAAGAATGTAATGATGATAAACTCATTCCAGTAATTGATTATGCGCTTACTCATCAGCAGAAAGGATATTTCTGTGTGTGCTTCTATTGTCCGTCTGGCTGGAACTGCTGGACCACAAACAAACGCGCTGCTAACCTCTATAACATCTAAGTAATTAAACATTGTAACAACTAAAACATATCTATATGACAAAAAAGAAAGTGAGAAAACAATCCAACGGTAAATTGCCGTATCGGTTATTGAATCTTATCAGTAATGTATTTACACATGACCGTGAAACGCTATTTACTTTAATAAGATTCTTTGGTGAGATTGCCGAAGATGATGATGAAAGAATAATCTTTATCCAATTTTTCAAAGCTATTGAAGATTGGAAGATTGGTGAAGGTGAAGAAGAAGATGAATTTATTGAAAGCTTTGTAAATGAATTATGCTTTGAAGATGATGTAGTAGCATCGTATGTGATGCTTACCTATAATTCTATTCCGAAGTTAGATATAAGCAGCAATGGCTACTATGAACACATAGACTTTAAACAACTAATACGTGAATCTAAATTCCAAGCTGTACTCA
>DASVUX010000055.1:0-27003 GCA_036386835.1 Bacteroidia bacterium
TGTGGAATGGGACGGAACAAGCAGGGACAGCAAAAAACCCTGCCCGGACGGAACTTACTTTTATCTCTGCACTGTCAATGAGATCCGAGTGGAAGGAATTGTTCCAAGGGTCATCAAAGGTTTTGTACAACTGATCAATACAAGTACTTCACCAAAAAATTAATTTATGTTTTCCGGTATTATCGAGTCTGTAGGTGAAGTGATTTCATTAAAAAAAGAACAGGGAAATCTTCACATCACCCTTAGTTCATCTTTCACAGAAGAATTAAAGATCGACCAGAGCGTTGCCCATAATGGGGTATGTCTGACTGTAGTCGATATTAACAATACAGCCTATACGGTAACTGCAATTGATGAAACCTTAAAGAAAACGAATATCGGCCTGCTGAATATTGGCGACAAAGTAAATCTTGAACGCTGCATGAAGATAGGTGACCGCTTGGACGGCCATATCGTCCAGGGCCATGTGGACCAGACTGCAGTGTGTAAAGCTGTACAGGAGAGCAACGGAAGCTGGACATATACGTTCGAATATGATGCAGCGCAGAACAATATCACGGTTGAAAAAGGATCTGTTTGTGTGAACGGGGTAAGCCTGACGGTAGTTAATTCCAAAGATGATTCATTCTCAGTTTGTATAATTCCTTATACACATGAACACACCAATTTCAAATTCATACAAAAGAATACCGTGGTAAATCTTGAATTTGATATTCTTGGAAAGTATATCAGTAAGTTGATGAAGAAGTAAAGCCTTTGCGAAGCTTGTCATTCTGAACGTAATGAAATGGAGTGAAGAATCTTCTCCGGCTACAAGAATTTGGGTAATCGAACGAAGATTTCGGCCAGGCTCAACATAATATTTCGTTTGCCTAAAACACCTTGCTGGCAACCCTTCTTGTCACTTCAGAAGTCCCCATGGTATAATAATGCAAACAGGGCACACCGGCTTTAATCAGCTCTTTGGACTGTGTGATGCACCATTCGATCCCAACTTCCTTCACTTCAGCATCCGTCTTGCATTTTTCAATCTCTTCTAAAAGATCCTGCGGCACATCGATCTTAAAGATCTTAGGAAGAATGGTAGCTTGTTTCTTTGTTGTTATGATCTTTAAGCCCGGAATAACAGGAACTTCAATTCCCATGTCCTTACACTTCTTCACGTATTCGAAATAACTTGCGTTATCAAAAAACATTTGTGTGACTATATACTCGGAACCTGCATCGATCTTCGCTTTCAGGTGTTTCATGTCTGAGATCATATTAGGGGCTTCGAAATGCTTTTCGGGATAGCCCGCCACTCCAACGCAAAAATTAGTAGGGGCCACATCCGCAAGATCATCCTCAATGTATTTTCCTTTATTCATCTGCTTAACCTGCTTTACCAGGTCGATCGCATAGGCATGGCCATTCGGTTCAGGAACAAACTCAGGTTCACTTTTTATTGAATCACCTCGTAAAGCAAGTACATTATCAATGCCAAGAAAATGCAGATCGATAAGCGCATTTTCTGTTTCTTCCCTGCTGAAACCACCACAGATAATATGAGGCACGGCATCAATTTTATATTTATTCATGATCGCAGCACAGATCCCAACTGTTCCCGGACGCTTACGAATACTGACCTTTTCAAGATAACCGCCTTCCCGTTTTTTATAAAGATATTCCTCGCGGTGATAGGTAACATCTACAAATGAGGGTTTAAATTCCATTAACGGATCGATCCCGTCAAAAATAGACTGGATACTTTTCCCTTTCAAAGGCGGTAAAATCTCAATGGAGAACAGGGTTGATTTTGCCTGTTTAATGTGATCCGTAACTTTCATAAATGGCTTAAACTTACTGGCCTGTCTGCACAGGTTTGATGATTAATGATCCGGGGCGTCCCGATCTGAGCGTGCAAAGTAACGGCTTGAGAGCTTAAAAAGCAAATTAATATGAATCTGGTCTGATTACACATCCATGAGCGAAGATTAGTCCCGATTAATTGACGGATTTTTAGTAAATTCGCAATCCCGATTTTAGGGCAGAAGTTAAATGTCAGCCATTCTGGTAGCATTTAACAAAAACGATAACGATTCATGGAGAACATACGGAACTTTTGCATCATTGCACACATCGATCACGGAAAAAGCACACTTGCGGATCGCCTATTGGAATATACCAATACCATCAGTAAACGCGACATGCAGGCACAGGTGCTGGATGACATGGACCTTGAAAAAGAACGCGGGATCACCATTAAAAGCCATGCGATCCAGATGGATTATGTGAAGGATGGCAAAAAATACATTTTCAATTTAATTGATACCCCTGGCCACGTAGATTTTTCCTATGAAGTTTCTCGTTCGATAGCTGCCTGTGAGGGCGCATTGCTTATCGTGGATGCCGCACAGGGGATCCAGGCACAAACCATATCGAATTTATACCTGGCACTTGAGAACGACCTTGAGATCATACCGATCCTTAACAAAATCGATCTTCCAAGCGCTGAGCCGGAGATGGTAAAAGACCAGATTGTTGACCTTCTTGGCTGCAAGCGTGAAGAGATCATGTCGGCTTCCGGCAAAACAGGAATGGGGGTCCATGAGATCCTTTCTGCAATAGTTGACCGGATCCCTGCACCGAAAGGGGATCCGAAAGCTCCGCTGCAGGCGCTTATCTTTGATTCGGTATTTAACTCCTTCCGGGGTATCATCGCTTATTTCAAAGTGGTTAACGGTTCATTAAAAAAAGGCGAGCGCGTAAAATTCGTCAACACGGGTGCAGAATACAATGCCGATGAGATCGGGGTTTTAAAACTAAAGCAGGAACCGAAAGGCTCACTGAGTACCGGCGATGTAGGGTATATCATTTCCGGCATCAAGGATGCCCGCGAAGTAAAAGTAGGTGATACGATCACCTCCACCGCCAACCCCTGCGAATCAGGCATCCAGGGTTTCGAGGATGTAAAGCCGATGGTGTTTGCCGGGATCTATCCTGTTGATACCGAGGATTTCGAAGAGCTCCGCTATTCAATGGAAAAACTCCAGTTGAATGATGCTTCGCTTACATGGGAGCCGGAATCGTCCGCTGCCCTTGGGTTTGGATTCCGCTGCGGCTTCCTTGGCATGCTTCATATGGAAATCATCCAGGAGCGTCTTGAGCGCGAGTTCAACATGACCGTCATCACCACTGTTCCAAACGTTTCTTATTATGCGTTCACCACAAAAGGAGATAAAATCGTTGTAAACAACCCTTCGGATCTTCCGGATCCGAGTACGCTCGACCGTGTTGAAGAACCATATATCAAAGCCCAGGTGATTACCAAAGCGGAATTTGTAGGTTCTATCATGGGACTTTGCATCGGTAAGCGTGGCATCATTGTTAACCAGAACTACCTTACCACCGACCGTGTTGAATTAATATTTGAAATGCCTTTGGGAGAGATCGTATTCGATTTCTATGATCGCTTAAAAACTATCTCTAAGGGATATGCTTCCTTCGATTATTCACCATTGGATTACCGTGCCTCCTACCTGGTAAAGATGGATATCCTTTTGAATGCAGAACCTGTAGATGCTTTGTCATCCCTGATCCATCGCGACAATGCCTACGATTTCGGGAAGAAGATGTGTGAGAAGTTAAAAGAACTCATCCCCCGCCAGCAGTTTGAGATCCCCATCCAGGCGGCTATCGGTGCGAAGATCATTGCACGCGAAACCATCAAGGCAATGCGCAAAGACGTTACCGCTAAATGTTATGGTGGTGATATTTCCCGTAAGCGTAAGCTTCTTGAAAAGCAGAAAGAAGGTAAGAAACGTATGCGTTCTGTTGGAAGCGTTGAGATCCCGCAAAGCGCATTTATGGCCGTGCTGAAGCTGAATGACTAGTTCAGTGACGCCCGGATGAATGGATTGCTGAATTCTTTTTTATTGATAAAAACAGAGTCGGTCAGTGTTTTTAAAAAGGCGATAACTTCTCTTTTCTCTTTGTCTGTAAGCTTAACTCCTTTTTGATAAGCCATTCCCATCTTGGAATCGATGTTGGCACTTACGTGTACTCCTGAAGTATAAAACTCCATTACTTCTTCGAGTGTTTTGAATCGCCCGTCATGCATATAAGGTGCTGTTAAAGCAATATTCCTTAAAGAGGGGATCATGAATTTACCATTATCTTTTTTTATACCAGTGACTGCACCGCGGCCCTTATCAATATATTTATCAGCATCAAAGATTGAATCGAGTCCATTGTTGCTGTAAGCCATTGTAGTGAACATCCTGTTGCCATCTGTCGGATGACAATGAAGACAATCCCCTTTAGTTTGATCATTCATTATACGAAAGCCATTAAATTCCTCCTCCGTTAATTTAACCTTCCCCAATAACATTTTATCAAATTTTGATTCGTGAGAGATCAAAGTCCGCAAGAATTGAGCTATCACATTCCTCACCTGGGTACTATCAACTGCTTTGTTCCTATAGAGTGAATGGAACTTTTTCCTGTAAAAGTTACTCTTATTTAATTTCCGGAGAATGTCACCCCAGTCAGAATTCATTTCGTTCGGATTAAGCAAAGGATGTTCAACCTGATCCTCCAATGTTACAACTCTGCCATCATAGAAGAATGCAGGATGCCATGCAAGATTAGACAAGGACATGGTATTCCGGCTTGAGGCATTAGAATTTATCCCTTGGCTTAATGCCTTTGGAGCATCACTGAAAGCCGATTTCTGATCATGACAGCCGGCACATGACAAGCTACTGTCAGCACTTAAAATGGGGTCGTAAAAAAGAAATCGTCCCAAAGCGGCACCTTCAACAGTCAGGGGATTTGTTTCCGATTCTATGATCTTCGGGAAGTATTCCAGCTGCGGAAAAGAGTATGGCGTAACCAACCCTTTTCCGCAAAGGAAAACAACAGAAACAGTAATTAATATAATTGTCAGCTTACCTTTCTGCATGACAAGCACCTATTTTTGTATCATAACAGGAACTGTCTTAGATCGGAGATTGGTTTTGATCTTCAGGTAATAACTGCCCGCAGGATACTTCCCCGTTTCTATCCAGAACCGGGTTGGAATATTCTTCCATTCTCCCACTCTTCTACCCTGCGAATCTATCAGTTCCATCAATTCGATGATATGATATTCCTCCTCTGCCTTTAATTGAATATTGATCCTGTTAGAAGCCGGGTTTGGATACACATTAAATTCGTCACTCATTGTCACTTCTTTAACAGGATGAGCAAATGTAAAATGTGTGTTCATATTGTCGATCATCCATCCCTCTTTACCTGAGACAAGTGAATCCGACTTAAATGTAAACCGCACTTTTACGCTATCCGCTGAACCCCAGAGCCACGACATGTTGTAACATAACCATATGTCTTTCCATGTAGAATCGGTTCCGCTGAACGCATACTCCCCACTAGCGAGAGTATCAACATTTTCTTCTTCAAAACCAAAAAAGTTATAGACATAGGGATTATTAAAAGCATTCTGCCATGTTGTTCCATAGTCAACAGAGAATTCAATGATACCACCGGCATGATCTTTCTCCATATCAAGTTTTTGTTTCCATTGGATTGCAAGGATGCCATGAGTCATGTACGGCTCGGTATGAAATGTGAAGCTTGATGTATTACCCTGAGGATAATTGTTTGTTGTGTCTGTAATCATCGCGTTAGGCAGAGTGGCGGCACTGTCAAAGATCACCTTCTGAGGCTTACCTACCTGCCAGATATTATTAACCGTATTGTCGATATGGACAAACAGTGAATTGTAATAAGATGAATCTGCTCCATCAAAATACTGGGTTCGGCCCATCTGTGCAATAGACACCGTTGAGGAAGAAATCAGGCAGGAAAGGAAAATGTTTTGTAGCTGTTTTTTCATATGCTGTGGTTTGGGTTAATTTTTTTGGGGATGATTCCTTGTTTATTGCTTTATGATTTTCTTTGTTACACAGCTTCCCTTCGGATCAATTAATCTTATAAAGTAAGTACCTTTTGGCAAAGAGGTCAAATCTATTGTGGTTTCGCTCGATGTAATACTTCCACTGAATATTACTTTGCCCAACAGATCTGTAATGTTATATGAGGTCAGGTTGCTGTAGTTCAATTTCAGATGTAAAAGATCTTTCGCAGGGGTTGGATAAATTAAGAAAACCTCGTCCCTTCCAGATTCTTCAATTCCTATAATTGAATTACATTCCCCAATTAGCCCCGGAGTTGGGCTCCCATTATCTACAAGGGTAACTCCATCCGCCACAGCGCAAACTCTTTTGAATTGTGATTGTGAATTCCCGGTATGATGTTCGTTTAAATAAACATTCCCGTCAAAGTAACCTAAGCCCTCAACTAGGGAGCTTGGTATGAGAGCAGGGCATAGACAAGGCGGAGCAGTATTGAGTAATTTATAGCGGTTATGATAGACTCCATCCAGCAATAGAACACTATCGATATCTGAAACAAAAACCGTATCCTCTTCTGAAGTGTAAACCGTGTCACCAACACTAAGATCAAAATTAAACAGGAGTGACTCCATTTCATTACTGAAATCATAATAATATACCTTCTTGGCAGGTATATCATTACGGATCGCACCCATTAACTGCGTGCTAGGATTGGTTTTATAATATTTTTTATACGTGTATGAACCTAAAACAGTATCTCCAAATGTTTCGCTGCGGGTATGAGTATATGTTGAGCAGCAGCCATCTGGTTGATACCACTCATATGAATTCTGGATGTAATTTCCCGGGAAGGGAATGTAACCGGCGGTCTGGCTGAACGCATAACACGCAGGCATAAAGAAGATCAGGAGTAAGAATTTTTTCATAGGCTGGATTATTAAATTTATAATTATTATTAAATTTAAAACGTTGTTATTCTTTCACAATTTTCTTTGTAACGCTATTTCCATTTGTATCCCTTAATCTCACAAGGTAAACACCCTTTGCAAATCCGCTGAGATCAATCGTAGTTGAAGAAAATTCCGTTTTGCTTTGTGATAGAATTATCTTCCCGGAAAGATCAGCGATTTCAATTGTCAGGATATCCTTACAAGAAAGTGATAGGGTTAAACTGCCATTGGTCGGATTTGGCGATACAACCAGGCTAATCTTATTATCCTCCATTTCTCCGATTCCGACAAGAAAATGACATTCCGGAGCAGGAGGCCATGTTGCAAGAGAATATTTGTTTATATTATTAACTCCAAAACAAACCAATTCATGAATATATTCAAAGCCGGTTATATAATAATTCAGAGGCCCCGCTTCGCTTCCAATTCCTTCAATCCAATTTCCCGCCACGGCTTCAAGTGTTGAAGTAGGCAAAGGTTCTATTATAAGGCGTTTATTGTAACTGGTGTTTACCAGAACAGAATCAATATCTGTAACTATGTAATGAACAGTATCACCCATTGAGCCATAAAAATTTGTATAAGCTGTATCTCCGATATTCAATGTAAAATCATACAGTAGCTTTTCCAGTCCACTATCGGCTTCGTAATAATATATTTTCTTTGCAGGAACATCTTCACGTAAACCACCTAAAAAATTAATAGGATGATTAAATGGCGGAGGAGGAGGCGGTGGATAAAGCCAGGCATGCACACTGGTTCTGTAAAGTTTTTTATAATTATAAGTGCCTATTGTTGTATCTCCATAAAGATAGGTTCTCCAAAAATAAACGGTTCCCTCAGAATTTTCATGCTGCTGGATCCACAAGGCACTGTCATTCCCTCCGGGAAAAGGGTGATACACCCACGATTGGGCATCCGAAGTCAAAAGCTGTAACATTAATATCGGGATGAGTAGAAATTTTTTCATAGGCCGATTTGATTTTAAGTAAATAGAATAACGACACGCTCATGCACTACGCACAAGTGTTTAAAGATTTTAGAAAGAAATTAAATGGAAAGTAGCTGTCTCTTCATAGGCACAATTTATATCTAAATTAAACCAATAAACAGAAATTCCAAAAATAATTCGGTTTTCATTGACTTAAGCGGTTTGATCCTGCTCCATCCTAAACAGG
This sequence comes from Bacteroidia bacterium, assembly GCA_036386835.1. Classification (GTDB taxonomy): domain Bacteria; phylum Bacteroidota; class Bacteroidia; order 2-12-FULL-35-15; family 2-12-FULL-35-15; genus 2-12-FULL-35-15. The sequence continues at coordinate 8,023 of DASVUX010000055.1, forward strand.
AGAATAGCTCCGGTCGTTGCAATCAGGCAAACCGTAATTTTTATTAAAATCCTGTAACTTTACCGGAACTTATGCGTCTTAAACCCGAATCGCACAAAAAATGCTACTATGACCGCAGCCGAATTCAACAAATGTGTTGATCTGTATGCAGATAATCTTTACCGTTTCATCCTTAAAAACATTAAGGATGAGGAAAAGGCGCGTGATGTTGTCCAGGATACTTATGAAAAGCTCTGGTTGAAGGTTTCTGAGGTAGAGAGCACGAATGCGAAGTCGTATATGTTCACCACCGCTTACCGCACAATGATCGACAGGATCAGGAAAGATAAAAAGCAGGGGGACATGACAGAGGCAAATTTATACAGCCTCAGCAGCAACCGTCAATACAGTGACCTGAAAGAAATCCTGAATGAAGCATTAAATAAACTTCCGGAGATCCAAAGATCAGTGATCTTACTTCGTGATTATGAAGGATACAATTACGCTGAGATAGGCGAAATTACAGGATTGAATGAGTCACAGGTGAAGGTTTATATTTTCCGGGCCAGGGGGTTCCTGAAAAATTATATCGGGGCGATGGAAAATGTTATATAAGTAAATCAAAAGAGTTAAGTGATAAAGTCAGCATGAAAATCAACAAACATAATTACGAAGCTTTTTTCCTCGATTACCACGAAGGAAACTTAACACCTCAACAGGTGGCGGATCTTTTATTGTTTGTTGAGCAGCATCCTGAGGTTAAGGAAGAATTTGAAAATTTTGAGAATTTCACACTTGAAGATTATTCCTCTTACACTTTTGAAAACAAGGAAGCACTGAAAAAAGAAATTACTGAGAGCAACAGAAAAGAATATTTCATTGGTTCTGTCGATGGAGCTTTATCTCAACCGGACACTCTTCTTCTTGATATTTTTTTAAAACAACATCCCCAATATTCGGCTGAGTTTGAGCTCTTCCAAAAGACGAAGCTCAGTCCGGATACAAACATTGTATTTGAGAACAGATCTTCACTGAAACGGATTCCTGAAACGGCAGATCATTTTCTGATCTCTGCTGTTGAAGGCCTGCTCCGGAAGGAAGAACAATTCCTCTTTGAAAAACAGCTTGCTGCAGATCCTCAAATGCGGAAAGAGTTCACTTTGTATAAGCAAACTATTCTTTCGCCAGATGCAAATATTGTTTTAGAGAACCGGAATGAACTGAAAAGGAAAGAGAACAAAGTTGTTCCCTTATTTTATTACGTATCTTCAATAGCTGCTGCAATCCTAGTTCTTACGGGTTTATTCTTTCTCTTTAACACCAATGGTACAGGAGATACAAAATTAGCAGGGGGCATTTCACCTGTTAAAAAGGAAAATTCCGAAACTATTAGCCCGGAAAACCTGCCGGAAAAAATTTCTACACCGGTTTTAGCAAACACACTCAATATTCAGAAACAAAAAAAGCAGGCTATCCGGGAATCTGCAAAAGACTCCCTGAGATCAATTCCTGTAATCCCTGTTGAAGGACCGAAAAGCTTAGCCAGCCAGGAAATTCCGGAAAACAAGCTTCAGCATCCCGAAGAGCCGGCTGATAACAATCCACCGCGAGATAACCCGGAAAATGCTGTTGTAATAAACGAAAGCACTTCTAAGAATGAAAACACCACCAGGGCATCTTCCAGGGAATTCATGTCTTTAGGTGAGATCGCGGCAGAAAAGATCAAGGAAAGAACCCTGGATCCACAGGTTCTTGCAATGGAAAAAAAGAACGGCCGGGTTAAAAAATTCAGCGGCTGGGATATTCTGCAGGTGGTAGCGAAAGGTGCCAGCAAACTCACCGGTAAAAAAGTAGAAGCAAAACCAACTTACAACGAGGAAGGTGAAGTAACTGCTTATGCATTGGCTGCAGGTAAATTTCAATTCTCGAAGGGGAGATAGACGCATTAATTAATGTTCGGATTTACGAATATCCGGACCCGGGAATCTTGGAGAGCTTTTAAAACCACAGATTCGAAAATTCGTAACAAGATCAGTTATCCGTACTCTTTGGATAATTCACAGTATAATGCAATCCCCTGCTTTCCTTCCTTTGACGCGCGTGCTTAATAATAATGTAAGCAACATTAATAAGATTCCGCAGTTCACACAGCTTGGGTGATATTGTAGTTTTCAGGTACAGTTCTTCATTTTCCTTGTACAAAATTTCCAGCCTGTCGAATGCACGCTGAAGCCTGATATCTGAGCGAACGATCCCTACATAGTTTGTCATGATGGCCTGTACCTCGCGTAAACTCTGGATCAAAAGCACCATTTCTTCAGGATGATGCGTTCCTTCCGCATTCCAGTCCGGAATCCCTTCACAATATTCAATATGCTGCAGGTTAGAGATGGCATCACCCGCAGCATGATGCGCATACACGATGGCCTCGAGAAGTGAATTGGAGGCCAGCCGGTTTGCACCGTGCAGCCCGGTAGATGAACATTCACCAATTGCATACAGGTTCTTAATGCTGCTTCTTCCTTTCCTATCTACCTTAATCCCCCCGCACATGTAATGTGCTGCAGGCACTACCGGAATATAATCAGTCCTCATGTCGATCCCCAGACTGAGGCATTTATTATAGATATTTGGGAAATGTTTAACAAGATCTTCCTTATCAAGGTGCCTGCAATCAAGGTAAACATAATCATCACCGCGGATCTTCATTTCGTTATCTATTGCACGGGCAACTATATCACGGGGAGCAAGGGATTTTCTTTCATCGTATTTATGCATGAACTCTTTTCCGTCTATCGTTTTCAATATCGCCCCGAACCCGCGAACTGCTTCCGAAATAAGAAATGAAGGGCTCTCCCCCGGGTTATACAAAGACGTAGGATGGAACTGGTAAAATTCCATTCCTTCCACTTTCCCTTTGGCACGATATACCATTGCCACACCGTCACCGGTAGCAATAACCGGGTTTGTGGTTGTACTGTAAACGTGGCCTGCGCCACCTGTAGCCATCAGGATAGTTTTAGCCAGGACTGTTTCTATCCTGTTGGTCCTTAAATTCAAAACATATGCTCCGTAGCATTCCGTGTCAGGTGTCCGGCTGTTGACCTCTATTCCCAAATGATGTTGTGTAAGGATATCGACTGCAAAATGATGGTCCAGGATCTCGATCCGGGAATGCCTGTGAACGGCAGCAAGTAAGGCCCGTTCAATTTCAAAACCAGTGCTGTCTTTATGATGAAGGATCCTGTGTTCGGAATGACCGCCTTCTTTTGCAAGATCATATTCACCTTTTTCATTTTTATCAAATTCAGCGCCCCATTCGATCAATTCATTGATCCTGTCGGTAGATTCAGTGATTACCATTCTAACTACTTCTTCATCGCACATGCCGGCACCGGCAACCAGGGTATCTTGGATATGCTTGTCATAGCTGTCGCGATCATGCATTACTCCCGCAATCCCGCCCTGGGCATACTTCGTATTGCTTTCGTCCTCGCTCGATTTCGTGACCATGCATACCTTACCGTGCTCAGCCACTTTTAGAGCATAGCTTAATCCTGCAACACCTGAACCTATTATAAGAAAGTCAACCTTACGTTTAATCATTGCTGCAAAGGTATTTTATTTTTCTGAGCAGGATAAAATAAGCGTCTATTGCCTGGTCAAACATTTCAGGACATTAATTCGTACCTTTGTGAAAAATTAAAAGCATGGAAACCCCTGTTAAACGTCCTGTAATCATATACGCTGAAAGCACTCCGAACCCTTCTTCAATGAAATTTGTGGCGAATCAGCTATTAATCCTTAATGGTGCTACAGCCCAGTATTTATCGAAAGCTGAAACCAAAGGCTCTCCTCTTGCAGCAAAATTATTTGAGTTCCCCTTTGTTAAAGCCGTTTTCATGGCTTCTAACTTTGTGACCATTTCAAAAACTGATGCTATACAATGGGATGATGTGATCCTTGAGCTCCGCGAATTCATCCGTGTTTTCCTGGCTGAGGGCAATGTTGCAATAACGGATCTTCCGAAAACAGAAGTACCGGTTGACAGCACCTTCAAAGAGAAGAAAGAAGTCTTCACAGAGCATACAGCCCCCGCAACCGATCTTGAAGTTAAGATCGTGGAAACACTGGAGCAATATATCCGGCCGGCCGTTGAGGGTGACGGGGGAAGCATCACATTTAAAAGTTTTATTGACGGCATTGTAACGGTTCAGCTTCGTGGGGCATGCAGCGGCTGCCCTTCGTCCACATTAACTTTAAAAGCAGGTATTGAAGGATTATTAAAAAGAATGATCCCGGAGGTAAAAGAGGTAGTTTCGGAAGCCCTGTAAATTATAGAAAATTAAACAGGCCGGAAAACAGATTGTTTTCCGGCCTGTTTTTTTCACAAACATTTTTACTCCCTGATGATCTTCTTCGTGATCACATTCTCCTGGGTGATGATCTGCAGGTAATAAATTCCTGCCGGATATCCTGAAAGATCAACTGATTTCCGGTAAGTTCCTGCAGACTGGTCAGCTGCTTCTGAAAATATAAGCTGACCTGAAACATTCATCAGGCTGATCTTAATATCCCCTTTAACATTTGCCAGTTCAAATGTTAATTTATCACTAACAGGATTCGGATAAACATTTAAAATTCCTGCCAGGTCCATTTCAGATAAGCCCACGTTGGTTACATTCGTTACCGCAGACGTTGCTGAGCAACCGGAGGCATTGAACACCTCCACAGAATAATTGCCATTATTTGTAAATACATAAAACTGGTTCGTTGCGCCTGCAATAGGCACGCCTCCGTCATACCACTGATATGATGTTCCTGCAGTACTCGTTAGCGTGTCTGCCATCCAGGTGATCACAGGAACTGCAGGGGTTGGTAAAACAGTCAGCATCAGTGAATCGGAATTAACACAGCCTGCCGCAGAAGTCCCCACAATATAATAAGTTAACGTGCTGTCAGGCATTGCCTGCGGATTACTAACCGTAGAATCATTAAGTGTCATCCCCGGGCTCCACACGTAAGTTGCGGCACCATTTGCCATGAGAGAAACTGTTTGGCCATGACATACAGTCGTATCATTTCCTGCATCCACAACCGGCAGCGGGTTCACTGTCACTAATTGCGAGCTTGTCGAAGAACATCCGTTTGTATCGGTAACTGTAACAGTATATGTTCCGGAAGTATTTACCATTATCGATGGTAATGTGTCATTAACCGAGCTGCTCCATTGATATTGATCTGCCCCCGCTGCCGCGTTCAGGATCACAGAATCCCCGATACAGAAAACGGGGCTGCTTGCAGGAGTGATCGCTGAAGAAGGCAACTGGTCCACATTCACGATTACCGTATCAAGATCCACACAACCGTTCACATTTGTGATGGCAACCGTGTATAATGTAGTAACTGCCGGGCTTGCAACCGGGGTTGCAGATGTGGTACTGCTTAAAGTACCATTATTGGGAAGCCATGCATAACTTACGGCCCCGGGTGCGCTGGCACTTAAGGTTGTGTTCTGTCCGTTACAAATAGTGGTATCGGTGCCTGCATTGGCTGTAAGCTGGCAATATTTGATTGTCTGGAAATCCTCATTTGAAGTGGGGCCTTTACTTTTTCCCGAGACCCACACATCACCGATATTATCTATGGCAATACCAACAGCCTGGTCAACATTATTTCCCGTACCGTTATATTTCGTCAGCCATTGCTGAACTCCTGTTGAATCGTATTTGATTGTTGCATAATCGTTGTTACTGTAGCCGGTCACATACACATTCCCAGTGCCGTCAACCACAAGGGCTTTACCTTCATCGTATACATTGCTCCCTGCACCATAACGTGCAAGCCATTTTTGGGTTCCTGCATTATTATATTTGATAGTGACAATATCTTCGGCTGCCGGACTGGCGCCTATACTTCTGCCGGTAACATATATGTTGTTAGCGGCATCGAGGCGGATCGCATTTGCCCTGTCAAAATCATTTCCTGTTCCGTTATAATTCTGGGCCCATTGCTGAACACCGGCAGAATTATATTTAACAGTGGCATAATCGTAATTTGTTAAAACAGTTGTTTGAGTGTAGCCGGTAACGTACACATTGCCGGCAGCATCCACAGCGATTGAACGGGCCTCATCATAATTATTCCCCGGCCCGTTATAACGAGTTGCCCACTGCTGTGTTCCGGCAGCGTTGTATTTTAATGTAATGAAATCAAAATCTGCTGCAGCGCTCTGAAATGTATAACCGGTAACATAGGCAACGCCTGTGGCACGATCAACATAAATAGCGTAACCGGCATCAATATCCCCCCCGGCACCGTTATACCGCTGAGCGTAAAGCTGCGCTCCCGCAGAGTTATATTTTACCGTGGTGGCGGCACTGTTTGTTCCTGTCCCGTCACTGGTTCCCGTTACATATACATTTCCTGCATAATCAACTGCAACATCCCATGCTTCATCAGTACCGTTGGTGGAGTTATTATATCTTGCCACCCATTGCTGGACACCGGATGCATTATATTTAATAGTTGCATAGTCATACCCGGTAGTTGCGCCACCGTCACTCCAGCCGGTAACGTAAACATTTCCAAATGTATCAACAGCGATAGCGTGTGCTGCATCCAGTCCACTGCCCGTACCATTGTACTGGGCTACCCATTGCTGCACACCGGCATTATTGTATTTTATGGTGATGTAATCGTTGGTTCCGCTGGTTCCGCGTCCTATCCCTGTGACATATGAATTCCCGACAGCATCTGTTACAATGTCCTCCGCTTTATCCACAAATGAACCTGCACTTGTATAGCGGTTTTGCCACCTGATATTTACCTGGGCGTTCAGGCCCTGAACCAAAAAAACAGCAAAGAGTAAATAGAGTATATTTTTTTTCATTGAGTTATAGTTATCTACTTCAAAACTAATCTTTTTTCTCATAAAGACACGCTTTTTTGCGATTAAAATTTGCTTAAACAAAAAAATTATTACATTTGATATTGTTCTTGGTTAAATTATTTATACACTGAATGAAGAATAAACTTTTACTCCTATTACTCGCGGTTTTATTTACTTCCTCAAACGCATTCTCTTCACATATTGTCGGAGGGTCGCTTACGTACGAACAGTTAGGAGGCTCTACTTACCGCATAACCTTAAAAGTTTACCGTGACTGTGCGGCAGGAAATGCAGCATTCGACAACACGATCACTGTTGAAGTTAAAAGGGCAAACGGCACTTCCTTTTCTCCAAGCAAGAACATCTCGATTAACCTGGGAACAACCACTGTTCTTAATCCATACCTGGACACCTGTGTGGTGCAGCAGAACATCTGTGTTGAAGAAGCTATTTATACGAAGATCGTAAACAACCTTCCACCGCTTGCAGGCGGCTATCATCTTTTCTGGCAGCGCTGCTGCAGGAATGCAACTCTTGATAATATTGTAGGGCCGGCCAACGAAGGAGAAAGTTTTTATGCGTTTATTCCGGACAACAGCGATCTGATCAGCAATTCGAGTCCGAACTGGGTTAATTCTCCGCCAACATTTGTCTGCCAGGGACAACCCATCAATTTTGACCATGCTGCAACTGATGCTGACGGTGATTCTTTATTCTACCGTTTTTATCAGCCTTATGCCGGCTGTGATGGTGTTGCTCCTATAGGACCAAACTGCGCAACAGACTATCCTACATTCCCGGGGAATGTGGCTACATTCAATACTGTAACATGGGCAGGAGGCTTTTCTACAAATAATCCTATGGGAGGAGCCGGTTTAACAATCAGTTCAACCGGTTTACTAAATGGTATCCCCCCTTCACTCGGCCAGTATGTGGTTGGTGTAGTAGCCGAAGAGTGGAGAAACGGAGTCCAGATCGGACGTATCCTGAGGGATTTCCAGTTCAATGTTGTCAATTGCCCACCGCTTGCTGTGGCCAGTTTTGTACCAAGCAACGGCTGTACGGGGACAAGCATTTCATTTGCCAATACAACAACACCGGCTGCAAACAGCTATTTCTGGAATTTTGGCAATACTGCCACTCTTGCGGATACATCGCATGCTGTGAACCCGAGCTATACTTATCCTGCACTGGGGACGTATACTGTGACGCTTATCATTAATGCAGGAACTCCCTGTTCCGATACCACCACTAGGGTGATCAACATTGCAACGATCAATGCAGCTTTTACAAGTACGCCTCCCGGCTGCCAGGGATTACCTGTAAGCTTTACAGACGCATCAACATCCAGCACTTCCATTACCAACTGGGACTGGACTTTTGGCGATGGCGGGGTTTCGACATTACAAAATCCTTCCCATCTTTATGTTGCTGCAGGGACTTATACAGTTAGGCTTATTGTAACCAGCGCCTCGGGGTGTAAGGATACATCCATCCAATCACTGACAATCAGGCCGATGCCTGTCGCGAATTTCACAGCCAATACCTTATGTTATGTTGATTCGGTGAGCTTTGTAAATACCAGTTCGATCAGCAGCGGTACCATTACAGGATGGAACTGGAATTTCGGTGATGCGGGCACAAGTACACTGATGTCACCTGACCACTATTACGCAGCTTCAGGAATGTATAACGTTACCCTGATAGCAACCTCATCTTTTGGCTGTATTGATACCACTGTGATATCGATGAACATGCGGCCGGCACCGGACGCCAACTTCTCCTTTACTTCAGTCTGCGCAAATGACACCATCGACTTCACGAATACTTCAGTAGTAGTCCCGGGCTCATCCCCTGTGTGGAACTGGAATTTCGGGGACGGCAATACAAGTACTCTTCAAAATCCATCAAATGACTATGCTGTTGGCGGGGCTTATCCTGTTACTTTAACGGTTACAACAGCTGCAGGCTGCGCTGACAGTATCACGCAGGTCCTGAACATCAGTCCGGCACCCGTTGCTTCATTTACTGCCAACCCGCTGTGTTATGTTGACTCTCTTGCATTCACCAATACAAGCACCATAGCAGCCGGCTCGATCTCAAATTATCTTTGGAATTTCGGGGATGGAAATACCAGCACACTGACAAACCCGAACCATTATTATTCAGCGGCAGGCATGCATACAATTACACTGATTGCAACCTCCGCTTCCGGCTGTACCGACACCACTGTAACATTAATGAATATACAGCCGGCACCCGGCTCAGCTTTCACATTCAGCGGCAATTGCGCTAATTCAACAATTGCATTCTCAAACACCTCTGTTACCATAAGCGGTACTTCGCCAACATGGAGCTGGAATTTCGGTGATACGGCAACGAGCACTGCATTCAGTCCGACCCACATTTATAATTCCGGCGGAACATTCAATGTAACTATGATAGCGACTACCGCTGCCGGATGTGCTGATACAACTGTGACACCGGTTACTATAGATCCTACCCCTGTGGCAGGATTTACAAGCAACTCCATGTGTTATGCGGATTCTGTGAGGTTTATAAATACAAGCACCATTTCTTCAGGAGCCATCTCTTCCTGGAGCTGGGATTTCGGGGACGGAAATACAAGTACACTGCAGGACCCGGTCCATTTTTATGCAACTTCAGGAATGTTCAATATTACCCTTATCGCATTCTCGGCAAGCGGTTGTAATGATACAATCACGATACCGATGAATGTACAGCCGGCGCCTTTGGCAGCCTTTACTTCAACAGCGACTGCCTGTGAAAATGCCCCTGTAGCTTTCAGTAATACATCAACACTCAGCTCAGGCACATTCAGCAGCTGGAGTTGGGATTTCGGGGACGGCAATACAAGCGCGGCACAAGATCCTGTTCATTCATTTACAGTTTCAGGTGTGTATAATATAGTGCTTGTAGTGACCGCAGCATCCGGATGCGCGGATACGGTAACACACTCCGTGAATATTGATGCCAGCCCTATAGCCTCTTTTACCCAAAGCAATCCCTGTTCAGTAGATTCAATTGATTTTACAAGCACAAGTACTATTTCGGGCGGATCTATCACAAGCTGGAACTGGGCCTTTGGTGATGGCGGCACGAGCACTCAAACCAACCCAAGCTATCTTTATGGTTCAGCAGGAAGCTATAATGTTACATTAATTGTTCAGTCAAATCTCGGATGTGCGGATACTGTTACTTCTGCAATTAATGTGGCTTTAATAAGTGTGGGCTTCACTGATAATGGTCCTGCCTGCCAGGGTGTTGCCATCAATTTCAATGACACTTCACTGGTGGATGCCACTACAACCATCACAGGCTGGAACTGGAGTTTCGGGGACGGTACTTTTTCAACCCTTCAAAATCCTTCACATCCATACAGCGCAGGCGGAATATATACAGTACAGCTTGTTATCAGCACAGCAACCGGCTGTACGGACTCCACAACACATACTATAAATATCCAGGGCTATCCGGTTGCAAACGCAGGAAGCGATACAAGCAAATGCTCCAATAATCCTGAAATAAACATTACAGGTACAGTTGTAAATGCCGGTGGCGGTCAGTGGTTCGGAAGCGGGAACTTCTCACCAAACCAATTTATCTTAAATCCTGTTTATACACCGACTGCTGCTGCTGTAGCGAATGGGTTTGACACGCTGATGCTTGTTACTACCAGCAATGCGCTTTGCCCGGCTGATACAGACCAGGTGATCATCACTTTTAATGCTGCCCCAAGTGTAAATGCCGGAAGCGATATTTTTGCCTGCCGTGATACAGCTTATGTACCTGTCTGTGCAAGTATAACTGTTGCCACGGGAGGTGTTTGGCATACACTGGGAACAGGCACCTTCTCCGACACGCTGAGCACATGCACCCAATACATTCCAAGCCCGGCCGATACAACTGCCGGATCTGCAACCTTATACATAACTTCTACTGGCAATGCCGATTGCTTCGCTGTCAACGATACAATAACGATCTTCTTTTCTCCCACACCTATCGTGGCGATCACATCGAACGATACGTCATGTGCGGGCAACCCTTACCTGCTAAGCGTTGTTTCAACAACCGGATCGGGAACATGGTCAAGCAGCGGAACAGGCTCCTTCTCGCCTGACAACACCACGATGAATGGAGTCTATTTCCCAAGTGCTGCAGATGATGCTTCAGGGAATATCACTCTTTATTTTAACTCTACGAATAACGGGGGCTGTAAAACGCAATCGGATACGATCAACCTTACACTGATCTCATCACCGGTGGTTGCTTTCACCAGTGTACCTGCCTGTCCTTTCCTCCCGGTGTCCTTTTCCAACAACACTACTTCTGTAATACCGGTAGTAAGCTGGAGCTGGAATTTTGGTGACGGCAATTCAGGCAGCCAGCAAAACCCTTCTCATATTTATCCTGCCGGCGGGCCATATACGGTTTCTTTGATAGCAACATCCACAAACGGTTGCGTTGATACATCCACCCAGGTAGTAAATGTTCATTACCAGCCAGTAGCTGATTATGATGCGAGCGGTGCCTGCCGACAGGATGGAACTCAGTTTACGGATTCGTCAACAGTAACCGGATCAACAATTTCTACGTGGGCGTGGAACTTTGGAGACGGTGAAACCAGTAACCTGCAGAACCCTGTTCACCTGTATTCTTCTGCCGGAAACTTTATCGCAGTCCTTGTTGTGAGCTCTGCTGAAGGCTGTATGGATACGACATTAAATACTATAAGTATTTTACCATCGCCATCCGCTAATTTTATTGCTGATGATTATACCGCGAACTTAAACCAGACCGTAAACTTTCAGGACCTCTCAGGCAGCAATGCCGTATCATGGCAATGGGATTTCGGTGACGCACAATCCGATTCAACATCCACACTGCAAAACCCTTCTCATGCATATCAAACCGGTGGATTCTATGATGTTTGTTTATACGTTTCAGATATAAACGGATGTACCGATACTGCCTGCCAGCAGGTGATTGTTTCCCTGCCACCGGTTATCCCGACGGGATTCAGCCCGAATGGTGACGGAGAGAATGATGTATTCTATGTTTACGGTGGGCCATTCAAAACGCTGGAATTCCGGATCTATAACAACTGGGGGGAAATCATCTACACTTCTGATAAACAATCCGAAGGATGGGATGGAAAGCGCAAAGGAATTGACCAGCCGATAGGCGTTTATGTATACACTGTGTATGCTATTACCGAAACCGGTGAAGAACACCATTTATCCGGTGATGTAACTTTATTACGATAGGACTTTCATTAAAGAATACCACATGAAACGATCATACTCTCACATAAAAATATTTTACAGCGCGCTTTTCGCGATAACACTGGTATTCTCCAGCGTTGCAGTGCGTGCCCAGGATTTCCATCTTTCACAATATGATGCACCTCCTTTATTCTTAAATCCCGCCCTTACTGGAATGTTTGACGGCAAATACCGTGTTCATGCGCATTACAGAACCCAATGGGCTGCTGTTGCCACAAAGCCATTCACAACTACCGGGATCTCTTTTGACATGCCTATTAAAAAATTCGGTGCAGGCTTACAGGTAATGAATTACCGGGCTGGTGCAGGAAACTTTAATGCCCTTAGTGTTTTACTGTCGGCAGGATATGATGTTGTTTTCGACAAGGCAAAAAACCACCACCTTGCCCTGGGTGTCCAGGGAGGCATGGTGCATAAAAGCGTGAACATAAACAAGCTGACTTTCGGAAATCAGTACACTTATGCAGAGAACGGCTCCTTTGATGCCAATATCCCCACAGGTGAAACTTTCTCAAACACCAGTATTGTAATGCATGATATTAACGCGGGCTTCCTTTATTATTATGCAAAGGAAAATGTAAGGCTGAACCCGTTTATCGGTTTTTCAGCTTTCCACTTAACCCAGCCAAAGGAATCCTTTTATAATACTTCAAACAGGCTGCCTATCCGATACTATGTACACGGTGGTTTAAAGATCAATGTCAACGAGAAGATCCAGCTTTTACCAAAAGGGATCTACATGCAGGAAGTAAATGCAACAGAATATACTGCGACATTATTGCTTCACTATTACCTCAAAGACGATACGTACCTGATCTTTGGGCCTACCTACAGGAGCAAGGATGCAGGGATCATAGAAGCAGGGATTAAAAAAGGCCAGTACACCTGCCGGGTAAGTTATGATATCAATACATCTTCACTCAAGGAAGTATCGAATTACCGCGGGGGATTTGAGATCTCATTTACATATATTGCACGCAGAAGCAAACCAAATCCATTAGCTAATTGTCCGAGATTATAATTATGGTAAAGCGTAGTTTAACAATAATATTCCTGGTTGCTTTTACAGCAGCCTGCTTTTCTCAGACCAAGAGGGAATGGCTGAGCTATGGAGACATCGCATTCAAAAACGAAGATTACAAATCCGCCATCAGCTACTATTTAAAGGTGCTCGATCAGAATACCAGCGTGGACCTTGTTTATCCGTATACTCCGAAACCATACATTAAGCCGAGGAAGGTAAGCAAGGACAGTCTTGCCGCGCTGCAAAAAGATACATTACGGAAGATTTCTCCTGTCAGCCCTATGGAGCAATATGCTACACACCAGGTTGCGGATGCTTACAGGCTTAACCATGATTATGCAAATGCGGAGACCTGGTTCAAAAAATCAGTGGAGAACAACCCTGTTGATTATCCTTATGAACGTTTCTGGTACGGAGATGCGCTGATGAAGAATAAAAAATACCCTGCTGCCCTGCTTGAGTTTGACAGGGTAATGACAGAAGCAGAGAAAAAAGACTCCACTTATTTTAAGCTTGCACAAATAAAATCTGCAGGTTGTTATCTTGCAACCGATACCACTTACGTGAGGAAAGAGATCCTGATCAAAGAAATGGATTCCGTTTTTAATGCAGGTACTTCCAGCTTTGCGGTTAATTATTACGGTGATGCAAGCACGATACAATTTACTTCCGGGCGCCCGGGCAATGCAGTGGCTGATCCGAAGAAGGATGCTGAAAAAGTCAAATATACAGCTGATATCTATACTTTAAAGAAAACCAATGACGGATGGTCGGAGCTTAAAAAAGTGGACGGGCCTGCTGATACTGAGATGAACGAAGGTGCCGGGTTCCTTACGCTTGATAAATCAAATTACTATTTCACGCGCTGGTCGACCACCAACAAAAACGAATGTGCCATCTACCTTTCGAAGCTGTTCAATGACAAGTGGGCTGCTGCTGAAAAGCTTAACGACAATGTGAACTTGGAAGGCTATAAAACCATGCAGCCTGCACTTTCACCTGACGGAAGCATCCTTTATTTCTCATCCAACCGCCCGGGAGGTTATGGCAAAATGGACCTCTGGTATGTGAACATTGATGAAGAAGGAAGACCTTCGGGCAAACCTATTAACATGGGGAAGATGTTTAATACTGCCGAGGATGAGGTCACCCCGTTCTTCCATTATTATACTTCTACTTTGTATTTCAGTTCCAATGGACTTGCCGGCTATGGCGGGCTGGATGTGTTCAAATCCACGTTCAACAGCGATTCATTGTGGAGCGCCCCAAAGAACATGGGTGCACCGGTAAATTCATCAAAGGACGATGCTTATTTCGTAATGGAGCGCAGCCAGCGCCAGGGGTTTGTTACTTCCGACCGGTCTGAAAGAACAGATTGCGCAGATTGCGGTGGAACCTGCTATAAAGTATTTGCACTTGATAAGGAACCGAATGTTTATGACCTTACAGGTACTGTTTATAATGCCGATAATAACCAGGTGATCGCGAATGCATTGTTAACCTTTAAGGATATCCGGGGCGATAAAGAATCGTTTTACCTCATCACTGACTCCCTTGGAAATTACTTTACAGCTTTGGAAGAAGGATGGGAACTTTACATAAAGGCGCAGAAGAACAAGTTCTTCGGTGATGCCGGAAATATTTCGACTCTTGGACTTACCGAATCACAGCATTTTGTGAAGGACTTTTTCCTTTCACCTATTCCGCAGGGCGACATTGTAATCCCCGGGATCGAATACGATTACGACAAAGCTACCCTGCGTCCTGCATCTAAGAAAATTCTTGACGACCTTGTGGATTTCCTTAACCTGAACAATAACTTAAGTGTTGAGATCAGCTCGCATACCGATGCGCGCGGAAGTGATGTTTATAACCTGAAGCTTTCGCAGGAACGTGCAAAATCGGTGGTGGATTACCTTATAGAAAAAGGTATCAAGGAAGAACGGTTACTTGCACAGGGATATGGCGAAACGAAATTACTTGTTCCGAATGCTGCTACTGAAGAAGAGCATCAAAAGAACAGGCGGACCGCCTTCAGGCCTATTAAGGAAGGTGCTATCCAGGAAAAATAAAAGATATACGATTGGGACAAAACGAAAATTGATTACTGATCACAAGTGCGGCCCCGGATAATATATCCGGGGCTTTTTTTTATGTAATTTTTAACAGCCACCCGTTTTCTAGTTTGAATTCCCTTAATCTTAGTTGTGCACCAAAACCTGCCCACACAAACACCTTGCTAAGTTACAACCTCCCTCACAATGGATTAGTACAAGTATCTCTTGAGAACAATGTTATAGGTTACAACTCACTCATGTTTAGTGGGGTTCAACAATCAGTACTAATTCTTTAACAATTCCTTTGAATAACCAGTTACCTGGCATTTATAATGTCAAATTACAATATCAAGGGAATGTATTTGTTGAGCAATTAATAATAAATTAATCTATTATGAGAAGAATTTTTAGTGTATTCATAATTCTGGTGCTTTCATACCAAATGAATGGACAATGTCCAAATGGTAATTTAGAGTATGGGAATATGACCAACTGGTTATACCGCGTGGTACATATAGTTCCCCTCTAGGGGCCTTCGGCTCTGTCCCTCACCAACACTCAGGTTTAAAGTTATTCCTATACCATTACGGATAACCCACTTTCTGGACCCGTTAATTTGATGCTAAATAGTAATATAGATTACTGTAACACACCCAGTACTGGAAAATACTTTCCTGTACTTAGGGGGAGAAAGTGGCATTGTACAGATTATGATTGGTTCTTGATTCCATGGCCGCACAAGGAATGTGTCGATGGTTACTGGGAAGATATTTACGAGCAAAGTAATGTATGTAGCATAACAGTGGTATATTAGAAGAATAATTCTCACGAATTTACGTTAGTGTGAAAATATTATTCTCCAATGAATTACTTTGCAATAGATTGAAAATAACTTTGATGAGTCTGCTATGACATTCGGATTAAGCAAGCCATTAAAAATTATAGGGTTATTCCTAATCTGTAGTTTTCAGGTTTTTGACCTATTCTCTCAAAAAGAAACCAATAATTGGTTCTTTGGAAATTACTGTGGTTTGGAATTTAACAGCAGCCCGCCCGCACCCCTCTTTGGAGGAAGTGTTAATACTACTGAATGCAGTGCTAGTATCTCGGAGCCAAATGGCAATTTGCTGTTTTATACGGATGGAGAAAAAGTCTATGACCGGAATCATGCCCAAATGCCAAATGGTTTTGGTTTAAACGCAAATCAAAGCAGCACCCAGGGGGCATTAATAATACAAAAGCCTTCCTCAGCGAATCTCTACTATATTTTCAATGTCAATTCAGGATGCGTTACAACTTTTACCTATTCAATAGTTGACATGAGTGCGAATGCCGGCTTTGGAGAAGTCATTATTAAAAATGCTGAGATTTTTTCGCAGTCCACTTATTTTGAAAAACTAGCAGCTGTTAAACATTGTAATAATACTGATATTTGGGTGATGATCATGGGAAGGGACTCAACCTTAGTCGAAAGTATTAATGAGTTTAATCCAGCCGCGCCTGTGCCTATAAAAGTATATAGCTTTTTGCTTTCAAAATATGGGCTATCTAATACTCCCACGGTGACAACTATAGGTGTGTTAAATACAACTGCATGTATTGGGCAAATGAAGGCATCTCCAAATGGAAAAAAAGTGGCTTTCGGAAATGATAAGGGTGTTTCCATTTTAGATTTTAATAAACTAACCGGTGCATTAAGTAATCTTATAACCTACAACTTTAGCATTGGTACAGGGTACGGATTGGAATTCTCGCCTGACAACAAGCTATTATATTTTAGTAATACACAGATTGCGTTAAGTTCAGGGAGTATAGCCGTTGTAGGAAAACCTGTTGCGAGTCAATTTCAACTGGCATCAAATAACAAGATCTATTTTATTAATAATGATTCGTTAAACAACCCTTATAATAACAATAATACTGGAGCATTCGAATCCAAAACTAAGCTTTCCGTAATTGATCAACCGAATCTGGCAGGGGCCTTGTGTAACGTGCTTCTGGATACTGTCACTATCGCTAACGATTCTCCAGTATTCGGATTACCCAATTTTCCATCTTACCATTTCTATCATCCAAAGGGAGAGTTTAATTATACTAACAGCTGCATCGGTAATGCCACAACATTTTTCTTAATCAATACTTCAATCATTGATTCTGTAGAGTGGGATTTTTCTGATGGCACTACTTCCAATTTATTAAGTCCCAGCCATGTGTTTTCCTCTCCCGGCACATACGATGTAATGAACATTGTTTATGATAATGGAAGCACTGACACTACACATCAATGTGTTACAATTACCGGTGAGTTTTCAAATTTCCTGGGTAGCGACAAGCAGGTGTGTGACACTGCTTACACCATGATTGGTGCCGGCTATCCTTACACAGGTAATTATTTATGGAGTACAGGCGATACAACAGCTGCTATAATCACAAACCAGGAAGGATCGTATTGGCTGAGATTAACCAACGACTGCGGTGTTTATTACGATACTATAACTTTAAGCAAAATACTTTGTAATCCGTTTTTGTTTACACCCAATGTTTTCACTCCGAATGGAGATGATCTTAACGACAGCTACTCCATTAATTGCAAAGGCTTGAAAACACTTTCATATATAATCTACGACAGATGGGGGTTAAAGATGAAAGAGGGGAACATTTCAGACTTCCAGATGGCAACTCAAACCATAGAACTTTGGGACGGTAAATACAATGGCAGGGATGCCAGCGATGGTGTGTATTACTATTTAATCAACTACACGGATCTCAATAACCAAGACAAAGAGATTAAAGGCTTTATAACCTTACTGAGATAAGTTATTTTTTCTGATTAATTCTCTTGGGATTCCTATGTTAAACATGAATTAACAAGATCTTCTATCCTCTCTTTCATTTCCTGGTTCTTTTTTTTCATCCTGATAAGAACACCGTTCAATCCATACCGATCAACCTTCCGGATCTCCAGGTGCGCGAAAATATATTCCAGGTGCTTCAGGTATCCCACCGTATTCTGAGGCCTGATGTATTCCTTCGATCTTAAATAATAGAACAGGTATGCCAGCTCTTCAATGCTTTTCAGCCACCTTATCTGCCTGTTCTCTGTAAATATTTGCCTGAACTCCTGCTCCCCCTCCGTGAAGCCAAAATAAAACAACCGCTCCGAAAGTTTTTGCAGATTACATTTTTCCGGGGATACCCAAAGCAGCTTCTTAACTTTCCCTTTTTTTGTCCGCTTTTGTTCTACCCATTCCAATATTTCAAGCAGCCGCTCTTTTGTATCAACCACAGACAGCCGCTCTATCTCACCGCAAACCTTCAGCTCTATGTGATCAACAAAGCTGTTCCCGGAAATAAGATAATCACCCTTGTGCATCCTTTTGTGGTGGTTGAGGAAAAAACGGATCTTCTCAATCTCGATATGCAGTAATGCGTATGGTAAAAATTTATGGTAAAGGTGATCTTCAGGTCTTATCACAAGCGGCACAGGACCGAACAAGTGTTTCTTGAAGTTTACAATATTCAGTCTGCAATATTGCTTGATCTCCTTTAATAAGCCCGACTTATACTTCTTCTTTTCCGAAACGGAAATATTGAGAAAATCAACCTGCAACTTGGCCAGGTAATATAATCTTACAAGGTCGATGTCGTAAGGGTTTGGTGTTTCTAACATAAATAAGTGCTTACATGTATCAGTCTTAAAAAGCAGCCAGGCAGTTGCATCCC
>DASVUX010000056.1:0-3841 GCA_036386835.1 Bacteroidia bacterium
TTATTTACGTTGCTAATCAGGTTCAGGCGATCATCGTCTTCAAAGAGCGAATACATCTCCAAATGCCCGACATTTATATCGGAATACTCCAATTGGTATTTCACATAGGAAGGCGGGAACTTGACACCTAATTTTTCTTCTGCAGCCATTACATCCGCCTCCGTCGGCAGTTGAGGAGGAAGGGGAACAGGCTGGTTTAGTGATTTTAATTTTTCTAATGTATCCATGGTAAATTCTATTCTTTATTGCAGTTAATATACTTCTACAACTAGTCTCATAAATGAACTTGCTATACTGTGATTGATCAGAGATCAGTTATGAGTAAAGATGCTTTTCACTCACCATTCACAAAAAGTATTTGTGAGATGGCTTCTACAAACGAGGCATTAATATTTTTTCCAAAACTGCCACCACTTTTTCTTCCACGCAAATGGTGGTGGATTATTTGCTGGTTTGTAAGCTGCCATCACTTGTTCGTAAGTGCCATTGTCTTTATAAACCTTATCTATATCAGGATCCTGACCCATGTCTATAATTCTGTCTTTGTGCATGATAACCTGGAAACCATGTTCAGGATCCCACCGGCAGTTAAAGTACCAGGTTGTATAAGCGGCATCATCTTTCTCATTCTCGTCTATGGATATAGAAGTAGGCCCTATGTAATCTTTGAAGTCGAAGCCTGTCACCAACTGGGATGGACGAGGATAGCCACCCTCCTGTTCGTCTGATTTATGATCACCAAAAGGATCGAAGAGATCAAAATTATTGACCATATTTTCCAGGATTATACGCTTAATAGTTTCCTGGTGTTCCACCAAATACCAATAAGCGGCCACCTGCTCTTTTGAAAAATCCACGCTACCATCCGGGTTGATGGCACCATCCACCTGTAACTCAACCCTTCCTCCATTAATCCGTTTTTCTTCTTTTGAATAGATCGTTCCTTCATTCAAAAAATAACCGTCCCAATCGGGTAAATCTACATATCCGGTTATCAGTTGTATCCCGTTCTTTTTGCCGCCTGATGATTTTACCTCTACGTTAGGTATGCTGTTTGTCTCGCTGTTCATACTCATTAAGTAGTTAGTTTTATTGAACTCTCCAAGGTGGATTTTTTCGGTTGTCACCTGCAAAATAAATAATCAACCTGTTGCCATCAGGGTCCTTCAACCTTGCTTCCCGCCATAACCAGGTTCTATCTTCAGGCAGCTCGTCAAAATGAATGCCTTCTGCTAATAATTTATTTACCGTATCGTCCAACTCAGCCACTTCAAAATAAATGATTGTTTGCGGTTCTGGTGGCATTTCATCTACCTTATGAATAGAGAATGTGGCATCGCCTTCCGGGCATTCAAATCGTGCATATCGGGGAAGCGCTTTTACAATCAACCGGTGACCCAACTTTTGATAAAAGGCTATTGATCTTTCTACGTCTATTACAGGAAGCGTAACCTGGTTTAAATTCATTTGTTATAAATATTTGCCAGAGATTGATATGGGCTAATGGAATTAGAATAGTTGTTCATTCGGCTTAAGAAATGAACTTAAGAATTTTTCAATATTTCGAATAAATTATTCAAATGAATATGCTTAGGTTATTGCTAGGTTTGTTTGTTCGAGCACTGAACTTAGTATGTGGGACTGTTGGATATTACTCTCCCATTTTCTTTTAACGCCTCCTGCTGCAAGCGTTTCGCTGAAGCATTATTTTGGAACTTTTATGGAACAGGCTTTGAATGATTTACTCAATCGTTTGCTTAACATCAATGCGAAGCTAATAGAAGGCAGTTGGAAGTAGGAGATTATATATGGAAGAAGAGGTGGTCATCAGTAATAGTTTAGCCCCTTCCAGCACAGCCTTTATGCCGGCAACACAAACAAGTCAAAAGGTAAAAAATATTAAATGGAAGAATTTCTCCTTACGCTTGGCATTTTAACCACGGCTATTTCTTTATTGATCCTGCTTCTGAAACAATTTAGGCAACCCTATCTTATTGCCTATACGCTGGCAGGTATTGTATTGGGGCCGCATGTACTGCGCTTTATCGATAAGCATCATGAAATTGAAATTATAGGAGAAGTTGGTATTATCCTGCACATGTTTTTTCTGGGAATGGAGCTTGAATGGCCGCATCATTCCCGGTTTATGTGGAAGCCTGTTTCTTTCCAGTTATTAAAATCCTTAACCTGCTTGCTGGCGGCTTTTGCAGGTGTGTATTTTCTAAATCTGTCCCTGACAACGGCCATTGTTCTAGCTTTTATTTTAATGCTCAATAACACATCAGTTGCCAGTGAATACCTTAAAAGAAACCAGGAACACAGTACTTCTTTGGGTGTCCTGGTTTTGTCTGTACTGGTAATTCAGGACATTGCCTTTGCACCGCTTTTAAGTTCATTAGGCTTTTTGGGAAGCCAATCGGTTAGTATCTGGAAGCTTGCCAGAACTGTAATTGCTACCGTCTTAGTTACGTTACTTATCCTAAGAGTAAACAAGGTCGAACAGATTACATTGCCCTGGGAAAAAACGATCAGGGACGATCATGATTTACAACTCTTCTTAGGACTAATGCTTTGCTTTGGGCTGGCAATCGTGAGCAGTAGTATCGGATTAACAGCTTCTCTTGGCGCCTTTGCATCAGGAATTTTAGTAAAGAAAATCAGGGCTTTTAATTGGATCGAACACACGCTACATCCCTTTCGTACTTTCTTTATGGCGATCTTCTTTGTGTACATGGGATTATTATTTGATCTCGAATATTTCAAAGCAAACCTTTCGCTGATCTTTTTGCTATTGGGCTTCTTATTCTTCTTTCAAAACCTCATTTCAGCGTTATGCTTCCGGGTGCTTAACTATAGCTGGCGAAGCAGCATTTATTCCGGTGCGCTGCTCTCCAATGTTGGCGAACTCAGTTTAGTCATCTGCCTGCTGGCTTTTCAAATGAAGCTGATCAACTCCGATATCTTAAAGCTCGTGATTTCAGTTGCAATTCTGAGCATATTATTCACTGCTGTGTGGACAGGTATCATCAAAGCATTCATTTATCCAAAGCCGGAGTATCGTGGCAGCGCTCTGAGAGAAACTGTCCAGTAGAACTTATTAAATCATAGCCTTCATCGGCCAAAAGAAGTTACAGTTTCCTAAAAGACTGGATTTACAGACCATAGTAGCTGCACATTAGGCGTAATCTTCTCTGGCCTCAACATTGTAGGAATATGGATACGATACTATTGTTGATAGAATAAGCTCAAATTCGATATGGATTTTATAGACTATTACCAGGTTTTAGGAATAGATAAGAATGCCTCTCCTGAAGAGATCAAAAAAGCCTACCGCAAATTGGCGAGGCAATATCATCCGGATGTAAATCCCAACAATGAAGAAGCAAAGAAGAAATTTCAGCAGATCAACGAAGCAAATGAAGTATTAAGCGATCCTGAAAAGCGAAAGAAGTATGATCAGTACGGTAAAGACTGGAAACATGCCGAGGAGTTTGAAAAGGCCCAACAGCAACAAGGTCAGCGGCAATACGCTTACTCCGGTGATCCTGGCGATTTTGGTGGCAATTATGCTGAGGGGGATTTTTCAGAATTTTTTGAGTCGCTTTTTGGAGGCACGGGAGGAAGAAGAAGCAGGGATGTAAAGTTCAGGGGGCAAGATTACGATGCCGAACTGCATTTACAACTTCGGGAGGCATACACCACCCATCAACGCACCTTAACGTTGAATGGGAAAAACATACGCATCACCATTCCGGCGGGTATTGAAGACGGCCAAAAAATTAAATTGAAAGGGTATGGCGGACCGGGTGTTAATGGCGGACCAAACGGGGACCTCTATATT
>DASVUX010000057.1:0-23734 GCA_036386835.1 Bacteroidia bacterium
GATTATGGTGGGGCGACATATGGTAAATATGAATCAGAGTTAGCCTCTTCAGTGGAAACCACTGCTGATGGAAGTTTTATAATATGTGGAACTACTACAAGCTTTAATAATGGACTAGAAGATATCTATCTAATAAAAACAGACACAGCCGGTGCCTGCGGAGCATTTGGCGGAGAATCTATGTTTATAATCAGCGTTGAAGATGAAGCTCCCCTTGAGAATAGCCAGTTCCTTTTATTTCCGAATCCATCAAATGATATGGTTAGCATAATGTTAAATTCCCCTAATAATCTACAGCAAAATGAAATAACTATAACTGATTATTTGGGTCGTACAATTAAAACTACTCAATCTAATTCTTTTCCTTTTGCTATATCTACTGAACAGTTACCCAATGGAATGTATTATATAACTTTAAAGAACGAAGAGGCTGTATCTACTAGAAAACTGGTAGTACAACATTAGATGCATTAGCTTGTTTTATGAAATTTTCACGCTTTACAGCTAAACCTTTTTTTATATTTACAGCAATTAAATCAAGATACCAAAATTAAAATTTGCAATATAACTTTAATAATTTCTAATTAAAATGGGACGCGTATTCGAGAAACGGAAGTATAAAATGTTTGCACGCTATGATAAAATGGCAAAAGGTTTTACACGTGCCGGGAAAGAGATAGCTATCGCTGTAAAGTTAGGTGGTGCCGATCCGCAGGGGAACTCCCGTTTAAGGGTAGCCATCCAGAATGCCAAAGGTATCAACATGCCGAAAGACAGGATTGATGCTGCAGTAAACCGTGCCGCTTCAAAGGATGCAAAAGGTCTTGAGGAAGTTGTATATGAAGGAAAAGGACCTTATGGTGTTGGAATTCTTATAGAAACTGCAACCGACAATCCGACCCGTACGGTGGCAAATGTCAGGATGCATTTTAACCGCAATGGAGGTGAACTGGGAAAAACCGGCTCTCTCGATTATCTTTTCGAACGTAAAAGTGTGTTTACAATAAAGAATGAAGGACTGAACATTGAAGAACTCGAACTTGAACTCATCGATTTCGGTGCTGATGAGATCGAGGGGGATGACGAGCAGATCGTTATCTATGCTGCTTTTACGGATTTCGGGAATATGCAGAAAGCCCTTGAATCGAAAAAATTCAATATCATCAGCTCAGAACTTGAGCGCATCCCTACTTCTACTGTTGAGTTAACGGAAGAACAGGTTGCTGAAGTGATGACCCTTATAGAAAAACTCGAAGAAGATGATGATGTACAGAATGTATATCACAATATGAAGTAAATTTCTCGCAGAGACACAGAGAACGCAGGGTATTAAATTACTCCTGCGTTTTTTGATTTTGGGATTTGCGGATACGGTCCGGTTCCGCTTGTTACAGAAGCAGTGGGAAGGTGTGAATAAATTCCATTTTTACCGGGCAGAAGGCATTTGGTTTTCAAAATTACTCCTCTAAATGATAAAGTGTCAGGCCTGCGATCGGGGTTTCCACGATCGTATCAATATTCACTCCCCTGTCCTCTCCTACCGATCTTAATATATTACTGTAATAAAAAGCAATCGAGCCAACACAGCTCAATTTAATCTCTTTATGCTGTGGATACCTGCAGATATGCTTGTCAAAGAACTGGTGAAAACACTTAACCAACATATCGATTATAAACTGCTCTTTCTGATTTTGATATACAAATTTGCTGAATGACCCTAAAAACCTGTTGGGCATCGGTTTTCTGTAAACAGCATCGATGATCATATCTTTACTGAGGTTAAACCTTTGCTCAAATCTCCGGGCTATTTCTGCCGGCAGCTCATCATTCAGGTAATGGGATATAAATGTCTTCCCGATATGTGCCCCGCTGCCTTCATCACCAAGTATATAACCCAGGGAAGCCCTGCTCTCAGAAATATTCTTCCCATCATAATAGCACGAATTCATGCCGGTGCCTAAAATGGCTGCAATACCCGGGTTATGACCGCAGGCTGATCTTGCCGCGCCAAGCATATCACTTTCTATCAGTATGTTTGACTTTTGGAAATTCCTGCTTAAAGCGCTTTTTACGATCAGCTTCTTGTCTACGGCTTTGCATCCGGCTCCATAAAAAAACATCTCCGAACCCGAACCGCGGATTAATTCCCGGAAATTACCGGGAATCTCCTTATCAATAATATCTGCTATCTCATCCCCCGACTGGAAATAGGGATTTATTCCCTGGGTGGAAAACTGGTGGATCTTCTTCTCTTCATCTATCAACCGCCAGTCGGTTTTTGTGGATCCGCTATCTGCTATAATGATCATAACCGCTAAATTAATATTAATAAGATTCTCGCTAATTTAAAAAACAGGACAAATTTTAACACGAGTTCTTAGGCAGGAACTACCGGTACCTACTTTTAGGTATTTTATAAAAAAGTTCCCGAATACCATTAATTAGGTATTGTGCATAAGCCACTAAAACTACACTTTTGTCGCGTTATTTAAAATCAATCTTAATAATTTTATGGCAAAAGGTAAACTATTAAACATAGCTGAGAATCCCGTGTGCGTTTCCGCAATACTTTTAATGTTTCTAACCTCTTCCGTCTTTTCACAAACGGGCTCTGTTAAAGGAAAAGTAACGGCTTCTGACGGCAAGCCTGCCGAATTCGTGAATGTAGGCATCCCCGGTACAAGACTGGCAGCTACCACCGGCCCTGCAGGGGAATTTTCACTTGAATCCATTCCTGTAGGCAAACAAACCATCAAAGCCAGTACGGTTGGTTCAACCGGACAAACAAAAGAGATTGAAGTGATTGAAAATCAAACCGCGATAGTGGATTTTACCCTTGAAGAAAGCACTCAGCAGCTGAAGGAGATTGTAGTAGAAGCTGCAAAAAGCATCAACGAAAAACCAGTAGCCATCGGAAAAATAGCAATTCGTCCTATCGATCTTCCGCAAAGTGTTGCTGTAATTGACAAAACAATCCTGGAGCAGCAGCAAACCATTGCATTGAGCGATGTGCTCAAAAATGTGAACGGTGTTTACCTTATGGGAAATACCGGCGGTACCCAGGAAGAAATTGCCGGCCGCGGATTTGCTTTTACCAGCAGCAATACATTCAAAAACGGTGTGAGGTATAACAACACTACAATGCCTGAAGTAACAGCACTTGAAAGTGTGGAGATCATGAAAGGCAGTTCTGCAATACTTTTTGGAAATGTTGCGGCTGGCGGGATCATTAACCTTGTTACAAAAAAGCCCCTGTTTAAAAATGGCGGTGAGGTTGCCCTGAGAACCGGCAGCTTTGATTATTACAAACCAACAATTGATGTTTACGGAACTTTGAACCAGTCAAAAACTGCGGCCTACCGTGTTAATACCACTTATGAAAGATCACGCAGCTTCAGGGATATCGTAAATGCCGAAAGGTTCTATATCAACCCTTCCTTTGCCGTGAAGGTGACGAAAAAATTTGATGTTCTTGTTGAAGGTGATTACCTGCGTGACAACAGGACAAATGATTATGGTGTTGGCGCTATTAACTATACGCTTGTCGACATTCCCCGAAATACATTCATTGGTGCAAAATGGTCCTATAATAAAACGGAGCAGAAAAGTATTTCAACCGGTTTAACTTACCACCTGAACGATTCATGGGAAATAAAGAGTGTTACTTCTTTCCAGCATTACAACAATGACCTTTTCAGTACTACCCGTCCCAACTCCAACAGCCAGTTCGTAAAAACGAACGGCAACTGGAAACGCGGTGTTCAGCGCACCGGGATCAATGAAGAATACATGATCAGCCAGCTGGACCTTACAGGAAGGTTTTCCACCGGGTTCTTAAAACACAACCTGCTTATCGGGGTAGATGCTGATAAGTATTACACAAAAACCACGGCCTACAAAACGCTGACGTCATATGATTCCATCAATATTTTTGACATACATAAATATAAACAGCGCAATGATATTCCGGACCTGCAGGTAAATACAGTTACTGTTAGCCCGATAAAACGTGCGGGTGCATACATACAGGACCTTATCAGCATCACTAAACGGATCAAGCTTCTTGCCGGAGTACGGGTTACATACCTGGAGTCTTTCAGTGATGTTTATACATATTCAAGCAATTCAACAACAAAAAGCAGGCTTTTCGATCATGCAGTAACTCCCCGCTTCGGGCTCGTGTACCAGCCGTTTACCACTACTTCTGTTTTTGCAAGCTATTCGAATTCCTTTACCCTGAATACAGGTGTTGATATTAACGGGGAAGCTCTTCCTCCGTCCTACATCAACCAGTATGAGGCCGGGATCAAAAATGACCTGTTCAAAGGATTTGTATCGGCAAACATCACTGTTTACCAGATAGTAAACAGTGCACTTGCACAAATGAGCATGGAGAACAACAACACGAACACGAATATTAAAGAGCTGGCAGGCGAAGTGACCAGCCAGGGCCTTGAGATTGATCTTTCCAGTCGTCCTATCCGCGGAATCTCCTTTATTGCAGGTTACAGCTATAACGACACCCGTTATACCAAAACCAATACATATATAGTGGGCAGCCGCTTACGCTACAATCCATCCCATACTGCCAATGCAAACATCAATTACATCATTAGCGAAAATTCAAAACTGAGCGGACTTAATTTCGGGCTTGGCGCTTTTTATGTTGGCGACAGGGTTGCCGGGCGTTCTACACGTGTGAATGTGGCAAACGATGCTTTTAAGCTGATCGCAGTGCCTGATTATTTCCTCCTGGACGCGAGTATCGGATATACAAGGAACCGCGTTTCACTCAGGATAAAAATGTCGAATCTCATGGATGTTCTCAGCTATAATGTACATGATGACAACAGCGTTAATCCAATCGCTCCAAGATCGGTAATGTCAACCCTCAGCTTCAAATTTTAACCGGGGCTGGTGCTTATGAAGAAAAATAAAGCCGTACGCTTCATCCACTTGTGGCTGGGTATGATCAGCGGGCTTGTTGTTTTTACTGTCGCTGTTACGGGCTGTATTTACGCTTTTGAAGAAGAGATCCGTTCAGTGATCCATAAAGACCTTCAGCAGGTCCCCGCACAATTAACCGGGAGATACAGTCTTGATTCATTAATCACTAAAGTCAGGGAGGAACACAAAGAAATAAAGATCAAGAATATCCGGGTATTCAGCGATCCGGGTCGGAGTATCATTTTCAACACGCGGAATAATACAAGCATCTTTCTTGATCCCTACACGGGCAGCATACTGGGGACGCTCGACACTGAAAAAGAATTCCTCGCTGTTATCCTGAAAATCCACCGTTCCCTTTACCTGGGCGATCCCGGCAAAATGATCACCGGTGCTTCCGCGCTTATTTTTTTTGTGATGCTGATTTCGGGAATCATTCTCTGGTGGCCGGGCAAAAAGAAAAATCTTAAAAGTAAGTTTAGGTTTTCTTTAAAGACTTCACGGAAACGGTTGATATATGACCTGCACAGCATACTGGGATTTTATGCATCGTGGATCATCATCTTTACTGTCATTACCGGATTGATATGGTCCTACAAATGGATGGAAGGTGCTATGTATGCAGTGACGGGCTCTGTCAAGGAAACTGTAAAATTAAAATCCGTGAAACCTGGTTCTGCAGCTGATGCTTCGGTTGAAAAAATCCTTGCTATTAGCCTTAGCTCTTCAGCAGGAAGTTCTGAGCAGCTGATCATGCTGCCCGAAGATTCAACAGGTGTGATCAAGGTGAATGCCCGCCATCCGAAAAGCGGGTTCTTTACAAAAAATGACCAGTATTATTTCAACCGTTTTACAGCAGAAAAATTAAAGGAAGTACCATTTGAAAAAAGTTCTGCTGGTGATAAGCTGAAAGCTACCAACCTTCAGATCCATACGGGAAAAGTCTTCGGTTTGCCTGGCCAGCTGATGGTATTCTTCGCCAGCCTCATATGTGCCAGCCTTCCGATCACAGGCTTTATGTTCTGGTGGGGAAAAAGAAAAGAAAAGGATTAGTTTCCTGCGAAAAGGAAATGGTTCGGGGAAATCAGGTTCTCACGAACAGCAAAAAGAACAAGGCCCGCAGTATTATTCACACCAAGCTTATTCATTATATTCTTTCTGTGCGTAGTTACCGTATGCGTACTGAGGAACAGCTTATCTGCAACTTCTTTGTTTGACAAACCTTCAGCGATCAGCTTAATGATCTCCATTTCACGTTCGCTGATATTCAAACCCTCGCAGCTGGATGAAGCAATGTTTGCTGTACTGTCGTCAAGGACTGAAGTAACTATCTTGCCGCACATGAATTGTTCTCCCGCCGCTGTCTTATAAATTGCTTCAACAATCTCATCCTGGTCACAATCCTTTAACAAATGACTAGTCACTCCGATTTTCAGCGCTTTAGAGATGACTCCATTGCGTTGTCCTTCGGTTATTGCCAGTAATTTGGCAGCAGGGTATTTCCTAACAATGAGTTCGAGACCCTCAAGACTGAAGTTCGCGGATGTATAATCGATGATAATGAGGTCGGGGTTGTAAAAAAGCGACTGGTTAACCAGGTCGGAAGTGCTTAATGCTTCAGCTACCAGTGAAAAATCCGAATTTTCCTTCAATACGACTGCAAGCCCTTTACGGCTTAAAAAATGACTGTCGGCAATTGTGATTTTTATCTGTGGCACCTATTTATTTAGATTGATTTTAAATAGTGCTCAAAAATACATATTGGAACGGGTTTCGCAAACAAATTTTACTATTATTTTATAAACAATCGCAGAATCAGCGAATTGTACCGGTTTTAACGGGAAACGATCATTTTACGGGTCAGCGTTCCGTGCGGCCCGCTTACAGAATAAAAATAGACACCCGGACTGAAATTTTCAGCTTTGAAACGGACCGTGTTGAGTCCTCTCACAGCGGAAACCTGCGTTTTATAAACCCGGGTCCCAACCGGATCAAAGACGGTTATATCTACCACTGAATGATCCGGTGAGCTGAAACGGATCTCCGTTTCACCTTGGAATGGATTAGGACTGTTTTGACTAAGGTCGAACCTGTTGTTGCCTGCATCACCGATGCCCGCAACATTTTCTATTACCGAATAAAAGTTTGTAAAATTCTGAGGCTGGCTTGTATTAACAAAGAAGATACTCACATACGCCATTGCGTGGACTGTCATTTTATGATCCCAGGCGGTTGTGGGTATCCCTGATACCACTATGCAGCCGGTGGAATTCCCGGGAAACTTGCAGTTGGGAGGATTGCAGGTATATCCTAAGCCAGGTGCAAGGCTGTCCACACCGGTTATATCAACATGCTGGATGGTTGTGAGCGGCTGGCCGAAATCCGCACCATTTGCCGGTACCTTGATGCTCACCGTCTGTGAATAATATTCTCCCACAGTACCGGTATCCAGTTCATGATTCGGGCAGATCCCGCTACCGGCACCCGGAGGCAGGCAGGAAACATCCGGTGAGCACTGGGCCGTAAGCAAATTTACAAGGCTTGTTAAAACGGCAAACAGGAGGTGTTTCTTCAGCATTGGTTTAAATGATAAGCAATCAAATATAGCCAAAAAACAACGTAATAAAAACAGGAAATAAACCTTTACAATGGGACAGCTTCAACAACGGTGGTCTCCCCTTCTATTGCCGGGATGGTATTCCCGAAGTTCTGCTTTGCTTCGAGTATCAGGGGCTCTATGTCTTTATAGCGCGCGGAATAATGACCGATCATCAGTTTCCGTGCTCCTGATTTCTGAGCGATCATTCCCGCCTGGAGCGCTGTAGTATGATGGGTTTGTTTCGCCCGGTCAAGCATCTCATGGAGGAATGTTGCCTCGTGATAAAGGAGATCGGCATCCTTAATAAATGGGATCAGGCGCTCATCATAAATAGTATCCGAACAATAAGCATAAGTCCGCGGTGCATTTTTATTGGTGATGATCTGATCATTAGGTATTATTGTTCCATCCTCCAGGGTAAGGTCTGAACCGCCTTTGAGATATAAAATCTCTTCAACAGTAATTTTGTATCTTTTGATGAGTTCAACAGATATGTTTCCCGGGACAGGCTTTTCCTTAAAAACAAAACCCGAACAGGGGATCCGGTGATTAAGGACGACAGCCCTTACTTCCACTTTTTCATCTTCAAACAAAAGATCATTGTTGATATATCTGTGATGATGGTAAATGATCTTATAATTCAATCTTGTATCAGAATGCTTATACTGCACCTCCAGGATCTCCTGGAGCTCTGCCGGGCAATAAAGGTTCAGGTCGGTGTTTCTCCCGAGCAGGTGCATGCTGGAAAGCAGCCCCATAAGCCCGAGGTAATGATCGCCATGCAGGTGGCTGATGAAAATATGGTTGATGCGCTGAAATTTGATCTTGTATTTCCTTAATTGCATCTGTGTTCCTTCAGCGCAGTCAATTAAAAAAAACCGCTCAGCTATGTTGAGGAGCTGAGCGGTAGGATTTCTTGTAGAAGTTGGGGTTGCACTGCTGCATCCCAATACGGTCAATTCAAAATTTTGCATTCTTATTTCGCTGAAACGATCATACGCTTTGTGATCGTCCTGTCACCGCTCTTAATTGAATAAACATAAACGCCAGGCGAAAACGCTGCTGCGTCCACATCGACCGAATTGGAACCTTTATCCGCTTTGATAACTTTAGAATAGACTACTGCACCAAGCATGTTGAATACTTTAAATTCTACTTCAGAAGGGTTCGGTGAAGTGAATGTGATCCTGGAAGAAGCATTAAAAGGATTCGGATTATTTTGTTTTACCTCAAACTTCAGTGCGCCCATTGCATCAACTCCGGCAGGTGGTAAAACCACCATTTTATAGTCTGTGTTATCAGGTGCAGGAACCCAGAACCCACCACCGGCAAAAGGTGTACGGATCTGTGAAGAGATCTTAACGGGAAAACTACCTGTTTTGGTCGGTGTTCCGCTCACAACCACACATGCATTGCCCGGAGCAGTCCAATAAGCAAACCGGGTCATAGTATAGCTCGGGATGCCTGTAGCGCCTGCTGAAGGAGTATTGGTCCCATTCCCCATGTAAGTGAGGCCTATGGATGAAAGCGGATGATAAGTACCGCTGCCGCCGGTTGTTGTATCAACCTCCACGTTTGTGATGGCAAAATGAGATAAGTTATAAGTAGTAGTTCCGCTTGTATAAGATGTCGGGATCTTAACGCTTACAGTTGTATTATAAGCTGCATTAATATTTGCACTTGGAATCCCGGTTGCGCTGTCGGGACAGATCCCGGCCGAAGCGCCTGCAAGGCAGGAAAGATCCGGGGTGCAGGAAGCCTGCCCAAGTGACCTGTTAATTCCGAAAGTAGATACTGCAATAAATGCGAGGAGTAAGTTTTTCTTCATATATTTTTCTGATTAAGCTTTAACTGCGAATAATTCTGTTGCCTCAGGCAGGGTGGTTGTTATGCTGAGGATAGTATCCAATTGTGAAATTGAAATCAGCTTTTTAACCGGCTCCTGGAGCCCCGTAAGTACAAACTGCCCGTTGCTGTTCTTACAAAGGCGGTTAGCGACAAGTATTGCGCTTAAACCGGACGAATCACAATAACGTGTCTGGGTAAGGTCAATCACAATGCTTTTAACGCCATCTGTATTTAATACTACGAGCTCCGACTTTAATGCCGGTGCAATATTACTGTCAAGCTTTTCCGCCTGGAGAGTAATCAATGTGTATTTATCTGTCTTTTCTATCTGGAAACTCATAACCTGGATGTTTCCAACAAATGTAGAAAATTCTGCCTTAAAAAGCAATAGCGGTATGAAGTTTATAAGATGGCAGACCTAGGCACGTCCCGCAAGCAGGAACAATACAGCCATCCTGACCGCGACACCATTTTCAACCTGCTCCAGTATGATGCTCTGGTCACTGTCAGCCACATCGCTGGTGATCTCCACCCCCCTGTTGATAGGTCCCGGGTGCATGATCACGATCTTTTTTGAAAGTGAATCGAGGATCTCTTTATTCAGGCCGAAAAGCATAGTATATTCGCGCAGGGAAGGGAAATATTTTATATCCTGCCGTTCCAGCTGGATACGCAGCATATTGGCAACATCACACCATTCGAGTGCTTTGCGGAGATTGTGCTCCACTTTTACCCCAAGGCTTAAAATATATTTAGGCATCAGGGTGGTAGGTCCGCAAACCATTACTTCAGCCCCGAGTTTCTGCAGGCAGAATATATTTGAAAGCGCAACCCTTGAATGCAGGATATCACCGATGATCGCGACTTTTTTTCCCTTCACGCTGCCCAGGCGTTCCCTGATGGAAAATGCATCCAGCAAAGCCTGTGTAGGATGCTCATGCGCACCGTCACCGGCATTCACTATTTTTGCATCAATATGTTTTGAAAGGAAAACCGCAGCTCCGGGGTTTGGGTGACGCATCACCACCATATCCACTTTCATCGCGAGAATGTTGTTCACGGTATCAATAAGGGTCTCCCCTTTTTTAACGGAGGAAGATGATGCGGCAAAATTTATAACATCGGCACTCAGTCTTTTTTCAGCAAGCTCGAAAGAAAGTTTTGTACGTGTCGAATTTTCAAAGAATAAATTGGCAATGGTAATATCCCGTAATGAAGGGACTTTTTTGATAGGACGGTTAATGACCTCTTTAAAGCTCTGAGCTGTATCCAAAATGAGATGGATATCATCGGGAGTAAGATCCTTGATTCCAAGTAAGTGTTTTGTACTTAATGCCGTCATTCTTATAATCGGGGAGTTAGAGATTTGTTGAATTATTGAATTACCTGTATTTATTAATTCTCCATTTCTCCAATTCGTAATTCTTAATTGGATATAAGAGTAACCTTGTCTGCCTTATCCGTTTCCTTCCACTCCACCACCACTTTCTCCGAAATAATAGAATCAATTGTTTTACCTACATATTTAGCCTGAATCGGGAGATGCCTGCTTAACCTTCTATCGATCAGCACAAGCAATTCCACATCCTTCGGTCGACCGAAAGCAAGCATTGCGTCAAGCCCTGCACGAATTGTCCTTCCCGTGAAAAGCACATCATCGACCATCACCACGTTCATGTCCTCAATTATAAAATCGATCTCGGTCCGGTTAGGCACAAGCCCTTTTTTACGGAAGTCATCACGGTAAAAAGTGATATCAAGGCTTCCGCATTTGATATTCTTATTCTTTAAAATTTCCTGGAGTTTTGCGTGAATGCGTTTTGCGAGGTAGATTCCGCGGGGCTGAAGTCCGATTATAACCGTATTGGAAAAATCATTGTGAACTTCAATTAACTGATAACAAAGCCGTGTTACTGTGATCTCAAAATGTTTACTGTCTAAAATGATCCTTGGCTTCATCTAGGGAACAAATATAATTTAAAAAGTGATGCTTCGCACATTGTCCGGATTTTTTTAAACCTGGAATATTGCAATCATATTTCCTTCTTAAGAGCATTAAACTTAACTTTGGGAATTAAGATAATTCTCATGAGAAAACCCTGCTTTATATTTCTGCTGCTCACTTCGGCAATCACCGTTTTTGCACAACCTGCCATAACCTGGAATGCTCCTGTTATTGTTGCTTCCGGTTACAGCAATGTGTATCCAAGGCTGTCCCTTACCACCGGGAATGCACCACTTGTTACCTGGGAAAACAATCCTGCAAATAAGATCTACAGTTCAAAGTGGAACGGATCCGCATTCACGGCCCCTATAACGCTTACCCCCCCGGGGGTTACGCCATTCATTGCCACCTGGTCCGGTGCTGAAATTGCTGCATCCGGTGATACCGCTTATGTTGTATTCTTTACCGAACCTGTTATGGATGCGAAGATCTATATGGTAAGATCTCTGGACGGAGGTTTGAGTTTCGGTGATACGGTGCGGGTTGATGTTCCGGGAACCACAAATATTCCGGCCTTCCCGGGCGTAGCCATTTCTGCCGGGGGACACCCGGTTGTTCATTATATGCTCACGGACTCTGCAATGATGGATGCCGAATATGTGACGAGGAAGTCCGTTAATGGCGGGAATTCTTTTATGTCTCCTGCCAGTCCTTCTTCGGCAGCTCCGGGATTTGTTTGTGATTGTTGCCCGGCTTCAATGGCAATCAGCGGCAATCATCATGTATTGCTTTACAGGAATGATGATAATAATATCAGGGATATCTGGGCTTCTTTCTCTTCTGATGCTTCTCTCACATTTCCGAACTCTGCTGAGACAGATCATACCAACTGGAATATTTCTTCCTGCCCATCCAGCGGGCCCTCAGGTGTTATTTCCGGTGACAGCTTGTTTTCTGTATGGATGAGCGATGCCACAGGCGATGCAAGGATCTACCTGGGCACCACAAACATCCATGACCAGGATGTAGGTCTAAACAGGCAGCTGTATCCCACAGGAACGTCCACTCAAAACTACCCGGTAATTGCGGGCAATGGTGATACACTCGGTGTGGTATGGCAGGGATATAACGGCAGCTTCCAGGAAGTCCTCTTTACAAGCTCTGTTACCGGGGCATCCGGATTGGGTGTGCGTGTTGATACGCTCACAAAAGCTTTTACCGGCCACCAGTCGCGGCCAGACATTGCATTTGCTGACGGGACCTTTCACATCGTTTACAGCGATGCAAATGGAAGCAATGTGAAATACTTATCCGGGAGCATCAGCAATGCCTTAACAGTACAGGCCACGGCAAATACAAACGCACTGGAGTTTTCCACTGCTTATAATGACGGAACACTCGCACTCAAAATCAATTCAACCAGGAGTTTTCCGGGCACATGCGACATTTACAATTCCACCGGTCAGCTGCTGGCGTCCTCAGTTTTTGAGGCTCTTAAAGGTGAAAACTATTTGAACATTGACTGCCGCCTTATTTCCGGAAGTTATATAATCATCATCACGGATGAGGCGGGTAAAATTTACAAAGACAAAATAACGTATGTGAAATAATCTTTCATATCATACGTGTCTGAAAAATGAGTACTTTAAATGAATGAACATGAAAAAATTCTCCACCTCTTTTATTCTTTTAATTTTATCAGTGGCTTTACAGGCCCAGGAGCCTCTTCATTGCGGAGCTGATGAAATGCGCATCGCTACTTTAAAAGCTGAACCAAAGATCGCTGCAGCGGTGATCAGAAGAGAGGCCGACCTTGAAGCATTCACCCAGAGATTTGTAAAGGACTTTTACGAAAAAAGAACTCCGGCTGCAACGTATATTATCCCGGTTGTTTATCATGTAATTCATAATTACGGCAACGAGAATATTTCCAATGCCCAGCTGCTTGACGGCATTTCCGTAATGAATAAAACATTCCGTAAACAGGCGGCTGATACAAACACGATTGTAGCTGCCTTTAAGCCGCTCCATGCCGATTGTGATATAGAATTCCGCCTTGCAACACTTGACCCGGACGGAAATTGCACCAGCGGAATCAACCGGATCGCTTCTTCCCTCACAGCAACGGGAGGGCATAATGTGAAGTCCCTCATTCAGTGGCCCACAGAAAAATACCTGAATGTGTATGTAGTGCAGAATGCTGCGGGATTAGCGGGACAT
The DNA here is from genome assembly GCA_036386835.1 of Bacteroidia bacterium. GTDB lineage: Bacteria > Bacteroidota > Bacteroidia > 2-12-FULL-35-15 > 2-12-FULL-35-15 > 2-12-FULL-35-15. The sequence continues at coordinate 13,560 of DASVUX010000057.1, forward strand.
GCAGTATGGCCCGCTGATGCTGATTCCATTCCAGCCTGGGATGGTATAGTGATCGGCCATAATTATGTAGGAAGCATCGGAACTTCCAATACAACCCAGTCGGTTGTACTGGCGCACGAATGCGGGCATTATCTCAATCTCCAGCATATCTGGGGAGGAAATAATGTTCCCGGATTTTACTTCTATCCATGTGCTGACACAGCTAAAGATTGCAGCATAGACGACCTTGTGGCTGATACACCTCCTACTATCGGGTGGCAAACCTGCAACCTGAATGGCGCTTCATGCGGGAATGCGGTGGACAATGTTCAAAATGCCATGGATTACTCCTATTGCAATAAAATGTTCACATACGGACAAAAAGCAAGAATGCAGGCCTGCCTGAATGATACCATGGCCGGCAGGAACAACCTGTGGCAGCCTGCAAACCTGATCGCAACAGGGACTTACACCCAACCGGCACCACTTTGTGCCGCTGATTTTTCCGCAAACAAAATGGTTGTGTGTGAAGCGAATAATAACCTGGTCACGTTCAGCAACACTTCCTATCATGGGAGCTTCACATCTTTACACTGGAGCTTTCCGGGCGGATCACCGGCATCGTCAAGCGCTGTCTCCCCTGCAGTTACTTACTCCATCCCGGGGACGTATCCTGTTACTTTGAAGGTCTTTAATGGCAGCGACTCAGCGGTAACTACCAAAAATGATTTCATCTCCGTACTGCCAAATACCGGTGCCGCGTATCCTTTTATTGAAAGCTTTGAAACTACCGGCTCACTTGATGGCCCGGATTGGTTCACTAACTCTTTCGATTCACAGAACAACTGGGCATTGAGTTCTGCCGCAGCAAGCACCGGGACTATGTCAGTAATGCTCGGTAATTTCAATAACACCATGAATACCAAAGACGAACTGATCAGTCCCGTTGTGAATCTCAGCGGAGGCAGCGGGATCGGCTTTACATTTAAATATGCATTTGCAAGAAAAGACACCCTCAGCCAGGACCAGCTCCAGGTATATGCATCAAAGGATTGCAATACAACCTGGGTACAGAGGCTAAGCCTCGTTGGCGCTGCGCTTGAAACAGTCCCACCGCAGGCTTCTGACTTCGTACCGGCTACAGCCCAGGAATGGCGGCAGGTCAGCGTGAATATCCCGATTACCTATTACACCCCTAATTTTCGCTTTAAGTTTGTATTCACTTCAAAAGGCGGGAACAATATCTTTATAGATGATATTAACATAGAAACCTCCACCGGGATAAACGATATAACAGGAGAACTCAACGACATTTCTGTATACCCGAATCCTGCGGCAGATCTGCTGAACCTTGCTTTTGAACTAACAGCACCTAAAACCCTTCAATTCATAATTACGGATATTCCGGGTAAGATTATACATGCTTCAGGCAGTAAATTATATTCAACAGGTTCTAATAAGTTCACCTATGACCTGGATCACCTGAATCCAGGACTATATTTTATAAGGATCGGTGATGGCAAAAAGGAGATTACCAGGAAATTTGTGATCAGCAGGTAGATCTTAATTTACGTGATAGCGCAGCAGCTGTCTTATTTCGTAATTCGGACTACTGGAAAAGAATGGCAGTGACTCCTCCACTATCCCTATGTCCTTTGCATACCGTGAATAGATATACCTGGTACTTCCGCCATTTGAATAGGCAGGATACATATAATAATTGGTTATGAACGTATGGGTAATATAAGTTCCTGCGGGCTGGTGGACAACAAGGTTCCTTTCTGTCATCTTCGATTCATACCTGCAGATAGTATCGTTTATAGGCATAGCTACCTGGTAACCTGTTTTAAAGATGGACGTAAAATCCTGCGATGAAAAGATTATCCTGTGCATATCGAGAATGTAATGCAACGAATCACGCAGCAGTTTTGTATTCGTTCCTCCGCTGATATAAGGTTCGGTATAAACGAAATAAGTCTTCCCCCCGATTACCGTATCATTTGCAATATAACAGCTGTCAATCACAGTTGGGGTGTAATTCCCCGATGTATCAAGATTAAAACGCTGGTAGACCCAATAGTTGCCAATCGCCAGCTTTGAATAATTGGGGTAAACCACAGGACCGGCCGGGGTCGGATTTACAGGTTCAGGATCTTCCTCTTTCTTACAGGAATTAAAACAGAATACAGCAGCTAGGATTAACACGCCAAGTTTTGCTTTCATGATCAGATGATTTAGGTTTTAATAATTTACTATCCGGCTGGAAGAATAAAAAAATAAGCCAGCCCGGAACCTGCACACTGTTGAAAAATGTCAGGCAAGACTAAAACCGATGATAAGCACGTCATCCACCTGTTCAAGCTGGCCCTGCCAGTCTACAAACCTCGCCCCTAGGACTTCTTTATTCCCGGTCATATCGGTGCCGGAAAGCCCTGCCAGCAATTCCTTTAATTGTTTGTACTTGAACTTTTTACCGTGAGGACCACCAAACTGGTCCGCATATCCGTCAGTGAATAAATAGATCCGGTCACCCGCTTCAAGCGGTATGGTATGGTTAGTGAACGGCTGGCGGTGATCATACTTTCCGACCGGCTGTTTATCGGCAGTTATTTCAATCATATTTCCTTTCCTGAGGATCCATAAAGGATTATTCGCACCGGCCCATTCAAGCGTCCTTGTATTCATATCGATACAGCAAAGCGAGATATCCATTCCATCCTTGATCTCATCTTCCTGATTATCATAAGTTACATCCTTATGCATAAATGTTTCTTCAACAAGAACGGTAAGCCTGTCGAGAATTTCAGCAGGGTGGGTCAGGCCAAACTCGTGTACGGCCCTGTTCAGGCAATTATGTCCCACCATGCTTACCATTGCACCTGGAACTCCGTGCCCTGTACAATCAACAGCAGCAAGAAGTATTTTATTGTTCAGCGTTTCCATCCAGTAAAAATCCCCTGAAACAATATCCTTCGGAAGGAAGAGCACAAAAGATTCAGGAAGATATTCCCTGATTAGTTCCCTGGGAGGCAGGATAGCGGCCTGGATGCGCTTTGCGTAACGGAAACTTTCCGTAATTTCATCCATTGCCGCTTTCAGTTCTACATTCCGTAAACGGAAGATCTCTTTTTCCTGCTGTGCTGATTCCACCTTGTGCTGGCTTTGGATCTGTTCCATCTTCCGGATGACTTCCTGGCTATGCACTTCTTCCCTGATCCTATGATAAGCTTTATGGTGATGATATGCTTTTGCTATATCGCCTAAAAGCTCATGGATCCTGGAAAGAACATGATGCGATTCATAAAGTTTAATGTTTACTTTAAGCTTTTCGGATTGTTCAAGCGCTGTATTCCCATAACGCAGCGCCTCCTCCATATTACCTTCCTCAACGAATAATTCCGCCAGCTTAATATAATTAGTGATGGCTGGACTGTGCATTCCTCTTTCCTGCCGGATCTTTAAACTGGCTTCCTGGTTGATAAAAGAATTCTTATAATCCTTTCTTTTGAAATAGTAGATCCCTTTATCGGTAAGGATTTTAGATTCAAGAAGATAATGATTTCGACCTTTAATGCTCTCATAGGCATTGTCCAGGTGCCTGATCGCTTCTTCCCAGTTCTCCTGGTGCATAAGGACAATTCCCATGCTGCTCAGGAATCTTCCGTTCAGTTCCGGATGAAGCTCCGCGAACGCGATGCCGGTTTTATAATACTCCATTGCAGTATCATAGTTCTTCAGCTCCATGTTTATTTCACCGGCCTGGTAATACGCCACCCCTTTAAAAAAGTTATATATATTTCCTTTATGGACTTCTTTTGCATGCATCAGCGCTTTCTGTGCATGCTGCTGTGCGTGATCAAGCTGGCCTAAGGAGCGGTAGCAGGAACAAAGTAAAGTACTGCAGGCCATAAGGCCCCCATGGTGCAGAATTGTTTGAAAGTAATCAGAAGCACCAAGCATTAAGGATAATGCTTCTGCAAAATCAGCATTGTACATAGCGCTCATGCCCATTGCAAATGAATGATGCGCGAGATTTATTTCTGAGAGGTCCTTTATTTGGGATGACCATTCGATTGCCTTTGTCTTTTCTTCGTTATTAAGGAAAAAACCTTTGCTCCACAGCAAAGCATAGAATTGCTCAGGATGTGTAAAGCGGTCAACGGCCTCTAATTTATGGAGTAATGAATCATCCTGCATAGTAGCAACAGCTTAATAATATTGTAAATATATGTATTCTGTAAGCAAAATAAACATCCATAAGAAGAACAGAAAAATGCAGGTGACAAATGGTGGGATTCTGAAAAAACTTACCTTGCATAACGGACGTGCGAACCTCTGTCCTGCTTCCTGATAACATACAAATACAATCCTGAGAATATCAAAAATGGCAGATAATAACCTGAAAAAGAAGGCAGCACAGTCATCACGTTACCCATTTATCGCAGAACATCGCGGGGGACCGCTAAAAAAAGAGGAGCATAGGAAGTTAATGGGATGGGCAATAGAATGCGCTGAACACGTCCTGCCCCTGATTGATACGGAAGCAGATAACAGGCTTATATATGCTTTAGAAGTGGCAAAGGAATGGGAGAATGATAAAATATCAACAGGAATTGCCATGAAAGCTTCATCAGGTGCACATGAGGCGGCAAGAGTAGCAGAAGACCAGGTTTCCAAAGCGATAGCTCGCGCCATTGGACAGGCAGTTGCAACGGCCCATATGGCAGACCATTCTCTTGGAGCGGCCTTTTATGCCCTAAAAGCTGTTAAGCTTGCAAATAAGAATACAGCCAAAGAAAAGGAATGGCAGACTGAAAAATTGAACCGCTTGCCCTCACACCTCACAGCCATGGTCAAGGCCGGGTGGAAAAAGAAAGAATTAGACAGAAGAATATAAAAAGCTGGAACGGTAAGACCGGGGATAAGGTGAGGCCACTTTTTAATTAAATTATCATTACGCGATAAAATACCCGATAAAAAATGGATTCGAAAACAGCACAAAGTCTGTATGAAGAGTATAGAGTAATCTACGAAGAGAAATTTGCAGAAAATCTCCTTAACCAGGATAAATTTTTCCTGAACTCTCTTGAAATCGTGTATAATCCTCCTTTCAATGATACGAGCTACGATGTTATTGTATATGCTATAAAGGAAGGGAAAGTAATTATTTTCAAATTAAAGGACGCAATACGTCTCTTTGGAAAGCTTTTATAACCCGCAGGATGAGCCAATAATCCGTTTTAAATTGGAAATAAAAAGCCCCGCATTTCTGCGGGGCTTTTTCCTAAAAACCATGGCGTGGCTTTAGATTTTGTCCGGGGACAAAATGGGATTATTCAGATTTTTTAGATTTCTTTTCTGTCTCTTCCATATCTGCTTTCAGATTTGAAAGAACATCAAGGTCACCTAATGTTGATTTCTCAACGCTGCTCTTCATTTTCTTAACAGCTTTGTCTGTTTCATCTCTCTCAGCTTTTTTAGCATCAGAAGCGCTTGCTCTTTCATTAGCAGTTACTTCTTCGTTGATCTTGCTGTGGGAAACAATGATTTTTTTGTTCTCTTTGTTGAACTCGATCACTTTGAAATCCAGTACTTCTTCAGCTTTTGCCGATGAACCATCAGGTTTTACAAGGTGACGTGTAGGAGCGAAAGCTTCAACACCGTATGGCATAGAGATGATAGCACCTTTGTCCATTACGTTGATGATAGTTCCCTGGTGGATTGAATCAAGTGTGAACACTGTTTCAAACACATCCCATGGGTTCTCTTCTAATTGCTTATGTCCTAAGCTCAATCTGCGGTTCTCACCATCAATCTCAAGAACAACTACATCGATCTTATCACCGATCTTGGTGAATTCTGATGGATGCTTGATCTTTTTAGACCAGGAAAGGTCAGAGATATGGATCAATCCGTCAACACCTTCTTCAAGTTCTACGAAGATACCGAAGTTAGTGAAGTTACGTACTGTTGCAGCATGTCTTGTTCCTTTAGCATATTTCTCAATAACACCATTCCAAGGATCAGGCATTAATTGTTTGATACCTAATGACATTTTACGCTCTTCGCGGTCAAGTGTCAATACAACTGCTTCTACTTCATCGCCTACTTTTAAGAAATCGTGTGCAGTACGTAAATGCTGGCTCCAGCTCATTTCTGAAACGTGGATCAAACCTTCTACTCCCGGAGCGATCTCTACGAAAGCACCGTAATCAGCAATAACTACAACTTTACCTTTAACTTTATCGCCAACGGCAAGGTCAGATTTCAATGCATCCCAAGGATGAGCAGAAAGCTGTTTCAAGCCAAGAGCGATACGTTTTTTCTCGTTATCGAAATCGAGGATAACGACATTGATCTTCTGATCAAGTTTAACGATCTCTTCAGGATGGTTGATACGGCCCCATGAAAGGTCCGTGATATGGATAAGACCATCAACTCCGCCAAGATCGATGAACACACCGTAAGAAGTAATATTCTTAACAGTTCCTTCAAGAACCTGGCCTTTTTCAAGCTTGGAAATGATCTCTTTTTTCTGTTGTTCAAGTTCCGCTTCGATAAGTGCTTTATGAGAAACAACAACATTTTTGAACTCATTGTTGATCTTAACAACTTTGAACTCCATTGTTTTACCTACATAAATATCGTAATCACGGATTGGTTTCACATCAATCTGTGAACCTGGTAAGAATGCTTCGATACCGAATACATCAGCGATAAGACCACCTTTTGTACGGCATTTAACATATCCTTTGATGATCTCATCATTTTCAAGAGCCTGGTTAACACGCTCCCATGATTTCATCGCACGTGCTGTTTTGTGGGAAAGGATCAGCTGTCCGCTTTTATCTTCCTGGCTTTCAACATAAACTTCTACTGTATCACCGATCTTAAGATCAGGGTTATAGCGGAATTCTGTTAACTGAACCACACCGTCAGACTTGTAACCGATGTTCACTACAACTTCTTTGTTGTTCTTTGCAACAACAGTTCCGTCAATAATTTCGTTAGCTGCAACTGATTTTAAAGTTTTTTCATAGATAGAGTCAAGCTTTTCGCGCTCTTCCTGTGAATAACCTTCACCTTTTTTTCCGACTGCGTTCCAGTCAAATGCATCAAGCTCTACAGGAGCTGTTACTGTTTCTGCCATTTTAAATTTCCGGGGTAAATGTCCCGGGGGCGTTGTTTGTATCCAATTTACTGATTTTTTTCAGTTAAATTGAAGGGGTTAGTACTGATTTTTTTATCTCCCTTATTTTTAAAGGGACACAAAGATAAGAAATTCAGGATATTCTCAAGGGATAATTCCGGATTTTTTTTCCAGGGAAAGAAAAAAGGTTGATTACCAATCAATTATTTTAGATAAAAACTATAATTCATTGATAATGTGCTGGTTATACACAACTATCTGAATCTAAGCAGCCAGGAACGGGCCGCTTCTTCGCTGCTAAACAACTTAATGGGCGATACCTGGTGCTTATAAAAAAGACCAAAGAAGTTCACCAATAATCGTACGGGGAGATTTTCACTTATTACAGCTGAGGCGATAAAGAAATTCCTGCCTTCATTGGCTGTATGCTCTCTTGCTTCCCGGCTCATAGTAAAATTCAGCCTCGCATCGATAAGCTGAAGTACTTTGTTTTCTTTTCCTGCCCCCATCTGGCGATAGACCTCGAAGCAGGCTTTCACTTCATCTAAATCTATTTCAGCATCTTCTTTAGGTTTTACCCACAAGATACCTTCCTGATCGAAATACATCTCCGAAGATTTCGTCCGGTAAACGGCTTGCATAAGTTCCATAAAGTTGAAAGGGGTTCTGTTGCACAAATCTAAGTAAATATTTTAGAAAGACTCCAAAAGGTTTGGGAGAAAGATATATTTCAATAACCCAGTTTTGGAGTCCCAATCTCCTCGTAGGCACACTGATTTTCTTTTAGAAAAGTTCATATACTTCATGAAACTTGCTGTCGCACCAGGTGAACTGCTAAGCCACTGGACCAGTCAGGCAATTCGTACCGTACTACATAAATCTCACACTTGATCTTTTTGCAAGCTTATTCTTCCCGAAAATCCCTTTGTACTGTATGGCAATCTCAAAACCGCCCACGCTTTTACTTGCAGGCGTCAGTCCGGAAATATTTACATCATACGCAGCTGAAAAGGAAAATGCGTCATAATCATACCTGAAAGTTACATAAGCTGCATCCCTGAAACGATAAAACACTCCAACATAAAAAGCTTTGTCCTGCTGGTTATTCGTATAACGGGAGTGTTCTTCCAGCACATACTTCACATTCAGTCCGCCATTGAGCAATAAGGAAGATCCCTGCTGGTAAGCGATGATGCTGGGCTGTAAGGTTGTATTGCTGGTTTCACTTAATTTGTATCCGATATTCCATTGAACACCGAATTTTGGGATCAGCCGTTCCGGGCCACCGTATATTGAGTTCCGCGGTGCCGTAAAATGATGAAATGAAAAGCCCAGTGAGCTCCTGAACAGATGCGTGGTTGTAAAATTCCAGACCATCCCGGTTGACATATCGAGATAGCCTGCCCCTCCACCACCGCCTTCATTCACACCATAAGCGGGATTGTAATTGGTACCGTCCCACTGGCTGTCCCAGGTTAATCCCGCAGTAGTCACGCTTTTGATCGCATAGCCGATCTCGTACCCAAGGGTAATGTTATGCTTGTGCCTTCCCCCAATGTATTTTGTGAATGAGATCAGACCGTTATAGGTGTTTGTCTTTAAACGCGTGCTTCCTACATTATCATTCGTGATCTCTAAACCAGCCGCGAAATAATCATCACCTCTCATTTTCTTTTTAAAGATAGGCCCGTCAACAGCAATGGTAAATGTTTTAAAAGGATTGGTCACTGTGAACCATTGCATCCTGTATAAAGTGTAGGCCCTGATGTCGCCATTGAATACACCCGTATTTCCGGGATTGGCATTCAAAGGCGCAGCGTAAAACTGTGAGTAATGACGATCCTGTGCAGAAACATTCATTGCGATTGCTAATAGGGCGACTATAAATTTTATATTTTTCATAAGCTGATTCTTAGCTGAATTATTTAACAAGAGTTATATCACCGTGCTTCTTTACATTCTCTCCATTACAAAAAGTGATGTTAAGCACATATACAAATACACCGTCATTCATCGGCAATCCCAGGTATCTTCCATTCCAGCCTTTTTCAAGATCGCTTGTCTCAAACACTTTCTCTCCGATACGGTCGAATATTTTAAGGGTGAAATAATCAATTCCTCTTCCGTGAAGGTGGATCTCATCATTTACCCCGTCATTATTAGGTGTAAATCCTGTCGGAAGGAAATACGTATTGATGTCTTCCACGGCCACAACTACTGTGTCAGAATCGGTGCAGCCTTCAGGACTTGTATAGGTCACATAATACTGGGTGGTTTCAGATGGTGAAGCAGTGACTGAAGCCCCGCTGGTGCCTGACAAAGTGGATGAAGGCCCCCAGGTGTATGTTCCGTCTGTTGGAACTGCAGTAAGAACTGTTTCTTCACAGCTGGTGACTAACAGGTTTCCCGTGATGTTTACTGTAACCGGCAACCCTACTGTTATGAATCCTGTGATGGTCAACGAATCTGTTCCGCTGGAATTACTTACGGTAAGACTTACAGGATAGCTTCCATCGGCAGAATAACAAATGTCGGTTGGATTCTGCACAGATGATGATGAAGGCGTTGCGCCCGGAAAGGACCATTGCCATGATGTTGGTGAATTAGTGCTGAGGTCGGTGAAATTCACACAGCCTGCTTCGCACATTACCGTTGGTGTTCCTGTAAAGTCCGCATCAGGAATATTACAATCGGTCACCGTAACTACAGTTACGGCAGTATTTGTACAACCATTGCTGGTTCCAGTAACAGTATAGCTTGTAGTAGTCACCGGTGAAACAGTTTCCGTAGCGGTGCTGCCTCCTGTCGACCAGGAATAGCTATCCGCACCGCTCGCATTCAGTGTTGCGGATTCCCCGTTACATATGCTGGCTGAGTTAACAGCTGTTGTTGGAATATCATTGATAGTGATTGTAGCTGTAGCAGTCGCAGCCGGACAACTGGAGGTTGCCGCAACTGTGTTTGTTACGGTATAAGTCCCTGCAGTACTTCCTGCCAGGTCAACTTGACCTGTTGACGGACTCACAAAAGAAAGTCCGGCAGGTGA
>DASVUX010000058.1:0-49815 GCA_036386835.1 Bacteroidia bacterium
GGTGTCATAAGCGAGGATAACCTTTCCAGTTCCGCTTCTTTGATCTCAAACCTTTCTATTCCGCTGTCGATCTTTGTCCTTCTTAAAAACTCCGAGGTCGCAAACACCTGCTTTACCGTTATCCCGGAATTTAATAGTTCAGGTACGATCTTCGCACCTTCGGCTACAAATAAATTATGCTCCTCCCTGTACTTTTTCTGCTTTAGTGAATTTACAAACTTGATCTGGTTCTTCGAGAGCATCTTTAATTGATTTTATTTCGTCAAATGTAGTAATTTAGTGGCCTTTCGAAAAGGTAAAAGGGTAAATTGAGAAAACAGACTTCCTATATATGGTACATTTTGCTGGTGTTTCTTCTGCCGACCCTTTTTCCTTCCTGTAATCCTGCAAAAAAGCTCGGCAAGGATGAGCACCTGCTCAATAAGAACTATGTTATTGACAAGGATACCAGGCTTCCAAAAAATGGTATTGAAAGCTATATCAAGCAAAAACCAAACAGGAAGATCCTTCTTGTTATTCGTTTCCATCTCTGGCTTTATAACCAGGCGAACGAAGAACGTGTCAAGCGGAAACGCATCCTTCATGATCAGAAGATCGAGCGTAAAAATGCGCGGAGGACTGCTAAAGGCAAGGCGGCCAAAAAAAGTGACCGCCAGCTTTTTGGTGAATGGCTGCTGAATATAGGGGAACCTCCTGTCATTTATGATTCGCTGCTCGCTGAAAAGTCGGCCCGGCAGATAAAATCATTCCTCAACAACAAAGGCTATTTTATTAGTACTGTGAGGGATTCGGTTGTTTACAGGCGGAAAAGGGCCATCGTTTATTATATTATTGAGGCGGCAGCACCCTACATCATTAATAATATTGAATATACCATTTCCGATGAACAGCTCGGATACTATGTGCTTTCCGACACTTCAAACTGCCGTATCCGGAAAGGGAATAATTACGATGTGGACATTCTACAGTCGGAACGTGAACGCATCACAGCCGAATTGAACAACAACGGTTATTTCTTTTTTACAAAGGATTACATCCATTACGAGATCGACACCACCATAGGAAATAAAAAGGTGAATGTTACCTTAGGGATAAAAAAATTCGCCCGTAAATACTCAGAAACATCAGATTCAGTGGTGGAAACACCGCACCGCAGGTATTACATCAATAACATTTTTATCGAACCTGATTTTGTCTCTAAAAAATTCGATAATTATTCCAAAGACACACTACGGGTGGATGATTATACAATCCTTCATTCCAACAGGTTACGCTACAAGACAAGGGTTTTACTCGGTGCGATCTTTATCAGGAAAGGTGAGCTTTACCAGTTCCAGAACGTGGAGGATTCCTATAAAAGGCTCTCAGAGCTCAAAGCTTTCAAAACCATTAATATTTCATTTGACCAGGCGCAGGGCGATTACCTTGATTGCAGGATCCAGTTAAGCCCGATCTATAAGCAATCGCTTACCGTTGAAACAGAGATCACCAATACTTCCAGGTCACCCGGGCTTTCAAGCAGTATTGTGTTTCAGAACAGGAACCTTCTGAAAGGAGCTGAAGTGTTTGAGCTCCGGCTGAAAGGAGGATTTGCTTCCCAGCAGGTTTTCGGAAGCGGGGACAATCCGAATAATATTTCTGCAGCTGTCAGCAGGTTCAATACCGTGGAGGTCGGGCCTGAACTCAATATTACCATTCCCAGGTTCCTTCTTCCTTTTAAAGTCCAGATCTCCAAAAAAGCCAATCCAAAGACTGTTTTCACCAGTTCCCTGATTTACCAGAGGCGTCCTGATTACACCCGTTACATCACCAACCTTTCTTTCGGGTATACCTGGAAGGAATCCACTAAGAAGCGCCATACCGTAAACCCGCTTGTAATTAACTTTGTGAAAGTGTTCCTCTCACCTACTTTCAAGAGTTACCTCGAAGAGAATGTGAAAGACCTTTACACTTTAAATAGCTTTAGCAATCACTTGTCCACCAGCACAGTATACACATTCACATTCAATGAGCAGGATCTAAGCCGGAATGTGAATTTCTCCTTTTTTAAAATCAGCGCAGAGTCTTCGGGCAACATCCTCCGCGGCTTGTATAATGTAGCAAATGAGATCCAGCCGGGAACATTCAAAAAAGATGAACAGGGGCGTTATAAGCTTGCCGATGTCGTCTACTCACAGTACCTGAGACTGGACGGAGATTATCGTTATTACCTGAACCCGGATGAGATCAACAAGGTGGTCTTCCGTTTTGCGGCCGGTATAGGGGTTCCTCTCCGGAACTTTACTTCCCTCCCTTTTGAACGAAGCTTTATCAGCGGTGGCTCTAACGGCATACGTGCATGGCAGTCGAGGACCCTTGGCCCCGGATCATATGCAGATGACGGCACTTTCACCTTTGACCAGTTTGGGGATGGCCAGCTGGAAGGAAACATTGAATACCGTTTCAAGATGTTCAAAATGCTCCATGGCGCAATTTTCCTTGATGGTGGGAACGTATGGCTCCGCCAGAAGAACACCAGTAAGCCAGGAGGGGAATTTGAGCTCGACCGTTTTTATAAAGAGATCGCGATAGGTTCAGGGGCCGGGTTAAGAGCGGATTTCAATTTCTTTGTCCTCCGTCTCGATGTTGGCCTCAAGGTACGTGACCCCCAGTTCCCCGAGCAGAAAAGATGGGTGATAGACCACCTGTTCGATCCGGCATGGAAAGCCGAGTATAAGCTATCCCACAACGGGAGGAAATATAACTTCCTGGTGTTTAACATAGGGATTAATTATCCGTTCTGAGGGGCGGCTGCAGCGTACTTGTGCCCCCCCTCTGTCCCTGAAAAAAAATGCTTCGCAATATGGATTTTTTATTAGCTTTGCCATCCGAAAAGGTTAAAATTTAAAGGTTAATCGTTGTTTGCAACGTTGATATTTAAAATTTAACATTTATACGTTTAACTTCTTAGAAACAACAATGGCAACTAAAAAAATCGAAGAATTACTGGGCTCAAATGCCGCTAATCTGTTAGATCATACCTGCAAGACCATTTCCAAAGAACATATTCACTTACCGGGAGCCGATTTTGTTGACCGCTCATTTGCAGGTTCAAACCGCAACCCGCAGGTATTGAGAAGCCTTCAGCAGCTTTACGGCACAGGTCGACTTGCCAATTCAGGTTATATGAGTATTCTGCCTGTTGACCAGGGAATTGAACACAGTGCCGGTGCCTCATTCGCTCCGAACCCCATGTACTTTGATTCTGAAAACATTGTAAAACTTGCTATTGAAGGCGGATGTAACGCAGTGGCTTCCACTTACGGAGTGCTGGCTTCCGTTTCCCGTAAATATGCCCATAAGATCCCGTTTATCGTAAAGATCAACCATAACGAATTCCTTACCTACCCTAATAAATTTGACCAGATCATGTTCGGTTCAGTGGAAGAGGCATGGAACATGGGAGCTGTAGCAGTAGGCGCAACCATTTATTTCGGTTCTCCGGAATCATCCCGCCAGATTGTTGAAGTGGCTGCAGCATTTGAACGTGCTCACGAATTAGGAATGGCCACCATCCTTTGGTGCTATACCCGCAACAATGCATTTAAAAAGGACGGGGTTGACTATCACACAGCTACAGATCTTTCATCACAGGCAAACCACCTTGGCGTAACTATCCAGGCTGATATCATCAAACAAAAGCTTTCAGATAAAAATGGCGGTTATACTGCTGTTAATTTCGGGAAAACACATCCAAAAGTTTACTCTGAGCTTACAACTGAGAACCCAATCGATCTTTGCCGTTACCAGGTAGCTAATTGCTATATGGGCCGTTTCGGGTTAATCAACTCAGGTGGAGAATCCAAAGGAGCTTCTGACATGGCGGAAGCTGTGGCAACTGCCGTGATCAACAAGCGTGCAGGCGGACAAGGATTGATCTCCGGCCGTAAAGCATTCCAGAAGCCTATGAAAGAAGGTGTTGAGCTCCTGAACACTATCCAGGATGTGTATCTGGATAAAACGATCACAATAGCATAGCAATGTGCCAATTTGGAAATGAGGCAATCTGACAATGATCAAACCTTGATTTTCAAAGTTTTTAATTTTCAAATTTCAAATTAAAAAAATGAGTTGGTTCAAACGTATTAAAGAAGGGATCACCACTTCTACTAAAGATAAGAAAGAGACACCGGAAGGACTTTGGTACAAGTGCCCTAAGTGCAAGAAGATCTCTCCTTCCAATGAACATGCTGCCAACAAATATGTTTGCACGAACGAAGAATGCCAGTATCATGAAAAGATCGGTTCTGCAGAGTACTTTGAAGTGATTTTTGATGATAACCAGTTTACCGAGCTGAATCCCAATCTTGTTGCCGGTGACCCGCTTAACTTTACCGACACAAAGAAATATACCGACCGCCTTGTCGATACAATAAAAAAAACCAACCTGAAAGATGCGATCCGGACAGCACACGGCAAAGTGGAAGGTGAAGACCTTGTGATCGCCTGCATGGATTTCAGCTTTATTGGAGGATCAATGGGTTCTGTTGTCGGAGAAAAGATCGCACGCTCAATTGATTACTGCCTGGAAAAGAAGATCCCTTTAATGATCATTTCCAAGTCAGGCGGGGCACGGATGATGGAAGCTGCATTCTCCCTTATGCAAATGGCAAAAACTTCAGCAAAGCTATCTTTGATGGCAGAAGCAAAAGTACCGTACATCTCATTTTTAACTGACCCCACCACCGGTGGTGTAACGGCTTCCTATGCGATGCTGGGCGATCTTAACATCGCTGAACCGGGCGCACTTATCGGGTTTGCAGGACCGAGGGTAGTGAAGGAAACTATCGGAAAGGACCTGCCAAAAGGATTCCAGACTTCCGAGTTCGTTCTCGAGCACGGCTTCCTTGATAAGATTGTGAACCGGAAAGAACTCCGTACCAGGCTTGGTCAGCTCCTCAGGATGCTGAAACATTAGTCAGGCTCAAATTCACTCTTCACGAAGAACGAATCCCCGGTTTTGAAAAAGCGGCTGGCATCTGCTTTGTGCCGGGGCATTTTACTGGCATATAATTGTACTCATTTTAATTGAATCGAATTGCAATTAAAATGAATCTAAAATACCTTTCTATATTCTTCCCTTTTTTATTCCTGGCAAGTTCCTGCTCCACCAATATGTATGTTTCTAATACTGTTAACGCCCCTTTATTAAAAGAAAAAGGCGAAGTAAAGGTCAATCTGGACAACAGCAATGCCCAGATCGCTGTTGCGGTTGCCGACCACTGGGGGATCATGGTAAATGGTTTCTACAAGTCATATGAGAAGGAAAGCAAAGACTTTTCACACCGCGGTACATTAGGCGAACTGGGTTTCGGATATTTTAAGCCCTTCAGGAATAATATGGTATTTGAGGTTTATACCGGGCTTGGCATCGGGACAATTGATAAAAAGCAAACCTACAGCACATCCGACAATACAGTTTACTGGGCTTCCTATGATGCCCAGGGGACAAAGGCATTCTTGCAGCCTGGGATCGGTTATGCAGGAAGGTTTTTTGATGTCGCCTTTACTCCCCGCCTTTCGTTTGTCAAGTACACCCATTTCAGGGCTTTCGGATATACGGAAGAACAGCTTGCGGAAGATTACCTGAACAATGACCAGCTGACTTCAGGCATTTTCACTTTTGCCGAACCCGCATTTACGGTAAGGGGCGGTTATAAATTCATAAAGCTCCAGGCACAGTATGGCCTTACCATGAATATCACACAGAGGAACATCAAGCATCCTTCTAATTTTGCAAGTCTCGGTTTAGTGCTGGATATTGCAAAATGGTATAAAAAGCCAAGGCAGGAACCGGGAACTATGTGATTCCCCACTCCGGGATTTTAAGAACAAAAGAGAGAAATTGTGTTTCGATTTCCTCAGGGCTGGTCAGTTAATTAATTGTTACCGGCTTTTCTTATGATTCTTTTGGCTTTTCTAATAATAAGTTCAGATCAGATTTTAGATTCCCAGGCTTTTCAGGGCTTTTAGTGGCATGTACTTGGAAATAACAATTAAAAACCAAAAAATAATTGTTATGAAAACCAAGTACATATTTTTTATAACCTCCGCAGTTATATTGGGGCTGTCCTCCTGCACCACCAGCACATATGTATCAAATAATGTGAATACCCCGCTTTTGAAGGAACAGGGAGAAGTAAAACTTACCGTAGATCAGAACAACCTGCAGGTCGCGGTTGGTGTTACGGATAATATCGGACTGATGGTAAACGGATTCTCGAAATCGTACCAGGGAAAAGAATATTTTAAACACAACGGAAAACTTGGTGAGATCGGGTTAGGATACTACCTGCCGTTCAAAAAGAACATGATCTTTGAAACCTATGCGGGTGTAGGGGCCGGAAACCTTGAAAAGAAAGTGAGCTATACGAACCATGAGAATACCGTGATTACCAATTCCTGGGACGCACGCGGAAGCAAAGCTTTTATCCAGCCGAGCATTGGTTACTGCAACAAATACATTGAACTGGCGTTTACTCCAAGGTTCTCTTTCGTAAAATATAAGAAATTCAATTCCATTGGTTTTTCAGAAGCGGAACTTGCTGCTGATCATCTTGATAACGGAAAGCTGACCTCAGGGATCTTTACATTTGCGGAGCCGGCATTGACCCTGCGGTTCGGATATAAATTCTTTAAGATCCAGGCGCAGTACGGAAGGACGATCAATATCGGCAGGCCGGAGATTGCACATGGCAACGATTTCGGCAGCATTGGTTTCACATTTGATATCGCAAAATGGTATCGGACCCCGGCCAGGAAGACATCCGGAAGATAATCCGGCCTAAAAGTCAAAAAAAATCGTCCCCGGTATTGTAGATTATATGAAAATTTGTATATTTGCAATCCGAATTTAAAAATTAAAAGACGAGATACAATGTATTTAACATCAGAAATTAAAAAAGACATTTTCAAAAAACACGGTAAATCAGAAAAAGACACAGGTTCTTCTGAAGGTCAGATCGCTTTGTTTTCCCACAGGATCTTACACCTTACAAACCACCTGCAATCTAACAAAAAAGATTTCGGTACACAGCGTGCTTTGTTGAACTTAGTTGGTAAAAGACGCAGCCTGCTTGATTACTTAAAGCAAACAGATATCGAAAGATACCGTGCTGTTGTTAAGAAATTAGATCTAAGGAAATAATCTTAATGACCAAATAGATATTATTATAAGGCATCCTTCCTTAGTGGAAGGATGCTTTTTTGCATTTTATAATCAGCATACGAAATAAATTAGAGGTCAAGAAAACAATAAATTAAAAACAATCACATGTCACAAATTGGAATTTCACACACATTTGAGTTAGGCGATGGCCGCTCGATTACATTAGAAACCGGGAAATTAGCTAAACAGGCTGATGGATCCGTAGTTGTAAAAATGGGCGATACAATGCTTCTTGCAACTGTAGTATCAAACAAAGACGCTAAAGAAGGGACCGATTTCCTTCCATTATCTGTAGATTACCAGGAAAAATTTGCTTCTGCAGGACGTTTCCCCGGGGGATTCTTCAAACGCGAAGCACGTTTATCAGATTACGAAATATTGATCAGCCGCCTTGTTGACCGCGCTTTACGCCCGCTCTTCCCGGAAGACTATCACTCCGATACTCAAGTAATGATCTCCCTGATCTCCGGGGATAAGAACACATCACCTGATGCGCTTGCCTGCCTTGCTGCATCTGCCGCAATTTCTGTTTCCGACATTCCTTTCGCAGGACCGGTTTCTGAAGTCCGGGTTTCGAAAGTGGACGGTAAACTTATGGTTAACCCTTCAGTAGAAGAACAGGCAAAATCAACCCTTGACATCATTGTTGCTGCTAACGCAAAAGATATTATGATGGTGGAAGGTGAAATGAAAGAAGTTTCCGAAGCAGAAATGCTTGAAGCAATTAAGTTTGCTCACGAAGCGATCAAGGTTCAGATCAATGCCATCAATGAACTTGTTAAAAAAGTTGAAGCTGTAAAAGGTCAGATCGTTAAACGCGAATACAACCACGAAACGAATGATGCTGACCTGCGTACACGCGTTCATAAAGCGCTTTACGACAAAGCTTACGCTGTTGCCAAATCGCAGAACCCAAACAAGAAAGAACGCAGTGCTGCTTTTAAAGCCGTAGTTACCGAATTCATGGATTCATTATCCGAAGAAGAAAAAGCAAGCATCAACCCTTCGTTGGTGAAAAAATATTATCATGAAGTTGAATATGATGCTGTCCGCAGGTTTGTTCTTGATGAAAGAGCTCGCCTTGATGGCCGTAAAACCGACCAGATCCGCCCTATCTGGAGCGAGATCGGTTACCTGCCTTCTGCTCACGGTTCTGCTGTCTTCACACGTGGTGAAACTCAGTCATTAACATCTGTGACCCTGGGAACCAAATTAGACCTTCAGTCAATTGACAGGGCATTGTTCCAGGGACAAAATAATTTTATGCTGCATTATAACTTCCCTGCTTTCTCTACAGGTGAGGTAAAGCCTAACCGCGGGCCGGGAAGACGTGAAGTCGGACATGGTAACCTTGCGGAACGTGCTTTAAGACAAGTGCTGTCTCCCGAAAACCCTTACACTGTCCGCGTTGTTTCCGATATCCTTGAATCTAACGGTTCTTCCTCAATGGCTACAGTTTGTGCAGGCACGCTTGCATTAATGGATGCCGGGGTAAAGATCACGAAACCGGTTTCAGGTATTGCAATGGGACTGATCACGGATGATAAAGGTAAATACGCGATCCTTTCCGACATCCTTGGAGATGAGGATCATTTAGGAGATATGGACTTTAAAGTAACCGGAACGAAGGATGGTATCACTGCATGCCAGATGGACTTAAAAGTTGACGGATTGCCTTACGAAGTAATGGCTGAAGCATTGGAACAGGCGAGAAAAGGACGTTTACACATCCTTAACGAGATGACCAAGACGATCACTGAAACACGTCCTGATTACAAGCCGCATGCACCGCGCATCGTTAAAATGGTTATTCCTAAAGAATTCATCGGTGCCATTATCGGGCCCGGAGGAAAGATCATCCAGGAAATGCAGCGTGAAACAGGCGCTACGATTGTTATCGAAGAGATCAACAACCAGGGGCATATCGATATCGTTGCGACAAACGCAGATGCGATCAATGCTGTGCTTTCCAAGATCAAAGGTATTGTTGCACAGCCGGAAGTTGGCGAAGTGTATGAAGGAAAAGTAAAATCCATCATGGCTTTCGGAGCTTTCGTTGAATTCATGCCGGGTAAAGATGGCTTGCTGCATATCTCTGAAGTAGGGCATTCCAGGTTAGAATCAATGGATGGTGTTTTCAAAGAAGGTGAAAAAATCCAGGTGAAGCTGATCGGTACCGATCCGAAAACAGGCAAGTTCAAATTGTCACGCAAAGCTTTATTGCCAAAGCCTGAGCAAAAAGAACAAGCTGCTCAGAATTAATATTCAGTCTTATGATACAGAAGCTCTCATCGCAAGGTGGGAGCTTTTTGTTTATACCACTCTGTGTTTCAGATGCTGATAAACCAATAATTTAACTAAATTTAATTCATGGAAAACGACTTCACAAAATACAACACCCGCCTCGATATCAAATTTAACCATCTTGAGAAGATGGATCTCAATGAGGAAGTGAAAGCATGTAAAGACAAATGGTTCAACCAGACCCTTACGAAAGTAAACGGGAGCGTAGTGCGCCTTGGGATCGTGGAAGGTGAATACCATTGGCACAAGCACGATGATGACGATGAGTATTTCTTCGTGCTTGAGGGACAATTGCTGATTGATCTGGAAGACCGCACAATAGAGCTGAACCCGAACCAGGGCGTCACTATTACAAAAGGTGTAATGCACCGGCCCCGGGCCCCGAAAAAGACAGTGATGCTGATGGTAGAAACAGATAGTATTGTTCCAACAGGAAATTAAAATCTGATTCTTGCCGGAAACAGCCACCAATCGGCATTCCAGCCAAAACGAAGTCTGTCGGCAAAAAAAGTTCCTTTATCGTAAAAAAAATGTACTTTAGTGTAACATTTGTGGAAACTCAGCGTATAGGAATATCGTTTTAAATTAACCACCGTTTTTTTATGAGACAGCTCAAGATATCGAAGCAGGTTACTAACCGTGAGACTGCGTCACTGGACAAGTATTTACAGGAGATCGGAAAAGTTGACCTGATTACTGCAGATGAAGAAGTAGAATTAGCAAGAAAGATCAGGGCCGGAGACCAGGGCGCTCTCGAAAAATTAACCAAAGCCAATCTTCGTTTCGTTGTATCTGTTTCCAAACAGTACCAGAACCAGGGACTCAGTCTTCCTGACCTTATCAATGAGGGCAACCTGGGCCTGATTAAAGCAGCTCAGCGTTTTGACGAGACCCGCGGTTTCAAATTCATATCTTATGCCGTATGGTGGATCCGCCAGTCTATTCTCCAGGCACTTGCCGAACAGTCCCGTATCGTACGTTTACCGCTCAACAAGATCGGTTCCATTAATAAGATCAACAAGACTTTTTCCAAACTCGAACAGGAATATGAGCGTGAACCAAGCGCAGCGGAGATTGCCGTCATGCTGGAGATCTCGGAAAGCGATGTGAAGGAATCAATGAAAAATACCGGCCGCCATGTTTCCATGGATGCACCTCTTACAACCGGTGATGATAATGCCGGCAGCATGTATGATGTAATGGAATCGGACGATGCACCCAATCCTGAGAATGGGCTCCTACATGAATCTCTCCGCAGGGAAATTGAGCGCGCATTGCATACATTGACCTCGCGTGAAGCGGATGTAGTACGTTTGTACTTCGGATTGAACGGGGAGCATGCCATGACACTGGAAGAGATCGGTGAAAAGTTTGACCTTACCCGTGAACGTGTTCGCCAGATCAAAGAAAAAGCGATCAGGAGATTAAAGCATACTTCCAGGAGCAAGATCCTTAAAACCTATTTAGGCTAATTGTTAATTGCGATTAAAATTTAAAAAGAGGAAACCATTTCGTTTCCTCTTTTTTTATTCCTGATTTCTTAAAATTCCTCCAGATCATTAACATTGATCACAGATTCCTTCCTGATAAGAATGTTTTATATTTGCTCCGTAAGCCACTATGAAGTATAAAGAACTATTTATTCTTATCCTGGTATGCTATATTTCCCGCATTCCCCAGTTGATCAGCCCTGATCTTATGCTGGACGGAGACGAATGTGTTGTTGCGGTGATGGCCAGGCATATGCTGGAAGGCAGGGAATTTCCGGTTTATTTCTATGGCCAGCCCTATGGCTTTTCATTTATCGAAGTCCTCTTCATCGACCTGCATTACTTTTTTTTCGGGATTTCGGATGTTACCGTAAAGCTTGGTATGCTTATGATGTGGACACTGGGAATCCTGCTTTTCTACAAAACTCTTTTAATGATCAGGCTAAAGAATGACTGGATACCTTTCTGTATTGCCCTTATCTTTGCATCTGCCCCTGTTTGGGCTGTATGGTCAATGAAAGCCAGGGGCGGATATCTTACCGCGTTCCTTTTCACCAATCTGATTTTATTCCTGCTGTTCCGAAACCAGGACACACAGCGCAGGTGGTTATGGATCCTGATTGGAATTCTTACAGCAATTGTATTTGAAGGCCAGGCACTGTGGTTACCCGGACTACTCCCTATAATTGTTTACCAACTCTATCGCTCAGGAAACAAAGCTGATATTATAAAGTTTGTAGGAGGGATTGCAATCGGTGCCATAACCTTCTTCCTCATCAAAAGAAACCTCATGAATGTCTGGCAGCCCGAAGTCTTTGATCTGAAATCGGGAATACTGCACCGTATTATTGATCTTCCGCGCAGGATCTATGTAAATTTTTCAGGCAGTTACTATGTTGCATGGAACGTTGAAGGTCACCCGGTCACCTATCTGTGGGCGGGCTGCATGACCGCTTTACTTTTTCTTGCCTTGCTTGTACTGATGCCGCTTTTAGTAAGCAGGGCTGCATCTCCTTATTTTTACGTGTTCGGACTGTCCTTTATTTTTTCGCTCTCCTATATATTTGTCCTCGGTGATAACGCTGCCCGTTACCTCCTGCCTCTTTTCGGGAATTTGCTTTTGTTCATCGCTATCCTGACCGACCAGGTAAACTTTAAAAAGCTGATCATTGCGCTCACCTGCTTCTTCGTACTTGCAGGCACGTTCTCAATCTGCACATTTTACAAGTTCCGTTTCAAAGCGCACAACAAAGAAAATATCCTTCACCTGATCGATGAGCTGAAAGAAAGAAACATTTATCATGTTTTTTGCGGGAACGGACTTTTACAATGGCAGATAATCTTCTATTCGAACGAGGAGATCACCACTCGTTTTTCTACATGGGGTGAGCGCTATCCCAAAAACCTGAGGGCGGTTAATGAAGCATTCTATTCTAAAAAACATCGTATAGGAGTAGTCGGGACGATTAATGAACGATCACCCTACTGGAAAAAATTTGTGAACGTTGATGATCAGTTCTACATCAATGAAGACCCTAGTGAGATCCTTCTCCATAATTACGGCTTTACGGTTGAACGGCCACTTCCGGATTAAAAGAAGTTTCTCCGTGCCCTATGTCTTCTTCCAGAAAAAGCCCGATTTTTTTGTACCTTCGCATCTCTAAAATCAGGAAATGAGCCATCTAATTGCACCCTCCATACTGTCGGCAGATTTTGCCAATATTCAGCGTGATGTTGAAATGATCAATAAAAGCGAAGCCGACTGGTTCCATGTGGATATCATGGACGGTATGTTTGTGCCGAATATTTCTTTCGGGTTCCCCGTTGTCAAGGCCATTAAAAAGCATGCAACAAAACCGCTCGATGTTCATTTAATGATAAATGACCCCGACCGCTATCTCCAGGCATTTAAGGATGCCGGGGCAGATATACTTACGGTTCACCTGGAAGCATGCACTCATCTTCATAGGACCATACAGGCGATCAAGGCATTGGGAATGATGGCAGGGGTAGCTATCAACCCGCATACACCGGCCATGCTGCTGACTGATATTATAACTGAGCTTGACCTTATCTGTGTGATGAGCGTGAACCCCGGTTTTGGCGGCCAAAAATTCATTGATAATACATTCAGCAAAGTTGCTGATCTGCGTGAAATGAAAAGCACGACCAAATCCAAAGCACTGATTGAAATTGACGGAGGCGTTGACCTGGATAATTATAAAAAACTGGTAGAAACCGGTGCCAATGTGCTGGTTGCAGGAAATACGGTCTTTTCTGCAGCAGATCCTTCTAAAACAATTGCTGATCTGAAAAAGTAAACAATGTCATTTCGAACGAAGAGAGGAATCTTGAATTGAATGGTGAAACTCTGCAGCAGATCCTTCAAACAATTGCCGATCTAAAAAAAAGCAGACAATGTCATTTCGAACGAAGAGAGAAATCTTGAATTGAATGGTGAAAACTCTGCAGCAGATCCTTCAACAATTGCCGATCTAAAAAGCAGACAATGTCATTTCCAACGAAGAGAGAAATCCCCTGAATTGAAATGGTAAAATATTTTTCCTATGAAAATAACAGCAATGTTATTTCGAAGGTATACGAAGAAAGAATCTCTGGAAAAGATTTCTCCTGATGGTCGAAATGTCCAGGAAAGAAAGAACGAATAAATAAATTGAAACAGAACAAAGCAATAGTTATAGGAGCCGGGTTTGCAGGCCTTTCCGCAGCATCCACGCTTGCCAAAGAAGGCTTTGACGTGACGCTGTTCGAAAAAAATCACGAAACAGGCGGGCGGGCGAGAAAGCTGGAGATAGACGGCTTCACTTTTGATATGGGCCCCAGCTGGTACTGGATGCCTGATGTTTTTGAGAATTATTTTAAAGAATTCAATACTTCTGTTGCAGCACATTATGACCTGGTCCGCCTCGATCCTTCCTATGCGGTGTTCTTTGGCAAGGATGATGTCCTAAGGATTCCGGCCAACCTGGATGAATTTTACGCGTTGTTTGAAAAACATGAACCCGGAAGCAGCGTTCAACTGAAAAAATTCCTTTCAGACGCACAATACAAATATGAAGTGAGCATGTCGGACTTCGTCCATAAGCCATCGCTTTCCATTCTTGAGTTCATGGATTTCCGGATCCTGAATGCAGCTTTGAGGATGGATCTTTTTAAATCGATCAGTACTTATATCAGGAAGCATTTTAAAAATGAGCAACTCATCCAGCTGCTGGAGTTCCCTGTTTTGTTCCTGGGTGCAAAGCCGGATGAAACACCTGCCCTGTACAGTATGATGAATTACGCGGATATTGTGCTGGGCACCTGGTATCCCATGGGCGGAATGGCAAAGATCGTGGATGCCATGGTAAATGTTGCAAGATCACAGGGCGTAAAGATCCTTACAAATGAAAATGTTACAAGCATAAATGTAAAGGACAGGAAAGCTGTAAGTATTGTTTCCAACAGCATTACCCATCAGGCTGATGTGATCATCGCGGCAGCGGATTACCATCATGTTGAGCAGAAGCTCCTGGACGAACAATACAGGAATTACAGCGAATCATATTGGAAGACCCGTAAAATGGCACCTTCCTGCCTGATGTATTACATTGGCATCGATAAAAAGATAGAGGGCCTTGAACATCATAATCTTTTTTTTGATGCTCCCTTTGATCTTCACGCGGAAGAAATTTATGACAGACCGCAATGGCCGAACAAGCCTCTCTTCTACTCTACCTGCGCCTCTAAAACAGATGCCACTGTGGCTCCCGCGGGAAAAGAAAATTTAGTACTTTTAATACCGATTGCAGTGGATATCGAGGATACGGAAGAGATCAGGGAAAAGTATTTTAACATCATGATGGATCGCCTGGAGCATTTAACGGGCCAGGAGATTAAAAAATACGTGATCGTTAAGAAAAGCTATGCCATCAATGATTTTAAAAATGATTATAATTCTTTTGGGGGAAATGCTTACGGGCTTGCAAATACATTGATGCAAACCGCTATTTTAAAGCCGTCTCTTAAGAATAAAAAAGTAAAGAACCTGTATTATGCAGGTCAGCTAACTGTTCCCGGGCCGGGTGTTCCTCCGAGCATTATTTCCGGGATGGTTGCAGCGAAGGAAGTTATTAAGAAGTTTAGAGTTTAGAGAACAAGAGTTTATGGTTTGTTACTAAAGAGTTTAGAGTTTGAAGGGTTTGTAGTTCGTAGACGGTTAAAAAATGTCATTTCGACACAGGGAGAAATCTTTTAGTATAGATTATAAATAATACAGGTTAATATCAGTACCATGGAATTATATAACGAAGTATCTTACAAATGCAGCAAGCTGGTAACCACCAGCTACAGCACTTCGTTTTCCCTGGGTGTCAGCCTGCTGCACAAGGATTTCATTATGCCCATCCACGCAATCTATGGTTTTGTGAGATTTGCGGATGAGATCGTGGATACATTCCACGACACCAACAAACGGGAACTGCTGGACCGCTTCCGGAAAGATACGCATGATGCCATCAATGACAGGATCAGCCTTAACCCTATATTACATAGCTTCCAGCACACGGTCAATAAATACGGGATTGATATTGACCTGATCAACACCTTCCTGCGCAGCATGGAAATGGACCTTGACAAAACCAATTACAGTCCTGAAGGCTACCAGGAATACATATTGGGTTCGGCAGAAGTGGTCGGGCTCATGTGCCTCCGGATATTTGTCGAAGGGAACAAACAGCAATATGAAGACCTGAAACCGGATGCAATGAAGCTGGGTTCAGCCTTCCAGAAGATTAATTTCCTGAGGGACCTCAAAGCGGACGTTCATTTGCTGGGCCGCTCCTATTTCCCCGGATTTGATATTAATAATTTCAATGAAAGCGTCAAGAAAGAAATTGAAGCCGATATCCAGCTTGATTTTGATGCAGGCTTAAGAGGCATCAGGAAGCTTCCAAGAAAGGCGAGACTTGGTGTTTACCTGGCATATATTTATTATGTATCACTCTTTAATAAAATCCGGCATACACCCGCAAAGGAAGTAATTCAAAGCCGGATCCGCATCCCGGATTCAAAGAAATACCTGTTGTTCCTGGGTTCATATTTAAAACACCGCTTTAATATGCTCTAATGAAAAAGTCAGTTTTTATATTTGCCTTCATAATTTTTCATTTTTTTATTTCCGCCCAAAACGACCTGGTTTCAATTGCAAGGAAAGAATACAGAACTGCCAATAAAGACAGCCTGAGCTGTGCAAAGCTTTTCACCAGGCTCATTAACGCGCATACCTCTCCTAAACCAGCCCCGGCATATAAAGGTGCTGTGACAATGATGTATGCCGGATTCGTGAAGAACAAAGCCGAGAAGCTGAAACTGTTTAAATCAGGTCATCAGCTGCTGGAAAAGGAGATCGCAGAAGACAGGGAGAATCCTGAACTGATCCTCCTGCGTTTCACGATACAAAGCTATGCACCTAAAATATTGGGGTATAATAAAGAACTTGAAAATGATAAAGCGCTGCTTCTGAGAAAATTCGACAGCATAGAAAACAAGGAAGTAAAAGAAAGCGCCCGATCATTCCTGCTGCAGTCGAAACTGCTGACTGCTGCAGAGAAGGCCAAACTGAAATGATGAAGGAAGCAAGGAACAATACGCTATTGATCCATACGATAATTCTTACCATTATTCACGCTGTTGGTGTCATCGGGATCCATTCTTCATGCAGGGATCTTTTCCTGGTGATGACACCCGTTAACCTTATAATATGTGCGGCCCTGTTATCCTGGCATCATCCGGATTTCAATAAATCCTTCATCATTTTTGCACTGATAACTTTCCTGTTTGGTTTTTTTATCGAAGTTGCAGGCGTGCATACAGGGAAGATCTTCGGGGAATATACTTACGGAAGAACACTTGGGTGGAAGATCATGGAAGTTCCGCTGATCATAGGCTTGAATTGGCTGATCCTCGTTTATTCCGCAGGAGCGGTCACCAGCCGGTTAAAAACCGGCATTGTTCTGAAAAGCATTGCCGGGGCAGCCTTACTGGTAATGCTTGACCTTGTTCTTGAACAGGCAGCAACCATGTATGACTTCTGGTCGTGGAACAGCGGCATCATCCCACTACAAAATTATGCTGCCTGGTTTGGAGTGTCATTCCTGTTGCTTCTGTTGTTTCATTTCCTCAATTTCCGCAAGGACAATAAGCTTGCAGCAGCTTTATATATTATCCAGTTCTTATTTTTTGTTTTGCTTTTAATTTTTTAAGTTGGAATGAAGCAGTTTACTTATCTGTTCCTTTTAATCTTCACACTCTCCTACCCGCTTTACAAAAGCTTCGAGGGAAAGATTGCCTATCATAAAAAATGGAAGACTTTGTTTCCGGCTATCCTTCTGAGTGCGGTTATTTTTATAAGCTGGGATATCTGGTTTACCTCTATAGGTGTATGGGAATTTAACGAAGAGTACGTGCTGGGGATCTTTCTATTGAACCTGCCGCTCGAAGAATGGCTCTTTTTCTTTATTGTCCCTTTTTCCTGTGTATTCATTTATGAAGTCATGAATTACTTTGTCCCCCGTGATGTTCTTGCCCCCTACGTCCGGATTATTACTTTCATACTGATCGCTTTCCTGGCCCTTACTGCATTTTTTAATACAGAAAAGATCTATACTTTTATTTCATTCATTTCCCTGGCGTCCTTCTTATTATTACACTTGGTTTTTATCAGGTCGGCTTATCTCGGCAGATATTATCTTGCCTGGTTAATCTGCACTCTTCCTTTCCTCCTGGTTAACGGGGTTCTCACTGCAATGCCGGTGCTGATCTACAACAATCCGGATAACCTGAACATTCGTATATACACGATACCGGTGGAAGACCTTTTTTACGGAATGCTCCAGTTCCTTTTAGTCATCACTGTATATGAGTATTTAAAGATCAAGGACAAATGAAAAGAACACTCACACTCCTGCTTTTAGCTCTCCTGGCATCGGGAGCATTCTCACAATCTGCCGACAGTACTTCCCTGTTCGAATTTAACAGGTCGCGCAACAAAAAAACCACGCGGGGTTTACAGGTCCTTGGCGGATGGGCGGCTGCGAATATCGCTACCAGCGGGATCATGTATTATAACACAAAAGGCACAGATCAGTATTTCCA
Source organism: Bacteroidia bacterium (assembly GCA_036386835.1). GTDB lineage: Bacteria > Bacteroidota > Bacteroidia > 2-12-FULL-35-15 > 2-12-FULL-35-15 > 2-12-FULL-35-15. The sequence goes on from DASVUX010000058.1 coordinate 18,157, forward strand.
CCAGATGAACGTTATGTGGAACGGTGTTAATGCAATTATAGCAGTTGCCAGCTTATTGCCGAAAGACCGCAATGACCTTGACATGAAAAAGTCCCTACAGTGGCAGAGCAACACCGAAGCAACCTTTATTACCAGTGCTGCACTTGACATTCTTTATTCTTCCGCAGGATTATACCTGACCGAAAGGGCGAAAACTGATCCGGCACGGCACGATAAGTTCAAAGGCTGGGGCAACTCGCTGATCATGCAGGGAGGGTTCCTGTTCATTCTCGATACTGCGGTGTATGTAGTTCACAAACGCAATGGTAAAAAGCTTTACAATATGATGGACAGGGTCCGCTTCGGGACTTCCGGGCTTGGTTTTAAAGTCGGGATCCAATTGTAATTTCCTTGGTTGCGCGAGCGGTGTAAGGCGGAGAGTTTAATTGCCGAAGTCTATTTCTCGACTCCGCTCGAAATGACAACTATGATCCTGCACTTAAGATGTCATTTGCATGTCGTTGCACGAAGTCATTTCGAGCGAAGTCGGGAAAGTGCGAGAGCTGTCATAATGGTTCAGCACGAAGTCATTTCGAGCGAAGTCGAGAAAGTGTGGAGCCGGACCATAATATCTCAACGCGAAGTCATTTCGAGCGGAGTTGAGAAAGTGGAGCCAACAAATAAAAAATATCAGTAAATTAAAGACATGAAAAAGATCACCACCACATTTCTTTTAGTTTTATACATGACTGTTTCCTTTGCCCAAACCAAAACATCCAGCAAGCTTGGCACATCTTCGAGGCTTTCGAAGAATGATTCCATTATGTGCAGCAAAGTATGGAAGATCAGTTCACTCGAAAGAGATGGAACCAGGATTAAGCTGAAAGAAACCAAAAGCAAGAATGATATGCTGTCGATGGCCCTGGATCATAGCTTTACCGCTGTACTCGAAGGCGTTAAAAAAGAAGGGAAATGGTCGCGCTCAGGACAATACATTTATTTCACTGAACCCAATGAAGAAAAATTCAACTATAAGATCCTGGTGGTTGAACCCGGGAGACTAAAAATTGAATATGCGAAAGAGGAATCAAAGCTGGTTTTTGAGCTGGAGCCCAAAAAATAGCCAGCATAGTTATCAGGAAGTTTGCTTAACGGGAAGGATTATTTTAACAGTAGTTCCAATATTCTCAACCGAATCTATGGAAATAGTGCCATGATGGTTATCCAGGATTTTCTTGCATATTGCCAGCCCGATCCCGCTTCCCGGGGATTTATGGTTTAGTTTTTTGAGGATGGCAAAAACATATTCTTTGTGCTGATTATCGAACCCCTGCCCGTTATCACTGAACGTGATCTTCACTACATCATGGTATTCATATTTCCGGCTCATTGCCTTATAGATATTCTCTTTGTAAACTACTGAAGAAACATAAAGCACAACCTCATCCCCATTCCGGAATTTTACTGCATTGCTTATTAAGTGAAAGAAAAGCAGCCTCAGGTCATTCAAAGATCCTTCTATTACAGGAAGTTCATCACTGATCAGTTCAAGCCCTTTAAAATCAAGCTTATCAAGCACCTCCTTTTTTGCTTCTTCGAGACATTCATTCAGGTTGACCGGCTGGAAGCCTGTTCGGTCCCTGTCAAGGCCTATAAATATGTTAAGGGAAGAATTAATGGTTTTCAGCCGGCTGGCTATTTCGATCACTCTTAAGAAGTGGCTCTCTTCTTTCTCCCGAATCCCCAGCCGGGAAAAAAGCAATATTTTCCTGACACATTCCTGCATCTCATGATTGATGATGCTGTTAAATTGAAGGATCTCACTGTTGATCCTGTCCAGCTCCAGGATTTTTTTGTCCAGCTCTTTACTATGCCGTGAATTTTCCTCGCGGGTTTCAATAAGCTCCCTGTTCTCTCTTAAAGCTTCCTGTGCCTGCTTTTTCGCAGCAAGGATCTCATCTTCGTATTTCCTCCTGTTGTGTACAGGAAGAAAAACGCAGATACTCCGTGAATCTTCCTTTAGCTCTTCACGGATAGCAGAGGTAATAACCGGGATGATGGCCGAATCTTTTGCCTTAAGGTTGAGAAAAATCTCATCCACTTTCTTCTGCATCTTTAGCAGTGGAAAAAGATGGGTCTGAAAAAAGATCTTCCCGGCAATGTCCAGGATCGATTCGAACTTTGCGCCCTCCAATTCAGGTTTGCCATATCCAAGCATTTTACAGATGGTATTATTTACTTCTACGATAATTCCTTTATCATTGAAAGTAATAAACCCGTTCGGGGCATTGTCAAGTACCTGATCCAAATTTTAATTAAACTTCATTGCTAAATATTCTTTTATTACCGCTATTGTTTCTTCCGGTGCGCTCATGTGAGGGCAATGTCCGGTGGCAGACAAAACTTTCAGCGAGCTGTTCGGGATGTTCTTATGCAGGTAATCACCCACTTCAAGTGGGGCGATGATATCATCCGAGCATTGCATGATCAATGAGGGTGTTTTCATTTTCTTTAAATCTTCGCGGTTGTCCGAAAGGAAGGTTACTTCTGCGAACTGGCGTGCGATCACAGGATCTGTAGAGCAGAAGCTTTCTGTCAGTTCAGCCCCAAGCTCCGGTTTTTCCGGGTTCTTCATGATAGCAGGTGCAAGGAAATTTGCCCAGCCAATATAATTGTTTTCCATTGTATCAAGCAGTTCAAGAATATCTTTCTTTGCAAAACCTCCAAGGTAGCCCTCATCATTAATATATCTTGCGGAAGGTCCTACCATAATAATGTTGGCAAACTGCTCCGGCTTTTTTATGGCCGCAAGCGCACCGATCATGCTGCTTACGGAATGCCCGATAAAGATCACGTTCTTCAGCTCAAGTGCTTCACAGATCTCGAGGACATCCTCAGCATACCCCGTAAGATCGCTGTACCGCTCCTTGTTGTAGGATTTAAGATCAGAGTTCCCCGCACCCACGTAATCAAACAGCACGATTTTAAAATTCTCCTCAAAAGCGGGAGTTATATAACGCCACATATTCTGGTCACACCCGAATCCATGGGCGAAAACCATTGGCTGTGTCCCTTTTCCTGTTACTTTAACATTGTTTCGCTGAAGTACTTCTGTTTTCATAGTTTAGAAATTTAATTTTGACGGTGAGTGAAAATATTTGGAGGCGAGGCCTGAATTTAAAAAAGTTCTAAGGTTGTTACCTATATGCTGTGTAATTAAATATAGGATATTCGTAAGCTCTTCCGGTTCATCCGGTTTGATACAATAGCTTTCTGCCCCGAGATCGTAGGCAATAACAATATCCCTCTTGTTGGAAGATGTAGAAAACATGACTACCGGTATATTCTTTACCCTTTCGATAAGCTTAATTTTTGTCAGGAACTCCCATCCTGTCATTACCGGCATATTGATATCCAGAAAAATTACTTCCGGAACTGCTTTAGAGCCATCGGTAAGATAATCGAGGGCATCCTTGCCATTTGAAGCACGCAGACAGCCTACATTATTTGAAACCTGTTGCAATGCCCTGCAGAACAATTTCCTGTCGTCCTCGTCATCATCAATAACCATTATGTGTTTGTCTTTTTCCTTCATGTATTAATTTTAAAACTGCCGCTTCCTTATTACTAAATTATTATTCCAGCAACGCATTGCATGCGGAACGACAGTCGCAAAGATAATCCTGCAGCCTGGAAAGCCTGTAGAATTCCCTCCACGATTTTCAAAAAAGAAAAGTGTGCCGGTTTTGAAAGTAGGGGGAAATCAAACTTAAAGCTTAATTGAAATAAGGCGAAAAAAAATGATGGCTACTTTACCAATTCTGTCGTGATCTTTGCACTCAGTAAACACAAGGGAATACTCGGACCCGGATGCACACTTCCTCCGCAGAAATACAGGTTCTTTACCTGGTTTGAAAAGTTCGCATGCCGCAGAAAAGCGGCAAATTTATTATTGGAAGCATTCCCATAGATGGCCCCAAAGGCGCTTGAGGTGCGACTTTCAACGAGGCGGGGATCAAGTGTCATTTCACAGTCGATATATTTTTCAATATCCGTTTTCAGCACGCGGTTGATCTTCTTTATCATGTTGACCCGCGCTTCAGCAACCAAAGCGTCCCAATCCTGGCCGGAATTGTTCGGCACATTGATCATCGTGAACCAGTTCTCGCAGCCCGGAGGGGCATCCGAAGGTGTATGTTTGGAGGTAATGTTTATGTAGATGGTCGGGTCCTTATAAATTAACTTCTTTCCAAACATCGTATCAAACTCTTCCCGGTAATTTTCTGAAAAAAGAATATTGTGCAATCCAAGCTCTTTGAACTCTTTCCTGATCCCCCAGTAGAAGATCACCGCAGAGCTCGATTTCTCCTGCTTCAGGGTTTTTTCCGGCTTCTTCACACCCGGCATCAGCTTCTGGTAGCTGTTGTAAACATCCATGTTGCTGATGACCACATCAAAATCATGAGTTCCCGAATCTGTTCGTAATCCTTTTACCTTGTTCCCTTGAATGATTATTTCCCGCACCGGACTGGAAAACCTGAACTCTACTCCAATGTCTTTCGCAAGCTTCACAAGCGCCTGGGTTATGGCAACCATTCCGCCTTCCGGGTAATATGCCCCTTCAATGATCTCCAGGTGGGGGATCACATTTAATGTAGCAGGCGCCAGGTAAGGACTGGATCCGTTATAGGTGGAATAGCGGTTGAAGATCTGCACCATCTTTTTATCGGAGAATGCTTTCTCATTCGCTTCGTTCATCGTTTCAAACGCCCCTATCTTCCCGAAATTCAGCAGGCCTTTCACTACCGGCTTCCTGAAAAAGTTCTTCAGCCTGTGCAGTGAGTTATGCAGGAACACATCGGCAGTAAGGTGATAAACATATTCTGTATTATCCAGGTAGTTCTTTATTGTGCTTTCCTTTTCATCCAGCTTTTTCGACATTTCCCGGGAATAGGCTTCTTTGCCGTGATAAGCATCAAGGATGGTCCCGTCCTCGAAGAAGTAGCGGTAAACCGGGTCAAGCTGCATATAATTGAAATGCTCACGGGGGTTCTTCCCCGACAATTCAAACAGTTCATCCACATATCGTGGCATCGTGAAAACAGACGGCCCCATGTCGAAGCGGTAACCATTCCTGCTTTCGGAAGAGAGTTTCCCTCCGGCAAAGCTGTTGGCCTCAAAAACGGTAACCTTATACCCTTTGTTCCGCATGCGGATCGCAGCAGCTAAGCCGGAAACCCCGGAGCCGATAATACCGCAGGATCTGTTGTTTTCTTTGATCATGGAGACTGCAAAAATATCAAATTATTGGGAATTACAGGTTTTACAACCTGCAATAGGTCCGGGCATATTTATTACAGTCATATAAGTGACATACCCACCGGATATGTGATTTATACAATACAAGTAAAAAATTACATAACAACTGCAATTATCATTACATCATCTTTGCATCGATTATTATGATGAAAAATTGCTATTATGAATAAATTAAAATACCTTTCATTAAAGATTGCTCCAGCTTACGCTTCTTACATGAATAACCCTGCTCCTGTTATTCGCTAAAAACATTTCTATGGTTAAACCACTACAAATTCTCCTTGCGGATGATGATCAGGACGACCGCTTTATTTTCGAAATGGAGCTGAATGTGATCCCTGTTAAAACGAAATTAACCATGCTGGAAGATGGCGAGAAGCTGATGAAATATCTTTATGCGGAAAAAAAATTGCCGGATATCCTGTTCCTGGATCTCAACATGCCGCGGATGCGCGGGGATGAATGTCTTGCCGAAATAAAGAAGAGTGAGAAATTAAGAAAGCTCCCGGTCATTATTCTTTCTACTGCCTGCAATGACCAGGTCACTCAGAACCTTTACGATACGGGGGCGCATTACTTCTGCAAAAAAACGGGGTCGGATGAGCTGCAGCAATTGCTGGGATACGTGTTGTCCTTACTGCAGGCTAAAAAACTCGAGCTCCCTGCAAAAAATAAATTCATGCTTGAATTTAAAGACCTGACCTCATCTAAAAATATTACAGCTAATACTTTCTGAAGGTTTACCTGACCGGGAAATAAATATCAAACCGTGCTCCTTTGCCCGGCTCACCTGCTGCTGTTATGAAACCGTCATGATTTTCCACAATGCGCTTGCAGATGGATAATCCTATCCCGGTACCATTATACTCAACAAGTGAGTGCAATCTCTGGAACACTTCAAAGATCCTCTCTTTATATTTGGAATCGAACCCGATCCCGTTATCAGTAAAGGTAATATGACAATACTTTATATCCGGGGAAAGCTTTTTGAATTTCAGCACGCTTCCCTTCGAGATCTTCGCATTTATTGTAATCCGTAGCCTCCGGTTCGGGTTGGCAAACTTCAGGGAATTGCTCAGCAGGTTGCTAAAAAGCTGCATGAACTGGAATTTGATAATGTGTACCTCGCAGGAAACATTCACTTCTATCAGGGCTTTCTTCTTATTGATCAGCTCACGCTGTTCGTTCTTGGCATCAAGGATGATATTGTAAAGCTTCTCCTTCTCAAAATTCCGTTCCGCACTTTTTGTTCTAGAATACAAAAGAAGATCTTCGATCAGGCTGCGCATTCTTTTGGATGTATCCTGCAGCTTTTTCAGATAAGCAGTTCCTTCCCTGGAAATCTTCAGCTCTTTATCTTTAAGGATCAAAGAAGTGAAGTTCTGGATCTTGCGCAATGGCTCCTGGAGGTCATGGCTGGAAACATAATTGAATGCTTCCAGGTCTTTGTTTGCGGCCTCCAGCTCAGCATTCTTTTGCTCAAGCTGCTTTGTCCTGCGTTTCACCGCTTTTTCAAGCGAGAGCTTTTCTTCCTTGTGGTTTCTTATGTTTGCCTGGAATGCCTCCTTTTCTTCACTCTGCTTGCGCTTGAGGTCCGTAATATCCTCGATGGCTAAAAGGATGAGCTGCTCACCGTGGATCTTCTGAACGATCCTGCTTGCATTCAGCAGCATTGTCATTTCTCCTTTCCCGGGAAATGTATGTGTCACTTCAAAATTCTCGAACTTTCCATTCTTCGCGATAATCTCTTCCAGCCGCTCCTTCAGCTTGGGTATATTCCATTGCCTGCTGCTGAATTCGAAAAATGGTTTCCCTTCTATCTCTTCCCTTTCAAGATTGAATTTTTTACAGAACGATTTGCTTACTGATTTCACCTCGAATTTTTTGTTCAGCACAAGCATCGGCTCATGCAGCGTTGAAATTATTGCTTCGGAATAATTATCCGATTCCATCAGTAATTCATTGCGCATCTGGAGCTCCTGGTTGGTGGAGGTCAGCTCTTCATTGGTTGCTTCAATTTCCTCCTTCGTGCTTTCAAGCTCCTCGTTTAATGTCTGGAACTCTTCATTGGTGGAAACGATCTCTTCATTGGCGGCCTGGAGCTCCTCGTACGCCTGCTCCTGTGAAACAATGAATTCATGCATTTCTGCGGAAGCAGTGTTAAGCTCTTCCGTTAATTTTTTGATCCTCCGGTCCTTCTGTATCGAGTTTCCTTTCTCCCCTGTACTGCTTTTAATGGTTTCTGTATATTCTTCCGGTTTAAACACCACAAGCATCAGCGGTTCGTCCCATTCTACTTTTACGATGCTGACAATCAGCGTGACCAGCAGCAGTTTCGGACCCATTTTTACTTCAATTCCTTCTTTGCTTACCGTTTGCTTTGTTTTTGATACTTTCCGGATCGCATCCCTTAATTCGAACGAAAATTCCGGCCGGATCATTTTCAGGATATTCAGGCTGGCCTTGCCCGGTGAGTGACTAAGAAATAACGAAGTTTCACCCCTGAACTGGATGATCTCCATGTTCTTGTTGATCACCGCACAGGCAGGCATGAAATCCGATAGCAATAATGTATCAATGGCGCTGTCAAGGTCTGTATTATCCGCAGCTTTCATCTTCCCGGGATATTCGAAGGTATTCTGCTTATGAAAAACAGTCGGCATAGAATTCGTATCGCGGATGAAGCGTGGTTCCAGATCCCTGAAACTTGCCTGGTCAGAGTTCTTCTTTCTTGAATAAATATTGCTGTTGATATCCAGCTGGGTAAATAATAAAGATGAAGGACCGATCGTTTCGGATTTTCCCAGCAGGAGGTAACCTGAATCATTCAACGCAAAATGCAGGGTGGCCATTATTTTTTTTGCGCTGCCGCATCAAAATAAATAAGCAGGTTCCGGCAGCTGATGAAATCCATTCTTGAAAAGGGCGGATCCCGCAAAATATTATGCGTGACAAACACACACATTTCCCTCAGCTCTTTCACTACACGATAACTGCCTGTGGATTTTATAAAAAAGCGATTCAGGTATGCAGCCGGAACAGACTTAACATCATTTTCCGAATATTCCGCGATACGTGCTTCATTTAACACCTGCTCACTCAGGTCGGAGGCAAAGATCCGCACAGGGATCTTTAGATTCATCTTTTCCTGGAGCTCTGTGATCAGCATCGCAATAGTATATACTTCTTCACCGGATGAGCAGGCCGGTACCCAGATCCTTAAAGCTTTGCTGTCCTTCTTTTCCCTCAGAAGCTTTGGAAAGAACTTGTTCTTCAGATATTGGAAGACCGGCTTATCCCTGAAGAAGCTTGTCACATTGATCAGCAGGTCATTATACAACAACTCCGCTTCTTTTCTTTCTGTCTTCAGGAGCTTAAGATATTCCTTTATGGTTTTGAGGTTGTTTTTTTGGAGCCGCCTGTGAATGCGTCTTTTAATAGTTGACATTTTATAATGACTGAAATCCACGCCATTATTCTTGTGTAAAAGACTGAAGATCGTATTCAGGTCAGGATTCGAGTCAGCTATAAAATCTTCACTTTCCTTCGGCCTATAATGTTCAATTGTACCCTTTTTGGAAAATTCAACCAATGCCTTCGCTATTTCCTTTGGCGTCATTACAAAACCGGCACCGCCTTCATTGATTGCAGAAACCGGCATGCTGTCATATTTGGCCGAAGTGTTTTGCGCAAAGGTGATGCCCCCGGCTTCACGGATCGCTTTTAAGCCTGCTGAGCCATCGGTTGCATTTCCTGAAAGAATGATCCCTGCAAGCTTTCCCTTATAACTCGAAGCCAGTGAAATAAAGAAATCATCAATTGGTAAGTAGGGCAGCTTCTCACTGTTCCTCTGGTTCAGTTTAATCCTGTTATTATCCACACGGATTTCCTTATTCGGAATACATACATACACGTGGTCAGGTTTAAGGGGCAGCAGATTTGACACTTCTGTCACCTTCATTTTTGTTGATCTTGAAAGCAAAAGAGGGAGCGAGCTTTCGTGATCCGGGCTCAGGTGCTGCACATAAATATAGGTCATCCCTGTATCGGCAGGCAGGTTCTGCAAGAGTTCACTCACTGCTTCCAGTCCACCCGCAGATGCCCCGATGGCCACAAGCGTCACACGTTCCCCTTTCACGCTTTTTTTCTTTACGGGGGAAAGCTTTTTCTTCAAAGCAGCCTTCGGTTTCTTACTTATTTTGGTGGATCTCATATTTTGAAAGGATCAAGATTTAAAAATAAAAGCCTCCCTTGCGGGGTAAACGATCTTTTCCTGGGAGAATATCCTGATCACCTTCTTCAGGAACTTTTCGAGGTCATTCAGATCCCCTTTCTGTATATAATAATGTGCTCCTGCGTTGTAAAACTGGTCAGCAACATCTTTATGCAGTGAAGTGGAGTACATAATAACCGGCAGCTGCTTCAGCTCATCATTATGTTTTATTTCGTCAAGGCATTCCACACCATTCTTTTTAGGCATATTAATATCGAGGAAAAGGACATCCGGCAAATGCGATTTATTCTTTTTAAGGAACTTCATCAGCTCTTCCCCGTCTTTTACGGAACTGAATTCCGCTTCAGGGGATAAAGACTGCAGTGTCACCTTAAAAAAAGTCCGGTCATCCGGGTCATCATCCGCTAGTAAAACATGTAATTTTTTAGGCATGTACTTTTGTATTTGTTATTTCCTAAAAACAGGAGAAAGCCGCAGGAGATAACTCAAATATATAACTATATATCAGATATCAGCTGTAATTGGTCCCTAATCTGTTTCATAATTCTGAAGGTCGAAGAGAATCTTCTTCAGTTTGTCAATATGTCTTTCCATTTCATCATGCTTAACCACATGTCTTAATGAAGTCGCCTTATGCCCTTTTTTGGCACTTTCGAGCTGAAGCTTTTTCAGCAGGTGCTTTCGCTCTTCCATCATTCTCAGTGCAACCCATAAAGTATTTCCTGCGGCTTCTGCCTGCTTCACAACAAGGTCCCTTTCGGTGTAGGCATGCCCGATATGGCAGCGGTATCTTTTCACGATATCATTTTTCACTTCCCATAAATTCCCACCGCAGTCGGGACAGGCAAATTCGCTTTTATCAGCAATGGTTTCAATGTCCTGGATTCTTACAGCCGTCTTTTCCGCGATCTGCGATTCAGCAATAACCTCCTTTGGAACAGCTTTCTTTCTGCCTTTTTTAAGCGCCATTGCTTTCTTGATCAGCCCGCCAAAATCTTCAAGCTTGGCCACATTATCCACATCCATGTTGTTGATCACAGAAACAGGCATATCGGGATATTCCGCCTCATTCGGGTCCTGCACCATGCAGGTTCCACCGGACCTTTTTATCGCCCACATCCCGCTTGTGCCGTCATCCAGCATCCCGCTTAAGATAATACCGATAGCACGTGAGCTGTAAGCTACTGCCGCTGATCGGAAAAGCACATCGATAGATGGGCGGAACCGATTCTCTTCCGGCCCCGGCCCCATCAGGAATTTATTGCCTTTTACAAGCAGATGCTGATTGGGACGTGCCACATAAATGTGATCCTTCTGTATTTTTTCACCATCACCGGCAAGACTGCAGGGCAATGGAGTGGCACTGCTCAGGCTGTGTACCACAAAATCGCCAATGCCTTTTCTTGACAGGTGCAGCACAATGCAATATGCCACATCGTGCCCTTTTTCAAGACCGCCTGCCATTTCTTTTAAAGCATTTAATCCGCCTGCAGAAGCGCCAATAACTACAATAAATTTGGGGGCTTGGTCATATCCGTTATTTTAGTAAACTCACTAAATATTTGTTCCAGAGCGCATGATTCTTAACCTGGGTGCCCGTATCCTGTTTCCGCCAAAACAATCTCAATAAAACTTTGTAAATCACGCTAAAAGCGTTATTTTTGCGTTCTTTTTAGAAAACTTACTAATTATTTTTTACCGGATTTTAAGAACTATTTTTGTGTCAGCAGAAGGCACAGATAATATTTAAATTATACATGATCAACGTAGGAACGAAGCCATTAACCGCTGACGATTTTTTTAAGATTTTATATACGGGAGAGCAGATCGACCTCGATGCTGCAGCACTTACAAAGGTTACAGAAAGCCACGAGTTCCTGCAATCATTTTCAAAGAACAAACTGATCTACGGGATCAATACCGGTTTCGGCCCGATGGCACAATACAAGATCAGCGAGGAAGACCAGCTGAGCCTGCAGTATAACCTCATCCGCAGCCATTGTACAGGTGCAGGGAACCGGCTTTCCGACATCAATGTTAAATCGGCAATGATCTGCCGCCTCAGCTCCCTGATGCAGGGATATTCGGGGATCCATCCTGAAGTTGTCCTTTTGCTGAAAGAGCTGATCAATAAGAATGTTTACCCGCAGATCTTTGAGCATGGCGGAGTTGGCGCATCAGGAGATCTTGTGCAGTTAGCCCACCTTGCATTAAACCTGATTGGCGAAGGTGAAGTCACCTACAAAGGCGAGCTTCGCCCTACTGCTGATGTTTATAAAGAGGTCGGTGTAAAGCCGATCACCATCCACCTGCGTGAAGCGCTCGGGCTGATCAACGGGACTTCCGTGATGACCGGCATTGCGATGGTGAACCTTCTTAATTCGAAAAGACTTATCAACTGGAGCCTGATCTCATCAAACATGATCATTGAGATGGTGGAATCATACAGCGACCATTTCTCGGAACAGCTTAACCAGGTAAAACCGCATAAAGGCCAGCGAGCAATTGCCAATGCTATGAACCTGGCCATGATCGACAGCAAGCTGATCAGGAAACGGGAAGAACATTTGTTTGACGGCACACAGCATGAAAATGTGGAAGTATTCAAGGATAAGGTTCAGGAATACTACTCCATCCGCTGCATCCCGCAAATCCTCGGACCTGTGCTGGATACCATCCACTTTACACAGACTATCCTGGAGAACGAAGTAAACTCGGTGAATGATAATCCCATCGTTGACAAGGCAAACAACAATATTTTCCATGGCGGGAATTTCCATGGGGATTATGTGGCGCTGGAAATGGACAAGCTGAAGATCGCTTTGACAAAAATGACGATGCTTGCCGAACGCCAGCTCAACTTCCTGATGAATGACAAGCTGAATCAAAAGCTTCCACCATTTGTGAATCTTGGGAAACTCGGATTGAACCTGGGAATGCAGGCAGCCCAGTTTACCGCAACATCCACTACTGCCGAAAGCCAGATGCTTTCCAACCCAATGTATATTCACAGCATTTCAAACAATAACGACAACCAGGATATTGTCAGCATGGGTACCAACGCTGCGCTTATCACTGCAAAAGTGGTGGAGAATGCTTACCAGGTGCTGGCGATTGAATTATTAAGCAATGCCCAGGCAGTGGATGCATTATTGTTTGACGCAAAATTATCCAAGGCTTCCAAAAGTGCTTACGACCAGGTCCGTGCTATTGTCCCCCGTTTTGAGGACGACACGATCCTGTACAAGAAATTGGAAAAGATTAAAAATTATTTGCAGAACAATAACCCCAGTTTAATTAATTAGAGAAACAGAGAATTTCAACTCTCCAATTCTCTCAATCACCATTCAACAATTATAATATGAAATACGCATTAGTAACAGGAGGTTCAAGGGGCATCGGGCGCGCAATATGCGTTCAGCTTGCGGAAGCAGGCCATTATGTGATCATCAACTATACTTCAAATGCCGTTGAAGCGGAAAAAACGCTTGCCATGGTCCGCGAAAAAGGCAGCGATGGTGAGATCATGAAATTTGATGTTTCCAACCAGGAAGAAGTAGATGCGGCATTGAACGGCTGGATCGAAAAGAATCCAGATAAAACCATTGAAATCCTTGTTAACAACGCAGGCATCCGCAAGGATCAGCTGCTGATGTGGATGAGCAACGAAGAATGGAACAGTGTTCTGGGGACCGGACTGGGCGGATTTTACAATGTTACCCGCATCCTGATCAAAGGAATGCTCGTGAAAAAATACGGCAGGATTGTGAACGTGGTTTCTTTATCGGGACTGAAAGGCTTACCCGGGCAGACCAATTACTCCGCGGCAAAGGCTGCTGTGATCGGAGCAACAAAAGCACTTTCCCAGGAAGTCGGCCGCAGGGGCATCACTGCAAACTGCGTGGCCCCGGGGTTTATAAAGACGGACATGACGGAAGGCATCAATGAAAAGGATTTTAAACAGCTGATCCCGCTGGCACGCTTCGGGACTTCCGAGGAAGTAGCAGATGCGGTCCTTTTCCTTGCATCCGATAAGGCAACATACATAACAGGACAGGTATTATCCGTAAATGGCGGGTTGTACAGCTAATGTTGAAAAAATGTATGTCGGTACATTAAAAAAATTGACTATTTTTATCCTTCTTTTTACACAGGGTTTATAATGCATAACAGAGTAGTTATTACAGGATTAGGGATCTGGAGCTGTCTTGGAAAAGATCTTAACGAGGTGACGGATTCTCTCCGTGCCGGTAAGTCCGGCATCGGGATGGACATGGAACGCAAGGAATGGGGCTACCGCTCCAGCCTTACTGGAATTGTTCAGAAACCCGAATTAAAAGGGATCCTTGACAGGAGAGCCCGTGTGGGACTTTCTGAAGAAGCGGAATACGCGTATATGGCCACTCTTGAAGCCATGAAAAATGCGAAGATGGACATGAGCTGGGTGGAAAAGAATGAAGTCGGGATCCTTTACGGGAACGACAGTTCAGCTAAAGCTGTCAGCGAGGCGATCGATACGATCAGGTTAAAAAAAGATACGACATTACTTGGTTCCGGTTCAATTTTTCAATCGATGAATTGTACCGTTACCATGAACCTTTCCACTATTTTTAAATTAAAAGGGATCAACTTTACAATCAGTGCGGCCTGCGCAAGCGGTTCACACGCCATTGGGCTTGGTTACCTGATGATCAAATGGGGATTGCAGAAACACATTATCTGCGGTGGCGCACAGGAAGTGAACCCTTTTGCTTTCGGCAGCTTTGACGGTTTAAGCGCATTCTCCATTCGTGAGAATGAACCAACAAAAGCATCCCGTCCGTTTGATAAAGACCGTGACGGTTTGATCCCAAGCGGTGGCGCTGCTACCGTGATCATAGAAAGTTATGAAAGTGCTATGGAACGCGGGGCACCTATCCTTGCAGAGATCATTGGATATGGTTTCTCCTCAAACGGGGAACATATCTCCAATTCCAGTGTTGACGGGCAGATCCGCTCACTGAACATGGCATTAAAAGATGCAGGCGTTGATGCTTCCGTTATCGATTATATCAATGCGCATGCGACTTCCACCCCGGGCGGTGATTTTGCGGAAGCACAGGCCATAGATGCAGTTTTCGGGGCAAGCAAACCGATGGTAAGCTCCACCAAATCAATGACCGGCCACGAATGCTGGATGGCGGGTGCCAGCGAGATCGTTTATTCAACCCTGATGATGCAGAATAACTTCATCGCCCCGAATATCAATTTCGAGAACCCTGACGAAGCTTCCGCCAAATTAAATATCGTTTCAAAAACAACAGAAAAAAATATTGATGTATTTTTGTCGAACTCATTCGGTTTTGGCGGAACAAATTCATCACTGATCATTAAAAAAATTAAATAATAATATACAATTACTCAAGATGACACAAGAAGAAATCATTGCAAAGATTAACGAATTTTTAGTTGACGAATTTGAAGTGGATGCTGAAAAGATCGTTCCTACCTCTAACCTGCGCGAAACACTTGAGCTGGACAGCCTTGATTATGTTGATCTTGTTGTGATCATTGAAAGCAATTTCGGTTTTAAAGTAGTAGCTGAAGACTTTATCAACATCCATACATTCCAGGATTTTTACGATTACGTAAACCGTAAGGTAACTGAGAAAGCAACAGCTTAAAAGGAGTTAATTAAGTTAAATAAGTAATTCAGGCCCGGCCTGGTTAACAAATCAACTAATTAACTAATCACCAAACAATGTCAAAGTGGGAAGGCAAATCAAAGGGGACCGTATTAGGACATAAGATCTTTGTTTTTATACTCAATCATTTAGGGCTAAAGCTGGCGTACATCGTACTAAGGTTTGTAGCCCTTTATTATTTCCTTTTCGCCCGTAAATCAAACAGGAATATTCTCTTCTTCTTCAGGGATGTGCTGAAATACAAGCGCAGTACCGCTTATCTCAAATTATATTCGAATTATTACATTTTCGGTCAAACGCTCCTTGATAAAGTGGCTTTGCTTGCAGGCGTTAAAACCAATTTTACCGTTGATCATGAAGGCGGAAGTATCCTGGATCAAATCGCAGAAACAGGTAAAGGAGGCATACTCATCAGCGCCCATATCGGCAACTGGGAAATAGCCGGGCAGCTGCTGAACAGGCTCAATACCACATTCAATATTCTGATGTATGAGAATGAGCGCGAGAGCATCAAGCAATACATGGATGGCGTCCAGAAGAAAAAGAATGTGAATATCATTGCCATTAAAGATGGTGAGATGGGGCATATCATCGAGCTTCACAATGCTTTTACAAGGAATGAGCTTGTGGTTATGCACGGTGACCGCTTCCGTGAAGGCGCTAAAACTTATGAAGCGCTGTTCCTTGGGAAGAAAGCCCTCTTCCCTGCCGGTCCGTTTATCATGGCGGCAAAATTCGCGGTACCGGTTACGTTCGTATTTGCCGTGAAAGAATCCGCAGAACATTATCATTTCTTTGCCACCGAACCGATCCAGCTCAAACGTACCCGCTCGGAAGCCCAAACGGATGAAGCCGCGCAGGGCTTACTGAAAAAGTACACAGAAGAAGTTGAGAAGATGGTGCACCGCTATCCTGAGCAGTGGTTCAACTATTATCCCTTCTGGAAGGAGCAGGAATAAGTTCCCTCCTCCTGTAATTATTTTTTATCTTTATTACACCAATATTAATTCTATGAGATCAAAATTTCTTTGCACTATCCTGTTATCTTCTTCTTTTTGCTTCAGCGCCAAAGCCCAGTTAAATTTAGAATGGGCAAAAAGTATGGGCGGTACTAATTATGACCATGGCACTTCAGTTATAATTGATGATGCCGGAAATGTATATTCTACGGGTGCTTTTAGCGGAACAGCCGATTTTGATCCGGGACCGTCAGTATATAATCTGACGGGCATTTCTGATATTTTCATCAGTAAACTTGATGCTGCAGGTTCATTTTTATGGGCAAAAAGTATTGGAGGCGAATTCGGAGACCAAGGTAAAGCCATAGCTTCAGATCCATCCGGGAATATTTATATTACGGGCTATTTCCAGGATACAGTGGATTTTGATCCGGGGAGTGGCATTCACAATCTTATTTCAAAGGGGGATACTGATATTTTTATCTGTAAACTGGATTCTGCCGGAAATCTTTTATGGGCAAAAAGTATTGGCTCAACTGGTAATGACCACGGTCGTTCTCTTGCTGTGGATGCTCCTGGCAATGTATATATAACCGGAAATTTTAATAATACTGCTGACTTCGATACCGGGAATGGGACTTTTGAACTTACTTCATCGGGCGATAGTGATATTTTTATAACCAAATTAAATGCTTCAGGTGATTTGGACTGGGCAAAACAAATCGGTGGAGGCGCTGCGGACATCAGTGAATCGCTGGCACGGGACAATTCAGGCAATGTATTCATTACCGGCCGTTTTCAAGGTATTACTGACTTCAACCCGGATGCTGCGGCCTATAATTTAACTTCAGCGGGCGATACTGATATTTTTATATGCAAGCTTGATTCTTTGGGTGATTTTCTTTGGGCTAAAAGTATAGGGAGCAACGGAAGTGACGGATCTAATTCCGTTGCAGTTGATCAGAATGGCAATGCATATACAACAGGTTTCTTTTCAGGTACGGTTGATTTTGATCCGGGGACTGGCATATATAACCTGGTGGGTTCAGGACAATCTTTTATCAGCAAACTTAATCCCTCAGGTGATTTTGTTTGGGCTAATCAATTTAGCGGTATTGGAGATCATTTTGTTACACAAAGCTATTCGCTTGCTATTGATTTAAGCGGGAATGTATATTTGTGCGGTGCTTCTTTCAAACCGGCACAAATTGGGATCTCCGCTGCGGATGATGATCTTCTGATCAGGCAATATGATCCTTTGGGGATGCTTGTTTGGGAACAAGGATTCCCTGGCACCGGTAACAGCATAGGAAACTCTATAGCGGTTGATCAAACAGGTAAAATATACATAACCGGGTATTATTCAAATTCAACGGACTTTGATCCTCAGCCTGCAACATATAATCTTTCATCTGCCGGAAATGCAGATCTTTTTATTTTAAAACTGAACACAATCGGTGTAAGCCTGGCGGAATATTCAGATAATAGCAGCATCACTAATTTTATCTATCCTAACCCTTCTAACGGTTCATTCATTTTGCAGTCTGATTTGAAATTCAACACGCAGCTTCAAATCGAAATACTTGATCTGACCGGTAAATTAATAAAACCGGTTAACTCTTCAGCTATTGGCTTCAATTCCCTGTCTATTAATGTTTCTGAGATTTCGTGCGGACTTTACCTGCTTAAAGTTTCCGATGATAATTACACCGGGATATTTAAAATTATAATTAACAAATAGAGAGTAAAGGAAACTTGTCCGCTATGAATATAATTGCTTACTGCACAAGTATCGCTCCCTGCTCTGCTGAATTGGATGAATGATAATTGCAAAAGAAATAATACGTGCCTGGTGTATTGAATGTATAAGAATATGACTTATCACTTTTTATCCTGCCGCTGTCAAACAGGTTATTTGTTTCTGCAACCGAATGGTTCGCATTGTCCTTATTGATAAAAGTGATCGTTGTGCCAACCGCTACCCTTCTCTGGGTCGGGTTAAAAGCCTTGTATTCCAGCCAGATCTCATTCGAAGCCGGACTCCCTTTTGTTTCTTTCCTGCAGCTTAAGGAGGAAACAAGTACCATAAATAAAAATAACCTGATCAGCATTTTAATATCTTCCTTTAATTTCCGACATAATTTATTTTGAACACCGTTCTCCTGTTCTGCTTGTGCTCTGCATCAGAACATTCCACATCATTAGCGCAGCGGTTGCTTAACTGTGTTTCACCAAAGCCCTTTGCTGTTAACCGTTTCTTATCAATTCCTTTCGTGATCATATAATTGATCACCGTTGACGCACGCTTTTGTGAAAGGTCCATATTGTATTCATCACTCGCCACCGCGTCAGTATGCGATTGCACTTCCATTGTCAGCTTCGGATTGTTTTTCAGGGCTTCAATGGCTTTATTCAGAACAACTTCTGCCTCGGGCAGGATATCGGAAGAATTAGAGGTATAGTAAATATTCTCAATAATAGAGATCTCATTCTTTTCCTTTGAAAGGTTCATGGTCTTTAACCAGGGATCAACTGCGGAAATAGCCGATAACTGGACCTTATCGCCCTGCAGCATTTCATACTTGAAAAAACCGAGTGAATTTCTTGTGACTTCTTTAATAAGCGCCCCTTTATCATCCGTAATCAGTATCTTATTATAAGTCAATGCCTGCGATTCAGCACTATCTGTCTGGATCGAATAGGTTTCTTTAGGCAACAGCCTGGAGAACAGGAATGCCCCGAAAGCATCGGTCTTCACCCTTGCCATCAGTTCGCCTTTGGCATTAAGCAGTAAAACTCCCAGGTTGGCAATAGGGGATTTGCTTTCATTCCCCGCGATCAGCCTGCCTTTGATATCAATCATCAGCGGGGCATCATCAACGGACATTAAGGTCATTGTATTGTAATCGCTCGGAAGGATCTCAAAGCGGAATTTATTCTTGCCATCCTCTTTTGAGGAAAGGACCGTTTTATTGTCCTTATCGGTGATGATGAATTTTTGTTTGACTGAAAGCGGGCTGTCGCTCACATCCATGGTTAAGAAATACGGATGGTCATAAGGGATATTCTCAAACTTAAAACGCCCATGTTCATCTGTCTTGGCAACAAAGAAAACTTCGCCATTCTCATTCACAAGATAAACCTGCTTGTTTTTATATGGTGATTTACTGTCATCATCAGAGAGTATATTTCCGGCAAAATTCACCTTTAATTTAGAATCGCTTACGAGATGCCCCACCTTAACCGTTTTGGAAGAAACATTATGGTAAATATCCGACACGCTTACTTCGATCTTTCTGAGGTCATCCTTTAAGTCAACCTGGATCCTGAATTCAGGATTTACCTCTTCAGGATCATAAACTGCAGCCACCCCGTTGATCTTTATAAATTCGATCAGGCTCTTATCTTTAATCTTTCCACGTATTATCAGCGTGATCTGGTTCTGGAGTACATTAATAAATCCATTACCATCAATAAAAGGATATTCAATTTTTATTTCAGGCGCATCCGCTTCACGGTTGGCTTCGTATTGTTTTTGCTGGGCATCTGCAAGCTGTGCAGCATAAACCTTATTATCCTTACTATGCAAAACGGCATTTTTAAGATCGGCTATGCATTCTTTGAACTTCCCCAGCTCCAGGTAGCACAAGCCGCGCTGGTAATAACCTTCTGCACTCTTTTCATCGATTGCAAGGTGTTTTGTGAAATCATTGATCGCGTTATTGAACTGGCTTGTTTTCCTGTTCACGATCCCTCGCTGAAAAATAGTTTCTTTATCATCCTGGTTCATCCCAATGGATTTATTCAGGTCGATGAATACATTGTTATAATCAAACAGGGAGAGATAGGGAAAACTTCGCATGTAATAGATCCTGTAATTCTTAGGCTCAACAGTGTCGGCAGGATCCAGCGTTGTTGCAATGGTGTAGTTTTTAATGGATTCATCGTGCGATTGCTTGTTGTGGAGTGCAAATGCATAATTCACAAAATAAGGCTTGTAATCCGCAGCGATCTTGTCTGAATTTACCTTCAGTTCCCTGATCATTTTTATTGCCTTATCGTAATCCTGGCAGGCTGATACATAATCTTTCAGACTGTCTTTTGCGATCGCGCGGTAATAATAGAACAAATGATTTCCGCTGTAATTCTGGATCCCGTTTGTGCCGGCATGTGCGGCTTCGTTAAAATCCTTCAGCCTGATCATGCACCAGGCTTTTCGTTCCAGGGCATCCTCATCCCATTTATCACGGGCAAAGATCTTGTTCAGGAGCACCACAGCTTCCTTATACTGGTGAAGCCTGATATTAAGGTCGGCCGTGTGAATGAATATATCGTGGTCTTCCCGTATGCTCAGCGATTTATTATAATCATCAATCGCCTTCTGGAACTCTTTCTTCTTTTCATATTGTTCTGCACGCGCAATGTAATAATCCTTGTCCTCCGGCTCCAATGCTATTGCTTTTGTAAAAAGATCAATGGCCTCATCCGTTTTACCGTATGAGATCGCCCTTTTGCCTTCCTTATAGAACTTACCGGCCGATTGGGAGAAAACGTGTTGCCCTGAGATTATAACTATCAGAAATATGATCGCCTTGATTTTCATAACAACTTATCAGAATTATAAAATTATCTGCAAGTTATTATTATTTCAGACTGATCGTGCTGCCTGGCGTAAAAAAAGCCTTTATTCTTACTAAACTCGGGCCGTATTTTAAAGAATATCCGAATGCTTTTTTAAAGCGAATTTTAATTACTTTTAAGCATTACAAATTTCAACTATTTCCCTATGCAGAAGCAATATGATGTGATCATTGCCGGAGGAGGCCTTGCCGGATTAACACTTTCAATCCAGTTAAAAAAGAACAATCCTGACCTTTCAATACTTATCATGGAATACCGTGATACGATTGCCCCTACCGCTGCTCATAAGGTAGGGGAATCGACCGTGGAGCTTGCCACGCATTACTTTCGCGAGGTACTCCAGCTTAAAACCTATCTTGAAGAATTCGAGTTACCGAAGCATGGACTCCGTTTCTTCTTTAAGACCGAAACCAAAACCGACATCGCCAACCGCGTTGAACTTGGGCCGCGCCTGAAGCTCCCTACCCCATCCCATCAGCTCGACAGGGGAACTTTTGAGAATTTTCTTGAAAAGCATACGAAGGAGCTGGGGACAGAATTCATGCTCGGTGCGCGTGTGAAAGATGTCAATTTTTCTCCTGAAGGCCACGAAGTGATCTTTAACCATGATGGTGAAGAAAAGAAGTTAAAAGCACGCTGGATCGTGGATGCCACAAGCCGTTTCAGCCTTCTGAAACGCAAACTGAAATTTGAGAAGGAAGCTCCGCACAATGTGAATGCAGTTTGGTACCGGGTTAAAGGTGTTGTAGATATTGATGAGTGGAGTGATAATAAAGAATGGAAAAATTTCCTTGCTCCTAAGCTTCGCTACCTGAGCACCGTGCATTTCATGGATAAAGGATACTGGCTCTGGGTTATTCCATTGGGATCAAAAAACACAAGTATTGGAATTGTTGCTGATGAAGACATCCATCCTTTCACAACGATCAATACCTATGAAAAAGCCATGGAATGGGTTAAAAAGCATGAGCCGCTCGCCTATACAAAAGTTTGCCCGCCTAAAGAAGAACTGCTCGACTTCAGGATCCTTAAGCATTTTGCGCATAACAGCGGAAGGATTTATTCTTCCGAACGATGGGCTGTAACCGGTGAGGCTGGTGCATTCCTTGACCCTTTCTATTCTCCGGGAAGTGATTTTATTTCCCTGAACAACACCTGGCTTTCTGACCTGATCCTGAGAGATAAAGCCGGTGAAGACATTACAGTCCGTGCCGAGATCTACGAACGTACCCACTTACGCTGGTTCGACAGCTGGCTTCCAATTTACCAGGATAAATACAAGTTAATGGGCAACACCCAGATCATGGTGTTCAAGATCTTCTGGGATTGGGCTATCTATTGGGCCGTACCATGCCTTTTGTTTACCAACAAAGGTTTTACAGACCTGAAAATATTAAAAGAATTATTTGTTTCGGAGAACAGCCTGGGCAGGAAATTCGGTGACCTGAACAAACGCGTACAGGATCTGTTCATCGAATGGCAGCCATTTGAAAATGAGATCTTCAGCAACCGCTATATAGATCCGCTTGATCTTGATTACCTGAAAGCATTCCAGCAGGGCCTTGAAACACAGCATTCGCAGGTGGAACTGTTACAGAAGCTGCGCATGAATGTAAATATTCTTGAACAGGTTGCGGCCGAAATGTTCCGCCTCGTAAGCCACCAGGTTAAAGGTACCCCGGATGACCTGAAAGTGAACCCTTACACAATGACACTGAACGGAGAAACGGATACTCATAGCCCTGAAGCATTACCGGTAAATAAAGAAATTAAGAAAGAGGTGGAAAAGATGTGGTTCTACAAGAAGTTAATGGTTAATAATTAATAGTTTAGAGTTTAGAGTTTAGGGTTTAGAGTTTAGGGTTTAGGGTTTAGAGTTATGGTAAATTCCTACAGATTCGTTGTACGTACCTCATTCGTAAATTTGTAAAGATTCGTTATTTGTACCCATGAAGAAAGAAGAATTGCCCCAGGATGAAAGCGCTTTGAAAGCAATGACCCGGGAGTTGTTGTATGTGAAAAACAAAGATGGAAAATACACAACAGGTTTAAGTACCGGCTGGGAAGTAAAGAAGGCTGCGCTCGATAATGCATGGGATGATATTAAAGAGCGGGTGGAAGCTGCGAGGCTGGCTGTAAAGAACGGGGAGAAAAGCCCTGTCTACTATTTCATGGAGCTGCGGCTCATGGATTTTCCTGTTTTAGCAGGCTACACAGGTTTTTGGACGTTCAATATCAAAAGACATATGAAACCTTCTGTGTTTAAGGGTTTGAGCGATAAAAAACTGTCGGTATATGCTAAAGCGTTTGATATCACACTTGAGGAATTAAAAAATTTTAAGGGGGAATAACAATCATAAGGATGGCAGTATGTCATCTCGAGCGGAGTCGAGAGATCCTGTTATACTTTTGCAGTATCACTAAAAAGATCCCTCCACGATGGTCGGGATGACATTCAAATCACCGATACATATTTATAAATACAAATTGGAAAAACAATTCAAGCATATACAGACAGCGCATTGTGAGAACGGTGCAACTACCAGCCTTTTAAGATATCACGGACTTGATTTTATGACCGAGCCTCTCGCCTTTGGCCTGGGTTCAGGAATATTTTATATCCATATCCCTTTTCTGCAGATCAATAACGGGCCGGCAATTTCGTACCGCAGTATGCCGGGCTGGATCTTCAGCAGGACCTGCAAATCCCTCGGTGTTAAAGTAACCAGGAAAAAATTCGGCAGCAATGAGGCTGCAGCCAAAGCCTATCTCGATCAGAAAATAAAAGAAGGAATACCTGTGGGCTGCCAGGTGGGTGTTTTCAACCTGCCTTATTTCCCGCCGGAATACCGCTTTCATTTCAATGCACATAACCTGATCGTCTGGGGAAAAAAGGACGGCAATTATCTGATCAGTGATCCTGTTATGGAAACCGTCACCTCCCTTTCGGAAGAGGACATGATAAAGGTACGCTTTGCAAAAGGCCCGCTGGCGCCCAAAGGCCATGTGTACTTTCCCGAAAACGTAAAAGCTGTCAGTAATGAAATGATCAAAAAAGGGATCATCAAAGGTATAAAAAGAAGCGCAAGGGACATGCTTCATATCCCGGGAAGCATTGCCGGGGTAGACGGAATTAAATATACTGCGAAACAGATCCGGAAATGGCGGGATAAGCTGGGGCCGAGAAAAGCCGGATTATACCTTGGACAGGTTGTGCGTATGCAGGAAGAAATTGGTACCGGTGGCGGAGGGTTTCGTTTTCTTTATGCCGCATTCCTGGAAGAAGCGCATGCATACCTGAAGAACGATGAACTGCTGAACATCTCCCAGGATTTTACAAAAGTAGGTGATCTCTGGCGCTCCAGCGCAGTACAGATGGGACGGATCTACAAAGGCCGGATCAATAATGACCAGAGTGACTTTGTGATCTGTGCAGACCTGCTTACTGAAATTGCAGACATTGAAAAAGAGGCATTCCGGAAGCTGAAAAAACTCAAGCTCGATTAATAGAGTTCTTATGAATTCATAAAAATTTCATCGCTTCCACTTAGCTGCAAGCATTTTGGGTTCCCTATCCAATAATTAACGATTGATTTTTAGAAAAAATATCACTTGTTGATAATTGCGGATCGGTTCATGGCCTTAGCTTTGTTTTGTGGCAGCAAGAACAATAATAATAAACTAAAAAACATTTTATGAAAAAGATCATCTTAACCGCAATTACCGCAGTTTCGCTTTTAACTGTCAACGCACAGAATGAAACAAAATATGCCAAACTGTTTTATAAAGACCTTAAAGCAGAGAACAGCGATGTGACCATAACAGTTGACAATGCTGTTTCAACAGAGGGAGAAACAAAGTTCAAATTAAAGATCAGCAATAAGACCAGTGATTTCCTCATTTTTAAGCCGGAAGAATGCAAGTTCATTATTAATGGCAAGGAAATGAAGCCATCGGAAAAATGGCTTGTGATTTCCCCGAATGAATCGGATTTCAGGATCATCAACATGAAAGGTGCCGGTTATAATGCTGTTAAAACATATTCATTTTTAATGGACGGTTTATATAAGGTGAGCGCATCAGGGAAAGGGATTGAGGCTCCGGAATACAAGCTGCCCGTTAGTAAAAACGAATTTAAAGCAGGCGATTACACAGTGAAACTGAACAAGCTTTATAAAGAAAGTGATGCCACTAACCTGAAGCTCGATATAACCTACACGGGTGAGAAGATGGGAATAGTGAACGGTGAGAAAGCCGCGGTTTTAATGCCTGATGGCAAGGAATATGCTGCTGTAAGGCCGAAAGGACTTCTGGCAAAATCAGGCCCGATGTTATTAAAAAAGGGACAGACAGAAACCATCAGTCTTAATTGGGAGAGAATGGAAGGCGGGAAAGCAATGGATATGCAAAAAGTGGATATGATTGTTAAATTCAATGATATGTTTACTGAAGCTGTCCCGGAAAAATTAAAACCTGAAACACTCAGCTTCGAATTTGATGAAGCTGCGACCAACGCAAAAAAATAACAAAAAAGAATAAATTCTTAAGCCCGCCCGAATCCCGGCGGGCTTTTTTATTTTGAAGAAATATTAGAAATATACCCTAATTTTGGTGTAATAATTGCAAAGGCCGCCAACAAATCAAAAACGTTAACTGCTATGAAAAAAATTTCCGTATTTGCATTGCTTACAGTATTATTTGTTACTTCAGTTTCTGCCCAGGAATACAAAAGGGTGTTTTATCGCGACCAGGTGATCGATAATAACGATTTAAAGATCGCAGTCACAGATGCTGTTTCCACCCCATCCGGTGTTAAATTCAAAATCCGGATCTATAACAAAACCAACGATTACATAGTTTACAAACCTTCAGAAAGCATTTTTAAGATCGGTGGGAAAAGTTTTAACCCCGAAGAAAAGTGGCTGATCATCCGCCCTAACGATGATGACTCTAAAGTTGTTGATCTTAAAGGACCAAATTACATGTTCCCCGAGAATTTTAATTTTGTTATGGAAGGGATCTATAAATTTTCAGTGGAAACGAAAGGCGTTGGCGCACCTGACTTTATACTGCCGCCCGCCCGGAATGATTTTAAAGCAGGCGGGTTTGATGTAACACTTGCGAAGAATAAGAAAACGACTGCGCGCACAGATGCAGCGTTTAAGATCAAATATTCAGGGGATAAGATCGGGGTATTCGAACCCAATAAAGTGACAATGAAAATGGCTGACGGCAAAGAATACGCAAATTATCATTCCGGTAAAAAACCCTTGATCTTCGGTAAAGGTGAAGAGAATGATATCGCTGTAGCATGGAAAGACATTCCAAACACATCAGGAGACATGCAGAAAGATGAAATGACGATTCTCTGGAAAGATGCATTCAAGGAGATCACACCTGATAAAATGCTACCACTGACGCTGAGCGTGATCTTTGATGAAGAGACCACGAAAGCAAAAAATAAATAAGATGATTTCGTTACACTGAGAAGATCGTTTCAGACATTTCTAATATCTCTTCCTGCGTGAAACAGATCCTTCATTGTGGTTGGAAAGACTTGAATCATGCCGGCCAATTCTATATCTTTTGCCTTCTATGAAGAATGTACTTGTGATCTATTACACTCAAACCGGCCAGCTGAGCAGTGCGGTTAAAGCCACACTTTCTCCGCTTGTCAATGATCCCGCGATTACAGTCCATTTCGAAGAAATCAGAACTGTCCGGCCATATCCCTATCCGTGGAGTTATATGGAGTTTTTTGATGTTTTCCCCGAAACAGTCCACGGCATCCCCACACCTCTCCAGCCTCTTACGTTCGATCCGGACAAGCATTATGATCTTGTGGTAATCGCTTATCAGCCCTGGTTCTTATCGGTATGTGTTCCAATCAATTCCTTTCTGCAGTCAGCTGAAGCCCAAAAAGTACTCAGGGGAAAAAAAGTTGTTACCATTATTGCATGCAGGAATATGTGGCTCAGCGCCCAGGAAAAGATGAAGGCCAGGCTGCTCGCGCTGGAGGCTGAGCTGGTCGGGAATATCACATTCGTTGATAAATCCGCAAACTTAATCAGCCTTATTACGGTACTGGCTTTTGTGCTGGGCGGTGTTAAAGATAAGTTCCTGGGTATTTTCCCGAAATACGGGGTGAAGGAAGATGACCTTGAGATTGCGCCTTCCTATGGCACTGTTATCCGGGACCACCTGCTCAAAAGCAACCTTGATCATCTGCAGGCTTCACTGGTGAGCGCAGGCGCAGTGAATATCAGGCCCAATTTGATGCTGATGGAAGGCAGGGGAAAAGTTTTATTTCCCCTGTATGCAAACTATATTTCCAAAAAAGGCACCAGCGGGAGCAAGGAACGGAGGACACGGGTCAGGATCTTCGGAATTGTATTACCTATCGGCATCTTACTGCTTTCACCGGTTATTACAATTGTTTCACGGCTTGCTCCTTTAATTGCGCCCGCAAAAATGAAAAAGGAGATTGCCTATTTTTCTCAGAACAGCCTTAGAAAAGCCTGACTCTTTCAGTAAGTTTTTTCAAAAAAACCGCCCAAAGTTCCCATTAAATTGATTAAATACCGTAATTTTGCGTTTCGCGCTTAAAAACCGAACAAATGGGATGAAGTCCATGTTGTTAGAATGAAAGGAAATGTTTATCAATGTTTATGAATAAAGCTGTTTATATAAATCGTATAGCGAAATTTTTACCCGGCAACCCTGTCAGCAATGATGACATGGAAGAATACCTGGGATATGTTGACGGCAGGAAATCACGTTCCAAATCGATAGTATTGAGGAATAACAAGATCACCAAGCGTTACTACTCCAGGGATAAAGAGGGCAACAGCACTCATTCCAATGCTGAGTTAACGGCTGAAGCTGTAAAAGCGCTATGCACCGATGGATTTAAGCTTGAGGATATTGAATTGCTTACAAGCGGAACAACTTCACCTGACCAGATCCTTCCTGCTCACGGTGTAATGGTGCACGGATTATTAAAAGCCCGCCCGATTGAAGCGATCACGTTTTCCGGTTCCTGCTGTTCCGGGATGAATGCGCTGAAGTATGCTTATATGTCGGTACTGACAGGGAATACAAACAATGCAGTAACCACCGGCTCTGAAAAATTATCTACATGGCTGTCCGCCCAATCATATGAAAGCGAAGCACAAAAGCTGAAAGAGCTTGAAAATGACCCGATGCTGGCTTTCGAAAAAGATTTCCTGCGCTGGATGCTCTCTGATGGCGCTGCAGCTGCACTGCTGAGCAACGAGCCTAATAAAGAAGGTTTATCATTAAAAATCGAATGGATCGAGATCTGTTCTTTTGCCAATGAAGTGGATGCGTGCATGTATGTGGGCTCTGATAAAGATGAGAACGGCAACCTCCGCGGATGGAGTGAGTTCACCCCGGCCGAATGGCTTGAAAAATCAATTTTCGCCATGAAGCAGGATCCGCGCATGCTTGACAAATACATTGCCCAGCTGGGTACAAAAAAATACGTTGAGCTTTTCAAAAAACATAATGTGAACCCGCAAAGTATCGATTGGTTCCTTCCACATATCTCTTCCGAATTTTTCAGGAAGAAAGTGGATGATGAAATGGTAAAATACGGTGTGCAGCTTCCGCAGGAAAAATGGTTTGTTAACCTTTCGACCGTAGGAAACATCGGATCCGCTTCAATATTTATTGCGCTTGAAGAACTAATGAATTCAGGAAAGCTCAAGAAAGGACAGAAGATTGCCCTTACCGTTCCTGAAAGTGCGCGCTTTTCCTACGCTAATGCTCTATTAACTGTTGTATAAAATGAACGAAGTATTGAATTTACCAATGATCGAAGGTGCAGCCGTTTCTGCCCTTATTCCCCAGAAGTCACCTATCGAAATGGTAGATAAGCTTTGGTTCAATGATGAAACTACCACTGTTTCCGGTTTTACCGTTCGTGAAGATAACATCTTCTGTAAGAATGGTTATTTCGGGGAACCAGGCATTATTGAGAACATCGCCCAGACTGCTGCTATCCGCGCAGGATACATGGCTTCTCTTCTTAGAAAAGAAGGTGAAACCGGTGCGCCACCTGTAGGATACATCGGGGCCATTAAAAAGCTGGTAATCCATCAGCTTCCAAAAGCCGGGGCAGAATTAAAAACAGAGATCGTTGTTCAGCAGGTTGTATTTGATGTGACCCTGATCAGCGGACGTTCTACAATGGACGGTGTGCCTGTTGCTGAATGCGAAATGAAAATATTCCTGAAACGCTAATGGGGCCTGAGGCTGCGATCCGGGTAAACAATCTGTTAAAAATATATAAAGGTGCTGCTGCACCTGCCGTTGATGATATTTCTTTCGTCATCCCATTAAAAAGCATTTTCGGCCTGCTTGGTCCCAACGGGGCCGGCAAAACAACAACCATATCAATCTTGTGCGGTTTGTTAACCCCGACTAAAGGTGATGTCCGTGTGCTCGGCCTGTCATCCCGTACACAGTCCGAAGAAATCAAAAAAATTACAGGTGTTGTCCCCCAGGACATCGCCCTTTACCCTACTCTTACAGCTTTTGAGAACCTCCGGTACATTGGCAATATGTACGGGCTCAGAGGTGGACCTCTTAAAGAAAACATCCTTCATCATCTTTCTCATTTCGGCCTGCATGAGCATGCTCATAAACAAGTAGGGACCTTCTCGGGTGGCATGAAACGCAGGATCAATCTAATTGCAGGGATACTTCATCAGCCAAAGATCCTTTTCCTCGATGAGCCGACTGTTGGAGTTGATGTTCAGTCAAGGAACGTGATCACAGAGCATCTGCATAAGCTGAACAGTGAAGGCATGACGATCATATACACTTCTCACCTGATGGAAGAAGCGGAAAACCTTTGTACTGAAATAGCGATTATAGATGCAGGGAAAATTATTGCATCAGGGAAACCTGCGGAAATGATAAAAGAAAGTAATTCGGGTAACCTGGAGCAATTGTTTTTAAAATTAACAGGAAAAAAATTAAGGGATTAAAAGTTGCAGTTTCGGGTTTGTGGTTTAGAGTTCAAGGTTTCAGTTTTCAGTGTCAATAAACATATTAAAATTCACTAGTGGCTCCCAGGGTTCTAAGTGTCTTAGTGATAAAAAATGCTCAGATTAATATCCACCATAAGAAAAGAACTTCTCATCCTCCTGCGCGACCGGGGCGGACTGGCGATCCTGTTCCTTATGCCCATGGCAATGATCACGATAATGGCCCTTATCCAGGATGCGCCTTTCCGTGATTACCAGGAACTGAAGATCCCGCTGCTCCTGGCGAATAAAGATACTTCCACGCTTGGTAAAACAATTGAGGCTGGTTTGCGCTCTTCTAAAATTTTTGAGATCACCCTGTCGGAGCTCAATGAAACTGAAATTAAAAAAAGCGTTAAAAGCGGAGATCACCAGATCGGGATCATTATACCAGCCAATGCAACGCAATTACTCAACTCAAAAGTGAATAATTTTGTGCGCCAGAAGCTAATGGCCGCCGGTGTTTTCGACTCGACAAAGACAATACCCAGTGAAATACCAGGTGATCTTGATCTCATGATCTTCTTTGCTCCCGGAACAAAAAAATCATTTAAAGTTTCAATTCTCAGTACATTGAAACAATACACCTCCAGGCTGGAGACCCGCACCCTCCTCGATTATTTCAGCCGGGAACTGAATACAGGTACTGCGGTTGAACAGAACAATGAAATCGATGAGCTTGTTAACTTCAGGGAAGTCAATACTGTGGAAACACCCGGAGAAACACTGCTTCTGAATTCCGTTCAGCATAACGTTCCTGCATGGACAATCTTCGGGATGTTCTTCATCGTTATTTCCCTTGCAGGAAGCATTATCAAGGAACGTGATGACGGAAGTTATACCCGGATCCTGACAATGCCGGGATCATACGGGATTGTGATGGCCGGAAAGATCAGCGCATACCTTGCCATTTGCCTGATTCAGTGTTTCCTGATGCTTTTGGTCGGGATCTATCTCATGCCTTTGCTCGGGCTGCCTTCCCTGGTCCTTGGGAATTCATTGCCAGCAGTGGCACTCATTGCGGTTTGCTGCGGACTGGCCGCCACCGGTTATGGTGTCCTGGTCGGAACGTTATTCAGGACCCATCAGCAATCATCAACCTTCGGGGCGGTTTCTGTGGTTATACTTGCAGCCCTCGGAGGCATCTGGGTACCTGTGTATGTAATGCCCGAAAGCATCCGGATGATGGCCGAGATCTCCCCGCTTTACTGGTCATTAAGCGCATTTCATAAGATCTTTATCGGGGGAGGTACTTTTAACGATGTTCTTCCCTATGCATTAAAACTACTGGTTTTCTGTGTTTTCACCCTTGGGATTTCTGCACTTTACAACAGGTCGAAAAAGTAAGATTTCTTACCAACAATTCACGTTTTTAAGGCTTTAAAACACTGTAAATTGCTTATATTTTAATACTTTAGCGCTTCATAAAAAAATCAATGGAAACCTTGGCACCGGAGGAAAATATCATTCTCAAAGAACTTAGTTCAGTTACGGAAGTCCCGGTGCGTTTCAGTGAAGTGGATGCGCTCGGGATTGTATGGCACGGCCACTATATTAAGTTCTTCGAAGACGGCAGGGAAGCCTTCGGAAAGCAATACAGCATGGGCTATCTCGATATGTATAAAGAGAAGTTCGCCACACCACTGGTGAATATAAGCGTGGATTTTAAAAAGACGGTACAGTATGGTGACAGCGTAAGGATCGAAACAACGTTCATTAATTCACCTGCGGCTAAAATCGTTTTTAATTACAGGGTTTACCGCACCTCTGATAATGAACTTGTTGCAAAA
>DASVUX010000059.1:0-45769 GCA_036386835.1 Bacteroidia bacterium
GGGGCACCGTCTTTGAAATAATAAACTGTTCCGAAGCTGGTTTCTTTCTTGGTGTAAAGAACACCCTTATTGCCCGTCACCACGATTCTATTCGTGATGTTGTTGTTTCCTTCTTTCGTTTTTTCTTCCGTTACGCCCAAAGGATATTTCTTAGCGAGGTCGTTTTTGAAAAGATCCGCATTCGCAATCTCGGTCTCGATCTGTTTTAGCCTGTCCTTCGGATAAGTTTCAGCAGGCTTCATTGCAGAAGCTTCCGTAAACGCTGTTTTTGCAACAGGAAAATTCTTTGCTGTGAATGCGGAGTCACCTTTGGAAATAAAGCCTTTGTATTTGATCTCAAAGTTCCTTTTTTCAGTTTCTTTGGCAAGCCTTTCCTTTTCGGCAGCATCAGCAATTGCCTTTTCTTTATCAGCCTTCTCCTTTGCAAGCCGTGCTTTCTCTGCAGCTTCGGCTTCCGCTTTTTCCCTCTCCGCTTTTTCTTTTGCAGCAAGTTCAGCCGCAGCTTTATCTTTTTCTGCCTTTTCCTTCGCAGCTTTTTCATCAGCCAGGGCCTTTTCTTTAGCCAATCGGTCCTTTTCTGCAGCATCCTTTTCTGCTTTTTCCTTTGCGATACGGTCTCTTTCAGCAGCATCGGCCGCAGCCTTTTCTTTTGCTAAACGGTCTTTTTCAGCTGCATCGGCTGCGATCTTTTCTTTTGCGAGGCGGTCCTTTTCGGCAGCCTCAGCCGCTGCTTTATCTTTTTCTGCTTTTAACTTGGCAGCTGCATCAGCAGCCTGCTCTTTTGCCAAACGCTCTTTCTCAGCAGCATCCGCAGCAGCCTTGTCTTTTTCAGCTTTGGCTTTTGCGGCCGCATCTGCCAGGGCTTTATCCTTTTCAGCGGCTTCAGCGGCAGCTTTTTCCTTCGCCAGCCTGTCACGCTCAGCGGCATCGGCTGCAGCTTTGTCTTTTTCAGCTTTAGCTTTTGCAGCGGCATCAGCAGCAGCTTTATCTTTTTCAGCCTTTTCCTTCGCAAGACGCTCCTTTTCAGCAGCATCAGCAGCAGCTTTATCTTTATCTGCTTTTTCCTTTGCCAGTGCATCAGCAGCCTGCTTTTCTATTTCTGCAAGTTTTGTTTTAGGGTAGGCTTCGGCCGACTTCAGGGCGAGTGCTTCATTATATCCTTCCCTCGCAAGCGTGTAATTTTTAGCGGCAAGCGCTTTGTCCGCCTTTGTGACTGCTTCGGTATATTTTGCCTGGAGCTCAGCCGCTTCTTTGGCAGCAGCCTTTCCGGGCTCAGAAAGTTTCTGAAGTTTGGATACATCTTCTTTCATCGACTCATTATGAACTTCGTCTCCTGTCATGGAGTTATTATCTGCACTATAATAGTAGCTGAGGTAAGGTTTGTTTAAAGTCTCGGTGATCTTTGCAGAAAGCTTGGGATCGGCCGGCATAGGGAACAATTCAACCTGCGGGTTGGATGTTCCTTTGAATTTCTTGGCTTCTGCGGGAGCGATCCCGATGGTGGAATACATGATCTTAACCGTGATGTACCCCGGCTTAGTGATAAATATATTGTATTCCTCATCTGCCTTCAGGCTGTATGACCAGGCCCCGGTAGAAGATGTCGTGATATCCTTTACTTTAACATTCTCAAAATCAAAAATGCTTACCACGGCACCCGCCAGTGGTTGTCCGTCCTCTTTCACAATTCCGTCAACCTTGTAATTGAACTGCGCGTACAGTCCGGAAGACAGGCAGGAGAAAAGAATAAGGGAAAGGATATAGTTGGAAAAGCGCGTGTTGCGGTCTTTGTTTATTGAAGCGATCATAAAAATGTCCTGATTAATCCATAAATATCATCATTTTATTTTAAAAATGCCGGGACAGCTTCAACAAAAAGTGTTAATTCTTGTTTTATATCCGGTGCTTAAACCTGAACGGTTCTTTTTTTACCTGACAGAATGCTGCCAAAACTTAATTGGCAAATCATTTGTCAATATAAGAAGGCAATCATACCTTTATGGCACGATTGGAAATAATAGTTTTATAATCATACTTAAAAAAATCAGAAAATGGCTTTAGAAATTACAGATGCTAACTTTGATGAGTTGGTAGCGAAATCAGACAAACCTGTATTACTTGACTTTTGGGCAGAATGGTGCGGGCCTTGCCGCATGGTGGGACCTGTTGTAGAAGAACTTGCAAAAGATTACGGTGATAAGGCAGTAGTTGGAAAAGTAAATGTTGATCAGAATGCAAATGTTTCTGCAATGTTCGGGATCCGTAACATCCCTACGATCCTGTTCTTTAAAGGAGGACAAGTAGTGGATAAGCAGGTAGGCGCAGTTCCGAAAGCTGTACTTGATGCGAAATTGAAAGCGTTATTATAAAATTAAATTAAAAGATTATTAAGTCAAAATTCAAAAGGAGCAGCTGGTTCCTTTGGATTTTGACTTTATTTTTGACTTTTAACTTTCCTTTCTTTTGAACTCAATCGATCCTCATCCTTTACAACCCTTTACTCACCTCGAGCTGATTGCGAAGCAGGTAGTAGAAGGATTTATAACAGGCCTTCATAAAAGCCCGTTTCATGGATTCAGTGTGGAGTTTGCAGAGCACAGGCTTTATAATAAAGGGGAATCCACCAAGCACATCGACTGGAAGTTATACGGAAGAACGGATAAGCTTTTTATTAAACGTTATGAAGAAGAAACAAACCTTCGTTGCCAGATCATAATAGATAATTCTTCCTCCATGTATTTTCCTTTACCGGAAGGCCGGGACCCGAAGGAAAACAAGATCACCTTTTCCGTTTACTGTGCTGCTGCCCTGATTGAACTTTTAAAGAGGCAGAGGGATGCTGTTGGCCTTAGTATCTTTGCAGAAGATATCGAAGTACAGACTAATGCGAAGTCTGGTTCATTGCATCACCGGATGTTGTATCATGAACTTGAAAAAATGATCCAGCCTAAAAAGCCGGATCAGCGAAAAAAAACATCTGCCGTAAAATCACTCCACAGGATTGCGGAAGCGATTCATAAGCGTTCGCTGGTGATTATTTTCAGTGATATGATGGATTCAGGCGCAGATTCAGAAGAGCTTTTTTCTGCATTGCAGCACCTGAAACATAATAAGCATGAAGTGATTCTTTTTCATGTGAATGATAAGCAAAAAGAACTGGATTTTGAATTTGAAAACCGGCCTTACCGTTTTATCGATATGGAAACTGGGGAAGAAGTTAAACTACATCCGAATGAGATAAAAGACACCTACCTGAAAGAAATGTCGGAGCATAAAAAAGAGCTGATGCTGAAATGCGGACAGTATAAGATTGATCTTGTGGAAGCTGATATAAACCTGGGTTTTAGCCAGGTATTGATGCCCTACCTGGTTAAAAGGACCAAAATGCTTTAAGCTTTCGGGGCGCGCGCTTTCCCGAATAAGAATTTCCTGTTCCTTCTCAATTGCTTGGCGTATGCCTTGTTTCCTTTTTTGATATGCTTTTTATCTTTCTTCATTTCCCGTTCACTAACACGTGTCTTGGCATCAAGGTATTCATTGTGCGCGCCTCTTGGGCGGCAGGATGAAAGCACTGAAGTAACACAAAAGAATAGTAAGGATAAACGAATGAGGCTTCTCATGTGGCAAAGATACAGCGGTGATTTACTGATTTACAAGCAGGCGATCAATATTGTTAACCTTGTTTTGAACATTCTATTTGCAAAGTTCAACGCTATAAGAGCGGAGGAACCTGATAACGTTCTCAATATTATGCTCCTTAGGGTTAAAATCCTCCATGTGCAGGCTGCACACGAATCCCCAGATCTCTGCGATGTTCTCACTTTGCACCCGGTATGGAGGATAAACCGGATTATCAGAATGAAATTCATACACATTATTGAGCTTGTTGACATCACGGTAAAGGCGCTTATAAACAGTTTCACCATCCTTGGTAATAACTATATAGGTTTCCCCGTCCTTCACTTCAGAAAGAGATTTCATATAACTGCCAACCATGACAGCCCCGTGCTTTAACGGGGGCATTGAATTCCCGTTAACGCGGAACAAACGGTGTTTTCCTGTAACTTTAAACGGCAGATCCATGATTTCAGAATTTAGTTAAACCCGCTTCAGTATATAAAATATCCTGCCATTCCATAACAGGAATAAGTTCTACACGTGGTTTAATGATTTGTTTTGTAATTTTACCCCAGATGATGAATATTCAGGTTGCTGATATAACCTTCGAGCGAATCAAAAGATACAGCTGGTCTCTTAGCACAATAGGTGCCATATTTTTGGCTGTATCGTGTGGAAACGGTAAAAGTGAGCGGAATATTACATTTTCTGAGGATATTGCCCCGATAATTTATAAGAATTGTACTTCCTGTCACAGGGAAGGTGAAGCAGCACCCTTTGTACTTTATGATTACAAAGATGTTTTATCCCGGGCAAAGCTGATAAAATTCGTGACAGCGACACGTTTTATGCCTCCCTGGCCCGCTGATGCAGAATACACTCACTTTATTGATGAAAAAGTTTTAACCGAAGACGAGATCGCAATGATCGGGAAATGGGTAGAGGAGGGATGCAGGCAGGGCGATCCTGCAAAGATGCCTTCAATGCCCTTATTCCCCCGAGGCTCCCAGCTGGGGAAACCTGATCTGGTTATAAAATTAAGGGATGTTTTTAAGATACCGGGGGATGGTAAAGACCGGTTTATGCTGATGCGCGTTCCTTATGAGCTTCCCAAAGATCAGTTTATAAAAACGATCGAGGTAGTGCCGGGGAACAGGAAGCTGGTGCATCATGTGAATGCGCAGCTCCTGAGTTATCCGCCTGACAAAAGAAAAAACGTAATGGAAGGCAACGTGGCGGTTGATATAAATGATTATCCGAATAAGCTCGAAGCCTATAAAGCACTCGGATTACCCAATGATGACGGTACTTTCCCAATGCTCACCCAATCGGTGACAAATTATCTTCCGGGCGTGACGCCCCCTGTGTATCCTGAAGGAATCGGGGGATTTAAAATGGCAAGGAAAGGGGCGATCTTCCTGAAGGATATTCACTACGGCCCTTCCCGTGCAGATACCACCGACCAGACTGCATTTAATGTTTTCTTTTCTGATGTACCGCCCAGAAGGCCTACACTGGAATTTCAAATGGGTACTTACGGTGTATCTCCCGTAGTACCACAACTGATCGTTCCTGCGGACACAGTTATGAAATTCACTTCAGACTACGTGGTGCCGGTGGATATATCCATACTGACCGTAAATCCGCACATGCATTTGATTGGAAAAAATTTTCTTGCCTATGCAGTGACACTTCAAAAAGATACAATTCCGTTGATCAGGATCAATAAGTGGGATTTCCGCTGGCAATACTTTTACACTTACAAAAAGATGCTGAAAATTCCGGCAGGGTCAAGGATCCATGTTGAAGCAGTTTACGACAATACCCGCCGGAATCCGAACAATCCGTTCAGCCCGCCAAGAACTATTTCGGAAAGGGAAGGCAGTATGCGTACATCTGATGAGATGCTGCAGTTCATTGTTACGTATCTGCCTTATCAGAAGGGTGATGAGAATATAAGCCTGGAAAAGGAAAAGAAATAAAAAACTCCCACTTTCCCGACTACGCCCGAACTGACAGCGCACACTTTTCCGTATAAAACCTTCGCACTTTCCTGACCACACTCTTATTTCAGAACTAAATCTTAGGAAAACTGTTCCCGGCAGAATAATTTATTTGGTTTTTAAGATCAACCCTGACAATACCTTTTCATAAAGAGGTGTTTGGATATTTAGTTTCTTTCCCAGATCTACCACGTATTTGGTAAGGGATAAATATTCAGTCCTGCCGCCTTTCTGAAAATCACTGTGCATAGAGGATGTGGTCTCATAAGGAAGTTTTTCCATTGTGGCGATCCTTGATTCTATAATATTTTCAGGGAAATGAATATTGATTGCTTTGGCAACCGCGATGAGTTCTTCTAAAAGCCGGATGAGCATATTCCTGTAGGATTCATCCGCCATGATCGCCCCGGCGGGCTTGTCCAGGTAGCTGGTGAGACTCGCGAGCGTTGATATGAAAAGAAATTTCTCCCAGACCACCTGCCGGATATTACCGGACAATGAAGCATCAATTCCCGCATCTTTGAATACCGCTTCAATCTTTTTCAGATTTTCTGTGATGCCCTTTGTTGAACCAAAGAAAAGCGAACGCGTATTTCCCGTTTCCTTAACAACACCCGGTTCAATCAGCCGGGTGACTATATAAACGCATCCTTCCAGCACTTCATTCTGCGGAAATAATTTCTTGATTCGTTCACCTGCATCCACTCCATTTAGCAGCGGAAGTATGAGCGTATTCGCACTTATGCTGCCTGATAAAGGTTTCAGGCTGTCTTCAAGATCATAGCTTTTTATACAGCAGATGAGAAGATCTAATCTGCCGATTTTATGTGGCTCCGAAGTAACGAGATCAGGAAAAACAATTCTTTCCTCCTTGTCCGAAATAATTTTCAGTCCCTTCTCCCTGATGACCTTTTCAGTGGCAGGCCTCGTAATAAAAATGATCTCTGCCTCATCTGACCCGGAATACTTCCCCGCCAGCAATCCTCCAAAATATCCGCCTACAGCACCTGTGCCAAGTATTGCAATACGGAGTTTAGGATTGGTATTTTTCATTTCTTTACAGGAGGATTTAAGCTGATAAGCCCTTTGTAAACTGCATTGTGCAGGATGGTGAGATGGTCTTCTTCAGGAAGAGGGTAATAGGTTGGGTTCACTGTTTTATCATCGGAGGTTTTCAAAAGCATTATGAGCTTCTCCGCATCATTTTTCATAACATCACCTTCACTGCCTACGGAAACAATTATATTTAATTTCTTATTTGTGCTTTGTCCCAAAAACTTAGGAGCTAATGCAAGGAGCGACTCATTATCCCACCACAGGCTGGGGCTGACAATAAGATAATCTGTAAAGAGTGAAGGCTTTTTCAGGAGTACCTCCGTTGCAAGGAGGCCTCCGAGCGATTGCCCGATAATCGTCCTTCTTTCCGTAACACGGTAATTTTTAATAATAAAGGGCTGCAGTTCTTTTTCAAGGAAGAGAATGAATTTATCAGAATGCCCTGTTGTAGGGTAATCCTTTTTGTCCTGTTCTATAGTTGTAGGAAAAGTAAAATCCCTTCTCCTGTCTACATTGGCGATCCCGACAATTATAGATGGCGGCATCGCCCCGATCATGGTAAGAAATTGAACAGCACCCGTTACATGAATAAAATCTTCATGGGCTGAACCGTCCAATAAATAGATCACCGGATATTTTTTTGCAGTGGAATCGTTATATCCCGGGGGTAAGTAAATATTGAGTGTGCGGGTTTCCGAAAGGGTCGAGGATTCGATCTTATGAACAGGACCCAATACAAATGAATCCGCCTTGGAAGGTATGGCAGCCTGTCCGAAAGTAAGGTTTACGCTAAGGCTTATAAAAAGGAGGATGTTACAGTATCTCATTGTGGAATTTTTCTATTTCTGCTCTTAATTGTTTGTGTTTTTTAATTCTCTCCGATATTAAATACATCATCCTTGCCCGTAATTACACAAAGTAATCCCGACTAATTAATGAACTTGCTATGATATCAAAGTCAGGTAATCATGGTTAACCTTTTGGAAAAGCACTGATGTCAAGGTAGGCAACTTCCCACTGGTGACCGTCAAGATCTGCAAAAGCCCACTGATACATCCATCCATGATCGTTGGGTTCGCTGTATGTTGTTCCCCCCGCTGCAACTGCGGCATTCACCATTTCGTTCACCTGCGCTTTGTTTTCTGCTGAAATTGAAAGAAGGACCTCCGTGTATTTTGTCGCGTCACATATTTCCTTTTTTGTGAAGGTTTGAAAGAATTTTTCTACCAGGAGCATAACACTTATGTTCTCTTCAACGATCATGCATGTAGCATTTTCATCAGTGAATTGCGCATTGAATTTAAAACCGAGCTTTGTGAAAAATTCGACTGATTTGTTTAGATCCTTCACTGGGATATTAACGAAGATTTGTCTTGCCATAATATATTTTAATTAGGGACCTAAAATACTAAAGTTTTACTCAATAAAATAACGCTTGGAAACTTTAAAATCAAAAAAAGTTTCCGTAGTTTTGCGGCCTTAAATTTCTACTATGTCAATCGCTTTACGAATTATAATAATCGGGCTCATTCTTCTTTGTATTGATATTTATTTCTACCAGGCTATCCGGACGGTAATGGCTGGAAGCGTTGCCGCAAGAAGGAACCTGGTCTTTTACATTTACCTCGGGGTTTCCATCTTCTCTTTTACAATGCTGTTGATTCCAACAATAATTCCACTGGAAGACTGGCCAAAGGTTATCAGGATCTATCTTTTTGCGATCGTAATGGTCATCTTGATCTCTAAAGTGATTGGATCGGTTTTCATTGCAATTGATGATCTTATCAGGCTGTTCCGGTGGATAGCCGGCTTTTTTATGAAACCGGAAGTTATAAATACTGATGTGTTGCAGGACCCGCATGCTATTTCAAGATTAAAATTTTTAAACTACCTGGCAGTTGGTATGGCTGCAGTTCCTTTTGCCGGTTTGCTGTATGGGATGGTAAAAGGTGCATTTGATTATAAAGTTCACAGGGTAAGAGTTGTCTTGCCAAATCTGCCGACTTCGTTCAATGGCTTCAGAATCGTACAGATCTCTGATATCCACAGCGGAAGTTTTATTTCCGGCACTCCCCTTGAAACGGCCGTGAAACTTGTAAATGAACAGAATGCGGATGTTGTTTTCTTCACCGGTGACCTCGTGAATAACCAGGCGGTTGAAGTTGAGCCTCACATGAAGGCATTAAGTGGCATCAAGGCTCCGATGGGTGTTTTCAGCACACTTGGAAATCATGATTATGGAGATTACGTAACATGGAATAGTAAGGAAGAAAAAATCAATAACCTGGCAGACCTGAAGAACAAACATGCACAGATGGGCTGGAGGTTAATGATGAATGAACATGTTACTTTACAAAGAGGGGATGACAAGATAGCCCTGATAGGGGTGGAGAACTGGGGCGGACAGCTTAATTTTCCGAAATACGGTGACCTCAAAAAGGCTTATGCCGGTTCAGAAAACTATCCCGTTAAGCTGCTCTTATCACATGATCCCTCACATTGGTCCAAACAGGTAAAAGAAGAATATAAAGATATCGACATCACTTTCAGCGGGCATACCCACGGATTCCAGTTTGGGATTGAAATTCCCGGGCTTATTAAATGGAGCCCTTCACAATTTGTTTATAAGCAATGGGCAGGATTATATACGGAAGACGGGCAGCACCTGTATGTTAACCGTGGCCTGGGTTTCCTTGGCTACCCGGGAAGAGTGGGGATCATGCCTGAGATCACGGTAATGGAACTGTATAATTCGTAACCTGTGTCACTTTGAGTTCAACCAGAGGAGAGTATGGAGAAGTCTGAAGCAATATTTCGAACAGCATGTTTAAATGCATTTCGGAAAGAAACTAATAGCTACAGGAATCTTAAAGTTAATACTACTTTAAATTCTACAAATCAGTAACTCTTCAAATTATCAATAGATTAAAAATGGCTGAAGCATTAAAGGATATGTTCAATAAGAAGTTCTATTCAGAGCTTGCAGCGACATTTAATAAAGCGGATAAGAATTTCCATCCTGAAAAATTTATTAAGGATGTATCAGTGAACCTGGAAGATCTTTCACTGAATCAGCGGATGAGGAATACTTCTGTCGTTCTGAAAAAACACCTGTCCTCCGACTATAGCAAAGCCCTGGCCGTATTATTAGAGGTAGCTTCTGAATTCAAAGGCGGTTACAGGGCGCTTCTTTTTCCTGATTTTGTCGGCCAATACGGCCACGGGCATGTAAGCCTTTCACTTGACGCTTTAAAGATCCTTACTTTATACGGTTCATCTGAATTTGCGATACGTGAATATTTAAAACGTGATCTGAAAGGAACTCTTAAAGTAATGACAAAGTGGGCGGAAGATAAAGATTACCATGTAAGAAGACTTTCCAGTGAAGGCAGCAGGCCAAGGTTGCCCTGGTCATTCAATATTCCGGAGATCATGAATAATCCGCAGCTTACACGCCCGATCCTGGAAACGCTTAAAGCGGATAAGGAACTGTATGTGAAAAAGTCAGTTGCCAATCACCTTAATGATTTTTCAGGTACCCAGACCGAATGGATGCTTGACCTGGTCCGCAGCTGGGATAAAACAAATGAAGATACAGCATGGATTGTGAAGCATGCCAGCAGAACATTGATAAAGAAGGGACACCTTGGCTCACTTTCTGTTTTGGATTTTGAAAGGAATGCAAAAGTGCAGCTGAAAAATTTTAAGCTGGAAAGCTCTAAATTGAAATTAGGAGAAGAACTGAATTTTAGTTTTATTATCATATCTGAAAAGAAAAGCAAACAAAAGCTGGTGATCGATTATGCGGTTCATTATGCGAAGAAGTCAGGTGAGCAAAGCAGGAAAGTGTTTAAATTAAAAGAACTCCAGCTAAACCCGCTTCAAAATATTTCCATCAGTAAGCGCCAGCTGATCAGGGATTTTTCCACAAGGAAGCATTATGCAGGAAAACATGCAGTCGAGATCCTGGTGAACGGGAAATCTTATGGACTGAAAGAATTTTTCCTGGCAGTCTAAAACAGAATTACTAGCCTCGGCTACATCACATTATTATTATCTTTGGGACTGTTATATGAAGTCGAAAGCCTCCCGGATCATTCAATATATTTTACTGCTGGCAGCAGGCCTTGGCCTTTCCTGGTTGTTTTTCCGGACCCTCGATTTTGAAGAGTTGAAACAAACTGTAAGTACGGGTAACTTCTCATGGTTCTACCTGGTTATGGCGGTCACTGTTGTTGTATATGTGATCCGTGTCCTCCGCTGGCAAATGCTTATCACAGCGACCGGAACAGATACAAAATTCTCAAGTGCTTTTGCTGCACTGTCTATCAGTTATATGGTAAATTTTGTAGTGCCCCGCCTGGGAGAAGTGACACGATGCCTGTCTATGAAGAAGCAGGAGAATGTCCCTTTTATGCATTCACTGGGAACCGTTATAATTGAGCGCGTAGTAGATGTAGTAAGCCTTCTGATCGTTTTGCTGTTTACCTTGCTTGTCCAGTTCAGCAAGATCATTGCATTTGTAAAGATCAATATTTTCGGGCCGTTCTATGATGGGG
Source organism: Bacteroidia bacterium (assembly GCA_036386835.1). Lineage (GTDB taxonomy): Bacteria > Bacteroidota > Bacteroidia > 2-12-FULL-35-15 > 2-12-FULL-35-15 > 2-12-FULL-35-15. The sequence goes on from DASVUX010000059.1 coordinate 11,237, forward strand.
TCATTGTGAAAGTAATGAGTGGTAATAAAACAATCCTGTTGATCCTGGCTGCGATCATCCTTGTTTTAGGAATATTAATTGTTGCTTTTAAGCAATATCTCAGTGAAAAATCACCGAAAGCGATTCTTAGTTTTGTCCAGGGCTTAAAGGAAGGATTGGCAAGCATTGCTAAGCTGGAAAGAAAAGGCTTATTCATTTTTTACACATTCCTGATCTGGGTTTGTTATTTTTTCATGACTTATTTCTGGTTCTTCGTTTTTGAAGAAACCACGATCCTTGGATGGGGTGCTTGTCTTACCATTTTAAGCATTGGAACAATCGGAAGGTCGGTCCCGATTCAGGGTGGTGGAATGGGTGCGTATCATTTCCTGGTACAGCAGGTATGTGTGCTTTACGGGCTTGGCGGGATCTTCGGGAAAACACTTGCAACCCTTATCCATGCAGGTCAGACATTTTTCACCTTTGCAATGGGACTTGTCGGGCTTGTTATTTTTTTCTGGGGCTATTGGAAAAATAAAGGCTAGGTAATTTTCTTAAGTACTTTTTTTGCCCTGGCCCGGAATGCAATGGTAGTTTTAGGAAGCTGATCTTCTATCACTGCTTTGATCTCCTCTTTTAATTCCGGGTATTCTTTTGCCAGGTGAGACAAAATTTCGAGCGAGAGAACTTTCACGGCTACAGTTTCAGATGGTGACATTATAAAATCGAAACAGATTGTGACTGTCTTGCCCTGGAGTTTCCTCGGGATCTTTTGCGTAACCAGGGCATTCAGCATATTGCGTTTGATGCCGTCAACGTTAAAGCCTGTTATGGTGTTGATGAACTTTGGAACAAAGGGAGTAATGAGTTCCGGATACTTTTGGCTGACAACAGCAAGCAGCCATGATGCGCGCTGGGGAAGAGGCGCCTTTGCAGAATAAATAATTTCCACTATCTTTTTAAATTCAGCGGGATCATTGCCAACCACTTTTGCGATGCAATCCGTATTAAATCTGGAATGCTCCTTTTCTAAGCGTTCAATATAATCCATGAATATTTAAGGGGTTTCATAAGCACCGAGATCCGGTGTGCCTGAAGCCCTGAGGTTTCCATCAAGGTCAAATGAAACCGATGTTGCTGTTCCCGCACCCTGGCAGGGAGATGCAGGTTTCAGCCTGTAATTACTTACAGCGGTATTCACAAACAAAGGACTCACATTTTTAAGGCAGTTTATATAAAAGGGTGCAGAGCTGCCGGTGGTGCTTCTCGAGGTTTTTAAAAGGCAATGATCAAATTTGTACCTGAAGGAATAGCTGCCTGCCGGCAAACCTGCCAGGGAATCTATCCCTATTTCGTCAGTGAGTGAACCGTCTAAAATGCAGCTTTTAAAACTGCAATTAGCCAGGGGCCTTTCAATAATAAAGTTGCCGCTTATGTAGTAGTTATTCATAAATAAAAGAGGAGTGGTCCTGTCGCTTGAACTCCAGTAATTAGCAAATGTGCAATGTTCGAAGCTATAGTAACCGCCAAGCATCAGGGCAGCGACATACTGGCCGCAGTTCGCGAAGACGCAGTTGTTGCTTTCTATGAAAGCTCCCCTGGCATAAACAGCTGCAGCAGTCATGTTCCTTATGACGGTATTAGTGATCTTAACTGTAGGAACCCCGGGGGTTACAACGGTATCTGCATGGATCCCAATTCCGCCATTTTTTATGATCGCATAATCCACCGTATTGTTTTTACTTCCGGGATAGAACCAGATCTTGCCCCACTGGCCCGGAAGCTCCCTGAAATCAGCTTCCAGGCGCATGCCCTGGAAAGTGACCTCCGAACCTTTAACGCCCTGGACATTCATGGAGCCATCCTTGAACACCATCAGGACCGCATTGTTATACAAATGTACCTTTGTTCCCGGGAGCATGTTGAGAGTGCACGCGGAGTCCACAACAGCGAGGCCAAAGATGAGGTGAGGCTTGTCATTTGTCCACGTCCCGACACCCCCGGCACAATCAATTATTGAATAAGGAGGAAATCCGTTTGTAGGAAAATGATCAGGTTTATGCATGTAAACGTCCTGCCCGATTGCTGTTAACTTCACATCCTGGATGTTATCGTTTGTTTCAAATATGACCGAATCCCTTATTAACAGGGGATTGTTAACTCCTGTTGGATCAACAGTTACCTGGACGAAGACAAAAAGGCTGTCGCCACCCGCTATTTCCACATCAGAGATGCTTTTGCCGGAAAAGCCGTCAACATTCAGTTTGAAAGGGGAAGTGCTTCCGGTAGCAAGGAAAATCCGGGAAATATTCATTGTCTGGCTGTGCTTGTTATATATCCTGAAAGTCTTTGTAGTAGAGCCTAATGTGGTGAATACTGTGTCGAAGAGGACAGAATCTGTAGAAAAATCAAGCTTTGCAGAGGAGTCGGTGAGGAATTCATCTTTGTTGCATGAGCTGAAAATTAGCGTGGAAAACAGGGATAAACAAAAGAAATATGAAATGTATTTCATCTTACAAATATAGATATCATGCGCAAACGAACGCTGATTACTGCTATTTATTTTGCGCGATCAGCTTTTTGTGGAAAATGAGAAAGTCTGGCATCAATACAAGAAAAATCTTAAATTTGTATGTTAAGGCATTACATAGACATAATTGTTGATTTTAAAGAGGGATCCGGCCTGGTTCTTAGTATAAATTTAATGAAGATATTCCCGGCAAGTTTGGGTTATTATATGAATAAGCAATTAAGGTTTATTAGCCTGCTTCTCCTTTTAATTTCCGGGAGCAGGAATATCATATTTTCTCAGACGGCTTTCGCTTCTGAAGATGAGCTTAAGCAGCAGGCACTAAAGCTTTTTGAAGAAGATGAATTTGAAGAAGCTTATCCGTTATACTCACAGCTGGTCAGCCTTTACCCTAAAGATCCTAATTACAATTACCGCCTAGGCGTATGTATGCTTTACGCAAGTGATGATAAGGAAAAAGCCATTCCTTTCCTTGAATTTTCTTCAAAAAAACCGGATGTCGAAAAAGAAGCAGTTTTTTATCTTGCCAAAGCTTATCATCTGAACTATCGCTTTGACGATGCAATTGCACAGTACCTTGCCTACATGAAGGTGGCTTCAGAATCCAAATCAGCGAAGCTCCAGGTAGAAAGACAAATAGAGATGTGCAGGAGCGGGAAGAAGCTGCTCCGAAACATTACCGATCTGCTCGTGTTGGAGAAAAAAGATCTGAGCCGCGCAGATTTTTACCGTGCCTATGACATTTCGGGACTTGGCGGAAAACTGCTCGCCAAGCCGGATGAAGAAGCGTTCAGAACCCCTCTTGATAAGAAGAAAAAGGAAAAGTCGATTATTTACCTGGCCACAAACAACAACCAGGTTTATTTTTCCAGTTTTGGTGATGATATAGAACATGGAAAAGATATTTACCTGATCCGTAAGCTTCCCAACGGAGAATGGAGCAAGGCACAGACCCTCGGTTACCCCGTGAATACTGAATATGACGAGGATTTTCCTTTTCTTCATCCCAATGGAAAAGTGTTGTATTTCTGCTCCAGGGGGCACAACTCAATGGGCGGATATGATATTTTCAAAACCACTCTTAACGAGGAGACAAATACATGGAATAAGCCTGTTAATCTTGATTTTCCTATTAATACCCCGGACGATGATATTCTGTATGTCACAAACGAAGATGAGAAGGAGGCTTACTTTTCTTCCGCACGTGCGAGTAAAACAGGCAGGACAGCGGTATTCCACATTAATGTAGAACGTAAGCCTATCGATGTGGCTATTGTGAAAGGAATGGTCATCAAAACAAAAGATAACCAGGCGCTGGATGTTAAGATCACGGTAAAAGACCTTGGCGATAATACCATCCTGGGTATCTACAATGCGAAGGAAACCGGAAATTACCTGATCAATCTTCCGAATGGCGGCCGTTTTATGTACACCGTGGAGGCAGCAGGCTTTAACACGCAGTCGGAGATCGTGCTGTTACCTACGCAGTATGAGTTCAAGCCTTTAAAGCAGGAAATCAGCTACGAGCCTGGAACGGATAAGCTCGTGATTAAAAACCTGTTTGACGAGCCGGTGGATGATCAGAGTTATCTTCTTGCTTTAAACTTTATCAAAGAAAAGGCGAAGCTAGAAGCTGGCGTTGATGCTGCGAATGCTTCCGCAAAGAACAATACGCAGGGAACAACGGAGGAGAATACCGCGGCAAATACAGCATCTGAAAATACTGACAAGACCAGCGGATCAGCGAAATCGAACACGACAGGTACAGGCCTGAGCAATGACGCCATCGTAAAAATAGCTTATGATGATGCCAAAGAAACAGCAAGTGAAGCCAAAGATCTCCAGGAGCAGGCGGATATAGCACTCAATATTGCAAACCAAAAGAATGAGCTGGCCCAGAATAAAGCCCGTGAAGCTACACAGCTGATGGCAGATGCGAACAGCATGAGCGATGATGTAAAGAAGCAAACTGTTGTGGAGGAGGCGAACCAGGCCAGTGCAGAATCTGATGAGCTGAACCGTGAAACAGTAGCCGCTTTTAACATTGCCAAAAAATTACAGCAAAAAGCCGCTGCAAAAGAAGAAGAAGCCGATCTTTCTCTTCAGTATGCGAAAGCGCTTGATGCTGCAGTTAAATCGAAAAACCCGGGGGAGGCGCTTGAAAGGCTGAAAGAGCAGGAACAAAAGCTGGAGGCTTTAAGCGAGAAAAATGGTAATGCTGAACCGGACAACATCTACGCAGGCCTGAAAATGGATGCAGATGTTAAAAAGCGGGAGCTTGATAAAAGTACCCAGGCAGCCGCTGATATAAAACAGGAGATCGCAGATAATCTTGCATTGATTGAAACATTAAAAGCAGATGCGGAGAAAACAAAAAAGGATGACCTGAAGCAAGGACTGCTTGACCAGATCGAGGGGTTAAAAGCCGATAACGAGCAAAGCAAAAAAGATCTTGAAGCCAGCGAGCAGAAAATTGCCAGGCTTGCAAAAGATTACAATGGCATACAGAATGAAATGGCGCTCGTCAGCAGTGTAGTGGACAAAGCTAAAGCAGGTACCAATGAAGATGCAGCTGCAAGTGTGGCTTCGATAGATAAATCCAAACTGGAACAGCAGGTGAACGAGATCAGGATAAATGATAATGTACCTGTTCCTGCTGCTGTAAAAGAGCCTCATTCTTCAGAAAAGAGCGGTGTTGCTGTCAACGGCAATCAGAATAAAAGCGAAGGAACAGCTGCCGGAAATACATCAATTCAGAGCAAGACAGAGGATGTTGCAGTGAATGTTAAAAATTCTGATAATGCAGCCGCTTCCGATCCTGCAGTAAACAGCAACGCATCGAACAGTTCATCTTCCGGGCAGAAAGAGTACGCCAACGTATTCGCGGATCAGCTGGCTGCTTTAGAAAGCATCCAGGATCCTTTAGCTAAAGAAAATAAGAAGGCCGGTATTTATAAAGAGCTGACAACCGCCATTAATGAGGACCTCAATGGTAAACGTTCACTTTTAAAGACAGAGAAAGATAAAGCCCGGAAGAAAGAACTGAATGCAGAAATCGCTGCATTGGAAAAAGAGTTAAAAGTAAGGTCGGAGGAACAGGCAATTGTTGTTGCCAATGCAGAAAAACTGAGCAGGGATATTGCTTCTGCAAATAGTGTAAAAGAAGCAGGCAATGCGGATGCAGCATACGGTACTACGGCTGGCACTGATACACCTGGTAATGTGAATACGTCTTCGAATGCTGATCCTTTAAAGGGCCAGCAGAATAGCGGTAATTACAATTCAACAGCTAGCCTGAACAGTATTAATTCAGATTTTTCCGAAAAGCTGAAAGAAACAGAATCGATCAGCGGAGCACTGGCACGTGAAGTGGCGAAAGCTGCTGTTTTCAAAGAGTGGTCTGAAGCCATAAGTCTAAATATTGAGAAGCAAAAGGAAGAACTGAAGTCCAGTACTGACCCTGAGATGAAGGCCCTTCTCGAAAAGAAAATAAAGGATTCAGAGGCGCTTGCCGGGGAAAAGCAAACAATGTATGCCGCCAGTTCCGACCAGGTAAAAAACTTGCGTGATCAGCAGGATCAGATCGCATCAAACACATCCGGCAATTCAGCCTCCGGGACATCTTCAAACACTGCGGGAACAAATAACAACGAATCTGCAGCTGAGATCAAATCCGGTAATGATCCGGTAATGAATGCCAATACAGAGACCCCATTAAACAATTCCGGGGCCGGGAACAATGATATTGCTGCGAATAATGCCCGGGCTGTTGCCTTAAAGAAGCTTGACGATGGAATAGCGGCCGCTTCGGTTGAACCAGATGTAAGAACAGCCGAAATTAAAAAACAGGAAGCTTACAAAGCTTATATTGCCGAAGTCGAAAAGGTGATCACGACAAAAGAGCAGGAATTGAAATCTGAGCAGGATCAAACGAAAAAGTCAGAGATCAGTAATGATATTTCGGCCCTGAAGTCTGATGTAAAAGCCAAAGAGCAATTATTTGCAGCTTCTGAAGCGAAAATAAGTGCATTAAGTGACCCTGCAATCGCTTCAAATGGGCACACCACAGACCCTGTCAATACACAGGGAAATACTACAAACGGTAATGATCCGGGTGCTAACGCAGCTGATGCCGCTGCAACTTCTTCTAGTAATACAAATAATACAGAGGACTCCGCGGGTAACAGCGGGGACTCATCCACCTCTGGAACGGCTAATAAGACAAAAGCAGATGTTCCTTTCGCATATACCGATCCATCTGCGATAGCGCGTTCAAAGGAATCGGAGAAGGCAAATGCAGAAATTGAAACGCTGATCACCAAAGCAAATGATCTGAAAGAAGAGGCCGCTGAAAAAACTTCCCTGGAAGAAAAGAATGCACTTTTTTCCCAGGCGAATGAGCTGATAGACCAGGCCGATGCCAAACGCTTAAATGCCGTTAAATTAACCAGTGAGGCAAATACTGCTGAATTTGTTTCCAACCGTGATGTGCTGAACCAGTATGCGGAAGCATCTGTTAATAATAAATCAGATGAAGCCGCTATGGCGGAAATGATGAAGGATGAATCGATTACTTATTTTGCCAGGGCTCAGAAATCCAGGGATCTTGCAGGAAGTGTCAGCTCAGACATTGATAAGCTTTCAGCGCTGGAAGATGCAACCGCCAATGAAAGAATTGCACTTGAAAAACAGAGAAGGGCGACAGAGATCTATAAAAAAGTAAACCCCGGTTTCGTTACTGTAAGAACGACAAACCCGGTGAACAATACTGCCCTTAATTCAGCAAACAGCGGAAAGGTTAACCCTGATCCTGCGGTTGGTGATAATGCAAATAAAACCAGGGAAAGCCTTGCATCTGCGAATGACCCTGTTTTAACCGAATCGGGAACACCAGGTACTTCTTTAAATAAAAATGAGCAAACTACCGCTAAAAATGCCCCTGGGTCTTCTGGAAATAATGCTCCTGAAAATAATACCCCTGACAATAATACTTCCGGAAATAATACTTTTGAAAATAATACTTCTGGAAATAATACTTCTGAAAATACTGCTTCGGGAGATACTACTCCGACAGATAATATAGCTGCCGGTAACACTGAAAGCACCTCAGGCTCTGTAAATAAAGAGAGTAAAAATGACAGCCCGGCTAATGAAACTGTAAATTCAAATTCAGACCCTCTGGCGGTGAATAAAACAGAAGGCTCCTCCGGTAATCCTGTATCTGCTGACAATAATACTGCAGGCAATTCCTCAAAAGAAGGCAATCAAACTGTAATCCCGGATGCAGTAAGTACTAACAATAATACTGGGAGAAATACCGGGAATGCCCCGGAGAATACTGATTCGAATGGCACTGCCGTGGGCAGCGATGTGAACTCTGCAGGTAATGCCGGCAATACCATAGGATCTAACAGTGTTACTGAAAATAATAATCTAACCGGGGGAGGGAATACATCCAGGGTTGTTTTAGCACCGACAGAAAAGTTCGTAAGAACATCACAGCCTGTATATTCAGCGGCCAGGCCCATCCCGGTAAATGAAACCTTGCCCGAAGGACTTATCTATAAAGTACAGATAGGTGCTTTCCGTAATCCGATCGCCCCTGAACAATTCAGCGGAATGAGCCCGATCACGGCAGAAACAACTCCCCAGGGCCTCACGCGCTATACGGCCGGACTATTTACTAAATTTTCAACGGCAGACCAGGTGAAGAATGAGATCAGAGATCTTGGTTATAAAGACGCTTTTGTGGTTGTTTTCCTGGATGGAAAAAGAATTTCAGCGACACAGGCTTTAGCGCTCCAGGGAGGAAATCAGGCTGAAACGACCAATACTCTGGCTTCTTCAACAGAAAACAAAACGAATACACCAACCGAATCAGCTTCAAACAATACGGCAGGTTCAGGTAATACCGTGATTGAAAATACTGCATCTGCCAGTGCAGATAACAAGATAGCAAAATCGGAAAATGTTGCGGCTGTAGGCGGATTATTCTATACCGTTCAGGTGGGAGTGTTTTCAAAGCCGGTTACATCGGCCAGGCTTTATAACATCCAGCCTTTATATGCTGAAAACACTGCTAACGGCTACATCCGGTATAACACCGGGATCTACAATAACCTCCAGCGTGCGATTGAAGCCAGGAACATAGTTTCGGGGGCAGGAATAAAGGATGCATACGTCACAGCATACTACAAGGGTAAACGTATTAGCCTGTCAGAAGCCAAAGAGCTTGAAACGCAGGGTACTTCATTTACATCTTCCTCAGCAGTTAATCAGCTGCCTGATCTTTCCGGCAGTACTCTGCCAGTCAATACGGACATAAAAGCTGTACCGGATCCGGTCCGGACCGAAACACAGACCCCTTCTGAAGTTACTGCGCCTCCGGCAGCCAGTACAGAACTAAAGGATAGAGTTGAGCTTAACAACAACATGCCCGTAGATTCAGGACTTGTGTTTAAAGTACAGATAGGTGCTTTTAAGGACGAGGTTCCGTTGGAGATCGCAAACCAGTTCCTGAAGATTGCATCGAAAGGGATTAAAAATTATAAAGATGCAAACGGACTGACGATATATACATTGGGTAATTTTAAAACTTACGAAGAGGCGCAGAGCTTAAAGAACGAGATCAGTTCTATTGTTACAGATGCGTTTATTGTAGCATATAATAACGGGACAAAAATAAGTGTTGACGAAGCTAAAGGATTAGGTAAATAATGAAAATACAGGACTTTGATAAAGAACACGAGCTGGATGTAGATACGGATGTATTAACCGCCCCCGAAGAAGTTACGGTAGACCAGCAGCAGATCATTGTATACAACGATGATTTCAATACTTTTGATTTCGTCATCGAATCGCTTATAAAAGTCTGCAAACATGATCCCGTACAGGCCGAACAATGCACCTTCCTGATCCACTATAGAGGGAAATGTTCGGTGAAGAAAGGTTCCTATGAAGAGCTGGAGCCGATGTGCACCGCCCTGCTGGAACGTGGCATTACAGCCGAAATTGAATAATCCCGGCATCTCCGGTTTAAGCTTAATCATCTGGTATATTTTTTTATAAAATTCAGGAAAAACGAATTATGACACTAAAAAATATATTCATCGGATTAGGACTTGCGATCACCCTTACAGCCTGCGTGGAAAAAGTACCAATTACCGGCCGTAAGCAGGTAAGCCTTGTTAATGAGAACGAGCTGGTAGGTTTGAGCCTTAATGAATACCAGAAATTTTTATCTGAACATAAACCCCTGCCGATATCGGATCCCCGTGCACAGATGGTTAAAAGAGTAGGGGAGAAGATCCAGGCTGCTGTAATCCAGTTCATGGGCGAGAAAGGCTTAAGCAACCGCGTTGAAGGGTATCAATGGGAATTCAATACGGTTGATGATCCTGCCGTTAATGCGTGGTGCATGCCGGGAGGGAAAGTTGTAGTTTATACCGGCCTTCTGCCAGTTACACAGGACGAAGCAGGCTTAGCGGTAGTAATGGGGCATGAGGTTGCACATGCCATTGCCCGCCACGGTAATGAAAGGATGAGCCAGGGAATGCTTGTTCAGCTTGGGGGATTGGCTTTGGCTGTTGCTGTTTCACAAAAGCCTGAAGCCACTCAGAATATTTTCCTTCAGTCATATGGTATTACTTCCACACTCGGAGTTTTAAAATACTCAAGGACTCATGAAAGTGAGGCGGATAAAATGGGATTGGTTTTTTCCGCTATCGCAGGTTATGATCCGAATGTTGCAGTAAGTTTTTGGGAAAGAATGGCTGCGGCAGGCGGACAGGCACCCATGGAACTGTTAAGCACGCATCCGAGCGATGAAACCAGGATAGCAGACATTAAAGCTTTTATGCCGGAAGCGATGACCTATTATAAAAAGAAGAAATAAATGAAAAAGAAAAAGCCCCGGTCGGGGCTTTTTTTATTCATTGGCAGAGAATGTCTCCAGGGTCACTACCAGGTCATTCAATAAGACCACTCTTTCAGAACTGATGCTCTTCTGTTTTTCTTTGATCTTTTTTATACCGTTCTTCAGGTGATCTTTTTCAAAGGGACCTTCCATGTTCTCAATAACGGTAATAGCTTCCAGCGAAACCAGGTAATCATCGCTCATTGCAAGAAGAACAAAGAAAGGAAGGTATTTACTGAAATTTATCTCCGATTCCCAGCAAGCTGCCACAAGAATATGCTTTTTACCATCTGATTCCGGGCTGGCTATCGCGGTAAGCAACAGCTCTTCGCCTTTATCTTTCTTTAATGTGACAAGCGCTTCTTCCTTGATCTCTTTATTGGAAGGATCGGTTAAAAGGGATATAAGGTTGGTGATCTTACTTTCACTAACCGGAGCTTGTTCGGTTTCATCACTTTTCCCGACTATCGTTGTAATATATTCCTTCGAATCAAAATATTTTTTAAGGTCTTCGTTGTTTTCCATTCCTGATCTTTTTTGCAAATATCAGGAATAATATGTCAACAGCTTTAATTCCTTGCGTTAAAACAACAGATTTGTAATAGCTGTTGAGAGCTCTTCGCGCCAGATAAGGATTATAACACCGGTTATTGCAATGAGAGCACCCAGTAAAGACTTGTACGTTATTTTTTCATTGTAAAAAAAGAAGGCGAGTGGTAACGCAAAGATCGGTACAAGGGAAAATATGGTTTGGGCAACAGATGGTTTGTTGTGGAGCAGGGAAACGGCAAGCATCGATAGGCTCACGCCAATCACCGGGCCGAAAATTGTTCCTGCTATTGTATATGGCACACCCTTGTTCCTGTTCACCAGTACCGGGCTGATGTATTCTTTAATCTTGCCCCTGAAAGCTGTAACTGTGAAAATAACTACTGTTGCGGAAATCATCCTGAGCCATGTTGCCTGGAAAAATGGAAGTGCGGTCCCATCCAGGGGATAAGTGAAGCCTTTATTGGCAAGCACGATTCCAACGCCCTGGCAGACAGCGGAAAGCATTCCGTAAAAGATTCCTTTTTCTTTACTTCCCTGCTCATGGTCACGCATTTCTGATTTTGCTTTTTTACTGAGGGTAAGCCAGATCACCCCCGCTATTGTAACAAGGATTCCAATGGTTCCGGCAGCGTTAATGCGTTCCCCGATAACGAAATATCCTGTAAACAAAGCTGCTGCAGGCGATAATGTGGTAAATACGCTGCTGACCCTGGCTCCGAGGATGGCGAATGAAGTAAAAGCAAAATGATCACCAAGGGCAAGCCCGATCACCCCGGATAACCCGAACCATAGCCAGTGTTCCGCTAAAGGCTCAGTAAACAGGCCCGTGAGAGAGACAGGCAGAAATAACAATGAGATAATCGTAAGAAGCATTACCGCCAGTACCAGCCGGAAGTGGTTGACCGAATCAGGTCCTAGCCGCCTTGCTGCCTCTGTGAAAGGAAAAATTCCGATGCTCCATGAAATTGTCGTGACAATTGCGATGATCTCACCAAGGTAAAGATATGACGATGGCATAAGTGGTGCGTTTACGTAATAAGTGGCTAATGTAAGTTTTAAAGGAACAGTCTGTATAAACAATGCTCATTGTAAGCATTGGCTTGTTTGTCGTAATAAAATGATTGTTGGCAGAGAAATGTGAGAAACACCTGACAACACTATGTTAATAAAACGACAGCCGTCTTTTTGTATTTATTTTCTAATTACCATCTCTTTGCTCAATAAATAGACAGAAAGATGAAACAAAAGTTAACAGTTCATGGCTTGATCGCATTCTTTTTAATGCTTTCATTTTCTTTAAGGTCCCAGACTCCGACCCTGCTTGATAAGGAACCTGAGTTTAAGATCTTCCCAAATCCTAATGATGAGGAATCCGAAACGTACTTAAGCTTGCAGGGCTTCAAAGCAATGGACCTCCTTGTTGTTGTTTACGATATGCTTGGCCGTGAGATCTACTCAAAAGTAGAAGTCCGTGAAACTGAAGGTTTCCTTTTTACATTGGCCAGCGAAGGGAAAACGCTTCCGACAGGGATCTACCTGATCACGGCATCCGCCAATGATAAAGTATTTCGTCAGAAGCTTATTGTAAAATAACCGGAGCGAATTATTTTCAGGGTTTGGTCTTTTTTCCGATCAGACAATCCATCTTGTTCCTCAGGCCCGAATATTTCATAAGCTGTACTTTAATAGTACCCACAATGATCGGGGTTTCAACATACACCGGCATCCTGTTCCCGTCATCCGTGACCCATACATTCATGCCTTCACCTCCTTTAAATAAGGTACCTGCAATAAGTTTCGGCCGGAACTTAATGCATCTCACATCTCCTAAAAGCTCAGATTTTATTATTTCAGTTCCGAGGTAGCGTACGTAGGAAGGAACGACCTCTCCGTCAAGAACAAAGGTTACAGGTATCGTGTCATTCACTTTGTACTTCGAAAAATCAATACATCGTGTGTTGTATATGGCTGTCAGCACATCATTCGTGCATGCATTTATATTAATAGAATCGAATGTGGTTGGTTTGGATCCTCTTTTAGAAGCGGTATATACTTTCTTTTTCTTTTGGTTGAAGACGTAATCATCAAAGGTGTAGTTTCCACCTTCTTTGGCATCCCGTCTGAACCGGAGTGGTTTCAGGGTCAGCGTATCAGCATAAGATTCATACTTGTCATTCACCTTATAAAACCAATCGTATTTCGGATACGTGCTCCCAAGGCCTGTAAAGTGATAAACGGCTTGTCCGTTCAGTGTTGTTTTTACTGCGCTGAAACTTGCTTCGCCAGCAGCCACCCAGATAGCGCCCCAGTTATAATAAATTTTGTAACTGAATATTTCATTTTCCCTGAAAACGGAATTATGCGGGGTGCAGTTCTGTTGTGCATTCGAGAGGAACACAAACAGCAGGAACAGAGATGTGAGTGCCCTTTTCATGAAAGATTAATTTACCGCTGAACCTTTTTTCTCCAGTTCATTTATTACATCTTCTATGTTACGGACATTGGAATAAAAAGACAATATCTTTTGCAATACTGCATCCACTACGGAATCGGGGCATGAGGCGCCACTTGTTAAAATAATGTCAACGCTGTCCTTGTCAGGGAGGAAATTCTCAGAATGAATGTGTTCATGATTCCGGTAATCAAAATGATGAATGCTGTTCCGGCTTTTGATCTCATTTTCGGAAGAGATAAAGAAAGTAGGAAGTTTTTCTTCACAGAGCTCAACGATATGAGAGGTGTTGGAACTGTTGTAACCGCCTACTACGATCGCAAGATCGGCATCCTGGACAAGAAGGCCATAGGTCGCTTCCTGGTTCTCGTTGGTCGCATAACATAAAGTATCACGGGTATCTGCAAAGTGGTCCTTTAAGTTTTCAAGACCATATTTACTGATCATTACATTTTTAAAGTATTCAGCGATTTCCTGAGTTTCGGTGGCCAGCATGGTTGTCTGGTTTATAACCCCAATCCTGGAAAGGTCTTTTGCAGGGTCGAAATTTTCAGAAAATTGCCCGTTGAAAGCGGTTTTGAATTCGTCTTCGGGAATCCTTCCCAATATATAATCACCAAGGACTTTTGATTCATGGATATCTTTTACAACAATTGAAGGAGCGCTTTTTTCACTCCTGGAAAAAGTGGCCTTGGTCTCTTCATGGTTTGATTTACCGTGAATGATTATCGAGTATTTGTCTTCACCAAGCTTTTCTGACTTCTTCCAGACACGTTCAACGAACGGGCAGGTAGTATCATATTTCCTCACTTCAATACCTTTAATGCTTAATTCTTCCTCGATCTTTAAAGTTGTTCCGAAAGCCGGGATAATCACGATGTCATCAGAATGAAGTTCTGAAAAGGGGAGGATGGTTTTCCCTGAAGTATCCATCAGGAACCGGACCCCACGTTTAAGAAGATCGTTGTTCACTTCCGGATTGTGGATCATCTGGCTCAGGAGAAAAATTCTTTTATCTGAATTTTCTTCTATGGCTTTATAAGCAGTTTCAATCGCATGTTCCACTCCATAGCAAAAACCAAAATGGCGGGCAATGAAAAAGCGTACAGGGCCAAAATCTAGTATGGTTGGAGTGAAATCTTTTTTCCGAGGATCATTGAGCTTTCTTATCTCTTTTACTTTTGAAATAATCCGGCTTTTATAGAAATCGGGAATGTTGAAACTTTTCATGTATGAAGCTTACTTGCACTGCAAAATTAAGCATTTAATCAATGCTTTCAATGATTTGTTGCGCTACATTTTCGGCATTTTCCCTTAATTCAGGTACGGCTGTGGTTTCCCATAAAACCTTCCGGAGCATGGAGCCTACGGCATAAACATTTTTAACAACCCCCCCTTTGTTGTCAAGGACTCTGCCTCCGGGGCTTGCGTTGATCCCCATCTTGTGTTCATCAGGGCAAATAATGTTTTCAGCGATAAGACTTTTTACAAAGGCTTCATCAAGCTCTTTGTAATTAATCTGGGGACCGGTGCAATTAACAATCCTTGATACTTTCAGGTATTCGCTATTGCTTTGCCGCCTTCTCTTTATTCCCACATGGAATCCGTTTTCTGTTTCCGATATTTCCCTGATCCTTCCGTCCATAACAATGAGCCGGCCGTCCGAAATCAGCTGTTTCATTTTGCGGTGAACCCCTGTTGGCAGCCTGTGCCGCGCAACGCCCCATACATGTCTCAAATGCGTAATAAACCGCTGCTTATCATCCCCGGAAAAGTGAAGCCAGATCTCTTTTGCATGCGGCCTTACAGAATCAATGACGGCCTGCCAGGGAATAGTGTTCTTCTTTGCTTCTGCGATATGTTTTCTGATGCTTTTGAAGATAGTAAGTAAATCCCTGTTTTTATATTCATTAAAGAAATCGGGATAGGAAGATGGTTTTTCAAGATGCCCTTCCGGTAAATAACCTCTTGGTGATACTGCATAAATCTGCCCGTTGAAATTTGTGTTAACAAGACTTAAAACACAATCGATCATTGTCAGCCCACCCCCAATGAGGAGCACACTGCTGCTACCTGACAAATTTTCAAGAAATGCATCGCTCCAGGGATTAGCATAAAAATGCTGGTTGGAAAAAGCAGAACAATCCTTCAGTTTTGGTGCAGCCGGCAGGAAGTTGCCCATTGCAAGCACAAGAACATCCGCCTCAATGGATGATCCAGCTTCAAGCCTTATAACATATTTATTTTCCGAACGTCCGGCTGCTTCAGCTTTTGACTCAACAACCGTGATCCTGTCATCCTTCATGAATTTATTTAATACGTCTCCCAGGTAAGATCCGTAGATCATGCGCGGTAAAAAAGAGTGCTTAAGATCCGCATCAGAGGATTTTTCAAATTCGGGCAGGGATTTTAACCACTCAATAAAATGATCAGGCTTATCGGGGTACACGCTCATTTTCCCTGCAGGCACATTAAGTAAATGCTCTGCACGCTGCGTGCTGTAGGCCACTCCCGTCAGCAAAGGGTTTCCCGAATTGATAAGTATAACCTTAACCTTCTCACTTTTTTTAAGAAGCTGGACCGCAGTCAGTGAACCGCTGACTCCTCCGCCAATAATGCAAACAGTTTTCATCTTCTGCAAAATTAACCGATTCATCCTTCAGGCCTTTACTCAAAGATGCTTTTATCAACAATCGTATGTGAATCTTATCTTTCAGCATAAGAATCAAACCTGATAAATTGTAATATTTTTGCGGTACATGAAAAAGAAAAAGCCACTGATCCTTGTAACCAATGATGATGGTATAACCGCCCCGGGAATTGCAGCGCTTGTTGAAGTAATGCGGACACTCGGAGATGTGGTAGTAGTTGCGCCTGACAAGCCCCAGTCGGGCATGGGCCATGCCATTACGATCAATTCTACGCTGAGGATAAATAAAGTAAATATTTATGGTGTAAAGGAAGAATACAGTTGTACCGGGACCCCGGTGGATTGTGTCAAGATCGCTGTGAACAAAATTCTTAAGCAGAAGCCTGATCTTTGCGTTTCAGGGATTAATCACGGATCGAACATGTCGATCAATGTGATTTACTCCGGGACGATGTCAGCTGCGGTAGAAGGTGCAATTGAAGGAATTCCCTCCATTGGTTTTTCGCTTTGTGAAAATTCCATTGATGCTGATTTCACGGCTTCAAGAAAAATAGTGAAAGCCATAGCTAAAGGTGTGCTTGAAAAAGGGCTGCCGAAGGATGTTTGCCTGAATGTAAATATTCCGATGCTTAAACCCGATGAAATAAAAGGCATAAAGGTTTGCCGGCAGGCACGTGCCAACTGGATAGAAGAGCTGGATGAACGTTTTGATCCAAGCGGAAACGCTTATTTCTGGCTGACTGGCAAGTTTGAGAATTATGATAAGGGAAATAAGGATACCGATGTCTGGGCCCTGGATAATAATTATGTTTCCGTAGTGCCAACACATTTTGATATGACTGCGCACGATTCAATCAAGGAAATTAAAAAGATCAAGTTCTGAATATGAAAAACTTTAACTGGGACAGAACCTGGATAGGACTCATACTGGGTTTGATCGCACCGTTCATTTCCCTCTGTGTTTATTACCTGGTTAACTATAACTACATGACTATCGGGGGATTTATAAATTACATGAAGCTGGGCAACACTTACACGCCTGTGATCAGCCTTTGTGTGCTTACTAACCTTGTTCCTTTCTATCTTCTCGTGAATAAAGAAAAATATGCAGGAACAAAAGGAGTACTCGGGGCTACCTTCGTTTGGGCGGGAATCGTTCTTTTTCTAAAATTCTTTACTGAGTGAAATACTATATCATATCCGGTGAAGCGTCCGGTGACCTTCATGCTTCAAACCTGATGAGGGAACTGAAAAGCCGTGACCATGAAGCGGATTTCCGCTGCTGGGGCGGTGACCTGATGAAGGCACAGGGCGCGGAGATTGTAAAGCATTATCGCGAGCTCGCCTTCATGGGATTCACGGAAGTGGTGATGAACATCCGGACAATTCTTGGAAATATTGAGTTCTGCAAAAAAGATATTCTTGCGTACAGGCCTGATGTGATAATACTTGTTGATTATCCCGGTTTTAACCTCAGGATCGCGGAGTTTGCAAAAAAGAACAGGATAAAAGTATTTTATTACATCTCTCCGCAGATCTGGGCATGGAAGCAATCGCGCGTCCATAAAATAAAACGTGTGGTTGACCGGATGTTCGTGATCCTTCCATTTGAAAAAGACTTCTATGGGAAATTTGATTACAAGGTTGACTTTGTTGGACATCCGTTACTGGATGCAGTGAAAGGGCAGGAGATCACTCCTTCGGATTGGAACATCCCGACAGATAAGCCTGTTATCGCTTTACTTCCGGGAAGCAGGAAACAGGAGATTGCTACCATGCTTCCCTTGTTCCTGGAAATGAAAAAATATTATCCGGAGTACCAGTTTGTAATTGCGGGCGCGCCTTCACAGGGAAAAGAATATTATCAGACATTCATTAAGAAGAGTGACGTGAAGATTGTTTATAACCAGACGTACCAGCTGTTGCAGCGTGCAGAAGCTGCCATGGTGACTTCAGGCACGGCTACCCTTGAAACCGCATTGTTCGGAGTCCCTGAGGTTGTGTGTTATAAAGGTGGGGCTATATCATATATGATCGCAAAACAGCTGATCAAAGTTAAATACATTTCACTGGTAAACCTTATCATGGATAAAGAGATCGTGAAGGAACTGATCCAGAATGAAATGAACGAAAAGAACCTGAAGAAAGAACTTGATAAACTGCTGAGCGGTACTTCCAGGCAAAAACTGCTCAATGACTATGCAGAATTAAAAGCTAAACTTGGCGGGGAAGGAGCTTCAGCAAAAACAGCTGAATTAATGATTGGATACTTGAAATGATTATGATCAGAAAACAGTTTTTTTGCCTTTGCCTGCTTTTATTTACCGGGACACTTTCCCTGCATGCTCATGTGGTAAGTGTGCGTATTCTTACCAGCAGGGTGATCAATACATTCATATTTTCACCTTTTGCAGGAACATATAAAGTAATTGCAGATGGGCGGCTCATTTCGGGTCCGTCAGATGAAGATGCTGAAATTTTTCAGATGAGTATTTCGGGTGATTCGATACTTATAAAGACATTTGAAAAAACGATCGGAAAATTTTCTTCGGTAAAATTCTTTGCGATGGAGCCGTCTTCAGCTTTTAAGATCAAGGCTGTAGTCCCTGAAAGCAAGCTTCGCATGTATGATGAGAACCTGGAAGTGATGTTATCAGCAGACAAAAAGCAGTTCCTCCTCATTAATAAAGTTGATCTTGAAAAATATATCTCAGGAGTTGTGGAATCGGAGTCCGGGACAAGAACCAGCATTGAATATTATAAACTGCAATCGATCCTTTGCCGCACGTATCTTCTTGCGAACCTGAACCGTCATATTGCGGACGGATACCAGGTATGTGATGATGTGCACTGCCAGGCATATTTAAGCCGCACCAAAGAAGCGGATATCGCAAATGCCGTATCTGCAACAAAAGGACTGGTGGTGGTGGACAGCGACCTGAACCTGATCACGGCAGCCTTCCATTCCAATTGCGGTGGGCAAACCGTGAACTCACAGGATGTATGGAGTGTTTCCACAAGCTATCTTAAATCAGTGAAGGACACCTTTTGTATGAAGATGCCCCATGCAAAATGGCAGAGGAGCATCCCTGTAGAAGACTGGAAATCATATTTGCAGCTGAAGCATAAATATCCTGTGGACGACACAGTGAAGATGAATAATGCCAATAATTTTTTTCAGAACAATGGCAGATCGATCTATTTTATTGATAAAGACCTGAAGATCCCCTTAAAGGTTATCCGTGCCGACTTCCAGCTGAAGTCAACCTATTTCTCAATTGAGCAGAAAGGCGCGAATGTGATCTTTAACGGCCGCGGCTATGGGCATGGTGTTGGGTTGTGCCAGGAAGGGGCAATGAAGATGGCGAAGCAAAAACATACCTATAAGAATATTCTTTCATACTACTATAAAGATGTTCACCTGGTGGATCTGTCCGCATTGACATATTTCAGGCAGGAGTAAGTTATTGGCAGACCTTATCTGGTTTTTTATGTCATCATTTACTGCGGGCGATTGTCTAAGATCACAAGATTAACTGATAATTTCTTACCTTTATCTGTGTGGTTATCTCCGAGAAAACACCTTTTACTTTTATGTTTATGTTTTAACATAATCATTCATGGCTTTTCCCAGGTCGATTCTACCGCGTTCACTTCCTTCAGTAAAAAGCGCCTGGCTTTTGTGGTATCTTCTGAAGCCGCGCTTTACTCAGCTTCCATTATCGGGCTTAACGAATTATGGTATAAAGATTATCCCCGCTCCGCATTCCATTTTTTTGATGATAGTAATGAATGGCTGCTGATGGATAAGGCCGGGCATGTAACTACATCTTATTATGTAGGAAGGATCGGAATCGGTTTTATGAAGTGGACAGGTGTTTCCCGGAAAAAAGCGATCTGGTATGGCGGGATGCTGGGCTCACTTTACCAGACAAGCATAGAAGTACTTGACGGCTATTCTGCGGAATGGGGTTTTTCTTTACCTGACTTTGCGGCCAATACTGCCGGGTCATTATTATGTATCGGGCAGGAGCTTGCATGGGATGAGCAGCGTATGGTATTGAAGTACTCTTTCACGCAGAGTGATTATTCCCGGTATCGCCCGGAGATCCTCGGAGAGAATTTCCAGGAAAATTTTTTGAAGGATTATAACGGTCAGACTTACTGGCTTTCTGTTAACCCATATTCGTTCATGAGCAGGGAGAGCAGGTTTCCAAAATGGCTGAATGTTGCAATTGGTTATGGCGCTGATGGCATGATCGGAGGTGATTTCAACCCGCCATACATGGATGCATTCGGCACCCAGGTTTATTTTGAGCGCTACCGCCAGTTCTATCTTTCACTCGATGTTGATCTTACCCGTATTAAAACGAAGTCGAAGTTTCTTAAGACCGTGTTCTATGCAATAGGATTTATTAAGATCCCGGCCCCCGCTCTGGAGTTTAATAAATACGGTGTTAAGGGGAGCTGGATGGGGTTTTAGGCCCGTCATTCCGACCATCGGTAGAACTGCTAAAGAGGTTTCTTACTCATAGCATCCGTTCAAAACCCTGCATCTCAATTTATCAATCCTGCTTTTTCCCTTTTGTCATAATCATGGATGAGGATCATGTACCAGAGGACTCCGATGCTGTAAAGCACAGCGGTTATCAGGAAGATGTTGACATAATCAACTTTTAAATGACGAAGGATACCGAAGATGACCGCGGAAAAAAAAGTGGAGCCGGACCAGATTGCGGAAGTAAGCCCGCTGGTCATTTCACGGTTCCGCGACCCGACATATTTCATTGTGATATCGGAAGTCATTGGAGCTGCAATATTCATCAGCGGCTGTCTCAGCAGATAAAATACCACTGCGATCACAACAGCAGTGCTCACATGGTTATAGTACTGGGTTGTTGCCATTACAACCAGTGCCATGATGGCTAGTGACTGTGTTAACGGAACAGCGCGTTTATATCCGATACCTTCTTTGATCTTCGGGACCCAGAGGGCTGCGTAGGCGACAATAAATGCGGCTGCGAACGACATATATGAAAACTCAGCTGTCGTCATCCCATGGACATTTGAGAAAAATAAACTGATGAACGGAATAGTAAAGCCTGCCCCGAATGCAATGATGGATGTAGGAACCATCGCTTTGAAGATCACTTTCCAGTCATAGCCTTTCAGGTCGCTTCGTTTCTCGGTCAGTTCCGGGACATGTTCATTTTTATTGACTTTAAGGATGAAGTAAATTGCCGTAAAACTCAGGATCACGATGCCGAATAATAAATGTTTCTCATTGAATAATACAGGATCAATCGTGTTAAAAACAGCAATGAACAGGAAGCTTAAAATACTGGCGATGCTCCAGGTGGCGAAATTCAATGTAATCGCAGAAGTATGCTGATGGACGGGAACATTCCTTAAAATAAACGGGAGCACGGGGATCTGTATGAAGGTATATGCTGTTCCCCAGAGCAGGTGAGAAAGCAGGAGCAAAGGTGTAGAGTGGATGTGCACACCAATAAGTATGAGCAGCCCGAATAAAGGAACGCCAACAGCAGCGATATAAAACATCGGGAGGATCTTCCTGCCTTTGATGTACATTCCAAGACCTATCGCCAGCGCAAGCATTCCAAGATAACGATAGGATGTAAAGTGGGCATATTCAGAATCTGTATAGCCTTCAGCCTGCATATAGAGTGGAAGGATGGCCATAAACGATACGTTGATCATCTGCACAAAGAATTCCACCACTATCACATTGAGAATGGAACGGTCAAGTTTTGTGTAGTCTTTAATTACTGTGATCATTGATTTTTACTGCAGGACGTTAAGGCGCAAAGTAATTTTGCCGGTACCCGATCAGGAGATGCCATCCTAAAAAATATTCTGTTTAATATATTCAATGATTTCTTCTTTCTCATCAGGCTCAAACCACTTCATGTTCTTATCCCTCCGGAACCAGGTTAGCTGGCGTTTTGCGAATTTCCTTGTATTCTGCCGGATCAGCTCCACTGCCGATTGCAGATCGGTTTTGCCATCAAGGTGATCAAAAAGCTCTTTATAACCTACTGTCTGCAATGCATTTGCATTTTTGTATTGTACCAATGACCTTACTTCTTCCAGCAAGCCGTTTTCCATCATCCGGTCAACCCGTTCGTTGATACGGTCATATAATTTTCCTCTGTCGGTATTCAGTCCGATTTTAATAATATTAAAATTCCGTTCTTTGATCCTTCCTGCACGGAGTGAAGAATAGGTTTTCCCGGAAGA
This sequence comes from Bacteroidia bacterium, assembly GCA_036386835.1. Lineage (GTDB taxonomy): Bacteria > Bacteroidota > Bacteroidia > 2-12-FULL-35-15 > 2-12-FULL-35-15 > 2-12-FULL-35-15. The sequence goes on from DASVUX010000059.1 coordinate 33,576, forward strand.
GATACAAACTTCAATAGCCCTGCTCAGGCGTTGGGGATTCCCGAGGTCAACCTGTGCGTAATATTCAGGATCAAGCTCCTTTAACTTTTCGCGCAGGCCTTCAATTCCTTTGTCCAGGAGCAAAGCATCTATTTGTTCCCTGATCATGGGATCCGCCTCCGGAAGTTCATCAAAGCCTTTGCAGACAGCATCAATATATAATCCGGAGCCGCCCACCATTATTACAACATCTTTATCCAGGAACAGCTCATCAAGTAAGCTTATTACATCTGATTCGAATTTACCGACATTATAATTTTCAGAAATGGAGTGTGAGCCGATAAAGTGATGTGTGATGTCTGACATTTCAGCCTTGGAGGGCTTTGCGGTACCGATGCTCATTTCCCTGAAGAACTGCCTTGAATCGGCTGAGATCACATCGGTTCTGAATTCTTTGGCAAGATCGGCACCGAGAGCTGTTTTACCAATAGCGGTAGGTCCTGCAATTACAATCAGATGCTTGTTTTTTTTCACCGGATGGTGGATATTTTATTTCAACTTCACATTCCAAATCTGAAATAGAATCTGTAGGATGTAATGTGAATTTTAAAATCTGTAATCTGAAGTTTAGTAATCTTCTTTCTCGTGATCGTCACTGGCTTCAAATTCAGAGCTTTCTTCATCATCATGAAGCTCTTCATCTTCAGCTGTTACATCTTCTTCCCCTTCTTCGCCTTCAAGGAGGGCAGTTTCATCTTCACTGTGAGCATTTACATATGCATCATCGTCACTGTGAGGCTCTTCATCTTCAAAGTCGTCTTCTGCCTCTGCAGGAGCAACTACAGTACTCGCTTTATGCTGCTTTGGCGCTTCACCTACTGTTTTAGCGCATTTAGGATAAGTAGCTTTGGCATCATCCGGAACAATCTTTAACAGCTCGATCATAAATGTCCACATTGCTTTCGGATCATATATGTAAACGAATTTCTGATGAGGGTCATCTATGAGAAGGGCCATTTTGCATTTCTTCATCTGGCGTAAGCCTTCAGCAGGTTTCAGCCTGATCTCTTCGCCTTTTCTCCAGTAATCATCACTGATAAAAAAGGAAGCATCATGCATATTGTCGAACCCTATGGATTGTATGATAACATTATGAAAGTCTTCGAAAGTCTGGGTGGATTTTATTTCTATCTCACGGTAAACATCTTCATTGTCCTCGAACGTAACTTTAAAACGGTAGATCATTGGTAATGCGTTAAAATTGGTCTAACAAAAATAAGAATTATGTTTTGATTTTTGAAGGATTATTTTTTCCTGAAAGTCCATATTTCATGGGTGATGAAAACCGCCCACCAGGTAATAAACCCTGCCAGATAAGCGGTCTCGCGCATGTTGTTTTCATACATGGCTTTTTCTCCCAGGACCAGCAGGAAAATTATATATGAAAGAACCATAGTTGCTGCCAACGTGAGAAATAATATAAGCATGTGACTGCGAATGTCCAGGATCATTCTCACCCTTGAATACAGATGGAGGAAGGCCGCTTTCATTTTGCTATGGTTAAACCGATCTCTTTCCCTTTTTGTACAAGAAACTGATATGCTTCTTCATAATCATTTTTGATAAGGCCGTCCAGGATGGCTTCGCGGATAGCACTTTTAAGGATCCCCACCTCGCGTCCTGCAGGAATATTGAAGGCTTTCATGATGTCTTCCCCGCTGATCGGGGGCTGCCAGTTCCGCACACGGTCCTTTTCTTCAATATCCTTTAACTTTTGTCTTACAAGCTCAAAATTCTTCAGGTATTTCTGGACCTTATATTCGTTTTTGGATGTGATGTCTGCCTCGCACAATTTCATGAGGGCATCAATATCATCGCCTGCCTCAAATAATAATCTTCTTACAGCGCTGTCGGTCACCTCGCTTTTTGCCAGGACGATCGGGCGTAAATGAAGAAGGACAAGTTTCTGAACAAATTTCATTTTTTCATTCAGCGGAAGCTTCAGGTTGGCAAAGATCTTCGGTACCATCCGGGCCCCTTTATCTTCATGGCCATGGAACGTCCAGCCATGATCGGGCTCAAAACGTTTCGTAGGTGGTTTGGCAATGTCATGAAGTATTGCCGCCCATCGCAGCCAGAGATCATCAGTTGTCCGGCAGATATTGTCGAGCACTTCCAGCGTATGGTAAAAATTATCTTTGTGTGATTTTCCGTTGCGAACCTCCACCCCATGCAAGGCTACCATTTCAGGGAAAATATAATGAAGAAGGCCTGTATCAAACAGTAATTTAAAACCGGCAGAAGGCTTTGCTGAAAGAATGATCTTATTCATTTCATCGGTAATGCGCTCCTTTGAAATGATCTTTATCCGTTCTTTATTTTTTGCAATGCTTTCCAGTGAAGCGCGTTCAATGGTATAACCCAGCTGCGCAGCAAACCGTACTGCACGCATCATCCGGAGCGGGTCATCCGAGTAGGTAATATCGGGATCAAGGGGAGTTCGGATCAGCTTTAACTCCATATCGCGCTTGCCGTTGAACGGATCGAGGAGCTCGCCATATGTTGCAGAGTTCAGGGAAATGGCAAGTGCATTGATCGTAAAGTCCCTGCGGTTCTGGTCGTCCTCAAGCGTACCGTCTTCCACAACAGGCTTCCTGCTTTCTGACCGGTATGATTCTTTCCTGGCCCCTACAAATTCAATATCATAATCTTCATAAACGATTTGTGCAGTCCCAAAGTTTTTATAAGTATTTACATGGTACTGGTCACCGAGCTTTTTTGCAACACGCTCAGCCAATTCAATGCCGCTTCCGATGGCAACAATATCAATATCCTTTGAAGGGCGATCCAGCAGGAGGTCACGCACCCAGCCACCGATTACAAATGCTTTCACATTCATTTCATCTGCACATGCGGATATTACGCTAAAAACAGGGTGGGTAAGTTGTGTTTTCAATCCTTAAAGCTTAAGCACCGAATTGTCTCAGGTGATGATCAAGGTGTTTCCATTGAAGGATGTCCCATTCTTTGCCGCTCAGGTTCCCGAAAAACGGATGCGGGTCTTTTGTTAATCCGTCAGGGCCGGCCTTTACAAAGCGTTGTACCAATTCGATCAGCTTATCTTTTTCTTTTTCAAATTCGCGCTGCTCAACAACAATGAATCTCTTATCAGTAGGAAGGTTACGGTCAAAAGGCTTTTCATCTTTCATCAGCTTGTTCTTGAACATCCTGCCGAAAAGGACGGACATCAGCCCTCTTTTAAGTTTGTGTTCCCCGAAAGCTACGCTCAATGGGACCTGGCTGTGCGCCAGCATCTGGGAGACATTCATTTTCCCCCATTGCGCCTGGCTTTTATTAGTGAGGGAATTGATCCTGTCAATGATCCTCTGGTTGTCTTTTGGATTGAATAAGCTTTCCATTCTTTAAGAAATTATAAATTATAGATTGGTGTTATAAATCCCGCGGTCTCTAAAATACCAGTCCTGCAAGGCTACTTCCTCAAAATTTTGAATTCACCGTTTAAAGCGATTTTAATGATGATCGAAGGTTCGGTGCTGTTTGTTTCCTGCTGCCGCAAATTTACAATGTAATCCACGTTATTCAAAATATCGATCTTGATCTCATTGAATGTTGAAGGCGCTGTTTCACCGCTGATATTTGCCGAAGTTGAAACGATGGGCTTCCCGAATTTATGGATCAGGTTCCTGCAGAATTCATCTTTTACGAGCCGGATCCCTACACTGCCGTCTGCCGCAACTACATTTTCCGCCAGCATCCGGGCACCGGGGTAAATAATGGTGATCGGCCGGTCGGCAGCATCAATGAGATCCCAGGCCGCTTCAGGTACTTCTTTCACATAGCGGTTCAGCATTGGAATGTCGCTGATAAGCACCACCATGCTTTTGTATTCTGCACGCTGCTTGATCTTAAAAACTTTTGCAACGGCTTCTTTATTCCGTGCATCACAGCCGATCCCCCATACAGTGTCGGTAGGATAAAGGATGGTGCCGCCTTTGCGAAGGACCTCAAGTGCATTTTTTATTTCTTCATCCATGGTAGGGTACGGATAACTAATATTTACGAATATACGAATCTGTGTAATAAAAACTCAGCAGGCAATTTAACAATTGACAATTAAACCAGGGCAGGAGGTAATTGTAATCCCAGCGAACTCAAGGTGAAATCAATTACAGTACAGGCTCATCACCTGGGAGGTAACTGTTTTCGGGTCAAAGCGCTGAGCATGGATAAATCCTTTTTCCGCCATTTCTTTTCTCAGGGCATCCGAAGAAAGGAGGTGGTTGATCTTTTCTGCAAGCTCTGTCTCATTGAGCGGATCGATATAAATTGAATCCGGGCCGCCTGCTTCCGGGAAACAACCTCCTTTTGTTGTGATCACCGGTGTTTTCATTGTAAGAGCCTCGATGATCGGGATTCCGAAGCCTTCGAACAAAGACGGGAAAATAAAAATCTCGGCATTTTTATAAATTACAGGGAGGTGATTGTTGTCAACATTCTCCAGGAAAAGCACCCGGTTTGTAAGATCATTCTTAAGAATGAATTCCTTTACTTTCTGGAAATAGCTTTTTTTCTTCCCGATAACAACCAGGGGGATATCTTTCACCTGTTGCAAAGCTTTAACAATTGTCAGCAGGTTCTTTCTTTCCTCGATGGTCCCGACATATAATAAATACTTTGAAGGCAATTCATAAAGTCCGCGGACTTCGTCCTCCCGGGAGGAATGGTCTTTATAGAACGCTGCATCACAGCTCTGATAGATGACCTTTATTTTGCTTTCAGGAACAAAGTAATATTTTTCAATATCGCGCTTTGTTTCTTCGCTGATCGCGATGATCGTATCTGCCACATCGCAGGCATGCCTGAATTTTTTATTATAGATCTTCCTGTCGAGATACGGATAAAGCTTGGGGTAACGGACAAAAATAAGGTCATGGATGGTAACGATCTTTTTTCCTTTGAACTCATTGATATTAAAAGGCAGCTCGTTGCTCAGGCCGTGGTACACATCCATGTTCTGTTCTTTCAGCACATTGGTAATGCCGTAGGAACGCCAGCGCGAGCGCAGCTTTTTGTCAATAAAACTTTGAGGCTCATGCGAAATGATGTTACCGGTTTCCGCGATCTGCTTTTGAAAATCATTGTCGGATAAACGCGGGGTAAAAAGGGAATATGTATTCTCCGGGTAAAATTCATTCAGCGACCTGATCAGCGTACGGGCGTAATTGCCCAAACCGCTGCTGTTTAAAAATGCCCTCTTTGCGTCAAATCCTATATGCATAGCTGATTCCAATTTCAAATTTTCAAATCCAGTCTTAACTCATTCTCCATCTCGTCTCCTGACTACACCGCTACATCGTACTCGCGCAGTGCATTGTTCAGTGAAGTTTTCAGGTCGGTGCTTTCTTTTCTCTGGCCGATGATCAGCGCGCAGGGCACCTGGAATTCACCTGCAGGGAACTTTTTTGTATAGGATCCCGGGATCACAACAGAGCGTGGCGGAACGATGCCTTTATATTCTTTCGGGGCAGTGCCTGTAACATCAATGATTTTGGTAGACTTGGTCAGCACCACATTCGCACCAAGCACCGCTTCTTTCTGAACTCTCACGCCTTCAACTACGATACATCTTGAACCGATGAAGCAACCGTCTTCAATGATGACAGGTGCGGCCTGCACCGGCTCTAAGACCCCACCGATCCCCACGCCACCGCTGAGATGAACATCTTTCCCGATCTGCGCGCAGGATCCGACTGTTGCCCAGGTATCCACCATTGTTCCCGAATCCACATAAGCGCCAATGTTCACATAGCTCGGCATCATGATCACACCCTTGGCAAGAAACGCCCCGTAGCGTGCAACCGCATTCGGTACCACCCTTACACCAAGTTCCGCGTAGCCGGTCTTTAATTTCATTTTATCATGGTATTCAAAGATCCCCGCTTCGATCGTTTCCATTTTCTGGATAGGAAAGTAAAGGATCACCGCCTTTTTCACCCATTCATTTACCTGCCAGTCGCTGCCTTTTGGCTCCGCCACACGCAGGACGCCTTTATCAAGTTTCTCTATCACTTCACGGATAGTTGAAAGTGTTTTTTCGTCTTTCAGCAGCTCACGGTTTTCCCATGCTGCTTCAATGATCTCTTGCATAATTTCTCTTTTTGATCAGGCGGTAAAGATATTCAAATTTTTGCTTTTCGGGCCTTCATTTTTCTTTTGAAGCATAAGCTTTTTGAGGCGTTTTTTACTACTTTTGCACGCATGGCGAGGATCATGGCAATTGATTATGGAAGTAAACGCGTGGGCCTTGCCGTTACGGATCCGCTGCAGATGATCTCCACGGGCCTCACCACAGTTCATTCAAAAGACCTTATCGATTTTTTGAAGACTTATCTTTCGAAAGAAGAGGTTGAATGCATTGTAGTGGGCGAGCCGAAAAGAATGAACAATGAGCCCTCGGAATCGGCACGGTTCATTGAGCCGTTTGTCCTGCACCTGAAACGTACTTTCCCCAAAGTGAAGGTGGAAAGGATGGATGAGCGGTTCACTTCAAAAATGGCATTCCGGACGATGATCGACAGCGGTCTGAAAAAAAAAGACCGGCAGAATAAAGAGCTTGTAGATGAGATCAGTGCCACGATCATCCTGCAGAGCTATATGGAAAAAAAGAAAAACAATTTTTAACTGGGCAATCAGATGATATTACCAATAGTTGCTTATGGCGATCCGGTGTTACGAAAAACAGGAGTGGAGATAGACAGGGATTATCCGGGCCTTGAAAAGCTCATCCAGGATATGTATGAAACGATGTATAACTCTTCGGGGGTAGGGCTTGCAGCACCGCAAATCGGGAGGGCGATCCGTTTGTTCATCGTGGATGCCAAGCCTTTTTCGGATGTGCCGGACGATGAAGAAAGTGAATACTCGAAGGAAGAGCTGAACATGATGCAGAACTTCAGGAAGACATTCATCAATGCAAAGATCACGGCTGAAGAAGGGGAGGAGTGGGCATTTAATGAAGGCTGCCTGAGCATCCCGAAGATCCGGGAAGATGTTTACCGCAAACCGAAAGTCCACATCGAATACTACGATGAAGATTTTAATTTCCACAAGGAAAGCTATGAAGGGATTGTCGCCCGCGTGATCCAGCATGAATATGATCATATCGAAGGGAAGCTTTTCGTGGACCATATCAATCCATTAAGAAGGAGATTGCTGAAAGGCAAGCTGACGGATATTTCCAAAGGACAGATAAAAGTGGATTATAAAATGAGGTTCCCGAATAAGAAGTAAATACATCATCCCTTTCACAGAAATCATTTCAATGAAGACCATCAAAGCATTATTATTTACTGCAAGCGTTTTATTGCTATCATCCTGCGGAAGCGAAGAACCCAAAGTCCCTGAACAGAGGGCCCCGAACGAATCCCCGAAGAAAGTGATGCTGGAAAAGATCAGGAGGTACGAAGCTGAAATGCACCGTTCCATGCAGCTGGACCCGAATACCGCTACGCTTGCCGTGAGCGCTTATGATGAATACGTACGGCTTTTTCCTGAAGATTCACTGAGCCCTGATTTTACGTTTAAAGCAGGAGAGATCTCCACAGCCAACCACCAGTACAAACAGGCATTGATGTATTATGAAAAGATCACTGCAAAATATCCCGGCTTCAGGTTGGCCCCGGAAAGCCTGTACCTGCAGGCATATTTGTTGGATAATTTTCTGAATGACGAGAAACGCGCAAAAATAATCTACGACTCGGTGATCGTAAAATACCCGGATCTTCCTTATGCTTCTGATGCCAAAGCTGCAATAAAGAACCTTGGTAAATCCGATGCTGATCTGATCAGGGAATTTGAGAAGAAGAATAAAAGGAAGTAGGTTCCGAATTAATAAAAAGCCCTGTTAATAACTGCAGTTTATTAACAGGGCTTTGTTTTTTATAGCGTTTGCCTTAAGATCTTTTTGGAAGCGAAACAGTTAGCTTATTCACGGATAGCCGGCTTGTTGACCGATCTTTGAAAATGTTTTTACAGAAACGCTGAATAAAAAGTTTTCAGCCGGCCTTGACATAAAATTATTTTCGGTATATCATTGCTTCACAGAAACATGAACCGCTGAACATTTATCCCCCAATTCCTGTCCGGCCTAAATAATTACCTAATATTCAATTCTATGAAAAAGATCTTATCCGCTTTTTTGCTGGTGACTCTCATTGTCTCAGCAAAAGCACAAACAACCTGCGCGACAGCAGTTGATTTCCTTAGCCCTGATTCCTGTATAACAGGAAATGTATTAAGCAGCGCTGAAATGTGGTTTGAGTTTACGGCAGATTCCGCTCAGACCTCAGTTGCAGCATACAGGTCAGGTGGCACCACTTACATTAGGAAAATTGAAGTCTATTCAGGAACATGCGGCAGCCTTGTATTCAAGGATTCCAGCCTGGGTTCTACTGACAGTACGGTTTTTATAAACCTTTCTGGTTTGGTGGCAAGTACAAAATATTATATTAAAGCGGTCCGGTATAATACCGGAACAGCTAATTTTGATATTGGTCTTAATAATCAGTTTAAAGCGCCTATTCCATGTGCAGCTCCCACTGCCTGCGGCCTGGTGTCAAACGGAGGTTTTGAATCAAGTACTGCTGGCTACTCGGGCCATTTTAATCCTTTCCCTTTAGGAAAAGTAACCTGCTGGAGACATACCCACGGCAGCCCCCAGGTGTTTAACAGCGGAGGCAATACCGGCTCATGGTACACGCTGTTAAGCTCAAATGCGGGAACTTTTACCGGTGATGGGATATATACGGATGTTAATGTAGTGGCCGGACATACTTATGTGTTGGACTTTTATATTAAAAAAGTTACACCTGCAGGCACAGGTTCCACCGTTGATAATCTATACATTAAGTTAGGGGCTAGTACTTCATTTGCGGCATTGCCTTCGGCAGGAATCCCTAACCCCGGTTCACAGCAAACCGCAGGTCATGTAACGGCATTCACAAATACAGGCTGGACGCATTACTCTTTTTGTTATAGCGCGAATGCAAACTATGACCGCTTGTTTATATATCCTGAGAGTAACAGCAGTAATGGCAGCAATCAATACCTGGTGCTTGATGATGTCCAGCTTACAGAGCTTACGGTAAATGCCGGGTCCGATCTCGCCTTTAGCAGCTGTCCTTCCTCAGGGAATTTAGGTTCAAGTACATGCGCACCAATACCGGGAGTTACCTATAGCTGGTTACCTGTTGCGGGCTTATCAGATCCCGCAAGCCCAAACCCGGTGATAAACCCGGTGTCTTCTAATCAGACATATACAGTTACAGCAAGTGTTGGAGCTTGTTCAGTAACAGATGCAGTTAATGTAACCAATTCAGGATCATGTTCAGGCTCGTATGTAATGCTGTGCTTACCACGGCAGCAGGCACAGCTCCATCTTATATCATTAACGGTGCGATCTTTAATAAGAACACAACTGCAATTAAAGTGGAATCGAACACCAACAGCATGAGCGGAAATTCGATAAAGAATACGATCATTACCTGCCGTTACCTGCCGGCACCCACATCTGCAGCTAATTTTGCAACACACTTCAGCACTATAAAAACCGCCCTTGCCGCAAATACGGCAACATCACTTGCTCCTTACGTGCGTGTGAACACACTTGGCGGAGTCCGGTCAGGAACTGGTGTGAAATTCAGCGGACTTTCCAATAACAGTACTTATCCAAAGGTGGGTGATGCTGCAAGCAGCGGCAACCTTAATATTTTTGATAACCTTGATTATGGTGTTCATCTGACCAGCTCCAGGGCTGATATTAAAAATACGACTTTCCAGAACATGGCGGGCGCACAGCCGGTATTTGTGCCGTTTGGGCCTGCGGTATTTCCTTATGGTGTGGCTGTATATGCACCAATTCAAACCACACAGCTCTATAACCAGCTGATCACGGGAGGTGCGGCTACGAATGAGCGGAATTTTTTCTACGATTGTTTCAGGGCGATCGAGATCAATAATTACCTGGAAGTGTTTGTTACAAATAATATCTTCACTTGCAGCAGCACACCTGTATTAGTTTCAGGGAATACCATTGCAAGTCATGGGGTCTTCCTGAAAAATATTAAAGAAAGAATAGAAATGTATACAAATTATCTGACCAACTGGACTTCCGGAGTGGTTATTAGCAGAAATACAGCCGGCGGTGGTACAAATAATCCTATAATTGAGATTGATGCCAATTCATTCTCGGCTAATTCTGCAGGATTCTGCACGAATGCAATCTTAATGAGTGATGTGTCCGGCAATACAATTACCAGCGGAACCCCGGTGATCCGAATAACAGCTTCTATGATGTAAATAACGGGATCAAAGGCACGTATATAAAGAACAACCTAGTAGTGCATGACAATTACATTGAAATGCGATACAATGCAAGTTCAATTTGGGGAGGTGTTTGGCTGGAAAACTGTGAACTAGCGGAAGTGAAAAATAATTTCATCAATTCACTGTCGGCTCCCTACGGAAGTGGTAACTGGGACCTGCGCGGGATCTACATCAAAAGCAGCACAAATAACAAAGTGTACTGTAATACATTGGCCAGCCTTGGACAGTGTATGGTATTTGAAGGAGGATGTACCAGTGCAACTGCAAGTGGCTATGGAATAAAAGCCAACAGCATGGATGATTCACGTACAGGATTGATGCTTAGGACCACAGGAGTGATTGGTACGCAGGGAAATACAGGCATTCCGAATGGTAATACCTGGAATAATTCCTTTACATTCAGTGATGGAAGAACATATACCTATAGTACGAATAATGCGAACACTGCTTCGATATTATATTGTACAGCAGGAGGAAGCACTTTTCCTCCAAGTTCGCCAACGAATACCAATAAGACGAATGTAGCTACTCAAGAATATAACATCGGATTATTAACAGCAACAAGCGGTTCGGCCATTGACTGTCCAACGGAGGAAGTTCCTGCTGGAATGATAATAATGCAGTCTCATAACCGCAGCTTTGAAGACGCAGGTGCTTACACGGAAGAGCTGAAAGCTTTGCTGAATGGTAGTAATGGAGAAAATTTTTCCGCAGCAGACTGGAGCATGCAGAATTTTATTTATAATGAAGTAGCTAACAATTCAGTTCTGCAGGAAGATACTACTCTTAACAATTTTTATATTACTCACCAAAACAGCTCATACGGACAGTTCAGTGATGTGGCAGCTGCAATACAGGATAGTAATTATGTACAGGCAACATCACTAAACAGCAATGTATCTGCTGCAAACCCGATCGAGGAGAATCAGCAGGGTTTTTATGAGATTTATCTTTCTCATTTGGATTCCCTGAATGCTTATTCAGAAGCAGAAATCGAAACCTTATATGCAATAGCGAACCAATGCGCACTTGAAGGAGGAGCAGCGGTTGTTCAAAGCCGGAATCTTCTGATGGGAATAGAGAACAAAATGATCAGCTTTACAGAAGACTGTGAAGAGAATAATAATGAGTACAGGAGTTTTCAGAAGCCAGTGGTAGCTTTGCCTACCGTAAACGTGTATCCTAATCCAGGTAATGGAATAATAACACTTGAATGTTATCTTAAGGATAATGAAAGCGCAGAATTATTGATTTATACAATAACCGGTAATGTTATTCAATCATACCCAATAAATCTTGGAGCCAAATCGACTAGAATCGATGCTTCTGTTTTGCAAAGCGGAATGTATATTTATGAGCTACGGATAAATGGGAAGATATGTTTTAAAAACAAGCTTAGTATTATTAAATAGGATTAATAACTTTTAAATATAGCACCTTTACACTAGATTTGTGTAAAGGTGCTTTTGTTAAATGAGAAACTGGGTTAAAATATTATTTTTTTTCAGCTTTTGTTTTTTTAAAAAAACAGAAGCTCAGAATCTTGTACCCAATAATGATTTTGAGAATTTCGTTGAATGCAGAGATACAAGTACACTGCAATTTCATCTCTTGCTCGATTCAACATGGCATCAGTTTGGTTCGGCTGAATATTTTCATAGTTGTGACGGAACTAATTATTTTGGTGTTCCACAAAATGTTATAGGTTTTCAATTAGGTTTCTCTGGGAACGGATATGCCGGATTTTATGGCTTTTATAACAATGTATTTACTAGAGAATATATTGAAATTAAATTACTAGACTCTCTTTT
>DASVUX010000060.1:0-43588 GCA_036386835.1 Bacteroidia bacterium
TGACCGGTTAGAAAATAAAGCAAAAGGAACTGAAAAAAACTGTGTGGAACCTAACGTTATGTATCCGGAACCTTCGTCTATCTCTATTTTATTATAGTATACACCTGTACTCCAGTTAATAGCAGAAAAAGCTGGTTGTACTCCATTGCCGGTACTTGTTCCCTGGCCTATGATAAGGTTGAACCAGCCATAATCATTCGTTGTTACACTGTGTATTTCTTCCCAGTCCAATGTACCGCTTGCAGAACCGGATATTATTCCGATTCGTACTGTAATATTAGCATTATTGATTGTGAGGCCGGAAGAATTTCTTGCCACTGCCTGATAGTTAAATGCTTGTGGTGCCTGCCCCTTGGATAGCAGGGCCACAAACAGAAATAGGATAACGGAAGTGATTCGTTTCATCTTAATTTATTTTTTCAACGCTTTTTCAAGCATGTTCAATCTTTTTTCTAACTCCATAAATTCGCTTGATACCGACTCTAATTCTGTATCTATAAGTTCCAATCCATTATAGCTTTTTGTGATCAAAACTGTTTTTTTATTTACAGCTTTTATGCATGATAATAACACTCCATCCATATCACTCATTGTAATAGCTTCAGGACTTTCACCAAAATGAAATGTCTCATAAAATTCCTGAGCGATCACTCCGATATGATAAGCGCCTTTTTGAGTTTTATATTTCCATTTCTTAACTGGTAATGAATATACCTTAGCTATAATTTCCTCGTCATTTACCAAAGTGAAATTTTCCTTTTTAGTCCTGTCAGATATTGAAGACCATGATCCGGAACCGGGCGCCAGATATACCCCCATTGTGGTATCAGCATCGGTAAAAAAAACCGTTCCTCCGGAAGCTCTTACAATAAAATCATTATTAGTGAGTGAATTCGTGTAGGCGGTTGAGGATGCATCCGAAAACACAAAACTTCCATTCCTGGTATTCGTATTTGCATAATAACCTAAGGCAATGCAGGCATTTCCAGCGGCTTTGCATTGATATCCTACCACACTGTTTATATTACCGGCATTGGTATTACCTGTACCGATTGTTACACTTGAACCGCTGGTCACAAGATTGTTTGAACCGATAACAACTTCACGTAAATAGGTGAGAATATTGTTTCTTCCCATCGCAAGACATGAACCGTAATATGATGTAGTGTATTTGGTAATAGCGTTGTTATAACCCAAAGCAATTGAGCCTCCAGGGGCAACCGTGTTCTCAGAACCAAGAGCCATGGAATAATTACCTCCTTCGATATTTGTTCCGCTTGCTTTGTTATTATATCCTGCAGTAAACGAGTAGTTACCAATACTATCATTATTCCAGTAGTTTGAACTTACACCACCCACTCTGAAGGCTCCTTTGGATGGGCTCCATAACATTCGAGTGCCTGCCCCGGCCAGCAAAGCGGCTGCAGAAGCTCCGAATGTGCCTGAATGAACCAGGTTTTCATTAGAAAGTATATGTAATTTCGACTGAGGTAAAGTTGTATTAATACCTATAAACCCAGAAGCTGAAACCAGAAGCCTTGAAATATTGTTTGTTGCGAGACTAAGACTTTTATTGTCCCTTGTACCTAAAAACGAATTAGCTCCGGCTAAAAAGTTTCCTGTAATACTCCATCCCGGGGTTCCGCTGTAAGCATAACCAGTGGTGTCAGAATATAGGGAATGGATTGTGGCATCAGTAGACGATGAATAGTGGCTATAATAGCTTGAATCGGAATTCAATGCGAAATAACTTGTATCTGAACTCGAGTTAGCAGAGGTATTAAGCGCGTAACTTGCAGTATCTGTATTTTGGCTGGCACCTAATTGACTGGCATACGCAACGGTATCATTAAAATGATCCGCTGAAGGTACCCACATACCACCGTTCCACTTTAAAAGATATCCCGGTTGCAGGCCCGAAGTATCAGCATCGCTCAGATCATCCAAAGACAGATTCTCTTGGGCTGAAACCGACTGTGAGTAAAAAGCATATGGCACAGAGACCAACCGGGTAAATCCGATATCAATATAGTTTGCTAAACCGCTGGTATCAATTAAAACATTAAAAAAATATGTCCCTGTTGACCAGTTGATTGCAGAGAAGCTTGAATTGGCACCACCTGAATAGGATCCATGCCCGGCAGTCAATGTGAACAGGCCGTACTTGTTAGTCATAACGGAGTGATCTTCACCGTATGCAAGAGATGTTTTCAGGCTATCAAAATAAATATTAAACTTAACATCTACATTTCGGTTAGCGAATGCATTACCAGCCTGGTTGAATACTAATGCCTGAAAGTTAAACCCGCTTAACGAAGTCTGTGCATCACTAATGACAGAAATGAAAAGTAAAAGCAAAATGATGTGCAGGCTTTTTTTCTTCATTTTTATAATTTAACAACTTTAATAATTCTTAAATTCTTTGTTTTATCAATTACATGGATAAAATAGTTTCCCTTTCCTAAAAGAGTTGTATTAATACTTATATATTTCAAATCTTCATTAAAATCAGCTTCTTTAAAATTAACAGGAACAGGACGGCCTAAAATATCAATCAATCTTATCGATAAATCTTCGGGGCCGTTTTTTATTTGAAGGGTTAAATTGTCAAGAAAAGGATTGGGATACGTTATTATCTCAAACCCTGACGTTCCTTCATTTATTGCAACTGATATAGTTGGCTGGGGTGGCTGAATAAAACCCTGAGTAAGATCCATTGAACCTTGTGAGAGAGTTTGGGTAAGTGACTCCCCTAAGTTATAATAAACAAAACTGCCATGCAAACCTCCGGTGGAATTTACAGAATGCATAAAAGACTGAGAATGTATGCTGCCAGAATAGAAAACAAACAGAAAAAGTAGCTTTTTTAGCATTTGTCATAAATTTATTCATAAAGATAGGAAAAAATGAATAAAGTTGGAAGGGAATGCCGTAATAAAAGGCCACCAACATGCTTTTTAAGAACGACCAAAAGAAGAAAGCTGATTTAGATTTTCGGACTAAAAAGGTCTGACGGAATCGGAACCAGAGGAAAATTATCTGAACCAAACAATTTCCGGTTACTGAGTTAAATTACAGCTCGAACTAATTAATAAGCTTCATAGCCTGATCCATTCGGAAAGGATTAGATCAGAAGTGTCCTTGGTTTTATCTGCCAGCCAGTCAGAAGGGCTGATCACGATTTTATCCGGATCATTGTTTAACCAGGCAGCCCACCATCCAAATGTACTGTTAGGAATTATAAAATTTTTACAGGACGACATAAACAATAGACAATCACGAAACCTGTCACCATATAAATTCTCCTCAACTATTGTATGTTTATACTTAATTACAATATTACTTTTCACCCAGTCCAACTCATCTGAGAAAACATAAAAATGTGGATCTTTTACTTTTTTAGCCATTAGTTCAATAGCATTATAAATATACTCCGACCCCACAAACTGATTGATATACTTATTGGAGGCAAATTCTTTACGTCTGATATTTAAACAGACTGAATTTGTGTCCTTAATATTTTTTAAAAGAAACTCACCTTCTTTGCCCAGCGTTGTGTCAATATTAAAATCATTTCTGATAATATCCTCATACTCTTTAAAATACTTTTCGCTTTGCCAGTAACCTTCTAGGTAAACATTTCCTTTTACTTTTAAAAGATCAGGATAAAAATGGAAATACGGCTCGTGTATTAATTTGTAGTCATTAAACAAATGGTCTATTTTCTTAGCTGCTTTTGCAAATAATGAATCACTGCTAAAAAACTTTTTTATCTCTTTTGAGGTAGCTATATTTAGCTGGGCTTTAAATATGGAAAGATCAAAGCTCCTGTACGGTAAGCCATTGGGAAGCGTTTTATTATCGAAATGGGTTATATCCAGTTTTAGAGGACAATTATTCCTGAGTGAAAGACTTCTGCCGGCAGCATATTGAAACATTTGGTTTCCCAATCCTCCGAAAAGTTTTACGATAACCATACTTTAAAGACTTTTAATAATATCAATAAAGGTCTCTGCAAACTCCTTCTTTTTTATCTCATAATTAATCTTTTGCTTTTCAGGAGGAGTAACAAGATATTTTTTAAACAAATCAGCAAGCTCTGAATAACTATCCTGGTTAAACAAAGCAAAGTTCTGGGTCAGCTGTTCTTTATGAACTAAAAGGTCGGATGCGATTACAAACTGACTCATAGCCTTCGCATCTTCAATTGTCGTACTCCAGCCTTCAAACTTTGATTGCTGTACTACACTGATTGAATTTTTCATCAACTGCAGCTGCTCAGCTCTGTCGATAAACCCTAAAAAAAGAATATTTTCAGAAAGGTTATTTTGATCTACATACTCTTTAAGGCTGGCAAAATATCCCGGATTTCGGGGATCAACCTCCTTTCCTGAAAACACAACAAGGATTTCATTATGCCCGCGCCCCTTTAATTCCTTTACAGCCTTTAAAACAGTAAGGTGATTTTTATGTGCCCAGAATTGGTTAGGACTAAAATAATAGGGTCTATTGATCTTGAATTTCTTCTTAAGATTGTTAATATCCAAATGCTCAAAATCTGAATGGGTAACAGCAAATCTTAATACAAATGTTTTACAATTGGAAAGTGGGTAGATCTCATGGAAGTGATCCAAAGCATTATAGCTGCTGAAAACTATAGATTCGGTATTAACAACGAGCTCTTTTTGTTGTTTTTTCCTTCTTTTAATTACTTCAGGTGCAAATAATTGAGGAAGAAAATGCTCCTGGAAATCCGGGATCCAAAATAGTTTTTTTTTCACCTCAGAAAAATAGATATGGTCTTCTGCAGGAAATAATACATCTATATCAGCATTTAGCCGTTTATAGGTATGATTGCGGGTAATATAATTCTTACCTGTACTAAGTTTCCAGAGCTTATTAAGGATTCGTTCAGTGAAATTATAGTTTGACCCCCAAATATCATTTTTATAAAGCTGCTTAAATTTTAAATAAGGATAATTAGTTGTTTTTTGAAGAGATTCAAATTCATTCTCTGAATAGGAAATTATTACAAGTTCCGGCTTAACAGGATCCTCCAGTAAATTCAATGCATGGATCAGGTTAGCAATATAGTATGCACCTGCAATCCAGCCTTCATCGTAACTATAGATCAGTCCTATTTTATGTCTTTCAGCCATTTACAATAGTTTTGTATTCCTTCTTTAAAAGAAAATTCCTGTACATAACCGATAGCGCCTGTTTTTCTTATATCTGCACACCAGTTAAGCGGGTCCCCGGCCTTAACCTCACCCGAAAATTCAAGTTTTCCATTCCAGCCTATTCCTGCTAAAAATTCTGATGCAGCTTCTTTTACTGTCACTTCATCACCATTGGCAATATTAAAGCTTTCTCCTTCAAATTTTGCATTCCGCATGATAAGATCCACGGCATTCACAAGATCACGTATGTAAATAAAATCACGTGACTCCTGACCTGTTCCAAAAAGTTTTATGGAGCTTGACAATTTTGATTTTTGATACAGATCCCAGAATAACTGTTTCTTCAAGCCTTCACCAAAAGCAGAGAAAACCCGTAAACTGCAGGTTTTAAGCCCAAAGAACCTGTAATATTCATGCAGCAGTTTCTCGCTTAACATTTTATGATATCCATAAGGAGAAAGCGGTTTTGTTTCGGCATTTTCAGATATAGGCAAGGAATCAGGGTTGCCATACACTGCAGCGCTTGAAAAATTTATGAATTTACAATCAGATGAATGATTTTTTATGGCACCAAGTAAGTTAATTACAAGAGAAACATTCAGCTCAAAATCTTTTTCAGGAAATTCAAAAGAGTAGCTAACATTTGCAGAACCTGCAGCATTGATGCAATAATCGAATTTCTGCTCACTAAATAATTTATTGAAATTGAATAAAACGGACTTTAAAGAAATATAATTAGACTCATTGCTATCCATTACATCACAACCCAATACATCATATCCTTTTGAGGAAAAATATTTGAGGCAATGAGAGCCGATAAAACCTTTAGAACCAATAATTATTATTTTCAAAATCTTAAAACTCCTTTTTTTTCATTCTCTATTCTATAGCGCTTCACAAAATGACCTCTGCTTTCTACTTCATTACTATATCGATTCTGTTTTACCTAAACGGGTATTATATATCGTCAATCCTTTAAGAGAAGCCAGTCGTGCTTCTCCCCTGAGATAAGATAATTTTCCCTCTTTATTCTTAGACTCTGCAAAATTCGATAAAACATAACCTTCGCGCGCCTGATATGTTTTTATATCTCCTATTTTATCCTTTCTAACAAAATATGAGTTATTTCCGGCACTATTACATCCTATAAAATAATAGCCCTTTTCTTCCGCAAGATCGCACAGTGACAAGAGAGATGAACCATAATAGAGATTATTAAAATACGCATCTCCTCTGTAAAATTTCGGATCGTATGGCACAGTCCATGGGTTTTCGAAACCAAGTACGCTGTTATATTCTACAATAACAATAACCGGGTTAACTACATGAATCGCTTTCCAGATCCAGTAATCATTCCCGTCAATATCAATACTAAGGATGCCCAGATCTTTGCCGAAATTTGCGGACGCAATCAATTCATTAATATTATCCATATCAATAAAAGCCTTTAACGGCAACACATCATACTTCCATTGATAATTTTTTTGCTTGATCTTTTGCAGATTTTCAGCGCTGCCATCCATTATCAAACCTCTCCAATTATCATTCATTAGCAAAAATCGGGTATTGGCTTCATAATAATCTTCAACGCCAAATTCAACAAACGTTTTATCCGGTATATCAATTTTATTAATCAAATATTGAATGATCCCATCGTCACCGAATTGAGAAAACACTTTAAATTCAACATCGTGCAGGGAGTTAATGCTTTTCATTTGCTTCACCTGGCTTGAAAGTGATTTCCCCAGCAGCATCTTCACAATTTCGATCTCCGATTCCTGGGAAAGCATTAATTCATAATTCCTTTGGATAGAAGTTTGAAGATTACTGGCTAATCTGTTAAATGCACCTTTTACTAATTTCTTTATCATTAATAGCTAGTTTAATTTATCTTTTTTAATACACCTTCAAAAGAAGTAAATATATAATTTGACTGATCGGATTCGAAGTAATTATTATTGAGTAGTATTCGATCTATCGTGTTAGCAACTGGAAATAATAATTCCGAATAATGATCCTGAAGCTCTCTTGAAGTGATTCTGTCAATAAACTGTGCAGTTTCCAGATTAATTATTCCGCATGCAAAAACATTCTTTATTTCCAAATATTTATCTAAAAAAGAGCGGAATTCACCAATTCGGAAGGGCACTTCCTTTGGCGATAGAAAAAAGCCATTCAGATCGCTCTCACTTACTATATTATTTAACTCTGAGGCGGTCTGAGTATCATACATTCCATCTTTTATAAGCTGCCGTTTTAATTTGCCACGGTATTCCCTGTAATTAGCCAAATAATCCTGTAAAATTTTCAAGAATACATCTGATCCATTTTGCTTAACTAATGGGTCGGGGTATGTGGGCTCTACAATAAAAAACTTACATCCCACCGGAAGGATTTGCCCAAGCTCTGAAAACAAATTATCCAGATCTTCCCAGTAAAGGTGATGTAAAAAAGCGTGTATTACAACTCCAGTAATTTCATTTAAATTGTCTAGTTGCTTAATATCAGATAAGCAGTAATAATTCAGATAATCTTTATTTAATGAGGTTTCTTTTTTTTTATTTGCTATCTCAATTTGAGTTGCAGAAAAATCCATCCCAAAATATTCCAAATGCTCATCTGCGATCATTCTTCCAAACCATCCGCTTCCACATCCTAAATCTAATACTTTTGCCTTAGTATTTTTATCTCCTTTAAAAAAAGCGGCAGCCTTACTAACATAATCATTCCTGTATTTATAATTTACAGGATCTGATAGAACCCATACCTTTTCCACCAAATTTCCATGGGAATTCCACCATAAGTTTTCTGCCTCCTCCATTAATAGAGAGGATTTATGTGGGCGTTCAAAATAAGTAAATGTTGGAATACCTGATTTACGACCTACGCTAGCCAATATCTTTGAGGCTTCTTCTTTTGAAATTAATGGAACTTGCTCTTCTTTTTCTTCAACTTTTGAGTGTCCGGCCGAATCATTTGAATATCTTATAATATCAACACCAAATTTTCTTACAATCTTCTTTATAATATTCATTTTCATATGATTAAATTCGTTTAACTTCCATGGCCGGATTGCCTACTACCAAAGTATTTGGCTTAACATCTTTCAACACAACAGAACATGCGCCTATCACCGAACCTTTCCCCAAAGTAACACCCTTCATTATAGTTGCATTGAATCCGATCCAAACATCATCTTCAATAATAATATCCTTTTCATTCAGATCACTGCCTTGTTTATTCGCGTTATGGCATGAATTTAAAAAATCGTTATGCCTTAATTCCGGGTTTAACGAATGTGAATTATTATCATGAATATTAACATTATTAGCAATTAAGACCCGATTTCCAATTCTGATGTTTTTAGCCGACCAGATTTTAGAATCCTTTCCAACAAAACAATATTCACCAATATTTATTTCTCCTCCTTGCTTAAACAATAGTAAATGTCCATTTATAACTGAATATTTACCAATACTTATCTTTGACCTATCATTTAAATTGTTGCTTATAGTGGCGTTTTGTGAAATTGAAGCACCGATGGAAACTGTTGCATTGCTATGAACATGATTCATTCTTCTGAGCTCGTTTTCTGCTATAAATCTTCCCTGACTTTTCAGAAACATTCTATAATGAAGATTTGCTATTCTTTTACCGATAATAAAATTATATGTTTTTTTTAAAAAATTTTTCATAAAACATTCATCTTCCTTTCGGTCCATTTTGAATCGACCAACACGCTTCCATAATCTAACCCTTCAAATATTGCTAACTCTGATCCTGAATCATAAACTTTTATTGCGCATTCCGACTCTAAGACATCCAACACCTCACCTTTGGGAACAAAAATAGCAAAAACAAAAGAATAAGCATTTGGTGCAATAATATTGGAAGGAATTTCAACATCAAACTCTTTGGTTCCAGAAAAAGGTTCAGAAATAAGCTTTGAAACGGCCTTTACAATTGTGAAGATCCTGTTCCTGTGTTTATCAAGCAACCCTATCCCAAAATATGTACTTGGATTGATCCTGTTAATCTCAACTTTTATGTTAAAGCGAATATTGTCTTTTGTTCCGAACCGATCTGTGGATTCATTTTTTGAATTGAGTGTCCTGATCTCACGAAAAAACATTGCTTTATCTTTTACCTTTTCAAGATCGGCAATATATTCATTGGAAACTCCGGTTTTCTCGAGACTCATATACTCCTCGATCACATTGTTTGTAGTATTATCCGTTATTACCTTACCACCTTTTAACAATATAGCCCTTGAACAAAGCTGGTTAATCACACCCAGATTATGACTTACAAACAGAACTGTTCTTCCATGGCTGCTTACATCTTTCATTTTTCCTATGCACTTTTCCTGGAATTCTGCATCTCCTACAGCCAGCACTTCATCGACAATCAAAATTTCAGGTTCCAAATGAGCAGCCACTGCAAAGGCAAGTCTAACATACATACCCGAAGAATAACGTTTAACCGGAGTATCAATAAACTTTTCAACCCCTGAAAAACTAACAATTTCATCAAACTTTTGCTGGATTTCCCATCGCTTCATACCAAGGATCGCTCCGTTCAGATATATATTATCACGTCCTGAAAGATCTGCATGAAAACCGGTTCCTACTTCGAGCAAGCTTGCAATCCGTCCTTTCACTTTAAATGATCCTGCACTTGGAGTGGTGACACGGGACAGAATCTTCAACAATGTTGATTTACCTGCACCATTTTTACCAATAATGCCCAATACATCTCCTTCATGTACATCAAAAGAAATATCCGAAAGCGCTTTATGATGGGAAGAATTGTATTCTTTGGTTATTTCATCTATCTTCAGATTAGGGTTTTCCTTTCCTCTCAGCTTGGCTAACCAGGCATTAAAATCCCTGGAAATCGTGCCGGAGCCAACTTCCCCAAGGCGATATTCCTTACTTAAATTTTCTACTTTAATTACTGTACGCACTTTTTAACTTTTAAACTGTGTCCATGAAAGATTTTTCCACTCTGTTGAACAACAAAATTCCGGTAAACATTACAACTATCATAAAGATGAAACTGTATAATAAATATCCCCAATGGAGCTCACCGGATCCTGTAAAAGCAAAACGAAATGTTTCAACAACTGAAGAAAGAGGGTTAGCAAGAATCAGCATTTTTTTCTTTTCGGACAGGATTGACAATGGATAGATCACAGGAGTTGCAAACATCAACAGTTGAATGCCAAATGAGATCAGAAAACGAAGATCCCGATATTTGGTTGTAACTGATGAAATGATGATTCCAAGACCAAGACCAAGACCCGCCATGATTAATATCAGAACAGGTAATAACAACATGTATTTATTAGGGTGTATAACGGAACTGTATGAAGGATAATAGCATAAAAGAACAATAATGAACAATGCAAACTGAATAAAAAATGAAATGAGATTACTGATAATTATAGAAACCGGTACCGTTAATCGGGGAAAGTAAACTTTTCCGAACACATTTGAATTTGAAATAAAGGTGTTGGAAGTCTTATTCAGGCATTCAGAAAAATAATTCCACATAGTAACACCTGATAAATAAAATAATAGCTTAGGGAGGTCCCCTGTAGAAATTTTAGCAATCTGGCCGAAGATTATAGTATAAGTAATTGCTGTAAGAACAGGTTGAATAAGATACCAAAGCGGACCTAAAATAGTTTGTTTGTAAACTGCAACAAAATCTCTCTTAACAAAAAGCATTATAAGATCTCTGTAATTCCACAGATCCTTAAGATTTATATCAAACCACCTTACCTGTGGCCTGACAATTAATGTCCAATCCTCATTATCATTTGTATTTTTTATCATGCCTGAGGAATTATTTTTCTTTGGATGAACCGTATCCGTATCCGTAATTGTTCTTACCGTAACCGTAACCGTATCCGTAACCATATCCATAACCATAACCATAGTTATAATAGTACTTCGACCTGGAACGCTTTACGCCATTTAATATAAATCCAAAATTCTTCAGCTTATTGGTATCAACAATTTCTTTTGCAATATCAACCACCTGGCTTTTGGCATACTTAGCATTAAGAACAAAAATTGAAACATCAACACTCTTCATAATCACAAGTGCATCAGTGATCAAACCTACAGGAGGTGTATCTACAATCACATAATCATAGTGCTCCCTGCCATACACAAAAATTTCATTCATATGCTTACTAAGGATCATCTCTGATGCATTAGGTGGTGTAGGCCCCGAAAGTATCACAGATAGATTTTCAATTTCGGTTGGTAATATTGATGAGGCAATATCCGATTTACCTATTAGAATAGTACTCACTCCGATTTCAGAACCCATATTAAGTGCTTTCTGTACTTTTGGCTTGTGAAGATCCAGCTCCAGGATTAATACTTTCTTGCCGGCTTTGGCAAGAATGGTAGCAAGGTTAACTGAACAAAATGTCTTTCCTTCCCCGGGATTGTATGATGTGATAAGTATGACCTTTGAACCCGACTCTGTATCACTCGCCATATACTCAAGATTTGTTCGTATTGCCCTGAAACTTTCGGTGACAGCCGCCTTCGGATCCTTATCTACAATAATATACGAATCGGTGGCAGCTTCTGAGTAAATCACCTCACCAAGAACGGGAAGATTCGTAATTCTTTTTAATTCCGAAACATTCTCAATGGTTGACAACAAAACCGTTCTGACAAATGCTATTATTAAACCAACTATTAAAGAGGCGATCATAAAATAATTAAAGATCTTTCTCTTATCAGGTTTTATAATACCCACTGAATGGGCCGATTCGATAACACTCGTTTGAGGCAGAATTCCGGATCGGGCTATTATAGTACTGGCTCGCTTTTCCAGCAAAAATTTATACATCCCTTCATTCACGTCTACTTTACGCTGGATGGTTAACAAGTCTCTCTGGGTTTTTGGAATGCGTTTAATTATATTAGTATAGTCATCGATCTGTTTCTGAAGATCATTGATGCGAATATTTAATCCTTTTCTTGAATTTGCGATATAGGTAAGAATATTTTTCCTTAAAAGGTCGATATTTTGATCAAGCTCTCCAATATTCCTGTTTTTATCTGTTGAACCCAATAGTTTTTCATTTCTTTCCATCTGCATGGAGTAAATTCTTTCGAGTGCCTTTCTCATGTAATCATCCCTATCCTGAATATAAAAGGAAGGTGGCAACAGCTTTTTCTCAACTTTATCGGCAAGAGAAGTTATGTACTCTTCCAATGCATCAAGCGACTGAATATACAGCTGAACATCCCGTTTTTCTTTATCATAGACCATCAGCTTGCTAAAATATTCAGCTTCTTCTTTATCAAGATCCAATATTGCTTTAGTTGATTTATAGCTTTCCAACTCATTTTGTAATGAGTCGAAAATATACGTTACTTCCTTGAGTTGCTTATCAATGTTGGCTACGGTATTCTCATTGATGGTAAATTCAGATTTGGCAGTGTAATCAACATAAAGCTTGGAGAGTGTGTCAAGGAAGGTGATGGCCCGGTTTGGAATCTCATCTTCGAGGAACAATTCAAGGATCGAAGTATTTTCAATACTTTGAACTGCAAGTGCATTTTTAAATTTATTAATGAGATAGTCTGTGGTATGAACTTTTATAAGATAATCTATTTCTTTTAAACTTAAAATAGTCTTGTCATTAACATTCTTGTTCTTTTTAACCGTCAGGACGAAGTCTGTATCGACCACTTCAACATCAAAAGACATGTTTTTTGTAATCTCATCCTGGTTTTTTTTATAAACTATCCTATAACGGTTCTCATCAATTATTTTAAATCTAATCTCCTGTTCATACAATTGAGGATTTAATTGCTTAACATGAAATTCAAATGGCATCGATTCAAAAACCTCTTTGGTTTTAAACCTTCCTACAATAAAGTAGGAAACATCCAGCTTTAATTTTGAAAGAGCACTTGAAATGAGATCATTAGAGGTGATAACCCGTATCTGGTTATCATTATCCTGATAAGCCTGGTAAAATCCGATTCCCTTATAGATCTGGTTTTGATAATCATAAGTTTCATCGTTTTTTAATAAAATCTGCGTTTTTGCAGCATATATGTCAGGAAGTTTGTAAGTGTAAAAATAAGAAAGAATGCCTCCAATGAACATTAATAAAACTATAATGTACCAGTTGCGGCTGAATATTTTTAAAAATAGCCTAAGGTCATCGAGCTCAATAATATTCGCTTTTTTCTTATCCGACATGTGAAATTTTATGAAGTGCAAATATAGAAAAATTATAAGGGTTTTATTCCCTTCTTAATCAATTCCCCCTTTTAAACCTGATTAATCCGAAAATCATTACAGATGTAAGATTATCGCTTGTTTTTTGTGTTTTTTTTATATAACTTGCGTAACTTTGCAATACAATAATGAATATTAAAACTATAAAAATGAATAAATTTCTCCTTTCCGTCTTTTTAATCACCGGTTTTTCATTCACCGGCTTTGCTATAGCACGTATTTCAGCCGGACCCGGTCCTGCAGCCTGGAATGTTGCCACTTCGTGGTCTCCTAACGGAATTCCTACAGTTAACGATGATATTACCATTGCCCCTGGCCATACGATCACAATTAACACCACGCAACCTTGCCGCGATCTGGTCGTTAACGGGACTTTAAGTGGTGCTAGTGGCATGAATCTTCAAATTGCCGGTAACTTCACTGTGAATGGCACCACATCAGGAAATGGAGCTATCTCCTTTTATACCGCAGGAAAAACGATATCTGGTTCCGGTGTATTTACCAGCAATATATCATTTACTTTTGGTGCGAATTCAACCAGAACGATACTCGCAGGCACAACCTTTTCAAAAACTGGTGCAACAGCTATACAAACCAATGCGGTGGTGACTAATCTTGGAAATGTGTCGCTTGGAGCGGTCAATACAGGATCTGGAGCTACCTGGATCAATTCAACCAATTCCACCTTAACATTAACTGCTAATGGTTTTATGAATGGCCGTGTTTTTAATGCAAGTGCTTCCGGAAATACAGTTGCATTAAGATATACCACAGGAACCATTCCGCTTACTACTTCAGGCTATTTTAACCTTACTCTTAATTCAGTTACAACAGGCACAAAATCCCTGGCTGCGAATATTATTATTGCCAATAACCTGACAATGAATGCAGGTAATCACCTTAACTCTAACAATTTTGATATATCCGTTGGAGGTCACTGGACAAGCGCAGCCACATTTACGGCAAGTGCCGGAAGGACGGTTACATTTAACGGTTCTTCCCCTCAGAATGTATCAAATTCTTTAGGAACAACCACTTTTAAAAGGCTTGCGATCGACAACAATAGTGGTGTGACTCTTACCAGCGGTACTTATAACCTCAATGAGGTACTGACCATTAACAACGGTACTTTTAATACGGGAGGCCGGACATTTACAATGACCTCCACTGCAGTGGAAACCGCACGCATAGCGCCAATTACAGGTAGCGGTGCTATTGCAGGTAATTTTACGGTTCAACGTTTCATTTCAGCACGGGATACTACCTGGGCGGATCTGTCTTCTCCTGTTCAGAATTCAACTATGACTGACTGGGATAATGAACTAGTTCTTTATTATGGCGAATATCCTACCCAGTATACTTTTGATGAAACAGCTAATGATTTTACCCCAATCACCTCTCCCGGAACTGCTCTAACACCCGGACAAGGCTTCGAAGTATTCATGACCGGTGATTTTACTTACTCTAACCTCCCTAATACCACGTTGAATACAATAGGAGTACCTAACCAGGGTGATCAGGATTTAAGCGGGCTTATTTCTTTCAATACCGAAGGATCAAACCTTGTAGGGAATCCTTTCGCTTCAAGTATTTCATGGGATGCAATATTTGCCGCATCAAGCGGAATTGAAAGCACTTTTGATATGTATGATTTTGCTTCCGGCAACTACGCAACGTTCGGATCTGGTGATGAGATTGGTGCCACACAGGGCTTCTGGGTTTATACGAATTCGCCTGCCGCAACCCTTGTAATACCTGAAAGCTCTAAATCTACAAGCTCGAACAGCTCTATCAGAGCAGTTTCCAACCCTTCCGGTTATTTCACCCTGAATTTCTCGGGTAATGACCCGAAGAACACGTATTCCCATACTATAAAAGTGGCTGCAAATGAGGTATCTTCTGACGGATGGGATCTGAATGACCACCTGTTCAGAAAAAGCCCGAACAAGCTTGCGCCTTATATGTACACCACAATTGACGGAAAAAAAGCTGTGATCAATACTTTTAATCCTTCAAATGAGACTTTCTCAATGCCTGTGTCTGTTGTAACGCCTTCTAACGGATATTACAAGATCGAAGCCGCAGGGTTTGAAAACATAGCTGAATATAGCTGCATCCAGCTTGAAGATAAGTTATTGAATAAGAAAACAGACCTTTTAAAGGGAGAAGCTTATTCTTTCCTTTCTAATACAAGTGATGATTCTGACAGGTTCACAGTACACTTTAACAAATCAGGTAACTGCAGAACATTTACAGCCTTAGATGCTGCTCAGGATAATGTAACGATCCTCCCTACTTCCGAAGGCAACACGATCAGCTTTAAAATGACAGAACCGGTACCGGCTACTGTTACTATTACCAATGTTCTTGGCCAGGATGTCATTGAACGCATGTCGGTACTTGCAGGAAACCAGACTTTAAATATTGCTTTGCCACAGGATTTTTCAGGGATGTATATCATCAGGATTGAATCATCCAAAGAAGTGATCACCAGAAAATATGTAAGGAAATAATTACAGATAAGAATAATTAATTAAATTTGTCAAAAGAATTAAACATGAATTTCAGAAAAATATATTTAACTCTTGCTATCATCCTGTCTCCGTGCATGGTAACTTTATGCCAGGCGGCCGGAATGGGAATGGGTATGGGGCCGCCAACACCGTGCGGAGGACCTTTTCCTCCATGTCCTATCCCTCTCGATAACGGGGTTCTGTTGCTTCTCGCAGCCGGCATGGCATATGGTGGCTACAAGATCTATAACTCTTTCAAAAAAAATCCCGCTTAAACGGGATTTTTTTATGCATATGAATTTATCATTTCTTAAAGGACCGATCCCCCGTTTTCTTCTGATCCTGTTTTCCCTCTATCTTGGGTGGTATCTGCTCTATAATTTATGGCTCCACCCTATAGGGACGATAGATCTGTTTGTTATTGATATTACTGTTGTAATCAGTAAGTGGATCCTTGAATTGATGGGCTTCCTGGTTTTCACCGGATCGGACAGGCTAATCGGCATAGACGGCACAGGAGGATTATGGATTGGGGATAACTGCAATGGCATTGCACTTTTTGCTCTATTCGCAGGATTCATTATTGCATACCCCGGGAAATGGCAAAAAAAGCTTTATTATATCCCATTGGGAATCCTTTTAATCGAGCTGATGAACATACTAAGGGTAGTAGCTTTAGCCATCCTGGATACATATTCACGTGCATGGACAGAGTTCAACCATACCTATACTTTCACTATCGTTATTTATGGGTTGATCTTCCTGCTATGGATGTTCTGGGTAAACAGGGTGTCGGATAAGACCATTGGTTCAAGATAAGCAATTCATCCGGCTGTCGTCAGATTTGAGAACAGCTGAAAACGTAAGCTATGACCTGACTACTTTTCTTACGAATGTTCTGTCCGGGGTGCTTATCTTAATATAATAAACGCCCTTCGCACGGCTTCCAAGATCATAAGTAATAATGCTTCTGTGTACCTCAACACCCCTGCCTTCAAATACTGGTTGTCCTAAGGAATTAAGTATCTCAATATCGGCTTTTCCGGCAGATGCCAGGCTGAATATGATGTTTATCACACTTCCATCCATGCCCGTCAGCACCTCGTCCGGGGACATCACAGTATTTATAGCTGTCGATACGGAAGACACTATGATTACCTGGGTGGCTGTATCACTGCATACACCATCTGTTACCACCATACTCACTGTAAAAACACCATCTTCTTTAAAATAATACTCCACATCTTGTGAATATACATCAGGTGAGCCGTCTCCAAAATTCCATATAAATGAATCGCTGCCTGAAGAAGTATTTGTGAAAACGAACGGGATGCCGCTGCCACTCACCATACTGTCGGCATTGGAAAAGAATGATGCCGAGAGCAGGGAATTCTGAGCAATGATATATTCATTCAACTGGATACATCCGGCACCATCAGTTACCGAAAGAGTATATGTGCCGGGGGAAAGACCTTGGTTATCGGGTGAATTAACACCATTTGACCATGAATAAGAATATGGGGCAACCCCACCGTTTGTTGAAACATGCAGAATATTTCCGTTTGCAGATCCCTGGCAGCTGACGTTATTAATACTTGTTATAATATCGATCGTATCAGCGGCAGGCACTTCAACTGTATTCTGCATTAAATTACAATACCCCGGATTACCGGAAACATTCACACTATATAAACCTGCAGAAATATTATTTAGTGTGTCTGTGCCTGGCACGTTTGAATGTGTCTGCACCACTGCTCCTGTATGATCCATCCAGGTGTAAGTCCACGGCCCTGTACCATTGCCTGTCGCTATCACCATACCATCATGATTTCCGCTGCAGGTAGAAGCAGTAAAATCCATCAGGATAGGCTTGCTGATGTTTATGATGAATCGCGGTGATGCGGTTGTATCTAAAATTGTAAATGTATAAGAACTTGTAGTTCTCAGGTCGGTTTGTATCCCGGTCAGCAGGTCCTCCATTATAATACATGAACCCTGCGGTATCCTGCTGAAACTGTCAAGTGCAATTGTATAAGTACCGCTGACACCGACTTTTACTTTAACCGGGATTGAAAGATCAGCGGATAAAAGGGGATAAGTGTTAACAGAAAGAAGATTCGTGTCAAGCACAGAACCTATTCCCGGAACATCTGTATTAAAGCTGAAGAATTTCATCGCATCAAATGCCTTATCAAAACCATTGGTTGCGTCCGGATTAAAATGCAGTATCGTTTCATCAGTATATCCGTTCCCGGAAAGTTTTAATTTAATCAGATCGTCCTCGACAGAAGATGGCGTCCTGATAAATAATCCGTCAGATGCATCTTTTACAGCCTCGGTATGGCTCAGCACGGGAGCAGGACCGGAGGCCTGGACAAGGAACGCCTGTGAGGACGCGATCATATTTGATCCCCCGTTTGTTCCGATTCCACCAACATAGCTCGTGTACTGGTCAAGTGTCGGGCTATACATATATATAGCATCATTAAGGTTCGTTTTTGTCCATCCTGCTGCATCCCAGTCGATGGTCGAAGGATACGGGTTAGCTATAAGATTCCATCCGTCTTCAGTAGCATCCTGTGAAGGATCATCGTTATACGTAACAGGGAATGACTGCGCATTCTTCAGAACCGGTCCGGTAACATCAATTGTTAAAGGAGTTCCCATAATATATGCCCAATATCCTTTCCTGGCTGTGATGGGATCCGTTATACCAGATGGTGAAACATATCCGTCATCATAAATTCCCGGCAATGCTTCATTATAGCTCACTATAGAAGGATTTGGTGAAGGTGGGTATGCTGAGCCCGGAAAACCGCCCGTTATAAAATCGTCATCCCATTGCTGTAAAGTCGCACCTGAAACAGGGGCACAAAGGAACATCCAGCCATCAGTTCCGCCGGGAATATATCGTTGCATCGTGACATTCCCGATGATATCGGCACCAGCCTGAAGCTCATCTATGCGGGCTGTCCCCATAGCATCTGAAACAAGCGTCAAGTTATTGGAAGTATTAATTGTCCCTGATGTGATATCAACAGTTCCGGAAACATTTAGTGCATTTCCCAGTATTACTGTAGATCCAGGCCTGCTTAAGCTCAGATCTTTTAAGGAATTACTGTTGCCTGGATCCGACTGGCTCATGTATATTGTGCCGCCCGTGCCTGAACCAATAATATTCAGGGATGACAGGGCTGAACCCAGTATTTCTCCTGTGCCCGAAAATGTTCCTGAAACGGAAAGTATATTGTTATTGAGATCAAGCGTCACTGCTGCTCCCAGTGCCAAATTATTACAGAAGGAACTCGCTGAAAGGACAGGGCTGAAAGACGTACCAGTTGTTATGCTCACGTTGGTCGCTGAAGTAGGCACTCCCCCGCACCAGTTCAATGGGTCCTGCCAGTCATTAGAAACATTTCCGAGCCAGCTTCCCGTTGAGGTTACAGCGTGTACAACCGCATTGCTGGTTGCAGGATTCCCCGTCACACAACTTGCGTTTGATGTTATTACACAGGTTACCACATCACCATTATTAAGTGAGGAACTGGAATAAGAAACAGAATTAGCCCCTACATTGCTCCCGTTTACTTTCCATTGATAAACCGGAGCAGTGCCACCATTCACCGGGGCTGCGGTAAAAGTTACTGAACTTCCTGAACAAACCGACCCGGAAGGACTGGCAGAGATTGTAACACTAACGGGAATATTCGGATTCACCGTCATAGTAATGGCATTTGAAGTAACCGGTCCTGGAACACACCCCGCTGAGGAAGTAAGGATACAGGTAATCACATCACCGCTTACGAGGGAAGCATTGGAATAAGTGGAAGAGTTAACACCAACATTCGCTCCGTTCAGTTTCCACTGATATGCCGGGGTTGTACCTCCATTGACCGGAACTGCTGTAAATATAACATTCACCCCTGTACATACATTGTTGGAAGGATTTGCACTTATACTTATGCTGGCACCCGTTGACGGGCTAACAGTTAAAACTGCGGAAGCTGAAATAGTGCTACCACCGCAAGAAGGGGACGTTACGATGCAGCGGTAAAGATTTCCGTTCATAGATACAGAGGCCGCAGATATAGCAAGGTTGGAAGTTGTTACTCCCGAATAAACAATTCCGTTTGAAACATTAACAAATCCGCCTCCTGTATTAACCTGCCATTGATAAGTTAAACCTACACCTGTAGCAGTTACGGAGAAAGATGCGGGATTTCCATTACATACCGATAAATTTATGGGCTGAGCTGTTATCGGAGGACCTCTTCGTTCTCCTACCTGGAAATCGCCTATGCTAACAATCCCTGTTCCCTGGTTGCTGGTTGCAGTCACTGTACCACGTGTTAAAACTGTCCATGTGCCGGCATTAAGCAGCGCCATATAATAGTTGGCAGGAAGAGATCCTCCATCCGAATCGGCCGGAACTCCCAAGAAGTTACATGTAGCAGAATAACTGTTAAAAGTAGTGCCTGCATTTGTTAATCTCCAGTAACGGTTCACACTTTTTGAAGGATCAATACAGGAAGACGCTATACTGGGATGATCAAGATCATTTACAGATGCTGTTATGTTACCTGCTACGCTCACATTTGCAAAAAGAAGATTAATGGGCAGATAATTCGAAGTGCCATTCCCTACTTCAAAAGTCCTGGCAATATTGTTCCCGGTGGCTATATTTTTCTGAAGAAATCCATTTACAAAACGGGATGTCGCAGCACCTGTTACAGATCCGGTAGCAGTAATAATTACCCGGTTCACCCCGGTATTTATTACACCCGCACTAAAATTCAGCACCCCTGCAATGCTTGTGTTGAGGCTCAGCGTTACACCGGATGCGTTATTGATTGTCAGGTTCCTGTAAGCAGTCACTACCGAACCGCCAATTGTTTGCAGGGCGGTACCATTGAATGTAACAGTACCGGTTCCGGGGGTAAAAATACTGTTGTTTGTCCAGTTACCTCCCAGGGTTAATCCAAGATTATTGGCATTCAGAGTACCTAGAAGAATATTCACATTCTGCGTGACCGTCAATGCATTGGTAAACAGGAATCCTGTTGCATTTGCACTGTTAACCGTTAAATTTCCTACCCTTGAGCTGCTGTTGATGTTCATTATCTGGTTAGCGGGAGTGGCAGCATTTCCAATCTGTAAGGTTCCTCCCGTAACAGCACTGCTGCTAACACCGGTAATTGTGCATCCAAGGTTTTGTCCTCCTGTCCCTCCTTCGCGTTCAATTATGATTGTCCCCCCTGACATATTGAAAGTGGAACCCACTCCATCGATCTGGAAAGGCGCAACCGTGGTGGATGTGGACCCTACGGTTGGCATGGTGAGGGTTCCCCCCGAAATTGTAAACTTGCAAAGAGTATTGATGTTAGAAGAGAAATACCTGCCGGCAATCCTGGTCACACCTCCGAAAACCTGGAAGACTCCCCCATTAGAAGCCACATTCTGATTAGCCGCGGTCCCTATATTCAGAGTTCCGCTGTTATTGATCAGGCTTCCGTAAAGATCCACACCATTACTGAAATTAACGGTAGCATTCGCACTGTTTACGATCAATCCTGCTGAATTTGGAATTGAAGCGAGCGCTGTAAACGGGGTTACATTAACCACATTCAAGGTTGAAAGGATGAAAGTTCCGTTGGTAAGCGTCAGAAAGTTCGCAGCTGCAGTAAAATTATTCGATGTAACATTCAGGGAATTTAGTGCGGAGCTACCCATATTCAATATCAGGCGATTGAAGTTATTCGTTGCACCCGTACCACTGAGTACCTGGTTCCCGCTTTTGGTGAAAGTAATATCACAACGGCTTGTACCGGAAGCGAAATTTAATGTGCCGTTATTCACCACGTTGCCCTTCAGAGATAAGGCATGAGTAGCAAGTGAAGCCGTATTTGCCCTTAACGTTGCCCCAGGGTTCACGGTAATATCTCCTCCGACAGCGACTGTCCTAACATTACCATCGTTACCTATTTGCAGAATTCCTGAGGCACCCTGACCAATGTTAAGATTATTACACGCTGCATTTACATTCACCGTTACAGTATGTGTATTTGCAATTGTAACATTATCCGATGCGGAAGGAATGCAACCGCAATTCCATGTGGCAGGATTATTCCAATTCCCGGTTGCAACTGAGATGACTGTTCCTGCTGCAAGGGTGGATTGTGAACCTGTAATAAAAGGACTTAACGCACCTTCCGTAACAGCATAAACACGCCAATAATAAAGAGTTCCCGGCAACAAGCCTGTGGAATTGAAACTCGTAGCATTAACAGCACTCTGACCTACAAAAGTAAAATTCACATTATCAGTAGAATTATAAAGAACATATCCGGTTTCATTCGTACACCAGTTCGGCCAGTTTACCGTCATACCGGTTTGGGTGATTCCTGTAAAGGAAATGGTGCCGGCTGGGACCGGGGTTGTAAGTGGCGGGGTAAATCGTATGCTCGAATTACTAGCAGGTATCGCTACAAGTCCGTTCTGCTGAATATTGCTGAAAATATTTGTATTCGCATTTTGCTGGCATTTTAACTGTGCAGCGGTGGGAGTATTTGCCAGCACAGCTGCATTAATTCCACAGGTATATGAAAAACTATGTGTCCCTGAAGTCATTGTACCATAGATAAAATCTATAATACCGGTGGTTTCATACAGCTTGACCTGGAAGTTGATATTTGGGGTGGTATTGGTATAAACCGCCATATTTATCCATTCAATAGTCAATACTCTGTTGGGAGCTGTTCCTGTTAAAAGATACTTGATGCTGTTTCCAAGAGCCGAAGTCCCTCCCTGGGCCATCATATCATCATAAAAAGGGGCCAATGCAAGCCATGTACCGGAACCGTCAGAAGTAAAAGCTGTGTTGTTAAAGCTGTAAGGTCCTCCTGTTGCGCTTCCATTGAGGGTGCTGGCAGAAAAATCAATAAACCCATTAGTAGAAACACTGAATTGTGTATATCGTGTACCGTTATACCAATAGTCAAATCCTATATCAGTGGGGTTGCTCCGGTTGTCATCCTGTGAAAAAGTAGCGTTGTTCCTCCAGCTGTCAATTGCATTCCCGGTTAATGAAATTGAAGAATAAGTTATTCCGGTAGTACGTGTAGTAACATAATTCGCAATGCTCTGAGAGTTAGCATCGAAAATATAAAGTAAAAAAGAAACAAGAAAAAGAGAGTAATTTCTTAATTTCATAAATATGCGGCTGTAATAATTCTGTATAGTTCCTTAAATATATGAAAATAAGTCATCTGGATAATTTTATTTCGACTAATCTCTTGTCTAATAGCCCTAATTTATAATAATCGCATATGTAAATATAGTAAAAACAGATGATGATACTAATCAATGAAGCAACATAACTTTCATTTTCTTACTTTCGCTACTAAATGAAAAAGACCAGATTAATTCTTTTTTACATTTTTCTTATACTCCTCCTTATCGGCTTAGGTTATTATCGCGACTTTGTTTTTAAGAGTACGCATGCATTACTTCGTGCATGGGACCTGGAGACCGACTATTATATCCATCCCTCGCTTTCCTTTCTTGAGAACTATGAATATGAAACCATTGTAAACCTAAAGTGGGTCTTTACTATCCTGTTCAGTATTGCATACCTGTCGGCAACCTTAATCGCAGTAAAATTCATTTTTCATAATAAAAAATTCATGATAATTACAGTATGGGTATATACCGGAATTGTATTGTTATCAGGGCTTTTAATGCTTATAGGAATTATTTCAGGGTCCACGGAAAACATGTATGAGTTTGCGCGTTATTTTATGGGCATGGCGCAATCCCCGCTTATTCTTATGATCCTGTTTCCTTTATTTAAATTAGCGGAAAAAGAAAACCTTTACAAACAGCAGTAAATTAGAAAGAAATCCTACTTTTGTTCCTCCAACAAAATGAAAAAAATGAAAAAAGACACGGCTATTTTTGAACTTATAAATGAAGAGAAAAAACGTCAGACGATCGGGATCGAACTGATCGCATCGGAAAATTATGTAAGCGACCAGGTAATGAAAGCCATGGGTTCTGTCCTTACAAATAAATATGCAGAAGGATTACCAAATAAACGTTATTACGGTGGATGTGAAGTTGTTGATAAGGTAGAGCAGCTTGCCATTGACAGGGCAAAGCAATTATTCAATGCAGAATGGGTAAATGTTCAGCCACATTCGGGTGCCCAGGCAAATGCTGCTGTTATGCTTGCCGTTTTAAAGCCGGGCGATAAGATCCTTGGTTTTGACCTTTCCCACGGAGGACATCTTACACATGGTTCCCCGGTTAATTTTTCAGGAAAATTATATTCGCCAAGTTTTTATGGGGTAGAGGAAAAAACAGGACGCGTGAACATGAAAAAGGTGGAAGAAATCGCAGTTAAGGAACAGCCAAAGCTTATTATCTGCGGTGCCTCATCCTATTCCAGGGATTGGGATTATAAAGCTTTCCGGAAGATCGCTGATAAGGTAGGCGCATTGTTAATGGCCGACATCTCCCATCCTTCAGGCCTCATCGCGAGAGGATTACTGAATGACCCGCTGCCGTATTGCCATATTGTAACTACCACAACTCATAAAACATTACGGGGTCCGCGCGGAGGTATGATCATGATCGGGAAAGACTTCCCTAACCCTTTCGGGGAAAAAACTTTGAAGGGCGAAATCAAAATGATGTCACAATTGCTTGATGCTGCCGTTTTCCCCGGAACACAGGGCGGTCCGCTTGAGCATGTGATCGCTGCCAAAGCGGTTGCATACGGTGAAGCCCTTGAAGACAGCTATATGAAATACTGCATCCAGGTAATGAAAAATGCAAAATTAATGGCGGAATGCTTCGTTGAAAAAGGATACAAGGTAATTTCCGGTGGTACTGATAACCATTGCATGCTTATAGATCTCCGCTCAAAGAACCTCTCAGGAAAACTCGCAGAGAACACGCTTGTAAAGGCCGATATAACAGTGAACAAGAACATGGTGCCGTTTGATGACAAATCACCATTCGTTACTTCGGGCATCCGTGTAGGAACTTCCGCTATTACGACAAGAGGCCTGAAAGAAAAGCATATCCCGAAGATCGTTAACCTGATTGATAAAGTGCTGATGAACCACGACAATGAAAAGGTGATAGCTGATGTAAAGAAAGAAGTCAACAAGCTGATGAAGACCTTTCCCTTATTTGCATAATCACATGCAGCCAGGAAACGCCCCGTAATTTAACGGGGCGTTTTGCTTTCAAGAGCTTCGGGACCTATATTTCCCCTGGAAACAGGCTTATAAAGAACCAATTAGGAAACACATTGCACATCTGAAATATTAGTTTATTTTTGTACCCTCTTTAAACTATCTATAATTTCAAATTTTCATTAGAAACAATGGCACAAGTAGAGTTGATCATGCCTAAAATGGGCGAAAGTGTTGCTGAGGCAACAATCATAAAATGGCTTAAAAAAGAAGGAGATAAAATTGCTGCCGATGAAACAGTCCTTGAAATAGCTACTGACAAAGTGGATTCTGAAATCCCTTCCACAGCTGAAGGGACACTTATAAAAAGATTATTTAATGAAGGCGATGTTGTACAGGTAGGGAAAGCAATAGCTATCATCAGTACCGGTGCTGATGCCTCGGTTGAATCATCCGCCCCGCAAGTAAAAGCACCCGCTGCAAACCAGCAGAATTCATCAAAAGAAGCTGCCCCGGTTAAAGAGGCAGCCACTCTTGAGAAAACATCTTCTTCCGGAAAGTTCTATTCCCCTTTGGTCAGAAATATCGCAAAAGAAGAAGGCATCAGCATGTCTGAGCTCGACAGCATCCAGGGCACCGGAGCAAATGGAAGGGTTACCAAAAATGATATACTGGCGTATGTGCCAAACAAAGGTAAGCAAACCGCTGCGAAGCCTGCAGAACCTGTACAACAGGCGCAGGTAAAAGAATCAGCTCCTTCTTCAAACGGTGCCGCGCATGCAAAACCTGCAATTTCAGTTGGCGCGGGCGATGAAATTATAGAAATGGACCGTATGCGCAAGCTGATTGCCGATCACATGGTAATGAGCAAGCATACTTCACCACATGTAACCTCATTCGTGGAGGCTGATGTAACCAACATTGTTCTCTGGAGAGAAAAAGTAAAAAAGAATTTTGAAAAACGTGAAGGCGAAAAACTAACCTTCACCCCTATCTTCATTGAAGCTCTTGTAAAGGCAATCAAAGATTTCCCGATGATCAACATTTCACTTGACGGGACCAAAATCATTAAACGTAAGAATATCAATATCGGGATGGCCGCAGCTTTACCTACAGGAAACCTTATCGTTCCTGTAATAAAGAACGCAGACACGCTCAACCTTGTTGGAATAACAAAACAGGTGAACGACCTTGCAAGCCGCGCACGCGCAGGAAAACTCTCTCCTGATGATATTTCAGGCGGCACTTACACGATCTCTAATGTGGGCTCATTCGGGAACGTTATGGGAACTCCTATTATTAATCAGCCGCAGGTTGCCATCATGGCTGTCGGAGCCATCAAAAAGAAGCCGGCCGTTATTGAAACGGAACACGGAGACCTTATCGGGATCCGCCATTTCATGTACCTTTCTCATTCATATGATCACAGAGTTGTTGACGGTTCTTTAGGAGGCCAGTTTGTTAGACGTGTAGCTGATTATCTTGAAAACTGGGACATCAACAGAGAGTTTTAAACAGAACCCATATATGAAAAAATTATTTCTTCTCATCAGCCTGACTGTTATCGCTTCAGGCAAACTTTCTATGGCTTCTCCCGATCCATTACCAGATGGTGATTTCAAAAGGATGTACGCTGACGCAGAGACTTTTTTCACAAATGAGAATTACATTGCTGCATTACCACTTTACCTGAAACTTGATTCAATGAAGGGAAATGCCAACCTTAAATTCAAAATCGGGTTCTGTTATCTTAATGCTGCCACCTACAAAACAAAATCGATCCCTTACTTTGAAGAAGCGATAAAAGACATTGCCAGGAAATACGAAGAGGGAGAGATCAATGAAAAGCAGGCACCTCTCTCCACTTCCTATTATCTTGCGAAAGCTTACCACCTTCATTATGATTTTGACAAGGCAATTGCCATGTATGAACAGTACAGGACAGAGCTTGGTACGGACCCGAAACTGGCAGCCGATATTGCAGAGATCAACCATGATATCGAAACGTGCCGTTACGGAAAAGAACTCATCAAGGATCCTAAAAAAGTTATCGTGACCAACCTCGGGGAAGGTGTTAACTCACAATACCCGGATTATGCACCCGTGGTTTCACTTGATGAGCAGACCCTGATCTTTACTTCACGCAGAAAAGGCGGATACAGCGATGCTAAAGAATTGAACGGGATGTATTTTGAAGACATTTTCACAGCTGAACTTGCTGATGAAAAATGGAGAAAGGCAAAAACAATCGGAAGCAGTATTAATACCGCAGGGCATGAGGCAACGGTTAACTTATCTGCAGACGGTCTTAAACTGCTTATTTACCGTGACAATAACGGCAATGGTAATCTTTTCCTCAGTGAATACAAAAGTAAAGAATGGACTGTTCCTGAATATGTAGGTGCGCCAATCAATACCTCCTCATGGGAATCTCACGCCTGTTTCAGTGCCGACAACAGGATACTTTACTTCGTGAGTGATCGGTCCGGCGGACTTGGCGGAAGGGATATTTACAAATGCCTTCGTCTCCCGAACGGTGAATGGGGACCTGCTCAGAATCTCGGGCCGAACATCAATACCGCCTATGATGAGGATGGCGTTTTCATACATCCTGACGGGAAGCAGATCTTCTTTTCTTCAAAAGGACATAAATCAATGGGCGGCTTCGATATCTTCTCCTCACTTATCAATGATGAGAATGGAAACTGGGCAGAGCCCATCAATATCGGCTACCCGGTAAATACACCTGATGATGATGTATTTTATATAACCACAGCAGATGGCAAGCGTGCTTTTTTCTCTTCCGATAAAGAAGGCGGTTACGGAGAAAAGGATATTTACATGCTTTCATTCCCTGAGCACGAACCGCGTGATATCACGATACTCGTTGGGCTTATCGTTAACAATACAAAAGAGGATATCAGCAACAATACTATTTCAATTGTTGATTTAAAAACGAATGATACTCTCCAGGTACTTAATGCTAACGGCAGTACGGGAAAATTCGGGACCAATCTTCCGGTAGGTACTTCCTACAAAGCTGTTTATTCAGTGAACGGGAAAGAGATCTTCAGTGAAACTCTTGAAGCGCCAAAAGGAAAAGGCTACCAGGTAATCAAACGTGAGATCCCGTATGGAACTGATCCTTATGCACTTGACAGCGCCCGGATCCGCGATTCCTTAGCCACACTATCGGT
Source organism: Bacteroidia bacterium (assembly GCA_036386835.1). Taxonomy (GTDB): domain Bacteria; phylum Bacteroidota; class Bacteroidia; order 2-12-FULL-35-15; family 2-12-FULL-35-15; genus 2-12-FULL-35-15. The sequence continues at coordinate 28,374 of DASVUX010000060.1, forward strand.
ATGTGATCCGAAAACAAATTCTTTCGAATTGTACTTTGGTTACAACCAGAAATCCATAGATGTTAAATCAAAAAAGTACACCGATTTCATTTCGGCTCTGACTACATGCCTGGGAAAAAATCCTGGTTTTGAAATTGAGGTTGAATCCAGCGCTTCAAAGGTTCCCACAACAACATATACCAGCAATGAGAACCTTGCAAAACTGAGAGCGAAAGAGGCAAGTGACAAAGTAACCAATTCCTTATTGAAGAATGCTGGCATTTCGAAAGATCAGATCCGGTTTGCCGAACCATCTGCTTTGGTGCAGGGTCCGGAGTACAACAACGACTTTATCCAGAACAGAACAACCTACGAACAGTACCAGTATATCAAGGTTCGGGTGAAAAGAAAAAAATAGGTCGCAGCAACACCGGATAGCGCGGATAATTCTAAGGAGCAGATGTTAAACCGCAGGTAGATTGCAGTTACTGCAGGATTAAACTCAGGACAGGAGCCGGTATATTAATTCGGAATCACTGCCGGAATTGGAAAGAATCTCCCTATATCCGATGCATGTGATTTTGAGCCGTTCCAAAGAACCAACTGCCTGCAAACCCCTATTGCCATTGATTGTTAATTTCTTTTCAGTTAAGGGTATGTTTATTATGTATATTTTAATATTTTTGCTTGGTTTTTAAACTTGCGAAAAGCTTAATTTAACTATAAAACAACCGTATTTAACTGATTCTGATGCAAAAACATACTACTCTTCTATTCTTACTTATATCCCTGAACTTATTAACAAAAGCTCAGGATAAGTCTGGTTACCGTGAGAAGTTCATTGAAGGAAATTATCTCGTTCTTGAAGGGAATTATGCGCGTGCATTAAAGAGCTTCCAGGAAGCCTATGCTATTGACTCCGGCAATGCGAACATAAATTTTAAAATGGGGTTTTGCTATCTTAAAACCATCACTGAAAAAAGCAAGGCACTACCTTATCTTGAAAGAGCGGTTTTAAACACAGCGAAGAATTACACGGACCTTGAACCTCGTGAAAAGGCTGCTCCCATAAACGCATTTTATTATTACGGACAGGCATTGCATCTCAATTATAAGTTTGATGAAGCCATTGCCAATTATGAAAAATTCAAATCATTCCTGAAGCCGAAACAAACCGACCTCATTAAAGATGCCGACAGGCATATAGAAATGAGCAACAATGCCAAGCAGTTTGTTGCAGGGCCCATCCCGGTTGTAATTACCAACCTGGGAGACAGTATTAACACTTCTTATGCGGATTACAGTCCTGTTCTTTCAGCCGATGAGAATACGGTAATTTTCACTTCACGCAGACAGGGCAGCACAGGCGGGGATAAAACCGATGAAGATCAGTTTTATGAAGATATTTATATTTCTTACAGAAAAGCAGACAGTACATGGACCACACCTGTATCAATCAGTCCAAACGTAAACTCAATCACGCACGAGGCATCTGTGGGTTTAACGGCAGATGCTCAAACGCTTCTTATTTACAAAGACGGGAATGGCGGGGATATTTATTTCAGTACCCTTGACGGGAACAACTGGACTTTTCCTCAGCAGATGGGATCTGATATTAATAGCCCCAGCTGGGAAACAAGTGCCTGTTTAACCCCTGACGGGAATACACTTTATTTTGTCAGCGACAGGGCTGAAGGCGGCATGGGTGGCAGGGACATCTGGAAATGCGTTAAGCTTCCCAACGGGAAATGGAGCCGTTCCGTAAACCTCGGTGCTCCGATCAATACAGCTTATGATGAGGAATCACCTTTCATTCATCCCAGCGGAAATGTATTGTTCTTCAGTTCCAAAGGCCACCAAACTATCGGTGGATTCGATATCTTTTTTTCAACCCGGAATGAGAATACCTGGGATGCACCTCTAAACATAGGGTATCCGATCAATACAACTGATGATGATGTGTTTTATGTAACATCCCCTGACGGGAAACGCGGATACTATTCTTCATCTTCACGGGCTGAAGGATATGGTGAAAAGGATATATATATGATCACCATTCCTGAAAGAAAAGAGCAGCCGCTCGTACTTATCAAAGGTGTAATCATCCCGGTTAACGGGAAGGAATTACCTCCTAACCTGGAGATCATAGCAACCAATAACGAAACCGGCATCGTTACAGGAGTTTACAAACCGCTTTTACGGGATGGTTCATTTACGATCATCATTCCCCCTAACAGTAATTACACGCTTTCCTACCAGCAGGATGGAGAGGAATTTTACTCGGAGTTAATGGAAGTTCCTGCTGATGCCGCTTACCAGGAAATCAACAGGGAAGTGAAACTAAAAGGTGTGAACTTTGGTCAGCCCGTTAATATTAATACAAAAGACACGGCACAAACCATCACGAACAATGAAATTGCCTACATCTCTGTAGGGGGACGTTTATTCGACAAACAGAACAATCCAATGAACATCATGAAGGTGAATTTAATGAACTCGGAAGGGCAGATCGTTAAAACTACCACAAGTGACGCACTCGGCTGGTTCCTTTTCTCCGAACTTCCTCCTAATGAAAATTATGTTGTTGGGCTTGATGAATCAGATACGGAAATCGGAAAAAAATCCTTCGCAGAATTCAAGGATGCAAAAGGAAATGTATTAAAAACCAAAAGCCTAGGAACAGGTAAATATCAGCTGGCTTCAGGCAATACCAGCGTAAAGTTCAAAATGAAAGACAAGCCTTCGAACCAGGGTGGAAGCAATACTGTTCCCCGTGAGCAACTGGCTTCTGTAGATAAGGAGAACTTTAAAATGAATTTCAAATACAACATCACGGAAATTGATGTTACTGATGAGCCTTTCAGGAAGTTTATTGATAACTTAATGGAACTGTACAAGACAAACGGTATAGTTAATATCCGCATAGAATCAAGTGCTTCTACTGTTCCTACAAGGGCATTCGCATCCAACAAGGACCTTGCTATTGCACGTGCTGAAAAAGGCAAAGAGCAGATCATCACCGCATTGAAAGAAAAAGGTGCAGATCCGTCCAAGATTAAGATCGCAAGCATTAAGTCGCAGGTTGGCGGTCCTCAATACACAATTGATTATCTGCAGAACAAAGCGAAATACGAACAGTATCAGTATATTAAAGCAAGCGGATACTAAATCTTAAAGAGCCCCGTAAAAGGGGCTTTTTTTTATAATTCCTTTTTCCACAGCGAACAATTTTGTACTTTGGTACCAAACTTGTCTTTCGGCCTGCAAATTAAGATCTTGTGAAAAAGCGAATTTATAGATTACTGGGTTTCATTAATTTTCTTGTATTTGCTTCGGCAACTTCATACGCTCAGCCCGGTGCTAAATTCATAGACCCCAGGGAGGCAAAAGAGCATTTCTCCCATTACAATTTTCTTGCAGCAATTCCTATTTACAAACAGCTTATTAAACAGGAACCCTCACACCAGGAGTATAATCACAAATTAGGATTATGCTATTTGTACACCAATATAAATAAAGCGCTGGCCATACCCTACCTGGAAACTGCAAGCAAGCAGGATAAAGCTCCGAAAGAGGTATGGTTCGACCTGGGCATGGCCTACCAGTATGCGGCAAAATTTGATGATGCCATTAAAGCATTCAATAAGTTCAAATCCGCGCTTCCGCCTAAAGATAAAGACCTTGAAAAAGTTGAGCACTATATCGAAACCTGTAACAACGGAAAAGAATATATCAAGCATCCTGTCAATGTTACTTTTCAGAATCTCGGTAAAGAAATAAACTCGGAATACCCGGACTATTATCCTTTTGTTACGCCCAGTGAATCATTTGTTGTTTTTACCTCCAGAAGGAAAGAGAATATAGGCGGAACAGTTGAGGTTGACGGGTATTATGCTTCCGATATTTATATGTCCACCCCCCAGTCTGACATCTGGACTAAACCTAAGAATATGGGTGCGCTTGTAAATACACGTTATGATGAACAGGCTGTAGGCTTAACCCCTGACGGCAATATGATGTTAATGTATATTGACCATATCGACAGTCTTGGGAACATATACTCTTCTGTAAACAAGAACGGGACTTTCCAGAGAATGCGGAAATTGAACAGCAATGTAAACTCCGATTTTGAAACAGCAGGATCAATCACTCCGGACGGAAATGTGATCTTTTTTGCGAGTAAAAGAGAAGGAGGTCTTGGTGAAACGGATCTCTATATGGCACGAAAACTTCCAAATGGCCTCTGGGCTATGGCACAAAACCTCGGATCTGCGGTAAATACAAAATATAAAGAAGACTTCCCGCAGATTGCCCCGGATGGCAAAACTCTTTATTTCTCTTCGCAAGGCCACAACGGCATGGGAGATTTCGACCTTTTTCAAACTACATGGAATGAAGAAGAAAACACATGGAGCACCCCTAAGAACCTGGGATATCCGATCAACTCGGCTGGAGACGACAGAAGCATCTCGTTCACCCAGGATAACCGGGTGGCATATATCTCTGCTTCACGTGAAGGAGGCTTTGGGGACCTTGATATCTACCGCATTAAATTCAACGATGCCGAAGATAAATTTACAGTGATGCTTGGATATGTGAATGCGGTTGACAGTACACAGGAAGTAAGTTCCTTTGTTACTATAAAGGACCTGAAAAATACTGATGTCCCGGAATATACTTATACTCCGAACCCTAAAACGGGTAAATTCCTTATGGCGCTCCCGCCGGGTAAATACGAGATCTCAATTGAAGCTGATGGCTATAAGCCGGTAAAAGATGTATTTTTTGTTTTCGATATCGGAGTTGGTCAGAACGAAAGCAAAAAAATGTACAAACTTCAGAAATAGCCTTTTAATTAATCATAATATTTTAATGATCCAGCTAAATTTAACCCGTCCTATTGCTTTTTTTGATCTTGAAACCACCGGTGTCAATGTAGCTTCCGACAGAATAGTGGAAATATCGATTCTAAAGATCTCACCTGACGGTTCAAAAGAGATCAGGACCAAAAGAATTAATCCGACTATTCCAATTCCTTTGCAATCTTCGGAAGTTCATGGCATTTACGATAAAGATGTTGAAAATGAACCCACCTTTAAAGGCATTGCCAAAAGCCTTTCTGACTTCCTGAAGAACTGTGACCTGGCAGGGTACAACTCCAATAAATTTGATATCCCCATCCTTGTTGAAGAGTTTTTAAGAGCGGAAGTTGAATTTGATATTTCAAACAGGAGGTTTGTGGACGTTCAGAATATATTCCATCAGATGGAACAGCGCACCCTGAAAGCAGCTTATAAATTTTATTGCGGCAAGGAGATCATCAATGCACATAGTGCCCAGGCTGACATAGAAGCAACCTACGAAGTTTTTCTTGCTCAGCTGGAGAAATACCAGGGTGTTGAGTTTGAAGATAAAAAAGGAAGGAAAAGCATCCCTGTTGTGAATGATATAAAAGCATTGCATGATTTTACCAATATCAATAAAAATGCTGACCTGGCAGGCCGGATAATCTTCAATGAACAGAATGTTGAAGTCTTTAACTTTGGGAAACATGCAGGTAAACCGGTTGAACAGGTGTTAAAAGACGAACCATCCTATTATGCCTGGATGATGAATGGGGATTTCCCCCTGTACACCAAGAAAGTTCTCACGGATATCAAACTTCGAATGGCGTTTAACAGATAAACTTTTACAATGAAAATAATATGCATCGGCAGGAATTATGCTGAACATGCCAAAGAGATGAAAGCTGATATTCCTTCAGAGCCCGTTTTTTTTCTGAAGCCGGACACCGCACTTATAAAGGAGGATCAGCCATTTTATTACCCGGATTTTTCAAATGAGATCCATCATGAAGTTGAACTGGTCCTGAAGATCAGCAAAGCGGGTAAGAATATTGCCATTGAATTTGCACATAAATATTATGATGAAATTGGCATAGGAATTGATTTTACCGCCCGCGACATTCAGGCAAAATGTAAAGAGAAAGGCCTTCCCTGGGAAAAAGCAAAAGCCTTTGACGGATCAGCCCCCCTTGGGGCATTTCTTTCAAAAAAAGACCTGGGGAACCTTGATGAAATAGATTTTCATTTAAACAGGAATGGCAATACAGTTCAAAAAGGCAACACTGCTGACCTGCTCTTCTCATTCGATGCTGTAATTGCTTATGTTTCTAAGTTTTTCACCCTGAAAACAGGTGATCTTATTTATACAGGGACTCCACAGGGTGTCGGGGCCGTTCAGATCGGGGATAAACTGGAAGCATATATCGGAAATAAAAAATTATTACATACTGAAATCAAATAATTAAAAATGAAAAAATTATTATTTTCTTCCGCCATAGCACTGATCACTATTACTTCCTGCACCTCCCAGGACCTTAACAAGCTTGGAAAAACAGCCACTGACGCTGCAAATACCGTGTTAAATTCAGGTAAAACAGGCTCTGCCCCTCTTTCGAACGAGGAAGTGATCAGGGGGCTTAAGGAAGCGTTAACTGTTGGTACAAATAATTCAACTGCTTTCGCTTCGAAGCTTGACGGATACTATAAAAATCCTGCATTATTTATTCCTTTCCCGCCGGAAGCCCAAAAAGTAAAAGATTATGCTACCCGGATTGGCCTGAATGCACAGGTGGAGAAATTTGAGATGACGCTGAACCGGGCTGCAGAAGAAGCGGCAAAAGAAGCTGCCCCTGTTTTTATTAATGCAGTTAAAGGAATGAGCGTGACAGACGGCTTTGCAATTTTAAAAGGCGCTGATAATGCTGCCACAGAGTTCCTGAGAGAGAAAACCACTGCGGAACTCATAGTGAAATTCAAACCAATTGTGCAGGCTGCAATTGATAAAGTAGAGCTTACCAAGTACTGGAACCCGATTATTACTAATTATAATAAAGTTCCGCTGGTTCAGAAGCAGAATCCGGACCTGACCGCTTATGTTACAGAAAGGGCGCTCGCAGGCCTGTTCAAGTTAATAGGCGATGAAGAATTAAAGATCAGGAAAGATCCTATGGCGAGGGTCAGTGATATCCTGAAACGCGTATTCGGGAACGCAGGTAAATAATACCTCTCCTTTTGCGAATAAGCACCGTGATTTATGATTACGGTGCTTTTTTTATTGCCCCCACTCCTTCTATTAGGTAAAGATCAGATTTGATTGATAATGTTAACTTTTTTTGTTATATATTTGACGCCTCTAAAAAGTTGCAGAACTTAACCATTTTTTTTATGTACCGTTTTATATCAAGAAAACATTTAGTACTTATATGTTTTTCAGGGTTATTCATTACTGCCTCCTATTCTCAGAGCATAGGGGATTATCAGTCAACCGGTACAGGTAGCTGGAACGTAAATGCAACCTGGCAGAAATGTGTTACTGCAGGAACATGGGCAGGCGCCACAAACGTGTTTCCACCAATAGCAGGGGCTACAGGTACTATTACAATTTTACCTGGCCATGTAATTACCATTGGAATTAATGTAGTAAATACTGCAAGCATCATAATTTCAGGTACAGCAACACTTCAAACAGCTGCCACAAGGACACTGACTAATTCTGCTTCCGGGATTATCACTAATAACGGCACCCTGATCAACAGTTCAACATTAACTACCGGCATCATAATCAATAACGGTACAATTGCAAACAATGCGGTGTTCACCAACAATGGGACATTTAATAATAATTTAACTTTAAATAATGCAACAGGCGCCACGATCACTCAAAATGGTACCGCATTTACCTGTGCTTCTACCGGCACTATTAATAATTTTGGGACGATTACGATTTCGGCTGCAAAGACACTCACTGTTACCGGCATGTTATCCAATTCCGGAACGGTAAACACCACCGGTACTCTGACGTTTACCACAACAGGATATTATAAACATAATTTTTCAAACCTTTCCGCTGCTACCGGCACTATACCCACTGCAACCTGGGGTGCAGGAACTACCTGCGAGATCCTTGCCTGCGGCAATTCGGGTTCGGGACCTGCCGGGCTGACTCAGAACTTCCGCAATTTCATATGGAATAATACTGCACAACCGGGAGATATTTATCTACTTGGTTCTCTCCAGACCATTGGTACTAATTTCACAATGAACTCTACCAATGGTTACAATCTTATTCTTAAAAGCTCTGCCGCAGGGTCAAATTTATCAGTAAGCGGAAACCTGATTTTTAATAACGGTAAATTAATCGTTAATAACATTCTTTCAGGCGCAGCTGTAAATCCTGTTTTTTCAGTTGGCGGCAATTTTTCAATGCTGGCAGGCACCTTAACGGTTTCCAATGCATCCGGAACAGGTGGCGGGAACGGGAACGGCCAGTTTACAGTTACCGGCACTTCGGTTATTACGGGAGGTACAATAAATATCAGCACGAGTACATGGATCGGGCCGGGTGGTTACGGAACCTTTTCAGGCACCGGCCTTATTACACTTTCAGGGGGAACTATAAATATAGCATCAGGTGCAACGACTGCAACATCAGGATGCGGAGGCACTTTAAATGCCAATGGCGGCCTCACTATTACCAGCGGGAACCTGGAGCTTACATCGAGTACGGTTACATCGGGCGGAGGAAATGGAATTCTTAATATTGGCGGGGCATTTACTCATACCGGTGGAACTGTATCTAAGTCCGGACCAAACAGCGGTACCATTAATATCAATGGAAGCATTTCCCAGGCAATAGAAAGCATTGGATTTAGTCCAGGTCATATAATTCCATTCAACATTTCCCAGTCAGGAGCCGGAACAACGAATATCCCTGCATTAAAGACTTTTGTTCTCAACCCGGGAACAACCTTTACGGTTAACCCGAATCTTGGAGTTGCTGACTTCACAGTTAATGGCACCTTTAAAGCCAATACCAATTCATGGTTGTGTGATGTCGGATCGGTTACTAACTTTTCTACAAATGGCATATTCATTAATAATGTAACCACTTCTATCTCAGCAAATTCTGATACATCATCACTGATTTTTGAGGCAGCTTCGACTTTTATTGTAAATGCTGACGGAGGTGAGATTGCGACTGCAAAATGGCATGCAGCCTCAACGCTGCAGGTAAATGGCATTATAACGGCAACGAGCATTGGCAACAGCGGACAGTCATTCGGACAAATTCTGTGGGATTGCGCTTCTCAAACCGCATCAACTGAACTTGGTGCTACAGGGTTCGGGACCCAGGGCTCTTACACTATCAGCAATACGGGAAGCGGAACCTTACGTTTTCCTGATATAGATTTTTCCATTGGAACAGTTTCAACTGCCTCGAACTTCCTTATTGTGCAAAATGCATCACGGCTGCAGATCTCTAACGGAGCAAATTTATATGCTACCGGATCACGGATTATAACCGTATGGGGACATGTTTATATTACAGGGTCTGCTTCGGTGTCGGTTGGTTCCCCTACAACAGGAACAGGTTCTTTTGCATCAGGATCTGATCAGAGTAAAGATTTCACTTTGCTGCTTAAACAAAATTTTATTTTCGATTCTTCGGTCCCGTGGATATCTTATATTCATAGAAGTTTTGCCTCATTTGGTGATGAATCTTACAGGCTTAACCTTAATTTTGCAGGCACAACCCAATCCATCACCATGCCCGCAGTAGCTTCTACCCTTGTGAATGTTGCGGGGGACTTTGTTGTGAACAGCGGATCAGATGATGAATTTCATTCCAATAATATTTACAGGCTGGAGGTCGGCTCCACAAGTACCCTTACTAACAGCGGATTTGTCAGATTTCACGAATTGCAGATAAACCCAGGCGGAACATTTACATTAGCCGCAGACCTTACCCAGTATGCGTTACTGTCACCTTCCGGAGCCACTGACAACCCATCTACGGTTGTAAATGGAACAAGTACTGCTGTATTCGGGACTATTGATTTTGGTTTGTTTTTACTGAGCGATGCTTCAGGTGCAGGAACTTTCACGCTAAACAATTTTGGTAAAATAAAGACCAAAAACATCTTAGGCTTAACTTCTTCAGGTACCACCGGTTCCGTCCAGGTAACCGGTGCCCGCACCTATAGCTCCGCAGGCCACTATCTGTATAACAATACAACTACAGCACAGGTGACGGGCAATGGACTTCCTGCTACTATTACCAATGCCCTGGAGATTCAAAGTCTAGCACCGGCAACAGGAGGAGTCACTCTCACCCAGGCTACCTCCATAACTTCAACCAGTGGAAGGCTGATCTTAACAGCCGGCAGATTGATAACTTCAACAGCCAATCTTATTACCATAGGTTCAGGGTCGGTAGTGTCCCCGGTTGGTGGCGCAGCAACAAGGTATGTAGACGGACCGATCAAAAAAATCGGCAATACCGCATTTATTTTTCCTACAGGCGACCGTTCTACTATTTCAAAATGGGCACGGCTTGCTATCACCGCTCCTTCCGTTGCAACCGATGCATTTACTGCAGAATATATTTTTGTTAATCCTCATACGGCTGTAGGAAGTGTGTATGGCACAGGAATAACTGACATAAGTCATAAGGAGTATTGGAAAGTTACCCGGGCAGCAGGAACAAGCACCCCTTCTGTTACATTATACTGGGAACTTGGGACTACTGTAGCAGCAGGCAGCGGAATATTTTCAATTGCATCCACCGACCTGCGCGTGGCAGAGCATTATTCGGGACAATGGAATGATCACGGCTCAGGCAGCACTACAGGCACTACCGCGCTTGGCACTATTACTACAGGGGTAGTTCCTTCCTTTACTACAGGAACTGAGATGCCTTTCACTTTAATGGCCCCTAATTCGGTGAACCCTCTTCCTGTTGAACTTACTTCGTTCACAGGAGTGTACACCACATCGGGAAACCGGCTGGACTGGAGTACTTCCTCTGAAACCAATAATGATCATTTTGAGATAGAGAGAAGCCTGAATGGAAATGATTTCAACTATATTGCATCGATAGAAGGCCAGGGGAACACTACTTCCAAAACGGATTACAGTTACATCGATTCAAAGCCGGAAAGAGTAATCAATTATTACAGGTTAAAACAAGTAGATCAAAACGGGGAATTTACATATTCCAATATTATCGCAATCGATAACAATGCGGGCGGGAATGAATTTTTAACTGTCTATCCTAACCCGACATCAGGGGAAGTGGTTACGATAAGCGGATCAGAAAACATCAGCCTGATCACGATATATAATATTTTAGGGGAGGTTGTGTATAATACTGGGATACTGGCGGACAACAAGGTTACCGTTACAATCCTTTCCAAAGGAAACTACTTTGTAAAAGCTGTTACTACCGATAACAACACTATAACTTCGCGCTTTACCAGGTATTAACTGGTCTTTTGCCCATCATCTTCAATCAATGTCAACAATACAACGTATACTTTGTTATTACATGTATGCTTGCCGGATATAGCGTGCCTAATTTACAGATCGGATGAAAAAGAAATATAATGAATTGGTTGTTGCTTATGAAGAGCTTTCAAAATGCAACATCCAATTAGGCAAGACTCACGAAAACCTGGTATTACGGCAGGAGGCAGATAAAGCCAGAGCTGCAGAACTATTAATCGCCAACAAAGAACTTGCTTATCAGAACAAAGAGAAAGAGAACAGGGCTGCCGAATTATTAATTGCCAATATTGAACTTGCATATCAAAATGAAGAGAAGGAGAAAAGAGCTGCGGAATTAATCATTGCCAACAAAGAACTGATTTATCAGAACCAGGAAAAAGAGAATCGGGCAATGGAACTGGCTTTAGTTAACCAAGACCTGGTGAGAGAAAAAAACTATCATTTCCGGCACATTGGGGATCTTGAAAACATGATGTTTTTTATTTCCCATAAAATAAGACAACCCGTTGCCGGGATCTTAGGCCTTACGCATATTATTGAAGCCGAAGGGAACTTAACAGATCTTAGAAAAATAGTAGGATATATAAAGGAGTCGGCCCAATCCCTGGATAAATTCACAAGAGAGATGTCAGACTTTATCGTACATAAACAAAGCAAGGAATGAGAGAATGCCAATTAAATATATTACGTGTTCATAAAAAAAGCCTTCGGTACCGAAGGCTTTTTTCTTTATAAATTAATGGATTAATAAGGGAAGACAAACGGAATATTGGCCTCTACAGGATGGATGCTCATTACTGGTATTTTTGAATGATTGATTACCTGCTGAGCGTATGTTCCCAATAAACGGCCGGTCATATTCTCGTCCTGGTCGGTCATGATCACCATCAGATCCGCATTTACCGATTTTGCATAATCATAAGAAACCCGTGCCTGGTTACCGCCATTAATTGTTTTACGTGAACATGGAATATTGCATTTGCGGATGTACTCCTCTATCCCGTCAAGCTTTACTTCGAACATTTTAAGCTCACTTCCTTCATCTGAATCGGCTAATCCGAGAATATGGATTTTCGCTGCAAAGTGCTTGGCAAGTACAATTGCATGATTAACTTTTTGTCTTGAATGCGGGGAATCATCTATCGGCAGCATGATATTCTGGAATCCAACTTTATCGGAATGCGCACGTACTGAAATAACCGGGCAGACAGCCTCCGTTACAACTTTATAGGTATTGCTGCCGACAAAGAACTCTACAAAACCGGATGTGCCATGTGTTCCCATTACGATGAGATCAACGTTGTTCTCTTTAGAGACTGCAATGATCTCAGTGAAAATATTTCCGTCCGAAGTAATGCAGGTTGACTTCACTCCATACTTTGAGCGGATGTCAGCAGCCAGTTCCTCTAATCGCCTCTCAATAGAATTAATCAGGTCGGAAGGTGCCTCTACCCTGAGCTCAGGTGCTACTACACTGAATTTTTCCCAATGCTTCTCTACCACATGCAGCAATACAAGCTCTGCTTTAAAAAGCTGGGCTGTAAATGCGCCATGTTCTATGGCAATAAGTGATGTTTCGGAAAAATCGATCGGAATAAGGATCTTTTGCGGGTTAAAGTTCTTCATAGTCGGGGGTAAGTTAGGTATTTCTTAGTATGGATGAGGAAAGACGGTGGTGTCTTTCTTTGGTGAAGGGCGGATACTAAGGACAGGGATCTTTGAATGATTAATGATTTCCTGTGCGGAAGAACCGATAAAATACTGGGTAAAGTCAATTTCCTGCTGCGTCATGATCATCACCAGGTCACCGTCTACTTTTTGTGAATATTCCAGGATATTCTGAGCGAGGGTCTCTTCCCCTTTTATCCCTTTTATGATCTCTGCAGTGCATTCAGTGTTTTCTTTTTCAAGGAAAGATTTCACCTGCCCAAGCTGGCGGGTGATCCTGTTCACCACAAACTCGTCTGTAGTAAAGAGTACTGACACCACACGTATTGTTGCACCTCCGAACAAACGGGAAAGTTCAATCGCCTTGTTTACCTTTTCCCTTGTTTCTTTTGAAAGATCGAGTGGAAGAACGATATTCCTGCAGCCCTTGCGGTGGTGCTTTCCTTTAATAGTGATTACCGGCATCCGGGATTCCCTCACAACACGCAAGGCATTGGATCCAATAAACCGTTTCTTTAATCCTTCATCACCATTCGTCCCCATTATGATCATGCTTGCATTAATCAGTTCGGCAACCTCATTGATCTTTTCATATACAGAACCTCTTGCAACTAATGTATTAATTTTCAGCTTCGCTTTTTTTGCCTCTTCTGAGGCCAGCTTATCAAGCTGCGCCTGGACATTCTTGCGAAGGTCTTCGTGCTGCTCTTTTGAAAAAAGCTTCGCCAGCATCCCTGCTTCTTCTATTACATGAAGAAGGGTTATTTCAGCATGATATTCCCTCGCGAGGTTATACGACTGCTCAAGAGCAATAAGGGATTGCTCTGAAAAATCTATAGGTACAAGAATTTTATTGGTGGATGGAGTCATAAATTTTGAATACTTTTGATGCTTCAGTGCTGTACACAAATTAAGCTATTAATTTAGTATATAACAAATCTGTTTTCTCTTATTTTAATTCTGCAGACATGGGCAATATCATACCGGAAACCGAACTTATCCTTAATACAAACGGCAGTGTTTATCACCTGCAGCTTTTACCTGAGCATATTGCAGAAAACATCATCATTGTAGGGGACCAGGGCAGGGTTGAAACCGTATCAAATTTTTTCGACACGGTTGACTTCCGCATCCAGAACCGTGAGTTTATAACCCATGGAGGAACATTTAAAGGGAAACGTGTAATGGTACTGTCTTCGGGTATAGGTACCGATAATATTGACATCCTTATAAATGAGCTTGATGCTGCGGTGAACATCGACCTTAAAACAAGGCTTGTAAAAAAGGAACACACAAAATTGAATATAGTAAGGATCGGAACATCCGGAGCCCTTCAAAAGGATATACAGGTAGATAGCTTTGTGGTATCCAGGTACGGTCTCGGCTTTGACGGTTTATTGAATTACTACCTGGATCTCCCTTCAGTTAATGAGAATGATGTATCCGAAGCCTTTATCAGCCAGACAAACTGGAACAAGAATCTCCCCTATCCTTATGCCATAAAAGGGTCGGATTCACTTATCAAGAGAATAGGGTTCGACCTTACCCAGGGAATTACTGCAACAGCACCGGGATTTTACGGACCGCAGGGCAGAAAACTGCGGTTGACCCCCTGGGTGGAAAATTTTAATCAACAATTGACCGATTTTAACCATAACAATATCCGCATTACTAACTTCGAAATGGAGACCTCCGCACTCTATGGTTTAGGGAAGCTCTTAGGGCATGAAACTTGCACCGTTTGTGCTATTATAGCCAATCGGGTGGCCAAACAATACAGCAAAAATTACCATGCAGCAGTAGAGCAATTAATACAGCTTGTACTGGAGAGATTAACAAAGTAAGGTTGAAATCTTCTTAAGGGCCCCGACAAATAGCCCGGATCCTGCATCTATTTTTGTGGAAACAGTTTCCCAAACATGAATAAACAGGAACTTAATGCCCTAATTAGCTTACTTGATGATCCGGATGAATCCGTTTACCAGGAAATCAGCATGAAGCTGCTGTCGATGGGGCCAATGGTAATTCCTGAACTTGAATTAGCGTGGGAGCACTGCTTCGATACACTGATCCAGAACCGGATAGAAAACATCATTCACAAGATCCAATTTGACCTGATTGCCAACGAGTTAAAGAAATGGTCGGCACCGGACAAGCAAAATCTGCTTGACGGAGCGCTGCTAGTGGCCAGGTACCAGTACCCCGATATCGATTTTG
>DASVUX010000061.1:0-112257 GCA_036386835.1 Bacteroidia bacterium
ATACGGGCGGGACCTTGAATTGGGTGGTGATTATTGGGAATCAGAAGGTCACGTATTCAGAAGCAACTAAACACAGACAGACAAACACTTCACCCATCGGGTGAAGTGTTCTTAAATCAATCAAAAACAACTATAAAACCAGACACATGAAATCAACATATAAATTCAAAATCAAGTATTCAAACGGTGAGCGTATTGAATCAATAGCATTTGATAGGGATGTAACCCAGTTCAAAGCATTAGAGGAATTATTAGGTGCTGAGAAAAGACTATTTAAAAAGACCTTCAACAGAATTGTAAGTATAGAATTTATCTAATGTGTGTACCTCCATACAGGGTACTAATTCGGCTCTGTGTGGAGAGGTACACAAATCACTATTAAAATCATTACTACCATGAACACAGATAACATATTTGAACAGTCATTCAACACATTTAATTTATCACTTGAATGTGTGACCTATTACCGTGTATCAACTAAAACCCAACATTTAGGATTAGATGCACAGAAAGAAGCAGTAGCCAACCACATCAGAAATCGCTATACAGTTGTAGCATCATTTGAAGAGAAGGAATCAGGTAAGAATGATTCACGCCCTGAGTTGATGAAAGCATTAGCATTATGCCGTGAACGTAACTGTGTGTTGATTGTATCAACCATTTCAAGGTTATCACGTAACCTTACATTCCTATCACAGATGATGGATTCTAATGTAAAGTTTATATGTGCGGATATGCCAGAAGCAAATTCTATGACCCTCGGAATAATGTCCGTAATGGCACATCAGGAAAGATTATGGATATCTAAAAGGACCAAAGATTCTTTAACAGCATTGAAAGCAAAGGGTGTGAAGCTGGGTTCACCACAGAATCTAACTTATGATGCAGCATTGAAAGGAGCAGAAGCCAATAGAAAGAAAGCAGTATTGAATCCTAATAATATCAAAGCTTCAAAGGTGGCAAGGTTATTAAAACAACAGGGTAAAACATTGTGGCAGATTGCTAATGAATTGAATGAAGGTGGATTCTTAACATCTACCGGAAAGAAATTCAAAGCTGAACAGGTTAGAAGATTTATAAAAAAATCATTACCTTTGAATGTCTAACCCTTATTAGGCTTTCAGCCTGTCTACTCACAGGTACTAACCCATTCACTTCATTGTGGTGGGTTTTTTATTATCTTTGTAATGTTATATTGCCACGGTTCGTACTAGAACCATCTGGGAGTAACTCTATAACACAACCAAGCAAAAACACCAGCCTACTCGCTGGTGTTTTCTTTTTATGTCACAGAGGATAAAAAGTGTCCTAGGGTTTTATATAATAGTTCCTTACCATTGCATCAAACTAAATGATGTAAACATGAAATCTCCAAAAACAATTTATGCAGAAAAGGCATATTGCAGTAGAAGAAAATTCATTCATAGAATGAGAAAAGAAAAGATAAACTATCTATTGGATTATAATAATGGAAGGTTCGGATTTTTTAGGCAGAATCTTTTCATTGCTTCTAATGATGTTGAGTTATTAAATAAGATGGCTAAGGAAGTTGAGCGTAGTAACATTTGCATGTTCACACTATGCTATGTTGAACAGTTAAAGCCACTTAGAAACTAATAGTTATTATCAGTCTTTGTAACTTGGTCATTTACACCGAATTACACGGTGAAAAACTCGCATCAACATTATTAGCTTTCGGAACATATTTTTATAATTTTGAAACAGGAGATACAATGAGAACAATAGAAGAAATAAAAAACAAAATCATTTGCGGGGATAGTCTTGAAATCTTAAAAGATATTCCTAGTAAGTCTGTTGATTTAGTAGTTACATCACCACCATATAATTTAAAAAATTCTACTGGTAATGGAATGAGTTATAATACTAAATCAGGTAAGTGGGCTGGTAATGCTTTACAAAAAGGTTATAGCCATTACAATGATAATATGCCGCATAATGAATATGCAGATTGGCAACACAATACTTTGAAGGAATTGTTTAGAGTATTGAAAGATGATGGTGCTATTTTCTATAATCATAAGTGGAGAGTACAAGACGGATTATTACAAGACAGGCAGGATATCATCCGTGATTTACCAGTAAGACAAATTATAATTTGGAAAAGAAAAGGCGGTATCAATTTTAATCCCGGATATTTTCTACCAACGTATGAAGTAATTTATTTAATAGCAAAGAAAGATTTTAGGTTAGCTCCTAAGGCTAATGCTTTTGGTGATGTGTGGGAGTTTACACAGGAAATGAAAAATGAACATCCTGCTCCATTCCCTGTGGCTCTAATTGATAGAATCATTACATCAACAAAAGCAGAAATAATACTGGACCCTTTCATGGGTAGTGGTACTACTGCTTTATCTGCATTAAAAAACAAAAGAAGTTTTATAGGTATTGAACTATCACCAGAGTATTGTGATATGGCAGAAAAAAGAATTGCACCATTTATGCCGATTGAAGAAACTGCTGCACCTGTTAGACCTGCTAAGAAAAAAGCAGTAGTTAAAAAGATAACTACTAAGGCTAAAACAAAAGGGAAAGCAAAAGCTAAAACCAAATCATTAAAATTTGCATGAGCAAAGAACCATTAGAAATATTAAAGGTTGATAACAAGTGGGATAATGCCTATTGGTTCGCACGTGATTTAATTAACAATGATAAATATGGTGGCATAGGAAAAGATTCTAAATTACTTTCTGTTGTTGCTAGTAGTTTAAGAGTTATAGCACGTGATAATTCAGATAAGAATGTAGCCTTAGAATTACAAAAGCAAACATTAAGAAATATCCTTACAGATAGATTTAAAAATGCTAAGGCTTTATCCGCACGTGTTCAAAGGTTACTTGATGATTTAGATAAGGCTATTAAGAATCCTGATGATATGGATGTTTTCATATTAGTATGTGAGAGCATTATGATTCCAATGAATCAGGCTATATCAAATATTCCAAGTGATGATAAAGAATTCACTTTGAACATTTCAAAATCATATTTGGATATACAAGGTGAAAAAGGATTAGCAACAGTAATTTCTTTGTGGGATGACTTAGGAGTTAAAGGTTGTTTGACTGTTGAAAGAACTGAAATAGTAAAAGCATTCACAAGTTTAAGAGTTCTATTATCAAAAGATAAATTAGCGGATGAGGATAAGGATATAGTTCTTACAGCATTCACGCAAGAATTTGAAAGACGTGCCGGGCAAAAAAGAAAAGGTAGAGCGGGTGGAAGTTTAGAAGATGTTACTGATTTTATTTTAGCGTATTATAATATTAAACGTGCTGAGGCTCCGGCACATTTCCAAGCGGATATAGAAGTAGATAACTGGGTTAAAACAAAAGATGGTTGGTTGATTGGTATATCTTGTAAGCGTACATTACGTGAAAGGTGGAAACAAGTGAGCAGCGCCGAAGCTGGTATATTAAGCAAGTTTAAAATTAAACACATCTATCATATAGTAACCTATGATGAAGATTTATCTGATGATAAATTAACTTTGTTAGGTGGTCACCGTCATATCTTTTATTTGCCGGATAACAGCAGAAGGTTAAAGATAGCACAGGCACACGTAGGTTTAAAAGACTATGTACGACCAATAAGTGAATTAGTAAATGACTTAAAGAAGCACACAAAATAAAATTACACTATGAGAAAAATTCTAAGCGGATTAAAATATGGAATCCTTTTGGGTGGAATCGGTGGTGGTATAAACTATTGGATTCACAACTTAACCTGTGATAGAGTTCACACATGGCATGACCCATTTGGACCTATTGCTTTTGCTGGTGGTCTATTCATTGTCGGCTTTCTGGTAGGTAGAAGTGGTAAGAAGAAAAAAAATCCAATACAGGATGTTCAAACTGAAAGTATAGAAATAAAAAAAGACCAGCAATTATAGCTGGTCTTTCTCATTAGAGCTACGGCATTTAACTAAAACAACCCGTTATCCACCTTCTTACTTATTACCATATTCAATCTGTCTACATTCTTACTCACAAACTTTTTAATATATCCTTCCGTAGTTGATAAGTGAGCGTGACCTAATGACTGCATCAAATCATATAGGTTAATGTTTTCCCCCATTTCTAATAATAAGCTGCAATATGAATGTCTAGAAATATGAGATTTCAAATTCTTATCAATCCCTGCCTGAACTGCTACCAGTTTTAATAGGTTGTTATAATATGTTTTAGCACTCTGGAATTTTACATACTGTGTTTCAGTCATAATACCAAAATCATTATTATCATCAACAGCAGGGAATTTTAATTTACCGTCTTCATCCTTTTCTTTCAAACTACCATCAAAGAATTTATTATCCATTAGTCCGAATACAAATTCATTCTTTAATGTTTTGTGTGAAGCCAGTTTCAATATCATTGATTCAACCAGCTTAAACTTTCCTTGCTTATAAATTTCTCCATCAATTGCTGCAATCTCTTTTGCATCCTTTTTAATGAACGGGTCCTTTAATATGTTCCTGATATTACGTAATGTATTATTATACTTTTCAAGCTCAATAGCTTCACCTGCAAACATTTCATGTTTCGTAATGTAACAGGAAATAATATCAATCATCATATCATTCACCAGAACATTAATGAACTTCTTTGTTTTAACCATCCTCTTATTAATACGTAGTTCGTTATCAAAGGTGAAATCATTCCATCGTAATGTTAAAAGGTCCGAAACTCTGATACCCTGAGCAAACAATTGAAATTGGAAGTATCTGGAAATATCACCTAATGTATGTTTGGCTTTGTACCTGTTATTCTTTTTATTTCTTGCTTCAACACCTTCCTCAATTGGAACACCCCATCTATTAGCACCTTCTTTAGTTTTGATTCTGGTACGTTTAACTTCAACATAGTTTGTTTCCTTCATTCTGATTAATTCTTCCAGCGTTAATATTTCAATCTGTGTTTCTTCCCACTTCAATGAAATAAGAGTAAACGGATTAGGATTGAAAACATACCAGCGTTCTTTGTGTGCTTTGTTAATCATTGTTTTAATTCCTTTGGTTTTATAGTTAGCTGAATTAACAGCATTACCAATTTTACCATTCGGTAATTCATTCTTTGTTCTGAGCCAGATGGTGAAATAATTAATCCAGTCCACCGTAATATCTTTGAAGTACATTATTTTGGTTGGTGTTCTTTTCTTCTGGTGATGTACTGAATAATAGAGCTGGTACTTTTCTAAAAGATTGCGGATATTTTTATACCGTGCCTTGGTTCCCTGATTGATTGTTCTATCAATAACTTTCTGGCACCAATCATTAACCGTCTTTTCTTCATTATTAATAAATTCAAAACTGCCATTGGCTTTAATTAAATCTTCCTTCTTTTCTGTGATGTATTTATTCAACACATCAACAGATTTGAATTGTTCAAATTGATTCAGGTATTTATCAGGAAGTTCTTTTGAAATTCTCTCTTTATCGGCAATCCAGAATTTATCAGGTATTTTAATTTTTAATCCTTTTAACTCTGGGTCTTTAACTCCGGTTCTTTGGATGGATTGGTAGAGATATACCATTCCTTTTTGTCCACGTGCTGTACGTGCTTTGATTTTGTAGGTAGCCATGTGTGTAAATGTTTTACAGGTTATAGTGACTGGCTTTCCATTAGTTTAGTAGTCCGCAAATAGTCCGAAAAAACACCCTTTAAAACGGTAAAATTTCGCATACTAATTATGGCAACCCTTTGGAAATCAGCACTAAGGCTAACCTAAAAAAAATATATCACCTACCCGCATGGACATGGATTCATAGATGCGATAAGCATGAAGCTCGCTGGATATTCAACTGAAAATTTGGCCCTTGAAACAGTTACAATCCGATCTTCCAGAGGTTGCCGCATCACTTCCAGCACAGTACGTTTAAATTCAGGCAATTCATCAAGGAATAAGACACCGTTATGAGAAAGCGAGATTTCTCCCGGCTGAGGAACACTTCCGCCTCCGACCAAAGCCACGTCCGAAATAGTATGGTGGGGACTTCTGAAAGGCCTTATTGATACCAATCCGGTGTTTTTTCCCATCTTTCCTGCCACGCTGTGGATCTTGGTAGTTTCGAGGGCTTCATGCAGGTTCATTGGGGGCAGAATGGTTGGCAGCCTCTTGGCCAGCATTGTTTTACCCGCACCGGGAGGTCCGATAAGTATAACATTGTGTCCGCCTGCTGCAGCTATCTCAAGCGCTCTCTTGATGTTTTCCTGGCCTTTAACATCGCTAAAATCAAATTCAGCTTCATTCAGCTTTGTATAGAAATCATCCTTCGTATCAATGATAGTGGGCTGAAGGTTTGATCGCTCATTAAAGAAGTCGATTACATCTTTAATATTTTCCACACCATAAACATCGAGCCCGCTTACAATAGCCGCTTCCTTTACATTCTGGACGGGTAGTATGATTCCTTTGAATTTTTCTTCGCGTGCCTTAATAGCGATCGGCAATACTCCTTTAATCGGTTGCAGGCCCCCATCAAGGGACAGCTCTCCCATGATTACATAATCAGCAACTTTGGAAGCCTTGATCTGTTCGGAAGCTGCAAGAATGCCCACAGCAATGGTCAGGTCATATGCAGAACCTTCCTTCCGGATATCCGCAGGCGCCATGTTTATGACAATACTTTTACCGGGAATTTTGTAGCCGTTGTTTTTTAGCGCTGCATCAATTCGCTGCTGGCTTTCTTTAACAGCGCTGTCGGGCAACCCGACAAGAAGGAAATTTACCCCGGGATTGATGTTCGTTTCAACGGTTACCGTAGTTGCACTGATTCCGTAAACGGCACTTCCAAATGTTTTTATCAGCATAGATCATAATTAAACAGTTTTGGAGTAGCGGGGCAAAAATATAAAAATGCCCCGGATTGCAATGCCCGGTTGCTGATAATTAATTGCAATTAATCTTTTTCTTTTTAGGTCCTTTATGAGTATATTAGCTTCTCGTAATAACTTAGACAAACAAAAATGAAAAAAGCTACACTTTTAATTGCCTGTATTTGTTCCGTCCTGGGAGCAAATGCCCAAACCTTTTCGGATGATTTCGAAAGCTACACATTAAACACACCACTGCTTGGGATGCAGTCTCCAACATGGAGGACATGGACTTCAACTACCGGAGGCGGGGCAGAGGATGTTCCTGTGGTAAGCACGGATAACCATACTGCCGGAGGTTCAAAATCCATTCATTTTTCTTCTACTGCGGCAACCGGCGGACCGGATGATGTTATCCTTCCTTTTGGGACAACACCCCTTACTACCGGGCAGTTTACATTTACTTCCTGGTTCAAAGTCCCTTCCGGAAAAACAGCATATTTTAATTTCCAGGGAAATGCTACAATGGGTAATTTATACACGCTTGACTGCTGGATGGACAATGCCGGAAATATTATCATTCAAAATAGCGGAACAACAGTTCTTTCTTCCACCTATCCTATCGGGCAATGGTTTGAGCTTAAGATAGATGTTAACCTGAATACCAACTCATGGAACCTGTTGATTAATGGGGTTTCTGCAGGTATGTGGACAAACGCTACCAACCAGATCTATGCTATTGATTATTTCCCTGCCGATGCAAGTGCAAAGTTCTGGGTTGATGATGTTTCATTTAACGTGGTTCCTTATACATTGCCTGCCGTAAACGGGGCAAATAACATGATCTCTGTAAGCAACGGTTTGGTTGGACAGCAAAGAAATATCAGCGTAACCATGCGAAACCTTGGATCCACAACCATTACTTCTTTTGATATGAACCTTACACAGAATGGCGGAACTCCTGCAGTTGTGAATGTTACAGGTGTGAGCATTCCTTCCCTTGCTACTTATGATGTAAATTTCCCTGCACCTTTTACACTTGTTGCCGGGGCAAATACGTTTGTGGCTACGATCAGTAATGTGAACGGGGCCGGAGCTGACGGTGACGGAAACGATGATGTTATCTCCCAAACCATTACACCTGTTCAGCCTGCAGCAGGAAAAGTTGTTGTTGCTGAAGAAGGCACAGGAACGTGGTGCCAGTGGTGCCCGCGCGGAGCTGTTTTTATGGATATGATGACAGAGAAATACGGTGATTATTATGCAGGTATTGCAGTTCATAATTCCGATCCAATGACTGTTGCAGCTTATGATGCTGCTATAGGAGGGCTTATCTCAGGATACCCGAGTGCCTTGGTTGACAGGGGAACAGAGATCGATCCGAGCGAGATTGAAGAAGATTTCCTTGACCGCATTGTTATTGCTCCTGAAGGAACGATCGTAAACGGAGCAACTTACAATTCTTCGACACGTGTACTTAAAGTTTCAATTACCACAACCCTTACGACAAATATTTCAGGTGATTATAAAGTTGCCTGTGTGATCACAGAAGATAATGTGACCGGTACTGCAAGCGGTTATAACCAGGTAAATGCATATTCAGGCGGTGCTGCCGGCCCGATGGGTGGTTATGAAACATTGCCGAACCCGGTTCCTGCTGCGCAGATGAACTACAATCACGTGGCACGTGCATTGAGCCCAAGCTTTGATGGAATGTCTTATGCGTACGGCTCCAGCGCTTCAAGCGGACAGGTATTTACTCATAATTTTACTTATACTTTACCTGCATCATGGGATGATACCCAGATCCATATTGTTGGAATGATGATCGAGCCTTCAGGGATGATCAATAATGCTGGAAGCGCTACAATCGCAGAAGCTGTTGCAAACGGTTACCTGCCTGGATTGTCAGTTGGAGTGAATACTATTGCTTCAGCTCCTGATGCGATCAGGCTAATGCCAAACCCTGCAAGCACATTCAGCAATGTGTCATTGAATATTGAGAACAGCTCAGAAGTTATGATGGATATTTATTCTTCTAACGGGCAGCTTGTTTCTTCAAGAAACTATGGCTCTTTATCCGGTGCATACAATCTTCCGGTTAATACTGAAGGGTTTGCAAATGGAATCTACTTTGTAAAGGTTACTGTAAACGGACAGCCGACTATGCTAAAGCTGATAAAAGAATAAAAAGAACCCAAGAGAAAATATAAAAAAAGGCCTTCGCAACGAAGGCCTTTTTTATTAAGATACAGAACGTTCTATAATTGCTATCAGTGAGTGGATTACTTTTATATGGATTTCCTGGACACGGTCAGCGTAATTGCTTTGGGGGGCACGGATCTCGACATCACAGAGTTCTGCGAGCTTGCCCCCGTCCTTACCCGTTAGAGCTACCACATACAGCCCTTTATTCTTTGCAGCGTTTACTGCATTTATCACATTTGCAGAATTTCCACTGGTGCTTATCGCCAAAAGAACATCGCCTTTATTTCCCAGGCCTTCTATGAAGCGTGAAAAGATTTTATCGAAGCCATAATCATTCGCAACACAGCTTATGTGGGAGGGATCTGAAATTGAGATGGCAGGCAGCGCGGCACGGTCATCACGAAAACGCCCGCTCAGCTCTTCCGCGAAATGCATTGCATCGCACATAGAACCGCCATTGCCGCAGGAAATTATCTTACCCCCGTTCTTGATCGAAGCTGACATTACTTTGCCTGCCTGCTCGATCGCCTCAAAGTTCCCCGGCTGGGAAATGAACCTGGCAAGCACATCCTGCGCTTCCCTGAAGTTGTCTTCAATTATTTTTTTCATTGAGGTGTTTTAATTTCCAGGCGAATATACGAAATACAGCTGAGTTGAATAATCACTTAAATTGTGGTTGAGTTTGCTGGCGATCATACTGGGAGCGGTTTTGTTCGGAAAATCGTGAACAAAAAAGCATGGAATTATTTAAATGTTTCATGAATATTTATTATTTTGCATTCGAAAGAAAACGATACACATGAAAAGGATCTTTACATTATTAAGCTTAGTGGCCGCGGCTGTAACGGTAAATGCACAAACGACAAAAAAGGTTGAGGAAGAAAGCAACTGCTATTTAAAGTGGGCTCAGAAATTTGAATCACGCGGGGCTGACGAAGTTGCGGACGGAATATATTCTGATGTAATCATTACATTCAGAAATGGCGGTGATGCTGAATGCTATAACGGCAAAGTGGAGGTGAAGGAAGGCAAGGTTGCAGGAATGTACCTTAAAATGGAAGATGGCTCCTATGAAGTGGTAAAGAAGAAGTCGAAATATGATAATATCCCGGTTAAGGTTACCAACGGCATGTCCAGTACCGTAGTTACCAAGGAAGACGAGCTGATCAATGTGCTCTTCATAAAAAAGATCAAACCGAAAAAAGCGGGGTTTGAGAAAGCACCGGAGCCGAATGATGAATAGTATTATAACTAAAAGCCTCTTAACAAATCGTTAAGAGGCTTTTTAGTTATAATACAAATAGCTTTAGTTTTCGAATAGTTCAAACTGGTAGGATTCCATGATCTGGTTAGCCAACAGCTTTTTACATGCTTCATCCACTTTACTCTCAGCAGCTTCCTTGGAGGCCGCTTCGATCTCAAGGGTTATGTGTTTACCGATACGGACATTCTCAATTTCCGGCAGTCCTAAATTTTTCATGCTTCCTGTTACGGCTTTTCCCTGGGGATCAAGTAATGCTTTAAGAGGCATTACATCTATTTCTGCTCTGAATTTCATAATCTTCTTTTTTGTTTTTTATATTTTCTTATACGTCTTCTTCTCTTTGTTCTCGCACGTATATTGCTGATGATTGAAAAGAGAATGTACAAAAATATGATAAAAGGAATTGCCATGAATTGAAATAGTATTAACAATATCATGGAAATTATTAAGAAGCTGTACCTGATACGGTTAGGCCCCCAGTTGAATTTCTTGAACTTCAGCGCAAATAAAGGCAATTCAGCTACCAGCAGGTAGGAAGTGATGATTGTAAGCGCTACCAGCAGATAAGGGTTTAAGAGAAAAAGGGGGGATTTATCGTAACCGTCATTATGGAATTCAAGGATAAGCGGGAGAGAACAGATGAGGATGCTGTTCGCTGGTGTGGGAACACCAATGAAAGAATCGGTTTGGCGTGTATCAATATTGAATTTGGCGAGTCGCAGTCCGGAAAAAATTGTAATAAAGAATGCAAAATAAGGCAGTAGCGGAGTGCTGGCTGCCAGAACGGCTGAGTCAGGAAGTGCCATCCCTCTTTCAATGAGCTTGAACATGATGACACCCGGAACTACTCCGAAGGTTACCATATCTGCCAGCGAATCCAGCTGTTTACCAAGTTCTCCTCCCACTTTCAGGAGCCTTGCCACAAAGCCGTCAAAAAAATCGAGCACAGCGGCAATACCTACAAGATATGCACTGACAACAAGATTGCCATTGAATGCCGAAACGATAGCGAGGCATCCGCAAAACAGGTTGCCGCAGGTGATCGCATTAGGAAAGTGCCTGATAATATTCATTCCGCACGAAATTACTACTTTTTGCATTAGCAGGTGGAATAAAACGATTGCAGCCGGATATTCCCGGAGGGCAAAGATTAGTATCTTTAGCTGATGCAATGGATCCTGCCGGCTGTTTATACGCTTATTTTCATTTTCATGATCATGAAAATGGACTTTTTCGGCACTCCCATGCTGTCAAGGATCCAGCTGGTAATGCTGTTTGGAATGAAGCTGGCCGCAGCTGCCGCAGTATGGCTGACCTTTACCACTTATTATAACGGCTCCGATTTTTTTACTTATTTCTCAGACAGTTCAACACTCATCCATAATCTTTTTAACGAAAAACAAAGAAGTTATTCTTCCGCATGGACAGGCAGTTTTGATGATTCATTCTTTAACAGTTCGCGTGTGATGATCATTCTGAACAGCGCATTACACTTATTTTCTTTTGGGAATTTTTATGTTCATGGCTTGTTCTTTTGTTTTGCTTCGTTCATTGGATTAACCGCACTGTTAAAAGCCCTAGCCGTACATTTTCCTTTAAAAAAAATAATTATCCTTCCTTTGTTTTTCATCCCCAGTGTTGTTTTCTGGGGTTCTTCTCCCCTGAAGGAATCGCTGATCCTCTTAATGGTAGGCTTGCTTATTTATTATTCTGATTTTGGCTTAAAAAAAAACTACCCGGGAAAAGAGTTCGTGGTTTGTCTTGGTCTGTTCATTTTTCTTGTTTTGTTGAAATACTACATTGTTTTCGCTTTACTGCCGGGGTTTATTGTGAACAGGATAGTATCGTACACTTCGGCCGATGGCATACTGCTGAAATATTTCTGCGTTTTCACTGCATCAGGGATCCTCCTCTGGGGAATGTCGTATCTCGGTAGTGATTTTAACGTTCTTCATCTTATTGCAGATAAGCAGGCGAAGGCAATAAGTGAAGCAAAAGGCGGAGTGTTTCTTGCCAGTGAAGAAAATTTTATATCTGTTGATTATCATAAATCACAGGAGATATTATCGCTGCAGGGGGATGGGCGTTATAAGATCAATGACGGGAGCTCTCTGCTTTTATGGAAGCAGGATAATATGGCAGATACTTTCTTTATTCAGAATTCCAGGGACACTTCCGGTTACAAAATTTTATACAGTGTAAAGCCTGCGGGTTCTGTAATGGAAATGAAGAAAATAAAACCTGAACCGGTCAGCATTTTGCTTTCCTTACCCCGCGCTTTTCTCAATACGTTGATCCATCCTAAATTCACGAGAATTTCTTCATGGCCTCATCTCGCAGCTGCGGTAGAAAATTTGTGGATCTTCCTCATCGGGATTTGTTCGGTGATTTTTTTTGATAAAAAGGCGTTGGAAAAAAAAGAAATTCTCCTGTTCTGCTTATGCTTTTCGATTGTCGTATTTGTACTGGTGGGCTTCACAACCCCAGCTATCGGGGCAATGGTCAGATACCGCACAACCGGTTTGCTGTTCTTTACACTATTCTTTGCTTTGTTAATCGATGAAAAAAGGCTGGGAAGAAAATTGTCAAAAGATCAATAGCCCGGATTTTTGTAAAGGGATAAATAGACCTGTCCCGTTTTCATTTCTTTCACAAGTTTCCATTTGTTTTTTACTTCCTCTACCTGGGGGGCAATATCTGTATTGATGACATTGCTTTGAAGATAATACTCATAATTTGCCAATGGGCCTCTCCAAACATTCGTGTAGGCAAATGCAGTATCCGTTAAATGCGAGAACCTTTTGTCAGCTATTAACGGATATTGCGTTCCTATACTTTTAGGATCGATGTTATTGGAGATGATGAATCTATCCATTTTATCTTTTAAAGAAAAATACGGGATTGTTTTAAGCGAGGAATCCCAGCCGTTACCAAACCTTTCAGGATATAGTATGAAATTCCCGGAAATGAGCGCAAAAAATATCACTATTAGTATCCCCAACCGGTATTTTACCAACACTATTTCCTGGATTATGTAAACAGCCGTAAGAATCAGGAGGGGAAAGCTGAACATAAAATACCGGTGCCCGATAGGGTTAGAAAACGGGACCATCAGGAGAGCGTTAATGCCCAGGGGTATTAAAAGGAACATGAGTAAGGTTTTAAATTCCGCAGGCAGGCTCCTTTTCCGCAATGAAAGAATAATCCCCCAGAGCAATATGGCCCAGAGAATAATGCGGCCGTTATCCGCAAGCTTCCACAATATAAATACTCCCTGTCGTATCATCATGGAAAAGGAAAGCAACTGCTCATCAGTATTCTCATGCAATGGAGAAATAAGGAACCATCCCGTTTTGTATTTATGATAAAGGAGCCATGTCCCTCCAAGCGCAAAACAGAGGAAATGCTGCTTTAGTGCCATTTTGAGCCGCGGTACAGCCTGATCCTGAATCCAGGTGCTGATGAAAAACAGAGATACTGCGAGGAACATTCCGCGGATACTGTACAGGGCAATCATAGCAGCAATGATGGGGTAGAGTGTTTTGTTGCGCCCTGCCAGGAGATTAAGGGCCAGGAGAAAAAGATATACTAATATAATATCGTAGCCCATGATGACCGATTGCATCATTAACGTTGATTCAGCCAGCAAAAGAAGAAGGGCGAAAGAAGTGAACCTTTCGTTTAAAAAGCGCGATGCAAGCCAGTAGAATTCATAAAATATTCCGAGAAGAAAAGGCAGCATTGCAATGTGTGAAACCATCAGCGACTTGCCAAAGATTAACCACATAAGCGCCATGTAGCAACTGTAAACCGGAAAGGTTACATTGTCAAGGTTTTCCGGGCAATCAAACGGTGAGAATTTTCCCTCATAGAATCCTAATGCAGCTTCAGAAAAGAAGGTACCGTCCCAAAAGAACGGAACATCTGCAAAGCAAAGAGTAATGAGGAGCATAACCGCAAAACACAGAAATAGAACGAGTTTATTTTTGTTCATTTTCTCCCGAAGAAATAATTGTTTGGACCTGGTACTGCGTGGAATTGTTCAGCAGTA
Source organism: Bacteroidia bacterium (assembly GCA_036386835.1). Taxonomy (GTDB): domain Bacteria; phylum Bacteroidota; class Bacteroidia; order 2-12-FULL-35-15; family 2-12-FULL-35-15; genus 2-12-FULL-35-15. The sequence goes on from DASVUX010000061.1 coordinate 14,351, forward strand.
TATATATTTTCCCGAGATATTCACCTGTTATTCCAAGGGCAGTGAGGAGAATTCCTGCAGTTATTAAGATCAATAGTTTGCCATTACCCAGCACAAAAATGGAGGATGGATCATAATTTAAAAATGTAATTTTTATCAAAGAGAACAGCAGGCCGGCACTGAAAAACAAGATTCCCGTGAATAGGATAATCCGCAGCGGAAGAACAGAAAATCCGGGCAACAGCTTAAAGAACAGCGCAACCATTTTCAGGGGGGTATAATTGGTTTTACTGTTAAGGCTTTTTTTCTGTTCGGTAGTTATCTGTGCAACTTTTTGCGTATGCTGCAATACCATCGCATCTATATTCACGATAAAGCCCTCATAAAGTTTTACCTTATCCGCAACTGATCTCCGCATTACATTGTAAGAGGAAAGATAAATGCCTTTCGGTTTAAGCAGCAGCTTGCAGGCAAGATAATTATACAGCGCGCTGCCTGCCCTTTTAAATAGGTTGATCGGGGAGTTCCTGAAATTGGCATAACAGACATCCGCACCTTTTTCGCACTCACTGATCAGGTGAGGTATGAAGGAGGGGTCATGCTGGCAGTCTGCATCCATAAATACAATGTATTGTCCTTGTGCTGCTCTCAGCCCCGCCATTTTTGCGTTTTCCTGTCCTGTATTGTGCAGGAGCTTAATGCCTTTTAATGGATTGTTTACTGTCCTTGATGCTATGAGGGTTTTAATGATTTCCCAGCTTCCATCTTTACTTCCGTCATCAACAAGTACAAGCTCAAAGTTAAACCCGTTCCCGAGAGCCTGATCTATTCCCGCTACAAGGGTTCTCAGGCTTTCCGAATTGTTATAGACCGGTATCACAATACTAAGCTGAAGCATTCCAGATATTGGTGATTTATTGATTTTATTATGAATTTCTTTAGTAAATTTGTTGTACTTCGGGCACAATCGTAAAAGTACTCAATCCCAACAAATCAGGGTAATGAAAAAGGTTTTTATATCTCAGTCCAATTACATTCCGTGGCGCGGGTATTTTAATGCGATAGATCTTGTGGACGAGTTCGTGATTTATGATGACGTGCAATATACAAGACGTGACTGGCGGAACAGGAACAGGATTAAAACAAGCAAAGGCGACATCTGGCTGACGATCCCGATAGAAGTAAAAAACAGGTACTTCCAGAAGATCGAGGATGCCCGTATCAGTGATCACTCATGGGCCCAGCATCATTGGCAGAGCTTAAAGACAAATTATTCAAAAAGCCCTTACTTCAAACAATATGCACCCCTGTTCGAAGCGTTATACCTCGGAAAAACGTACACTCATCTGACAGAAGTGAATTATGATTTTATCAGGCTGATCTGTTCAATACTCAAGATATCAACCAGAATCAGCTATTCAAAGGATTTTAATGTCCTTGATGGCAGCAAATCGGAAAAATTACTCAGGATCTGTAAAACCCTTGAGGCGACAGATTATTATTCGGGGCCTTCCGCTAAAAATTATCTTGAGGAATCGGTTTTTAATCAAAACAATGTAAATGTCCATTATTTTGATTTTTCCGGCCTGGAGCCTTATCCCCAGCAATTCGGCTCATTCTCGAACAATGTTTCAGTCCTCGACCTTATCTTCAATACAGGACCGGACGCGTATAAATACCTCAGCTTAAAGTATGCCGATCATGCCTTGCTCCCTGAACTTATCCTGGCTTGATGAAATCGGAAATCCTGCTCGCCTTAAAAAATTATTATTCGGAAAAGCTGAAGCTTCATGGTCCGACTTATAAAGGTGCCGACTGGGGAACCTTGCAGGCGCAGCAATTAAGTTTTGTCCAGCTAGCCAGGCTCTTGCCGGAAGCCCCGTATACATTGCTTGATTATGGATGCGGTTATGGAGGGCTGTACGATTTTCTTTCAGAGAATGATTCCCAGGTTCAGTATTCAGGATATGATATTTCCGAAGAAATGATCAATCACGCACGGCAACTGCATGGTTCCAAAGATGCCGCATGGATTAACACCCTTCCCGAAAAAGCCTTATTTGATTATGTTATAGCCTGCGGGGTCTTTAGTGTAAGACTGAACATTCCTCAGTCAGAGTGGGAGGAGCATATGCTGCAAACCCTGCATAAGCTGGATTCTCTCAGCAGTAAAGGTTTTGCTTTTAACAGTCTTACCAGTTATTCTGATCCTCACCTGATGAAGGATTACCTGTACTACCCGGATCCTTGCTTTTTGTTTGATTACTGTAAAAAGCATTTTTCCAGGTACGTTTCCCTCGTACATGATTATCCCAAATATGAATTCGCGATCATTGTAAGGAAGGATATTTAAGATCCTGGAATTGCTTTTCTTCCGCAATAAAAACACAGGAATTCCGTTCGCTAAAGGTTTGCTTTTCACCTGAAATTGATTAATTTTATAACCAATTATGAATAAGAACCTTACCCTTGCTTCATTGGCTGTTCTCGGCCTTGGTATGAGTGTTTTCGCACAGGCTCCAAAATACAGTAATGAATTTTTAAATATCGGGGTAGGTGCCCGCGCCCTGGGTATGTCAAATGCTCATGTCACCTCTGTAAATGACGTGACTTCCGGTTACTGGAACCCGGCGGGTTTGAACGGGATCGGGAACCAGCACCAGGTAGCACTGATGCATAGTGAATATTTTGCGGGCATTGCAAAGTATGATTACGGTGCTTTCGCTACCCGGCTTGATAGTTCAAGCGTTCTTGGTATCAGCCTCATCCGTTTCGGTGTTGATGATATTCCCAATACAACCGAGCTGATCGATGCAAACGGTAATGTGGACTATGACCGCATCACCACTTTTTCTGCGGTAGACTGGGGTTTCCTTGTTTCTTATGCAAAAAAGCTCAAGATCCCGGGATTGAATGTAGGGGGAAATGTGAAGATCGTTAGAAGGAAAGTAGGGGATTTTGCCGGTGCATGGGGATTCGGCCTCGATGCCGGTGCACAGTATGATTATAAAAAATGGAAATTCGGTGCGATGGCCAGGGATGTAACTTCTACTTTTAACGCCTGGAGCTATAATCTTTCAGAAGAAACAAAAGCTGTGTTTATACAAACCGGGAATGAAATTCCGGAGAACGGAGTAGAGATCACACTTCCAAAGCTTATCCTTGGTGCTTCCAGGAAATTTGAATTCGGTAAAAAAGTTTCCTTGCTCGCGGAGGTTAATCTCGACAATACTTTTGACGGAAAGCGGAATGTCCTTATAAAGAGCAATGCAATCAGTATGGATCCGCATCTCGGACTGGAAGCCGGTTATATGGATATGATATTTCTGCGTGGCGGGATCGGTAATTTTCAATCCTATACAGATGCTGACGGAAAAAGGATCAAAACATTCCAGCCGAACATTGGCGTTGGGGTAAGGATCAAATCCATCTGCATAGACTATGCTTTGACAGATATTGGTGATCAGTCGGTTTCATTATACTCAAATGTTTTTTCTCTTAAGATTGATATCAATAAGAAAAAGCCGAAATCATAACACAGGATTTTTGGGAATCTAAATGGTAACACGTTTACTTGCGATCGTATTTTTATTAATAACATTTATTGGATCAAAGGCGCAGCCTTATGGCAATGAATGGGTCAGCTATTCCCAGAAATATTATAAGATCAAGGTTGCCAAAAACGGGATTTACAGGCTGGATTCAACTACTCTTGCTGCAGCCGGCATTGATCTCAGCACCATTGATCCGCATTATTTCCAGCTTTTTAATAAAGGGGTCCAGCAAAAGATCTATATCGAAGGCGAAACGGATAATGTATTTAACTCAGGCGATTTCCTGGAGTTTTACGGGGAAAAAAATGACGGAAGCCTTGACGTATTGCTCTACCGCAATACATCCTTCCTCCCAAATCCTTACTACAGTTTAATTAACGATACTTCAGTATATTTCCTGACCCTAGGGAGCTCCCCTGGAAGCAGGATGCAGTTGGAAACAGATCAGGCTTTTGCTGCATACTTACCTGCAGTAGATTATTTTTTTAAAGAAGAGATCCATGATTTTCATACAGAGTATTATGCCGGGGAAACGGATAATGTGGGAGGAACGGATGCACGTTATACAAGGTCGGAGGGCTGGTTTGATGGGAACACGATCACTCTTGGGTCAAATAACCTCTATAACGGATTGGTAAATACCTCGGCGGCTTATACAGGCGGACCGGATGCAATTATCAGGACAGTGGCCGTTGGCGCGTCCAAAGATGCATACTTGTTAAGCTCAGGAATTGCCGATCACCATTTGAAAATAGAATACGGGCCGGGGAATAATATCCTTGCCGACACAACTTTCTTGGGATACAGTCCGAACATATTTATTAAAAGTGTCCCTGTTAGCACATTAGGTTCTTCGTATACCGACTTCCGTTTTTCAAGTATCGCTGATCCGGGCTTTTCATCCAATCGTACTGCCGTTTCATACATCAATGTAAAATATCCGCATTTGCCGGATCTTGAAAACAGGTCTTCTTTTACTTTTTATCTTCCCGACAATCTGTTGGCTGCAAAATCATATCTCAACCTGAGCGGTTTTACTTCAAACGGTACTGCTTTCTTGTTTGATCTCAGCAATGGTAAAAGAATCGAAGTCGTTCAAACGGGGCCAAATTATCACGTGCTGGTCCCAAACAGTTCCTCTGAAAAAAAATGTTTCATTACATCGGAAGGCAGTATTATGGATATTACTTCCCTGGAGCCTGTTACAGCTTCCGCCCAATTCACAGACTATACTGCGGTAGGATTGGATTCGGCATTTGTAATAGTAACCCATAAATCACTGATGTCGGCAGCCAATGATTATAAAGCCCACCGGAGTTCATTTAATGGCGGTATGCACCAGGTGTTACTGGCAGATATTGATGAACTGTATGATCAGTATGCGTATGGTATTGTTAAAAGCCCGCTGGCAGTCCGGGGCTTCGCAGATCATTTACTTGATGTGCTGCCAACTGATCCCCACAATTTATTTTTATTGGGTAAGTCTGTGCATCTTAATCTCTGCCGGCAGAATGGAGTAAATTACAATTCATCCCTTGTTCCTTCATTCGGTTATCCTTCCAGTGATAATCTTTTAACGGCCGGTCTTAATGGCACAAATGTCAGCCCGGCAATTCCAACCGGTCGGCTATCTGCAAAGAATAATGCTGATGTTTATTTATTTCTGAATAAAGTACAATTGTTTGAAGCAGACAATACCCCACAGGACTGGATGAAATATGTCCTGCACTTTGGCGGTGGTGCCACGTTAGGCGAACAGCTTACATTCAGGCATTATTTGAATAATTATAAAAGTATTATTGAGGATGTAAATTTCGGAGGAACTGTTATCAAAAGTTTTTTCAAAAATTCTCCGGCCCCTATTACTATTAATTCTTCAGACACGCTTCGTGATCTTATTAATAACGGGGTTTCAATGCTAACCTTTTTCGGACATGCTTCGGGTACAGGATTTGATCAAAGTATTGACGACTGGAGTACTTATTCGCCTTCTCCCCGTTTTCCTTTCCTGCTGGCAAATTCATGTTATGCTGGTGACTTCCACGCCCCCGGTGCCGGTTCCTCAAGTGAGACCTATACTTTTTTAAATAACAATGGAGTTATCGGATACCTTGGCTCGGTTGGGTTAGGAGTGCCTTACACATTAAATTACTTCTCAACCGAATTCTATTATCAGCTTGCAAGGACAAATTATAATAAAAGTATTGGAAGCACTATTCAAAAGACGATCCAGGTGCTTGAGCCTATGGCTGTCCTCTTAAGCGATTCTCTTCTTCGCCAGACTTGCTATGAAATGAACCTGCAGGGGGATCCGGGGTTAAAGCTGCATACTTTTGAAAAGCCCGACTACAGGATCACCAACAATGATGTTTATTTCGATATGACAAGCGATGTGGATTCATTTACGGTTTATGCGGCAAGAACAAATATTGGAATGGCGGTGAATGATTCGATGGTTAACCAGCTGATACGTGTGTTGCCAAATGGAGATAGTGCACGGTACTTAGTACATATTAAAACACCAAAGTTTAAAGATACCATTGTATTCAAAGTGCCGTTCGACTTTGTAAATGGTGTTGGCCTTAATAAAATAATCGTCAGCCTCGACTGGTTCAACACAATTGATGAACTGAATGAAGGAAATAACAGCACCACTGTAATTGACCTGATCATTACGGGCAGTGATATAGTTCCTGTTTATCCCTACGAGTTTGCAATTGTTCCTAAAGATACACTCACCCTGAGGGCATCCACCGCCAATCCTTTCGCTGCGGTTAAAACGTATAAATTCCAAATAGACACTACAGATCTTTTTAACAGTCCCCTGCTCAAAGATACGCTTATCAGCTCCGGCGGAGGTATTGTAAGCTGGAAGCCGTCAATCACTTTGGCGGACAGGACCGTTTATTACTGGCGTGTAAGCCCTGATTCAATTGATACAGCAGGATATAACTGGCGGGAGAGCTCATTCCAGTATATTCCTGGAAAGAGGGGCTGGGAGCAGGCACATTTCTTCCAGTTCAAGAATGACGAGTACCAGTATGTGAAGTTCAACCGGCCGCAGAGAAGGTTTGACTTTGTAAATGATGTGATAGGATTGTTTGCATCAACAGGCATAGCAGGATATACGGCAATTGAGAATATAACGTATAAGTTTGATAATAATGTACGGAGTGTCTATACTTGTATAGAAGCTCCATTGTCCGGCTTTACCTTTGTGGCAATCCATCCTTCAACAGGTATCCCGCTGGTTAGCAGCCAGGTTAGTCCGGTTCCCACACCCGGAGTAGGTACATACGGAGACTACCATTGTGCCAATGCCTCCTGGGATGCAATTGAGTTTCTCGATACGGATTCTACCTGGCAGAACACCATGGCGACCTTTATTAATAATCTGCCGAATGGTTTTCTTGTTCTTGGATACAGTGAGCGCCATCCTAATTTTGGAAATTATATTCCCGCCCTTAATTCAGCATTTCAAAGTATTGGTGCCGTTAATATGAATGCTTTGCCCGATTCCCTTCCATACATTATCTGGGGAGTAAAAGGCGGAGCACCGGGAACAGCAACAGAGATACAGGGAACTTCTTTTTCATCGGTACCAACGTTGACCACTTCTTTTTCAACGAACTGGTCAGAAGGGTTTATTCAATCACCGGTTATAGGCCCGGCAATAACCTGGGACTCTTTATCATGGGATTTCCATCACATAGATGGCCTCAGTTCAAAAGACAGTATTAACATCGAGCTGAGAGGCATCGATACTGCGGGTAATGAAGTGCCCCTTGCGGTATTTAACAGTTCCACGCTTGACGTAACCAACCTTGGGAGCATTGTGTCAGCGGCTGTATATCCTCGGATCCGGCTGGTAGCATATATGAAGGACGACAGCCTGCACACGCCTCCGCAGATGGAACGCTGGCAGGTGATTTATACTCCTGTTCCGGAAGCAGCGATCAATGCGGTTGCGGGTTATCAATTTTCAAATGATACATTGCAGGAAGGTGATAATATCTCAATCTTCCTTCCCATTCAGAACATCAGTGAATATGCCTTTACCCAGGATAGCTTGCTGGTGACCTACTGGATAGAAGACCAGGAAAGGCTGAATCATCCTCTCCCTTCTAAAATGAAAAAGAAACCGTTTAATCCCGGTGAGCTTATTATTGATTCGATAAGGATTAACACAACGGATTTCAGGGGGAATAACGCTTTGTGGGTAGAAGTTAATCCTGTCGGGCATCCGCGCTCACAACCCGAGCAATATCATTTTAATAATATTGTCCGTATTCCCTTCCGGACCAATGTTGATATGATTAACCCCTTGCTGGATGTCACATTTGACGGGGTCCATATTCTTAATAATGATATTGTTTCCGCCAAACCTAACATTCTTATCAGCCTGAAAGATGAGAATCGTTTCATGGCGCTTAACGATACCAATGATTTTAAAGTATTCATAAAAACGCCTTCCGCTGCAATTGCAAAGCGGGTCTATTTCGGGGAATCGATGAGCTTTATCCCGGCATCTCTTCCTGATAACAGCTGCAGGATAAATTATACTCCCTTATTGTATGAGGACGGAAATTATCAGCTGCTTGTACAGGCTAAGGATAAATCCGATAACCAATCCGGGGCGATCGATTATAAGATCAACTTTGAGGTTGTAAACAGATCAATGATCACGGAAGTGATGAATTACCCGAACCCTTTTTCCACGGCAACACGATTTGTATTTACTTTAACAGGCTCGGAAGAGCCAACCAGCTTCAAGATCCAGATCATGACCATTACGGGAAAAGTCGTGAGAGAGATCTTCCAGGAGGAGCTTGGGCCGATCCACATCGGAAGGAATATTACCGAATTTGCATGGGATGGCAGAGATGAATTCGGTGATCAGCTTGCTAATGGTGTTTATCTTTATCATGTTATTACACGTATTAACGGCAGTGATATTGAAAAAAAAGAAACAGCGGCGGATCAGTTCTTCAAGAAGGGCTGGGGTAAAATGTATCTGATGAGGTGATGAACAGCTTTCTCCTCTCCCTGGTATTTTTGATCACGTTCGGGTGCTATTCCCAGGGTTCGCTGAAGCAATTCCGGAAACTTTCATGTCCTGAAAAAATATGGGTATTAACTCATCCTTTCAAAGCAAAGAAAGCGATGAAGATCACGAAACAGGTTTTAACGGATGTTGATTCGATCAAAAGAACCGGAGCTGTCGGCACTGATATGAATGGCGGCAGGCTGGATGCCTTCAAACATGCTTACTGGATGGCCTCTGTTTCAAGCGGGATAGGTGCGAAGAAAGCATTAAAGCTCGGGAAAGCCCATGAAAAAGGAAATTACCTTGAATTTAAAAAACACAGGCTGGAGGATTCGATCCTTCCTGATTCCGTAAGTTCTGCTATGGACCTTCATAATAACCAGGCTGGGATCAACGAATATATGAAAAATGAAAATGCTCGTTCATCAAAAGAACTTCAACCGATTATCATGCAGGCCCTCGCTGAAGGAAAGCTGCAGATCATTAAAAAAGATAAAGAAGGTAATTATCTTTACTGTGACGGTACTTTTATAGACATGAACGAATGGTCAGGCAAATGGAATATTCCAAAATGCCTGGTGCCTTCAGGTAAACACTAAAACTTTATCTTTACAAAAAAATTGAATTGAAAAAATATCAACTGCTTCTGCTTTCGCTTTTCAGCGGTGTCCTTTTCGCTTTAGGATGGTTCCCGAACGGCCTGTTTCCTATATTGTTCATTGCGTTCATTCCTTTACTTGTCATAGAAGAGCATTTTTTCAGCTACCCTGACAAGAATAAGCGCGGAACTCTTTTTCTCTATGCCTACCTGGCATTTTTTACCTGGAACATTCTTACAACCTGGTGGGTGAAAAATGCTTCTTTCGGTGGAGCTGCAATGGCAATATTCTGCAATGCGCTGTTGATGTCGATTCCGTTCTTAATGTTCCATCGTGTCCGGAAAAGAATTGGAATAAGATGGAAATACACGCTCTTTATCTGCTTCTGGATCTCATTTGAATTTATTCATTCAAACTGGGAACTGAGCTGGTCCTGGCTGACACTTGGGAATGCACTGGCCGATGCCCCTGCGGTGATCCAATGGTTTGAATACACCGGTGTTTTCGGGGGAAGCTTATGGATCCTATTTGTGAATGTATTTATTTATGAGTTGTGCAAAGGTTTCAAAAGGAGGACAAGGACGTTTAATATCCGCAACATTGCCATTGTGCTTTCTATGATCTTCATCCCGGTGTTGATTTCTTTCGCGGTGGGTTCTGTTGCAGGGAATAAAGAGAAAAAAGGCGATGTACAGGTGGTAGTGGTTCAGCCTAACATCGACCCTTACAATGAAAAATTTGATGCCCCGTTTGAAGGCCAGCTGCAGAAGATGCTCGAGCTGGCAATGCAGAAGATCAGTGACCAGACAGAATATGTGATCTTTCCCGAAACCGCGCTGACAGAGGAAATGTGGGAAAACCAGCTGGAACAAAGCGGGAGCGTACAGATCCTGCGTTTATTCCTTAAAAATTATCCTCAGCTAAAGATCGTTATCGGTGCGTCCACTGCCAAGGTTTATCAGCCCGGTGAAGAGTTATCGGTTACGGCCAGGAGATTCACCCAGGAAGAAGCTTATTATGATTCATATAATACAGCTTTACAAATCGATAACACTCCACGGATCCAGATCTATCATAAGTCCAAACTTGTCCCTGGTGTGGAGCAGCTCCCCTTCCCGTTCATATTTAAACATCTTGAAAGTGTGGCGATAGATCTTGGTGGAACCACCGGAAGCCTGGGGACACAAGAGGAGAGAACGGTGTTTGTTTCAGAGGACAATACAATGCGGACCGCACCTGTAGTTTGTTATGAAAGCGTATATGGTGAGTATGTTTCGGAATATGTAAAGAATGGCGCAAACTTTATTTCCATAATTACAAATGATGGCTGGTGGGGAGATACTCCCGGCTACAGGCAGCATCTGAAATATGGAAGGCTTCGTGCGATTGAAACCAGGAGATGGATAGTCCGCTCCGCCAATACCGGGATCTCATGCTTCATCAGCCCTTCCGGTGAAATAGATCAGCCGACAGGGTACTGGGTGCCTGCCGTAATTTCACAACGGATTACATTAAATAATGAATTAACATTCTATACTAAATATGGAGATTATATTGCGCGGGCTGCATTATGCCTTACCATTGCATTGCTGCTGTATGCTTTGCTCCTGAAATTCCGCAAGGTCAGGCACTGATATTCCAATTCACTTCCTGTGATTAAGTTAAAAATTCCCGAACATTCTGCCGGTTTGAATGGTTATTTAATTAGAGTGGGAGGAAACCCGGTAATTCCTAAAAAATAGTAATTTTGTACCGCTTTTGAGGGCCTATATAATACCTCAGTTTAATCTTACAATTATGGAAAAATTCGATGTTACTGTTATCGGCTCTGGCCCGGGAGGGTATGTAGCTGCAATACGCTGCGCGCAATTAGGTATGAAAACCGCGATCATAGAGCGATATGATACACTTGGAGGAACCTGTCTGAATGTTGGTTGCATCCCTTCCAAGGCTCTCCTGGATTCTTCCGAACATTATCATAATGCCACACATACATTTACGGAGCATGGTATCGATGTAAAGGATGTAAAGGTAAACCTGAAGCAGATGATCAAGCGTAAGGGGGATGTTGTTAAGCAGACCTGTGACGGGATCTCTTTTCTAATGAAAAAAAATAAGATCACGGTTTTTACCGGGCATGGGTCTTTTTTAAATAAGAATACGATAGAAATTACGGGTGCTGACGGCAAAAAAACACAGGTTGAATCCGGTAAAACAATTATAGCGACCGGCTCAAAACCAACTTCGTTGCCGGGAATTGAGATCGATAAAAAAAGGGTGATCACATCAACGGAAGCTCTGGAGTTAACAGAAATTCCAAAACACATGGTGATTATTGGCGGAGGTGTGATCGGGTTGGAATTAGGTTCTGTTTACGCCCGCCTTGGTGCGAAGATCTCTGTAGTTGAGTTTACCGGGGGCATTATCAGTACAATGGACGCAGCCTTAGGAAAAGAATTACAGAAGAGCCTTAAAAAATTAGGCTTCGAATTTTACTTCAATCACAAAGTAACAGGAGTTACAGCAAAAGGAAAAGAAGTAGTAGTAACGGCAGATAATTCCAAAGGCGAAAAGGTGGAAGTGAAAGGCGACTATTGCCTTGTTTCAGTGGGGAGAAAACCATACACCGATAATCTTGGTCTTGATAAGGCAGGAGTGAAAATGGATAGCCGCGGAAGGATTGAAACAGATGATCATCTTCAGACAAATGTTCCGGGGATCTATGCCATCGGTGATGTAGTAAAAGGTGCAATGCTTGCCCATAAAGCTGAAGAGGAAGGTGTGTATGTTGCTGAAACAATGGCGGGTCAAAAACCTCATATCAATTATAATCTTATTCCCGGGGTTGTTTATACATGGCCCGAAGTGGCTGCAGTAGGATATACTGAAGAGCAATTGAAGGAACAGGGAAGAAAATACAGGTCAGGAAGCTTTCCTTTCAAAGCAAGCGGAAGGGCAAGGGCATCAATGGATACTGACGGATTTGTGAAAGTGCTTGCTGATGAAACTACGGATGAGATCCTTGGTGTTCACATGATCGGGCCGCGTGCTGCAGATATGATAGCCGAAGCGGTTGTTGCAATGGAGTTTCGTGCAAGTGCCGAAGATATTTCAAGAATGAGCCATGCGCATCCTACATTTACCGAAGCCATCAAAGAGGCTTGCCTCGATGCCACCGGAAAACGTGCTTTGCATATCTGATTTTAGATTTAGAATTATTGATTTGTAGAATTACATCTCAATCTGGATTTCTTCAAATCAAAAATCTGAAATTGAATAATGAAAACAGGAGTACTTTTAATTAATCTTGGAACCCCGGACAGCCCGAAAACTTCGGATGTACGGAAATACCTTACACAATTCCTTAATGATCCGCGGGTTATTGATATAAGCCCGGCAGGCAGGTTTGTGCTCGTGAACGGAATCATTGTTCCCTTCCGCTCTTCTAAATCTGCGAAGCTCTATGAAAAGATCTGGACTGAGGAAGGCTCTCCGTTATTAGTGAATAGTGTGAAGATGAAGCAAAAGCTCCAGGAAGAACTGGGAAAGGAATTTATTGTTGAACTCGGGATGCGTTACCAGAGCCCCAGCCTTGAATCGGCATTAAATAACCTCCGTGCGGCACAGGTCGGCAAGATCATTATGATACCCCTGTATCCGCAGTATGCTTCCTCAAGTACGGGATCTTCCATTGAAGAAGCGATGCGTATATTGAAAAAATGGGAAGTGACCCCCTCCATAGAGATCATTTCAAAGTTCTACGACAATCCCGATTTTATTGATGCCTGTGTTGACAGGGCAAAGAAATATGATGTTTTATCATACGATCATTTTATTTTCAGCTATCATGGTTTGCCCGAAAGGCACATCATGAAAGGTTCTGCGCATTATGGCAATGATTCCTGCAAGCTGGGAAGCTGCTGTGAAGTGATCACCAAAAGAAACCAGTATTGCTATCGTGCCAACTGTTTTGAAACAACACGACAGCTTGTTAAACGACTGAACATTCCGGAAGGGAAGTATGAAACCACATTCCAGTCGAGGCTTAATGATAAGTGGATCAAGCCTTACAGTGATAAGGTTATAGAAGAGAAAGCAAAAGGAGGAAAGAAAAAGATATTGGTCTTTTCACCTGCATTTGTTGCGGATTGCCTTGAAACCATCTATGAAATTGGCACCGAGTACCAGGAGATCTTTACTGAACATGGTGGCGAAAAAGTACAGCTTGTAGAGAGCCTGAATGATTCGCCTGTATGGATCAATGCTTTGAAGAAGATGGTATTAAAAAGAGCATAAAAAAATCCCGGTTTAACCGGGATTTTATTTTGACAGCTCTAACGCGAGAGTGTGCGGGGATCAGCCTTTTAAAAATTTGCTCTTTAGAACAGAATTTCCGTTTGTAATAACAATATAATATAACCCGTTATTCATTCCGTCAAGCTGTATTGTTGTATTATTAGTGCCTTCCAAAACTAAACGTTTGTCAGAGTAAACTACCTTCCCGGTTGCATCATAAATATTGATCACCATATTCCCCGGGTTCTCTGATTCAAAAGTTAGCCCGATCATATCAGTAGCCGGGTTAGGTTTTACCATCAGATCGGAGATCAGGCTTATTTCAACGGATTCAACTTTTGAATATTCATACTTACCGTCATAATCGGTTTGCTTAAGCCTGTAATAGGAAACCCCGGGATATGGATTAGGGTCAGTGGAGCGGTAGCTTAACAACTGGGTGCTGTTGCCGGCACCTTTAACAGTAGTTAAGAACTCAAAATTAATCCCATCCTGTGACTTTTCAATTGTAAAATAGTCATTATTGATCTCTGTTGCGGTTAACCAGCTAAGCTCCACATCACGGGTCGCTTTCCTGTATTCCGCTTCAAATGAAAGAAGTTCTATTGGTAACGGATTATTACAAACTGCTACAGCAGCACCGCTTTGTTGCTGGATGTCAGTCACACAGCCTACACTTGTCCAGGAACCTATCTCACCGTCAGAATATGTTTTGAAGGAGATTCCGAGATCTTCATTATACAAGCAATTTACAGTTGATTTGGTTCTTGCCTGGAAGCAAGCCTGCCATCCGAAGCCCGGAGTTTCACTATCCTCACAGTTATTTGAAGCAGTCGCTGCAGCATTTGTCCCGAAAATCTTGGTGTTGGCTGTCACGACTTCTGCATTGCACATTAGGTCATTAGAAACGGCAGCAGCTGCCGGGATTCCTGCGGTATTATTACACCCTCCTCCTACAGCACTTACACTAAACCCGAAAGTGCCGATTGCACCACCCCAGCCGTCAACCTGGATAAAATAGGTTTGTCCTGCAGTCAAAGCAACAGTAACCCTTGAGCGATAATTTGTTGCGCCTACATCGTCATTGCAACCGACTAACACATAACTTCCCTGGCAGGAACTTACTGGATTTAAGGTGCGCCAGACAGCTATTTGTGTATCAGTCAGGGTTCCACCGGTATGATTGGTAGAAAAACAATAGTTTCCGGTTGTTACAGGAGTAAAAGAATACCATACATCATTATCAACGGTTAAGTCACTCCAGCAATTTGCTGTAGGGGTTGTATTCCCATCCCCAAAACTTCCGTCAGGATTCGTAGCCCCTGTTTCAGTAAAATACCATCCGGCCGGCAATACACAATTCCCCGGAACAGCCCATGCGCCTCCGCAGGGATTTTGATTATAATCCACCCCAGTCGGGGAATTGATCCAGGCCCAGGTACCATAACTTGCATTTACAGCATTACCAAAGCCATGAGATTGAGTGATAGGTGTAACCGTTGGGCTTATCCCGTTGGTACCAAATGTAAGGTCCCAGCCATTTCCTGTGAGCGTTGGAACAATTCCTTGCAGCCAGTTACAGGCTGCTTTATCATAATAGGGAATGTCGATGCAAAAAGTAACCACGGTGCTGGGTGAGTATTGGCCAAGTACAGGCGCAGGATTTGCCGTAATTGCTGATTGGGTGTTGCATGAATTATTATCAGGGTAAGTACGAACACAGATTTCAAAATTTCCCGTTGCCACGCCATTTTCAGGTGTCACCGAAACAAAGAATGTTCCCGCACCTCCGATGTTATATCCGGTGAGTGTGGCAACATTGGCTGAGCCGTTATCACAACCATTAGCATAATAAGTATTACACCCGCTCCAGATCTGTATGTGCGGATCGAATCCTGTTCCGGTTACGGTGATGTCCAAGGTAACATCAGTTGTTGGGTAAGTAAATTCAAACCATGCAACAGGCCCCGTAGGGTTTGTACAGGAGGCAGTGATGGAAGTGCCTATATTGGTAGCACCTGTATTACAATCGTTGATACAAAGCTGCGTATTGCTCGCTAAATTAATGGCAGTAGTTTCCAGGGCGCAATTGTCATTATCGGTACAGGCAACCGGTGGGGTTGTAAGACAAATATTAAAGGTTCCAACATTCGTTTGGGTAGCAGTCACCATAATCCAGTATGTGGTTCCTACGGTTAGCCCTGTGGAAAGAAAGGTCTGCGTTGCAGAGATCCCGTTAAAACAGTCAAGGATTGTTAAAGCCGGGGCAGCACATGTACCGGTATTCTGCATAACCGCAATGTCAACTGTTCCAGCTGTGCCGTCGGTGTAGCCAATGTTCATATTAGCAGCGGTAGCTGTAAAGGAAATAAATTCCTCGTATGTGCCCTGCTCAATACATCCGCCGGATAAACAAACCCTTTTATTTATGTTATCCCCTGAAAAGCATGGACCGCCAGAAGTAATATTATTCCGTGGGGTAACAGGAGCACAGTTCGTATAAAGCGCATTGGAAAGACTGGTATAAGTCGCGTTTGTACAGCCCTGGTAGACACAGTAAGTTCCGAACATTGTCGCATTGTTCCCTCCCCCTTCCCTGATGATTCGGGCCCAGTAAGTAGTACCGACAGTGGTGGCAAGGGTTAATGTATTGGTTGAGCCCGCAGCATCTGAACAAGCCATTTGCGTAAGACCTGCGCAGGACCCGGAATAGATGTATACGGCCGCATCCCTGGTGGAATTTACGTATTCAAATATGGTAACTGTAGATTGAGCTACAAAAGAGATCCACGCCTCATCAACATTCGTAGTCGTTGCTGCACATGGAGCAGCGAGGGCAGGAGTAGCATTAGGAACGTTCCCCCCTCCAACATTAAATGTAACAGGGGTACAGGATGATGCATTAACATTTCCGTGCGCTAATGCAGTAGCACAGGTGTTATTCGTCTGTGCAGAGACGCAGAGTGAAATGAAAACAATAGTTGAAAGCAGTAGTATTTTCTTCATGTTAATCATTTTTAATTGCATCCGATTGCTGAACTATTATATTCTTTTCCTTTACCGGGTTCGGGGTTGCGGTCTTTATTTCCGCGATAGTCGTACAACTGCCGTAGGATTTAGTCCGCTTTATATCACCAATATTATTTTGTTTTCTTTTTAATATAAGACTATCATTATCAGGGACTTGAGTTTGGCCCAATAATGAAACACCAAAGACTAAAAATAATCCGGCCGTTAATATTAATTTTTCCATATATTTCCCTCGATTAATAATTATTTTCTATAGACGTAAATATACGCCAAAAAGTTGCAATTCCATTAGTAATCAAGGGATTATTTATAATATCAGGAAAATTAATGAAATATGTGATTTGTATAATTCTCCACTTTGTTTGCAATAAAATAAATTTCACCGGTGAATGGCAATTGAAGAAATACGAGAATGGCATTGCGATATATACGCGCTCACTGGAGAACTCTCCTTACAAAGAGTTAAAATCCGTTGTAAAACTGCAAACCACATTAAGCAGTGTTGTGTCCATCCTGACTGATTGGACCTCGTATCCTGAGTGGGTGTACCGGTGTGGCGAGTCCTCAACGTTAAAAAAAACAGGCGCTACAGATTGGATTCATTATCAAACAGTTGTAGCCCCTTGGCCGGTGGATAGCCGGGATTTTGTAGTGAGAGTCAGGCTAAACCAGGATCCGGAATCCAAGATCGTAAAAATAATTTCAGAAAGTATACCTGATTATATTCCTAAAACAGAAGATAAGGTCAGGATCCGGGAGTTCAGGGCCTCCTGGACCTTAACTCCTATAAACGGAGAGGTAGAAGTTGTATATGAGCTGATGGTTAATCCCGGTGGTTATGTTCCGGCATGGCTGATCAATCTTGCGGTTGTTGATGGTCCGTATGAAACAACCCGGAATCTAATGGACAGGATTAAAAACACCAAGCACCGGGAGGCTAAGTTTCCATATATAAAAGATTGATCGTCTTAACAATAAAACTTTAACTTTGCCTCTCGAGTATAGTAATTATATGGGTATCGAAAACCAGCAAAAACCAATCGTAACACAAACTGAAAAGTTTATTGATGTTGAGAAAGTAATCGCCTCCAAAAATCCGCGGTTACTTAAAATATTGCCCGGCTTTCTGCTGAGATATATCAAAAAAACCATACATGAAGATGACCTGAATGACGCGATCTACAGGTATAAGGATCTGCATGGTTATGAGATTGTGAAGGCTGCAATGGAGGAGTTTGGTGCCAATACAGAAGTAAAAGGGGTAGAAAATATTCCTGCCGAAGGTGGGGTAATCATGACGGCCAATCATCCTTTGGGTGGCCTTGATGGCATCGCATTTATGAAGGTAGTCGGCCATTACAGGAAGGATATCCGCTTTTTTGTTAACGATCTCTTAATGGCCCTTAAGAATTTTGCGCCTATTTTTGTCCCTGTTAATAAACATGGTCGGAATTCAGCGGAATACACCCAAAAATTTGAAGAGGTCTACGCTTCGGATTCATGCCTGTTAATATTTCCTGCGGGGCTTGTTTCACGCAGGCAGGAAAAAAAGGTTGTTAGTGATCTTGTTTGGAGAAAGAGCTTTGTAACAAAAGCAGTTCAATATAAAAAAAACGTGGTACCGGTTTTTATTGACGGCCACAATTCGAAGTTCTTCTATAACCTTGCCTATTGGAGAAAGAAGCTTGGGATCAAAGCTAACCTTGAAATGTTTTATCTTGTGGATGAAATGTACAGTCAGAAAGGAAAAACCATTACCTTTATTTTTGGTGAACCTATTTCCTGGGAGGTTTTTTCAAAAGATCAGCCCGCTGAGTATTGGTCAGAAAGGGTAAAACAGCATGTATACGCTCTGAAGTCAGGAGACAAAAGTAAAATGCTTCCCACAATTAAAAAGGCTGAATGATCAGTCACATAATATTTTAGACCTATGCAGGAAATTATTGCACCTGTTGAAAAGAGATTATTAGAGTCGGAGCTTACTTCGGAGCGATTCGTACGTGATACAAATAACGGGCATAATAAGATCTATATTATTACTCATCATGATTCCCCTAATGTTATGCGGGAGATCGGCAGGTTGCGGGAATTCACTTTCAGGGCTGCCGGTGGAGGTACAGGACATGAAATCGATATAGATGAATTTGATACTGCCAACGCCCCCTATAAACAATTGATCGTATGGAATCCTGAGGAAAAGGAGATTGTTGGAGGATACCGCTTTATTAAACTCAAGGATGCCCCGTTAATCAACGGAATAGTTCATGTGGCAACTACTGAGCTATTCAGTTTCTCCGATAAATTCATGAAGGACTACGTTCCTTATACTATAGAGCTCGGAAGATCCTTTGTCCAGCCTAAGTTCCAGCCTTCCGTAGATAACAGGAAAGGTCTTTTTTCGCTCGATAACCTCTGGGATGGCTTAGGGGCTATTGTAATAGACAATCCCGATATAAAACATTTCTTTGGCAAGGTAACCATGTATACTGATTTTGATATTCATGCACGGGATATGATACTTGCCTTTATGAATTATTTCTTCCCGGATAAGGAGCAGCTTGTGAAGCCACTTGAACCCCTTCATCTCAAAACTGATGTTGCCGAATTCCTTAGTTCTATAAAAGGTTTATCATATAAAGATGCACATCGGATCCTGGGCCAGAATGTAAGGGAGAAAGGCGAGCACATTCCTCCTCTTGTAAACGCATATATGAATCTTTCTGGTACCATGCGTACTTTTGGAACTTCCATGAACTCGCATTTCGGTGAGGTTGAGGAAACGGGGATCCTGGTTACAATCTCAGATATTTACGATACAAAGAAGGAACGGCACCTTGCCACATACAAGAAATAGTCTTCTTCTCCGCATTTTACAAAACCCGTAAAAATCTTACATCAGTCTTCTTTTGATTTAGTTTGGTTATTTCAGACAGGAAGCATAGCGTTTCTTTGTGCTGAATAATAAAAACCAACGCAATGAAAAAGATCCTCCTAATCCTGTCACTCTTATCCGGTGTAATTTTAACCAGGGCACAATCAACATTTGAAAGGATATTGATAAATATTCCTGGTGACTCAACACTTTCGGGCCCGGGTTCAATAACACTTATCGATTCAACAGGTTTGAAGCCAAAAAGTGTTTTTGGAGCATTCTATTCCCTTGATGGTGGCGGATATATAAGTCTCTCCAATATCGCAGGTGTTAATTCTATGGATTTTAAACTTGTTAAAACAGATGAAGATGGTGCTATTCAATGGAAGAAGACCATTGGTGGCTGGGCTGATGACGAGGCTCATAAATTATTAAAGACGCCAGACGGAGGGTTTATCATTACAGGAAAAACAAAAAGTGCAGGTTCGGGATCTAATGATGATGTTTTTATAATAAAAACAGATTCTGACGGCAATGTAGTGTGGTCAAAGACTTATGGAGGCAGTATGAATGAATCCGGTCATGATATTATTCCTACAAATGATGGTGGTTATGTTGTAGCCGGTGAAACAGACAATTCGGGTAACCTGGATATGTATATAATAAAGATAGATTTCCAGGGTAATTATCAATGGTCAAAAGCCTTTGGTGGGCCGCAAGCTGACCGGGCCCACGATATTCTTGAAGATAATTCGGGTTTCCTGATAACAGGGGAAACGGGCGGGTTCAATACTTCCAACAGGGATGTTTACCTCGTTAAAACTGATTTTAATGGAAGTGAAATGTGGTCCAAAGCAATAGCCGGTACAAATAATGAGATTGGTCGGTCTTCAGTTATAACCAGTGATGGTGGATATGCAATTACGGGTGCAACAACCAGCTTCGGGTCGGGAATGAGCGATGTGTTTCTTGTTAAGACAGATAGTATCGGTGCGATAGAATGGCAAAAATCTTACGGAGGTGAGTATCATGATGAGGCTTACGAATTACAATTAACTGAGGATGGTGGATTTGTTTTGGTTGGTGAGACTTCAAGCTTTGATGATCTTGATCAGGATCTTTACATTTTAAAAATGGATAGTTCAGGAGGTCTCGAATGGTCATACAGTTATGGTGGTCCTATGAGAACGGATACTAAAGAAATTGGATTGTCAGTTAATAATATTGACGGGGGCTTAATTATCGGTGGGTTTGTCATGGATGAGGAGAGGCTTGATCCGTACCTGATAAAGGCGGATATGTCAGGAGCTACTTCATGTAATCCGACTATTCTCAATACCCTTACAATGCAATCATTTTTTACCGCTGCAACCTTAAACAGTTCCACAGTTACAATTGCCAATTTATTTATTGGTGGAGGATCAATTACGTCCATGCCGAACGAAGATGTAATTAAAGTAAGCTATTCTTGTGGTACTCCCCCTGTATTACCTTCATTTTCAACTTCCGCGGTTTATTTAATGGCACCGGATGAACCGGATACTATTGTTGAAAACCGCACTATGAATGAAGAAAAAGAGTTTTCCTCTGTCGTATTATACCCTAATCCGTCTGAAGGAACGGAAATAAACCTGAGAATGAAAGGTACAGCAGACCAAAAGGTAAGCTTCAATATCTATGACGCTTTAGGAAGAGTTGTATATTCCAAGACGTTGCAGTTCCAAAATTCTGACGGAGATGTTTTTATGCTGATGCCGGAGGAAGGATTGGCAAAAGGAACTTACCTGTGTATAGTATCTTCTGACGTTTTATTATTCAATGAAATCCTTATTGTAAGATAATTATTGTGTAAAGAGAGTTTTACGATCACTCAAATGAAGTCACATCATTTGGGTGATTTTTTTTGTGAGAATGTAAAAATTACGGAGCTTAAGAATTTTAGTACCTTTGCCTGCAACCGGAAATACAATGGAAATTCGTTCAGCCCAATTCGTTATAAGCAATACAGATGTGAACAAATGTCCTGCTCCTTCTTTACCGGAATATGCTTTCATCGGGAGATCAAACGTAGGGAAGTCCTCTCTCATCAATATGCTGGTGAACAGGAAGGACATGGCGAAGACTTCGGGAAAGCCTGGGAAAACGCAGCTGATCAATCATTTTCTTGTTAATGAAAACTGGTACCTGGTCGATCTGCCCGGGTATGGATTTGCTAAGGTATCAAAAGATAAAAGGGATAAATGGGGTGAATTCATTAATGAATATATCCTTGAGCGACAAAACCTGATGTGTGTATTTGTTCTTGTAGATTCACGGTTATCGCCTCAAAAGATCGATCTTGAATTTATGGATTGGCTGGGCGAGAATAATATTTCATTCGTCATTGTATTCACCAAGATGGATAAATTATCAAAAGCTAAAACAGCAAATAACATTCATAATTATAAAGAGGAAATGGGTCGGTCCTGGGATGAATTGCCGCCTTGCTTTTACTCATCAGCAGAGAAGAAAGAAGGCCGGAAAGAACTCCTGGATTTTATTTCCGAAACCAATAAGCTGTTTAAATAAAAAGCCCTTAAATAAAAAAAGACCTCATCGAGGTCTTTTTTTATTAATTGTTATGCTGTATAATCTTTTATTTATTCCTTAGAAGTGTAACAAAACCTGTTGTGCTGTAATCCTTGGCGGTAACTGAAACCGCTTTAAGTATAAAGAAGTACGTTCCTTCGGAAAGTTCCACCCCGGCTGATGAACGCCCATCCCATTTGGTTCCCACCTCTTCTGAAGTAAACACTTTGGTTCCCCAGCGATTATAGATTTCAAGCTGGTATTCCGAAATGCCGGAATTATTTATATAGAATACATCGTTGATCCCGTCATTATCAGGAGTGAAAACATTCGGGATGTTTATAAACTCAAGTACATTCACATCAAGGATTCTGCAGGTGCTGTCCGCACATCCGGTGGAATTACTTGCAGTAAGGCAAACGGTCATTTGGGTACCATTGGAAGTATAGCCATGGGCCGGGTTTTGCACTGCAGAGGAGTTTCCATCTCCGAAATCCCATGCCCATTGAGTAGCACCGCCCGTACTGAGGTCAGTAAAGCTATAGTTGAATCCCGAGTTCGAGGAAGAGAAGTCAGCAGTAGGGGGGATTGAAACAGTAACAGAACATGATACCGGGTCGGAAAAGCAACCGAGGGCATTCGTATCCATAACGGTTACCGGACCTGAAATTGTGCCCCAGTCAACGCTGATAGTCCCGGTTCCCTGCCCTGAAGCAATAGTTGTTCCGGCAGGTGTTGACCACACATATGTGGTACCTGCAGGAGCCCCTGTAGCATTAAAAATATTTCCACTTGAGTTTGCACACACGTCATTACATGCAAACGTAGGTTCTGCGAGTTTTTCCCTGGAAAGAATGTAGGGGTCATTGCTGAAATCCGACCAGCTTGCTTTTTTATTGTCATTATAGGTTGGACTAATGCTTGCCGTAATTGTACCCATGTTATTCCATCTTCCTGAAGTTGGAGTGTTCCACTGTGCAAGGCCATCCCATGGACCGTCTGTGATCTGGTCATAGAAAACATCGATATCCGCATTATCCGTGCCGGAGGTCCTGTTTATCTGGTGATAGAACTGGCGGGTTACTTTACACATTGAAGAATCCAGCTGTAAAACGTTAAATCCATCGAGGGTTGCATTGTTGTTTCCTAAACGTACTGTGAAAGTATTTGACGCTGATGAAGCAGGAGTGACTTCAACTGCCCTGAAACGCGGGATGCCGCTGCTGGAACCAGTCGGAAACACATACACCGCATTGGAATTGGTAACCCTTGACAATGCTCCGCCAACATTGCTGCTGACAAAACCTTCGCCTCCAAAAACGGTGACACCGGTTACAGATGCAACAGAAGGATTTAATACGAACATAGTATTTGCCAGTGTTTCAAGTTCCCTGTCAGTAAGATTAAGTACCCCGTTCGGCCCAATATTCGAATTTATAAGCTGAAGCGTTTTCTTCCTGTCGGCCCCGGTTCCGGTACCTGTAAGCGTTAAATTATTAAAGGTGGTGATCGTGCCGTTTGCGCTTGTAACGAATTGCTGAAGGTTTCCGTTAAGCACCACGGTGCTGCTTCCTGCGTTAAAGGATGCATTGTTGATCCAGTCCTGTTCTACATTGAATGTACCATTACCCTGCAAAGTTGAGCCGTTTGTAAGGAGCACAGTCCCGGGTGTACCGCTGTTTGCAATGGTCATAATACCGTTATTCTCGAAAACAGGAGTTGTTCCGGATGCTCCGTCATTCTGAAAACCTCCGTTCACCTGCACGACCGTTGAAGGTGCGATATAAACCAGGGCACCGTTATTAAACAGGATATTCTGCGCGTGTAACCGGGAACCAGTTACCGTTAATGCAAGTAATCCAATGGCAGCAGAAAGAAGAGCTGTTGAAGAAGTAGCTTTGTTCATATTTAATGTATTTAAATGAGGCTATAGCAGCCGGATCAAAAACAAATTTATTGAAAAAAAGCAGGAAACAAAATATTTAACGATAACAATTGAGACCTAACTGCCTTTTTTCTCGATCAGCTTTAGTTTTTCTGCGAAATGCTGTGCATATGCCCTCATTTCCTTTGCCGAATCAGTTTCACCTGTGGCTCTTTCAAATGTATCAGCCATCGAGAGTAAACACTGGTGATAGAACTGCTTCATTTCATCAACCATCATGTCTTTTGTCCAGAGGTCAATTCTTAATGTATTGTTTTCATTCGCATCCCATAATGCGATCATCACCGATTTACTGGAGCTCTGTTCGCCACCGTCTGTCGCATTCCAGTCGATCTTTTCGGGAAGATTGTTTTCATCAAGCGTAACTTTAAAATTTATTTCGGATTGTTTCATAATTAATTTAGTCTGTTATTTTGAAGGTTTGTATTTAGCTTTCGTAAGGATCTTTTGCGCATCTGATTCAGCCGCCAGTTCAGGCACAGTTATGTCCGGGTGGGCTTTCATATACTGGCGGACGATCTGCCATCCGATCCAGTAGCCGATCCGCGGGGGCGACTCTTTGCTTAATGCGCTTGTAAAAGGCCCGTCCGATGTAAACTTCATAATCTCGGCCTGGTCAGTGGTGTAAAGCAGCTTTTGAGCTGCGAAATAGCTCCAGACATTAAATTCATTTTGCCTGGCATAATTCATCTGCGGGACAGAATAATGGATCTTTATAGTGTCTTCGGTTTCGGGAAGCATAGCATCTGTAAGATACATTATCTTGCCCATATAAATGATCTCGCTCAAAAAGTCGCTTTTATCCATGTTATAAGGGAACTCAGCTATCAGGAACTCACGCGTGAGATCCGGTACTATGTTCTCTTTATTCATGAACATGGTTTTATAACGAGGCAAAGCAAGCATCTGGTAAAACTTATTATTGCTCCCAAGATACATCTCAAGTCCGATTGCCAGCGTACTATCTGCTTTTACCTGCCATTGGTTATAACCTGAGATCATGGTAACAACGGCAGGCAGTTTCCTGTCGGGAAAATAATATCGGAAGTGATGGAAAACATCTGAGAGTTCATCCTTCAGGGGTTCTGTGCCGGGATAAGCAGCGCTTACCATGTTATATGTTTCGCGCATGTCCCGGTCAAAAATGAACTGTTTCAGCCTTAGCGAATAAGCCGAATCCCTGACATCTCCATTATTAATGATCCGGCTGAAAAACACGGGATAGAAAGTGCCGTACTTCGATTGAAGCCCCGCGGTAGCGCCCGGTATATCTGAGGTGTCAATTTTAAAAAGATCCTCTTCCAGGCGTTTAATGCCGAACTCAGGAACAGGTACAGAGCTAAGGTCAACATCAAGTGGATTGTTGCCGCAGGAGGTGAGAAAGACTGTGAAAACAAACAATACCGCACCGAAATTAAAATTTTTCATATAAAAAAATATACTTAATATTGTGGGGACGTAAGTTTTAATTTACCACATTAATTTAAAACATCAAAAATAGAAAAAATTATGAAGAAGGTATTTACATTATCTGCATTGTTATTGGCAGGATCGATAGGATTTGCCCAGGATAGCGAATCACAGTCTTCCAAGAATGTCCGTTTTGGATTGATGGTTTCCCCAAGCATCAACTGGCTGAAATCGGGTGAGAAGATCACGGAGAAGGACGGGGTGGCAATGAGATTCGGTGGCGGTCTCGGGCTGGAGTTCAGGTTAACGGATGTTGCTGTGTTTGCAACTGGTCTTATGGTTAACACAGGCGGAGGAAAGGTAAGATATAACAATGATCTTTCAGGCAATCCCTCTACAAGTTATGTAGCTTATATTTATGATAAAGAGAATGAAGAGATCGCTCCGTTCATTGAAGCTTATAACGATACATCAAGCAATTCCGCCAACCGTTATGAAGGTAATCTCCATAATGAGCGTAAATATGCAATTACATATGTAACGCTGCCATTAACCCTGAAACTGAGAACCAAAGAGATCGGTGCTTTAACATATTTCGGTATGTTTGGGGTGAACAGCTCTTTCAGGATCGCTGCAAAAGCGACTGATGAGGTGCAAAGACCTGCAGCCTCTACCAGCGGCTGGGGAACACCACAAACGATCTCCAAAACCGATGTTAAAAAAGACGTAGCCCTGTTTCACGAAGCTTTAAACATGGGCCTTGGTGTTGAATGGAACCTGTCAGGAACAACTTCGGTTGTGATCGGGTTAAATTACCTGATGGGGTTTACCAACGTTGTAAAGAACAACTCTGATTATCAGCGTAAATTTACCGTGGGCGGTCCCGGATACGGAACAGAATTGAAGCAAAACCTTAAATCCAACAGCATTGCATTAACTGTTGGTGTTCTATTCTAACATTTAATAGTTAGTAAAATTAATCCCGGGCGCAGTTTTCTGAGCCCGGGATTTTTATTTTTGAATAATGAAAAATAAAGAAGTTATAGGCCACATTGTAAATTGGTTGAAAGAGTATAGCGGCCAAAGCAGGACTACAGGTTTTGTGATCGGCATTTCAGGCGGTATCGATTCCGCTGTTACATCCACACTTTGTGCAATGACGGGAAAGCCAGTCATTTGCCTTAATATGCCCATCCGCCAGCATAAGGAAGAATACGACCGTGGACATGAGCATATCTCCTGGTTAAAAGCCCGGTTCTCAAATGTAAGCTCACATGAGGTAGAGCTCAGCAAAGCTTTTCAGTCCATAGAAGAAACGTTCCCGGCTGAGATCCAGGACCGGCTCACCATGGCGAATACCCGTTCACGCTTGAGGATGACTACATTGTATGCATATGCGTGCCATCACAAAATGCTGGTTGCGGGAACAGGAAATAAAATTGAAGATTTTGGCATCGGGTTTTTTACCAAGTATGGTGACGGAGGCGTGGACCTGAGTCCGATCGCAGATCTGATGAAATCTGAAGTATATACATTAGCAAAGGAGCTTGAGGTGCCGGCATCAATTCAGAAGGCAAAGCCCACAGACGGCTTGTTTGCGGATGGCAGAAGCGATGAGGACCAGATAGGTGCTTCTTATGATGAACTTGAATGGGCGATGCGACATCTTGAAAAACCCGGGGATAATACTGGTCTCACGGAAAGGCAGCAAGCCGTACTGGAAATATATAAAAGAATGAATACCGCTAACCGGCACAAGATGGTTGCTGTCCCGGTGTGTTTGATTCCAAAGGAAATGAAATAATATGACGGAGAAGATCTATTCACATTTTAAGATGAACCCCCTGGTGTGCACCGACACGCGCAGCATCAAAGCCGGTTCCATATTTTTTGCATTGAAGGGAGGGAATTTTAACGGTAATGCTTTTGCCCGCCAGGCCCTGGAGCGCGGATGCTCCCTTGCGGTGATCGATGAGGAGGAATATCTCCCCGCACAAGACGATGAACGGTATATTCTTGTAAAGGATGTTCTTTCTTCCCTGCAGGACCTGGCAAACCATCACCGGAAAGAGCTTGGCTTGCCCGTTATAGCCATCACTGGCTCCAATGGAAAGACCACAACCAAAGAGTTGGTAAATGCTGTACTTGGCAGGAAATATAAAGTGCTGGCTACGGAAGGAAATCTCAACAATCACATTGGTGTGCCGCTTACGTTGTTATCAATCACAAAGGATCATGAAATGGCGATTATTGAGATGGGAGCTAATCACCAGGGAGAGATTGAAATGCTGAGTAAGATCGCGGAGCCTGATTTCGGAATCATTACAAATATCGGGAAAGCGCATCTTGAAGGCTTCGGGGGCATCGAAGGCGTGAAGAAAGGCAAGGGGGAATTGTACAGGTATATCCGGGAAAAGAAGGGAAGATTATTTGTTCATGGGGATGATGAGGTGTTAATTGAACTTGCCGGCAGCACCGACAAGGTTACTTACGGAACCAAAAAACTTTATGATGTTGTAGGAAGCCTGAAAACAGGCGCTTCTGAATTTATTTCATTTCAATGGGCAACACGTTATAATGCCGTAAATGTAAAGAGCAGTGAATTGGTGAACTCCCAACTTGTAGGGGTTTATAATTATTATAATCTTTTGTGCGCAGCCTGTGTCGGTAATTATTTCAAAATAGAGGATTCAGAAATAAATAAAGCTTTAGCTGAATACACTCCGTCCAACAACAGGTCCCAGCTGCAGAAAACCGAACATAATACACTGATCCTCGATTATTACAATGCGAATCCTTCCAGTATGAGTTTGGCACTTGATAATTTTGCCGCGCTGGACCATTCAAATAAGATCGCTATTCTTGGTGATATGCTTGAATTAGGAGATGAAAGTTCCAGGGAGCACGATGCAATAATCGATCAGTTAAAAGCCCGGAATATCGACAATGCTTATCTTGTAGGGCCGCTTTTCACAGAAGCCGGAAAGAAGGCGAACATCAAAACTTTTCCTACAAGTGATGAGCTGTTTGAATATTTAAAGGCCAATACACCAAAGCATACAACTATTCTTATAAAAGGGTCACGCGGCATAAAACTGGAAAAAGTGATTCCCGCTTTATAGTTAAGCGTTCAACATAAACAATATACTATGCTCAGACTGGGCCGTACTCAAACCTTCCTTACCGGGATCGGGATTATCTTAATCTTTTATTTACTGAACAGATCAATGCTGATCCTGAATTCGGAGAGGGTAGAAGGGAAGTTCGTTTTTTATGTTGCAGAAGCGAACGAATTAATGGATAAGGATACTTACCCGGTAATAGAATTTGAAAAAGATGGAATGGTTTATCAGTTCAAAGGGCCGGAAGGAACAGCATTCGAAGTCAATGAAAAGCTGCCTGTTCTGCTAAAAGATAATGATCCGGGAAACCCTAAAGTATACACATTTGCAATGTTTTGGTTATATCCCATGTTTTATGCTTTGCTGCCCTTAATTCTCTGGAGTGCATTTGCTCTTAGTTATGTTGGGAAACACGAGGTGGTCAGGATTAATATAAAATATCCATTCTTTAAAAAGACGGATAAAAACCCGCCAGGAGATCCGGGATACAAGAAGCTGATGTGAACAATCAAGACGTCCGGCCGAACTATAATACGCCCTTCCGGGGCTGAGGTGTTATATTTACCGATGTTATTAATAATAACTTCGTCCCTACGGGACTAATAAACATTCAAAGGATGGATAGATAGTGTATCACTGCCCTTTAAAGCTGCGGAGAAGCGCATTGTTATTTGTATTATGTGTATCCAGATTCTGTTTAGCTCCGAAGGATCATATTATTATTTGCCTCCTGGCCCGCAACGATCAAAGCTCCGGAGATCCGTATTAATATGGAATTAATTGATAAAACCAAAGACCTCCGAAAACAAAAAATCCCAAACAGTTTAATGTTTGGGATTTATATATCAAGCTATAAGTTTTAAGAAAGCAGTGATCTTGAAATAACGATCTTCTGAACCTCGGTTGTACCTTCATAGATCTGGGTGATCTTAGCGTCACGCATTAAGCGCTCAACATGGTATTCCTTAACGAACCCGTATCCGCCATGAACCTGTACAGCTTCAATGGTAGTATCCATTGCAACTTTAGAAGCAAACACTTTTGCCATTGCACTGGCCCTGTCAAAATTAACATGCTGGTCCTTCATCCATGCAGCTTTAAGACAAAGAAGCCTTGCCGCCTCGATTTGAGTCGCCATATCAGCGAGCTTGAATTGTATGGCCTGGTGCTGGTTGATAGGTTTACCGAATGCTTTGCGTTCCTTTGAATATGCAAGGGCCAGCTCATATGCCCCGGAAGCAATTCCAAGTGCCTGAGATGCGATTCCGATCCTTCCGCCAGACAATACCTGCATGGCGAATTTGAAACCAAAGCCATCTTCACCGATGCGGTTTGCTTTC
The DNA here is from genome assembly GCA_036386835.1 of Bacteroidia bacterium. Classification (GTDB taxonomy): domain Bacteria; phylum Bacteroidota; class Bacteroidia; order 2-12-FULL-35-15; family 2-12-FULL-35-15; genus 2-12-FULL-35-15. The sequence continues at coordinate 44,113 of DASVUX010000061.1, forward strand.
GGGACTTTAACATCAGTAAACATCAGTGAATGTGTATCAGAACCCCTGATCCCGAGTTTATTTTCCTTAGGGCCCACTACAAACCCCGGCATTCCTTTCTCAAGGATAAGTGCGTTAATGCCTTTGTGTCCTTTAGCCACATCCGTTTGAGCTATAACAAGATAAACAGAAGCAGTGCTTCCGTTTGTGATCCAGTTCTTTGTGCCGTTAACAAGATAGTGATCGCCTTTGTCAATTGCAGTAGTTCTTTGAGATGTCGCATCCGATCCTGCTTCAGGCTCTGACAGGCAAAATGCACCTATGATCTCTCCTTTTGCAAGAGGTACAAGGTATTTTTGTTTCTGTTCTTCAGTTCCGAATTTTTCAAGTCCCCAGCACACAAGCGAATTGTTAACGCTCATTACAACCGAGCAGGATGCATCCACTTTAGAAATTTCTTCCATGGCAAGAACATAGGAAACACAATCCATTCCGCCTCCGCCATATTTAGGATCCACCATCATTCCCATGAAGCCAAGTTCACCAAGCTGCCTGATTTCTTCCGCCGGAAATTTCTGATGTTCATCGCGCTCAATTACCCCGGGTTTCAATACATCATTCGCAAAATCCCGCGCGGCTTTCTGAATCATTAAGTGCTCTTCTGTCAAATCAAAAAACATGAGATATAAATTTTTTTGTTAAATAATTACTTTATTTTTGAGAGCTTCCAAAAGAAATGCAGGCAGACCTTCTGGCGCATGGCAAATGTAAATTTTAAAATCAAATTTTGCTAATTGTTTATGACAAATTTCGGCCCTCAAAGCTATAATGTTATCGGGTTAATGTCCGGTACTTCCCTTGATGGGCTGGATATTGCATTTTGCCGGTTCACGTTTAATGAGAATAAATGGCACTTTGAGATCCTTCAGTCGGAAACCCGCCCGTATCCCGGAGAATGGAAGGAACGACTGCTGTCACTGGAAACCGTTGACGGCATTACTTTCCAGGAGATACACCATGAATATGGTTTTTATACCGGGCGACTTGTTTCAGATTTTATCATAAAGCATTCATTGAAAGTAGATTTCGTTGCTTCCCACGGCCACACTGTTTTTCATCAGCCGGATAAGCGTTTCACGGTACAGGTTGGTGCAGGAAGCGCAATTGCAGCAGCATGCAAAACAGCGGTAGTATGTGATTTTCGCTCACTTGATGTCGCGCTGGGCGGGCAGGGTGCCCCGCTTGTACCGATCGGTGACAAATTACTATTTGGAGAGTACGATTACTGTCTTAATCTTGGCGGTTTTGCCAATGTTTCTTACGAGCACAAAGGCAGAAGGGCGGCTTACGATATTTGCCCTGTTAACATTGTAATGAATGCGATCACGGAGAGGCTTGGAAAACCATATGATGATAGAGGTGAGTTGGCGCGCTCAGGCATGATAAGCAAGTACCTGTTGAATGAGCTGAATGAATTGCCTTATTTCAGGCAGCCCCCGGAAACTCCTAAATCCCTGGGAAAGGAATGGGTAAAAGAGAATATCGACACACTTTTTGATAAATATGAAATAGAGGAGAATGATCTTCTTGCTACCTTTTGTGAGCATGTGGCCGCGCAGATTGCCCGTGCGCTGGAATCAAAAAAGGAAGGAAAGCTGCTGATCACGGGTGGCGGCACTTATAATGATTTCTTAATTGAGAGGATCCGCGAAAGAGTGCCTTTGGAAATAGTTATTCCAGCTAAAAATATTATAGAATTCAAGGAAGCATTGATCTTTGCTTTCCTGGGGGTGCTGAGGATGCGAAATGAAATTAACTGTTTAAGAAGTGTAACCGGGGCGCGGGAAAACAATTGCGGTGGCGCTGTATATCACTTTTAAGCTCAAAAAAAACGCCCCTGGACCAGGGGCGTTTTTAAAATATAATTGCTATCAGAAGTTCTCATCAAAAAAGGCATCGTCATCATCATCATCGCCAAAACCATCATCCAGTTTCAGGTCTTCATCAGCTACAGCAAAATCTTCTTCATCATCTTCAAGATTGTTTTTCCAGTTTTTTTTCTCTTTCTCTTTGAGAGGTTTAAGTTTAGTTGGTTTTCTTAACTCCCCTGATTCTTTCGATTTATCAGCTTTTTTGGCAGGACTCTTCTTTGGCGTGCTTGCTTTTTTCATTTGCAATGAAAATTCGTTTTACAAAAATGGTTTTAACTTTTGTTTAAAATCGGTGTTTCTTTACTCTCATACAAATCTCGTAAAAAAATAATTTTGAAACAAAAAATAATTTAAAAAAATCTGGAGGGTTGTTTACCTTTACAGCCCCGTATTGGTATTAATAAATCCTGAAAGCAGATCAAAATGATATACAGAACATTGCAGCAAACTTTTCTCGGTAATACATTGGAAAATTATTGTTGGTTTGCCGGGATTATTATTGTAGGATTGATATTCTTAAGGCTGCTATCAAGGCTCCTCGCCCTGGGTATATTCAGTTTCGTGAAAAGGTTCTCCACGGGGGTGGGCTCAGATAAATTATTACTGCTGCTTAAAAAGCCGTTAAACACATTTATACTTCTTATCACATTTTACATTGCTTTTGAGCGGCTTGACTTTCCATTGGACTGGAATATCGGAACAATTGAGAAATTTGGTGTAAGGCTTGTTATTTACAGGACTTACCAGATTGCGATCGTTGTTGCTTTAACCTGGATCCTGTTAAGGCTGACTGACTTTCTTGGGCTTGTGCTCATGTATCGCGCATCCCTGACGGAATCCAAATCGGATGACCAGCTTGTTCCATTCGTGAAAGAATCGATTAAAGTCATCATCGTGATCTTTTCCGTATTCTTTATGCTGGGAGCTATATTTAAGCTGAACATTGCTTCGCTTATCGCAGGATTAGGTATAGGCGGACTTGCCATCGCTTTGGCAGCCAAGGAATCGCTGGAAAACCTTCTTGGTTCATTCACCATTTTTCTTGATAAACCGTTTGTGATCGGTGACCTCATTCGTATCAATGGAATAGAAGGGAATGTTGAGAAGATCGGGTTCAGGAGTACGAGGATCAGGACATTTGAAAAGAGCTATGTAACTGTGCCAAACAAAAAGCTTGTCGATACAGAGCTTGATAATCTTTCTTTGAGGATCCAGAGAAGGGCCAGGTTTAATATCAGTCTTACCTACGATACGAAAGCTACACAGCTCAAGAATATCACTATGCAGGTGCAGAAATACATTGAGAACCATCCTCACGTCCTGCCTGGTGAAACAAGAATCCGTCTTCATGAATTCGATTCAAGCGCACTGAATATTATGGTTCTTTATTTTGTCGATACTCTTGAGTATGACATCTATCTCGATGTGCGTGAAGAAATAAATTATAAGATCATGGAGATCGTTGAAAGCAATGGTGCTTATTTTGCTTACCCGACAACCACGGTCATTATGAAAAATAGCTGAGCTCCTTCCACAGGTGCTTTTTAGTTAAAGGAAATTTTTTCCCCGCCTGCAATAAAAATATAAGGATTTCCGTTCTAAACGAAATCATCCCCTTTACACATCCCCTTTAATTATCTTTTTTATTAATGACGCATCTTTTCTGCGTTTCATCCCCGCTTATAGTTTGGTCGATTATGGATTTTGCCTGGATGCATCATCTATTGGTCAAAATGATCTGTTAACCCAAAACCTCTATAACCATGAAAACCCTGTTCAACTCAGAAAAGAATTTTAACGAGCTTATTTTTGAAAACCGTAATAAGGATTATGGAGCTTATGCCATCCGCAGTTCCCACAATAATACCCTTGCAAGAAGCATGACTATTACAACGCTTGGTATCAGTGTTCTCCTCGCCTTGCTGGTTTACTTAAATAAGAATTCTGTGAGCGCCTCACCCTTAATAGATGTCGATCTCCCTGCAATAATAACCGAATGGCATGAGATCATAATTCCGCAGCCTGAAAAGCCTAAAGAGCTGCCTGTAGAACAAAACGATCCTCTGCCTCCCAAAACGGATAATCTCAATTTAACGGTTACTGATAAAAAAGAACCCCTGGATGTGAAGCCTGTAGAACTCATGAATGTAGGGGATAAAACAGTTAAGGATGGAACGGACAGTGCATTTGCCGATCCTGTTACAAATATCCCGGCTTCACCCGCGCCAAGTAATAACATAGAAATAATAGTTAGCGAGATGCCTGAGTTCAATGGCGATGTTTACGCATTTATAAAACAGCACATGCGATATCCGCAGGTGGCAGTGGAAAACGGAACACAGGGAACAGTTGGCCTGTCGTTCGTTATAGAGAAAGACGGTTCGATCGGTGATATCAATGTTCTTGGCAGGGTGGGAGATGGCTGTACTGAAGAAGCGATCCGTGTGATAAGAATGATGCCTAAATGGAAGCCCGGCAAAAATAAAGGTGAGCTTGTACGTGTAATGTTCAACCTGCCTATAAAATTCAGGCTTAAATAAACAATTCAGTGTTTATAAATTGATGCTTGCCCGGAAAAAGCAGCCTGGCATATAATTAATTTAGCGATCGTGAGTTAATACACTTACGATCGCTTTTTAATTTAACATCATAAATCAACAGATATGTTCAATTCCGTTCTCTTGCAAATTGTTACGAATGGTGCAGCAGCAGCTGCACAGGTTGTGGATACAACAAGAAACCTTGCTGCGCAGGTTTCCCAGTTGCCAATGCCTGAACAGCCTAAAGAGGCTTCCTTATCCCTTCTCGATCTTATTGTTAAAGGCGGGTTCATCATGATCCCTATGGGAATATTATCAGTTATTACTGTATATTTTTTCTTTGAACGTTTGATGACCATCAGCAGGGCAGGTAAAATGGATTCGAATTTCATGAACCATATCAAGGATTATATTCATAACGGTAACCTGGATGCTGCAAAAGGATTGTGCAGGAATACCAAGGCGCCTGCAGCAAGAATGATAGAAAAAGGGATCAGCCGTATCGGTAAACCTATGAAAGAAATAGAAGAATCCATGGAGGCAGTAGGAAAACTTGAAATAAACAGGTTGGAGAAAAACCTCAGCGTATTGAGTCTTATCGGGCGTATCGCACCCATTTTTGGTTTTATCGGGACCATTGCGGGGGTTATTAAGATCTTTTATGATATATCATTAACCGATAATATCAGTATCGGGGTTATTTCCTCGGGGCTTTACCAGAAGATGATCACATCTGCATCCGGCCTTGTGATAGGACTGATCGCATTTATCGGCTATTATATCCTGAATGCAATGCTTGACAGAACAATCAATAGAATGGAAACAGCGTCAGTAGAATTTATCGACCTGCTGCACGGACCGGGTAAGTAGTAACAGCATTTAAGGCTGCGATCATGTCCGGCACAACCTAGCAGTGCTGTGTTATTCCGAACGAAGCCGGTATTGAGACGGAAAAATTAAACGATTAAATTTCGAAAATGAAACTAAAACGCAGACATAAAGAAGGAGCAGAAGTAAGCACCGAGTCATTGAATGACATCATGTTCTTCCTTCTTTTATTCTTCCTGATCATATCAACACTTGCCAACCCGAGTGTACTTAAACTTACCTTGCCGAATTCAAAACCCGGCGAGCAGCTTCAAAAACAGCAGATCACAATCGAAGTGGATGCCAATCACCAGTATGTAATAAATAAGACCATCATACCGTTTACTGATCTTGAAAATGCATTACGGATTGAAATGACAAAAGTAACAGAAGGAATTCCTACAGTAATTCTGAAGTTTGATAATTCACTGACTATTCAGGACCTGGCAGATGTAATGCAGATCGGTTACGGCCTTGGTGTTAAAATGGTACTTGCTACCAAACCTCCTAATAAGTAAAAAGATGGATGCGCAAGCCGAAAATAAGAACAGGTACATTGCTCTGGCATTTACAATAGGGTTTCATGCTTTGTTGTTCCTCCTGTTTATATTGATTGTTTTCATTACACCTATTCCGCCATTTGAGATCAAACCAATGCCTGAGATCGAAATAGGTTTAGGAATGGAAGGTATGGGCCAGGACCCTGGCGGCAGCGGTGATAATTCCAAAGATCTTGCAACAAGCATGGATGCTGCTACAACAGCTACAACCGCCCCCGCAGATGCACCGAATGTTATTACGGATGCAACCGAAACGGAAGTGTCAGTTAAAACTAACCCGAACAATACCAAGGATGTAAAGGAAGATGCAAAAACCCCGGAAGAGGAAAAAGCTAGTGCGGAACTTATGAATGCCCTTGCCAAGCTGAAGAATAAAAAAGGAGGAAAAGGTGAAGGTACGGGTGGAACAGGCGGTTCCGGAGACGGAACCGGAAGCGGTGTTGGTAACGGTGATGATGATGGAAAAGGCAACAGGCCCGGCATCGGGCAAGGGAAAGGCGGTTTTGATCTTCGCGGACGCTCTCTTGTGAATAAGCCCGACAGGCTGACAGATGCAACCGAAGAAGGCATCGTTGTGGTGGAGATCATCGTTGATGAAAACGGTAAAGTAATAAAAGCAACCCCGGGACAGAGGGGCTCTACAACATTCAGTTCCAATCTTTATGCGAAAGCACGCCAGGCCGCACTAACTGCCAAATTTAGCCCACGTGCAGACGGATCAGGGGAACAGCGGGGAACCTATACTTTCGTATTTACACTCGAGTAATATCACTTCTTTTAACCGGAAATTCATTTAATTTTGTGCATTATCCCCAAAGGATGATGCATTTTTCTTATGGACTATCAGCAAACCCTGGATTACCTGTTCAGCCAGCTCCCGATGTTTCAACGCATTGGGGCTGCGGCATATAAAGCTGACCTCGGCAACACCATAGCGATATGCAGGCTTTTAGGAAATCCTGAAAAAAAGTTCCGTTCCATCCATGTGGCCGGTACCAATGGCAAAGGCTCCACGTCCCATATGCTTGCTTCTGTTCTCCAGGAGGCAGGTTTTAAAACTGGTCTTTACACCTCACCGCATCTTAAAGATTTTCGTGAGCGGATCAGGATAAACGGACAAATGATCCCCGAATACAATGTGGTTGAATTTGTAGAGAAGTACAAGAAAGATTTTGAAGAAATAAAACCCTCTTTTTTCGAGATGACTGTGGGACTTGCTTTTGAATATTTTGCAGTGGAAAAGGTGGACATCGCAATTATTGAAGTGGGGTTAGGCGGCAGGCTTGATTCAACAAATGTGATCAGTCCGCTGGCATCTGTCATTACTAATATCAGTTATGATCACACTGCTTTGCTAGGCGATACCCTCGAAAAGATCGCAGCTGAAAAGGCTGGAGTTATAAAACCCGGAACTCCTGTGGTTATCAGTGAACGGCAGAAAGATACCCAAGACGTATTTGTGCAGAAAGCTAAAGAAATGAATGCAGAAATAGTTTTTGCAGAAGATGAGTATGTGATGACTAATGTTAAACAAATTGAGAATAGGGGGCTTTTCCTTAAAGGTGACGTATTGAAAAGCGGGCAGCTAAAATACAAGAAACTGGAATGCGGCCTGGCTGGTTTTTACCAGGAGAAGAATATTCTTGCTGTATTGTGCACACTTGATCAGTTAGATCCCGGAGAATTCAAATTAACAGGTACATCGGTAAGAAACGGCATCAGGAATGTGGTTAAAAACACGGGTCTGCTGGGTCGCTGGCAGGTTCTCCAAAAAGCCCCGCTGGCGATTGCAGATACTGGCCATAATGAAGCCGGAATAGCTGAAGTGCTGAAACTAATCGCAGCAACACATTATAAAAAGTTGCATTTTGTGTTAGGAATGGTGAACGATAAAGATATTTCCAAAATACTTGGAATGCTGCCGCAGGATGCAACGTATTATTTTTGTAAAGCAAATATTCCTAGGGCTCTTCAGGCATCTGAACTTAAGGCCCAGGCAAAGGTTTACGGTTTAACAGGTGAAATTTATGATTCAGTATCTTCTGCTTTCCGTGCTGCGAAACAGGCTGCAGCTCATGATGATCTCGTATTAGTAGGAGGCAGTACATTTACCGTTGCTGAAGTGGTTTAGCTATACCTTTCCTTACCATCTACTTCAGTATCCTTCGCGTTCCATCCTGTTGGGCAGCTTAAAAATTTGGAAGATAGAAAACAAAAGGCTGAAAAAAACAAAACTCCCTTCAGAGGGAGTTTCGTTTTATTTTTTTGACTTGAATTTATTTATGCCTTCATCCATCCATTGAATATATTCGGGGATCCCCGACTTATAACCACGTGGTGCGCTTAATAGTTGTTCATTGTGATCGAGTATTACATACAGAGGCTGAGTACTCTGTTTATATAATGTTTCTTCCATGTATTTGAACTTATCGCCAATCGTAGTGATCTCGCGCTCCTGTCCATACCAGAAAACTTTTTGATAGTCTTTCTTATCAAGTGACCTTTTATCATCAACGTATAATGAAACAAGAACAACTTCATTCTTCAAACGTTTGGTGACTTCGGAATCCGGCCAGATATAATCTTCTGTCTTCCTGCAGTTCGCACAGGCATGCCCTGTAAAATCAACCATCAGAGGCCGGCCTGTTTTTTTTGCGTAAGCAAGCGCGTGCTCGTAATCATTTTTAAAATATGCAACACCGTGCTTGTTAACCTCCATAAATGGAGCAAATTCTTTATCTGCAGGATCAGCAGAAATATTGGTATGAGTACCTGCCGGAGCTGCACCAAATCCGTGTGGCGATTCCGAGTAATCAGCAGGAGGAAGGATTCCGCTGAATAATTTTAAAGGCGCTCCCCATAATCCAGGAATAAGATAAATTGTAACTCCGAAAGATAAAATGATAAAGAACAAGCGTGAAACAGATATGAATTTAAGGTCGCTGTCGTGCGAAGTTTTGAACCCTCCGAGAAGATAGATCGTCATTAATCCGAAGATCACAATCCATAAAGTAATGAATACTTCACGCGTTAAAATACCAAGCTGGTAAACAAGGTCAACATTCGAAGCAAATTTAAGCGCGAGTGCTAGTTCCAGGAAACCCAGCACAACTTTTACAGTGTTGAGCCAGCCCCCGCTTTTCGGCATCGAGTTAAGCATTGACGGAAAGAAAGCGAAAAATCCGAATGGTAGGGCAAGGCCCGCGGAGAAGCCAAACATCGCCCAGAATGCGCCTGAAGTATTTCCTGATGTGGAGGCTGCCACCAGGGCATTCCCGATCATTGGCCCCGTACAGGAAAACGAAACCACCACAAGGGCCAGTGCCATGAAGAAGATCCCCGCAAATCCGCCACGGTCGCCCTGTGCATCAATCTTATTTACAAAGCTTGAAGGCAGTACAATCTCAAATGCTCCAAGAAAAGATGCCGCGAATACCATCAGCAAAAGAAATATAACAATATTAAAGCCCGCGCTTGTAGAGAAGGTGTGTAATGCTCCGCCACCCCAGATTGCTGAAATGCCAAGCCCCAATGAAACGAATATGACAATGATTGATAAAGCATAGAGTATTGCATTGACCTTGCCTTTTGCTTTATTCTGGCTTCTTTTAAGAAAGAAGCTGACATTCATTGGGATCAGGGGGAACACGCATGGCGTGAACAAGGCTGCAAATCCCCAGAGGAACCCTGTAAGGAAAATAACCCACCAGGTTTTACCGCTGATGCTTGATTCATCGTCTATATTGTCACCCGGGGAAATAGCCGCGCTGAATTGTGAATCAGGTTCGGTATTATCTGTTTTCACTTCAGAAGAATCAGTGCCGGTATGTTTAACAAATGCATCAACTACCGCCTGGGAGTCGATTAGAAGACCTTGCGGCTTGTCACCTGTTTTTATTTCGGGGTTTTGTTTTACGCAATCATCAGTTCCTTTTATTTTAAATTCGAAAGGATTTGCAGGAGGGAAAATACATTTCTCTTCTGTACAAGCCTGGTATTCATAAGAACCTTTAACAGTAACTTCTTTGTTGGTTAAGATCCGGATTCGTTGTTTAAACGTCACCGTTTTTTCAAAGTAAGCAACATCCATTTCAAATACTTTGTCAAATGCTTTAATCGGCTTCCCTTCCGTAGGTTTACCCGCAGCTTCATACCCGGTACCTTTCTCGAGCATGATCTTTGAAGGCTGTGGGCCGTCATCGCCTTTCAGGTTCATGGAGTAAACATGCCAGTGATCTTCTATTTCACCTGTGAAAACAATCTCATATTCACAGTCACTGATTTTGACAGCCGACTGCTTCCACTTTACCGGGTTATCCTGGCCGAAAGAAACCTGGAACAGGGAAAGAGCAAACAGCACTGTGAGCCATCGTAATGAATTTTTCATAATAGATTTATTAAATGGAAATCATTTTTGCCTGATGGGGTAAAGGTAAAAAAATAGCCCCGGGTGACCGGGGCTATTTTTAAAATATTATTAGGAATTGATGCCTATTTAAGAATATTTAACGTCTTAAACGATCACTTCGTGGATGCGGTGGATTGGAATAACTGCGCCTTTTTTAAGGATCACTCTCTTGTCGGTAACACCCCAAACGGTTGTTGCCACTTGTTTGATGCCTTCTGCGTCTTCAAATACGATCTTTATTTTTCCGTGTTCGAGATTACCGAGCTTTAAGGCTTTATCAAGGTTAGCCGTACGGATCTTAATTTCTTCTTTGGATGTGAGTACATCATTTTCCGGGAACTTTAAGCCGCTGATGTTCTCTTTCTCAATAAGAACGGGCTTTTGAAGGTTGGTAGTATTTGTCATGGGGGTAACGGTGTTAAGAGGTTAATAACTCAGAGAATTGGCGAACAATAATATTATACGCAGGAAAAAAAATTGCGTTACACTGAAAATCAATTTTATTTTAATCAGGCCGTGAGCGAATTAAGGACCTTGCAAAGTTCGGATGCTTTTTGGCTGCCGATGCGGTATTTAAGGCCTTCCCTGTCGGTGATCTCTACTGCATCGTTGCCCTGGGTAAAAAATCGGATCTTATTCTTGAAATGCAGGTTATATACCGGCCTGTTCAAAAGATATTTGCTGTATTTCACCTGCCTTACATCAACAATATTGCTTAAATCTATTTTTACTTTCCGCGATGTCCACAATCCGTCAAGTATAAGGTTTCTGCCTACTACTTTTGTATGAATGTGCAGGACAAAGATCATGATCAGCGAAAGCAGCATCAGGACCAGGCCCATAAGAAAGAACAGCTGTCCCGAATCTTCATCCACAGGAGATGAAGGAATACTCATTACACTTACATCTACAGGTTTTGGATTCTCACTCCAGTAATAAAGCACAAAACAAAAAAGTGCAAGGACTGTCCTCCACAGGATAGACCATTTGTTATAACCGATATATTGCTTTTCTTCAAAAAGGATCTCATCCTGCATTCTTCAAAGTTAAACTACTCCGTTAATTCTGCAAAATAAATCTTTTTGGTCTTTTCGGTTACTTTAAATCTTTCATCTATGCGGTGACCGATCACCCAGGCGATCTCATTTCCCGAAACCAGCAGTTGTATATTTTCTTTTTCTGATACAGGTATTTTGCTGTCAATAAAAAAATCGCTGAGCTTCTTTTTGCCTTTCATTCCAAATGGCATAAATGCATCACCAGGCTTCCATTTTCGTATTGTTAACGGGAATTTCATCTTATCAATATCAAGTGCCGCGCTCCTTGAAGTACGCGAAAATTTTGTGCCAGCAGGCAGATGCCGGATCATTAATTTTAAATCTCCGGCAGCTGCAATTTTTTGATTTTTTTTAACCGAAACCTTTACAGTTTTTTTATCAAAGCTTGCAATGCTTTGAAGGATAAGCTCTTTTCGATCTTTAATTATGCGATGGGTCGGTGAAAAGAATTGCTTCCCGGGAATTCCGTCAAGCGCAGTGATGATTTCATTGACAACGGCCCCGGTAAAGCCGTATGGTTTCAGCAATTCAAACAGGTAGGTCCCCAATGGGCTGAGTTTTTTTAGGGCTTCTATATCGAAACAGGTAACTGAGTCTTTAATACGTGTCAGTTTTTCCTTTTGGTTCTCAATTTCCTTCCTGAAGATCTGTTCGACTTCTCTCAGGTGCTGTATGTCCTTTATAAGAATTGAATCGATCTTCGGGTTTAATTCCTTGATCGCGGGAATGATCTTCTTCCTGATCTTATTTCTCAGGTATTTTTCTGAAGCATTGCTGCTATCTTCCCTGAACTGCAATTTTTTCTTTTTTGCATACCGGGTTATTCCTTCTTTGTTGGTAAAAAGCAACGGACGGATAATATATCCCTGTTTCGGGAGAATGCCGTGAAGACCTGCAATTCCCGCTCCTCTCAGGAGGTTAATAAAAAAGGTTTCGATCGAATCATCCGAATGCTGCGCGATTGCTATATAAGAGTAATTATGCTTTTCGCGGAGCGATTCAAACCATGTATAGCGCAGTTCTCTTGCCGCTGCCTGGATGGAGAGCTTTTTCTTTTCAGAGTATCCGGTTGTGCTAAATGCTTTTGTATGGAACGGGACATCAAATTTTTCAGAAAGTGATCTCACAAATAATTCGTCCTCATCACTCTCTTCTCCCCTTAATTTAAAGTTGCAGTGGGCAATCCCGAATTTTACCCCGGCTTTGTAAAACAGCTCGCACATCACCACAGAATCAATACCTCCGCTGACAGCCAGGAGGATCTGATCCTTTTTGGAGAACAACTCTTCTTTTGTGATATAACTTAAAAACTCCTTCTGCATTCTGTAAAGTTAAATAAAAAAGCCCCCGTTTATGGCGGAGGCTTCTACATACACTATTATATGCTAATATTCATCTTCATTGAAGAAGAAGTCTTCTTTTGTGGGGTAATCCGGCCAGATCTCCTCTATGGATTCATAGATCTCGCCTTCGTCCTCGATCTCCTGGAGGTTCTCTATCACTTCCATAGGAGCTCCTGAGCGAATTCCAAAATCAATTAATTCGTCTTTGGTTGCAGGCCAGGGTGCATCTTCTAAGTGCTTTGCTAATTCGAGTGTCCAGTACATATTATCTCTTGTTTTAAAATTAGAACGTAAAAAAAATCGGCTTGTTACATCTAAACTGAATTATTTTAAGTCCTTCAATTTTCTGCAAAAGTAAAAATTAATTCCACTTATCAAACTGTCCGGGGAGGTTTTTTATTTTATTTTTGGAATATCAGTAAAATCAATGCTTACAGCGGGAGGGGAATTTTCCCCATCAAGGATTTGAGATCAGATTCACTTGGACTGAAAAGAGAAAATTTTAATAATTTACATCCGGGGCTTCCAGGGCACTTCTGTAGCTTTCAGATCATTGCTGAGTTTTCTTGCCAGCACAAAAAGAAAATCACTCAGGCGATTGAGATATTTGATCACCAGCTCCGCCACAAAACTGCTTTCAGATAAGTGTATGGTTAACCGTTCAGCCCTCCTGCAAACACAGCGTGCAATGTGGCAATACGACACGGTGGTGTGGCCCCCGGGAAGGACGAAGGAACGCATTTCCGGGAGACTCTCATTCATTTTATCAATTGCGTTCTCCAAAAGCGTTACATCTTCTTCTTTAAGATCAGGGATTTTCATTTTTGACCGTTCAGGATCTGATGCAAGTGATGACCCGATTGTAAACAGCCTGTCCTGGATCTCTATGAGGATCTCCTTGCTTGCCTGTCCGATCTCCTGGTCACGGATCAGCCCGATATAAGAATTGAGCTCGTCAACGGTGCCGTACGCTTCAATGCGGATATGATGTTTCGGAACCCTGGTTCCGCCTATGAGGGAGGTCTGGCCTTTATCACCTGTCTTCGTATAGACTTTCATGTTTTTAGTTTTAATGCGGTATCCGTGAAGATACGGTTGTGACCGACTCATTCTTATAATCCCGTTCCACTACCCCGTCTTTCAGCCTTACGATCCGGTGAGCATGCTGTGCAATATCTTCTTCGTGCGTAACCAGGACAATAGTATTGCCTTGTTTATGTATTTCCTCCAGCAATGCCATGATCTCAACAGAAGTTTTCGAATCAAGGTTTCCTGTGGGTTCATCAGCCAGGATAATAGCAGGCTTGTTCACAAGAGCTCTTGCAATCGCTACACGCTGCCGCTGGCCGCCCGATAGTTCATTGGGTTTATGCATCATCCGTTCTCCGAGGCCCACCTGTTCAAGCACTTCTTTTGCTCTTGCAAGGCGCTGGTCCTTTGAAAATCCGGCATATATAAGCGGCAGCATCACATTGTCAAGCGATGTGGAGCGCGGTAATAAATTAAATGACTGGAAGACGAAACCTATTTCCTTGTTTCTTACATCCGCCAGTTCATTGTCAGGCATCTTGGCAACGGATTTTCCGTTCAGGATATATTCCCCCGAACTAGGACTGTCAAGGCATCCCAGAACATTCATCAGGGTTGATTTCCCTGAACCTGACGGCCCCATTAAAGCCACATATTCATTTTTGTAAATATCAAGGGAGACAGAAACCAGCGCGTGGATAATTTCAGTACCTATCTTGTAGGATTTGGCGATCTGATCTAGTTTGATAATGGATTGCATGAACTTAGAATATCAGCAAATCTACAAATTATAAATTGTCCGGATGGTTCGGTTTTCTAATATGAAAGAATAAAATGTTCTTTGGCCTGCTCCTTCCGGAAAAAAATGATCCCCATCTGGAAAAGGTCAATGGAAACAGTCACTTTCGGATGTACCCTTATAGTTTCCCATGCTTCTGTCATTTCTTTCGACCAGTAAATGTCATCGAAAATGAAAACGCTTTCATTCCCGGCTTTTTCAAGGCATTGAACAAAATAGTTGAGGGTCGCTTCCTTCCGGTGGTTGCCATCAAAGAATACCATGTCAGCGGAAGGGACTTCGGAAAGAAGCCCGGGAAGAACCTGGTCAAAATTCCCTACAAGTGATGAGATGTTCTTTAGCCCTGTTTCTTCAAAATTTTCGAGCGCAACTTTCCGTGTTTCCGGGCAACCTTCTACGGTATATACCCGGGATTTTGAACTTGCAATTGCTAAGTGAACGGTACTAAGGCCCAAACTCGTACCGATCTCGATGATCACTTCCGGCTGGAAACAGTCGGCAAGCCGGAACAGCAGCCTCGAATATTTCCTGCTTTTCGCGGAAATGGCCGCAATATCCGCTACTTTACGGTTTTTTTTCAGGCCCGATCCTGAACCCGCACCCAGGTCTGTAACAGCCAGAATGCGCGTATCCTTTAGCAGGCGGGCCCGCAAGCCATCGATAACATCATAGGAATAATATGCCTTTGTGTTATTAATAACGTTGTTGTAAAGATTAAAGACGAAAGGTGAATGAATGCCATGAGCATTTGAAGATAGTGACTTGTATTTCAGGTAGTTAAATATGAAATGCCATTTATTCATCGCGTAAAGTTAGGTCAATCCCTAAATTAGGAGGGATTTTTTTTTGGCCAGGTGCAACTAAATGGTGAAATTTGGAATCTTATAACTGGATAAAATTTATTTCTCTATTTTAGCTTACTCTTTGGTTTTGAATATTTTACTCATCAATTTAGTTTACAACTAATATGTTCAAAAAAACAATTTTATTTTTCTGGATTTCCCTTCTTTTCCTGGTCCTGCCTTCAATATCAAAGGCTTCGCATCTTGCGGGAGGAGAAATCACATATGTGTGTCTTGGTAATAACCAGTACCAGATAAATTTAAATCTTTACTGGGACTGTTCAGGAGGTTTTTATCCCGGGGCAACACAAACCCTTAACTTGACCAGCACCTGCGGAGGCTCGGCAAGCCTGACGGTCAACCAGACAAATACCGGCGGTAACGGTCAGGGAACAGATATTTCCCAGGTTTGTGGCGGTGTTACAAGTACATGCAGCGGTGGTACCTTTCCAGGGATGAACATGTGTATCTATTCGGGTGTAGTTACTTTAGCGCCACCATGCGATACATGGACGATCAGCTTTTCAACCTGCTGCAGAAATACTTCCATTGATAATGTTTCAGGAGCAAATTATTATATCGAGGCCACGCTGAACAGCGCTACTGCAGCCTGCAACAGCTCCCCGTATTTTACGGCACAGCCTATCCCTTATGTTTGTACAAACCAGCTGGTGAATTACAGTTTTGGGGTTGTTGAAACAGATGGTGATTCGTTATATTATTCTCTTGTAGATGCACTCGATGGTGCAGGGGTTTCATCCACATATTATCCAGGCTATTCAGGGTCAGCACCCCTTCCGGGAACGACTATTGACCCTAACACAGGTTTGCTGAGCTTTACCCCGACAACGATCGGGAATTATGTATTTGTGATTCTTGTTCAGGAATACGACAGCAATGGCGACCTGGTGGGAACAATCATGCGGGATATCCAGTTTGTTGTTCAGAGCTGTGCTAACATAGTGCCCGATAATGCAGGAGGAGCAATTACCAACTTTGGCGGGAATTCAGTTCAAACGGGGCCGTATTCATTAGAAATGTGTGCAGGCAACTGCTTTAACTTCACGGCCTCTTTTACTGATTCAAATCCCGGTGATTCATTAAGTTATATTTCAAACATATTAAGTGCGCTCCCGGGAGCTGTTATCACATCTTCGGGAATTAACCCGCTGGTACTTGATATCAGCTGGTGTTCCCCGATGGGATCGATGGGACAGAACCTTACATTTACCATCACTATTGAGGATGATTATTGCCCGATCCCGGGACAGCAGACATATGCATACAGTGTGAACATTCTTGATGCCACAACCGCTTCACCGGATATCACGATTTGCGGGGCGCAGACTGCGCAGCTGAATGCATACGGAGGCAGTATCTTTAACTGGACCGTAATTAACGGTGACCCGATAACACCGGCAAACTTTTCATGTAACCCGTGTGCGAATCCTATTGCTTCACCTTCAATGACCACAACATATGAAGTTGTAAGTAACCTGAGCGGAACATGCGATAATATTGATACCGTTACGGTATTCGTAGTTCCGAATTTCAGCTATACAGCCACGCAAAGCTCTGCCAACTCCTGCCTGCAGGATCCGGTACAGCTGAATGTTACCGGGCTAACACCAGCGGGTAATTATAATTTCCAATGGTCACCGGCTACGCACCTGGATAATGCTTTGATACAAAATCCGACAGCAACTTTTACCGCTCCGGGATCTTACACCTATACATTAACCGTTACAAGTGCTGCAGGCTGTACTCAGTCCAGTTCCATGACGATTGTTGCGGTACCTGCATTTTCACCGCAGATAACCGCATCAAATGATACCTCTTTCTGCGGAGGCGGAACTGTAAACCTTGGACTGACTTTCTCGGGAAGCTCGGTGCCCCCGACCTGCGGGATAAGCGCAACAGGGGGTTGCGGTGGAACAGCGCTTACAGGTATTGTAGGAACAGGCACCACAACAAACACTGCAACAACATGGCCGGCTATTTTTGGTAACTGGTACACATCCACCAAGCACCAGATGCTTTACACAGCAGCCGAACTCAATGCTGCCGGCATAGCAGGCGGTAAGATCGACCAGGTTGATTTTATGATCACGATGATAAGCGGTATTTCGGCATATCACGGATTCACAATCAGCATGGGTTGTACAAACCTTCAGGCTTTAGGGACCACCTGGGTGACCGGACTGGTTCAAGTCTTTAATCCTAAAACGGTTAATATAGCAGTAGGCTGGAATAATTTTGTGTTTGATAATTCTTTCGAATGGGACGGACTGTCTAATATAGTTGTTGAGGTTTGCAGCACCGAAGGTCCGGGGCAATTTGGTTATGGTAATTATACTCAAAGCAGCTCATCGCCATTTACAACAACGCCATTCACATCATGTCTTTACAGCGTTACCGACCAGTTTGACATGTGCCCGAACACAACTAACTTCATTACACAAACCACGTCACGTCCGAACATCCAGTTCCATTATTGTTCCTTAACTCCAAATCCTGCCAGCTTCACGTATTCATGGACACCTGCCAGTGGTGCTATTGCTAATGCCACGGCCCAGAATACAACAGCAGTGCCTCCTGTTACTATGGATTATTTTATAACAGTGACGGATGCTTCCGGAGGCTGTTCCGACACAGACACTGTTCATGTGGACGTGATCAACATCAATACACTTGCAGTAACACCTGACGGGCCGTATTGTGTAAACGGGAACCAGGATACATTACAGGCAAGCGTCCCGGTAGGTACAGGCGTCTGGTCAGGTCCCGGGGTTATTGATCCCGTGTTAGGAATATTCAGTCCCGCATTAGCGAATGTAGGAACGCATGAGGTGTTCTATACTGTTACAGGGGCCTGCGGATCAGGAGTAGACTCGATGGACCTCGTGGTAACAACCACCCCGGATGCAACGATCACCCAGGTTGGCAACCAGTGTATCAACGGCACTACTATATTCCTTACAGCTGCCACTCCGGGCGGAACATGGAGCGGAGGTGGAGTCATCAACCCATCTACGGGCGAATATGATCCTGCACAGGCAGGCGTGGGAAATGATACCATTTTATATGTGGTAACCTCACCGTGTTATGCACAGGATACAATGGTGATCCCTGTAACGTTACAAATGGATGCTACTGTAACTCATGTAGGCCCTTTCTGTGCGGTACCAACCCCTGTGACAATGCAGGCTGTCGATCCGGGCGGGGTGTGGAGCGGTCCGGGAATTACAAATAGCTCAACAGGGATTTTTGATCCTTTCGTTGCAGGCCCAGGCTCACATACAATAACCTATACGATAAGCGGAGCCTGCGGTGCGGTCGGTACAGACAACATCATTGTGATGCCTTCACCTACAATAGACTTTGTTGCCGATACGCTTGAAGGCTGCGAACCGACAACGGTTCAGTTCACAAGTACGGTCAACCAGCCGGGCGGAACATCTTTATGGAGTTTTGGCGATGCGCTTAGCGGGGTAAATGATACAAGTACTACGGTGAACCCTTCGCATGTGTATAACTATGCAGGTTCATACCATGTAACGTATATCTATGCGAATGCCATCGGGTGCAGCGACACGGTGACCAAAACGGATTTTATTACGATCCATTCACAGCCTGTCGCGTTATTTACTTCATCACCACAGCCAACCTCCATGGTTGACCCGGAAGTGGACTTTACCGATCATTCAACAGGCGTGATTGATTCATGGCATTGGGAGTTCGGTTATATGAACGATACTTCCATCCTTCAGAACCCGTCTTATGTATATCCGGATTCAGGTCTTTACCCGGTTGAGCTTATTGTAACCAATATTCACCAGTGTGCGGATACGGCATACATGGATGTGTATATTGATCCGGTGCTTGTGTTCTATGCCCCGAATGCGTTCAGTCCCAACGGGAACGGAAACAATGATGTTTTCAGGGTTTACGGGGATGGCATTGACAAGAATAATTTTGAAATGACGATCTATAACCGATGGGGGGAGCGTATTTTCAAAACGAATAAATACGAGGAAGGCTGGAACGGGGCACTTAATAATACAGGTGAGCTGGTAGGCCAGGATGCGTATGTATATAAGATCAATTTCAGAGATTTCTCCGGTAAGAAGCACCAGTATATAGGTCATGTGACTATAGTCAAATAATGGCCTAAAGTAAATCAGGAGAGCCGTCCCCGACCGGGACGGCTTTTTTTATTCCCCTGATCCTTAAATAATAAACAAAAAAATAGGTAAATATTTTTGCACTTTATAAAAAGTGTCTATATTTGCAACCCGTTAAAATTAATAACGGCAGATTGGGAGCTTAGCTCAGCTGGTTCAGAGCATCTGCCTTACAAGCAGAGGGTCACTGGTTCGAACCCAGTAGCTCCCACAACAAAGCTCCACAGAAATGTGGGGCTTTTTTATTTTTCTCCGACTTTTCCTCTAATGGGCTTCAGCGACTTAATAAATATAATTTTACTTGTCACCCTTCTCTTCATCGTATTCAAGTACGCTGAAACTTTCTGGTCATATAAGATCAGTAAGCCGTATTTATGGGAACAGGCGATAAAGCAAAAACTGATCTCAAAAGAGCTGAACTCCCTTGAACGACAGACACGGGATAAGGTCCGGTTTTATTTTTTCTGGTTCCAGGTCGAACGGCTCAAACGTTTAAAAGTCCAGGGTGCATTCGCTGAGCTTGGTGTTTACAAGGGTGTTACCGCAAATATTATTCATGAAATGGATAAAGACCGGACGCTTCACCTTTTTGATACTTTCGAAGGCTTTCATGAAAAGGATCTTGCGATGGAAGGCAGTAAGGGCGGGAAATATACGTCCTCAGAATTTGCCGATACAAGTGAAGAGCTGGTCAGGAATTATATTAATGGCGGAGATAAAATAGTGTTCCACAAAGGATATTTTCCGGATACAGCCCACGGACTTGAACATGAGATCTTTGCATTCGTAAACATTGATGCTGACCTTTATATTCCTACCATAGAAGGATTAAAGTTCTTTTATCCCAGGTTAGCCCCCGGTGGGGTTATTCTCATCCATGATTATAACCATAACTGGGAGGGTGCAAGAAAAGCGATTGATGAGTTTGCTGCCACAATTCCTGAAAGTATTGTTGAGATCCCTGACTGGCAGGGAAGCGCCATGATCGTTAAAAATCAAAAAGCTTAATGCTCTTTATTTGCAGCTGCTTCTTTCTGCTCTTTGGTCCTTCTTAATTCGAAATTTTTTCCGAGATATACTCTTCTTACCTGTTCATCGTTTGCGAGCTCCTCTGCAGTTCCTGCTTTTAGTATGCTTCCTTCAAACAGCAGGTAAGCCCTGTCTGTAATCTGTAAAGTTTCCTGCACATTATGGTCGGTGATAAGGATCCCGATGTTCTTTTCTTTCAAGCGTGCTACTATACTTTGAATGTCTTCCACCGCGATGGGGTCGACCCCGGCAAACGGTTCATCAAGCAGGATAAATTTAGGATCAGCTGCAAGACAGCGCGCGATCTCAGTTCTGCGCCTTTCACCACCGGATAACCGGTCACCAAGGTTTTTCCTGATATGCTGAAGGTGAAACTCATTTAATAATTCTTCAAGCTTATCCGATTGCTGCTGTTTGCTTAGTTTAGTCATTTCAAGGATCGCACGGATATTATCTTCTACGCTTAACTTCCTGAAAACCGAAGCTTCCTGGGCAAGATAGCCTATGCCGAGCTGGGCGCGTTTATACATCGGCTCAGTGGTAATGTCAATATCATCCAGGTAAATTTTACCTTCATTCGGTTTGATCATGCCCACAATCATGTAGAAGGAAGTTGTTTTTCCAGCGCCATTCGGCCCCAGTAATCCAACTATTTCCCCCTGTCTTACATTGACAGTAACCATTTTTGCAACTGTCCTGCTTTTGTACCGCTTCACTAAATTATCCGTCCTTAATATCATATCTTAGAAGTTGAATTGTAATGTTCCTTTAATTGAAAAAGGGATCGCTCTCGGATTGTCAAGATACGATAAACGCCACACTCCGTCTATCCTGAAAACCTTAAATATATTTTCAATGCCTGCCGAGGCTTCAAGATACGGGCCACGGGAAAGATCATACAAATGATCGGGGAAAATCAAAAGCTCCCGGTTCTTTGCATTCACTCTTCCGATCAGGGCTTTTCCGCCCACTACTTCCCGCCACTTTAATTTACGCATCAACGGGATCCTGTTAAGGAAGAACCCGTCAAAATGATGTGATAATGTAGCCGATGCATATTCATCGCTTACAAATTCGTAATAATTCATTGTGTTGTAAGCGTAGATGTCATAGATATATGTTTCATTACCCCCGTGCAGCTGCAGCAAAGGGTAAGGTAGCTGGCCAAATACTTTTCCATACTCCAGGACGTAATCAAAATACCCGATCGGGTTGATCCTGATCCGGTCATCCATATTGATTGTCATTTTGTGATAATCATAATTGCTCCTGAAGAGGTTTCTCAATCCGAGTGTGTATTGAACCTGGAAAATAGGAGAGTGAGTCCCAAGGCTTACACGGTCAAAAGCGCCTGCTACAAACTTTTCGTTATAAGCGAGGCGTGTGAGCAAGCGGATCTCAGAGGTGTTAATCTGGTCAAGGAAGGCTGTAGTTGTTGATGTTTTCTGATATTCATAACGGAAATTCTCCAGCGGAAACATTTGCCTGTTCACAAAGCTAAGCCTTGTGCTAAAGCCGCTGAACCAGTCCCTTTCGATATAGGTCTGAACTTCTTTGACATTCGTCAGGTTCCTCAGGGGAGCGACCCTGAAGGCAGAAGCAAGAATGTTATCGGTGGTAAAGCCATTCTGGCTCTGGCCCAGGATCTCATTGTCGTTCCTGTACGTCATCCCCACCATTATACGCGGCTTCTTGTCTATGAACGCCCGGATCCCCAGGCTGTACTTGTAACGCTCATCACGCGTTCCGTAAGCTACGTATCCGCTCAACTCATACCACCTGCTGAATTGGTTGCTGGTACGTCCCCCGAAGCGGAATCGTGTCCCTTCAATATTGTTATAGCTGACAAGATTATAGTAAGGCCCGATCTCAAAATTGCCGTGTACTTTATATCCTGTAACAAAGATCTGAAGCACATCCACCCATGTTTTATAAATGGGAAGTGTTTGCAGGGTATCTACCATGTGATAGATCTGCTTTTCATTTTTTGAAAGTGAATCCAGTCGGTGTTCTTTCCAGTATTCCTCACTTTTAAGGAAGGCATCCTCGGCTACTTTTAAGTTTTCCGTAAAGGAGTAAAATTTATTTTCACGTGGCTTGTTGATCACAAAATTCCCGTAGGAGGCGGTTTTCCTCCCATACACACCCATCATGTTCTTGGTCTGTTCGATCGGGAATGGGTTGAAGTCGATTACCAGTCGTTCCTTCTTCATCATCCAGGCGCTGTCAACCAGGGTATATGTTTGAACAACGGCCGTTGAATTAATGAAATTGATATTCGCATCATCAGCAATGCTCATCTCGATCTGCTTGATCGCGAAAGCAGTATCTGCTGCCCAGAGGTTTCCTGTGAACGTAAGCTCCTGTTTACGCTTCGGCTTGAACTGCAGCTGATAGCATTTATGCCCATCGATCACCATGCTGTCGATCAGGTAGAACTTGTAGAACAGAAGTGCATTATCAGAGATCGGGCTGATGAAATTCTTTCCGAACACCAGGATGGTATTCTCGTAAATATTTACATTCTGGTACATGTCACCCATGAACTGGGAAACACTTTCATTCTGGACACCTGCGACTTTGCTGGCTTTAATGTTCTCATTGCGGGTCTTTGGATTTCTGCGGTAGTAAAAATCAGACAATGATTCGGTCATGAAAAGTGGAAGGTAAGGCTTCTCTTTCGCGTTGGAGCTGTCGATATTATCAAATATAAAAGAGAATGGCTTTAAAAGTTTCCTGTTCTTGAAGTCTTCACTGATGTTGTTAAGATCAAACTCCACTTTGTTGTAAACTTCATATTCATAGGCATCCAGCTTCTCGCGGTCATTCTTGTCTTTATTTGCGATGATCTTCCGGAGAATACGGTGTGCCGGGTTCTCACCGGCTTTTACTTCAACAACCATCAGCTCAACACCTTGGCTGAGGCCAATGTTGACTTCCTGTGTTACGTTTGGCTTAATTACCCGGGTTACTTTGTTATAACCCACATAGGAAATTATGATCGAATCAACAGGCTGGGCAGTTGACATGGTATAATTTCCTTCAATGTCGGTGGAAGCGCCAACAGTGGTTCCTTTAAAAAGAATATTAACGAAGGGCAGGGGTTCACGGGTTACAGCATCAACGATCTTCCCGCTCACCTTCGTCTGGGCTTTTGCCGTAAAAGCAGTAAAGACAAACAAAGTGAAAACCAGGAAACGTTTACTCTTATTTCTGATCAGCGTAAGCAATTTTTAAATAGTTTGTAATTCTTCCCAAAATTCGACAGCCCTACGGGTATGAGGAATAACAATTGTGCCACCCACAATATTCGCTACAGCAAATACTTCAAAAATTTCCGGGGTACTCACGCCATTGTCCTTGCATTTCTCCAGGTGGTATTTTATACAGTCGTCACAGCGCAGAACCATCGAGGCGACCAGCCCGAGTAATTCCTTGGTTTTAACCGGAAGGGCGCCCTCGGCATAAGTATTCGTATCCAGGTTGAAAAGGCGTTTCAGGACAACATTGTCGGCCGACAATATTTTCTCGTTCATTTTCGCCCGGTATTCATTGAATTCTTTGACTTGGGACATAGAGCGGGTAATTTGTAATAGTTAAATGTTATTTGTGAAGTATCGGTTAAGATCAGAACCTACGTTTTATTAACGACCTGCGTTTAACTCTTTCTTTAACTTTTAACCTGTTTCTTCACAACAAAGTAAGAAACAAATATACTCGCTTCGTACAAGATATACAAGGGGAAAGCGACCAACAGCTGGGAGGTTACATCGGGAGACGGAGTGATCACCGCAGCGATCACGAGTATTGCTACAATGGCATGTTTGCGGTACTTGCGCATGAATTCGGGGGACATTAATCCGAACCGGGTAAGGAAATAAACAAGGATCGGCAGCTCGAAGATGAGGCCTGTTGCCATGGAAAGAGTAGTAACGGTTGAAATATAAGAGTCCAGCGTAAAGTTATTTTCTACCATGGTGCTTACCTGGTAATTTCCAAGAAAATTTACCATAAGCGGTACAACTATATAATAACTGAAAAGCACCCCGGAAATAAACAGGAAGCTTGCGGAAATGATGAATCCGGCAGATGATTTTTTTTCCCGCTCCTTAAGTGCCGGCTTGATGAACCTCCAGATTTCCCACAGAACATAAGGTGAGCCGAGTACCAGCCCACCGATGATCGCGGTCCACATCAGGGAAGTGAACTGGTCTGACAGTCCCAGGCTTTGAAGTTTAAAGGTATGGCCAAAACAAAGCTGTGTCCCGTCATCCATAACGCCTTTCATCTGGAGCCAATGCCCGAGATGGCAAAAGGCTTTATAGGTGAGAAAGTCACTTTTCATAGGCCCTAAGATCACTGTGTCAAAAAGGAATTCGGGGTAACAAAAGAGGACAATGGCGAAAATCACCACAACTATAGCCGAACGGAACAGGTGCCCCCGCAAGGCATCGATATGCCCCCAGAACGACAATGCGTTAGGATCCGTTGAGCGTTTATAAAGTCCGAAAAGTGCCATTTGAAGGGGCAAAGTTAGTAGAAAATGTGGTTTGATACTATAGATTCTATGATAGTGAACTTATCCCGGTAAACATCATCTTCTGTTTTAACGGATTCAGTAGTGGACGTATAATCCTTACCCTTCACACTTTCCCGACTTCGCTCGAAATGACTGCGCACAGGTCCGGGAATTTGACAGATTGCTTCAGAGCCCTCACACTTTCCCGGCTTCCTCGAAATGACTACACACTAAGCCTGATTCCAATTAACCAGTCGCCTGACCAAAAAATTCCTACATTTGAATTCACGATATAGCTATACTATCAGGGAATATAGCGGACGTAACATGTTACCAAAGATTTACCGGCATGAAAGAAAGTATTTCAAAAGCTCTACCTCTTTTTATTATCGCCTGCCTGCTGTTTATGCTCGCTTCCCTTTATTTTGGCTGGCTGGATGTTTTCTTTTTTGGTGCCGAGCATGCAAAGGTGCAAGGCATTGATTATTTCGCGGTTCCCAAATCTTACCTGAACCTTCTTGATGGCAGGAGCATTTTTGATACCTGGGGTGGTGAAATGTATGGTCCTTACGCCACTTGGTACCTGGCGCACCCTGCCTTCAGTGTTTTCGTTGCTTCCTGGTTTTCCTTTTTTGAACCTTGGACAGGTTACTGCTTATTCACGATTTTCACAATCCTACTAATGGCGGGCTGTGCGTATGTAATTTCGGGTTTAACAAAAGATATCCTGCATCAGCGGCTGGCATATCTTGTTCTTCTTTGTACGTTCCCGACTTACTGGCTGCTGTATGTAGGCAACATGCATGCACCGCTTGTTCTGGCGCTCACCTTAGTGCTTGCCTCTTTATTTGAATTTGCATATTCACCAGATACCAGGCGTGCCCGGCAGCTTTTATTTACCGGTCTTCTCATCTCTTTTTTCAGTAAGCCAATCGTCCTGCTGATGCTCCCTTTGTTTTTACTGCTGAAGGAAACACGTTTTACTACAATCAAGGCTTTACTTATTTACGGCTTTGTGTCACTCCTTTTTATCATTGTTCCTTTCCTGAACCCGCAGACAATTGGCTGGAACCGGATTATGGAGCTTTTGCTTGATCCGGCTTTTGTAAAAGAGAATATGAATATTTATAAGAATCAGTTTGTCCTGAATGAATACATGAAAGATAACAGTATTCACTGGCTGAACCTTATTGCACAATCTGATCACAAATTAATGCACATAGATGTATTTTCCCTTCCTGTGTTTATGGATACATTACTCGGAAAGGCGCTCCCGGCAGCACTTTTTAAGCTCCCGGTTTACATTGGCGTACTGTTGTCCCTTGGTGTTGCCTGCATAGAAAATAAAAAGATCAGGATGGAAAGTGCGTTATTATTGGTAATGGCATTATCACTTACTTTCTTTTTGAGCTACAATACGGTATGGGAGTACCAGTTTACTTCTTTCCTTCCCGTATTGGCAATGCTACCGCTCTTAAAAGCAAAGAATGTTTTTTACGCAAATTATATTAAGATGATGTTTTGGGCAGGGATATTAGTCTGTCTGCCGTCTCTCTACTTTATCTTTCATAACGGTGAATACCAAAGCGTCACAGCGCTTACAATGATCCGTTTTACCCGTATCGTTCCGATTCTCTTCCTGTTCGTTATCATGGCGATACAATTAATAGTAGTCGTGAAGAAGCATGCAAGCCTTAAAGCTGGCCGGAACATTTCGCTTTCCCCGGAGAGATTTTTCTTTGAGTAAACATGTAATATATAATAAAACGCCCCGAATTTTCGGGGCATTTTATTTATATATAGACTTCAAAAAACTTTTTAAACCACAAACTTCTAAACTGATTTATTGTCCGTGACAGTTCTTGTATTTTTTTCCGCTTCCGCAAGGACATGCATCGTTTCTTCCGATCTTCTGCTCTGTGCGCACAACCGGCTGGATCTTCTGCTGGACAGGTGCTTCTGCCTGCTGGTGTTGATTCCCGCTGTTAGAGCTGTTATTCGATGAAGATACTTCGGTCCTGCTGGTTTGCGTTGGTTCCTGGCGTGGCGGAGCCTGGACTCTTGCCTGCTGCATGGTGTTTACATTTTCATTCGGCAGGTTCGCACGCATTAAGAAAGAGATCATCTCTTTGTTAACACTGTCGATCATCTGCTTGAACAGCTGGAACGATTCGAACTTATAAACGATCAATGGATCTTTCTGCTCGTAAACAGCACTTTGAACGGAAGTCTTCAATTCATCCATTTCGCGGAGATGTTCTTTCCATACATCATCGATCATCGCAAGAGCAGTTCCTTTTTCAGCGCCAAGGATCAGTTCGCGACCCTGTGTTTCGTATGCGCGCTTCAGGTTAATGACCACCTGCAGCGTTTTGATGCCATCAGTAATAGGAGTGACAATATTCTCAAATTTCTGGGCCTGGTTCTCATACACTTCCTTGATGATCGGGAATGCTTTCTGCGCTATGAATTCGTTCTTCTGTGCATAATTCGATTCCGCCTTCGCATATAATTTCTCTGTGATCTCCTGGGAGTTCATTTTAAGGAATTCCTGCTCCGTCACCGGTGAATCTGTCGCCAGGACACGCAACACTTCAAGATTGAAATTTTCGAAATCCTTCATCTCATGGTATTCTGTTACAATTGAATCACAGGTATCATAAATGGAGTTGGCAATATCAACAGCAAGCCGTTCACCGAAAAGCGCATGGTGACGCTTCTTATAGATTACTTCACGCTGTGAGTTCATCACATCATCATATTCGATCAGGCGTTTACGTGTGCCGAAGTGATTTTCTTCCACTTTTTTCTGCGCACGCTCAATGGATTTGGTGATCATCGAATGCTGGATCACTTCGCCTTCTTCAATTCCCATCCTGTCCATCATCTTGGCAATACGCTCCGAGCCGAACAAACGCATCAGGTCATCTTCAAGGGATGCAAAGAACTGGGATGATCCCGGATCTCCCTGGCGACCGGCACGACCGCGAAGCTGCCTGTCAACACGCCTGCTTTCATGACGTTCGGTACCAATGATCGCTAAACCACCTGCATCTTTTACACCGGGCCCTAGTTTGATATCCGTTCCACGGCCTGCCATGTTGGTTGCAATGGTAACAGTTCCTGCCATACCCGCTTCCTGAACGATCTCTGCTTCACGCTGGTGTAATTTTGCATTCAGTACATTGTGCTTGATGCCGCGCAATTTTAACATGCGGCTTAATAATTCGGAGATCTCAACGGAAGTTGTACCCACGAGAACAGGCCTTCCGGCTGCAACGCATTTCACAACTTCTTCAATGACCGCATTATATTTTTCCCGTTTGGTCTTGTAAACAAGGTCTTCATGGTCTTTCCTGGAGATAGCCCTGTTGGTTGGAATTACAACCACATCAAGTTTGTAGATATCCCAGAACTCGCCTGCTTCTGTTTCCGCGGTACCTGTCATACCCGCGAGCTTTTTATACATACGGAAATAATTCTGTAATGTAACAGTAGCATAAGTTTGCGTTGCAGCTTCCACTTTCACGTTTTCTTTAGCCTCTATCGCCTGGTGTAATCCATCGGAATACCTTCTGCCTTCCATGATCCGCCCGGTCTGCTCATCTACGATCTTCACTTTTCCGTCCATGATCACATACTCAACGTCTTTTTCAAAAAGCGTGTATGCTTTTAATAACTGGTTGATTGTATGAACGCGTTCCGATTTGATCGAGTAATCACGGATCAGCTCTTCTTTCTTTTTAGATTTTTCTTCAGCGCTTAATGTTTCTTTTTCAAGTTTCGCTATCGCAGTGCCGATATCAGGCAATACGAAAAACTTGGCATCTTCGGATGAAGTGGAGATCAGCTCTAGACCTTTCTCTGTAAGCTCAATTGAATTATGCTTTTCATCGATGACAAAGAAAAGCTGTGCATCCACCTTATGCATTTCACGCGACTGATCCTGTATGTAATGGTTTTCGGTTTTCTGCAGCAATGCACGAATTCCGGGTTCACTCAGGAATTTAATAAGTGATTTTGCCTTTGGCAATCCACGATAAGCACGTAACAGGGCCATCCCGCCTTCGCCTTCTTTTTCACCTGTATTTCCTTCAGCTATTAATCTTCTTGCTTCAGTAAGGGCTGTGTTGACAAATGCTTTCTGTGCAGTAACTATCCGTTCGATTCTCGGTTTCAGCTGTGCGAATTCCTGGTCATCTCCTTTAGGAGTTGGCCCTGAAATGATCAGCGGTGTACGTGCATCATCGATCAACACACTGTCAACCTCATCTACGATCGCATAGTTATGCTTGCGTTGAACAAGATCTTCCGGGGCGCGTGCCATGTTATCACGCAGGTAATCAAAACCGAATTCATTGTTTGTTCCATAAGTGATATCGGCAAGGTATGCCTGCCTGCGGTCTTCCGAGTTAGGATCGTGAAGGTCTATACAGTCAACGGTTAAGCCGTGAAATTCAAACAGCGGCCCATTCCACTGCGAGTCACGTTTAGCAAGATAGTTGTTAACGGTAACTACGTGAACACCGCGGCCTGTTAAAGCATTGAGATATACGGGAAGGGTTCCTACAAGGGTTTTTCCTTCACCGGTTGCCATCTCTGCGATTTTTCCCTGGTGAAGAACAATACCACCAATAAGCTGTACATCATAATGAACCATATCCCAGGTCACCGTAATTCCTGCCGCATCCCAGGTGTTATGCCAGGTGGCCTTGTCACCGTTAATTTCCACTGATTTACGTTCTGAGGCAATTCTCCTGTCCATTTCTGTGGCAGTAACCTCAATTGCCTTCAGTTCCTTCAGTCGCCTTGCAGTTTCTTTAACAACGGCAAAAGCTTCAGGCAAAATCTCATCAAGGATCTCCTGGTTCTTTTTTACGATCGTCTTTTCAAGCTCATCGATCTCTGCATATAATTTTTCTTTTTCATCCACTTCGATGCTAAGATCGGTATCGATCTTTGTACGGATCGAATCAATTTCGTTCTGCTCGGTGGCGATATGATCAGCGATCCTTTTTTTGAACTCTGCTGTTTTTCCACGGAGCTGGTCATTGCTGAGAGAAGCTAACTTTGGAAATTCTACAAGGATCTTATCTACTATTGGCTGTATTTCTTTTAAATCCCGGTCCGACTTTGTTCCAAATAATTTGGAAACGCTTTTTGTGAAAAAATCTAACATTCTTAGTCTCGTGTTTTTATTAATTAAAGGGAAGCAAAAATAGTGATTTTTTGGCGGTTTGGCTCAAAAATATTCAGCTAATTCGGGGCTGTTAAGTCAATAACTGTTCCCATTGGATGGGAAATGACAAATTAACAGTGAAGCTCTTGTAAGGCTTGTCTTAATTATGGTTCCGGGCTGTGGCAGAAAGCGCATTAAACATAGCTGCAGCTTTCAGCAGGCATTCTTCATACTCCTGTTCTGCATCTGCTTTAGCCGTTATTGCGCTTCCCGTTGTAAAAGAGAGATATTTGTTTACTGAGTTATAGAGAATGCTTCTTATGACTACACTCAGATCAAAATTGCCTGAAGGATCGATATATCCAAGCGCACCGGAATAAACTCCGCGCCTGCTTGACTCCGCCTCTTCTATTAACTGCATAGCGCGGACTTTAGGTGCCCCTGTCATGGAGCCCATTGGAAATACAGCTCTTATTATATCGGTGAAGGAAAGATCTGCTTTAACAGTGCAGCTAACCGTTGAGATCATATGATGGACCTGCCTAAAGGAATAGATTCCGAACAGTTCATCAACTTTAACCGAACCCTTTTCTGCAATTTTCGACAGATCGTTCCGCACAAGGTCAACAATCATCACATTTTCGTTACGCTCTTTATCATCATTAAACAATTGCTCTTTAAGCAGCAAGTCCTCCTGCAGGTCCGAGGATCTCCTTACAGTCCCTTTGATGGGCTGCGAGATCAGAGTCTGGTTATCTTTTTTTAAAAAGCGTTCAGGACTTGAAGAGAGAATGTAATGGTTGTTTAACTTGCAATAAGCTGAAAAAGGCGCGGCTGAAGCGAGGTGGAGGACTTTATAAACAGCTGCGGGATCAATAAGAGCATTCTCTGCATAAAATTCCTGGCAGAAATTGATCTCATAAATATCGCCCCGTAATATGTGTTTCTTTAAATTACTGAAAGAGTTAATGTATTCTTCCCTGGTGATCCTGTTTTTAATTACCGGAGCTGTTGTAATTCCTTGTTGTTCCGGACACCAAGCATGCTTGTAGATGCTTAAAGCTTCTTCTTCGGAAACGAAAGAATCATCATAATTAATTATATGCTGATCACGGTTGATTTCAATCACCGTGTCCGGGCAGAAAAAATGGATGACGGGAAACCCTGTGCCATCATAGTGTTTAGAGTATAAATCTTCGACAGCGTTTTTAAGATCGTAGCTTAAGTATCCGAACATCCATCCTTTATTCTGTTCAATAAAAGACTGAAGAAGGGGGAATGCATACTTGTGATCATGGATCACGATCTCCCTGTGGCCGCCAACAGCCAGTAATGCATCACGTGTTAAATATCTGTTGTCATTGAGATCTTTATTGGAATCCAGGAAGCATACATTTTTATATATCCTGCTTAGTGCTCCAATATTGGGTTTTAAGGATAGCGAGGCAGGCGTATGTATGATTCTTTTAAGCACATGCAAAGATAAATTTCTATTTGGTTCATTCTGTTTTTTCTCCTGCTGCCGAAGTGTGCTACTTATCAGATGGTTTTTTCTCCCACTTTTTGAACAAGGCTCGTGAATATCGGCTGTAATGGTTGATAATATTGGCTATTGGTCCGTTAGTATTTAGAAAACATGTGGCTGGAAATGATGTTGGAAACCGAAAGTTTTCAACAAAGTGGTAAAATGTGGTAAAAAGTGGTAAATAATTCTTTATTTTTACGGGCATAAAGCCAGAAATCAATATGAATAGCTTGTTCGGGGTATATGAATGCAGTGCAGACGCTAAAGGCCGCGTTATGCTTCCTGTTGCGTTCAAAAAGCAGCTGACAGCCGTTCTGGATGGGGGGTTTGTAATGAAGCGGTCGATCTTCAGCAAATCGCTCGAGTTGTACCCGATGGCAACCTGGAATGAGATGGTGAAAGAGGTGAATAAGCTGAACAAGTTTGTGAAGAAGAATGTGGAGTTTATCCGGATGTTCAATTATGGTGTTGTTCCGGTTGAGTTAGACAGCACAGGTCGCCTCCTTATTTCAAAGGATCTGATGACTTTTTCAGGGATCACAAAGAATGTGGTGATGGCTGCAGCGGGTGACCGGATTGAGATCTGGGATAAAAAGGCTTACGAGAAATTTATAAATGACAGTACTTCTGATTTTGAAAAGCTTGCTGAGGATGTGATGGGTGGCATAACTCCAACTCCTAACGAACCCGGCAAATAAAATGGAATATCATAATCCCGTTCTTTTAAAAGAGTGCATAGAAGGTTTGAATATAAATCCTGCGGGAATTTATGTGGATGTAACGTTTGGGGGTGGCGGGCATTCCCGGGAGATCCTGAAGCATTTGACAACGGGAAAGTTGTATGCATTTGACCAGGATGAAGATGCCCAGAAGAATAAAATAGATGATCCCCGTTTTGTGCTTATTAAGCAGAACTTCAGGTATCTGAAAAATTTTCTCAAGCTGTATAATGCTTTGCCGGTTGATGGCGTGCTTGCGGATCTTGGTGTTTCATCCCACCAGTTTGATGAAGCGGATAGGGGTTTTTCTACCAGGTTTGAGGCAAAGCTTGATATGCGGATGGATCAGAATTCAAAAATCACAGCGGCTGAAATTCTTAATACATACAGTGAAGAAGATCTTAAAAGAATATTCAGGCTGTACGGGGAAGTGGACAATGCCGGGTATCTCGCTTCAATAATTTACCACAACAGGAAAGAAAAAGAGATAGTGACGGTAAATGACCTGAAAGTGATGATCGCGAAATGTGTGAAGCGGGGAAAAGAGAACCAGTACTATGCCCAGGTGTTCCAGTCCCTCCGGATAGAGGTGAACAGAGAGTTGGAGGTGTTGGAGGAGTTGCTGACGCAAAGCCTGGATGTACTAAAGCCGGGAGGAAGGTTGGTAGTGATTGCTTATCATTCTCTTGAAGACAGGTTGGTTAAAAATTTCACACGCACAGGCAAGCTCGAAGGAGAAGTGGAAAAAGATTTTTTCGGAAACCAGCTTACGCCTTTTACACAGATAACAAGAAAGCCGATAGTGCCTGGTGAAGCAGAAATAGAAAGTAACAGCCGCGCACGCAGCGCAAAGTTGAGGATAGCGGAGAAGAAATAGTTAAAAGTTTATGGGTTTAGAATTTACAGTTCTGTGTTGAATAAATAGATGGGTTTAATGGGCGGCAGAATTAATCGCCAACAGCCAACTGAAAAATTGCCAACTGATAAAAATGGGAAACAAGTTTAAGGAACAAACACAGCCGGAAGAAGTAAAGGCACCTCAGAAACCTGCAAAGGAAAATAAGATGGTGAAGTCGGTGGCGAGTGTTGTCAGCGGAAATTTTCTGTCGCAGGAAACTACGTTGAAGAACCTTCCGTTTATTTTCTTTCTCTCTTTTCTCGCCATCTGTTACATCGCAAACGGTTACTATGCCGATGACCAGGTAAGGAAAGTGAATAAGCTTACAAATGATATTAAAGAATTAAGGACTCAATACATAGTTGTAAAAGATTCTCTTGTGATCAGGAGTAAACAAACAGAAGTTGCCAAAGCACTGGCTTTGCAGCAGACAGGGATCAAGGAAAGCGTTGTGCCTCCTAAGAAGATCGTAGTAAAAACAGTTAGCACCACCCCTAAACTAGATTAAGTAATTGGAAGAACGGAAAGACATACTGTGGCGTGTATATCTCATATATTTTATTATATGCCTTTTTGGTGTCGCTATTATTTCCAAAGTATTCATTATCCAGTTTTCTGAAGGCGACAAGTGGAGAGCACAGGCAGAAAGATTTTCAACAAAAATTTTCGAGATTGAAGCAGTACGCGGTAACATTTATGATGTGAATGGAAGCCTGCTTGCTACATCTCTCCCGTATTTCGAAGTTGGAATGGATGTGAATACGGAGGCTATAACAAAAGAGATCTTCGATTCTAATGTTGATTCATTGTCAATTTGCCTTGCCGGGCTTTTCAAAAATAAATCATGGAAGCAATATCGGAAGGAGCTCGTAAAGGCCCGTAGAAATGGTGACCGCTGGGTTGTTCTTCAAAGGAATGTGTCTTACACTGATCTTCAGAAAATGAAAAAGTTCCCCATCCTTAGAAGAGGGAAAAATCGCGGAGGGTTTGTTTACCTGCAGACCAATAAGCGCGAACGCCCATTCCAGTTTCTTGCCGCCCGTACCATTGGTAAGTTAAATGAGAACGGGACCGGCAAGTCTTATGGGCTGGAAGCCGCATTCGATAGTATCCTGGTCGGCACAACAGGTAAGCGCACAATGCAGAAAATTGCAGGTGGTATCTGGCGCCCGATCAACTCTGATAATGAAATAGAGCCGAAAGATGGTTCAGATATCGTTACTACAATTGATATCAATGTTCAGGATGTGGCAGAGAATTCCCTGATGAATTGTTTGAAAAAACATGGCGCTGATCATGGTTGCCTGATCCTGATGGAAATTAAAACAGGTGAGGTTAAAGCAATTGCTAACCTGAAAAGAAATAATAAAGACACCGCTCAGTACCTGGAAAATCTGAATTATGCGGTAGGACAAGCGACTGTTCCCGGTTCAACTTTTAAGCTCCCGTCCCTGGTTGCGGTTATGGAAGATTTTGATGTAAGCCTTAATGAAGTGGTTGATATCGGTGAAGGTATTTGTTATTACAGTAATGTGCCGGTACGGGATTCTCACCACCCGGAAAAAAGTAAGCTCACGGTACAGGAAATTTTTGAACAGTCTTCAAATGTAGGAGTGACAAAGATCATTACCCGGTATTATGCCAAGGATCCGCAGAAATACATTGACAGGCTGCATAAAATGAACCTGGGTAGCCCTTTAAACGTGAGTCTTCCGGGAGAGGCAGAGCCCTATATTAAAAATACAAATGATAAAACATGGTCGAAGATCTCTTTGCCATGGATCAGCTATGGTTACGAAACACGCATCACTCCACTGCAGATCCTTACCTATTACAGTGCCATTGCCAACAATGGGAAAATGATGCGCCCCATGTTCGTAAAAGAAGTAAGAAAACGTGGAAAAACTATTCGTGAATTTAAGCCGGAAGTAATTAATGAATCTGTATGCACGCAGAAGACCGTTGACAAAGCCAAAAAGATGATGGAGGGTGTGGTGTCAAATGGAACTGCAAAAAGCCTCAAAGCTGCCGACTACCTGATCGCAGGTAAAACCGGCACTGCACAAATGGGAATGGTAAATGGTAAAATGACTTACCAGGCATCTTTTGTCGGCTATTTCCCTGCTGATAATCCTAAATACGCATGTATCGTGGTAGTTAGTGCGCCAAGCGGAGATGCTTATTATGGCGGTGCTGTCGCAGGGCCGGTCTTCAAGGATGTGGCAGACAAAGTTTATTCGACAAGTCTTGAAATTCATAAGGAGATCAATTCGGTTCACCCTGAGTACGCGCTGAAAGCTCCGCCTGTAAAACATGGAAATGCGGAATCCGTTGCAACGATCTTGAAAACATTAAACATACGGACACGTGCAAATGCAGAAGAGGCAGAGTGGGTTTCTGCAAACACTGCCGATTCAGTTTCTGTCAGCATTCACTCAAAAAATACAGAAGAAACGCTGAAGCGCGGCATTGTGCCAAGCCTTGTGGGGATGACTGCACAGGATGCGCTTTATCTCCTTGAAAATAATGGAATGAGAGTGAAGATCATCGGTAACGGGGCGGTCGCATCGCAATCCATTGAAGCAGGAAAACCATTTTCAAAAGGCACTCAAATTATTTTACAACTGATCTGATCTGAATGAAATTATTAAAGGACATACTTTATAAAGCAGGAATAATTGAAGTGGAGGGCTCGACTAATGTCGCGATCACCGCTGTAAGCTCCGATTCGCGTAAAGTTGAGAAGGACAGTCTTTTCGTGGCCTTAAAAGGAACCCAGAGTGATGGTCACAGGTTTATTAATGATACAATAAATAAAGGTGCCATTGCAATCCTTTGCGAGGACTTCCCTGAAACGATCAATGAGAAAGTTACTTATATAAAAGTGGTGGACGCATCCCTTGCATTGGGAATAGTAGCATCGAACTTTTATGGTAACCCTTCAGAAAAGCTTAAGCTTGTCGGCATAACAGGTACTAATGGCAAGACGACCACTGTAACACTGCTTTTCAATCTGTTCAAGAAGCTGGGTTATAAAACCGGCTTGCTTTCAACTGTTAAAAATCAGATCAACAATGATGTGATCCCATCAACCCATACTACTCCGGATGCGATCCAGCTGAATGCGCTTCTTGCACAAATGGTTGAAAAAGGATGTACGCACTGCTTCATGGAAGTGTCTTCCCATGCGGTGGTTCAGAACAGGATAGCGGGAGTGCATTTTACCGGAGCGGTATTTACAAACATCACGCATGATCATCTCGACTATCATAAAACATTTGATGAATATATAAAAGCCAAAAAGAAATTCTTTGATGGGCTTGGTCCGGATGCATTTGCACTTACAAACCGTGATGATGTTAACGGAGAGATTATGCTCCAGAATACAAGGTCGGCTAAACGTACTTATTCACTGCGTTCTATGGCAGATTTTAAATGCAGGGTAGTGGAGAATCAGTTCAGCGGGTTACTCTTGAATATCGATAACCAGGAAGTGTGGAGTAAGCTGATCGGGAGCTTTAATGCTTATAATCTTCTTGCTGTGTATGCAACAGCCATCCTTTTGAAGGAAGAAAAAGTGAATGTGCTTACAACATTAAGCACGCTGAATTCAGTAGAAGGCAGGTTCCAATATATCAGGACAGAAAGCGGTGTGATCGGGATTGTTGATTATGCGCATACTCCTGATGCCCTGATGAATGTTTTAAAAACTATAAATGATATCCGGACAGGGAATGAAAAAGTGATCACTGTGGTGGGATGCGGGGGTGACCGTGATTCGGTAAAGAGGCCGGTAATGGCAAAGATCGCGTGTGATCTCAGCAACAAGGTGATCCTTACATCAGATAACCCGAGAAGTGAAGAGCCTGATGCGATCCTGAAGGATATGCAGGCTGGTGTTGATGCCGTGAACAAAAAGAAAACGATCTCAATGACCGACCGTGCAGAGGCAATTAAAACTGCATGCTCTTATGCAGAGCCTGGTGATATAATACTTGTAGCAGGAAAAGGCCACGAAAAATATCAGGAAATAAAAGGAGTAAAGCATGAATTTGATGACATGCTGGTGTTACAGGAAAACTTAAAACTATTTGATAAGTAATGTTCTACTATCTATTTGACTTTTTAGACAAGCAGTTTGATATCCCGGGAGCAGGTGTGTTCCAGTACATCTCCTTCCGTGCCGCAATGGCCTTGATAGTTTCATTGCTGATCTCCCTTGTTTTCGGTAAGAAGATCATAGACCTGCTTCACAGGAAACAGGTTGGTGAAACTGTTCGTGATCTTGGTCTCCAGGGGCAAATGGAAAAAAAGGGCACGCCTACAATGGGCGGACTTATTATTCTTTCCGCGATCCTTTTACCCACAATCTTATTCGCCAAGCTGCATAATGTATATATCCTCCTGATGCTGGTGTCAACGGTCTGGCTGGGAGCTATAGGCTTTCTCGATGATTACATTAAAGTATTCAAAAAGAACAAGGCAGGTCTTGCAGGAAAATTTAAAATAATGGGACAGATCGGGATCGGATTGATTGTAGGGATCACGCTTTATTTTAACGATGATGTTGTGGTAAAGGAAAAACTATATTCAAGCGCTACAGTTTCAGTTCAAAACGGAACAGAACAGATTTCACGTCTGCCTGAATATTCTTCAGAAGAAACGAAGTCGATGAAAACGACTATTCCATTCGTTAAGAATAATGAATTCGATTACTCCTCCATGCTTTCCTTCATGGGAGATGGTTACAGGAAATGGGCATGGCTGATCTTTATTCCATTTGTGATCCTGATCGTTACCGCGGTTTCTAATGGGGCAAACATTACTGATGGGATTGACGGGCTGGCAACGGGAACGTCAGCGATCATCGGTGTCGTGCTTGGCATCCTCGCTTATGTATCCGGTAATACCGTTTTCGCTGATTACCTCAATATCATGTATATCCCTAACTCGGGAGAGTTGGTAATATTCGTTGCTGCATTTGTCGGGGCTTGTGTAGGTTTTCTCTGGTACAACTCATTTCCTGCGCAGGTATTTATGGGCGATACAGGAAGCCTTGCCCTTGGAGGTATCATCGCAGTGTTCGCCATTGCAATCCGTAAAGAACTTCTTATTCCAATCCTTTGCGGAGTATTCCTGGTTGAAAACCTGTCCGTTGTGCTCCAGGTCGCATATTTCAAGAGAATGAAGAAGAAGTTCGGGATAGAATATGCACGTGAGCACCGCTTATTCAAAATGGCCCCGCTTCATCACCATTATCAGAAACTTGGATTTCATGAATCGAAAATTGTTTCCCGTTTCTGGATCATCGGGATCATGCTTGCGGTTTTAACAATAGTAACTCTGAAGCTTAGATAAGAAGAATAAAAAGAAGCAATGTATCCTGGTAAAGAAAATAATGGTGCTGATGCTCCTTCTTCTTCAGAGAGGGCTGGGATGGGGTCAAGGCTGGTAATACTGGGTGGTGGCGAAAGCGGTGTGGGTACGGCAGTACTTGCACAAAGAAAAGGTTACGATGTTTTCCTTTCAGATAAAGGAAAATTAAAAAATAAGTACAAGGACGTTCTTTCAAAATACGGAATAGCATGGGAAGAGGAAAAGCATACTGAAGCTTTAATCCTGAATGCAGATGAAGTGGTGAAAAGCCCTGGCATTCCTGATGCGACAGGGTTGGTCCAAAAGCTTCGCGGGCAGGGCACAAAGGTAATCTCAGAAATCGAATTTGCAGGGAGGTACACCAACGCGAAAATGATCTGCATCACCGGGAGCAACGGTAAGACCACAACAACGCTTTTGATTTATCATATGTTTAAAAAAGCCGGTTTTAATGTAGGTCTTGGCGGTAATGTAGGGAAGAGCTTCGCAATGCAGGTCGCAGAAAACACATTCGATTATTACATACTTGAACTGAGCAGTTTTCAGCTTGACGGAATGTATGAGTTTAAAGCAGATATAGCGGTTTTATTGAACATTACGCCTGACCATCTTGACAGGTATGATTACAAGCTTGAGAATTACGCTGATTCAAAATTCAGGATCATTCAGAACCAGACCGGGAATGACGCATTCATTTATTGCATTGATGATGAAGTAACAATGAAGACGATAGTTACCAAGGAAATAAAAGCGAAACAATACCCGATTTCTATTAAGCGCGAACTGAAGATCGGTGCATGGCTGAAAGATAATGAACAGATAATAATAAACACAGACAACACAAACCATACAAACAACACAAACCCCTTATTTATGACAATACAAGAACTAGCATTACAAGGAAAACACAACATCTACAACTCTATGGCTGCAGGTGTTACAGGTAAATTAGTTGAGATGAGGAAAGAAGCTATCCGCGAAAGCCTTTCTGATTTTCATAACATCGATCACCGCCTTGAAGTAGTAGGCAATGTTCATGGTATTGAATTTATAAATGATTCAAAGGCAACGAATGTAAATTCAACGTGGTATGCCCTTGAGAGCATGAACAACCCGGTAATACTAATATTGGGCGGGGTTGATAAGGGAAATGATTATTCCATGCTTACCGATCTTGTGAAAGCAAAAGTAAAAGCCATTATTTGCCTGGGGACAGATAATAAGAAGATCATAAAAGCTTTCAGCGGTGTGGTTGATACAATTCTTGAAGCTAAATCAGCAAAGGAAGCCGTTGCCCAGTCATATAAACTTGGTAAAAAAGGGGATACGGTGTTGTTATCGCCTGCCTGCGCAAGTTTTGATATGTTTGAGAATTATGAAGATCGCGGCACCCAGTTTAAGCAGGCAGTCCGTGCATTATAATTATTGATCCTGCTTTAAATTACTTCCACATGTCGGAGAATAATAAGATACAGAATAATAAAGTAAAGCCGGGCCGTTCTGCTTTGGCAAATGAACGTGTAAGAACTTCGGACGATGATCATCACATGGAGTTTGTTGACGCGGTCAACGGGATTGCTTATATCAATGATTCAGGATCTGTCCGCCTTTCGGCAACAAGGAATTCGATCGAAGCCATTGAAACGTCTGTTGTTCTGGTGACAGGTGGCGATGATCATGGTAATGATTATTCGTTATTGAGGAAAGTGATAAAGGAAAAAGTTGTCGGGGTTATTTACCTTGGGAATTCAAGTGACCTGTTCCTGAAGCATTTTTCATCACAGGAGATGTTCTTTGCAAAAGCTGAAAATATCAATGAAGCGGTGATGATTGCGGATGCCTTTTCACGGTCAGGGGATGTTGTGTTGTTCTCTCCTGCCTGTTCGGGCTGTTCGGGATCAGATAACTATAAAGTTCGCGGCAACAGGTTTAAAGCAGCGGTTAAAAATCTGAGGGGATAATAATGAATGTTTTAAAATACATAAAAGGTGATAAGGTGATCTGGACAGTAGTTGTCCTGCTGTCGCTTCTGTCTGTACTTGTTGTTTACAGCTCAGTAGTCGCACTTGCATACCGTTATAAGAACGGTGATACGGGATCATATCTCATTAAGCATATATTTATTGTTGCATCAGGAATTTTCCTGATGTATCTTATTCATAAAGTAAAGTATTCCTATTTTTCACGGATTTCACAAATTGCGATCATTCTTGCGGCTCCTTTGCTGATCTATACATTGACCAGCGGTATTAGTGCCGGTGAGGCCAGCCGCTGGCTCGCTATCCCGGGGACATCGCTCACCTTCCAGACTTCGGATTTTGCAAAGCTGGCATTGATAACATACGTTGCAAGGATGCTTTCAATCAAACAGGATGTTATCAAAGATTTCAGGCAGGCATTCCTGCCGATCCTTTTACCGGTGGTTGGTATTTGTGCTCTTATATTTCCAGCTAACTTCTCCACTGCAGCCTTGCTGTTTATAAACTGCCTAGTACTGATGTTTGTCGGAAGAATGAATGCAAAGCATCTCTGGCTGCTGATTGGCTCGGGGATGGTATTTGTTGCCTTGCTCCTTTCATTGATCTGGAACTTTCCAAATGCTATTCCCCGTGGTCCTACCTGGAGAGCGCGTATTGAGAATTTCGCAAGCGGAGACAGTGAAAGTAATTTCCAGGCGGAGCAGGCAAAGATCGCAATAGCTACAGGCGGAGTTATGGGAAAAGGCCCGGGCAACAGTATGCAGCGTAATTTCCTTCCTCAGGCTTCTTCCGATTTTATATATGCGATAGTTATTGAAGAATGGGGGCTAATAACTGCTGTAATCATTGTTTTTCTCTATGTTATACTTCTCTTCCGCGGGATAAGGATTGCAAATAACAGTGAAAAAACATTTGGCAGCTTGCTGGCTGTCGGGCTTACATTCAGTCTTGTATTCCAGGCCATGATCAATATGGCTGTGGCCGTTAACTTGTTCCCGGTGACTGGTCAGCCTCTGCCTTTAGTAAGCATGGGAGGAACATCCATATGGTTTACCAGTATCGCCATTGGTATCATACTTAGTGTAAGCCGTGAATCTGAAATCTCAAAAGAAGGAGGAACTCTTGCAGCAGCTTAAAATAATAGTAAGCGGTGGCGGCACAGGCGGCCATATCTTTCCGGCAATTGCAATTGCAAATGCAATAAAAGCATTACGCCCGGATACGGAATTCCTGTTTGTTGGGGCAGAAGGGAAAATGGAAATGGAAAAAGTTCCCGCTGCAGGTTATAAGATAGAGGGGCTTTGGATTTCCGGATTTCAAAGAAAAATTACGATGTCTAATCTCGCTTTTCCTTTTAAAGTACTAAGCAGTGTATTCAAGGCAAAGAAAATATTAAGATCATTTAAACCTGATGCAGTGATAGGTACTGGCGGCTTTGCCAGCGGACCAATGCTCCAGGTGGCTTCAAGCAATGGGATCCCGACACTCATACAAGAGCAGAATTCGTATGCCGGCATTACCAACAAGATCCTTGCTTCTAAAGTGGATAGCATCTGTGTTGCATATTCAGGTATGGAAAGATTTTTCCCTAAACACAAGATCATTCTTACCGGTAACCCCGTTCGGCAGGATATTCTTAGTCTGGAGGGAAAGCGTGATCGGGGACTGGAGTTGTTCCGGCTTACGGGCAACAAAAAAATAGTACTGGTTATCGGGGGAAGCCTGGGGGCAAGAACAATAAATGAAAGTATCATTAACTGCCTTGATGAATTTGCGAAGAACGACATTCAGCTGATCTGGCAAACAGGAAAAGGTTTCTTTGAAACGGCAAAGACAGCTGCTTCAGAATATAAGGGAAAAGGGATTCATGCATTTGACTTTATTCAGAAAATGGACCTTGCATATGCTGTTGCCGATGTTGTGATCTCTCGTGCAGGTGCAAGTTCGGTTTCA
This sequence comes from Bacteroidia bacterium, assembly GCA_036386835.1. Classification (GTDB taxonomy): domain Bacteria; phylum Bacteroidota; class Bacteroidia; order 2-12-FULL-35-15; family 2-12-FULL-35-15; genus 2-12-FULL-35-15. The sequence goes on from DASVUX010000061.1 coordinate 86,830, forward strand.
GAGCTATGCCTTGTAAGAAAGCCTACAATCCTGGTACCTTCTCCGAATGTGGCTGAAGATCATCAGACAAAAAATGCAATGGCGCTCGTTACTTATAATGCAGCGATCATTATCAAAGACAGTGATGCCAGAATAAAATTAAAAGAACATGTTTTAAAGCTTGTGAAAGATGAAGCTGCATGCCAGAAGCTCTCTGAGAACATAGCAAGGCTAGCATTGCCTGATTCTGCAATTGTTATAGCGAATGAAGTAATCCGCCTGATCAATAATAAAAATAGTAACAGCGGAAAATAATAAATGAAGGACATCAAACACATATATTTTCTTGGTATCGGTGGTATCGGTATGAGTGCCCTGGCGCGCTACTTTAAAGCGATGGGCAAAAACGTGGCCGGGTATGACAAAACACCAACGAAACTTACTGATGAGTTGATCACTGAAGGGATCAATATCCATTTTGAAGACAATATAGATTTAGTGGATAGTAATTTTAAATCCCAGGGCTCCGGGCTCAAATCCCAGATCTTAATTGTTTATACACCTGCTGTTCCGAAAGACCACAGCGAATACGTTTTTTTTAATAATAATGGGTTTAACATTAAAAAAAGGGCTGAAGTTTTAGGGTTAATAACAGAATCTGCACGTACAATCGCTGTGGCCGGAACGCACGGTAAAACAACAACCTCATCCCTCGTTGCGCATATACTCAAAACAGCAGGGCTTGATCCTTCAGCGTTCCTTGGAGGGATAACTCAGAATTATAACACGAACCTTCTGCTCAGTAAAGGCTTGGGTGATTCCGATAAGCACGACCTGAATTCTCTTATCGTTGTTGAAGCGGATGAATACGATCGTTCTTTTTTAACCCTTCACCCGGAGATAGCCGTGATCACATCGGTAGATGCTGACCACCTTGATATCTACGGAGATAAAGGTCACGTGGAAGAATCATTCTCAATGTTCGCTGATCTCGTCAGCAAAATACTTATTGTGAAAAAAAATATCCAGGAAAAGGTTAAGTCTGCCCGTAAAGCTTTAACCTATTCGGTTGATGACCATTATGCAGATTATTACGCAATGGATATTAAAATCAGGGAAGGTTATTACCATTATGATATTCAGACTCCGAAAGGGGTATTGAAGAATGTAACGATGGGCTTGCCGGGAAAACATAATGTGGAAAATTCAATAGCCGCGGTAGCGATTGCCTGCCAGTTAAACATTGCAGATGTGTTTGTAAAAGAAGCACTAAGAACATTTGGCGGTGTTAGGCGCAGGTTTGATTACCAGGTTAAAAGTGAGAAGGTAGTCTATATTGATGATTACGCCCATCATCCCGAAGAGTTAAAAGCAACGATCAGTTCGGCAAGGGAAATGTACCCGGGAAAGAAGATCACGGGGATCTTTCAGCCGCATCTTTTCAGCCGTACCCGGGATTTTGCTGATGACTTCGCTGCAAGCCTGGACCTTCTTGATGAATGCATTTTACTCGAGGTCTATCCTGCCCGCGAACAGCCGATTCCAGGGATTGATTCTTCAATGCTCCTGGGCAAGATGAGATCGGGGAATAAGAAATTATGTACTCCGGATGAATTGCTTTCCTTTATTGGAACTGAAAAATTAGATGTGTTATTAACGATGGGAGCCGGAGATATCGATAAACTTGTTGAACCCATCAGGAAAAAATTAAGCAGCAGTAATGAAAAAGTTTAAGCAGATAGCAATTGTTTCTTTGTGGTGCTTACTCGTCATAGGCCTCGTTATTAGCCTGGGCTTTGTGAACCGGGAACAGGAAGGTTTGCTCTGTACTTCACCTGTAATATCCGTTAACCAGGAGAATGATCTTTATTTTATTGATAAGATCGACATTGCCCAGCTGCTGAAAGACCGCGGTGATTCTATAAAAGGCCAGCCCAAGTCAACAGTGAATGTTACGGAAATTGAAAAAGTGCTGAACAGCCATGCAGCCATCTCAAAGGCTGAAGTTTCCATGAGCATTGATGGTGTGGTGAAAGTGGATATTAAGCAGCGGAACCCCCTGATCAGGGTGATTAACAATGATGGTGACAGCTATTACCTGGATGATGAAGGACGATTGATGCCATTATCGGATAAATACACAATGAAAGTGCTCGTGGCAAATGGCAATATTAATGAGCCGTACGCTTCCAGGTATTTGCATTCAATGGATCAGATCGGGAAAGACAGCGCACTGCGGGCGGTAAGCAAGCTTGATGAGCTGTATGCGATGGCTGAATTTATCAATAAGGACCCTTTCTGGAAAGCGCAGATCCACCAGATTTATTACAATGCCGACAATGAAATGGAAATAGTGCCGATGGCAGGCGACCAGAAAATAATTTTTGGTGATACAACCGCAATGGAAGAAAAATTTTCGAAGCTCCTTACCTTTTATAAGCAGGGATTAAACACAACAGGCTGGTGGTATCGGTATTCATCGATCAACCTGAAATTTAAGAATCAAATTGTTTGTACTAAAAAATAACATCAGATAAAAATGGAACCTTCAGAAATTGTAGTAGGCCTTGACATTGGAACAACAAAGATTGTGGCAATCGTTGGCCGCAGAAATGAGTTCGGCAAAATAGAGATCCTCGGAATGGGCAAATCCGAATCGTACGGAGTTGCAAGAGGGGTCGTGCAGAACATTGATCAGACTGTTCAGGCCATCCGTGCTGCTGTTGCAGATGCTGAAAACAAATCGGGGGTTGATATCAAAGTGGTAAACGTAGGTATCGCGGGTCAGCATATTAAAAGTATGCAGCACCGCGGAATCAAAACACGCTCCAGTATTGAAGAGGAGATCTCCCAAAAAGACATTGATGCCCTGATCGATGATATGTTTAAGCTGGTAATGCAGCCGGGCGAGGAGATCATTCATGTTCTTCCGCAGGAATACATTATCGATAATGAACAGGGGATCAAGAACCCTATCGGAATGTCCGGGATTCGTCTTGAGGCAAACTTCCATATTATAACAGGACAAATAGCTGCAGCCAGGAATATTTACAAATGTGTCCACAAGGCAAACCTGGAAGCTTCCGGTTTAACCCTGGAACCGCTTGCAAGTGCTGATGCGGTTCTTAGTACGGAAGAAAAAGAAGCAGGTGTGGTGCTTGTTGATATTGGCGGAGGTACTACCGATGTTGCGATCTTCCAGGATGGAATCATCCGGCATACAGCAGTAATACCTTTCGGAGGTAATGTGATCACTGAGGATATTAAGGAAGGTTGTACAATAATAAAAAGCCAGGCGGAGTTATTGAAAATAAAGTTCGGATCAGCCCTGGCCAGTGAAAACCAGGAGAATGAGATTGTTTCTATTCCGGGATTACGCGGCCGTCCGCATAAGGAAATTTCCGTACGTAACCTTTCTGCGATCATCCAGGCACGCATGGAGGAGATCGTTGAGCACGTTTATTACGAGATAAAGAATTCAGGATACGAGAAAAAACTTATTGCAGGAATTGTAGTGACAGGCGGTGGTGCACAGCTGAAACATGTTACACAGCTCGTGGAATATATAACCGGGATGGACACGCGCATTGGGTATCCGAATGAGCATCTTGCCAAAGGAACAGAAGATGTAACACTTCCGATGTTTGCCACATCAGTCGGACTTGTAATGAAAGAACTTCAGAGAATCGACAAGCAGAACCAGAGCAATGCGGTTGCAAACACAGCTGGAGCTACTGCAATAAAGGGGCATTCAAAGGATCGTTCAACCGGGTTCTTCGATAAGCTGAAAAAATTCTTTGACGAAGATTCTTCTCAGAATTAAAATAAAAGATCAATGAAATTAACATTGAATAGTTAGTAACTAACAGTGTATGCGTGAATTCTGCATCTTAAAAAAAAGGAATTTTATACATTGAAAAATAATAGTATCCCGAAATACTAATAATATCAACCGTTTTAAAGAAATATACGATGATGAAATTTGATTTACCCCATGACAACTCTTCAATTATTAAAGTAATTGGAGTAGGCGGAGGCGGAAGTAACGCTGTAAACCACATGTACAAACAAGGTATAAAAGGTGTTGACTTTATTGTTTGCAATACAGATCAGCAATCACTTGACATCAGTCCTGTTCCTTTAAAGATAGTATTAGGATCAAGCCTAACAAAAGGGCGGGGTGCAGGTTCACTTCCTGAAGTAGGGAAGAATGCCGCTATTGAAAGCATTGAAGAAGTTAAGGCTTTGCTTGCAAATAACACCGAGATGGTGTTTATTACTGCGGGCCTTGGAGGCGGGACCGGTACAGGTGCTGCCCCGGTGATCGCAAAAGCGGCAAAGGAAATGGGAATCCTTACTGTAGGGATCGTAACTATCCCTTTTGGTTTTGAAGGTAAAAAACGTAAAGCACAGGCGGATGCAGGAATGGAAGCCTTGAAAGCAAATGTTGATACATTACTTGTGATCAGCAATGACAAGCTTCGTGAGATCTATGGAAACCTTAAGGTTACAGAGGCATTCGGGCATGCGGATGATATCCTTACCACTGCAGCCAAGGGAATTGCTGATATTATTACTACAACATTGCAGATCAATACCGATATCAATGACGTAAAAACAGTTATGAAAGAAAGCGGTGTCGCGATAATGGGTTCTGCCCAGGCAAGCGGTGAGCACCGTGCATTACGCGCAGTTGAGCAGGCAATGGCTTCACCATTATTAAACGATAGCAATATCAAAGGTGCACGGTATGTGCTTGTGAATGTTACATGCGGTGAAGATGAGATCACAATGGATGAGCTGGGAGAGATCACTGATTATATCCAGGATGCTGCCGGTATGACTGCGGAAGTTATCAAAGGTTATGGTGTTGATTCTTCACTTGGTGATAAAGTAAATGTTACCATCATAGCAACAGGCTTTACTTCAAAATCTGATTTGGGAATTGTTACTGAAAAGAGTCCTGAAAGAAAGGTGTTTTCTTTAGTGGATGAGCCAAAGCAGGAAATGATCGCACCCGTTATAAATGAAGCCCCGGTTGCTGAAGAGATTGTGTCTTTTATTAAGGGCGAGGAAAAAGCTCCTGCAGCTGAAAACATCGTTCCAGTTGTAGATGAAACTCCAGCAGCAAATGAAATTGTTTCAGAAGTTTCTGCGAACGAGCCTTTCATGTTTATCCGTGAGGAAGAAACACCGGCAGCTGAAATAAGCGAAGAGAAACAAGTGACATTTGAATTCGAGATCTCTAATAATACGAATGTTTCAATTGATGAAGCGGAAGAGATCCAGCAGTCATTTGAAGAGCCTGTAATGTATAATGAGCCGGTAGCGGACATCCAGGAAGAGAATGTAATCATTGCCAGGGCAGCGGATGATGAGCAGTTGAAAAAGGCACAGGATCGTGTTGCCAAACTAAAGGAACTAAGCTTCAAGCTGAAATCTCCTAACGGTTTGTCAGAACTTGAAAACGAACCCGCTTACAAGCGCAGGAACATCAACCTCGATTCAACCCCTCATTCTTCCGAATCGCAGGTATCCCGTTATACTTTATCCGAAGGCGATGACAAGAAAGCAGAGATCAAGCCTAACAATTCTTTTTTGCATGATAATGTTGATTAAAGCTTGAACAAACAAAATGAAAAACGCCCCTGCTAATCCGGGGGCGTTTCTTTTTTATAGGATTGTGATTTTTACTTAACTTTAAACTCGAAACGTTAAAACATAAATCTCATATGGCATTAGAAGAAAAAATAAACGCGGATATCAAGGCGGCAATGCTTGCGAAGGATGCAGCGAAGCTTGAATCACTGCGTGCAGTGAAATCTGCAATATTATTATTGAAAACTTCCGCGGAAGGCTACACAGACGAAACAGAGTTGAAGGCGTTGCAGAAAATGGTTAAGCAGAGAAAGGAAACCGCTGATGTTTATATTACTCAGAACAGGAAAGACCTGGCTGATGTAGAGTTGTCGCAGGCTGCTGTGATTGAAGCTTATCTGCCAAAACAAATGTCGGAAGAAGAGATTAAAGCAGCTGTTGCAGGCATTATCAGCTCAGTGGGTGCAAGTTCTCCTGCGGATATGGGAAAAGTGATGGGCGTTGCTTCAAAACAGCTGGCCGGTAAAGCTGATGGCAAGGTTATTTCTGCTGTGGTGAAAGAATTGTTAAGTAAGTAAATACTACTTAAATATTTAATGAAAGATATGCCGCTGTTAAGCGGCATTTCTTGTTTCAGTAAGATATATCACCACGGAAATTGCAGCCCTACCGTAAGGATGTTTTCAAGTGTCCAGAAATGATGGGAAGCTTTCCCTGTTCCTATGACCAATACATCTGAATAGTTTGCAAATGATCCTTTCATTGTATATTCCGCGAAAAAATACCTGGAATCATATCTTAAGCCTGTTTCAATCCCTGCAATATAGCCAGCAATATGAAAACGGTTATCCAGTGTTTCTCCGAAAAGCTGTACACGGGTCTTTGGAATGCCCACACCCGCACCGGCTTTAACTACGCCACTAACATGATGTTTCCCGTTCTTTGAATTGAGCAGTTTCTGACGCTTGACAAGATTCAGCAAAAGAAAGTTTGCACCATCCGAATGTTCAAAGGCGAGGAATCTGTCAGGGCTGATCATCGTGTCCTGGTCATAGTATTTCCCATGTATATGCCCCCGGAGGCGGACAGTCTGCCAGTCGCGCATCACATATTTAACATGATCGAAATTAATCTCAATTCCCAGGTCGTGTTTATTATTAAAAAAATAACCTATCCTGTAAACATATTGCGGGATCGTAATATCCGTTCGCAGGATGTCTTTGAACCCGGGGCGGTCCTGCGCTTCAACATCATGTAAAATAAAGTCGTAGCTTTTACTGTGATGATCTATACCTGATTCGGTGGTTGTATTCTTGAAATGGATATCACTTTTGGAAAACCAGTCTTTATTATATCCCCAGGAAAAATAAAAGTTCCCTTTCTGTTTTTTTGCAGGCGCAGTCTCTTGGGCAATTGAATCTGTGGCGCAGGTTATTACGCTAAGCACTAACAATAAGTATTTCATATCCGCATACAGGTGTTCTCGCCCGCTACGTAAAAGTACGCATTTATGTAGAGAAAATTCCACATTTAATATTAATAAAAAAACCCTGGGGAGTCCCAGGGTTTAGTATTATAAGATAGCGGATATGATTATTACATCATTCCACCCATGCCGCCCATGCCCGGGTTACCCATAGGCATAGAAGGTGTTTCTTCTTTTGCATCAGCAAGAACACACTCGGTAGTCAGAAGCATTGCTGCAATGGATGCCGCATTTTCCAAGGCGATGCGCGTTACTTTAGTAGGATCAATCACACCTGCAGCAAGTAAATTCTCATACTTGTCCGTACGTGCATTGTATCCGAAATCACCTTTTCCTTCGCGAACTTTTTGAACAATAACAGCTCCTTCAAGACCTGCATTTGCAACGATCTGGCGCAACGGCTCCTCGATCGCACGTCTGATGATCGCAATACCGGTAGTTTCATCTTCATTGGAACCTTTCAGTTTTTCAAGTGCTTCCGTAGCCCTGATATAAGCTACTCCGCCTCCCGGTACAATTCCTTCTTCAACAGCAGCACGTGTAGCAGCTAAAGCATCGTCAACACGGTCTTTCTTCTCTTTCATTTCCATTTCAGTTGCAGCACCAACATACAATACGGCAACACCGCCTGCAAGTTTAGCCAAACGCTCCTGGAGCTTTTCTTTGTCGTAGTCAGATGTTGTTGTTTCAATCTGGGCTTTGATCTGGTTAACGCGCGCAGCAATATCGGCTTTTTTACCGCCACCGTTCACGATCGTTGTATTGTCTTTGTCAATTGTTACTTTCTCCGCTTTACCAAGGTAGTTAAGTTCAGCATTCTCCAGTTTGAAACCGCGCTCTTCACTGATGAATACACCACCGGTAAGGATCGCAATATCTTCAAGCATCGCTTTTCTTCTGTCCCCGAAGCCCGGAGCTTTGATAGCTGCAATCTTTAAAGAGCTGCGTAAGCGGTTCACTACAAGTGTCTGTAATGCTTCCCCGTCAACATCCTCAGCAATGATAAGGATTGGTTTGCCCGTTTGAACAGCTTTTTCAAGTACAGGCAGGAGTTCTTTCATCGCAGAGATCTTCTTTTCATAGATAAGGATCAAAGGATTCTCAAGAACAGCCTGCATTTTTTCAACATCGGTGATAAAATAAGGAGAAATGTATCCCCTGTCGAACTGCATACCTTCAACAACTTCAACAGTTGTCTCTGTTCCTTTAGCTTCTTCAACAGTAATAACACCTTCTTTTTTCACACGCTTCATCGCTTCCGCGATCAGCTTCCCGATAGTATTGTCGTTATTTGCAGAGATAGTGGCAACCTGCTCGATCTTCTTATTATCATTTCCAACTTCCTGTGATTGCTTGTGAAGGTTCTCAACAACAGCAGCAACCGCTTTGTCGATACCACGCTTCAGGTCCATAGGGTTAGCACCTGCTGCAACATTTTTCAAGCCGGCACTTACGATTGCCTGTGCAAGAACAGTTGCAGTTGTAGTCCCGTCACCTGCCTCATCAGCAGTTTTTGAAGCGACTTCTTTCAGCATCTGTGCACCCATGTTTTCCACAGGGTTCTTTAATTCTATTTCTTTAGCTACAGAAACACCATCTTTCGTAATGCTTGGTGCCCCGAATTTTTTATCAATGATAACATTGCGGCCTTTTGGTCCAAGTGTTACTTTAACAGCGTTTGCCAAAGCGTCAACACCTTTTTTTAATTGATCGCGGGCATCTACGTTAAAAAATATATCTTTTGCCATAATTATTTTAGTTATTGGTTAAATTGGTTATTTAGTTAAAGGTTATACACGAATACACTATTCGGTTAACTTCGTTATTCGCAGATTAAACTATCGCGAAAATGTCGCTTTCACGCATGATCAGAAGGTCTTTACCTTCAACCTGGATCTCGGTTCCTGCATATTTGCCATAAAGAACGGTATCTCCTACTTTTACGGTCATTGGCTCGTCTTTTTTACCGGTTCCTACTGCCAGCACTTTTCCTTTCTGAGGTTTTTCTTTTGCTGTATCCGGAATGATGATACCGCCTGCGGTTCTTTCTTCTGCTGCAGCCGCTTCCACGATAACGCGGTCTGCCAGTGGTTTGATGCTTATTTTAGCCATATCTGTATTTATTTAATTTGTTGGTTTATGAATTGTGTTGCGGCATTGTCAGAATTTATACCAAACTGATATAAACAGCGATTAGCGCCAATTTTTCAGAGAAAACTAAAAATGTCAGAAGTGCGCTTGACACTCTGACATTTTTCTACCCATTAAAAGAAAGGGTTATTTAGTGGTATCCGGAAGTGTTGTGGTCCCAGCCGGTGCCGCTGCGCCTCCTGCATTTTCTGCCTGTTTACGTGTAGCGGATTCAGTTTTGTTGGTAGCGTCTGTAGGGTTGTTATATGCTGCTGAAGCAAGGCTCAGTACAAGCAATGCAATCGCAAGGGACCATGTTGCCTTTTCAAGAAAATCAGCCGTTTTCCGTACTCCCATCACCTGGTTTGAAGAAGAGAAGGAAGATGCCAGGCCACCGCCTTTGTAATTTTGAACCAATACGATCAGGATAAGGAATATGCAAACGATTATAATTGCAACGGAAATTAAAGTAGACATGCCTGTAATTATTTTTGTTGATTAATAAGTTTTCTTAAGTTTTTAATTTGGGCTGCAAAGTAAAGCCTTTTTTCTGGATATTTCAAGCGTAAATTTTCATAAGCATCAAGTGCCTTAACATAATTCCCCTGTAAAACATATATTTTGGCAAGCGTTTCACTAACAAAAGTGATATCATCCGCCACACTTTGCTTCGCCATGTTCACCGGGTTGAAGAATTCTACTTTCGGCCGTGCTATCCTTGGTTCTTCGCGGATGAATTTATCGATCAGGTCGAAATCACTCAGGTGAGCTTCTTTTCCTTCTTTTTCAGTATTTTCTTCCTCCGTATTTTCTTCCTGCTTTTCTTCAGAAACAAGTCTTCCCGGGTTCTTCAGCCAGTCGGTGAATGAATACTGTTTTACGGGTTCTTCTTCCTTTGCCCCGTCCTGCTGATCTGCAGCCGGTGGAGCAGGGGTGTTTAACACAAATTCATTTTCTGTTTTTACAGGTTCTTCATCACGCAGGGCTTCATGAAGAGGCTCTTCTCCCGTTATATAATCTTCTTCCGTGAAAGGCTCGGGTTGGCGCATATCTATCTCGATGTAAGCATCTGCGGCATTTGCGAGGATTTCCCTTTCAAGGTCCGGGATAATGGTACGGATCTCCTTTTCAGGTTCGGGCGGTTCCGGAACTTCTGCAGCTGGAGGGAGATTGATTTCAGGAGTAACAACAACTTCTATCTTCTTTTCTTCGATTTCCTGCTTTACGAGCTCCTCAACTGCCTTTTCAAAAACTTCTTCAACGACAACGTCTTTTGGTCCTGGTTCAGGAAGGTCATCAACTGCCGGGGGAGTCATTTCAGGTTCGGGTACTGTAACAGGCTCTTCCTTAAGGGTCTCCGGTTCTTTTATTTCAGGAATGACCGGAGTGGACAGCCTCGGTTTAGGTTCATTCCTCCCTGTAATAAGCTTATGCAGCATCTTCCGGTCAGTAGCATAAGCCGCGGTGACCTTCAGCTGGTTGTTATAGTGAATGCTGTTTTGGTTATGAAGACTTTTTGCATACAGCAGGTAAGCCGTCTGGAAATACGGGAAATCTTTCACAAGACCTGCAAGCAAGCCGGATTCCTTTTCTGCTAATACAGAAGGGTTTTCAAGAAACGATATGAATTGTGTTTTGTTCAATTACCAGTCGTTCAGTGCCCTGTTAAAAATATCGAGTGTAAGCTGTTCATTTATATCACGAATCAGTTGCTCTTCAACGGAGCTGATGCTTTGGGAGCTGTTATAATCGGCATACCGGCTGAAGGTTTGTTCAAAATTTTTTTTCTCATCAAAAGAGCAGGTGTATTTTACATTAACACTGATGGTAAGGCGGTTCAGCGCTGCCTGGTCCGTGCTTTGTATCGCGATCGGGTTGGTGGAATATCCGGTGACACTACCCTCAAAATTAAGGTCCCCGTCACGGCTCACCAGTGCAAGTCTTGTCTGTGAGCTCATGCGGTCTTTTAAAGCTTCCGTAAACGATTGGCTGAGGGTAGGAGGTGCAAGCGTTGCGGTTGTTTGAAAATATTGTACTGCCACTGTTTTAGCTTCAGGTGGAATGGTAGCCCCGTTGAATCCGTAACGCATACGGCATCCCGGTAGCATGGCGATAAGAGCCAGTGTCAAAAAGACCAGCCTGGATCCCGAAAAAATATGTCTGTTTATTATCTTGATCACCTTAACTTTTTGAAACTTTAAAACTGTAACCCTAACTATTTTATCCCGTATTCATTGATCTTCCGGTAAAGCGTCCTTTCCGAGATCCCCAATTCTTTTGCGGCATTCTTGCGTTTGCCTTTATGTTTGATCAGTGCTTTTTTGATCATGTCTTCCTCGATATCCTGCAACGAAAGCGTTTCTTCCACTTCTATTACCTGGGTAGGGTTATCTTCCTTCTGCTTAAGCAATGAAGGTGATGTATTGGTGTTATATCCCAGCTGTATTGTGGTTTCTGCACTGCCTACATCCTGGAAAAGCTTCTTTATTAATGGCGCATTCTCCGGCTGAAAATCCTGGTTCAGCTGGTTATCATTCTCAATTAGGTCAACTACGATCTTTTTAAGGTCCATCAGATCTTTCTTCATGTCAAACAATACCTTGTAAAGAAGATCGCGCTCGCTGAAGTCGTTTCCTGACCCCGGATTTCCCGCTAATACAGGTAATTGAGGCGTTTGCTGGGCAGGCAGGTACTTCATGAGCGTTTCTGCTGATATATCCCGCTGCCGCTCAATCACCGAGATCTGTTCAGTGATATTCTTCAGCTGCCGTACATTTCCCTGGAAATAGTAATTCGCAAGGATCTGTTCTGCATTTGCATCAAGCTTGATGGTCGGCATCCGGTATTTTGCTGAAAAATCAGATGCAAACTTCCGGAACATCAGGTGAATATCCTGCTTGCGTTCGCGTAAAGGGGGAACTATGATAGGAACAGTATTCAAACGATAGAAAAGGTCTTCCCTGAATTTTCCCTTTTCAATGGCCTGCTGAATATTTACGTTGGTTGCTGCAACCACACGCACATCGGTCTTTAAAACTTTTGATGATCCGACCTTAATGAATTCACCGCTTTCCAGGACGCGCAGCAACCTTGCCTGCGTTGCCATTGGCATTTCCGCAACTTCATCCAGGAAAATAGTCCCGCCATTCGCTACTTCAAAATATCCTTTCCGTGCTTCATGAGCCCCGGTAAAAGATCCTTTTTCATGTCCGAATAATTCTGAATCGATTGTGCCCTCTGGGATAGCACCGCAGTTTACAGCGATGTACTGCCCGTGTTTACGTGCACTAAGGCTGTGAATGATCTGGGGGAATACTTCTTTTCCTGATCCGCTTTCGCCTGTGATGAGAACGGTAAGATCGGTAGGCGCTACCTGTTTTGCTATATCTATCGCACGGTCAAGTGAGGAAGCGCTTCCAATTATCCCGAAACGGTTTTTTATTTCCTGTATAGTCATAATACGAATAACGAATCTAAAACGAATTTACGAATCTGTGTATTTAAATCAATCCTTAGATCGACTTAGGAAACAGCTTTCCCTATCAGTGTTCCTCCGGTGCAGTCATCAGCCAATACATTCACGTAATCACCAGGCTTGAAATTCTCTTTCGGGAATACTACCACTGTACTTTGCGAATTTCTTCCGAACAATTGCTCTTTCGATTTTTTGGAAACACCTTCAACCAACACACGGTGGATTTTACCTACACCCTGCCTTGTGCGGAAAGCAGAATGTTTCAGCTGAAGGTCAACGATCTCTGCAAGTCGCCTGCTTTTTACTTCAGCGGGCACATCATCCTTGTATTTTCTTTCTGCAAGGGTTTTCGGGCGTTCACTGTATGCGAACATATAACCGAAATCGTATTTCACAGCTTCCATCAATGAAAGTGTATCCTGGTGCTCTTCTTCAGTCTCAGAGCAAAAGCCGGTAATTATATCCATGGAGATCCCCGCATCCGGTATAATTCTGCGGATGGCATCAATACGGCTTAGGTACCATTCACGGGTGTAACCGCGGTTCATCATCTCAAGGATACGTGAGTTGCCGGATTGAACCGGTAAATGGATATAGCTGCAGATATTATCATATTTCGCGATCGTATAAAGAACATCATCGTTCATATCCTTTGGATGCGAAGTACTGAAACGTACACGAAGATCAGGATTGATCAGAGCGACTCTTTCCAGCAGCTGTGCAAATGTGGTCGCATTCTGTAATTCTTCTTTTGAAGGATTTTCTTTCTTAAGCCCTCCGCCCGTCCACAGGTATGAATCTACATTCTGACCCAGCAAAGTCACTTCACGGTATCCGTCAGCAAAAAGATCTGCAGCTTCTTTCACGATCGTTTCAGGATCACGGCTCCGCTCGCGCCCGCGGGTAAAAGGTACAACACAGAAAGCACACATGTTATCACAGCCGCGTGTAATGCTGATGAATGCATTTATCCCGTTACCGCCTAATCTTACCGGGGTAATGTCAGCATAGGTTTCTTCTTTGGAAAGGATCACATTCACGGCCTTATTTCCGTCCTCTGCTGAATTGATAAGGTTTGGAAGATCACGGTATGCATCTGGCCCAACCACAATATCAACAAGCTTCTCTTCTTCGAGGAATTTTGATTTTAACCGCTCTGCCATGCAGCCCAGCACACCAACGATCAGATCGGGATTATTTTTTTTTGCTTTTTTATATTCAGTCAGTCTCTGGCGCACACGCTGCTCCGCCCCGTCACGTATTGCGCACGTGTTCACAAAGATTACATCCGCTTCAAAAAAGTCTTTGGTAGTAGTATATCCTTCGTCCTTTAAAATAGATGCTACAATCTCACTGTCCGAAAAATTCATTGCACAGCCATAGCTTTCCAGGAAAAGTTTCTTCCCGTTCTCTTTCACAGGCTTCTCGATCATCAGGGCTTCACCCTGTATGCTTTCATCAATTACTTTATTCTCGCTCATCTTATTTTTAATGGACCGCAAAGATAATTAAAAATAACGGGTGACAAAATGGCGCATTTGGATATAATTGAAAAAAAGTTTGAAAATTTTATATATATATTTATATATATAGTCCCTGACAATTCCAAATCAAATTTGGAAAAATCAATTTTGATTTGTTTTCTTTGCAACGTTTTTGGAAAAATGCCGCTTGCAGAAACATCTTCATTTTTCATTATTACTCTAACGAAAAGGAATTAAATGAGCAAAAATTTAGTGATTGTTGAGTCCCCCGCCAAGGCTAAGACTATAGAAGGATTTTTAGGAGAAGGATATACGGTAAAATCGAGTTTCGGACACGTAAGAGACCTTGCAAAAAAAGGATTAGGAGTTGACATCGAAAATAAATTCACCCCGAATTACGAGATTTCCCCCGATAAGGCCAAAGTAGTATCAGAATTAAAAAAATTAGCGAAGAGTGCCGAAATGGTATGGCTCGCAACCGATGAGGACCGTGAAGGGGAAGCTATTTCCTGGCATCTGTTCGAAGCCCTGGACCTTACTGAAGAGAAAACCAAAAGGATAGTTTTTCATGAGATCACCAAGCCCGCTATTAAAAATGCAATCGCAAATCCGCGCACAATTGATAAACACCTGGTTGATGCCCAGCAGGCAAGAAGGATCCTCGATCGTCTTGTAGGTTTTGAATTGTCACCGGTGCTATGGAAAAAAGTTCGTCCGAGCTTATCTGCCGGTCGCGTCCAGTCTGTTGCTGTCCGCCTGATCGTGGAGCGTGAGCGCGAGATCATGAATTTTAAAAGCACATCTTCTTATAAGGTTGTCGCTAATTTCACCTCAGGAAATTCAAATATTAAAGCCGAGCTAAACAAGAAATTCAGTTCACACGAAGAGGCGAAAGCATTTTTGCAGAAGTGTCAGAATGCTGATTTTACCATTGATTCGATAGAAACAAAGCCTTCTAAGAAGTCTCCTTCCGCACCGTTCACAACCTCTACCTTACAGCAGGAAGCCAGCAGGAAGCTTGGGTTTTCTGTAGCACAGACAATGGTTGTAGCACAGCGTTTATACGAAAGCGGGAAGATTACTTACATGAGGACAGATTCCGTGAATCTTTCCGAAACAGCGATCAACCAGGCTAAGGCTGCCATTACCGGAAACTACGGGGAAAAATACCTGAATATCCGGCAATACAAAACGAAATCAAAAGGTGCACAGGAAGCGCATGAGGCTATCCGTCCGACTTATATCGAGAACCAGACAATAGATGGCGATTCGGCCGACAAACGTTTATACGACCTGATCTGGAAAAGGACTATTTCTTCACAAATGAGTGATGCGGAGCTGGAAAAAACTACAGCGGTAATCACAGTTTCCGGAGCCTCTGAAAAATTTGTTGCCCAGGGTGAAGTATTAAAATTTGACGGTTTCCTTAAAATTTACCTCGAGGGGACTGATGACGAAGATGAAGATAACCAGGAAGGGATGCTTCCGCCAATGAAAGTGGGCGAGAAGCTTGGTTCTCATGAGATCAGTGCAACGCAGCGTTTTACACATCATCCTTCAAGATACACGGAGGCAAGCCTTGTGAAAAAGCTCGAGGAACTGGGCATCGGCCGTCCTTCAACTTATGCACCAACCATATCAACTATCCAGAAACGGGAATATGTGGTGAAGGAAGACAGGGAAGGCGTAGAAAGGAATTACGGGGTAATCCTTTTAAGAAACAACAATATCGCAGAAGAAACACGTACAGAGCGCACCGGTGCTGAAAAATCAAAAATGTTCCCGACTGATATCGGCATGGTGGTGAATGATTTCCTTCTGAAAGAATTCCCGCAGATCATGGATTTTAATTTCACCGCAAAAGTGGAAGAGGAGTTCGATGAGATAGCAGAAGGCAAGATCAACTGGACAAAAATGCTTGCTGATTTTTATAAGCCTTTTCATAAGAATGTGCAGGATACTGCTGAAAATTCCGAGCGTGCATCCGGTGAGCGCTTACTTGGAGTTGATCCCGTTTCAGGGAAGAACCTCTATGTGCGGATAGGCCGCTTTGGCCCGATGGCACAGCTTGGAGAAGGGAACGATGAAAATAACAAGCCGAAATTTGCAAGTCTTCGTAAAGACCAGCGCCTTGATACAATTACATTTGAAGAAGCACTCGACCTTTATAAACTTCCCCGTGTAGTTGGTGAGTTTGAGGAGAAAGAAATGGTGGTTGCAATCGGCCGCTTTGGGCCCTATATCCGCCATAACAGTATCTTCGTTTCGCTGAAAAAGGAAGATGATCCGATGACCGTTTCTGCTGACCGCTGCATCGAGCTGATACTTGCAAAACGCCAGGCGGAAATTGACAAATACATAAAAACCTTCCCGGAGAACCCCGAAGTGCAGCTGCTTAACGGCCGTTGGGGCCCGTATCTTGTAATTGGCCAGAA
The DNA here is from genome assembly GCA_036386835.1 of Bacteroidia bacterium. Taxonomy (GTDB): domain Bacteria; phylum Bacteroidota; class Bacteroidia; order 2-12-FULL-35-15; family 2-12-FULL-35-15; genus 2-12-FULL-35-15. The sequence continues at coordinate 103,417 of DASVUX010000061.1, forward strand.
CAACTTCAAATTGCCGAAAGGGATCGATCCTAAAGCATTAACTCTCCAGGAGTGTTTAGACATAGCTGCTGACCCTAAGAATGCCAGCAAAGGAAATCGTTTCAAGAAAAAAGTTGCTGAGAAAAAGCCATTTAAACCTGCAGCTAAAAAGACTGCTGCAAAAAAAGCAGTAAAAAAAACTGCCCCGAAGAAAGCCGCTAAAAAGGCTGCAAAGAAAGCAGCACCGAAGAAAGCTGTTAAGAAGTAGTTTGTGATTTTGTTACTTTTTGTTTTTCAGGAGTTATAGTTTCAGGTCCCGTTCTTTAACCAGAATTAATAATTAAGCTCAGTCAATGCAGGAATATTTTATCCCAATTGATATTTCGGATTTTAGCGGCAGTCATACATACACGGATGCCTCCTACGGAAAAGTGATCAGGAAATTTACCCCAGAAGGTGACTTCCCGGACCTTGCCGATGTACAGCTTGCGATAATCGGTGTTGAAGAAGACCGGCAATCGGTAAACAACGAAGGCTGCGGACTTGCTGCCGATTACGTAAGGGAAAATCTTTATCGCCTGTTCCAGGGAAATTATAATTCCAAAATTGCCGATCTTGGAAATATCCGCAAAGGGAATACGATCGAAGATTCTTATTTTGCATTAACGGATGTTCTTTCCCAGCTGCTTAGAAAGAAAATCATCCCCATCGTTATTGGCGGTGGACAGGATCTTACCTACTGCAATTATCTTTCTTACCAGAAAATGGAGCAAACGATCAATATCGTTTCCGTTGATTCTTCCTTTGATATCGGGGATGGCGAAAAAGAGTTGAATTCACAAAGTTATCTCAGTAAGATCATACTTCATAAGCCCAACATCCTTTTTAATTACAGCAATGTAGGGTACCAGACGTATTTCGTGGAGCAGAATGCAATTGAACTGATGGGTAAATTATATTTTGATGCACACCGTCTGGGCCAGGTAAGAAAGAACATGGAAGAGGTGGAGCCAATCGTAAGAAATGCTGATGTCCTGAGCTTTGATATTTCGGCCGTACGCCAGAGTGATGCCCCGGGCAATGGCAACGCATCCCCTAATGGTTTTTACGGAGAGGAAGCGTGCCAGATCAGCAGGTATGCGGGAATGAGCGATAAGCTCACATCTATCGGGTTCTATGAGATCAATCCTGCCTTTGATACCAGCAAACAAACTGTGCATCTTGCAGCCCAGATGATCTGGTATTTTATTGACGGGTTTTATAACCGCAAAAAGGATTATCCTATCGTGGATAAATCGGAATACACAAAGTACCGGGTTTCGATCACAAATCATGAGCACGAGATCGTTTTTTACAAAAGCAACAAAAGCGACCGGTGGTGGATGGATGTTCCTTATCCAGTCAACCACCAGATAAAATTTGAAAGGCACCACATGGTACCGTGCTCCTACAGTGATTATGAGACCGCCTGCAGGGATGAAATGCCCGACAAATGGTGGTTAACCTTTCAGAAGTTAGGTTAAAAAGGGAATTAATTAAGACGTATCAACAATAAAATGTTTAAAAAATTTGTTTTTATAAACATTATATTTAATTTAGCGACCTAACTATACACGAAAAGCAACACATAACTGTTCACTTTTAAGAAGTAAAACATGAAAAAAACCCTTACTACTATTGCTTTATCAATTACCGGATTGGTAGCTTTTGCACAGCAGGATGCGCAATTCAGTATGAATATGTTTAACAAGCTTTCAATCAATCCTGGTTATGCAGGGACAAGTCAGGCTTTATGTGGAACATTGTTGTATCGTGATCAGTGGGATAAGTTTCCCGGGGCGCCTAAAACAGGATTGTTCAGTCTGGATTACGGAAGGATTCTTCATGGTGGTTTAGGTTTGACTGTAGATCAGGACCAGTTAGGATTTGATAAAACTTTAAAAGCGAAGCTTGCTTATTCATATCATTTGTCATTGAACGGCCTGGGAACTTTGGGTATCGGTCTTGATGCCGGAATGATCCAGAAGTCGATTACAGGTAATTTCATTGCGCCTGACGGAACTACAACAAACACAGGCGGTGGTACAGATCAGTCTATTCCATGGGGCGGAACTTCCGCAGTGACCTATGACGTTGGATTGGGTTTATATTTTACAAATGAGAGGTTGTATGTAGGCGTTTCTTCGTTGCACTTGCCTGCTCAAACATTATCCAACAGCGGTGGTTCGGCAGGAACAGCGTATTCATTTGAATACCAGATGGCGCGCCACTATTTTATTATGGCAGGTTATAAATTCAATCTTGGTAAGGATTTTACTTTAACACCGGGAGTTCTTGCTAAGTCTGATGCAGCTTCAACCCAGGTGGATATTAATTTATTTGCAAAGTACCGCAATATGATCTTCATTGGTGCGTCTTACCGTTTAACTGATGCGATCCCGGTAATGGCCGGTATCGAATGGCCGTTAAAAAGTGGAAAATCAACTGTTAAGTTAGGATATTCGTACGATATTACTTTATCTGCGATTAAAAAGTATAACAGCGGAACACACGAAGTGATGCTTGGTTTCTGCCAGAAGTTTGTAAAACCTGTGAAGAAGCAGAGTCACCAGAATGTAAGGTTCTTGTAAGAAAAAAACAAATTGTAACCTTATCCGATAAGTATCGTTTAAACTACCCTGTTTTCTCTTGAAATCATCATACTGATATATGTATGATGATTTCTGACAAAAAGGGGTTTAATATAAACTAAAACAAAAAAAATGAAAAAGTTGCTCTTGTTAAGTTCGGTAGTTGCTTTAGCCAGTTGTTCTAAAAGCAGTGGAGAACTTGTAGGTGTTGGCCCGCGTACAGAATGGTTCGATATCGATCCGTTCGGGATGTTGTATATTCCTATGGGAAGCTACAACATGGGACCAAGTGATGAGGATGCCCCTTATTCACATACTACCAAGTCAAAGACGGTTTCCGTCCAGGCTTTTTACATCGACCAGACAGAGATCTCCAATAATGAATACCGCCAGTTTGTTTACTGGGTGAAGGATTCAATCGCGCACAAAAAACTTTTTGAAGACGGAAGAGCTGAGCACGGACTTGAAACAGATGAGTACGACCAGCCTATTGAACCGCCATTGGTTAACTGGGAAGAAGAGATCGCGTATGATGAGCAGGATGTGAGAGAGGTGTTGGAATTTATGTACCTTCCGCCGGAAGAGCGTTATTACAGGAGAAGAGAGATTGATTCACGTAAATTGAACTATGAATATTACTGGATCAACCTGCGTCTTGCAGCTCAGAAAACAAACAGGTTCAAACCGTCCAAATCTCCGGATGACAAAGGCCGTGATTTCATCAATGGATATGAGAATACCAGTGTTGGTGATAACAAAACGCTTGGACATTATGATGTTAAAGACCAGATCTCTGACGGAAGCGGTAATTACAGCACACGTGAGAGCAAGGATAAAGACAGAAGTATCTTTATCGTGAAGGATATCATTAATGTTTATCCTGATACATTGGCATGGGTGCATGATTTTACCTATTCCTTTAATGAGCCTATGACAAATATGTATTTCTGGCACGTAGCATACGATGATTACCCTGTTGTTGGTGTTAGCTGGAAGCAGGCGAGATCTTTCTGTATCTGGAGAACACAATTATTCAATAACTGGCTCCTTTCAAATGGCCAGACTTATGTGAACGATTTCCGTTTACCGACAGAGTCGGAATGGGAATATGCAGCACGCGGAGGCAATTCATTAAGCCCGTACCCTTGGGGCGGTCCTTATATCAGGAATGCTCTCGGATGTTTCCTTGGGAATTTCAAGCCGATGCGCGGATCGTATATTGATGACGGTGGTTTCCACACAGTGAAGATCATGTCTTATAACCCTAATGACTACGGTTTGTATTGCATGGCTGGAAATGCTGCTGAGTGGACAAGCAATGCATATGATGAGTCTGCTTACGACTTTAACCATGACTTGAATCCTGATTATGTTTATGAAGCGCAGGACAATGAAGCAAATGTGTTGAAGCGTAAAGTGATCAGGGGCGGATCATGGAAGGATGTCGGATATTACCTTCAGACAAGTTCCCGTACTTATGAATACCAGGATACTGCGAAGTGTTATGTAGGTTTCCGTTGCGTTCAGACTTATCTTGGACGTAACAGGGGCGATGCTCCGGGTAACGGTTTCTAATTTTAATTTGTAATCTCTAATCTAAACTAAATAATCAATTATTAACTTTTAAACTTTTAAAATTATGGGTGGTAAAAAATGGAAAAGTTTCATGGCCAAATTGTACGGATTTGGTGCGGCTATTGTAATTGTTGGAGCGATGTTTAAGATCATGCACTGGCCTGGTGCGGGTCCGATGTTGGTTGTGGGGTTGTCTACTGAGGCGGTTATCTTCTTTTTCTCGGCATTTGAGCCACCACACGAAGAAGTGGATTGGAGCCTTGTGTATCCTGAATTAGCTGGAATGCACGGTGAAGAAGGTGATAAAGAACATAACAAAATTGAAGAAGATAAAGGTTCTATCACAGAACAATTAGATACAATGCTAGAAGAGGCGAAGATCGGGCCGGAACTTATTGCCAGTCTTGGCGAAGGAATGCGCAGTCTAAGTGATCAGGCAGGTAAGCTGAACAACATCACAGATGCATCGGTTGCCACTAACGAGTATGTATCAAGCGTTAAATCTGCTGCAAAGAATGTAGATTCTTTGTCAGGGGCTTATTCAAAAGCTGCTGAATCACTAATGGGACTTTCTGTTAGCGGTGACGACTCTGCAAACTTAGGTGACCAGATCGTTAAGGTTTCTAAAAACCTTTCTGCCTTAAATGCATCTTATGAACTGCAATTGCAAGGTTCTAATGATCATTTGAAAGCAACTTCTAAATTCTACGAAGGATTAAACGACCTGATGAAAAACCTGAACGATTCTGTAGATGATACAAAACGTTACAAGGAGCAAATCGGTCAGTTATCTTCCAACTTAGAATCATTGAACACGATTTACGGTAACATGCTTACTGCAATGAGAAAATAATACCGTTCACACGGTATTATTTTTCTCTTAAATGGAATCTTTACACATTCCGTTTAAGGATCTATAAATAAAATATTAATCTAGAGAAACGAAATATAAACTATGTCAGGCGGTAAAGAAACTCCGAGGCAGAAGATGATCGGTATGATGTACCTGGTGTTAACAGCACTTTTGGCACTTAACGTATCGAAGGAAATTCTGAATGCTTTCGTTATTATTGAAGAAGGTTTGAACGTGACCAATGACAACTTTGACGGTAAAAATTCATTGTTGTATGCAAAGTTTGCAAAAGCTGTCGCTGAGAATCCTGACCGTGCAAAACCATGGCAGGATAAGGCTCTGAAAGTGCAGACAAAATCAAAAGAGCTTTGTGCTTTTATAGATGAGATCAAGAGTGAGATGTACCAAAAGATCCAAAAGCTTCCTAAAGAAGTTGCGGATACATTCCAGCTGAAGAACCTTGAAAGTAAGGATGAGAACAACATTCCTACTGAGCTTATGATTGGAGCGGGTGCTGATGCAGAAAATGCTACAGGTAAATCTGTTGATCTGAAGAATAAAATTGAAGAGTTTAAAAAGTTCATTACCGAGCAGGTACCTCAGAAAGACCGTGCTACCCTTAAGCTGGGTTTGAGTACAGAAGATATGTATTCGATCGGGGATGAAAAAATGGTGAAATGGGAAAGTAACTTATTTGCCCACCAGCCTGCCGCTGCAGTTTTCAGCGTTCTTGCAAAATTGAAAAATGATGTGAAGAATGCGGAGAGTGATGTGGTCGGAACTCTTTTGAGAAATGTTGATGAAGCAACAATTAAATTTGATAAGGTAGTTGCGAAAGTCGTTTCTGAATCAAATTACATTATTTCCGGTGAAGAATTCAAAGCAGATATCTTTATCGCTGCTTACAACTCTTCTGCAAACCCGGAGATTCTCATCGGTGATGTAGATACAGCTACCGGTCAAATGAGAGGTGCCAGCACAAAGCTTGAAACTTTCCAGGATGGTTTAGGTAAGTATGTCGTAAGGACAGGAGCTGAAGGTGAGCAGAACTTCAGTGGTGTGATCAATGTAAAGATGCAGGATGGTAAGGTTATTCCTTATCCTTTCAAATCAAGTTACATGGTTGCTAAGCCATCTATGGCTGTTTCCCCTACAAAAATGAACGTGTTTTATATCGGGGTTGCCAACCCGGTTGATATCTCAGTTGCTGGTGCAGCACCAACCAATGTAGTCCCTTCAATCATCGGAGGAGGCGGACGGATTGTCAATAAAGGACAGGGTAAATATGAGGTATTTGTAACTCAGCAAGGTGAATGTAAGGTGAGTGTTGCTGTTAAGACCAGCACCGGTACAAAACAGATGGGCACTATGCCTTTCCGCGTGAAGAAAGTTCCTAGTCCTTTAGCTTCATTTGCAAATGTTACCGGTGACGGTAAAGCTACTAAAGCAGAATTAGAGCAGGCCGGAGGGGTAATTCCCAAACTGGACGATTTCGTGTTCGATTTGAAATTTCCTGTTATTTCATGGGTTATGTCAATGAACGTGAATGGTGCTTTCGTTGATGCTCCCGCACAGGGACCTGGTAAAACAGAACAAATGAAAAGTCTTTTAGCCAAGGCAAAACCAGGCGGAAAAGTTCTTATTGAGCAAGTTAAGGTGCAGGCTCCTGACGGTGTCCGTTCTATCCCTGGCTGCGTTATTAAGATTAGATAATTTAATTAAGGAAGATCATGAAAACATTAAAACCTCTCTTAGTAGTATTTACCCTTGCTTGTGCATCAGTAGATACCTTTGCCCAGGAAGTAATTGCGCCTAAAGCGCCTAAATATCCTGATGGTGTTTATACCAAAGAGAACACCCGCACCAGAAGGGCGATCCCATATACACATTTGCGCGAAGCAGATGTTATGTGGAGCAAGCGCATCTGGCGAGTGATAGATCTTCGTGAAAAAATCAATCATCCGTTATATTACCCATCATCACCGATCCTTGACAGAAAGAGTTTGTTTGATGTGATCAAAGACGCTGCTTTAAAGGATGGTACAATTACATGTTTCGACCAGGCAGCACTTGATGACGAGTTTCGTTATGAAATGACCAAAAGCGAGATTGAGAAAAAGCTGGTTCACTGGGATTCTGCTGCGCAGGCAGAGGATCCGAATAACCCGGGAACATTCATCTCCGCTCCTGTAAAAGACGTTGATGTTACATCCGATAAAGTTTGGAAATACTGGATCAAAGAAGACTGGTTCTTTGATAAACAGCGTTCGGTTCTTGACGTCCGCATCATCGGGCTTTGTCCATTGATTGAGAAAAAGTCAGAAACAGGTGAGTCTACCGGTGGTGATAATGCTTTATTCTGGATCTATTTCCCTGAAGCACGACCTATTTTTGCTAACCAGGAAGTGTATATGCGTCATAATGATGCAGAGCGCAGAACCATTGAAGATATATTCTGGAAACGAATGTTTTCAAGTTATGTCCGTAAAGAAACAAATGTTTACGACCGTTCTATCCTGGAGTATAAAGTAGGTATAGATGCTTTACTTGAATCGGACCGTATTAAGGAAGATATCTTCAAATACGAACATGATCTTTTCCACTTCTAGTGATTTTAGAAAAAATCAATCCCGTTCTGCTTTTGCAGGACGGGATTTTTTTTGCCTATGCTTTATTGCAATATAAGTAAACAGCCTCCCGTTATCTGCATCTTACCGAATCCCAAACTTCTCGGGTAAACTAAAAACGGAGGTCAACATGAATCGTTCATTGATTACAGGTATGTTGTTACTTATGGCTTGCCTCAACACTTCTGCCCAATGCCGTCCTTCCGGCAGCATTAAGGATCCTTCAGCTTATGATCCCTGTAATATGGATCGGCTTTCCAGGTCTTTTCCAACAGGATATGCCCCATTGAGGGAAGCGGACGTGATGTGGAGTAAACGGACATGGCGTGTTATTGATCTCAGGGAGAAATTAAATCTCCCCATGTATTATCCCACCGAACCGCAGACATGCTTAATGAGTTTATTTGATGTTCTGAAATGCGCTATTTTAGAAGGTGATCTAATTGCCTTTGATGATCCTTCCTTTGATGATGAATTCACGCGGCCAATGAGCCAGAAAGCTGTCGCGGATCTCCTTGTACAATGGGATTCCACATATACGGTCCAGGATGTGAATGATCCCGATAAAATGATTCGGAGTCCTCTTAAAACAGAAATATCATCTTCAGATGTTTGGCAGTACAGGATTAAGGAAGACTGGTTCTTTGACAGGCAGAGATCAGTCATGGAAGTGAGGATCATAGGAATTTGCCCGATGGTGCTCAAACGTTCTGAATCGGGAGAAGTACTCGGAACCAAACCTCTTTTCTGGATCTACTTTCCCGAGGCAAGGCCTTATCTGTCAAAAGCTGCCGTTTTCAACCGCTGGAATGATGCCGGAATGCTGACCTACGATGAACTGTTTTCCAAAAGAATGTTCTCAAGTTCGATCTATAAGGAATCAAATGTATATGACAGGACGATAGCTGAATACAGACAGGGTATTGACGCTGTACTTGAATCAGATAAGATCAAAGAAAAGATCCTTGGCTACGAAAGCGATTTCTGGCAGTATTAAAGTGTTAATCTGAGGCACGTCTCAGGAATACATTCATTGGATACATTGCTTTAAATATATCCGTGCATTGTTTCAGAAGGTCTTTTGACAGGACGGTTTTATCATCCAGTGAGCATTCCATAATGAAGCTCCTCAGTTTCAGGGATTCTATTTCGGGATGATCTTTATCATAGCCTTTGG
>DASVUX010000062.1:0-20139 GCA_036386835.1 Bacteroidia bacterium
AGCAACTGCAAGCCATGCATTATATCTCGAAGCCTCACTCAGGTCGCCACCAATAAGCTCTTCGATAAGTTTCGGCAGCACGGGAATGATGATCCCCAGGCCAATAACATCGATCAGGACAGTGATAAAAATGAAACTTAAAGCTTTATTATTGGGCTTTGCCGACATACTGAATTTTGCCTGAAAATTACGGATTATTTTTATTTGGATGTTAATAATGAACTGTGATCTTCAGCATCAGCATAAAAAAGAAAGTGCCGGGACTTACAAACAGGTAGGGGAAGAGCTTCCTTGTCATTAAATGCTGGATGTGCCGTTTGCATCAGTCGTAAGTATTTCGCTCATGACATTAAAGAACGGCCGCATTTTTTTAAAAGTGTCATTTAGAAGATACACGAACTTATCACTCAGCACTTCTTTATCGCTGAATTTCTTCACAACAATAAATTGTTTGTACCGCAAAAGATCAATATCCGGATGATCTGCCGTGAATCCCTGTGGTGCGGATTTAAGCTGCTCGCCCTCAAGCAGACCGAAGGTCTCTTTAAATACTTTACTGTTTAGTACTTTCTTAAGCGGTTTGGCATCACTGCCTATTTCTTCGCGGATGCGCTTCAGGTCAGCCGGTTCGGGGCCCCAGAAACCTCCTGCAGCAAAACTGTTCCCTGGCTCAATGTGAAAATAATAACCGCCTCTGAGCTTTTTTGTTGCCCTCCTGAAACTCCCGCTCCAGTTGGTTTTATATGGTGTCTTTTCTTTTGAAAAGCGGGTGTCACGGTAAATCCTGTGTAAGCTTTTTTTTCCTGATGGCGTTTCAATATTATCATGCTTGTTCATTTCAGAAAGCAAAGCATCAGCGAAGTTTATAATGATCCCGTGTTCTTCCAGGTATCTGTCTTTGTTGGTATTGAACCACTCGCGGTTATTGTTCTTTTTAATGAGCTTTAAAAATTCTATTGCTGATGGTGTGATCGCTGCTTTCATAATAAGAATTGAAAATGTATTTGCAATTTAAATGTTTTTATTGAAACCAATGCCGGTTTTATCCGTTAAGATTACCAGTATCGTTCCACTCATGCTGGGATCCGCCCGTTAGCCAGAAGGCATACTATACGGATAGTACGACCACAACACTTCGTGGAATAGTACAATTTAAAGGACTACATTTTCGAATATCGGACCATGTGTCTATTGTCCTTCCAGGACAGTGTCCCGATCCCCTCATCGGATTTTATGCCCGTTTTGTTAAACTAAAACCAAGGCTGATGAAAAAAACACTACTTATGATATTTCTGGTATTCCATGTATCAGGTATCTTTTCGCAGGCGGAAATGAAGATCCGCAGCTGGAGAAATTCCCAGGTTGATTCATTAAGTGCAGCTGAAGCAATGTTCGAAGATCAGAACTTTGTTGCAGCTGCTGTTATTTACGACAAGATCCAGAAGGACCATCCCGGGGAGCTGTACCTTAAATACAAGGCCGGAATATGTGGTTTGTTCAGGAGTGACCTGCATGAGAGCTCGATGAGTTTTCTTGCGGACGTTTATTCCAAAAATCCAATGGCACAGGACATTGAATTTTATCTTGCCCGGGCATATCATTACAATTATCGTTTTGACGAAGCGCTGGCGCTGCTTGACAAATACCTTTCCCGGAAAGGCTTGAGCAGTCCGCAGAAGCGAAATGCGTTCCAATTAAAGGAGTATTGCAGGAATGCAAAAAAGATTGTTTCCGAACCTGTTGGTGCTGTAGTTGAAGTTATGCCTGATGTAGTAAACAGCGTTAATGCCGAATACGTTCCATTGGTATCCTCCGATGAGTCGGTTATAATCTATACTTACCGTGGTGACGGATCAAAGGGCGGCCTGCAGAACGAAGAGCTGGAGCCGGACCCTTATGGGATCTATTATGAGGATGTGTTTATTTCCCATAAAGAAAACGGCTCATGGACCCATCCTACAGGGATCAGTTCAATCAATACAAACGAACACGATGCCGCGATCGGCTTATCAAATGATGGCCAGAAGCTCTTCATTTTTAAGGATAACGGGAAGGACGGAGGCGATATTTATATTCAGTCGTTTAAACGGTACCGACTGGAGCATTCCGGAAAAGCTTTCGGGTGAAGTCAACTCGCTGTCGTGGGAGGGAAGCGCTTCCTTATCCGCGGATGAACATACCCTGTACTTTTCAAGCGAGCGGCCAGGAGGATTAGGGGGCAAGGACATTTACCGGGCTTCTTTACTGAAAGATGGAAGCTGGGGCGAAATTAAAAATCTCGGTGCAGAGGTTAATACTTCTTTTGATGATGATGCGCCTTTTATTCACCCTGATGGTAAAACCCTTCTTTTCAGTTCGAAAGGAAGGAACAGTATTGGCGGTTATGATGTTTTTTCCTCGGTACTTAAAAACAATGGAGAGTGGAGCACAGCCTTAAACCTAGGATATCCGGTTAATACAACAGATGAAGATATTTATTTCGTCCTTTCAGCCGATGGCAACAGGGGATATTATGCATCCGGCAAGGCAGGCGGTTATGGGTTAGCGGACCTTTATGTAGTTGATATGCCTGAAAATTATAATAAGCCTGTAGTTGCGATGATCAAAGGAACTACCATGCTGGATGAGAAAATGGTAACTGCAGAAATAAGTGTAAAGATTACAGACCTGGAAAAGGAGTACGGAAGCTTCAAATCTTCTGTTTACGGCAATTATCTTTTTAACCTTCCTCCCGGGCACTGTTATGAAATCACTTATAAAATGGAGAACTATCCGGACCAGGTGCAAACACTTGACCTCAGCGGTCAGAAGGATTTCAGGGAATATGAATTTCAGATTAATTTTTCCGTAAGGAATATAATGGCCCAGAAAGATTAGCAACAAAAAAAGGCGTCTCCGGAGGGGACGCCTTTTTAAATTTGATCATGAATATTAATTATAGGCGCAAATAACACCACCCATTAATGCCATTGTTACGATCCAGTAACCAGCGTTGATTGCAATATACTTAAAGCCTTTTTTCTCGAACATGGCATTTATAGCCAATACCGGGAGCGCTATGGTGATCCCGGTAAATGTTCCATGGAAAGCACCATGTTTGAAGGTCCTGAAATTAGTGCCATATTTCGAAATAAAGTCCATGAAGTAATTGTTAACATCTGACCCCGGTTCCATAAACCCGGGCTCGTTCGCAAGGGTGGAGAACATTCCAAACTGGTGGATCACAATAAAGGTAAGCGTCATCCCCATCAGGAAGCTGAAAACATAAGTGAGTATAAATGTCCGGATCATGTGGGCACTTTTACTCTGGTCAGGCGTTACACCTGAAACCTGCATCCAGGCCTTTCCGAAAACTTTTTCACTGTACCATACGGACCCGATGGCTAAAGGTATTAATGCGGCAAGCGCGATCACTAGGAAATTTATACTTAACATGTTTATGGTTTTTTTGGTTCGTTCAAATATAGATCAATTGTTTTTGTCCCAAACGTCATGGATGAAATCGTATTCACAACCAAATGTGAATAAATGGTCTATATTTGTTATATCAACCAATTAAAAACAACAACATGAAAAAACTTGGATTAGGCTTAGTTATCGTATTTTCTTTTTTCTTAAATGTGACTGAGATCAGCGCACAGCAATTAAGAAGCTCAAATGGCAGCAGCACCGGCAAGATTGATTCTGACGGAACCATCAGGAATGGTTCAGGAAGCAGTGTAGGCAAGATAGATTCGGATGGAACCATCCGAAACAAGTCGGGGAGCAGCATTGGGAAGATTGATTCAGACGGGACTATCCGTAACGGATCCGGCAGCAGCATCGGTAAAGTTGATAAGGACGGAACTGTCAGAAATTCTTCAGGAAGCAGTATCGGTAAAGTGGAGTCTAACGGAACTGTAAGAAACAGTTCAGGATCAAGTATTGGCAGTGCAAACGGGGTTTCTAAAGAGAAAGCCGCAGTTGTATTTTTCTTCTTCGAGTTTTAATAGAATTTTACTTTATAAATAAAGAAAGCCGCTGTGTGAACAGCGGCTTTCTTTTATTTAAGTTAGGAAGGCTAACGTGGTGAGTCATATAAGATCGTACTGAAGCGTACCTACTTCACAACAAAACTTTTCACCCCGCTCATTTTCTCCGAGTTGATCTTTGCAAAATACAAGCCTGGATTCAGCTGAAGCGATACCTGGTAAGTGGATTCGCCTTCAAGTATTCTAGAATAAACCGTCCTTCCCATAATATCTACTATTTCCAGGTTCATTTGCTTTAAAAATGTCCCCTCGGCAAAGCGAATGGTAAATTCGCCATTATTCGGGGAAGGGTACAGCTCAGCGCTGCTCAAAACGGATGTTTCCGCTATACCGACCATCGAGCTCAGGTCGCTTTCCCAGATCCCTCTTCCGAAAGTCGCAACATACACTTTGTTTAATACAGGATTAAACTCAATATCAGAAATGATGACATTCGGCAAACCCTGGTTCTGACTTACCCATGTATTGGCAGCTGTATTCAATACATATACACCGAGGTCGGTCCCTACAATGACTTCACCTGTCTGCGGAGCAGTTTTAACACAATTAACCGGCGCATTAGGAAGGTTGTAGGAAATGTTCTGCCAGCTTATGCCTCCGTTTGTTGTCATATAAAGTTTCTGTCCAGCTGTAAGACCTCCCATTGCAACATAAGCGGTGTTTGCATTTGACTGGCTTACATCAATACTTGTATAATAGAGCGAGTCGGGAAGGTTTGCAGTAATGTCCGTCCATGAGGAGCCATTATCTGTTGTCCTGTAAACTCCGCCCGGGGAACCGTATTCAAACCGGATGCGTCTTGCAGCATAGATCACGCTTGAATTGGAATTCGCCACCGCAAGCGCTGAAACTTCATTGTTGCTGATGCCGTTGGAAGGCAGGGCGCTTAAAGAATACCAGCTGTTCCCTCCGTCATTGGAAGCATTTACGTTGGTGAGCCCGACATATAATTTCCCGGGATCATTATAATCGGCAGCGATAGGGGAGACCCATTCCCCGTTTTCAAAATTCACATTTGTCCCGGGATCAAATGCCGAGATCCCGTCATCCGGTGAAAGATAAAAATTACCATACTGGCTGGATCCGATCACCACATCATCATCTGTGGGATCAAGATAATTATCCATTCCATCGCCTCCAAAGATCGTATTCCAGTTGCCGCCTTCAAAATAGAATGTAGCGTTATCCTGTGCACCCGCAGCTAACCTTCCTGCAGCATTCCTGGAGCTTGAGATCCTGTAAAATGCAGTGATCGCAAGTCCGTCACTTATATCAGTCCAGGAAGTAGGCCAGGGAGAACCTGAAAGCGCATCCGGCCACGACTGGCTGACTACCTGGGTTGTACGATAGATCCCACCGTCACTGCACACAAATATATCACCAGTGATAGGATGGGTTTCTATGAAATGAATGTCTCCATGAAGTGTTGCACCATAGCTTAGGGTCCAGTGGCTTACCGGCTGGAATGATTGTGCCCCGTCTGAAGAAGCCCAGATATTTACACCGCCTGAATAAACCGTATTCTTATCTGCCGCATTCACTGCAAAACCGAGATCGTAAGTCCCTTGTCCGCCTTGCCCGCTGCCATCATCATACTGCAGCACATTTACACCAGGGTTCAGGAACTGCCAGGTAGAACCGGCATTGGTGGATTTATAAATGCCATGCATGCCATCATAAATATCTACGGCAAAAGCATACACATAATTATTGTCTGATGGTGCTATTGCCAGCTTGATCCGCTGTACCGTTCCTGTAGCTGGAATCCCCGTAGCCAGTTGTGTCCAGGAAGTTCCGAAGTCGGTCGATTTATAAATTGCTGCATGACCGTAATTGGAAGAATAAAGCCATCCGGAAGCAGCGTATAAAACATTGGGGTTCACCTTATCCTGGACTAGGTCCCAGAACAATGTATCCATTGTATGGTTCCAGGAAACACCTCCGTTGGAAGAAGTGTACATCCCGCTTACACCGCATGCAACCAGCTGACTGCTGTTTGCAGGATTGACCAATACCTTGCGGATCAGGGAAGCATCGCCATCGGTGAGCTGAAAGCTTAACCCGGTTGGATTCCACGTTACACCACCGTTGGTAGTCTTATAAACCCCAAGACCGTAATGTGTATTTCTTTTTCTTCCGTCAATGTTAAGGGCAACATCAATGTATTCAAAATCGCAGACAGAAATGTACATCACATTTGTATTGTTCGGATCGATAGTGATATCACTGATGCGCGTGATCGGAAGGTTATCAGTGAGTGGGATCCAGCTTGTACCGTTGTTCGTGGTCTTCCACACACCGCCCTGGGCCACGCCTACGAAATATGTATTTGGATCGGTTGGATGAAAAGTGATGCAGTTGATCCTTCCAAGCCCGTTTTGCATATAGCCCGTAAGGTTACCGGGTAAATTGTATGGGCCTACAGGTGACCAAGCAGCGGTAGAAAAGCGCGAGCCGGAAGCCTGTTGTTTGTCTGCAGCAGCTTTTACGGCTTCGTTAATGTATTCAGAAGGATCTGCGAGTTCGCCCCTGCCATCTGTTTTTAACTGCATATCGCTTTCCCAGCGCTTGTAAAACTTCCAGTTTTTCGCAGTTTTCAGGTCCACTGATTTTGACCATGAATCAAATTTCTTCTGCATTTCAACAAAGCTTAGTCGTTTACTTTCCGGTTGTTGTTTAAGGAATTGCTGGGCATTCGTGCTCCCTGCGAAAATCAGGAAGCATACCGAGAGACATAATGGGGAAAATTTCATATTTCGCTGTGTGACTTGTGTAATGTAAATATAAGAAAAAAAATAGTTCAGATTAAAAGCAGAAACACTATCGTTTACAGAGCAACTTCGTTATTTTCAGGTATCTTTGCGGCTTATTAATATTAAGATTTTTGGCAACATTTTCTCAGTTAGGAGTGTCAGATGCTTTGATAAAAGGCCTGAACGAAAATAACATTTATGAACCCACCGAGATCCAGGAGAAGTCAATTCCCTTCCTCTTAAAAGAAGGATATGATTTTATAGGCCAGGCTCAAACAGGGACGGGGAAAACGATGGCTTTCGGGTTGCCGTTACTGCAGCAGATAGATACGGCTAACCCGGTAATCCAGGCTTTGGTTTTATGTCCTACCCGGGAACTTGGTCAGCAGATCGCCAAGCAATTGTTCCGCGTTGCACGGTACAACCCCGGAAGAGTATTTGTCGAATCCGTTTACGGTGGTGAGCCGATCGAGATCCAGATTAAAAACCTTAGCCGTCCCACACACATTGTGGTGGCGACTCCCGGTCGGTTGATCGATCTGCTTGAACGGAAGGCCATCAGCCTTGCCGATATAAAAACAATCGTGCTTGACGAAGCTGATGAAATGCTGAGTATGGGCTTTAAAGCAAGCATTGATACCATACTGGAAAAAACGAACGGGCAGCGTCAGACCTGGTTGTTTTCCGCTACAATTCCCGAATCACTGAACAGCATCATCCGCTCCTATATGGATAAAGATGCATTTAAAGTGGAGATCGATGTAAAAAATGTAGTGAACAGGGATATAGAGCATCAGTATGTCCAGTGCATCGATACAAAAGATAAATTAAATACCCTTCTTGAATTTTTGAGAACGCAGGGAAAAGGCCGCGGAATTATTTTCTGCAAAACAAAAGACGGGACGCAGTCATTGGCCAAACAGCTTATTGCACGGAATTATCCTGCGGAAGCAATTCATGGCGACCTCCAGCAGCGTGACCGCGAGAAAGTAATGCGGGCATTCAAAAATGAAAAAGTGCAGATCCTTGTGGCTACCGATATGGCTGCCCGGGGCATAGATGTTCATGACCTTCAATATGTGATCCATTATCAGTTGCCTGAGCAACTTGAGTATTATACTCACAGGAGCGGTCGTACCGGCCGGGCCGGAAAGAAAGGTTTGTCCATCAGCCTGGTGACGAACTCAGAAATGGGACGACTGAAGACCATTGAAAATGAACTGAAAATTACAATTCTAAAAATCAGAAGAGCTTAAGTATTGAGTATCTTTACAAATCGATTAAGAAAAGAAAACCAGTGGAGTCAATAGATATAGAGGAAAAGAAAATTGGGAAGAAGCTTTATGACTACCAGCAGGAGGCCATAAACAAGATCTTCGAGCGCCTCAATGATCACACTGAAAAGTTCAATTTGCTTTACCAGCTTCCAACCGGGGGTGGAAAAACGGTCATCTTCTCTGAAATAGCCAAACGTTATATCCGGGAAACCGGCAAAAAAGTGCTGATCCTTACACATCGCATCGAGCTTTGTGCGCAAACATCCGACATGCTGAATGAATTTGGCGTGGAGAACAAGATCATCGACAGTAAGGTGAAAACACTTCCTGACCAGGAGGATTATATGTGCTTTGTTGCAATGGTGGAAACGCTGAACAACAGGCTGCAGGATGAAAAACTTGAAGTGGATAATGTTGGTCTTGTGATCATTGATGAAGCCCATTTCAATTCTTTCAAAAAGCTTTTCAAATTTCTGGAAGGCAGCGTGATACTCGGGGTTACTGCAACTCCTTTAAGCTCGAATATCAAGCTACCGATGAAGGAAACTTACAATGAGCTTATTGTCGGACATTCTATTCCCGAGCTTATTGAAAAAGGTTTTTTATCGAAAGCGACCACATATTCTTATGATGTTAACCTGGGATCCCTTAAAGTGGGCATTGATGGCGATTATACCGTAAGTTCATCCGACAGGCTTTACACCAATATCCTGATGCAGGAAAAGCTGGTAGCTGCTTATGAAGAAGAATCGAAAGGAAAGAAAACATTAATATTTAATAATGGCATCAATACATCACGGCACGTTTACCAGTTGTTTAAAAATGCAGGGTACGATATCAGGCACCTTGATAATACCAATACCGAGCAGGAAAGAAAAGATATTTTAACATGGTTCAAACATAAGCCGGATGCGATTTTAACTTCTGTGGGAATCCTGACCACAGGTTTTGATGAACCAACGGTAGAAACCATTATCCTGAACAGGGCGACAAAATCATTAACATTATATCACCAGATGATCGGCCGTGGATCACGTGTGCTGCCGAATAAATCAACCTTTACAGTGATCGATCTCGGGAATAATGCAGCAAGGTTTGGATTATGGGACTCATTTGTCAACTGGCATGAGATCTTCCGCGCCCCTGAGTTATACCTGGAGAATCTCAGGAGCGACCAGGAAATCGAACGGCATCTGGCTTACAAAATGCCTGCAGCATTAAGGGCAAGGTTCAGTAAATCGGAGAACATCGACTTTAATATAAAGGAAGAATACGAACTTACCTTAAAACAAGGTTTACGGGCAAAAGTAGCGCTGGAGCGCTCCATTGAACAGCATGCAAAAATCTGCGTGGAAAACAGTGATAATTTTGACGAAGCGGTCGAGTTGGCCGGGCTTCTTGAAGAGGATATTAAATACAGGGTTAAGAAATATTCTTATTGCATCTGCAAAAGCACGGATAACTACCTGAAATGGCTTTCAGATGAATATAAACAAAAGCTTAATATTCTTCTGAGCAAGCAATTTCTGGGTAAAGAAAAACAATCAGCGGAAGAAGAAGACAGTGAGAACGCTTAATTTAAAATAATGTGAAATGGAACAGCCAACTATATTAATGCTTGAGCCGGACGATGCCGATCGTTTTATAACAAAGATCTTTTTTGAGGAACACAAATTTGAAGCGGATCTTCATTTTGCAAGCAGCAGCAATGAATTTTTTAAGCTACTTGAAAGTGGGAAGGAAAAGCCGCCGGCCTTGATCATCCTTAACATGCATGCAGTACCGTTAAATGCTTCAGGAATCTTAAAAACTTTAAAATCTTCAGCAGCCTGGAGCCATATCCCGGTTGTGATATTGAGCGGCAGTAAAGATCCGAAACTTATCAGGGAATGTTATGCTGCCGGGGCCAGTTCATTTATTCAAAAGCCGGATAATGAGCCGGAAACAAACGCAAAAATCCTTAATTTTATTAAGTACTGGTTCCAGACTGTTGAGTTAACATAATATTACAGTTTTAAATTAACTCCTTGTATTTCAATTAATTTTATTTTCTTATAATAGATATTATGTTAAATAAGAAATAAACGACAATGATTATTCATCCTGTTCTCTATAGTTTAAAAACATTCGCCTGGTTGCCCAGCTCTTCACTATCCGGTCTTACACTCACTATCCAGTAGTTAATTATTAATTCAAGCTGTTTGGCCATATCCTTTACTTCCTGCGGCTTCAGGAAATATCCCTGCAACCTGTATTCATATGCCTGTTCCAGCTGTCTTTTAGTTGCACCGGAACTGGAGAATATAAACGGCACCGATTTCGACCGCAGTTCGGGTTCCTTATCGATAATCTTCTTAAAATCCAGTCCATCCATCTTCGGCATATTCATGTCTGAAATGATCAAAAATATGGTATCTTTCGTAGTCCTGAGGTATTCTAATGCTTTTTCCGGGGTGCTGAAAAATTCCAGCTCAGCCTTAATATTTAACTCTTCAAGTGCCATCACGAGAAACTCTTTCTCAAATGCATGGTCATCAATAAGTACAATTTTCCCTGTTAACTTCTTCACTTTTAATCTAATGTTACTATTCTGAATATAATATTCTAAAAAGATGCCAGAACAGTCTTTTTCGATTTATAGCGAATCCGATAGACTAAGGAATTAATCTTTGAGTAAAATCTGCCCTGTTTTAATAAAAAAAAACGGAGAGCCTCAGCCCCCCGTTTTCAAAATCAATCTATATTCTTATTAGTTTTTGAGCTTCTCCTTCATTGCATCACCTTTTTCTTTCATCAGAAGGCGGTAATAAATGTTTTTTAGCGCAAGCATCGTAGCTTTATCCTTGTCATTGATAGTTAAAGCTTTTTCAAGGATGGGAACTGCTTTATTAAATTCTTCATTGGCAGCTTTGATCTCCACTTCATACTTTTTCTGGTCTGTAATGGTATTTGCCTTGTTGCCGAGATTTACACCATTATTATAATAAAGAGCACCCAGATTGTAAAGTGCATCAAAATAATCAGGCTTTAGTTCCAGGGCTTTCTTATAATCCGCTTCGGCAAGTTTCATTTTTTCTGCCGCATCCTTAGGTTTCTCCAATTCTTTCCCTTTGGCATCTTTTGGATTCGAAAGATTGTCATACATGTTTCCTCTTGCGAAATAAAGGATGTGGTCGGCTGGCTTAGCTTTAATAGCCTGGTTCAGGTTTTCCAGCGCTTCAGCACTTTTATTCGATTTAATGTAGAAATCTGTTTCGTTGAGCAGCAGGTTAATATCGCTCGGAAATGCCGTCCTTCCTTTTTTAAGGACTTCCATTGCTCCTACGGTATCCTTCATATTCATGTGAACATTCATTAGCTGAACATATGTTCCTGCCCTGCCCACTTTCTGATCCGCCATTTTAGTATAATATTCTTTGGCTTTATCATAATTCCCCGCCCGGTCAGCAGTAATGGCAAGATTCTGAAGCGTTGCTGTATCTTTAGAACCGCTGATTTCATATGCCTTTTCAAAAGACGTTAAAGCCGCTGAGTAATTTTTAGCATTATAATCATAAACTGCTTTATTGGAAGTATAAACAGTTATTTCACCGATACCCTTGTTGATCTCTGAACTGTAATTTCCTTTGGTATCAAGTGTTTTGGCTTTTGCGAAAGCGTCATAAGCAGTAAAAAGGTCATTTGTGCTGACTGCCTGGAATGCCGCCACCTCATTTTTTTTAGGGTCCGGATCTTTTTTCTTATCCATTTCCTGTTTGAGGCTTCTCCTGAATAATTCCATATAGATCTGCCCCCTGTACACCTGTGTTTTAGCCTGTTCTTTAGTATCCGGGTTAGCTGATGCAAGATCGATTGCTTCCTTGGCCTTGGCGATGTAATCCGGGTCCTGTGACTCGGTATAATCTTTAAGGTACTTCCACGCAGATACAACTTTGGCTGACTGTGCGTTAGCGTTCATAAACGAAACGCACACAGCGATCATTAAAACAATTCTTTTCATATATGATTTTGGTTTTGTTTTTTAATTTTCAGGCTCGTCATTAGCAACATCCTTGCCATCGTTATTCTCTGTATCCTCAGACGCATCAGGACTGGTATTTCCATACTGTTCAGCCGGGTTTTCCGCACCTTCAGCATTTTCAGCTGCTGCTGAATTTTCGATAGCCTCTACTGTTTCATCAATATCTACCTTGGTTACAGCTGCAATCTCATCTGTTTCTTTCAGGTTAATGAGGCGGACACCCTGTGTTGCACGTCCGATAACCCTTAGATCAGCAACTGATAAACGAATGATGATCCCGGATTTGTTAATGATCATAAGGTCATTCTTATCGGTCACATCCTTAATCGCTATCAGGTTTCCTGTCTTATCAGTAATGTTGATTGTTTTCACGCCTTTTCCACCCCTGTTGGTAACACGGTATTCCTCGATATCCGAACGCTTACCGTATCCTTTTTCAGAAACCACCATTACATTGCTTTCTTTATCCGGCATTGCGATCATCCCGATCACTTCATTGTCTTTTTCATCACCCAGGTTGATCCCGCGGACACCGGAAGCATTACGTCCCATCGGGCGGACAGCTGATTCATTGAAACGTACCACCTTGCCTGCTTTTGAAGCAAGCATGATCTCATTCGTTCCATTTGTCAGTAGCACTTCAAGCAAGGTGTCTCCGTCACGTACCGTAATAGCATTAATACCATTCTGGCGTGGCCTTGAATAAGCCTCAAGCGTGGTTTTCTTAATGATACCATTCTTGGTGCACATTATTATATAGTTGCTGTTGATATAATCTTCATCAGCAAGGTTCTTTACATTGATGAATGCTTTCACCTTATCATCGCTCGGGATATTGATCAGGTTCTGGATGGCGCGGCCTTTCGACTGGCGGTTTCCTTCCGGCACTTCGAATGCACGCATCCAGAAGCAGCGGCCCTGTTCTGTAAATAAGAGCAGGTAATTGTGAGTAGATGCCGTGAATAAATGCTCGATGAAGTCTTCATCACGCGTATTGCTTCCCTTGGCGCCTTTGCCTCCGCGCGCCTGCGTCCTGTATTCGCTCAGCATGGTACGCTTGATGTAGCCCATGTGTGAAATCGTGATCACCACTTCCTCATTCGCGATCATGTCTTCAACACGGAAATCACCGGCTGCATACACGATCTCTGATTTCCTCTCATCACCATACTTCTCTTTTATTTCGAGGAGTTCATCTTTAATGATCTGCATTCTTAAACCTTCATCTGCCAGGACAGCTCTTAAATGAGTGATGAATTTCATCAATTCATCATATTCAGCTTTTATCTTATCTCTCTCAAGACCAGTGAGGACACGCAACCTCATTTCAAGTATCGCTTTAGCCTGAATTTCGCTTAATCCGAAATTTTTGATCAAGCCATCCTGGGCTTCCTGGGGCGTTGGCGATTCACGGATCAGTTTAATAACTTCATCCAGGTGATCCAGGGCGATCAGGTAGCCTTCAAGGATATGCGCACGTTTTTCTGCCTGCGCAAGTTCGAATTTAGTTCTGCGGACAATTACTTCATGCCTGTGTTCCACAAAATGAGCGATCATGTCCTTCAGATTTAACATCATCGGGCGTCCGCCAACCAGCGCGATATTATTTACGCTGAAAGAGGTCTGAAGCTCGGTATATTTAAAAAGGTTGTTCAGTACAACATTGGTGATAGCATCACGCTTGATCTCATACACGATCCGCATCCCGTCCCTGTCCGATTCATCCCTGATATCAGAAATGCCCTCAAGCTTCTTTTCATTCACCAGGTCTGCTGTTTTCCGGATCATCTCGGCTTTATTGATCTGGTAAGGGATTTCGTTAACAATAATTCTTTCACGGCCATTGTCTGCGATCTCTACGTTTGTCTTCGCACGCATCACAATTCTTCCGCGGCCGGTATGGAAAGCATCCTTAACACCTTCGTAACCATAAATGATTCCACCTGTAGGAAAATCAGGGGCTTTAACAAACTGCATCAGGCCTGCAATATCAATTTCCCTGTTATCGATATATGCAACAGTTGCATTGATGATCTCCGTAAGGTTATGAGGAGGCATGTTCGTAGCCATACCTACAGCAATCCCTGAGGCCCCGTTTACCAGTAAATTAGGGAATTTAGCAGGAAGCACGGTCGGTTCGGTCAAGCTGTCATCGAAATTCGGACGGAAGTCTACAGTGTCCTTTTCAATATCAGCAAGCAGTTCCTCTGCCATTTTTTTCAAACGGGCTTCGGTGTAACGCATTGCAGCCGGGCTATCGCCATCAACAGAACCGAAATTTCCCTGGCCGTCAACCAGCGGATAGCGAAGGCTCCAATCCTGGGCCATACGCACCATCGTATCATATACCGAAGAATCTCCATGCGGGTGATATTTCCCCAACACCTCACCCACGATACGGGCTGATTTCTTGTGCGGACGATTTGACATTACACCAAGATCGAGCATTCCGTAAAGCACTCTGCGGTGTACAGGCTTCAAACCGTCCCGTACGTCAGGAAGGGCACGGGATACGATAACCGACATGGAATAGTCGATATACGCGGATTTCATTTCTTCTTCAATGTTGATCAGGATGATTTTTTCTCCGTCTGCCATAATTTCTTTTTCGTTTTTATTTTTATTGATAGATCATGCATTATTCAGCATAATTGTCACATTAATTATTTAGCACAATAGTTGTTATTATCTGTATAAATTAGGAGTTCGAAAATACTCAAAGGATTATAGTTGATGCCTGTTTTAGCACTTAAATTATCAACATATTAACAGTTTTATTGTTGATAAAAAGAAGTCACAGCCCGAGCGGTCATTAAATTCAGGAAGTACTTTTGATTTAAGCCAAAAAAGCGTATTTTTGGTAATACTGAAACTCTTGAATAACGCAAACGTTATAATATTTAAAAACAAAGCTAATTATGGAAGCAAAATTTTCACCGAGAGTTAAAGATGTTATCACGTATAGTCGCGAAGAGGCATTACGATTAGGACACGACTATATCGGTACAGAACATTTACTCTTAGGAATTATAAGAGAAGGTGAAGGAACTGCAGTGCGTTTGTTGAAAACGATCGGGATTGATCTCGTAGAACTTCGCAAAACAGTTGAAGATGCAATAGGAACAGGTAATCACAAAGTTAATAATCTTGCGAATATTCCCCTTATGAAACAAGCTGAACGTGCCTTAAAGATAACTTATCTTGAAGCAAAATTATTTAAAAGCCCTGTTATAGGCACGGAACATCTGATCCTTTCTATTTTGAAGGATGAAGATAATGTTGCGACAAAAGCACTCAATAAATTTAAGATCGATTATGATGTCATCAAGCGCGAGCTTGAATTATCCAAATCTGACCCTAAAGCTGAATTTCCGGGAACACCTCCAGATGATGATGCTGACGATGACAGTTTCAGCGCCAGCAGCACTAAAAAGCCGGTGGACAGCAAATCAAAAACACCGGTGCTTGATAATTTCGGGCGCGACCTTACAAAAGCGGCTGAAGATGGTAAACTTGATCCAATTGTTGGACGTGAAAAAGAGATTGAGCGAGTTTCCCAGATCCTGTCAAGAAGAAAGAAAAACAATCCTATTCTGATCGGTGAGCCCGGTGTAGGTAAATCAGCAATTGCTGAAGGTCTGGCATTACGGATTGTTCAGCGGAAGGTATCGCGTGTATTGTTTAATAAGCGCGTGGTAACACTTGACCTTGCTTCTCTTGTGGCGGGAACAAAATACCGAGGCCAGTTCGAGGAAAGGATGAAAGCCGTTATGAATGAGCTTGAAAAATCCCCGGATGTGATCCTGTTCATTGATGAGATCCATACAATAATCGGTGCCGGTGGAGCTTCTGGTTCTCTCGATGCTTCAAACATGTTTAAACCGGCTCTTGCCCGCGGTGAGATCCAGTGTATCGGAGCCACAACCCTTGACGAGTACCGTCAGTATATTGAAAAGGACGGAGCTCTTGAAAGACGTTTCCAGAAAGTGATCGTTGAACCGGCTACACCGGATGAAACACTCCAGATCCTGAACAATATCAAATCGAAATACGAAGATCACCACAATGTGACCTACACAGACGAGGCCATCAAAGCCTGTGTATCCCTGACTTCACGTTATATCACGGATCGCCACCTGCCGGACAAGGCAATTGACGCCCTGGATGAGGCTGGATCACGTGTGCATATCACCAATATCAACGTTCCGAAAACGATTGTTGATATTGAAAAGAAGCTTGAAGAGATAAAAGAAGAAAAGAATAAAGTTGTGCGTTCCCAGAAATATGAGGAAGCAGCACGCCTGCGTGACTCTGAACGCACCCTGCTTGAACAGCTGGAAATAGCTAAAAAAGCATGGGAAGAAGAAAGTAAGACACATCGTGAAACTGTTTCGGAAGACAATGTTGCCGAAGTTGTAGCCATGATGACAGGCGTTCCTGTTCAGCGTGTTGCACAGAATGAAGGTGATAAGCTGATGAAAATGGCAGATGAGCTGAAAGGCAAAGTAATCGGCCAGGATGATGCGGTGAAAAAGGTTGTTAAAGCCATCCAGCGTAACCGTGCGGGATTGAAAGATCCTAACAAACCAATCGGATCATTTATTTTCCTCGGGCCGACAGGTGTGGGTAAAACCCAGCTTGCAAAAATATTATCAAAATACCTTTTTGATAATGATGATGCATTGATCCGCATTGATATGAGTGAATACATGGAGAAATTCGCTGTTTCCCGTTTAGTGGGAGCCCCTCCGGGTTATGTTGGATATGAAGAAGGCGGTCAGCTTACTGAAAAAGTAAGAAGACGTCCTTACGCGGTTGTTCTTCTGGATGAGATCGAGAAAGCGCACCCTGATGTATTCAACCTTCTGTTACAGGCGCTGGATGACGGACAAATGACTGATAGCTTAGGACGCAAGATCGATTTCAAAAATACGATCATTATCATGACCTCTAATATTGGTGCCCGTCAGCTGAAAGATTTCGGACAGGGTGTTGGTTTCACTACCTCTACCAAGAAAGAAAATGAAGAAGATCACGCCAAAGGTGTCATCGAAGGAGCTTTGAAAAAAGCTTTTGCACCGGAGTTCCTGAACCGTATCGATGATGTGGTGATGTTCAACTCACTTAGCCGTGAAGATATCCATAAGATCATTGACATTGAATTGAATAGCTTATATGGCCGTATCAATGGCCTTGGTTACCAGATCAGGGTTTCAGATGACGCTAAAGATTTCATTTCAGAAAAAGGATATGATGTTCAGTTTGGGGCCCGTCCTTTAAAACGTGCTATTCAGAAGTATCTTGAAGACCCGTTGGCAGAGGAGATTATCAAATCCAGCCTGACTGAAGGAGATATCATTGAAGTGAATTTTGATAAGGAAAAACAAGAGATCCTTATCAAGATCAGCAAGCCGAAAGAGCCAAAAGCAAAAAAGTCTAAAAAAGAAGACTTATAAAACAAAAAATCCCGCTTCAAACGAAGCGGGATTTTTTTTAGCATTTGCAGTTTATTTTTTAACTTTTTCCGATCCGGAGAACTCGAATTTCTTCTTCTCCACCCCGCTCTTCATCTGGAGCACTGTTCCTTCAATATCGTAATTCGTAATTGTGGCTTCCCATTTGAACTCGTTTTTTTCTTCCTGCAGCTCAGCTTCTATTTTCACCATGTGCATTTCTGTTTCATCTTCGGTGTAGGTTGTATCCATGATCACTTTATATGCAGCGGGCCCAAGTCCGAGCTTTTCATACATCAGGTCGCTTTCTACCTTCCCGCCTTTAATTAAAAAGTTGCTTGGAAGCGCTTTGCCCCTGCCAGCCGCCTTAAGCTCATAATATTGAACATCGTATTTCTTTCCCTCTAGGAATTTGTTTTTCGCAGGTGCGGCTTTTTTTTGGGCTGAGGCATTTACGGCAAGTATTAAACCGGCAGACAGGAATAAGGTTTTGATCGTGGAGTAGTTCTTCATTGTTTGATTTTTAGTGGGGTAAAGCAAGTTTTTTGCCATAAATTAAAATGTCATTGTAAAACTATGCTTTATCTTTGTTTTTTTAAAATTATTCAGAGAAAACTTAAGACTCTTTATTACTGGTCTTTTGTCCCTCCTCTTCAAATCAAGCCTTATGAATATTGTAAACCGGTTGCTTTATTACTGCGTGATCCTTCCGATATCATCCCTGCCTTTTCCAATTCTTTACGCATTGTCTGATTTTCTTTTCTTTATCTTTTACCGGGTGACGGGTTACCGTAAGAAAGTGATCTTGGGTAATATTCAGCGGTCGTTCCCGGAAAAGACCCGCCAGGAACATGAAGCCATCTGTAAAAAATTCTATCATCATTTTTGTGATCTCATAGTGGAAAGCCTGAAAGCATTTACTATATCGGAAAAGCAAATTGAAAAAAGAGTGATCTTTTCGAATCCCGGGGTGATCAATAAATATTTTGACAGAAAGCAAAGCGTAATCATAGCAGGTGGGCATTTTAACAACTGGGAGATCTTTGCTGTTGCGGTTGATGCTAGAATAAAACACAAGGCTGTTGGTATTTACAAACCGCTCACAAATAAGTATTTTGATGAAAAAATGCGCCAGACCAGGAGCAGGTATGGCTTGCATATGCTTTCAACAAGAGATGTAAAGACATTCTTTGATAAAGAAATTAATAATCTTACTGCCACTGTTTTCGCAATTGACCAGTCCCCCTCTAACCCCGACAACTGTTATTGGATGGAATTCCTCAACCAGGACACAGGCATATTATTTGGGGCTGAAAAATACGCGAAGGAATACAACTATCCTGTGCTCTACGGAAGGATTAATAAGCTGAAGCGCGGGCATTACAGTTTTGATTTTGCCGATGTAACCGATGATCCACGTGCTACCGGTTACGGTGAGATCACCGAAATTGCAACGAAAATGCTGGAAAAGGATATTCGGGCTAACCCGGAATTCTGGCTGTGGAGCCACAGGAGATGGAAACACAAGAAGCCGGCCGGATGGAATAAAGAAGAAAAGAGCCGTGAATTACAAATGAAATAAATATGAATACAGCTCCCCTGGCAGAAAGAATGCGTCCTACAAGCCTTGATAATTATATCGGGCAGAAACATATTGTGGGTGAAGGAGCGATCCTCAGGAATGCGATCAGGTCCAACATCCTCCCTTCGATTATCCTGTGGGGCCCTCCTGGTGTTGGGAAAACAACCCTGGCGAATATTATAGCACACCAGTTAAAGCGCCCTTTCTACGCTCTTAGTGCGATCAATTCAGGTGTTAAAGATATCAGGGATGTAATTGATAAGGCAAAAGGAACAGGAATGTTTGCGCAGGCGAATCCCATTCTTTTTATTGATGAGATCCACCGTTTCAGCAAATCACAGCAGGATTCATTATTAGGTGCTGTGGAAAAAGGGACGGTCACACTGATTGGCGCCACTACCGAAAACCCGTCTTTCGAAGTTATTTCCGCATTGCTTTCCCGCTGCCAGGTTTATATTCTTAAGCATTTAGACAAGGATGATCTCCTCGGAATGCTCGAGCAGGCATTAAAAAATGATGAAGTCTTAAAAAAGAAAAAGATTACCATTACAGAAAATGAAGCGTTACTGCGGCTTTCAGGAGGTGACGGCAGAAAGCTGCTGAATGTTTTCGAGCTGGTTATTAACGCTATAGGCGGTGATGAGGTCGAAATCACCAATGAAAAAGTTACCGGGATCGTTCAGCAGAATATTGCAATGTATGATAAAACCGGGGAAAACCATTATGATATCATTTCCGCATTTATAAAATCAATACGCGGCAGCGACCCGAATGCCGCTGTTTACTGGCTTGCCCGAATGATCGAGGGCGGTGAAGATCCTTCCTTTATTGCAAGGAGGTTGTTGATCCTGGCTTCTGAAGATATAGGCAATGCGAACCCAACCGCACTGGTGATCGCAAATAATTGCTTCCAGGCGGTAAATGTGATCGGCTTTCCGGAATCAAGGATCATCCTTTCTCAAACCGTAATTTATCTTGCTACTTCTGCAAAAAGCAATGCTTCTTATATGGCCATCAATGAA
>DASVUX010000063.1:0-22758 GCA_036386835.1 Bacteroidia bacterium
TAAAAAAATAATCATCAGCCCATCTTTTAAATTCAGTATAAAAAGAAGGTGAGTGTTTATCACATGCTGTTTTTAATGCCCTGTGAAAAAAGCGTACATCCTCTTCCACCACATAATGGGGAGTAAGATCTATCCCGCCACCAAACCACCAGGTTCCGTTGCTCATTTCAAAATAACGTACATTCATATGAATGATCGGCACCATTGGATTGGAAGGATGTATAACGATAGACACCCCGGTTGCATAAAATGTATGGCCGGAACTGTCAGTACCAGTATTCTCCTTTTTAAGAAAATCAGGAACCGGACCATGCACTGCGGAGAAAAGAACTCCTCCTTTTTCAATGACATTACCATGCTGGATGATCCTTGTGCGGCCTCCACCGCCTTCCTCCCGGATCCAGTTATCTTCAATGAATTTTCCTTTACCGTCCTCTTTTTCAAGTGCCGCGCAGATAGAATCCTGCAAGGTTTTTAACCACTCTGTGATCTCTTCTTTTGAAGGCATACTAATTGGCTTTCACCAGTTTAAAATCTTTATATTTCAGGATGTAAACATGCCGGTTCTCAAAACCGCTTCCGGAAGGAAACTGGGCAAAATTAAAGCTTGTTTCAAGGCATTTCTGCCTGTTTTCAGGGAGCATCCCGAGAAATGCCTCACCATGGTTCCGCAGTGACTCGAGAAAATAATAGGTCACATCAAAGCCCTGGTAAGAATAGCCTTCCGGTTCGGTCTTGTATCTTTCACGATACGACTTTATAAATTTTTTACATTGCTGATTTTCGTAATCAATGTAATTATTTGCCGGGATATGCAGGGAGAGATTATTCAGGTATTCGAGATCAAGGTTATCATAGGAATTCCAGTTCTGTAAACCAAACAATACAATGTCATACTTTTCTTTCATCACGTTCAGCTTGCTGATGAAATCAGTAACGTAGGATTGGTTGTTTGAAGGCAGCACAACAATATTCTTCTTTGTAGTACTTATAAAATTCTGGATCCCGCCAAGTCCTAAAACTTCTTTTACCGAGTCTGCAGGAAGACCGCCGGCATCTAAAAGCGCTTTATTCGCAGTAGATTTGAATGCATTAAAGAAACTCAGTTCTTTTGCATTGCTGTTATTAACGAGTATAATATTCTGCTTTCCAAAACTGTCAACTACAAAGTGCGCCATCTGCTCGATCTGCAGGGTTGTTGAAGGGGACACTTTGCAGACATAAGGATTATTAAAAAGGATCTTATTCACCTGCGTGAAGGGTGAAACGATCGGGATCTCATTTTCCCTGGCGAACTTTGAAAACGGGACAAAGCTTGAACCGTAAAGAGGGCCGATCATCAGATCCATATCCTTCAGCTCCGGTTTTTTAAGAATGTTCACAAGGTTAAGCGAGTCGGTATCATCAATATCGTACACAAAAACCTTCGCATTGAAATGGTGTTTCTTTAATGAATCTATCGCCAGCAAAGCTCCTTCATAGAACTGCAGGGCAACATTTGTCTTATTCGGGAACTGCACTTCACCTTTCACGAGCTTTTCCATATCAAGGCTGTTCGCTTCTGATGCGTGGAATGGAAGAAAAAATGCAATATTGTATTCATTCTTCTTTTCACCTTTATATATTGTCCTGCTAGTATCTACAGGCAGGCGGTCGGCTGCCTCGGAATTTAGTATAGAAGTGGTGACCGGTGTATTCGGTGCCTGCGTGATGGGCTTTACTACTGCTGTTTCCGGCTTTGGTTTATTATTCGGGATCTTGAGTACCTGGCCGCTTTTTAAACCGTCTTTTAATTCAGGATTCAGAAATTTTATTTTTTCCACATCCACACCATATTGTTTTGAAATCGAATAAAGTGTTTGCCCGGGCTCGGCTTTATGCGTCAGGTAATTTGTAGTATCAAGCGTTGCAGCGGAAACTTTCTTCTTCTCAAAGGGGATCTTCAGGACCTGTCCGGGCTTGATGCCATCGATCGCATCCGGGTTCTCTATCACCAGGTCATTCACATCAATGCTGTAAAATTTAGCGATCGCGAAAAGTGTCTGTCCTTTTTCAACGGTATGTAAATAATATTTTACGCCTCCAATGGTTGCAGAGCTTCTTGTTTTATGAATATCAGTTGATTCTTTTTCCTGGGAATAGGAATTGCTTGAAGATCCGATGCAGAAAATGCAGCAGAAAAAAAGAAAATTATATTTAATTAAATACTTCAAAACGACAAATTTCAGATTTCAGGTCCTGTTGTGCTTATTCCCACTCAATGGTTGCAGGCGGTTTCGAGCTGATATCATACACAACCCTGTTGATGCCTTTTACCTTGTTGATGATCTCATTTGAAACCTTTCCAAGGAATTCGTAAGGAAGATGACACCAGTCTGCGGTCATACCATCTGTGCTTGTGACAGCACGCAAAGCGACTGCATTCTCGTAAGTACGCTCGTCACCCATTACACCAACGGACTGCACAGGCAAAAATATTGCTCCTGCCTGCCAAACATCTTTATACAAACCTGATGATTTTAGGTTATCAATGAATATCGAGTCCACCTCCTGCAAGATCCGTACCTTTTCTGCAGTAATATCGCCAAGGATACGTATTGCTAATCCCGGGCCCGGGAAAGGATGACGGCCAAGAATAGCATCGTCAATATTCAATGTTTTACCTACCCTGCGCACTTCATCTTTAAATAATGTATTCAGGGGCTCAACGATTTTCAATTTCATAAAATCAGGCAGGCCCCCAACATTATGGTGCGATTTGATTGTGGCTGAAGGCCCTTTGACAGAAACCGATTCGATCACATCAGGATAAATGGTCCCCTGGGCGAGCCATTTAACATCTTCAATACGTTTTGATTCATCATCAAACACATCAATAAATACCTTTCCGATTGCTTTACGCTTTTTCTCAGGATCGGTAACACCTGCAAGCTCAGCGTAAAAACGGTCCTTTGCATTCACGCCTTTAACATTCAACCCCATGTGCTTGTACGATTCCAGCACGCTTTCAAATTCATTCTTCCGGAGCAAGCCGTTATCTACAAAAATGCAGTATAAATTCTTTCCTATCGCTTTGTGAAGGAGAACGGCAGCCACGCTGGAATCAACACCACCGCTTAATCCGAGCACTACTTTATCGGTTCCTATCTTGTTCT
Source organism: Bacteroidia bacterium (assembly GCA_036386835.1). Taxonomy (GTDB): domain Bacteria; phylum Bacteroidota; class Bacteroidia; order 2-12-FULL-35-15; family 2-12-FULL-35-15; genus 2-12-FULL-35-15. Next base: position 3,156 of record DASVUX010000063.1, read on the forward strand.
GTAATTCCTTAACTGTTACGTCAACAAATGAATCGGGGGTCCAGTCCTGTTTGCATCCGCAGATATCAACAACAAAATTCCTTAAAAGAATTGCTCCTTCAGAAGAATGATATACTTCCGGGTGGAACTGAATACCGTATGTCTGCTCCCCTTTCACCTGGTAACCGGCAAACTTCACATCCTTTGTACTGGAGATGATCTCGTAATTGTCCGGGATCTTTGTTATAGTATCCGCATGGCTCATCCAAACCTGTGAGTTATTGCTTACGCCTTTGAAAAGCCTGTTTTCGGCATTGACGAAAGAAAGATTTGCACGTCCGTATTCGCGGTGTTCAGAAGCCTGCACCTCACCACCGAATTTATGCGCCATCAGCTGAGCGCCATAACAAACGCCTAAAAGCGGAAGTTTGTTCTTAAATGCAGACAGGTCAGGATCCGGTGCATCTTTCGCTCTTACAGAGAAAGGAGAACCGGAAAGGATGACACCTTTTATATTTTCAGTGATCGCAGGGATCTTATTGTAAGGATGAATTTCACAATATACATTCAGCTCACGGACTCTGCGTGCTATCAGCTGTGTGTATTGTGATCCGAAATCAAGGATTAAGATGGTTTCTTGCATGGGCGCAAAGATACAAAAAAGGAGGGTTTGATATTATAGAAAATGGGATAATTTAAGTCCAACAATCGGAATCCCGTTCAGGCCTAAAAAGATTAAAAAGCCGTCTTAAGAAATGATATTTATTTGCTTTTATAAAAACATGTTATACCTTAGCCTGATAACAGAAACGTAATTTTCGGCTATTGCTACTCCCATATTTGCCGACCCGATTAAATGGAATGCGTTTCATTCCATACAATTTTATCTTTTTTTCTTTAGTCACCTGATATGAGAAATATATTACTATCATTTTTTTTATTACTCACTTTTCTTGGGAAGGCTCAGAATCTCGTTCCTAATCCGAGCTTTGAAGACACACTGCAATGTCCACACAATGGATGGATTGAATATTCTCAAGGTTGGAAATCTTTCAGTTCTTCTCCCGATTATTATAATAATTGTGTCCCGGAATTATTTGGCTATTCTGTGCCAAACAATTTTACCGGCATACAATTAGCTGCATCTGGTCAAGCTTATGCAGGTGCGATTTGTTATATTGAAGGTGAAACAGACTATTCTTTAAATAGGGAAATTTTAGGTAATAACTTAATATCTCCACTTTTGATTGGTCAAAAGTATTTTGTTTCATTAAAAATTGCAGCGATTCCTAACACCTTTAATATAGGAAGCTCTATGTTTATAGATAAATTAGGTGTCTTATTCTCTAGTCTTGAATATACAAATTTAGATTCTAACACCATACCTCCAATTCAAAATTTTGCCCATGTATTTACGGATTCAATAATAACAGATACCACTAACTGGACAACTATTTTTGGGTCTTTTACTGCAGATAGTGCGTATACATATATTTCTATAGGCAACTTTTTTAAAAACAACAACACCGATACAATTCATCATACCAACAGCACTTACCCAAATGCTTATTATCTATTTGATGACATTTGTGTTTCTACAGATTCTTCTTTTTGCCTTAATTATGTCTATATAGGAATCAACGATGAAATAATAATGGAACAAAATCTTAATGTTTATCCTAACCCAACATCCGATTTTGTCAACCTTACATTTGATGATAATGAAATCCATTCTGTTGTAATTTTTAATTCCATAGGTGCAGCTGTTTTAGTTCAAAACGTTTTTCGAAAAATCAATATAAACATATCTAATCTAGAACAAGGGGTATATTATATACATACAAACACAAGCAGTCATTTAATCAATAAAAAACTAATCATTTATTAACACCGAACAATTATGAGAGAAATAATCACAACCACAATTTTGAGTTTGACTGTAATCACAGCTTTTTCTCAAACTAATTGGCAGAAAGGTGGAAATGGAAATTTTCCTCCCGGCTCCCCACCCACTTTAGGCACGAACGGCACATGGAATCGGGAGTTACAGCTTCAAACTTTAGGCATAACCCGAATGCGAATTAATCAAAATCTTACAACACCTATAAATACTGTTAACCAAAATGTTTCAGGTTATGTTGGTATTGCCCCAAGCGGTTATTTCGCTGCCAATACCCCTGCCGCAATGCTTCATCTCTATGGCCCTAACAATACCACCTTCGGCATAGGAGGAGGTTGGCGCAGATGGATGCAAACCGGCATGTTAGTAAATGAGAATTCAGATGCGATCTACGTGGGAATGATGCCTCAGCCCGGACTTAACCGCAGCGATGCTGTTGTTGCATGGAATGATGATGGCGGTGGCGGACAGGATAAATTACGTTTTATTTTTACCGGTGCTAATACAAATGGCAGCGGTACCGGAACCAATCCAATCGATCCGCGCTCATTGAACGGTTATGAATTCATGCGAATGGCCTCCTCACCTTCACAAACCAATTCAACAGGCCAGTTAAGCGGGAATATAGGGATCGGGCCTGTATTCACGGATGCTTTGCCGCCTCAAAACAGGCTGCACATGAATGCGGAAGAAAATTTAGCGGTTTTCATGCAGGTAAGCAATCAGAACGGAACCGGGCAAGGTCCCTTGGATGGACTGATCGCAGGGTATTCCGGCACTACAACCAATAATCAGGAGGCTATTATCAACCAGCGTGAAAACGATCGTTTAAGCTTATACACCAACAATGGTGAGCGCATGCGTATAACACATCTTGGCGCTTTGAACGCAGGCGTGGGTTTTAATCCCGGAGCATTACCTGCAAACCGGACAAGAGTTGCATTCAGTCATGACCCTTCATTTCCTGTAACCCGTCCGCTCAGCCTCCTCCACCTTGGTTATAACACAGGCGCTTTTCCGGGAGGAGTTAATGACGGCTGGCGGCCATGGATGGATATTGGCATGTTTATCAGCAACGGAACCGACAACGGGTACCTGGGACTGAAGCATGAAACAAACGGGCTTTCCGGGGATCGTGAAGACATGGTATTGAACTGGGGTGATAATCAAAGTGCCGGACCGTTGACAACCGGGCCGGATAATCTCCGTTTCATATTTACCTCCACCACTACGGGGGTAACCGGAACTGCGCCTGCCACCGGTCCCAATGGCCTTGAAGGCATGCGCATGACTCCGACACTTACTACCGGGATCTTTACAGGCATAGGCGGTGACCCCACACCGGGAGCAACCGGTAACCAATATGGCCCTGCAGGGACCAGCATTAATCCAACAGCAACACTGGAAGTGAATGCCTGGGGAGCAACTAACGTTGCTGGCGGAAGCAGCGGTTTAAGATTTACAAACTTAAATACAATTTCACCGGTAATCAGTCCGAATCCGGGACCCGGTGTGCTTTCTGTTGATGCAGATGGCGATGTGATTTATGTAGCGGGTGGCGGAAGCGGACCAGGAAATTATTGCGGTGTTGTCCCCTCAAATCCTCTTACCGCAGATTATGAGATTCCTATGAACACCAATAACTACTATTTTACTGATCCTGCAGGATCATTGAATGATGGAGAAAATTTTGTTAAGATCGGGGATAATTGTGGTGCAGCAATTACTGCAAAGCTTGAGGTGCATCGCGGAATTACAACGAACTCCCAATCGCAAGTTTCTGCCGCTTATGCTTTGAATGATGACATTGCACTTTCCTCCACTGGAACAGGATTTGGATTTGGCGTTACAGGAAATGCTACAGGACAAAACCGGCAAAATGCTGGAGTACATGGTTTAAGTTCGGGTTCTGAAACTAATTTTGGTGGGTTATTCAGGGCTGATGCATTTTATAATAGTTCTACAAGCCAAAATGCAAATAATTACGGTGTTGAAGGCTATGCAACAGAAGGGCAACTCAATTACGGAGTTTCGGGAAAAGCTAATGGAAATGGGATCAGGAATTACGGTGGAGTATTTGATGCCCGCAATGCATCCAACAGAAATGTTGGTATAGAAGCTTCAAGTAACGGAGGGCCCTCCAATAATATCGGTGGGCGGTTTATCGTAGGCAGCGGCCTGAACAATAATGTAGGAATTTATGCCCAGGTTCCGAATACAGGAAGCCTGGAATATGCAGGATATTTTCAGGGTGATGTCTTTATTAGCGGACCAACTTGTGGGACCGGGTATGCGGTAACATCAGATCAAATGTTTAAAACCGATGTTGATGTAATAAAAAGTGGTTTAGAGACATTGCGGAAACTGAGGCCGCACACATATAAAATGGATGTCGCCAATTATCCTCAATTTAACTTTGACTCGCAAAAACAGTACGGTTTTATTGCACAGGAGGTTGAAGCTGTGCTGCCGGAACTCGTGATCGCAAGTCAGAGTTTAGAAGAAACTGATGATGCCGGCAATGTTATACATCCTTCGGTTTCTTTCAAGGCATTGAACTACAATGCTCTAATTCCGATCACTATCCAGGCAATCAATGAGATCTCGAGCCAGATTGATCGCTCTACATTATCAGACCAGAGCATTAAAACGAATGTGCAAAATCTCAGCGGATCACTTGCAAAAGTAAAACAGATGAGAGGCGTGCATTACGATTGGAGCACGGCTGCTCAAAACACTATGGATCTTGACAGCCTTCAGCATATTGGTTTCATTGCACAGGAGATTAATGCTATTGAGCCATTGTTAACTTTTGTGGATGATTCAAGCTTAATGCATGTGAATTATGACCGCGTTGTTCCAATACTCGTTGAAAGCATCAAAGAACTTGATTCTCAATTACAGCAAAAAGATTCTGCGATCTCTGCAATGCAGGCTCAGATCAACCAGATTCTTAACAATATGGAATCCTGCTGTAATACTAATCATACTATGCTGCAGAATAATTCCAGCAGCGTAATTGGTCTTGATGTTGAATTAAAAGACGGCCAATCGATCGTTTTAGAACAGAACGTTCCAAATCCCTTTGCGGAACAAACAACGATCAGTTACTTTTTACCTGAGAACACAAGTAAAGCACAAATCCTTTTTTATAATTCACAGGGTAAACTTATCCAGTCAACAGAGCTTACTCAAAAAGGTAAAGGTCAGCTGAATGTATTTGCAAGCGACCTTACAAACGGCATTTACACTTATAGCCTGGTGGTGGATGGAAAGATCATTGAAACCAGGAAGATGGTGAAACAATAATTCCAACTGGTATTTCCGCTTTAATCCTTGGTTAACAATTAAGCCTCTCTGTAATTGGAGAGGCTTAATTATTACAAACCTTGTCTTAATAGGATAGCCCGTGCCGGAACACAGGAAGTTTCCTTTATTATAACTCTTCCAACGCCCTTCGTGCAGCCGTATTCCCAGGGTCAATTGAAAGGCAGGCCTGAAATTCCAATGCAGCTTTCTTCGGGTCTTTCATAAAGCCGTAACAAACTCCCCTGCCATAGTGCGCCTCAGCATATTCAGGATCGATGTTGAGGGCAGACGTAAAGGATTCCAGCGCTTTGTTATATTCCTTCGTGCCTACCATATAAATAGCACCCAGGTTGTAAAGCGCATTTTTATTGTTGTTGAAAGTCAACAGGGTTTTGTAAGTCCCGATCGCATTTTTCCAATCCTGCACATCCTGGTAATATTTACCCATTGCATACCATGCTTCAACACTCTTCGGCTGGATCCTGATCGCGTTCCTGTAATAATCCACGGCTATCTTATCGTACTTCGCAGCGGAGAGAATCCCCAGCTGCATATAGGCATTGTAATACTGCTGGTCAAGCTCCACTGCAGTCTGCATGCTTGAAATTGCTTTTGCAGTGTCCTTCAATTCCTTGAAATTCATTCCTTTCATGAAATATGCCTTCGCATTATACTGATCAACCTTGAGGGACTGGTTGATATAATCAATCGATTTTTCATTTTTTCCCACATACAGGTATAATTCGGCCAACTTCAAAAGGGCTTCTGTGTTTTTAGGCTCCAGCCCGACTGATCTTTCGAGCGCCTGTTTGGCCTTACCTGTGCTGTTCGTTGCAAAGAGAAGATCAGATAAGGTGAGGTAATAAACCGCTTTGGAAGAATCAAGGCTCATCGCGCGGCTCATATCAGCAATCCCTTCTTCAAAAGATTTTGACGCGAGATGATATTTCGCACGCTTATGGTAAAGCTCGGGGTCTTTCGGGTTTTTCAGGATCTCTTCATTGATAGATTTTAATTCCGGGGGGGCAACTATTACGGTTGAATCCGTAGAAGCTGTTCCAACAGTTCCTGTTTCATTTCCGCAGGAACTAAAGATCAGCAGGCCGGTAAAAGTAAGGATCGCGAATGTTCTGGTCATAGGTGCAAATGTAACAAATGTTTATGTTTTATTTCCTGTAATGGAAACAGTGTGTATGTAAAAAGGAACATCCCCTGCCATGACAATTGATGCCATGAATGGGGATGTTCCTTAAAATTTTAATTAAAAACAGGCTATTTCGCTGCAACAACCGGTGCAGACGCTGCAGCAGGCAATTCAAGCGGGCTTCCGCTAAGGGCAACGCGGATCTTTGTTTCGATCTCTTCCATGAGGTCAGGGTTGTCGTTGAATAATGATTTCACTGAATCACGACCCTGTCCTAGTTTGGTATCAGCATAACTGAACCATGAACCGCTTTTCTTGATGATGTTGTGCTCCACACCAAGATCGATGATCTCACCCACTTTGGAAATCCCTTCACCGTAAAGAATATCAAATTCTACCTGACGGAATGGAGGCGCAACTTTATTTTTCACGATCTTCACACGTGTGCGGTTCCCAATTACCTGGTCACCGTCTTTGATCTGCCCGATCCTGCGGATGTCGATACGAACGGAAGCATAGAATTTAAGGGCGTTACCACCGGTGGTTGTTTCAGGGTTACCGAACATTACACCGATCTTTTCACGCAGCTGGTTGATGAAGATGCAGCAGCAGCCAGTTTTATTGATTGTTCCTGTTAATTTACGCAATGCCTGGGACATTAAGCGGGCCTGTAATCCCATTTTGGAATCACCCATCTCTCCTTCGATCTCGCTCTTTGGGGTTAAAGCGGCAACCGAGTCAATTACAATGATATCAATTGCTCCTGAACGGATCAGGTTCTCTGCGATCTCAAGCGCCTGCTCACCGTTATCCGGCTGGGAGATTAAAAGGTTCTCCGTATCGATTCCCAGCTTTTCAGCGTAAGAACGGTCGAATGCATGCTCAGCATCAATAAATGCTGCAATTCCGCCTGCTTTCTGAACTTCTGCGATAGCGTGTAATGTAAGTGTGGTTTTCCCGGAAGATTCAGGTCCGTAGATCTCGATAACCCGTCCTTTCGGCAAACCGCCAATTCCTAAAGCGATATCAATTCCAAGGGATCCTGTTGGGATCACCTCAACATTTTCAACAGGTGCATCACCCATTTTCATAATTGCGCCTTTACCGTAAGTTTTTTCAAGCTTGTCTAATGTAAGCTGCAATGCTTTCAGTTTTTCTTTGTTAACCGACTCCTTTGCGCTTTTTGAATCTTTGGCTTCTTTGCTCATCTTATATATAGTTTATTAGTTACTTTTTAAAATTTCAAATTGAAGTGAATAATTTCAAATTGAAATGTGCTTTTCATTCTACTCGGGTCAATTCCTTAAGAATCTGCTCAGTATGATTCTTTGAATCTACTTTTGTGATCACTAATTCAATGATCCCTTTTTCATTTATCACGAATGTTGTCCTGACAAGTCCGTCATATACCCTTCCCATGAATTTTTTCTGTCCCCATACATCATAATCTTTTATGATCTTCATTTCCGTATCTGCGATGAGGGGAAAAGGGAGATCAAATTTATCAATGAACTTACGGTGCTTTTTTTCATTATCCGGGCTTACGCCAATTATAGCAAAACCTTTCTTTTTTAATGCAGAAAAATTGTCGCGTAAATTACAGGCCTCATTTGTACAGGTTGGTGTATTATCCTGGGGATAAAAATAAAGGATTAGCTTTTTTCCTTCAAAATCTTCAATCGAAACGGTATTTCCATCCTGATCTTTCCCTTTAAAAACGGGTGCTTTATCGCCTTTCTTTAATCCTGTAATATGATTGATCATTTTTCGTATTTCAAAATTAGGAGATAAAGTCTGAGTAAAAAAATGTATTGGTATTTTTTATTAACAAAAGAGGCATAATGCTACATAACGTAGCAAAATGAAATAAAACACACCGTTGGGGGCACAAAAAATAAAAATAAAAAACTTCAATTAACCTTTGAAGGCAAAAAGTTACAAACCTTCTCTTTACATTAGGTTTCTTCTTACGCTTTTGCTTCAGCAGAACCACGGCTAATTGATCGCGTTAGTGATCTACCTTCGAATCTAGCAAACTGCGATCATTTACCACTATCACTGAAAAGAAATAGCCGCATTATAAAAAGAGTAACGAAGGCAATTCGAATAAGTCTGACGATCTTAAACCAATCCCTTTTTCAGGAGCTCCTGGAAGTATTTACACCATTGTGTAAGCGGGCAGATTTCGCATTTCGGCTTGCGTGCAATGCATACATAACGGCCATGCAGGATGAGCCAATGGTGGGCGATCGCGACTTTATCTGTCGGCAGGTATTTCATCAGCTGCTTTTCGGTATCGAGCGGTGTTTTCGAATTTATCGTCAGCCCCAGCCGCGCTGAAACCCTGAACACATGAGTATCTACGGCCATTGCAGGTTTTTCATAAACAACGGAAGCGATTACATTGGCCGTTTTCCTTCCAACCCCTGGTAGCTTCTGGAGCTCATCAACATCGGAAGGCACCACACCTTTAAAATCACTGATCAGCATTTTTGCCATACCAACCAGGTGCTTTGCTTTATTGTTCGGATAGCTGATACTCCTGATATACTGGAACACTTCTTCCACGCTTGCTTCTGCCAACACTTCTGCAACCGGGAACGCCTTAAATAAAGCCGGAGTGACCATGTTCACTCTTTTATCGGTACACTGAGCGGACAAAATTACTGCAACCAGCAGCTCATAAGGGTTTGAGTACTGCAGCTCCGTTTCAGCGACCGGCTGATGGGTACTGAAATAATCAATGATCTTTTCGAAACGTTCTTTTTTTGTCATTTTAGATTTTAATACCAACTATCACAATATCATCAACCTGCTCCATGCTTCCCTGCCAGCTGACGAGGACCCTATCAAGATATTCCTTTTGTTCATTCAGCGGTAAGTGTGCTATCTTCAATAATACATCCTGCAATTGCTTGTACTTGAATTTCTTTCCCTGCGGACCGCCAAACTGATCGGCATACCCGTCAGAGAATGTATAAATAATATCACCTTTTTGCAGCTGCACTTCATGCTGTGAAAAGGGTTTAAGCTTCTCCCCGTAAATTCCCACCGGCTGCTTGTCTCCTTTAAACTGCAGCAGCTCAAATTCACCGCGCTGGCTTTTCCTGATTATATAAAAAGTATGATTTGCAGCAGAATAAACCAGCCTGGATTCTTTCTTATCAATTACCATCAGTGTGAGGTCCATCCCATCCTGGTGTTCACCGCTCACACCTTTCTGCTTTAAAGAAGTAATCACTTTTTTCCGCAGCTTGCTCATTACCAGCGCAGGCTCAGTGAGCGCATATTCATTGATTATTTCATTCAGCAATGAAATTCCGAGCATGCTCATAAAACCTCCCGGGACACCATGCCCGGTGCAATCTGCCGTAACAAAAATTATGCGGCCTTCCTTGTCGGAGATCCAGTAAAAATCACCGCTGATAATGTCCTTCGGCTTGAATAAAATAAAACTGTCATCAAAATATTTTTCAAAATCCGCTTTTGTGGGAATCAGTGATGTCTGTATATTCTTTGCGTAAAAAATACTGTCGGTTATTTCCTTGTTCTTTGTTTCTATGAGCTTATGCTGAAGTTCGATCTGTTCATTCTGCCGCAGGAGCTGATACTTCTGCTCGGTAAGGGTAACATTTACTTTATTGAGAAAGAGGTTGGATTCCCGCTTTTGCCTGAATGCCCTGAATACCAGGAAAAGGATCAGTGCGACAAGCGCCAGCCCGATAAACAATCCATTCCGGATGTATTTCTGCTCCTGGATTTTTTTTTCGGCTACGGCATCTTTCTTTTCCTGCTTCAGGTCCTGGATCTGCTGCTGCCGGGAAAACTCAAAGTTCAGCTGCTTTTTTGTAAGCTCCTTTGATGTTTCAATATTATAAATGCTGTCCCTTATGATTATATATTTATTAAAATTCTGAAACGCATTTTTATAATCTTCAAGCTCCAGGTAGTTATTGCTCAGTACCTGGAACGACTCCATCACAGCAGAAGGCATGCCTGCCCTTTCTGCAGTAGTAAGCGCCATCCGGGCAGCATCGATACTCTTCCGGTAATTTCCCTGGGTGTAAAATGCATTTGCAAGCGTTAAATAACTATCGGCCAAACCTTCCGGGTCATCAAGCGCTTTTCTTATCACCAGGCTTGAATCAATATATAGGAATGCTTCTTTCACGTTCCCTGTTTTCAGGTAGGTGCGGGCAATATTATTCAGTACCAACCCTTCACGTGTTTTTATCCCTATCCGCCTGCTGATGGCAAGCGCCTTAAAATGGTATTCCAGTGCCTCCCCGTATTTTTCCAGGCGTAGGTATAATGCACCTATATTGGTGTACCTGCCGGAAACACATTGCTCATCTTTTATCTCCGAACATAAGGCAAGGCTTTTAAGTTCCGACTGTAAAGCTCTTTCCCATTCTTTCATTACATAGAAGATCTTGTACTGGCTTAAGAAAGAATTTGCAAGGCCGCGCTTATCATTTATCCTTTCCCGGATCATGATGCTTCTCTGGATGTAATCAAGCGCTTTGGTATAGTTGCCCAGATAGGAATAGTTCAGGCCGAGAAAAGAATAAGAAGCACCGAGTCCCACCGTATCTTTAATTTCCTGCCTCAGCTCCGTGCTTTTCTGTAGATATGAACCGGCTTCCACGTATCTGCCCCGGTCGTTAAGAACAGATCCTTTCAGGTAATATGCATGCGCAAGCGTTTTTTTATTGCCGGTCTCAACAGACTTCTTTTCACTAAGTTCCAGTAATTCCAGCGCTTCATCATACCTGTCGAGTGCCCCTAATGCTTTTGCCTTGTTGTTTATTGTGCGGATCTCACCATCCGTATCCCCGGCCGAAACGAACAAAGCAAGGGCTGAATCAAGGATTGAAACAGAACTTTCGTACTGGCTTTGATTATACAATATGATCCCTTTGCTGCACAGGGCAGCAGCTTTCCCGGAAACATAGCCCAGGCGGTTTGAAAGCGCGGCTGCGTCATTTATAACGATTGAAGCGCTATCGTATTTACCATAAAGGATATACAGGTCAATAATCTTTAATTGAAGATTTACTTTACCTGTATCATTCTTAACGAACTTTGACCGGCTGATGAGGGCATGAAGATTTTCCGACTGAACCTCATGTGAGAACAATAAAGCTAGAATGAAAAAACAAAGAAGGCTTCTATATAGGATGCGGGCTGACACGAGTATAAAAATCCGCAAATATTCTCTATAATGAAAGTAATTTATTTTAATGTTTAAATCTTTCTGCAGCTGCTGACTACGCAAAACAAAACAGTCCCTCAGATGAGGGACTGTCCGCTATCAAATGTTAAATTAATAATTAAGGAGCTCCTGGAGCTGTTTTTCGAAACGGGCTTTCGGCAGGAAATTCCATTCCAGGTCAGCGTTCATCGGAACAGGCGTATCGAGGCTTGCGGAACGCACAACAGGTGCATCAAGGCTCTCGAAGCAGTTTTCAGAGATCATCGCGGCAAGTTCACCACCGAAGCCGCCAATAAGTGTATCTTCATGAAGGATGATCGCCCTGCCTGTCTTGCTGACAGAGCTGATAACCGCTTCTTTATCATAAGGCAGTAATGTTCGCAGGTCTAACAGATCAGCTGAGATGCCCGGATGTTTGTCCAGTATTTCCATTGCCCAGTGAACACCGATGCCGTAAGTAATGATGCTTACCGCATCGCCTTCACGGACCAGTTTGGCCTTTCCGATGGGCACAGTAAAATAATCATCGGGCACATCTTCCGTAACACTCCTGTATAATGCTTTTTGCTCGAAGAACATAACGGGGTTAGGATCTTCAAACGAAGCCAGTAATAATCCTTTTGCATCGGACGGAAATGCAGGGTAAACAACTTTCAGTCCGGGCGTGTGGGTGAACCAGGCTTCATTGCTTTGAGAATGGAATGGCCCGGCCGCAACAGCAGCGCCTGTCGGCATACGTACTACCACATCTGCATTCTGCCCCCACCGGTAATGTGATTTAGCAAGGTTATTAACGATCTGGTTAAAACCTTCTGTTACAAAATCGGCAAACTGCATCTCAACCATCGCTTTCATGCCATTGATGGAAAGACCAAAACCGCTTCCAACGATAGCTGACTCGCAAAGCGGAGTATTCCTTACCCGCTTCTTTCCGAACTCTTCTACAAACCCTTCCGTGATCTTAAATACACCGCCATATTCGGCAATATCCTGTCCCATCAGAACAAGGTTATCATGCTTACGCATAGCGAGACGCAAAGCATCGGAGATCGCATCGATCATTCGCTTATTTGTTTTGCTTCCCCCGGCTTTTGTTTCCCTGAAATCAAAAGGTGCGTACATATCGGCAAGCTCTTTTGCAGTATCAGGAGGCGGTAAGGTTTCAGCATATGCTAATTCAAGCCCTCTTTCAATTTCTTCTTTAATCTCAGCGCGGAAATCATCGATCATTTTTTCATCCAGCACTCCTTCTTCAAGAAGATAACGCTCGTAATTGTTCAAAGGATCTTTTTTACCCCAGATCTCCAGGAGCTCCTTGGGAACATATTTGGTCCCGGAGGCTTCCTCATGCCCGCGCATGCGGAAAGTGATCAGTTCAAGTAAAACAGGACGCGGGGTCTTCCTGATGGATTCAGCCAGACGCTTCACCGTATCATATACTTCAAGGATATTATTTCCGTCAACCTGCACGGCTTCCATCCCGTACCCGATGCCTTTATCAATGAACTGTTTGCAGCGGAACTGTTCGTTGCTTGGTGTTGATAAACCATAACCATTATTTTCGATCGCGAAGATCACCGGCAGATCCCACACCGCAGCCACATTGAGTGCTTCATGAAAATCACCTTCACTTGCACCGCCATCACCGGAATACACAAGCGTTGCTTTATTATTTTCTTTAAGGAGGTTCCCAAGGGCAATACCATCTGCCAATCCAAGCTGGGGGCCAAGATGGGAGATCATCCCTACAATTTTATATTCCTGGGTCCCAAAGTGGAATGAACGGTCACGGCCTTTGGTAAACCCGCTTGGCTTGCCCTGGAACTGGCAGAACAGGCGGTTAAGCGGAATGCCACGTGATGTAAAAACCCCCAGGTTTCGGTGCATGGGAAGGATGAACTCCTCGCTGTCAAGGGCCATTGCCGCGCCAACTGAACCGGCTTCCTGGCCAATACCGCTGAACCATTTCGCAATCCTGCCCTGTCTTAACAATACAAGCATCTTTTCCTCTATCATCCTCGGCTTTAAAATTCCTTTGTATAAAGCGATGAGTGTTTCGTCCTTGTATTTCTTCCTGTCGTAACGTATTGCAGTTTCTGCTGTAATCATGGTAAGGCTGTTAAATAAGCCCTAAAATTATTAAAATTTAAGGACTTTAAGAGGGTTATTTTTTCGTAAATTTGCACATCATGATCCAGCAGGCTGTTATATATCTTATACTCTCCGGAGCGGTTGCTTATACAGGATTCCGCCTTTATTCATCCCTGAAAAAAAAGCAGGCCTGCGGCAAGTGTGTACTTATGAAAGCTGCGAAAACAGGTTTACATAAGTGATCATATCCAGCCTGAAAATCAGGGAACGAAGTTTGTTACCACAGGACCCTAAAGCAATCACATGAAAAAAGCGGTTCTTCTATTTCTACTTACTGTTCTCTCTTTTGTAAATTCATATTCCCAGGATTCGACCCGTACCGGTTTACTTTATGGCTTTAACAATGCTTACTACCTGACTGCACCTGTGGGTTGGGTTATGGATAATGAGAACGGTAAAGAACAAGGGCTGACTGCGGTTTTCTATCCCGAAGGCTCTGCCTGGGATACAGGCGAAACAGTGATGTACACCACTTTTGGAAGCTTCGACTCCACAAAGAATGAAACCCTCAACGAATTCATTGCGCATGACAGCACGCTTTTCAGATCCAGGTCACCGCAGGCAAGTGTAAGGGCTCAGGCGCCCATTGTAATTGGAAAGAATAAAGCTGCGAAAGTATATGCCTATTCAGATCCGGAGAACAAGAATTATGATCTCATTGCATACATAGAAGAGAAAAAGGGTGTAGTAATGATCGTGGTCACATCGCTTAATAACAATGGCTGCATTAATAACTACGGCAGCTTCCAGTCCCTGGTGAAATCCTATAGGTTCCTCACCGACAAGGTGAATATCCAGCTGGGAAAATAACCAGGAGCATCACCAAAGCCCGAATAAATTCTTGATCATTTGCTTTCCCCAGGGATTTTTACTGAAGTCTTTTTCCAGCTTTGCCTTGATCTCTGCGGTTTTATAAACTTTGTTCCTGCCTATAACAGGTGCCAGCAAGGCAACATTCTGGGGAAACACTTCAACCGTTTTTGCAAAATAAATTACTCCCCCGTCTTCCGTTGCCATTCCAAGGATGGTACCCGGGAGCCCGGAAAAGCTTTCCGGACCTGTTCCCGTCATTAGCTCTTCGGCATACCAAACATAGATCCTTGTAGTATCGTTCGCCTGCCAGATAGCTTTACGGCAATTATATCCTGCAATGTTGCGCTTGCTTTCAGTGATCTTCCATGTACGCTTCCATAAGCTGTCTTCCACATAAAATTTTTCACCCCAAAGATCTTTTAAGGTTAATCGTGTGCCTTTATTGAAGTTCTGATACACGGTATTTTTATCCGTTGCCCAGCTCATCTTTTCCCTCAGCTCACTATCCTGCGGCTTGAATAAGGAAAGACTGTCATTAAAATAAAGTTCAAACACATCTACCTTGTTCTTGTCTTCCTCCCGGAGCCACTCTTTCACATCGTCCCCTTTGAATTTTTTATATAAATTCGTTTTCCGCTCATAGGTAATCTTGCCGCTGCTTACCTGCGCAGAAGCCGATGTAAGGCACAGCATCCCGATAAGGATCAGCATGTATTTACCAGCCAAATTCGTCATTGTCCTTTGTTTTCGTACTGTTGAATTTATAAGTAAGCCTGAGCAAAAAGTATCTGCTGATAATATTCGTCTTTGTATCTGTGATCACATTATCCTGCACTGTTCTTTTGTTGCTGATATTCTGGTTCAAAAGATCATTCCCTGAAAGCGTGATTATAAAATTCTCATTCTTAAGGAATGCTTTGCTGATGCTGGCATGCCAGAGTACATAATTAATATTATAACCTGCAGCTCTTTGGCCGGCAATATTGTATTCCACTTCTGTTTCCAACAGCATTTTAAAAGGCAGCCTTAATGTAAGGTCTGCGCTGAACTGCTGATCCGAATAAGGCTTATTGCCGGCTGTGCTCAGCGTTGATCTTGGTATTGTATAATCATAGTTATAGCCAAAGCTGAATTCTAGTGTATCGAGCTCCAAAGTGAGTTCCATCTCTGCATTCATGTTCACTGTTTCGGTAATATTCTTTTTCCCGTTTATAAAACCAGAGTAGCTGTTATAATCCGTATGGAAGTTTGGATTGATCTGGAGCATACGATTAAACACCGGCAGTCCCCCTCCTATGTTAACATTGGCGTTGTAATTGCCGTCAACATTCACCGTCTGGCTGATGGTCCGGCCGATACTGTCGTATGTTGTCGCATTTGCAAATGCATTGTCAGTAATGCTGAAATTTCCGTTACACCAGATATATTTTCCGCTTAAGGGCTTGTATGTATTAAAGGATGCATTGAAATTATGGCTGTAAGTCGGTAACAGGTCAGGGTTCCCTATTCGTACCTGGTTTGGATTGCTGTTATCCGGGATCGGCTGGAGCTGGTTGAGGGAAGGCTGGCTGGAATTAGTTGTATATCGAAGGTTAAACCGGCTATTATCACTGAACCTGTACATGTAACCGAGGAATGGCAGTATATTATTCACCGATTGCTTTATCTGCTGGTCAGTAATCAGGTTGGAATTCACAATAGATACATTCCTCGCCTTTGCACCAAAATTGAAGCTTTGCTTCTTTACTTCATAGATGAACTTGGCCCCGAAACGGTTGGTTATTTTCGAATTCTCAAAGTTGTTGGTAAGTGCAGAATCATACACCGAATATTCACCATTCACAAAGTTCTGTGCTTTTTTATCCTGGATCCCGATATTGCTGTTATAATTGTATTCGAACTCAAGCTTGATCTTTTTGCTGAGCGGCTCAGTATAAATGGCGGTGGCATTGTGTGTCTGTGAATTACTGCTGTTTGTTTTCTTCTGATCGATGCTTGCCGCAAGCTGGGTGGAATCGTAAAACGTATTGTTTGATTTTAATAAGCCTTCGCTCTGATCATCATTCATAATGAAATTATAATTCAGGCGGAACATCCGGTCGCGCTTCTTAAACCTCCTGGTTAACCTTGCGGTTGCATTGATATTATAACCCTTTGCTTCATTGGAATTGCTGACATCTGTCTGGTGCGACAAGCTATCATAGGATGTAAGGAACTTTGTTTGGTTATAGCTGCTTTGGTCATTGGTATTCAGCTTGAATTTCGGCTCTATCACAAGATCCGTCAACGAGTCGAGCTTCTGCGTGATGATAAAATTCAGGTTATGACCTTCCGAACGCTGAAGATTGGTGTTTTGCTCATCAGTTACATAATTGGTGTCCGAGAGGTAGAACTGTGAGCGTGTTGATCCCGAAGCTTTCAATTCATTTGAATTATAGGTGTAATTGAATCCGAATTTCGTATTTTTTCCGATCTTGTCATTATAATAAATCCCTGCCTTGAATGTTTTAGGAATTCCCTGGGCAGCGTCATCATTATTGTTCCAATACATATTCCCGTCATCGTCTGAGAAGCTGCTCATCTCATTATTCAGCCCGTATTTATACATATCGCCCCAGCCAAAACCGGAACGCGGAGTGTTGCTTCCCAATGCAAAAACAGAAATCTTCTGGGAGCCTTTGAACTTATTCGCCAGGATCTCCCCTTCATGGAAATCCTGGAAGTCGCTTGCGGCAGAGATTTTACCAAAATAGCCCTTCTTGGCATCTTCCTTCATTTTCAGGTCCATCACCTGGATGGTTTCTTCTCCTCCCTCCGTGGCATTTTCATTCTTCTTCTCATAAACCTGCACGGATTCAACACCCTGCGCAGCAAGGTTCTTGGTAGCGACTGTCGGGTCTGCTCCGAAGAATTCGTCACCGTCAACAAGCACCTGGCTTACCTCTTTGCCCTGGGAGGTTATCTTCCCCTGTGCATCCACCTTTATCCCGGGAAGTTTCTTAAGGAGATCTTCAACTGTTGCATTCGGTTTTACTTTAAATGAATCAGCTGTATAAATGAGGGTATCACCTTTATAATATACCGGATCCTTGAATGCATAGATCACCACTTCATTAAGGAGCTGACTTTTCGGGGGCAGAATAATTTTCCCGAAATCGAAATCCCTGTTGGCAGCACTTCCGAATACGTAATAAGCCTGGTCACCCGTCTTCGGGCTGGAGACGGTTACCTGGACAGTATCCACCGGAAGTGCTTTTAACTGGAAACGGCCGGAGGCATCAGTCCTTGTAAAGGCTACCAGGATTGAATCTTTGATTCTTATGGCGGTGGCCAAAGCATTCTGAACAGGGGTGCCTGAAGCCGTATCAATTACGGTTCCCGAAATATTCATTGTCTGGCTCATGCTGTTCAGGCTAAGCAGGCAGAATAAAACAAGAAGGATTTTACGCATAGGGTCCTGTTGGTATAACAAAGATATAATTCCTGTTGAATAAAAGATAGAAATTTGGGGTGGCCGGAGTAGTTGGGCCAGGGGAAGATGTAAACAAAAAGAGTTCCGGACGTCCGGAACTCTTTTTTAAGTCTTGTAAAAAGAAATTATTTCTTTTTACCGCCTTTAGCGCCTGCAGCGTCAATTGAATCTTGCGTTGCTTTTGCTTTTGCTTCTTCAGCAGCCGTGTAAGCAGCAGTTGAATCAGCCATCGCCTGAGCTTTAGCAGCTTCTTCAGCAGCTTTAGCAGCTTCAACAGCAGCGATTGAATCTTGTTTTGCTTTTTCCATAGCAGCTTTTTCTTCAGCTGAAGGACCGCAAGCTACTAACGCAGAGATAGAAGCTACAGCAACTAATGTAAATAATTTTTTCATTTTTTTGTTTGTGATTTTAATTAAAATTTGCGCAAATGTATATTTTATTTTTAATACTCTGCAAATTTTTATCAAATTATTTTGCCAAACCCGGGGTTATGGAATAATTCTTGTAAAACGCGATAAAAAAGAAACGGGGCAAAATTGCCCCGTTTCTTTACTTTGTCCAAACTGATTACTCAGTTTTTCCGCTGCGGGTTCTTTTTGGCTGTTCAGCTGGCTTATCAGCAGCTGGCTTGTCCGCTGGCTTTACTGCCGGCTTTGACTTTCCGCCTTTTTTTGATGTTGCTTCAGCAGCAGCGATTGAATCAGCAGCAGCTTTTGCTTTTGCCTCTTCGGCAGCTGTGTAAGCAGCAGTTGAATCAGCAACCAGCTGAGCTTTTGCAGCCTCTTCAGCAGCTTTTGCAGCTTCTACAGCGGCAATTGAATCCTGGGTAGCTTTTTCCTTTGCAGCTTTTTCTTCTGCAGAGGGTCCGCAGGCAACAAATGCAGTTAAAGAAGTAACTGCAAGTAATAAGGATAATTTTTTCATTTTGTTTTTATGTTTTTGGTTAACCGGTACAAAAGTAATTTTTTTTATTATACCATCATTAAAATCCATTTTCTACCTTTGCATCAATAAAAAGATTATTAACCAATTATTAAGCATAACCAAAAAAACTATGAAAAAACAAATCTTAAGCACCTCCGGCCTTTTTATCCTAGCTCTATCTTTAACTTTTACAGGTTGTAAAAAAGAAGACAAAGACACAACAAACCCGGTTGTTACAATGAATGGACCTGCGACTATGTACGCGCAGCAGAACAAAACCTATTCGGA
The DNA here is from genome assembly GCA_036386835.1 of Bacteroidia bacterium. Lineage (GTDB taxonomy): Bacteria > Bacteroidota > Bacteroidia > 2-12-FULL-35-15 > 2-12-FULL-35-15 > 2-12-FULL-35-15. The sequence goes on from DASVUX010000063.1 coordinate 22,351, forward strand.
GCCCAGCGCATCTGCAAATGATGATACGGACGGATCTATCAATGTGAATATCTCCGGTACGGTGAATACTGCTGTAGTTGGAACTTACATTGTGACTTACACGGCAAAGGATGAGGCAGGTAATACAGGAACTGCCACAAGAACTGTGTATGTAGTGAATTTTGACGGTAACTACACGCTTGTACAGAGCGGATGTACGGATCCTGCCGCTAACGGAACCGGAACTTCAGTGGTATCCGCTTCAGGAACAACTGCTGCAAACCGCATCGACATCCAGAATTTCGGCTTGTACTCTGCTTTAACTGCAAATGCAACATTCACAGGGAACTCTATCTCTATTCCATCTCAGGCATCTGCAACCGGTGTTGCGGGCGATATGATCCAGGGAACAGGAACAATCACAGGTAA
>DASVUX010000064.1:0-107295 GCA_036386835.1 Bacteroidia bacterium
ATCTGGACAAGATTCTCAGGCTCAGGAACTATTTTAACGCCTTCATCACCTTCCAGTAGTGTTGCAGGCACTGCAGTGGGATCCAATGTTTTTGTATGGACGATCAGCAACGGTGTTTGCGCTTCATCGCATGATACAATGATTGTATTTGTTGACGCATTACCATCAACCGCATTTGCGGGCGCTGACCAGACAGTTTGTATTTCGTCACCTTCTGCAATCCTTACCGGAAACAACCCATCGGTTGGAACGGGTATCTGGACCCTGGTTTCCGGAACCGGAACTATTGCAGCACCTGCTTCTTTAAGCACAAATGTGAATGCTTTGTCGGTTGGTAACAACCAATTCAAATGGGAAATAAGCAACGGTACCTGCGCGTCATCTTCTGATATTGTTTCGGTTTTTGTGGATGCACTGCCAGACCCTGCACTTGCCGGGCCGGACCAGGTGATTTGCATACTGAATCCCTCTTCGTCTTTTAATGCGACACAGGTAGTTACCGGTACCGGATCATGGTCTTTAATTACGGGGACCGGTGTGATTACCTCAGCTTCATCCCCTACATCTTCAGTTAATAGTTTGTCGGCAGGAATAAATTCATTTGCATGGACAGTGAGTAATGGTGTTTGTGCATCAGTCACAGATACAATGAATATCATGGTAGATGTGCTGCCATCCGTTTCATTGGCAGGATCAGATCAAGCGATATGTATTTCCGAACCGGCAGTTTTTCTTAATGGAAATATACCCGCAATAGGTGTTGGAAGCTGGAACGTGGCAACCGGTGCAGGTGTGCTTAATAATCCTTTGCTAGCAGCTGCCACATATTCTTCTTTTAACCCTGGTGAAAACATCCTTGTATGGTCTGTATCAAATGGTGTTTGTCCTGCTTCCAATGATTCTGTTTCCGTTTTCATAGATGTATTGCCCAGTGTTTCATTTGCCGGTAACAACCAGCATGTCTGTGAATCATCCCCAATGACAACAGTTAATGCAAATCTACCTGCTGTCGGAACCGGTACATGGGCATTGGTCAGCGGTTCAGGGATAATTTCTTCCGCTATTTCTGCTTCAACAACAATTAGCGGGCTCGGATACGGGACCAATGTATTTAGCTGGACCATCACTAACGGGGTTTGTGCTTCCTCCGTTTCCACTTTAAATATTACTCTTGATACACTTCCAACGCAGGCAGTTGCAGGGCAGGATATCCGGTTATGCGAAACGGCAGGTTCAACTGTGCTGGCGGGAAATATTCCGGCTGTAGGCAGCGGAATATGGTCTGTGAATGGCAGCTCACTAAATATACTGGATGTTTCCGCTCCAAATGCTTCTGTAAATATATTCAGTCCGGGCAGTAATGTTCTGAGCTGGACAATTTCAAACGGTGTTTGTCCGGCTTCGGTTTCTTCAATCAATCTCCTGGTGGATGCTTTACCAAGTCCGGCAAATGCAGGAACAGATAAAACTGTCTGTATCTCCGATCTGTCTGTCGCAATGAATGCAGCGGTTCCTGCTATAGGAACAGGTAGTTGGGCTCTATTGTCAGGACAGGGGAGCCTGGTTAACCTGTCTTCACCTGTTTCAGGTATTTCAGGTTTAGGTGCCGGGGAAAATATATTTGTATGGACAACAGCTAACGGTGTTTGTCCTTCCTCTTCGGATGATGTGGCAATCTATACTGATCAGTTGTCAGATACTGCATTTGCAGGGGCTGATGTAATAACTGATCTGCCGTATGTTGAGCTCCAGGGGAATTTCCCTCAGCCGGGGAATGGCCAGTGGTCATTTGTTTCCGGAACAGGAAACCTGGCTGTGAATGGAACCACCGCGATAGTGTCAGGATTAGCTGTTGGTGAGAATATTTTAACCTGGGAAATAAAAAACGGTGTATGCCCTGCAACCAGGGATGAAGTTATCATTACAATGAAACCATTTCCTATTCCTAACGGATTTACTCCGAATGGTGATGGGATCAATGATTATTATGTCATAAAGGCCCTCGAATATTATGGGCCTTCCAGCTTCAGTGTTTTCAACCGGTGGGGAAATATTGTTTACCGGAATGATGAATATAAGAATGAGTGGGATGGAAAGAATAATTCCGGGGATAGGTTAACCGATGATACATATTATTATGTCCTCGAGGTAATGCCGGGCATGGAGTATAACGGCTTCATTGTGATCAAAACAAAGTAGAAGATGCAAAGATTTTTACATATAATAATGTTTTCTTTAATAGGCATTACTGTCCAGGCGCAGCACGCGTTTCAATACAGCCAGTACTATTTTTCAGGTATCCTGATCAACCCTGCGTATGCAGGCAGCCAGGGCGCCCTTAATTTTACCACTATCTACAGGAATCAATGGACTGGGATGGAAGGTGCGCCTGAAAATATCAGTATAGGTCTTCATTCACCATTGAGAAATGATAAAGTAAATGCAGGATTGATCTTTCTGAATAATAAATATGGGCTGACGTGTGAATCTCAATTCCTTGGTGTTTATGCCTATCGTTTAAAATTTAAGAAAAGCAGCTTGTCATTCGGCCTCCAGGCTGGGGTAAAGGCGCGAAAGAATGACTGGAGCAAAATAGAAACTACTGAAGAAAATGATCCCTTGTTTGAAGGAAATGTGCAGAGAACATTGAACGGAACTGCAGGGTTTGGCATCTTTTATAAATCCGATAAGTTGTTTGCAGGAGTGTCCTCACCTGTGTTATACACGACCGAACAGAATTTTAGTTTCCAGTATTGCCCGGTAGTTTTTTCCGCAGGCCTCTTGCTGAAGATAAATGATAATCTGAAGGTTCGACCTGCGGGGCTGGTTAAGTATATAAGCAATTCTCCGGTTGCGGCAGATATTTCCGCAGCGCTTTATATAAAAGAAATAATAGGTATAGGGGCCGGTTACAGGAGTGAAGATGCGGTGTATGCCTTTACGGATATTAAGCTGAATGATCAGTTCAGTGCAGGATATAGCTATGATTATACTTTAAGCCCGTTAAACAATTATTCAAACGGCAGCCACGAGATAATGCTCCGGTACTTATTCAATTATAAGCTCAATGTTAAAAATCCAAGATATTTTTAAAATGAGATCGATAATCAGCTTGCTCCTTATCCTGGTATATTTGTCCGCTCAGTCCCAGGTAAAAGATTCTTTATCAGGGGAGTTTCAGGATAATTTTGAAGTTATTTCATTAAACATTAATACAGGGAATAATGAAATGCAGCCTTTCCTTTATGGCAAGACTCTGTATTTCTCTTCCTCCGGGCGCCAGTCGACAGGGATCACGTATTCTGATCCTGATGGTCAAAGTAATTTTTATGATGTTTATACTTCAGAACGCATAGATTCAATCCGATTTTCCAAACCTTTATACTCAGGCAAGTGGAGTACGGTGTTTAATGATGGGACAGTCGCCTTTAATTCAGAGAACAGCACAGTATTATATTCCTCCAATCAAAAGGACTTCGGATTCCTGGTGCGGTCTTCAAAGGTTCAGCAAAACCTTCGCCTTTATTATTCATTAAATAATAAAGGAAAGTGGTCCAAACCGGAAATGCTCCCTTTCTGCACGGGACCTTATTCTTATTGCAGCGGAGCCTTTTATAAGAATAATACAGTGGTTTTTGCTTCAGACATGCCGGGGGGAAAAGGAGGAATGGACCTCTATATCACAGAGTACAGGAATCATTCATGGTCTGAACCGAAGAACCTGGGCGGCAGGATAAATACAAGCGGCAACGAACTGTTCCCGTTTGTCAATGAAAGTGGAATTCTCTATTTTTCTTCAGAAAGGAAAGGGGGATTTGGCGGCCTTGATATTTACTCGCTGAGCCTTGAAGACCTCGATGTCGCTGTGCCATTCCTGCTTGAACGGCCTATAAACAGTCCGGGTGATGACTTCGGGGTCTGGACCGACTCTCTGGGACTTACCGGGTATCTGAGCTCCGACAGATCAGGTGAGAAAAATGATGACATATTTTATTTCTATAAGATCCTTCCGGAATTTAAAAAGGAGATCATTCCACAAACCAAATTCTGCTATACATTCTTCGAGGAATCAAGCACAATCGCTGCAGATACTGTAGGGCTCCAATATGAGTGGGATTTTGGCTCCGGAATAAAAAGGAAAGGGAGAGAAGTGGATCATTGCTTTAAGAAGCCCGGGATCTACCCGGTACAGCTGAATGTAATTGACCGGTCATCCGGGGAATTAATATACAATGACCTCAGTTATGACTTTATTGTGGAAGAACCTAAGCAGCTGAATATAATCTCTGCCGATTCGGTTCGGGCAGGCGAAGCATTATTATTAAATTCTTCAACATCAGTTATTGCCGGTTACTCGATAAAAAAGCACTACTGGGCTTTCGATGATGGCTGGTTCGCTATTGGAACCGATGTCCGGCATAAATATTTTAAGAAAGGAACATATAATGTGAAGCTTGGTGTTTTGGCTGTGAACGATACAACAGGGAAAGAATCAACCTTTTATTCTATAAAAAAAATTGTGGTGCTTGAAAAATCCAAATCAACCGGTTATTTCGATACAAAACCGCAGGAAGACAAAGCCCCGATCTTTTATAGAAAAAGATATATTGAGTACGCAGTCAGCTTCTTTAAACCAGGCAATGATCAATAAATTATAATATGAAATAACATGTACCTGAGGCTGCTTACATTTTTATTAATCGGTTTAACAACCCTTGCCTCTGCGCAACAGGCCCCTTCCATGGAAGAAAATATTCCGTTCCTGTGTACGTTCAGTAAGGCTGCTGACAAAAGCTGGGGTGATGATGACAATATTCAGATCATTTTCTTCGTAATCCCCGCCACTGAAAAAAATCCTGTTTATATAAAAATATTCGACCCAAATACCGGGGGGAAATACGATGAAGGACACGGGCCGTTCAATAGCAAAACCAAGTTTTCCGTTTTTGGAGGATTAGGAGCGCATTCTTCAAAAGATGCGAAGAAACACGATCCTGATGGAGATTTTAAGAGCGGTGTTCAGCTGGCAAGTAAAACCTTCGATCATGACCTTTCATTTGATGATAAATGGTATTCTATGGGCCCTTTTAATCCGGTGGAAGGTGAGCTGCAGCCGGATGTGGGGGGCTATGTGTTTAAAGTTGTTATAGAAGGGACTGAGGGGGATGATGGAAACCTTTACCGTTTGCTGTTATCTTCAGATAAAGTAGAAAATAAAGCTATTGAAGGCGGTAATATGTTCACCTATGAATATTCATTCCGGTTATCAGATGTTAAAAATTCAGTTTCGCATTTATATCCTTTCATCACTTCAAATCTTGTCGCTGTTAAAGTAAATGTGTTCGATTTTGATAACGATGGTACGATCAGGCTTGTTTCTGTGGCAAAGCGGGGAGAAGTGGCAAAAGCATCAGGTGATGCAGAGTGGACAGTTAATACCCATGAGGTTGTTGCACAGGAATTCAATACATCATTTGATATACAGTTTGTGAAGCAGAAGGATGCAAAAAACAATAATATAGTGGTGTTTATCACAAATCAATACAATCAGTCAATGCCTTTCTATACGAGCCCGATAGGAGGTATTCCGAAATATAAATACAAGATCGGTGTGAAGGTGGCGAATAAATAAAGATCATGCGTGCTATAAAAATTACCCTGGTATTACCTCTCTTATGTTTAAGCTCTCTTTACGCCCAAATCTATAATTTCAGGGTGTATGGGGTAGATGAAGGGCTGCCGCAATCGTACGTTTATTCGATCTCTCAAACCAGCACTGGTTTTCTCAATGTATCAACGGGAGAAGGCTTCTGCTCTTTTGAAGGAAGTAAGTTTAAAGTGTTTACGATCCACAACGGCATCCAGGATAATTTCATCACCACCCATTACACCGATTCACGTAACATTTCCTGGCTTGGCCATTACCAGAAAGGTATCAGCTTTCAAAAGGATAATAAATTTTATAAGATCAGGCAGAGCACCGACCTCGCATCCAAGATCACATGTATTACCGAGGATCCGCAAAAAAATATCTGGTTCAGTACTCAAAGTAAAGGAATCTTCAGGATTGATACAACCTACAGGATGGCTGCTGTCGATTCAAAAAATGAATCGGGCGCAAATGCCATCACTTTCGATAAAGACGGCCTTCTGTTCGAAGGATCGAACGATGGGCTGTTTATATATACTGTTGGCCGCAGCGGAAAAGTGATAACTCTCAAAAGCAACATGCCTGAATTCTCAGGGAAAGCTGTTAAGTCGATAGTTCCTGTTACCGCTAAAAGAGATGCCTTCTGGATAGCAATTGAAGATGAAGGAGTTTATGGCGTCAGTAAGAATGCTGATAACGGATACGAAATATTTATTAAGATCGGGCCGGAGCTTGGCCTGAAGGACTTCAACCTGTCGGCCCTCTTCGTGGACCGAAAAGAAAACCTGTGGATCGCTGATTTCGGAGAAGGGGTGAGAAAGGTAACCTTTTACGAGCCGGGAAACCGTTCGGCATACAATGTTACACGGATAGATGACCATAACGGATTGCCTAACGGCTATATTCAATCCATCTTTGAGGATTTTGAAGGTAATATGTGGTTTGGCAGTTTCGGAGGCGGACTCATTGAAATGCCGCTTGAGAAATTTGCTTTCTTTGAAATGAAGAATGGACTTATCTACAAAAATTCTACCTGCATTTTTGTAGATAAAGAGGGCGTGTTTTGGGTTGGTAATGACAAGGGGCTTTTTCAGTATAATATTGAATCTGCGGAGTTAAGCAGGCAGTTTGATGCATCCTCCGGGTTTATCACCGGTGAGGTGAGCGCACTTACCCAGGATAAATCGGGAACGATATGGATAGGAACACGTGAAAAGGGGGTTTTCACCTACGATAAGCGAAATAATAAATTCCATAATTTCTCTGCGAAAAATAACCTCAGCACCCTGAATGTAAATTCAATTATTACTACGGCAGATAACAGGGTCGTTATTGCAACAACAGAAGGTGTGTTCTTTCATGATCTTGAAAATAAAAGCATAACTCACCTGACCACACTTGATGGCTTGCTGCATAATAATGTGGTTAAGATATTTGAAGATACCAAGAGAAGGATCTGGTTCTGTTCAAATGGAGCAGGGCCTTATTACATTGAGAACGGGGAATTCAACGTTTTTAATAACATCCCGGAATTAAAGTCCTTTAACATTACTGCCATTTCGCAGGCAAGTGACGGAACAATCTGGATAGGAACTGAAGGTGACGGGGTTTTCAGTTATAATGAAAGGGGCGGGTTTATTAATTATAAGGTAAGTGAGGGATTGTTCTCTAATTATTGTTATTTTATCATAACGGATAAGAGCGGCAATATATGGTCAGGTCACAAGAACGGGCTAAGTTACAAGCCGGCCCATCTCAAAACGTTCAGGACTTACAGCAAAACAGACGGTTTATTGTTCACTGATTTCAACCGGAATTCCTGTTTCCGTGATATAAGCGGGAATCTCTGGTTTGGGACGGCCAATGGCTTAATAAAATATAATACGAATGGACAAAGCAGCGAACAATCGGAACCGAAAACGAACATCGCAGGGTTAATGTTCAACAAAAAATTCTTTACGCCTGATCAGCGGATTGAAGTCCCTTATGATGATTATGCCGTTAAAGTGGATTATATAGCCATATCATTTACGGATCCTGCGAAAGTGAATTTTAAATACAGGCTTCTTGGCCAGGACACAGTATGGAGATATACAAATTCGAAATTCATGGAGTTCCCTAAACTCAATGATGGTGAATATACATTCCAGCTGATGGCAGCGAACAGTGATAATATCTGGAATACAACGCCTGCCCAGGTTAGTTTTGTGGTAAAGCCTCCCTACTGGAAAAAAGCCTGGTTCTATGTGATGGTCGCATTATTCATCGTGTCTATTTCCTACTCGGTTACAAGGTACCGTACATTGTCGCTGTTGCAGACCAAGAGCCTGCTTGAGCAAACTGTTAATGAAAAAACCTTTCAGCTCCAGACAGAGAAAGCTACGGTAGAAAGGATCAAAGGCCAGCTCGAGTTGAAGAATAAGAACGTTACTGACAGCATCAATTATGCACAGCGGATCCAGGAGTCGATACTTCCGACAAAAGAATCTATTTCTGCTGTTTTTAATAAGTCCTTTATATATTATAAGCCACGTGATATTGTAAGCGGTGATTTTTACTGGTTTAATGAAACGCAGGACAGCTATGTGATTGCAGCTGTTGACTGCACAGGACATGGAGTTCCCGGGGCTTTTATGTCCCTTGTCGGTTCAACATTATTAAATGAGCTTGTCTCAAATAAAAAAATTACCAAACCATCCTCGATCCTGACCAAACTTAACTCTGCCATAATTAAAGTTTTAAGGCAGAAAGGAGATTACAATTCTTCCCATGACGGAATGGACATGGCCATCTGTTCCGTTAATAAAGAAATGACGAAGCTTACTTTCAGCGGTGCATTAAGACCCCTCTATCATATAAGGAACGGGGTGCTTACGGAGCTTAAAGGAAACCCCTATTTTATTGGCGGTTATTATGAAGATATGCCTAAGACCTTTGTTGATGAAGAAATAGATATCCGGGAAGGAGATTCCATTTATATATTTTCAGACGGATATGTAGATCAGTTTGGCGGAGAAAGCATGAAAAAGTTTTCTACAAAGCGATTTAAAGCATTGTTAGCTGAAATCTCTCATAAAGATATTAATGAGCAATACGACCTGATCGATCAGTCGTTCAGCGCCTGGAAGAAAAAGGAAGACCAGGTAGATGATGTCCTTATAATCGGAATAAAATTCTAAGTTCAAATCCCTCCATTCTGTTATCCTGAAATACGAAGTAGTGATGGTTTCACTCCACAGATTTTTAAATGGGTCGAAAGCCTTATGTAAGTAAATAAGGTATTCCAAGGTTTCCCGCATCCTTGGACGAACGAGGTATAGGTGTAACTTACCTGGAGCCACTCTGTCAATAAACACAGTCCTCCGGCTTATAATACCAATCTTTTGTTATTCCGGCAAATATTCAAGGATCTCGCTTGGGTGGAGATAATTTATATTAATCTCTTTTCTTTCTTCAACGTAACCGGGGATACACCTGATGTAAATCGCGTGTTCAAGCAGCTCTTTTCCGAATCCATGAATAATTGCACCCATATCTGCAGCCTGTTCTATTTTTTGCTGGAATGCAGGTAACATATAGCATGCTAAGAATTTTATCAGCTCTGACCTGTTCAGGGAGTTGTATTGTACCACGTGTGCGATCTCATGAGCGAGAACCCCCAGTTGTGCTTCTGTAGTCAGGTTTTTAAAAAGAGCATAAAACATGGGAGCTTTGGCATCTTCCAATAATGTTATAATGTATTCACGGTCATACGGATGTGCAAGTATAGATCGGAAGGATGGGGCGGTGCCGTATGGCACAGGATGATTATTGGTCAGACAGAAAGTGATTCGTGTTTCCTTTAATTCAGGATAATGCGACAAAGCCGTCAAGATAACTTCTTCATATTTTTCGGGGATTTCTTTATGCCGGCCGAATTCATTTTTAAGCAATTCAAGTTCTTCAGGTTCCATAACACTTATAATTTAACCTGTACACTCAAAATTGGTGCTAGGTTAAATGTGGAATGATTTGGACGAAAGGATTGGACCTGAAGCAATAAAAAAGGCTTGTCCCTCCCGGAACAAGCCTGATTATTATGTGATTATTGAACGATCATTTTATTGATCTTTTTCTTTCCTGCACCATCAAGTACCATTAAAAAATATGGTCCGGCAGCTAAGCCTGTTGTGGGAACAGTGAATTCGATGTCCTCGATCCCTGATTCTTTCCATACCGTTGCACCGGTAATAGAAACAAGTTCTACAGAATATGGTAATTCGACACCTTTAATGAATATCGGGCTTCCAGATTGAACAGGGTTAGGATAAATAGAGATTACTTTTTCTGATGCAGAAACATTTTCTACTCCGGTGGTGATGGTCTGTGTAAATTCATGTGCCCCTATATCAAATGATACAGCCGAACTAAGTGCATTGTTGAAAAAATCAAATGCCCCTGGGTTGATATTGAATTGATTGGCCAGGCTTAATCCGGCATCAATTGCAGGAGAAGCAGTATTAAGCATATAAGCGTTCATCTGGGAAACGCGGCCTGGGAATACTGTTCCTCCATTCCCTGCATTAAGAAGATTTGGGTTGGATGATAACCCAGTTGATGCTGTTCCTGATACCTCGTGGCTTGTCGCGGTCCTCCATGAAGCAAGGCTATTGTAGAAAACAGACTGGTCGTAGATCTTAAACTGTGCACCGGAAGACCAGTAAAGATTCCCGGAGAAAACAGCATTGTAGCCTGTCGGGACATAAACCAGGTATGCTCCTCCGGTACTCTGAAAGATATTGTTATACACTTCAACACCTGTAATACCTGTATTCCATTCTGTAAATTTAAATGCTCCCACCCCGGAATTAGAGGGTGAGGGGCTTGTAAAAATGGTATTGTTATAAATCTTCGCTCCGGTCATGGTGGTTCCCGGACCTTTAAAAAGAACTATTCCGCCACCGTTTGTGCGGCCGTCATTTTCGCTTATGTTATATCTCACCACATTATTCGCCCACGGACGGGCATAATCATACTGCCCTAACAAATATCCTGCACCATCATTGTCGTGTGAATAATTGTATTGCATCAGGGAATTTGTAACGCCACCGTCCAGGTCAAAACCTAATCCGTCACAACCTGTACCGCCTGAATTCCTGTAGCTTTCAGAATATTGAATGGTTATATTGTTTGAATCCCAGGTCCATATCCCGCCAGGGCCGCCACAATGGGTATTTGCGCTGCCGTTATCATGCACAGCGCAATATTCTATGAGCCCGTTGTTAACCTGTCCCATGATGATCCCGCTTCCCCTGTGCGTGGACGCATCTGAATAACCGGGAACATTATTAACTTCTGTATTTTTTATCGTGATGTTCTGGTGGGCAAAACCTACATGGGATTGCATTGTAAAGCCCCTGGTAACGATCCCGTTCTCTTTTACATCATGAACATGGACCCCATCGATCATTACATCATTAAACCCGCTGTTCCCTTTTGTAGATAAAATTGATAAGCCTGTACGGCCATAATTGTGGATTTCCAGGTTTTTCAGCTCGATCTTTTTCAGCTTTACATTTCCCGTCAGGTCCGAATAAATAAATACTCCATCTGTTGAATTGAGCGACATCCCCGCGCCTTTAAATTCAATATTTGAAATTTTAAAGCCTTCGGTATTGTAAGCGTATAATCCGGCATTTGTTCCGGATTCAATTGTAGCTCTTCCCACGCCAAAAGTTGAAATAGTAACAGGATTTAAAGGCTCATTTGCATCATTCTGGTCCAGGATGATCCCGTCAGAGAATGTTGAACCGCCTTCAAGGAGGATCTTTGTTCCGGGAAGCAGGTTCATAGTATTAAGTTTAGAAATTGTCCGCCATGCAGCCGAAACCGTGGTTCCCGTGGCATTGTCATTTCCTGCGGCACTGATATAATATGTTTGTGCACTGATGGTCTTTGCGAGCACAATAAAGCATAGTGCAGGCAAAGCATTCCTGGAAAATTTTTTCATCGTTCTGCGTTAGATCCCGGAAATGCTATTCTGTGTAAAAGCTATCCGTGTAAGGGTATTCCGGGAAGATTAATTCGGTATTGTTCTGTGTTTAACCGACTGTGTTAACGCAATTTAAGCTATTATATTGATGAAAAGAAGGAGAATTAACACTTTTTGGTAAATGTTAATGGCATGTTTTTTTAGCCTGAATGGGCTTATTTTGCTGCCGGAAGGGGTAAATGTGTTATTGCAGTGGGTTATAGTACTAATTCGGATTAAGCTATACTCTCATCTGGAAGGCCGTACGCGGACCTTTATTTTAAAAAATCGCCATCCACGATCAGCAGTTTGACCCCGTTCTTTGAGAATGAACGGTGAGAGCTCATGTCGTCCGATACAATATATGTCATGCCTGCACTCAATGATGTTGCTTCACCGTTTTCCATTTCAGTGATAAATTCACCTTCAAGACAATGCACGATATGTCCTTTCTGACACCAGTGATCTGCCAGGTATCCCGGGGAATATTCAACGATCCGCAGTCGTAAACCTTCCAGCTGCGCTGTCTGCCAGTAAGAGGTTCCGCTTTCGCCTTTATGTTCAGTTGGTGAAATGGAAGTCCAATCGATTTTTTGAAACGGTATTTTCATGTGATTATTTATTTGCGCTTTGTAAGTTAGCGGTAGTGCTGATCATAATGCATAACCGGGTAGGTTTCGGATGCTCGCATTAAGCACGTAATTTAGAGCGTGCTTTTTCTGAAGACAAATTTTTCTTCATAAAACTCTTTGCCTTCTTCTTTTAAAGCGAGGTAAATGATCAGTTCATTTCTTTCATTCAGTCTAAAGGTAAGTCCGCTAAACCAGGCTGTATTCTTCTCAGCTTTTATAAACCGGAAATCAGTGGTTTTGTCCTTTTCTTCCCAGGTGCTGAAATCGGGATTGAAATGGACTACCTTCAGTACATAGCCAAGGCTGTCTTTGCTGATGGTCATGAATTCCGCAAAGGAAAGTTTGTTGTTGCCCTGGAGCCGGAATGTTCCATGCATTTGTTCCCCGATTGCAGGCATCCACAGTTCCTCACATTTTTCACCGAAGCCTTTTCCCTGCCAGTATTCTGTGATAAAGGAAAAGTCGGAGATAGATATTCCTCTTTTAATGGATGTATCTGCCTGGAGCGTATTTTCTGTAAGTTTAACCTGTGCAGAAACAAAGTTAAATGTAAGGATAGAAAAAAGAATCAGTGTAGTTTTCATATTCTGTAAATTACACTGCAAGATTAATTCATTTTTTTGATTTCTTCTTCAATTATTGTCTCAGCCGAATCCTTTCCAATTTCATCGGCCCTTTTTTCTGCTTTTATCACCGGGAGCATCGCGCTGTTGATGAACCCTTTTGCGGCTGCATGCTCTGCTGCTGTATAACTGTTCTCTGCAAGCACCATTTCAACTTTATGGTGAAGAATGCCTTCAGAGATCTTCCTAACCTCAATATCCCGTTCTTCTACAGAAACGTCCCGGATATACGAAGCAAGGATCCTTCCCGGGAACTCTTTGATCACTTCTGCATAGATTTCAGGATCATGCTGACCGCTGTCGCCAATGAGTATAAAATTCATTTCAGGATAAGCATTCAGGATATTCCTTATCTGCTTGGGTTTGTGTACACCATGGGATTCAGTAAAAAGCTTGTTATGTGTAAATCCATAATCCTTTAGAAAAAGAGGCCCTTTCGGGATCTTATTCAGTTCGAGAAAATCCACAAGGAGATCGTACAGGTTCCATGGACTGCTGGAAACATAGAAGATGGGGTTTTCTTCCGCACCAGAAAGCCCTTTCTGCAATGCGGTATAAAAAGCGGAAACGCCTTCAAAAGGTAACCGGGAATATGCATTCCCGGTAAAAGTCATGTATGCTGATTTTAACAGGCTTTGCGCATGCGTGGTAAGCACGGTGTCATCAATATCGCTGATGATCCCGAAGCGGGCGGTAGAAGGCGGTGTCATCACTTCTGCCCGTACATGTACAGGAGCCTGGAAAGGGAAAGGACATTCCAGCAGCTCGATCAGCGGATGATGCCAGAGCTCTTCGGAAGGCAGAGGATTCTGAAGCGGTATGGGCAGTTCAAAATACCCATCCTCATCGGAGAAAAATTCATGCTCGGTATTGTTGAACCGCGCCCTCAGCCTGGCACCGGCAATTTCAATGCTGCAGAGGCGCTTGTAAGTGTTATGGAGGTTCTTCCAGATGGTATCACGGTCGCTTATTTCAATGTTTTTATTAAGCAGTATCCTGCCCCGGATGTAAAGTTCTTTAGAATTAGCATATGTCATGTAGGTAAGGATCTGGATATCCATATGAAGGCCAAGCCGCTGACGTAGTTTAAGCTTAAGCCTGTCGAAATAGCTCTCCGAAGAATTGCCCAGTTTGTAAAAAATAGATTTCCAGTCTTCCATAAAAGTGCCTGACTATGAGAATTAAAACAAAAATTGCCCACGGGCTTTTGGAAATTAACGGGTTTTACCCGTCCGGTCTTTCTCAGCCAGCATGGCTTTCCATTTCAAGTACCATTTGTGGTGCTGTAATGAAAGCAGGAAGTATAGCACCAGTGTCCCTGTAACGGCAATGATAAACATATTCAATCCTACTGCTACTCCAAGAGCAGCCGTGCACCAGACAGTTGCCGCGGTAGTAAGCCCGGATGCAGAGCCTTCAGCGTCATTCCGGTAGATGATCCCGGCCCCTAAAAAACCTACCCCTGTAATGATATTTGCAATTATCCGGGATCCGGCTGTTACATCTTCTATCATAAGGTTTCCAATGCAGGTAAAAATGGCGGAACCAACACAGACAGCCGCATATGTACGGATACCCGCATCTTTTCCGTGCCGTTCACGATCAAGCCCTATGATGCCCCCCAGCAAGAGCGCAAACAGGAGTTTCAAAACGATTATTAATTCAATGGAAAGGTCCTGGTAATTCATTTTTTTTATTGCTTACATTATGTCAGCAAATACAAAAACTATACCTGTGGAAGAGTTTATCTGTTTGGAACATTCAGTATAAAGCCGACCCCGAAAATGTTTTCAATACTGAGGTCCGGGTCTTCTTTCAGGTACTTCCGGATCTTTGTAATGAATACATCCAGGCTTCTTCCTATGAAGTAATCATTTTCTCCCCAAAGCTCCCTGAGCATTTCTTCCCGCTTGACCAAGTTATTCCTCCGGTAAGACAAATACCTGAGGATCTCACTCTCCTTTTCGGTGATCCGTTTGGTTTTATCCGCTATGGTGAGGGATTGATT
Source organism: Bacteroidia bacterium (assembly GCA_036386835.1). Lineage (GTDB taxonomy): Bacteria > Bacteroidota > Bacteroidia > 2-12-FULL-35-15 > 2-12-FULL-35-15 > 2-12-FULL-35-15. The sequence continues at coordinate 14,924 of DASVUX010000064.1, forward strand.
ATGAAAGTCAAAAGAATATTTTCCTATGTAGATGATCTCCTGTTTAACTGCAGTGAGTTTTTCCGGGATCCTGCGGATAACGGCCTTGATCTTCCATAGCAATTCATCTTCATCAAAAGGTTTTGTGACATAATCGTCCGCACCTAAGCCGTATCCTTTCAGTTTGTCTTCTTTCAGAGATTTGGCACTGATGAATATAATGGGTATGTCTTTATTGCTTATTCTGATCTGTTTGGCAAGTGAGAACCCATCCAGCTTCGGCATCATTACATCCAGCAAACAAAGATCAAACGTGTTTGCCCGGAATGCCCTGAAAGCAATCTCACCGTCTTTGCACAGCTTTACCTCAAAATCTTCCGTTTCCAGGAACTCAACAAGAAGGAGCCCTAAGTTAAGGTCGTCTTCTGCAAGCAGGATCTTTCGCCTTTCTTTAGACATACGGTAATGTGATTTTAAAAGCGGTTCCTCTCCCTTTCTCACTTTCCAGCTCAATTGTGCCGCCATGCAGTTCAAGGATTTTTTTTACGTAGGATAGTCCGAGGCCGAATCCCTTAACATCATGAATATCCCCCGTAGGTACCCTGAAAAATTTCTCAAAAATCAGCTTCTGGTATTCCTTCTCAATGCCGATGCCTTTATCTGAAACGACAACCACTATGTCATGGCTGTTATTGAATGTTTCTATTGCAAGATCGGGTGCGGCTTCAGAATATTTAATTGAATTATCCACCAGGTTGCACAATGCATTTGAAAGGTGGACATGATCTCCCATTACTACAGGCTGGCTCGCATTTAGCTTCAGTTTCAGGTTTCCCTGTTTGGTCTCGATCTGGATGCTGATGGGTTTTAATGAATCATGAATAAGTAAATGAAAATCCAGTTCTGTTTTCTGAAGGGGAATTTCGCCCCGTTCGAGTGCCGTCATGCTCAGAACCTGCTCTACCTGCAATCTTAACTTTTCGTTTTCCTGGAGAATTATCCCCGAGTAATGCCTGATCTTTTCTGCCTGTAAGATATTACTATCTTTATTTATCATTTTCCCAGCCAGCGCAATGTTAGTGAGTGGCGTCTTAAATTCATGGGTCATGTTATTTAAGAAATCCGTTGTATGTTCCGAGATCTTTTTTTCTTTCAGCAGAGAATGAACAGTGCGCCAGAACAGGATCAGCACCATCAGGATCAGGATGACGGATGTTATGAATAATGTTCCCATTTCCCCACGGAGATATTCATTCTTTCCCGGGAAATGCAGATTTAATTCAAAACCACTTTTATTTATTTCTTCTTCCAGTTCCCCGGTATAGCAGGCCGGTGGTTCTGATCCCTGCGTTTTAGTATAAGGTTTATCCCTGCCGGTAAAAGGCCCGGGCTTTAAGATCTCGAAAGAGTAATTAAGCCTGAAGCCATAATAATTCATGTAATGAACTAAGGTTGAATCTATTTTCCTCAGATCACTCTCGCTTAGTGGAGATACAGATCCAAATATGCTGTCGGTTGCAAGCGAAGCTTCGATTTTCTCACATGCTTCGCGGTCCGACAACAGCGCTTCTGTTGTTCTTGTAAGTATAAGATCAGTCGTTTCATTGAAGAGCTTTTCTTTTTCATTTGCAGCCTGGAAGACCCAGTTTACCTGGATCACAAGTACGGTTAATAAGGCAAGGGAAGAAATTCCGATAAAAAGATAGTTGCTGCTGAGTTTCATCTGATCTTCAAAAATAGCCTTTTTTAATCTTATCCTGTTTTGCATTAACAAGTCATTAACAAGTCAATAACTACTCAGTAACACAAAAAGAAAAAGAGCCGTCTTACATTTGCAATACAAATCAACGTATGAAAGCAAAGTTATTTATACCGGTAATTCCCGTGCTGATTATTGCTGCGTGCAGCACCAGCAGGACAAACACTCGTTCAGTTACTGTCCCTGTCCCGGTAACAGTCACTTCACCCCCTCCTAATGACTCATATTTGTTCGGTAAACCTGCCGAAGTGAACAAAGCTCCCGGCAATGAAGAACTCGCGGCACTGCTGCCGAAGTATAATGATCTGACACTTGGAAAGCTGGAAGAAGGTCATGCTATTTATACCACCGGTGCCTGTATCGGGTGTCACGGAGCGGCAAATGTTTATAATTATGATGAAATCCAGTGGAAATATATTATTGATGATATGGCTGCAAGGGCAAGTATCTCAGAGGCACAAAAAGATGCAGTATATAAATATGTCCTTGCATTGAAGGCAACACAGGCAAAATAAAATCGAATCTTAAATTTTAACAATGGAAAAATTAATTTTAGGTCTGGTCATGATCGGGCTTTATAACATGGGTTTCGCTCAGAGCTTTAAATTTGAATACAACGGGAGAACTACTCCTGAAATGCACAGGCAAAAGATGCAGGAGGCGAAATATATCAACGAGGTCATGCCTGAATTTACACGGTATGTGGTTTTGCCGCAGGAAGACAGAATCCTTCTTCAAAAGCAGCTTGACCTTAAGGATCATCTTATTGATTACAGTATTTATCCGCAGGAATTTTACAGCCTACCTATTGAGAATTACAATAAGCTGATCTATTTTGTTTTCGTGGAAATATCTGCAGTATGTAATGGAAAAGTTCTAAAGGCGGTAAGTGAGAATAACCTCTTAACAGGGGCCCAGAAGAATATTTTGTATGCAGCTGATCTTGGAACGGATGTTAATGTAAAAGTGAAATACAAATACAAGCACCAGGCGAAGGTAAGCGCTTCAGATTTTACCGAGATTAAAGAGGGCGCATATTCCATTACTGTAATCCCTGAATCAGATGCGCAATACCCGGGAGGTTTTAAGGGAATTACAAACCTTCTGAACGAAAATGTATTCAATAAATTCCAGGAAAAAGACCTTTTTGGTAAAATACGGTCCGCGGCAGTCCAGTTTACAATCACAGAAAAAGGAGATGTTGTAGATGCCAGGATGTCAAAACCTTCACATGATCCTGCAATAGACCGGCTCTTGCTCCAGGCAATCAAAAAAATGGGTCCCTGGAAGCCCGGTATGCACAAAGGGGAAAAGGTCAGGCAGAGCTACAGCATTGCTTTTTCCGGCGGTGGAGGTTGTTAACGTAGACTTTTTATAGTCCGGAATTTATTTTTCACTACGCAGATACAGTGCTTTTTAATGGATTTTCTTTGTAAAAAAAATTAAAAGCCATGAAAAAGAAAAGCACTGATAAAGTAATTGAGCAGCTCCCTAATTTTAAGCTTCCTGACAATGCCCGGAAAGTAATATTCCTTCGCGAGGTAAAGATAAAGCCGGATAGAAAACTACAGATTACCATCGCCAAAGCTACCATCGGGTATGCTTTCCACATAGGAAGTGTAAGAGTGCTCTATTTTAAAGGATTGAATTGCCTTATTGTAGAACCTGATCCTGCTAATTACGCTCTCGCACGGGAATTTCATTTTGAGATCTTTACTGATGCAACATTCTATAATGATGGCAGGAAGAAATACAAGCTTTATAACCGTTATAACTGGTTATCCGCTTTCCCGGAAAAAGAGGACAATGCTACAGCGCTGAATGCAGCCAGGGACCTGTATGTACTCACCAATGCTGAATATTGTTCCCTGACTCCCCCGGAATTTGAGGCTGCGTTCAAAAGCACACTCTTGTATTGTGAAAGCATGGAGTTTTATGAGATCTGCGCGAAGCTGATGGCATTTGCCTCCGACTGGTTTGCCTTCTATGAGCGTAAATTTGAAAAAGAGCCGTTGCTGAAACTCTCCCAGGGTTGGGGATGGCTTTATTTCATGCACAGGAAAGACAGAACAGAAATGCTCCTTAAAAAGAATTTCGCAAATATGGTGGCTTAATCCCTTCTTATAGCCATGAAGGAAAATCCCGGTTTTTTACCTGGGTTTTTCTTGTTTTAAGCGTTTTTTGGCAGGTTTTTTTAGTGTAAAAAAGAAACTTAAATTCTTTATACCATGAAAAAAACAATACTCTTACTTTATTCTCTTTTTACAATTTCCCTTACTCTTGATGCGCAGGTTTTTCAATGGGCAAAGCGTGAGGGTGATCAAACCGGAGGAAATATCATTTGTACTGATAACGCAGGTAATTCCTATGTATACGGCCGGATCTTCATTACAACCACCGTTGGAGGTCAAAGCCTCAACATTACCAATGGTGAGCATTTCATTGCCAAGTATGATAACCTGGGAAATGCATTATGGGTAAAACAGATGAATTCCATGGAAGCATCTGATCTTGAATGCAACAGCACGGACCTTTATATCAGCGGCCGTTATGGGGCAAATGCTTCTTTCGGTGGTGCACAGATTGGAAGCGGATCCGGATGGGATGGGTATGTTGCCCGTATAAGTGCAGGCGGGAACCTTACCTGGGTGACAACCATTACAAACGCTTCAACATATGAATCGGCTAACTCCGTGGCTGTTGACAACAGCGGGAATGTATATGTGGCCGGTACTTTTAGCGGGGCTTCAGCTCTGATAGGGTCAACCACTATTACAGGCCCCGGAATGGAATCCATGCTTCTGCTGAAGCTGGCTTCGGATGGAAGTGTGATATGGTCAAAGACTGCTTCTGCAAATACAGGCGGCAGCGTTTCCGGAAACCGTGTGGAAATAGCGCCTTCAGGTGATCTGTATGTGATGAGCACTGCAGATGGCGATACTGCGCACTATGATTCATTTAATTATTTTGCCGGTTCATACCCGGCTGAGCTATTGTTGCATTACAACAATACAGGAGCAGCCATGCATATGGTTGAGATAAATCATAATGCACAGGATAATGTAACCTCAATGACTGTGGACGGAAGTGGGAACGTTTACACATTGCAAACAAACTATCTTACAAGCTTCACTTTATCTAAATTTAATTCCATGCTTGCCAATACATGGTCGATCACAGATGGTACCGGAGGACACCTTTCAGTCCGTGATGTGGAAGTGACACAGTCCGGCCAGGTGATGGTCGCAGGAGATGTGGGAGAGGATGCGACATTCGGAGGCACCAATGTAGTTTATGATTATGGTGGGGGAAATGGCTTTCTTGCATTTTATACAAACGCGGGAGTGTATTCTTCTTTGAAACAGATCCCCGGAAGTGTTTTCATGGGTTCTGCAAGTATCGATGCTTCTGATAACGTTTATGTAACGGGATCTATGAGCGATTCAGCTGCGTTTGATGCCATCAACCTCACTTCAAGCGGTGTAGAAGCAATGTTCCTTGCAAGATATGGTGTATCGACCGGGATCACTTCCTTAGATGAGAATAGTTTCTCTGTATATCCGAACCCTTGTTCCGGCATTCTGACCTGCAATTTTAAATCTGCAGACCAGACTATGATCCAGCTATATAATGCCCTTGGAGAAAAAGTTTTTGAAAAAACAGTCACCTCTGAGCAGGTTCAAATTGACCTTTCCGGCTATAAGAAAGGGATTTATCTGATGAATATCGGTAATGAAGGATCTATGTCAGGGAAAAGGATCATTGTAAATTAAACATAGTGCAGTTATAAGTATATAAAATAAGAGCAGGCAATAGCCTGCTCTTATTTTTTTAACCGTATCAGACCTGGCTATCGTTAATATACTTTATTATAGTTTTTCCAGGCTCCGCGAATTGTAGATCTTCACGTTTGGCATGGAAAGCCCGCTCATCCTCCGATTGCTGGACGAAAAACTCTAATGCTTCATAAATTTTTATCGGTGAAAGCTTCCTGGGAATTATCATTCGTTAAAAATTTGTTAAATATTAATTGATATATCAAATATTGATCAATCATTATTATATTTGCCTAAAATGCTGAAATGGAACAACTGAGTAATGTCATCTTTTATACTGTTGACAAATCAATCCGGACATACAGGCAGTATGCCCAGCGGCAACTTAAGAATGCAGGATATTCCATCACGATCGACCAGTGGCTGGTAATAAAAACCCTGCTTGAGAACCCGGATATCAAGCAGCAGGAGCTGGGTGGGAAAATATTTAAGGACAATGCTTCTGTCACCCGGATCATTGAGCTGCTGGTAAAAGCAAAATATTTAAAACGCAAAAATAATACGGAAGACAGGAGACGGGCAGGATTGGAAGTAACGGAAAAAGGAAAAGAAACAATTGCCGAGGTGTATAAGATCGTGTTAAGGAACAGGTCGGTTGCACTTGACGGCATCAGTAAGAAAGAACTTGAAACAGTTAAAAAAGTACTTATGAAGATCACTAAAAACTGCCAGGTGGAATAATGGATTAGCAATTTATCTATATACAGGCATTGAAATGACAAATGGACCCGCTACACAAATTTGTCAGCTCAATCGGGGGAATGGTTTGTAGCATTTCCATTCCCTTCTTTAAACTTAAAATTTACACCATGAAAAAACCTTTATTCATTGTAGCATTTCTCCTTCAGTCTTATTTATGCCTAGCTCTCGAAGGTATAACCCTTAAAGGACACATCGTTGATCCTGACAACAATGCTCAGCCATTTGCCACCGTACTGTTAAAATCAAGTGCTGATTCATCGCTTTACAAAGGCGAGATTAGCAATGATAAAGGACAGTTCCTTTTTGAGGATGTAAAGGCAGGGGACTACTATCTTCAGATCCAGGTTATAGGATATGAAAAAAATATTGTTAATTCCATTCATCTATCACCCGATAATCCTATTGTAGATCTTGGAACCATTAAGCTGAAAGCGGGTGCTAAGGAATTAGCCACTGTGAATGTCCAGGCGGAAAAGCCATTCATTGAACAGCAGGTTGATAAGACCGTAGTGAATATTGAAAACAGTATTATTCAGAATGGTTCTTCCGTAATGGAAGTAATGGAAAAGCTCCCGGGAATTATGGTTGACCAGAATGACAAGATCAGTCTCAGGGGAAAGCAGGGGGTTATCATCATGATCGATGGCAGGCCCACTGGAATGTCGGGCCAGGATCTTGCCACCATGCTCAAAGGAATTCCTTCCTCCAATATTCAGAAAATCGAGATCATCACTAATCCTTCCGCCAAGTATGACGCTGCAGGGAACGCGGGGATCATCAACATCATTATGAAGAAGAACAAGCGGGAAGGTTTCAATGGAAGTGTAAGTACCGGTTATGGCCAGGGACGTTATTCAAAATACAATGGAAGCCTGAGCCTGAATTACAAGAATAAAAACTACAATTTCTTTTTAAATTACAGTTATGCAAAGCGTTTAGGCTTTAACAATCTAACAATCGACAGGAGGTTTTACAATAATGACAGCCTCAAAACTATTTTCAAAACGGAGAACTATATACTGTATCCCACAGAAAGCCACTCTCCGCGGGTCGGGATAGATTTTTATCTCTCTTCTAAAACCACTTTGTCTTTGCTGGGCAGCGGAGGTGCAAGCCAATTTCGTCCTCAGGGATCTGACAATACCAAGATCCTGAATGGGAATGAACAGCTGATATACAGCTATGATTTTGAAAGTAATTCAAAAGACAACTGGTATAACTATGCCGGGAACGCGGAGCTTAAGCACCAGTTTGACAGTACGGGCCAGGAAATAACTGTGGATCTCGACTATGCTAGATACTGGAACACAACGGACCAGTCCTTTTTAACAACCTATCATCATGCAGACGGGAGCTTTATGGGCCGGGACGATCTGCTTAACAATCAAAAGAGCGAGCTCAGCCTTTTCTCACTGAAAGCTGATTACAGCAAACCGCTTAAAAAGGAATACAGTTTTGATGCAGGGCTTAAATCCAGCTATGTATCATCGGATAATGACATTCTTTTTTATTCATTGCTGAATAATGAAGAGACATTCGACAGCGCAAGAAGCAGTCATTTTTTATATTCTGAAAATATAAATGCTGCTTATGTAAACCTGAAAAAGAATTACAAAAAAATCTCTTACCAGCTGGGGTTTCGCTCGGAGCAGACTATTGCGAGAGGAAAGCAATTGATGAATTCTAAAACTTTTAACAGGAGTTATATCCAGGTGTTTCCTACTGCATACATTGATTATAAGCCTTCGGAAAAACACAATATCAACCTGAGCCTGGGCAGGAGGATAGACAGGCCTGCTTATGAGCAAATGAATCCATACAGAAGTCTTATTAATGCAACTACGTTCAGTGAAGGAAATCCTTACCTCCTGCCGCAGCTGACATATAACACGGAACTTTCATATTCATATAATAATGTATTCTTCGCAAATTTTACTTTCAGTTTAACCGAAGACAATATTACTGATGTGCTGATCCAGGATTCGGAAACACAAACAACTTCCCAAACGGTGGTTAACCTTAATAGGCTGAACTTCTACAGCATAAATTTAACCTATTCAAAGAAGCTTACAAAGTGGTGGAGTACCAATACCAGTGTACTTACATACTATGGCGTGTACTCGGGCACTATCAAAAATAATTACATCAGCCAGGGAACGCCATCCATCTACCTGAACAGCAGTAACAGCTTTTTTATAATTGAGGGCTTGTCGGCAGAGCTTGGTTTCCGTTATAGTCACAAAGCCCTGAATGGGATCACCACAGAACTTACAACCTATAATCTTTCAGCGGGGATCCAGAAAACAGTGCTGAAGAAGAAAGGAACTATAACAGTTAACATGACAGATATTCTCTGGACCGCTTATCCGAGGGGAATAACAGAATTCGACAATGTAAGGGAAGAGTGGACGGCTAAACGGGATACGCGTGTGCTGAACATCAGCTTCGCCTATAAATTCGGAAAAGGAAAATCAGCAAGGATGAGGCGGAATACAGGTGCTGATGATGAGAAAGGAAGGATCAAAGGCGGCTAATTGATGTGTGTTAAGAAACACAAAGAAGCCTTTTACTTGTTTTTTAGATCATGAGGTATTGATGCGGTTATTTTTGAAAAGAAAAAATTCACTCTTCATACCTTCGCACAGCCTGCTCATGCATTTCCTTAATCTCTTTCGCTAAAGAAGCCGGCTTGATCACTTTTACATTGTGGCCATATCCCATGATCTGCATGCGAAGCTCATAAGAAACCATCACTTTAATGCTGATCCGGAGTTCCTTGGTGGTGTCCTTCAGGATTTCCTGGGTATGGTGGATCGTCTGGTTCTTGATGTATTTTCCTTCATTGGGTGTGAACGACAGCACAACTTCTTCAGGCTTATTATCTGTTGTGGAGATGCCAAAGGAATACTTGAAATAATTGATGGGGTCAAAATCCTCCTGCATGATATAAGCCTCTTTGGAGGCTTTAATATTCTCTATGCGGTCCACCCCGAAGGTGCGGATCGCTTTCTTTTCCGGATGATACCCGGTAAGATACCAGCGGTTGCGGTATTCCTTTAAGAGGTAAGGATGGAGGATATGCTTGTTGGGATGATCGCGCTCAAAGGAATGATAATCAAAAGTGATCACCTGCGACTGCTTGATCATTTTTACCAGTTCCGACAGGTATTGGGTTCCTTTGAAATAAGAAGCTTTTTCTACCTGTATGATCTTTTCGATTTGTTCATTTTTTAGAATCTTTCGGATGCTTAAAGTCTGGAGGATTTTTTCCACTGCATGGTCAAATTCCCCATACAGGTCTGTCCCTTTGAACTGTTCCAGGATCCCCGCAGCAAATTCAATGGCATCAATCTCACTTCCTGTAAGCGCAATGGAAGCAATGGAATAATTCTCATCCTTGTAGTAATAACCGCCATGCTGGCGGCTGAATTCAATGGGTGCATTGTAGTTGAGCGACTCATCGAAGCGCAGGGCAAGAATATCCTTTTGAATAGTTGATTTGGAAAAAGTTTTGCCCAGCACTTCCTCACAGGTGCTTACAATCTCTTCAAGAGTAGGGTACGGCTTCCGCTTGTCGCGAAGCGCGCTGTCAATGATCTTGTAACGGGCAAGGGCTTCTTTGTTTGCTGGCATAATGTTATTTTTTATTGTTAAGCCTGTTATTCCGAAGCAAATATAAATTTATGGCTCAACAAATACTAACAGTTAAAAGTCTTTAATCTCAAGTGTTTAATCCGGAATAGGTATGCAGCTGCGATTCCCTTTTACTATATTTAACTATCTTGCGGCCGTCACTCCTTGATCTTCATGTCTGCAGGTTAGTTAAGGTTGATCAATAAAACTTAACTATTCCGATGAAAATTACTATTCTTCCAATTTTGCTTTTATGTTCTTTGGCTTCTGTTTCACAGACGATTCCCGCTGCTGTAAATGATACCACTGTTTTTACAATAGTTGAAGAAATGCCTCAGTTTCCGGGAGGTACACAGGCCATGATGAATTACATTCAGACCCAGCAAATTTATCCTGAAGCAGAAAAAAAAGCTAAACTATTTGGTACCTGTTTCGTAACATTTGTTATTGAAAAAGATGGGAGTATATCAAATTCTAAACTATTACGAAGTGTAAAGAATGGGCCGGGCTTTGATCAGGAAGCATTGCGAATTGTAAACAGCATGCCAAAGTGGGTTCCCGGGAAGCAAAACGGGAAAGAGGCGAGGGTGCAGTCTAATTTGCCTGTTAAGTTCATTTTGCCTGTTTCATTAAACGATACTATTTATCTGGATAAAGACTGGAATCCTTCCCTTAAGGAGTATGCTGAATTCTTCAGAATTATTACCAAGGATAATTACAGTTACATCGTCTATGATTTCTATATAAAAACAAGACTTCCACAAATGGTTGGTATGGCAAGTTCGATCAATCCAATTATTTCAGAAGGAAAGACAACGTATTATGATGTCAACGGAAATAAAAGTGAAGAGGGTAACTATAAAAAAGACAGGAAAACCGGGCGCTGGATCCTTTGGGATGAGGATGGAAAAGATTCTTCCGTGTTGAATTATACTGATCAAACAATCAAGTATGAGCGTGTTTCTGAAAAGCTGCCCATGAGAGAAAAGCCTTTTGATATTGTTGAAAAAATGCCTGAATTTCCCGGGGGGGAAGCCAAAATGATGAAGTTTATCCAGGAGAATGTTCAGTACCCATCCACAGAACGTAATAAGGGTGTTATGGGGACTTGCTATATTTCATTCATTGTTGAACGGGACGGATCATTAAGCAATTTCAAAGTAATTAAGGGGGTAGACAGAGGACCCAATCTTGAAATGGAAGCATTAAGGGTGATTTCAATGATGCCCGACTGGAGTCCGGGAAAGCTGGCAGGAAAGCCTGTAAGGGTCAGGTTTAACCTGCCTATTAAATACACTTTGCGTTAGATTCGCTAACCGGAGTGTTATAATTGTTATAAAAACTAATTGCAAACTCCCCATCCCGAGAACAAATCGGGATTCTGTTTAATAAATTAGACCGCAAACTACTGCAATAAAACTCTTTTAACAGAATGCCCTTTTTTACTGGTAAATTGAAAAGTATAAAGCCCTTTGGGGTGCTTACTTAAATCAAAGCGCCTGGTGTAAGCCCCTTCTATAGTTCTTATAGTTTCTGAAAAGATTAAACCTCCTTTTGAATCAAGTATATTGATTATTAAATCCGTTTCTTCAGCGGAGAAATAACTTACTTGTAATTCTCCGCTTGTTGGAGAAGGATAAATTTGCAAGTCGCTTTTTATATCCTGTAAAGTTGGTTTAATTCCTACAAAGGTATTATCACTTAATTTAACAAGAAGCATGTCAGAGTTATTATCCGGGCTTATGGGAGGTCCACTCAGTGTATACGCCCCGATACTTGAATTGCCTTTAATGTTTCCAAAGAAATACACATTTCCATAAGTATCATCAATAGCTCTATAGCCAACTTTCCCGGTTGGTTGCAATACCCAGTCTAATGTAAAGTTTGTATCACTTTTTACAATGAAAAAACTTCCATCCCCATTTTGCCAGTTAGTACTCAGTGCATTTCCATGAAAGTTAGTTCCATAACCTGCAAATATTAATTTGTCTTGATTTGTTGTTTCAAGTGATGTTGCCCGATAATTTACTTCCTGCGCAGAGATGCAATAACCATTTTTATCAAATTTGGCTATAAAATTCCCACCGCTCGCAGAACCTATTGTAGAGCCACCAAGGGTTAAAGGTGCATTAAAGAAGTTTCCCGTTGCATAAACATTTCCTTTGCTGTCAATATCTATACATTCTACCTCTTCATTTCCTTGTATATGATCACCAATGTTATTTAACCACTCAACTTGCCCTATGTTATTAATTTTTGCAATGTATCCATTTGAATAATATCCGCCTGGGGTATTTATTGTCGAGCCGTTTAAAGTTAATTCAACTTGATAGTGTCCTGATAAGTAACAGTTGCCTATGGAGTCTGTTTTAAAATTAAATAGCCTTGCGAAGTTTACGCTTTGAATTGCCCATATGCAATTCCCATACATGTCAAATTTGGATACAAACAAATAATTATTGTTCGAAGGGCAGGTTAACTGAATACTTGAAGAGAAATTTACAGTGCCGTTGAACAGCCCTGCAACGTAAATATCACCATTCGCATCGCATTTAATCTTATTAGTTGCGGTGTGAAGCAGATTCTTGGTCCAGATTGTATTGCCGTTAACATCATATTGAGTGAACCCTGAAGCTTCCAGGACCAAAGGCTCACCATCTTTATTTAATACCATGTCATAAACATAAAATGAACTGCTCACTTTAGACCAAACAAGAGTGCCAGATTGGTTGTACTTATATATAAAGCCCCCATTTTGGATATTGTTTGGACATGCTGAAGGATTATTATGGGTACAAGATTGGTTCCCCGCGACATATACATTTCCTTGTGCATCTATACATGTACTGAGTGCAAGTGAAGATTCGCCCAAAGTCTGTTGGTTCGCCCATTGCACGGTCTGTGCCTGCAAAATAAATATTTCAAACAGAAAATATAGTAGAATAGTGTTTTTCATATTAATGAATTTGAATATTGTTTCGCAAATTCAGAATATTACCTTGAGAAACTATTCTATGCATAAGCAGATACACAAGTCTTAGCTTCTCATTATTGTAAAACAATTTTTTTAGCAGTCTGTTCTTTCTTGTCACTTAATAGGAAGGTATAAATGCCTTTCGGATATTTGCTTAAATCGAAACTTTGGGTTACTACACCTTCACTACTTTTGATGGTTTCGAAATAAATCAATGCACCTTTATTATCAAGAATCTTTATTGTAAGATCTGACTTCTCCGTTGATATATAACTCATTTGAAACTCGCCATTGGTAGGTGTTGGGTAAATTTTTAAGTCACTTTCCTCAGGCTGAATTGGTTTAATCCCCACAAATGTTTCATCATTAATTTTAGCAATAATCATATCATAATTGTTATAAGCAGCCGGATTCATTTCAGGAGGGCCAACCACAGAGTGTGAACCAACCATAGCAGGACCGTTTACATGCCCAAAAAAGTACACATTCCCATGCAGATCAGGACGGGCTCTAAAGCCAACATTTCCTGTTGGCTGAACTGTCCAATCAACTACAAAATTAGTATCGCATTTAATTATAAAGAAACTTCCATCACCATCCTGCCAATTCTCACTGAGAGCGGTTTGATGAAAGTTGCTTCCATACCCGGCCACAATTAAATCATTTGCTGTCAATTCAACCGAGATGGCACGATAGTCAACATTCTCAGCAAATGTACAGGCTCCGTTTCTATTAAATTTGGCAAAATAGGTATTTCCAGACCCCCCTAAAGTATAGCTGCCGATGGTAAGAGGTGAGCTACAGGATCCATATGCATATACATTTTCATTATTGTCAATTGCGATACATCCGATTTCTTCTTCAGACCCTGGTGATGTGGATGTTCCAATATTTTGAACCCATTGAAGATCACCATTTGTGTCCAATTTTAAAATAATGCCGTTTTTAGATCCGCTTTTCATGTAATTAACCCCATCCATTGAAAATTGAAAAAAGCTGCCTAGGATATAGATATTTTTATTTGAATCAACCTTTAAGTCCATCATTCTAATATGGCCATTAGTTTGTTTTGTCCAGTCAGAGGTTCCGGAACTATTGAATTTTGAAACGAAGACGGAAGGGGAGAAAGTAGTGCTGATCAATGTTACACTTTCGAATATTGCAGTATCCTTAAAATATCCGGCCACATAATAATTCTTTTCTTCGTCCATGGCAAACTGAAATATTGATATATCGGGATATAACTTTATATTTATTAAAGATCCCGACACCAGATCAAACGTAGCTATATAAGATCCGCCTGTGTAAGTATTGCCATCCATTAAAATCTGCGGAGCAGACACACCTGCAACAATTAACTGATTATCATTATTAATTCCAGCGCCACAAATAGTCCCTCCCCCAATAGTTCCGTTTCCACCACTTAAAATAGCTTTATTCCAGATTAATGTACCGAAAGGATCATATTTGGAAATTGATGAACCTTCCTTGTGATCGTTTGGGCAAGTATAATAACTATCATGTGTGCATGTATAGTTAGTTATAGTGAATAGATTTTCCTCTGAATCTACATAAATATCCTCTGAGATATTCCAGTCAGAATATTGTTCCTTACCTGCCCATTGTACAGATTGTGCGGATAATTGGCCAAGTATTAGGCTGAGACAAATAATAAGTAAAATATTTTTCATGGATTTTAAATTTATGATGTCATTTCACATTTTGATTTCAAAATGCAGGCCACTACGATTACTTATGAACCAGCTATATGAAAGGGTAAAACCGGAATAAAAGTGGGTGAAATAGTTTTGATGCGAATTCTGGGGATTATATTCTACGATTTTACCAAGATATTAACAAATGTGCCAGTAAATGTCGAGCACAAAATGATTTTAGTCTATAATTGGAAAAAATTAAATCATGAAACAAAAACAAACATTTAAATCTTTGCTTGTTCTCACCCTTTCAGCATTTAGCTTTTCTGTAAATGCGCAAAGAGAAATTAACAGCAATTTTGCAGGACAAAACACTCATGTAGCTTCAACGTATAGAGTATGGTCTAGTCCAACAACTTATAATAACTATTATGAAAAAAACTCTTTAATGCCGCGGTACTGCAGCTATTGCGTAAGCGAGGAGCCAACAAGTGATCCTAATTGGGCAAATGAAGATTGGGGCAAAGTGGATTATTATTGGAATGATGTTAAAAACAGCGGAAGCCGAATGATGCGCATAGGAGGAATTCAATTTAATGAATATCCTCAGCCCACATGGAGTTATAGATGGCAAGTTGAACAAGCCAAAGCGAATAATATGATTCCAATTGTTCAGGTAGGAGTTGGAACACCAAGTACTTCTAGTTCTTTTGATTTTCAATTAGAGGCTACGCAATTAATACAATATCTGAATTCCGGTGGCCCTGGTAGTCCAACATATTGCAAATACTGGTCAATCGGAAATGAATATGATAAAATAGGCTGGTCATATATAGATTGTTTTAATATAACCAAAGCTTTTGCTAACGCTTTACGTGCCGAACAAGCAAGCATTTGTACTACTTTAGGTATTCCTTTAGATCCAATTGTTATTGTTGGTCCAGGCTTATCTTCTTACAGTTGGGATGAGCTTTATCCAGCAGCCGCCCTTTATCCAAAGCAATTATTGGATTATACAGATGCAGGAGAAACAATCCTTGATTATGTTGACGTTTTTAGCTTCAATTTTTATGGCTTCATCGATCAGGGTGCAACGGCCGCAGGATATGAGGTGCAAGCAAGTCGTGAACATGTGATAGATATGTTGGCAGGAACTGATGCTGCAGATGAAGTCCTTTTTGCTAATACTTCACATTATACAAAGCTTGATTCAAAGTTGAAAAATAGCCTTTTAGGACCATCCGGGCGTATAACTACTTACAATAGTACTCATGCACATCAGGTAACGGTAGCAATTACTGAAGCAAATGTTACCGAGTACAACGATGAAACAGATAACACACTTCAGGGTTTAGGAGTGAACAGCTTTATAGGGGGACAATTTTGGGCAGAGTTCATGCTTGAATCAATGAAGGGTGGTGTTTCATTTCTTAATTTTTGGAGTGCTATTGAAGGAATCAATATTGAAGGCGATAAAGGATATATTGGTTCTCAGAACGTAGGTTGGAAAAAGCCAGCGTATTGGCAATATCAAATGGTGGCTGAAAATTTTCCCGGAGGTACTTTTTATGGTACTACAAAAACCGGTGGTTCAATTTCTAATAACCATGTTAAGGTATATACTTGTACTAAAGGAAGCAATATCATCATCATGGTAATGAATCAGGTGGTGGAACCCACTCCTTCCACTCCCACAACTAATACAGTTCGGATTAACCTTAACGGTGCCAATCCTGCTTCGGGAGCTCAGTATGAATTTAAAACCGATGCGGTTACGGGTTTTAATCTGGAGCTTACATTATCAATTCCGAAAGAAGCTACCTATATATACGAATATAATTCAGCTGGAACTCTTATCAGACAATGTAAGTATCGCCTGTATGGCGAAGCTAACAATAATTTGGGGCCAGCTTGCTCGCCAATAGCAATTGAAGTGACCGCAAGTCCCGATTGTGGAGCCGGGGGATCAGCAACTGCTTCTGTTTCGGATGGTACACCTCCTTATACTTATTCGTGGAATACAACACCTGTTCAAACCACTGCGACTGCTACAAATATGCCGGTAGGTTCTTATACCGTGACAGTGACTGATGCCAATAGCTTGGTCAGTACCGCTACAGCCAATATTTTTACGGCATCCGGAAGCCCTGATTTATATATTCGGGATTCTCCGGAAGACATAGGTAATCAGGCAAACCTGGAAACTCCAGGAGGGGTTTTCTGGAATAGCTGTGATGTATGGGTACGACAATTCCCTGATGGTTTTACCAACCAGGTATCCGAGCCTATAGAATACACAGCCGGAGTTTCTAATTATATCTATGTAAGAGTTAAAAATCGTGGATGTGCAATAGAAGG
The DNA here is from genome assembly GCA_036386835.1 of Bacteroidia bacterium. Lineage (GTDB taxonomy): Bacteria > Bacteroidota > Bacteroidia > 2-12-FULL-35-15 > 2-12-FULL-35-15 > 2-12-FULL-35-15. The sequence continues at coordinate 31,820 of DASVUX010000064.1, forward strand.
GGGAGATCTTTACGTCCATTGGGCTGCCGCTTCGTCTGGTCTTGGATGGCCTGCGCAATGGCAGGGTTCGGTCGTAACTGATGCCTGCGGAACTTTGGTATATGGTGATTTGGCAGGTTCAGTACCGGGCATTTCAATAGGGGGTGGAGCAGAGCAAATTTACCAGATTGAATGGCCAAATGTGCCTAACCCTGATAACTATTGTATTGATGTCAACCATTTTTGCCTTTACGCCAGGATCGAGAACCCTTTAGCTCCGAATAACGGTATGAATGTTACAGAAACACAATGGATTTGGGACAATGCCAAGGAGAATAATAATGTTGCCTGGAAGAACATTACCGTAAAAAATGTTGCGGCTGGTATTATTGAACCGCCTTGCGATCCATTAATTGTTCGTAATATTTTAAATACACCAGCTAATATTAATCTCCAGTTTAAGGTTCCGGTTGAGGATTTGAAAGAATCGCAATTAATGAATGGATCTATTAAAGTTGACTTAGGTCCTGAGCTTTACGCAAAATGGGTAGCCGGAGGAAGGTTGGGTTTTGGTATTGAAGAAACCAAAACGGCTTGCCATAAAAATCAAAATGGCTCTTGCAAGCACCGCCATATCCATAGAAATGAGGTAAGCATTAAGCCTTATGAAATCGAAATATTACATCCTGAAGCCCATATTGATAACATTACAATGGCTGCAGGAGAAATTAATAACATTTGTGTGAAGTTTAATTTCAAACCAACGACTTCACCGAAGGCTATATTTAATTTTGATATTATTCAGAATACGGACGTATCCGGAACGCCTAAATTAACGGGTGGAGAAAGATATCTAATTAACCGGCCGTTTTGCAGTACACCGGATGCGGGAAGAGATATTACTATCGGCCGCGGTTGTCCGGTGACTTTAAGGGCAACCCCGTTCCAGCAAGGAGCTAAATATAATTGGTATGACAGCAGAACGGGAATATTAGCAGATACAGGTCAAATAATAAAAGTATCGCCTTATAATGCTACAACCTATGAATTGGAAATGATTTCACCTAATGGTTGTATTGCCTATGATTCGGTAAGAGTTACGATCCAGCAGTCCAGAATGTGCCCGATCAAAGACTTTGCATTAAGTTGCCCGGTACCGGGAGTTTCTGAAAAGCAATTGACAGGATATATCAGCAATCCGAAAAACCTGGTGGGTGATACAGCTTATATTTTAGATCAGCTTACTATTTCCAACTTAGGTTCTCTTACATTGGATAACATGATTGTGGCTGTGGGCCCGGGTGGCAGTATTAAAGTAGACCAGGGAGGAAAACTGGTAATCAAAGGTTCTGTTCTTGGGGGATGCTCGGGTCAGACATGGGGCGGTATTATTGTAACAGGAAATAATTCCGATCCTAACCAGGTGTACATTGAAGGAACGCAGATATTAAATTCTGCCAAACCTGTATCGACCGACCATGTTAAAGGGTTTACTTTTATTGACAATGTCGTTGTCGGGGATTCCACAGGTGTGTATCTAAAGCATAACAAAGAGTTTATCCTTAAAGGAAATTACTTTGAAGGATTTGCCGCCGGAGTTAAAACTTCACAGACCTTACCAAATACCGGTTCTGAAATCAAGGATAATTACTTCCTGAGTACAAACGTAGGATTGTCGATGAAAAATGATAATCATGCAACGCTCGATATTCAATGTAATGTTTTTGATGATTATGGCCAATATGCTATATACAGCAAGAATACAGTTCTCAAGAACCAGGGAACATTGTTGAGCGGGGCAGGAAATGCGTTTATCAATTCTACATCTTCTATGGTCAACGCACCGCTTTATCATAATGGTCTTGCAATGACCTATTATTATGATCCTTTAAATCCAATTTCCTTAGTCACAAATCTTGGATTAACCGCCATTGCATTGCCGGGTGGAAATAAAGCTTGTGATACTGCGATTTACAGATCCATGGAACCTGCAGAAAATAGTATAATTGAAGAATCAGGTGTGGCCTACAACCTTTATCCAAATCCTAATAACGGGGAGATGGTACTTGATTATGAATTATCTGAAGGTCAATCAGGATCCTTCACTTTGTATGATATAACAGGAAGAGTTATTTCAACTTATAATTTAATCAGCACTAACACATCTCTTAGCATTAAAGAGGATGAGCTGGTAAACGGTATTTATTTCTATACTGTGAGAATTGACGGTCAAATCAAAAAGTCAAATAAGGTTATAATAATGAAATAAGAAACGGTTGCAAATGAAAAGAGAGGGGCTGGCCCTCTCTTTTTTGTTTGTAATCGATACCAATCTCTGAATAAAGAATAAATCAAAAAACAATGGCAAGTATTTTTTTAAGTCACACTGGCATTGATAAACCATTTGTTGAAAAGCTTTTCAAAGATCTGAAAAGGATCGGAGTAGATGTGTGGTTCGACAAGTGGGCAATTCACTTAGGTGGAAAATAAATGAAGAGATCAATACAAATGAATATCTGGGAATAGTATTGACACCTGAAGCGCTAAATTCAGAATGGGTTAAAACTGAAATAGACGCGGGATGGGTAAAACAAATAAACAGCAAAAGAATAGTTGTGATACCCATTCTTTTGAGGGATTGTGAAATTCCATTATTACTTGCAGGACGGAAGTATGCTGATTTTCGGACTGTTTATGATAATGGATTTTCAGAACTGGCTTCTATTTTTGGAATTAAAAATACCGATACGATTTCTGAAAGTAACTGGCGGAAATTTACCAAATGTAAAGGCGGGGAATGGAAAAAATTCAGGGAAATGGAATTTAGTGATTTGGTGACTGCACTAGCAATGAGGGCGCGGGAATTTAATTGGTCTCTATGGACGGGTTCTGGCAATAATCGCTATTCGATATCCGTGAGTGCCCGATGGAGTTCTGGTGCAAATGGTGTATTCAAACATCTGTCTGTAAGACTTTGCGGAAAAACTAATGCTTATATGTTATGTCCCGACGGTGAATACAACCCTAATAACTTAAATGCTTCTGACTTTACAATTCACATTGGAAATACTATTAACGCCTGTGAAGAATATATCTGGAGAAAAATGAAAGAACTTAATCTCAGCAATGGCCATCCTGAAGGACAATCATATATAAATACTCATAAATTTATTAAAGAAACAGATAGAAATATTCTTATTAAGGAATTTATTCGAAAGACACAATGGGATAAAAATATGCCTCTTTAATTCTTTCGTGACCTGGATTGTATTGACAATAGCTCAATTACAGTTGCTGGCACTTCAAAATTATACAGTGGGCAACAGGTACTCGAACCTTTAAACTCAATTGCTCTATACATTTTTAAGGGCTAAGCATATTCTTCTTCGGGAATGGAAATTCTTTTCTGAAGCTCTTTCTGAGAAAAATGCCTGCATCGATTTCGTTGATTTCTTGATTGCTTTCATTGCTCCGTAAGATCCGGATTTTTAAATAGAAAGCCGCTGATATCAGCGGCTTTAATATTAGTACCCTGCGGGTTGTAAATATCGAACTTTTTAGAAGATCTTCAACTACTTAGAGTTTTTGATGTCCAGTTGCCCACTTTACAAAAAAGGGCTACGGCCTATAAATGATAGAACCTGGTGGTCTTAGCAAGCTTTTACGTTATTTTTTTGGGTCAAATTTGACCATCCATTCAATACCGAATTTATCTCTAAACATCGCAAAATAAGCTCCAGCAGGGCTCTCGTCCATAGGCATTTCAATTTGTCCACCCACTGAAAGACCGTTAAATAAATTATAGGCTTCTTCTTTGCTTTCCGCACTGATTGAAATTTTGCTTCTGTTTTCCTCTTCACTTACTTTTCCCATAATTTCTAATATGTCATTAGCCATTAAAACGTTACTACCAATAGGCAAAGCAATATGCATTATTTTGTTTTCCTCGTTTTCGGGTATAGGATATTCAGGGCTTGAAATTTCTTTAAAGCGAATAACCTTGGAGAATTCTCCGCCAAACACTGATTTGTAAAAGGTAAATGCTTCTTCTGCATTTCCATTAAAGTTGATATGCGGATTAATTTGTGCCATTGTTTATATTTGTTTTGGTTATTATTATTCAAGTTCTGATAAAATAAGTTGGAAACTTCTACTGCCCATTAGAGTTGTATTACTAATGCTGTCAAAAATTTAAGTCCATACTTTTTCATAGTGTTATTTATTTAAGTCTGACAGTAAAGTGTCTAATTCATTTAATGTCGCAGTAAAGCCTTCTTTGAAACCCATTTCAATCATTTTCTCCATACGTTCAAGTGAATCATTGTAAATGGTAATACTTACTTTAGTTATTCCGTTTTGTTCACTGAAATTCAGATCCCAATCAGAACCCGGTAACACGGGGTTTTCATCTTTGTCTGCAAAAGCATTCAAATATTTGAAATTGGTTTTTGGTGTAATGGAAGTATATTTCTGAATGGCATAATGTTCTTGTCCTTCAGGAGTTACCATTGCATAAAATCTTCTGCCGCCTACTTTAAAGTCCATAGCTTTAGTTTTGGATGTAAAAGGCTTTGGAGCCCACCATTGATCAAGAATTTCCGGTTTTGTAAATGCGTTCCAAACCAATGAAAGTTCGGCTGCAAATTCTCTGTTTACAAATGCCGTGTGGTTTGTTTTGTCAACGGTAAACTCAAATAGCAAATTGTTTTTCATTTTTTCTGTTTTTTTAGTGTTAATAATACGTTGTCGAGTTGATTGAATTGAATTTGCAGGATCGTCCTGAATTGTTCAATCCATTTGTCGATCTCTTTCACTTTGTTTACATTAATGTGGTAATAAATTTCTCTTCCTTTCTGTTCATGCTTTACCAATTCACATTCGGTTAATATTTGTATGTGTTTTGAAACTGCTTGCCTGCTTGTGTCAAAATGCTCGGCAAGTGCATTAGGTGTCATTGCCTGAGAGGCAAGTAAGACCAGTATTGCTCTGCGTGTCGGGTCGGCTATTGCCTGAAATACATCTCTTCTTACTTCCATTCTTTAGATGATATGCAATTATATGGTTTTGCAAATATATGTGCAATTATTTGGTTGCGCAAGTTTTTTATCAAAAAAATTGTTACCGTATAATTCTTGTCCGTGTTTGTAAGGGAAAACGAAAAAGGCCACTAAGTTTCCTTAAGTGACCTTTTTATTCCTTTAAGAGCCGTTAGTTGCCCTGTTGTATCCTCGGGTTGCAAATAGCGGATTTTTAGATGATTTACAGCGACTTAAAATTCTGATGAATTCAGTAATTAAAATGGGTTGACTAGTAATGCCCAAGCTTCTCTAGCAAGGGCTTTATTTCACTTAATCCCTTTTTAGTAAGGTAAGGTTTATAAGACTGAAAAAATATAGCCAATGCTTTTTGTATTTTTTGCTTGTCATTTAAACCGGGGAAATACATCAGAAATTCCTGGTGCCAAAACAAAGCAAGAATGTTTATCATATAAGAGTGAGCATAGGATTCATCTATTAATTCAGGTCGTGCGAATTTTTCCTTCACCAATTGTTCATTTAAACGTTTCCACGAATCAAATCTTACTTTCAAAAACTCCTGTGCAAACTTCTGAATATGAAGGTTCGAACTTATAATCTCTCCCCACCTGACAAATAGAAATCGATATTTTAATTGGGTCTTGAATATTATTTCCACTTGTTTGTAGTAGGTAAGCAGAAGGTTTTTCTCCGGCTTAGTATTTTGGGCAAGTGCTGCATCAATAGCTGCGCCAGCTTCCTGTACCAGGCCCAAAATTATATCTATTTTATTGGGATAATAATAAGTAAGATTACCGAGCCGCATATCAGCCCCCTGAGCTATATCCCTGGTTTTAACCGAATCAATGCCTTGTTCGTTAAATAATTTGAGTGCTGCCGCTAATATGTCTCCTTTTTTCGAATTCACAAGGGTATAAAATTAAAAAAAAATTTAGGTCAGTGTACTATTGTAAATAAAAGTTGTACATTTGGTCACTGACCTAATCAATATAAAAATAGACAATGGCAAAAACAAATCAATTTATCGAAAACCCAATATTGGGTGACAAAGCAAGATTTCTAATTACATCAGAAGATTCGAAAGGCGAAGTAATGCGTGGGGAGATGTGGGTGAAGCCTTTCGGGCAAGGCCCCCCTTTGCATTATCATCCAATTCAATCGGAAACATTTGAGGTAGTCACAGGCAAATTAGGACTTGAAGTAGACGGAAAAAAAATGGTCTTGGTGTCTGGTGAAAAGTATACGATCCAACCCAACACTGCGCATAAGTGGTTCAACGCTGGTGAAGAAGAGTTATTCATGATAGGAGAATTAAGACCTGCATTAAAAACCGAGTTTTTCTTAGAATCAATGTATTCATTAGCTGTTCAGGGCAAAGTAAATAAAGAAGGATTGCCTGGTACACTCCAGTTTGCTGCGTTATTGAATGAGTGTCCGGGAGAATTGTACATCGTTGGTCCGCCAATACCTGCACAAAGATTTATGGCAAAAGTAATTGGAGGTTTTGCAAAGCTCATAGGATATAAAGGCTTTGTGCCTTTTCCTGAAAATTATAAGTCAACGAAGTAATATACATTGACAGAAATAAAAAAGGTCACTTAGTTCCCTAAAGTGACCTTCTTTATCCGATAACGACCAATAAGTGTCGTTTGTACCCGAAGGGTTTGAATTATCGAACCTTGTGGATGACTTCCAGGCACTTAGAATCTTAATGAATTCTCGCTCATGGAAAACCATCATTTAACTTGCCGGGTTATGATAAGATGTCCGGAGGCGGTGGATCTTTTTTTCGGTGATCTTCAGGCAATGGTATAAACTCTTTATCGTCAGTAGGCGGTAATATTATTTTACCCGACAACCAATCTTGTTTTGCCTGCTCGATCCTGTCTTTTCGTGATGATACGAAATTCCACCAGATATGTCTTAGCCCTAATGGTTCCCCGCCAAGTACCATCAACGTTGTTGGTTCTTTTGCAACCAACAAAGGCTGCTCTTCTTTTTTAAAGACGATCATAGTTCCATGACCATACTTTACACCAGCTAATTCGATTTGACCTTTTACAATGTACAAACCCCGTTCAGAGTAATCCGTTGGCAAGGTAAATTTTGAACCTTTGTCGAGTTGAACATGCAAATAGAAAAGTGGTGAATGTGTCTTTACTTCACTTTTTTGACCAAATGCCTGACCAGCGATCAGTCTCCACCACACGCCTTTGTCTGTAAACACCGGTAATTGGTACGATTTATAGTTGTCAAATGTAGGGGCACTCTCTTCGTATTGTTCCGGCAGCGCTACCCAAGACTGGATAAGCTCTAAACCACCGACAAGTGCACTTGGATCTTCAAATCTTTCGGAATGTGATATTCCGCTTCCGGCAGTCATCCAATTAACCTCCCCAGGTAAAATGATCTGCTCCACGCCAAGACTATCCCTATGCGTAACCTTACCATCTAAAAGATAACTAACTGTCGAAAGTCCAATATGCGGATGCGGGAGCACATCCATTTGATGAACATCAGTTGGGAAATCATGCACCGGGCCACCGTGATCCAGAAATATAAAAGGACCGATCATTCTCTTTTCGCGAAAAGGCAGGATGCGTTTAACTTTCATATTCGGCCCAATAAAGGCTTCTCTTGATTGAATTATGATTTCAGGCATGGCTTCTTATCAAATTATTCTTGAAAAACATCGGATTTATAATTAAAATGCGGTGCCATCTACTATGCGTCCTTAAGCAAGGGTTTAAGTTTAGTGCCGATTAATTCAATAGCTTTCATCAGATCTTTATGCGTTAAAATAGCATCCATCTGGAATGTGAAACGTGATACCCCGCCAAGCGATTGGCTGTGCAAAATAATTTTCTCAGCAACTTCCTCTGGAGTTCCTACCAATAAAGCGCCCGTCCTTGTGTTTTGAAAGTCAAACATTTCCCTATCCACAGGTCCAAAAGATCTTCCGTTGCGCTTCAGGTTTTCAAACATCGACTTATATCCAGCAAAAAAGAAATCTCGGGTTTGTTTAGCGTCTTCACCTACAAAACCAAGAGAATGGACTCCAACTTTTAGATCGCTCAATGAATGACCAGCTTTAATCGCTGACTGCTTATATAAATCAACCAACGGTTTAAAACGTCCTGTTTCACCTCCAATAATTGCAATCATTAACGGTAAACCTAATTGGCCGGCGCGAGCGAAAGATTCAGGCGTGCCACCAACACCAAGCCAGATCGGCAGCTTTTTTTGAACTGGTCTTGGGTAGATACCCTGATTTTGCATAGATGGCCTGAACTTACCCGACCAGGTTAATTTTTCATTATCACGAATTTTCAGTAGCAGATCAAGCTTTTCCGAAAACAGATCATCATAATCATTCAGGTCAAATCCAAACAACGGAAATGCATCTACAAAAGAGCCGCGACCCGCCACGATCTCTGCCCTTCCTTTGGAGATAATATCCAGCGTGGCAAATTCCTGAAATATCCTTACCGGATCAGCGGCACTCAACACCGTGACAGCACTGGCTAGTTTAATTTTTGAAGTACGTGCAGCAGCAGCAGCTAAAATTATCGGAGGCGCGGAATCAAGGAAATCACTACGATGGTGTTCACCAATTCCGAATACATCAACACCAACCTGATCAGCCAACTCTATTCGCTCTAAAATCTCAGCCATCGCTGTGGCAGTATTTGTTGCAACCTGTGGTTGCATTAAAAAACTATCTATTCCTACTTCCATAATCATTTCATTTTTTTAACATGACGAAAACAGCGGCTATTGTGTTAAACACTGTATAAATTCTAGTCCCTCCATTGAACAACCATTTTGCTTATAATCTTCCCCATGCGGAAAAAGGCTAAAACTCAAGAGTCCCTTTATTATTCAAAGTGTGTGTCCGTTTTTTCTTTCTATTTGTTTGTTAATACAAATTTACGGATATTTGCTTACCAAAAGTAAGTTGTTACCTCAGGGTAAGTGATTACCTTGGGGTAAGTAGATTCTAAAAACATGGCTAACAAAAAGAGTTATCAGGAATGCCAAGGAGATATCCTGCCAATCAGAGACGCGCTTGAAATTATCAACGGTAAGTGGAAGATATTAATACTAATCTCTATTACGCATGGAAATAAACGCTTTACTGAGATCGAAAGAAGCATTCCTAAAATAACCGGAAAAGTACTGGCCAAGCAGTTAAAGGAACTCGAAATGAATGATCTTATCAAAAGAACTGTTTATGATTCAACCCCGGTAAGTATCGAATACGAACCAACTTCTTATGCAGCGTTGCTGCATCCAGTAATTAATGCTCTTAAAGAATGGGGACAAAATCACCGTAGGAGAATCATAAGTAGAAGCAAAAAAAAGTAGGATCTACATTCACGGAAACGAAATCAATGTTGAATAAAAGAGGGTTGTTAACTTATAACAACCCTCTTTTTAATTTCATCATACTGTCCAATTTGGTTCAATAAAGTCCAATATCGGTCAATATCGTTCATTTGTACCCGGGACCGGAATCGAACCGGTACGATCGCAATGATCACAGGATTTTAAGTCCTGCGTGATAGCGCTTATCCTCTCAAATCAATACCTCAAATAACAAAATCGAACAAATTTGAACATTTTCCTCACCTATTTTCCTCACCCCATGAAGATTACCTTTTTTTGGACAAACGAGGCACTAAATCGACCTTTATAGAAGTAGGTCCATTGTGCATAACCTGGGCTAAGGTTAATCCTTTTATAACTCCTTGAATATAGGAGTCCCGTTCATATTCACATATTCACGATTGCACCGGCCCGGCTAATTTTTCTGCATATCTTCTAATTTCCTTTTTGGTATACCTCAATGGAAATCGGGGATTGAGCTGTTTTTTTTTCATACTTTCTTAAACGTAATCACCAGGAATTAAGTTTATCATCCATTATATGACTTATCAGAGGCAGTTATTCTTGACTTCTTGAAGGCTTTTTTATCCATAGAAAATGATCGGGCATATTCTTGTACCTGATCATATGAATGAATTTTAAATTTGATAAGAATTTAGTACCAGCAGTATTTCTATTATGACATACCGCAGCAATACATCCTACGTTTTGATGGAAAAGTTCATCGATGATTCCGGATACAGCTTTAGTCATAATCCCTTGTCGCCAATAATCTGGGTGCAAATAATATTCAATTAGCCAGATGTTGTTACGTACTGCATCACCTGATAGAAAGCAAAATTTCGATATTGATTTGTGAGATTCGTTAACACTGATTGGGGCAAGAAGTTCGATTGTTCCAACTAATCTGTCAACCTTCGTATCGTACAGAAGGTAGGTATAGTAAAGCTGACGTTGAAATGCGAGCGAAATATTATAAATTCTTTGTTCAGCATCATAAAGCGTCTCTAATTTGTAATTATTATTAAATTTCGTCACTTCTTTTAGAGAGAAGATTTCTAACAGCTCATTTGCTAATTTCTCATCTTTAGGATTTAAATCAGATCGTGGTGGTTCTAATTTAAAGTCGTCTATTGAGATAGTTTTTGAAAACAACATAATTTATACTTAATTGGTGTCCTAAATTTAGTGATTAATACCTTTTTTCATTGAGTTTGAAGACTTTTGGATAAAGAGTTGGCGGAATTTTAGCTGATATTCACAAAGATTAACATCTTTGTGTTAGTAATTCGGAACCTGCTGTAGTTTTATACGTAGATAATTAGAAGAATTTAGAGGAAAATGAGTCAATCCGATTTTATAAGGGATATTGCAAAATACGGTCTTGAAAATGATCAGGAGAAACTTCTTATTGCCTTAAGCGAGTTAATAGAATATTCAAAAAAAACAAAGAAAACCAATTTTGCCTTGCAATTGCAGTCCATATTAAAAGATACGATAAGACAGCAACAAGTTAGTACTCTTTCCATAGTTGGGTCTGCAAAACATATTTTGCGTGAAGAAGACAAAGAAGTAAATGAATTTATTATAGAAAAAATTACTTCTGATTACCGTTTTAATAATCTTATTACTGCAAGTGACGTTACACAAGATTTAAAATACTTTATTGAAGAGCATCAGCGAATTGAATTACTAAGATCTTTTGATTTACCAGTAGCCAATAAAATTTTATTACACGGCCCTTCCGGATGCGGAAAAACTCTTGCCTCGTACGTCATTGCAGGGGAGCTAAATAAAATGATGTATGTTGTAAATTTAGGAGCTATAGTATCTTCAAAGTTAGGCGAAACAAGTAAAAATCTCGCAAAGATATTTAGACGAGCGGCATCGGAAGATTGTGTAATATTTATAGACGAGTTTGACTCCTTAGGAAAAGTAAGAGATTATAGTCAAGACCACGGAGAGATGAAACGAGTAGTTAATACGATTCTGCAGCTTTTTGATTACCTGCCTCAAAGCAGCATTGTTATTGCCGCTACCAACCAAAAGGAAATGCTTGATGATGCTTTATTAAGAAGATTTGACCTTAGCATTCAATTTGGATTACCAAACCTAAAACAAATTGACTCCCTTATTACATTAACTTTAAAGAATGGCAAATTTGATTTCAGCAATAAAACGGCTGCCAAAAATGTAATTAAATCGTGCGTTGGATTGTCTTACTACAGCATTCAAAAAACGCTTATTACAGCTATTAAACGCAGCCTGTTCAGCAGTAAAGTTAAAAACAACACAATTCCTTTAACTGCTAAAATCAATACCGATGTTTGGGCAGAGTTAATTGAAGCCGAAAAGAAGTCATTGAACGTCAAAAAGAAATAAGCTTACTCTATTATTGCTTCTCCATCCAATCCTGTAATTGCAAAGGCTTCTGTGGTATTTACTGCAATTAGTTCATTGTATAGTCTTCCAGTATTTTCTCCCTTTATTGGATTTTCCCGTAAAGTTATCACGATTGAAAAGGGATGATCCCCGGCATAGTCTAGTTGTTGATTGGGGCTTAAAAGTTTATGAAACTTAGAATGTACCGCTATTTTAAAGGAATTTGTTTCCTCCAATAATTCCTTTCTGCTAATCACAAAGGACATTTTTTGAGAATTGCTAAGCAGTTTCGGTTTATAATAGTAATCCTGCGCCCAAGATGCCTTAAATTTAATATTAGCCATCTTATTTCCGTTCAATCCATCATTTGTATCAATTCCTGCTGCATCTTTTGTTTGCAGCGGCTTATTTCTGAAAAGGCCGAAAGTAGTATGTAAAGGGCAGTATGTAAGGTGGTTATTGGGTATAGGTTTAAATTTAAAGCAAAGTGTAATATCCACCTGCAACAATGAGTTCTTCCTTTCAACCGTGTTCAGGTAATCAGGAATGTGAATCGGATAAGCCTTTATTTCTGTAGCCTTAATACTGTCCTCTAAAACAAAAGTTACTGTATTTTCATCCGAGAAGAGGCATTTGTCATCATCAGGAATACCGCGCCCAGTAAGATGTGTTTCGTAAAAGCTGCTCGCGCTGAAAGTATTACCAAGCTTTGGAGGCGTGGTACAGTTTAGTATGAGAGCCTTAACTGTTTGCATCGAATGGATCAGGGCGGGGTAATGCCTTAGCAGCTTAGCAGCAAGATTTGCCGTTAAAGGGCCGGAATAGCTGCTACCAACTTGCCTAATATAGAAAACACCTGGACTGATACTTAGCGTTCTTAAACCTGTGTTTGTAGGATCTATACGGGCATCAAAGTCGCCAGCATAATTCATTAGGTCGGGCTTAAGTAATTGTTTGTTAATCCTGGATTTATTAATTGACGGATGATTCCAGTTAATATGATGCTTACGGGTATAAATAGCCGGGTGCTCGCCATTAGGTGAAATACACAATGTGTCATTTCCTTCCAGGTTACCAGCAGCAGAGCCAATGCTAATATTATTCATACTATCCGAAGGTACACAGAGATTTGCTTGTACATCTTCAAAATGTGTCGGGTAAGTAACAGCAGCAGGCACTCCACCCTGAATAGTCGTTAAGTTATCATTATTACCAACCGAAACAAAAATTAAAATATCGAGCTCATAGGCCAGCATATCCAATGAGTAGGAGTAATCCGCTATATTAGAATTATCTGCTTTAGGAGTAGTATAAGCAATAGTAAGCGTAAATATTTTTACACCGTGGTCAGTGTGTGCTTTCCTGATTAGTTTCAGCACCTCCGTCTGTGGTATTACTCCTAATTTACCACCTAAAATCTTAATGGACAGCAAACGAGCATCCGCTTCAAAATCTCCTGTATGGTTGGGATAGATTCTTTTTCCTAACGAGGCCAAAGTAGCTACTGCGGTACCATGGTCGGCACTGTCATCTAACGCGCTGGTCCCTGTAAGGTCAAAGTCATTATTAGTGTTTACCGTTAACACGGCAATAGGTGACTGGCTGCTTATTCCGGTATCAATTATCCCTATTATTGGCAAAGTAGTATCGGCTGCGTTGCTGATGGTAAAACCGTGTGAGCGGATAGGTGTATTGAAAGCACTTGGGCCAATTACCCCAGCTAAAAAGGAATTCGCGCTTTGAATAACGTCAAAATTGTTCAGTATTTCATTTATGACAGGTTCCGGCTGATTAAAAATTTCAATCCGGTTGTTTTGCAGATCTGCAGAAAAACTAATCTGTCGGATCCTCAAATAATTAATCAATTCGTTTTCTATTGGCCGAATCTTATTTGTAAATATTTCAGGGTTATCGATCAAATTCAGTAATACGTAATCTTCGTAACGTTCATACTTTTTAACCTTTCCAGGGCTGTAAAACAAGAACTCTCTTATATACTTAATGTCAGTATTATAACCAACTGCACCGGAATGATCTGTGGTATTTATAAAGATTTGAATATTTTCGAGGAAGTTAGCAAAGGCAGTTTCATTAATCACTGCAAAGAGCGCTCTTGTATTAAATTCCGAATACCGTACGGGAGAAAGGCCAAAGTTGGTTCTATACCTGTTTTCAAAAAAAATCGAATCGAAAGAATTAAAGAAGACCAGCTCTACCAGCTCAACAGTAGCGGGTATAGCAAGCTGGGGGTTTCGTTGGTCCTCCTTTGTTCGTTTATCGACAATATAATTTGTCCTGGAGCGGGTAAAGCTTTCTCGCAGCAAAGAATAATCTATCTCTTCCTCTTCATCATCCTCCTGATCTTCTTCTTCTTCAGGTGCAGCGCCATACCGCGTTTTCTGCTTGAATTTCACTACACCCTCCACAGGATTACGAAAATATAAATGGGGCTTTTTTTCAGCCATTGTATAGTTGATTGATAATCAAATTTATAAAAAAGATTGATTATCTCTAAATATGTTTTAAACCTTACCAATTATGTGAAGATACTTAGTTGGTTGCGCCTCGCTTTTATAAAAAGGTTATTCATAAAAACTTGATCCCTTTATTTCTTCCAAAATGCTTTTTTCAATTTCCTGAATCTCTTTTAACTCCTCAATTTTCATTTTGATATCCTGAATATCAAAAACATAGTGTGTCTGCTCAGCCCATTCTTTTCCTCTCTCATTTTCAGAAAAAGCAACCTTCATATCTGAACATGTAATCTCTATACTTCCTTCTACTTCATTGGGCTCACGCCAAACAGCGTGAATAAAAAGATTTCTTTGGCCTTGTACAGCTCTTATTTTAGTTAATACTGTATTCACTTGAATGTTATTAATATCCCCGTGTCTAAACTGATTTAATTTTTTTATTAAATCTAAATTCGAATTCAAGTTATTATTTTGTATTACAGTTCTCGAAATGAATTGGTCACCAGCCATTAAACCTGCAGCTATTAAATGAAGCATTTGCTCCATACGGGCGGACTGGATGGAAAGCAAACCCAGGTGTGCATAAAATTCTTTTTCTATTTCCTTCATATCATAAAAATAGGAAATTAGAATTATCCATCATTCTTTACCGGAACAACGGATCCGTTAAAAAAAAGAAAAGATCATAGTGAATATGATCTTTTCTTAAGTATACCGGATGTATACATTGATTAGTCTTGCTTCCTCGGGTCGTAAACTCTGATATACTCTTTCCCTTTCTCTTCGTTAGTTTTCCGGACCCACTTATAAAATTCCGCGATGTCTTCTTCACTCGAATCCAAGGCAGGCCCGCTGAAGGTACAATTATGAGTACAGCAAATGAAGTGTGTTTCGTTTTCCCTAATTGATTCATCACCGAGGACCGTTATTCCTCTCACTTTAATGTTTTCTTGTGCCTGCACCTTGGCTGACTTGTTTTCTTTTTATTTTCATCCATGATTTAATTTATTTTAAATTGTTATAATACAAACCTATAACACACCATTCGGTAATGGGAGTAATCTGATTATAAAACACAATTTAAAGGTTCATTTTTACGATGTTTAAATTTCGTTTATCGTATAAAATGTGAAATCATTGATATTACAGGTTTATAGAGCTACGGTGCGCGTGCTATAGATGGCTATTTGTGATGGTTGATGTATTGCCTAATGTTTAATAAACTTTGCGGTCGTTGATGCATTTTTTATTGTATCATACACTTTTAAGATATACATTCCAGCCGGCAAGCTTGAAATATCAATAACCCCGGAGGTGTTATAAGCCGTGCTAATGGTTTGACCGGCAGCATTTATGATAGTGCAGGTAGAAAAAGAGTTCACTCCGATCTGAAGAGTATTGTGAGCTGGATTAGGATAAAGGCTCATACTGGTCAACTCTTCATTTCTAATTCCAGTTGTAATTGTAGGCGAAATAGCAAAACAAACCTGATTCCAGATAGCTCCGGCATTTGTCGGTAAAGCAACTCGTGCCATTGCAACGGAAGTTATATTCATTGAGGTGAGATCAATCCAACTATTATATAACGAATTGGTTTCCGTATTGAAGTCAAATGCCGAAACTGCGGTTCCAGCGTTATAGGTAGTAGAACCACTACACCACTGAAAAACAAAATCTTCATCGCTTGTTGCAAAGCCGGGTCTTGAGGCATCCATATAAACTGAATCTAACTGAAAACCTGCTGGTATAATATAGTCTTTGATA
The DNA here is from genome assembly GCA_036386835.1 of Bacteroidia bacterium. Classification (GTDB taxonomy): domain Bacteria; phylum Bacteroidota; class Bacteroidia; order 2-12-FULL-35-15; family 2-12-FULL-35-15; genus 2-12-FULL-35-15. The sequence goes on from DASVUX010000064.1 coordinate 47,844, forward strand.
CTCCATCCACTTCCATCAGTTCCATCTGCCGAAGTGTAACAGTCGTTAACAGATGATAAAGCAAAGCACAGATCATCCCATATTGCATCAGTATTAGTAGGCAAAGCAACGCGTACCATTCCAACGGACGAATAGTTAAAGGTGGTTAAATCAATCCATGTGTTATAAAGAGAAGTATTAATTGTGCTATAATCGAAAGGTGCTGTTGCAATCCCAGCGTTATAAATTGTAGTACCGGAACACGACTGAAAAACAAAATCATGATCACTTGCTCCATAGCCAGGGCGAGAAGCACTCATTCTTACAGAGTCAATTCTATAACCGGTTGGGATGATGTAATCTTTATAGCTCCATCCGCTACCCTCAATACCGTCAGGTGAAGAATAGCAAGTAGGGCTCTGGGCATGCATGCTGATGTTAGTCAATAAAAGTATTGCAATAAATAACTTTGTTTTCATTTTTAAGGGTTTTGGTTAACCAAAGATAATAAAAATTCGGCATATATGACGAGATGAGTGCCTGGCATACTCAGACATTTGGGGTATGCCCAAAGAGAAGGATATACTTGTTAATATAGGCGATTACATTGGTAAGAAAGCTAAAGCCAAATTTAAAAGCAATGTTGAATTTGCTAACGTTTGCGATGTTAACGAAAGTACAATTCGCAGAATTTTACAAGGAAAACAGAATATATCTATCAGAGTTCTGAAAAGGATCTGTGAAGCCTTAGAAATAAAGTTGTCCGACTTGTTAAAAGAAACAGGTAATTAATGAATCAAGTTATATGGCTGGTTCTATGATTCTTCTCTCTTATCTTCTTTAGTTTTCTTTACCCGTTTTTTCTTTTCCGGTAGTTCAATATGCAATAAGAGCTTGTACGGTTTAATATTAAAAACCTGCGCAAGCGCAAAAACAATGTGTAAACCTATAGAGAAATCAGCCCTTTCAATACGTTGAATTGTGCGTTTATCTACGCCAGCCTCTTTACCCAATTCTTCCTGGGTTAAGCCACGTTCCATTCTTATCTCTTTCACCTTTTGCCCAAACTCTTTGATCTGGGCAGGGAACTTTTTTTCCATTCTAATTGATTGATCTACTGGGCAAATATAGTAAACAATTAATTTTAAAAGCGGCAAAATTGTCGCTTTTGTTATTTTTAATTCGCTGTTTTCTAAATAGTTATATAAATATTTTCATTCACAGGAAACAATTTTTTATATACTGACCGTTTAATTTGACAAGCGACAAATAAGCCGCTTTAAAACAAGTAGATATGCGAAAACGATCCAGACAAAAGATCAAGAAGTTGTTTCAAAGAGAATACTCAGGATTACCACCATGAGAAAATAAGAAGCGTTGCGAATAAGAAGTTTAACTAAAAAATAGGAAACAATATGAAACATCAAAAATTTAACAATGCACGACTAATAAAATATGCGCAGCATTTACAAGTACATGATTTAAGGTGCGAAAGATTCTGCAAAGCAATCAGGAAAAATAAAATTGTGCAGGAAACTATCGGCGATAAAAGTTTGAATCCACTGTGCTTGCAAGTAGTAATGGAGTTGCCTTTAATATTCTCAGAAGACTGGTGCTATGGAAAGGATTATTTGCCGGTATTAAAGAAGTGGCCTAAAGAGAACACTACTTCTGCGATTATTTATTTCTTCGGCATAAACACGCAAATTTTACTTCATCTCTTTAGTCCCGGCAACCAGAGGATAGAAGTGTACGGTGGCTTCGTACTTCAACCCCGGCCTACTGCTATGCAACTGGCAAGGAACATCTTCGAGCTAATCGATATTGTTAGAGGCTATGAAGATGTCGTGGATAACGAAAATCAATTTTCTATGAACTAAATCGAAAAAAATGAAAACTAAAAAAATCTATTTAAGTCGACTTTTAAAGTTAGCCAGATACCTGGGAAAGCAACATATGCTAGATGTTCTTTCCGGAAAGGTGAAGGATTACAATCCGATGGAGAAGTCGAGCACTTTTCTTGGGCGCTAAACTCTTTACCATATATATTCAAAGAGTGGAAGATCTCAGAAGATCAGCAACCGTCTCTTGAAAATTATGAAAAGCTGAGTTCCCTAACTTCTGCGGCCGTATGGTTCAATCTCGATTTTGATACCTTATCACATTTGTTTTTGCCAGGCTTTCAAGACCAGAAGTATGGAGGCAATAGCCTGAATCCTGAGGCAACTCCAAGTGATCTCAGTAACAACATCTATGAATTTGTAAGGCTAAACGGAATGAAGGTATCACGAACACGAGATAAGAAGAAAAGTAAAAAAGTTTATAAACTAAAATCCAATAATTATGAAACAGGAAATAATTCAAATATCGTGTCCCGAGTGTGGGCATAATATCGATGTCAATCAAATAGTTTACGGGCAAATAGCAGATCAGATTAAACTGGACGCGACTCGGAAGTCGTCAGAAGAACGAAAAGCATTTGAGACCCAGCTTCGCGCTAAGCTTTTACTTGAGAAGGAGGAGGAATTAAGTTCCTATAAGACCGAACTAAAGGAAAAAAGCGAACAGGTCAAGGACCTTAATAGAATGAGGGCAGAGCTGGAACGCTCCAAGCGAGAAAAAGAAGAATTACGAAGTCAAATTGAAGCAGAGGTTGAACAAAAATTCTCAGGTTCGCTAAATACCGAAAAGGAGCGTATACGGAAGGAATATGATGAAAAAAACAATTTAAAGATTTCGGAGAAAGAGCACCTTATCGACTCCCTCAAAACACAGATCCAGGTTTTAACAAGAAAAGTGGAACAAGGAAGTATGCAGTTACAAGGAGAAGTCCAGGAACTTGAGATTGAGAACTACCTAAAAGAGAACTTTCCTTTAGATAACATCGAAGAAATAAAGAAAGGTGCTCGGGGTGCCGATTGTCTGCAAATTGTGAATTCACGTGAACGGATCAGCTGTGGTAGTATTTACTATGAATCTAAACGAACCAAAGATTTTTCGAGTGCATGAATACCAAAGTTCCGAACAGACATGCAGGATAAGAATGCAACGTTCGGGGTTTTAGTTACTGATGCATATCCCAAAAACATAGAACGAATGACTTTGATTGATGGTGTTTGGGTTTGTAATGTAGATGAATTTAAAGGCCTATGCTTTGTTTTGAGAGAATCTGTGCTTTTACTGGACAGCTATTCAAGTACTCAAGAGAATAGAGGGGATAAAATGCACATGCTTTATAATTTCTTAACCGGCAACGAGTTCAGGATGCAGATTGAGAGTATAGTCGAAGGCTTTGTAACCATGCAAGATGAGTTGAATAGCGAAAGGCGAGCGATGGAAAGCATTTGGAAAAAACGTCAAAAGCAAATTGAGAAAGTTCTCCTTAATACTTCACACATGTACAGTAGTATAAGAGGTATTGCCGGAGCTTCAGTAGCTGAAATATTAGCATTGGAACTACCTAAAGCTGAATTGAGTGAGTAATGCGCGATTTAGACCAAACCTTTCTGAGATTATTAATAGTGTCAGAGCACCTTGGCTCACAACACTATTATGAAAAGTATGAAGGTTTACATTTCTTCCACAATGATGGTGTTAATTTAATTAAATCAACTTGGATAATGAGAGACACAGATAATACATTCATGCGAATGATGATACTTGCAGCACATTTGGAGAATGGACAATTTTATGAGGAGTACTATAGCTTACACTTCTTTTATTCTGACGATAAGAAAACTTTACTTATTGGGCGTGCAGGTAAGTATCACTGTGTCTTTCCCCAGGTAATTTGTGAATTGCCACATTTGTTCCTGGAGTTCAGGAAAGGAGGTGATGGACGGATCATTTATAAGCCATCACCAAAACTAAACAGTCATTATGGGATGCTGGAATTTTTTGGTTTAGAACTGGATGAATTTCTTCATTTGTTTACAGTTGGTGGCCAGAAGCCTGAGAAATATGGCGGTCAGCTTCTAACGATTGACTATACAATTGATCAGCTAAAAAGTAATCTATTTGAATTTATGCAAATCATTTTGAATGACCGGCAAGAAAAAAATGTATAAAATGAAACACTTCGAGGAAAAACTATTCCGGCTCTTCGTACTTGCAGATCATCTGCAAAAGGGCAAACTCTTCAATGATTATATTTTGCTTTCTGATATTTGAAATTTGGATGAGCCTCCAGAAGTAATAGGTACAAAAAATAATTGCCACCATTGTTTCCCCTTTGTTTTTAGTGAACTTCCTTCATTGTTTTATGAGTTTGAGCAGTTACCATATGGAATAATAAATTATAAACCAAACCCCTCTATGGAAGTTGACATTGCACTTCAATCATTTACGGGGCTTTCAAGTCAGGAATTTTCACACTGCTTTATGCCGGGTCATCAAGATCCATATTGGTGTGGAGTGGATTTGGATCTAAATGCAACCCCAGAAGAAGTCGGTAGAAACTTGCTGAGTTTCATAAACTGCAAATTGAATCTTCGATTGTACCGCTTGGATTTATAAAACTATCGTCAGTTTTATTGAATTCAGTCTATGCAAAGAAATAATTTACAGCTACGAATCAATAGAATCAACGATTTTAAAAATATATTCTTTTTCGAAGAACAAGTTGAAGAATGGAATCGTTTAAACTTGTCAAAATCAAAAATGGGTTGTTGATTCGGATAAAATCAGCCGCTAACAGCATAATAAATAAGAGTCAATATGAGAGAAAAATTGATAGAACTGCAAGAACTGATGCACCTGCTTGGATGCCAGGATGAGCGCACGATTCAGAAATGGTGTAGAAACCATAAGGTTCCTATTCTAAAACTTGGAAAGAAGAGTTATGTCATCGAGGACTTTATTGATATTTTGATAAAAAAGACTGTCGATAAATTTGTTCACGCTAATTATAAACATCCGGAAGAAGTTATTTCTGCCTTACACGAGGATAATAAAATTGCTTTAGCTGAACTTTTAGACGCTCCGGTAAATCAGGGAGTGAAGCAGAAATTTCGCGTGGCAAAAAATAGCAAAGCCGCTGAAAAGTTTCTTGACCAATTAAATGTTGCATAATGAAAAAAATACCTGCAAAATTTCACGGATGTGGTGTTAAGGTCAAGTGCATAAAGTGCAAGTCCGTTGTGAATGATGTTTGTAAAAAAAACAGGAAAACCACTCGCTTCATGCCAATTTAAGTCTCGTCATAAATATAATTTGGTAGTTCATATTCCAGGCACTCACAATAGCACCAGGCAGCGAATCTCTGATGCAAAGGATTTTAATTTTGCGCTAGATGAACTAATTAAATTTAAAGATGACTAAAGGAGAACAATTATAACAAAAAAACTGTCGTTAAAAGTAAATTGGATACCTCACTAAAAGGATTAATGGCAGAATATCTTAATTCTATTTCCGGGGGCGGTACACATGAGCACTTGTCAAGAAAATTAAGTAAGGAATATATTAATGAGACATCAAGAGTATTTGTAAATTTTTGCACATCACTTCGAACAGCCGGTTACACAATTGAAAATATCAATATCAAGGATATTGGAGATGATGAGGTTGAAATTTTTTTCAAGCACCTTAAAACAAAGAATATATCGGATACCACTCATTCTAAGAACTTTGTAATTTTAAAAGCGTTTGTCAATTGGGTGATTAAAGTTAAAAGCTTAGATATACCCAATGTTTTTAGACGAGCGAAGTTAAAGTTCAGTAGCACAAAAAGAAATTTAATGAAACCGGAGCAATTCCAACAGCTTTTGAGCATTATAACTCCCGAAAATGGACATAAAACATTAAAAAGTGGAAAGAAATTAAATGTGTTTACCACTTGGTTAAAAACAGCAATTCAGTTGGCAATGGAAACAGGGCTTAGAAGAGAAGAAATCTTTCAATTGCGGTGGAGTAATATTAGAAACATTTCGAATGATAATGATCCTCGCCTAATTATAGATACAAACAATTTAAAGGTTAACAGACAACAATTCGGCACTGATACAGGAAAAAATATGAAACCAATTCCAGTCACAAAAGGACTCTTTAAGTTATTGCTTGAATTAGGGTATGAAGAAAAAATGAATGAAGACACGTATCTTGTCGTACGAGCTCCGGAATTAAAAATTGATTACTTGCTTGACCAACTTACCAGAGGGTTTAGCCATTATCTTAAGCAAGTCACAGATTTAAAAATCGAGTTTAAGGATTTACGGAAAACCTACATTAACTACCTTTCCAAACATTTGGGTGATAAGACTAAATTGTTTACTGGGCACTCCGATGACCAAGTACTCAGAGACTCTTATCTAAACAAGGAGTTTATGGCAGGAAATCTTAGTAATATTGATTTATTTAAGGTTTCACAAAAGAAAATTCTGTTCCGGAGAGTTAATTACATCGAAATTCTTTGATTAAATTTAAGATCTGCGTTCCGGTGAGTTGCCCCCTGTCCATTTTAAAAGCCGGATAGCAGGCCGTTAGTTTGCTTTCTTTTGAAAGCTGCAAAAGGTGAAATTCTGCAAAAGAGTTCTTAGTTTCTAATTCCGATTTAGCCATTTATTCAACTTTGGTCAGTCTTGATCCTGAATACGAAAAGATTTTAATGCTTTTCCTCCATTACCCTAAAGGTTAGATTAATTCTCTGTCGTAACACTTTCGCTGATTTTGGGATTTGATGTTTCCAATAGTGTTGAGTCGCGCCTTGCATTAACAAGAAGCTGCCATGAGTAAGGAGAATATTTGCTTTTGCTTCAGCCAAATGTTTGTGTTTCAGTTGAAAGGTTCTGCTTTCACCAAAACTCACTGAACCAATAACGGGATTAATACCAAGTTCTTTTTCATCATCGCTATGCCAGGAAACACTATCCGAACCCTTCCTATAAAGATTTATTAGAACACTTGTGAAAGAAGTATTTGATATTTTTTCAATACGTTCTTTGATTTTCAACAATTCATTTGTCCAAGGTTTAGGATTCATTGGAATGTTCGAATAAGTATAAGATGACCCTATATCCCCATACCATGCCGTAAGCCTCGGCAGATCATATACCTTTTCATAAAACGTCATCTTATCTTGCCGCCATTCAATATCATTTAATAATTTGTTAAAAAAAATGTCACTCTCTTCTTTGCTAAAGAAACCGTTGTAAAGGGTTATGTCGCTGTCTGGAAAATCTAATTTTGAAACCGCAAATGGTTCCGATCTAAAAATTTCTTCTTGACTTGAAAATAAATCTTCCATCCTCAAATATTAGTATAATTTCAGAATCAGCTTCGAATATTATCGTTATTTATTAAATATAGCCAAGATATTAATAGTCAGAATAATAAACTTTCTGTGAGCTAAATAAGATTTCCTACCTATTTGTGTCCGAATTCCTAATACTTTTCGCACATTCTCCGTATTTTTATACTCTCATGACGGAAAAATACACAAACCCAACCTCAACTAAGCAGCTAATAGCATATTTTGATAAAATGCTGCCTCTTACGGAAGAGCAACGGGAGTTGGTTATTGCCAAGTTCCAGCCCAGGCTTTACAGAAAACGCCAATTCATCTTGCAGGAAGGTGATGTTTGTACCGTTTTTAATTTCGTGGTCACTGGCTGCCTAAGGATGTATAAAATAGACGAAGCCGGAACGACCCACATAATACAGTTTGCAACCGAAAATTGGTGGATTTCAGATATGGGTAGTTTTTATTCTACAAACCCGTCCGAATTGAACATTGAAGCCATCGAAGATACCACAGTTCTCCAAATCAAACATAACGACCTTCTTGATTTATATATCCAAGCACCCAAATTTGATAGACTTTTCAGGGTCTTAGTTGAGAATAGTCTTATTGGAATGCAGAATCGTTTATTGCAGACTATTGGTTCGGACGCAAGAGTCAGATATGAAGCTTTTTTGAAGCAATATCCTCAATTAGCTAACAGAATCCCCAACACCCATATTGCCTCTTACCTTGGCATAACACCTGAATTCCTTAGTAAAATAAGGAATGAGCGTGTTTCAGGTTAATCTACCCTTAATCTAGTTTAAGAGTATTTCATAAACTATCTTATAAGCCCACGCGGCTTAGTCTCCCGATCTTTGTCTTAGAAAATAATTAATAACTCTAAAAACAAAAGATCATGAAAAATTCAAATTTAAAAGTAGCCGTAATCGGCTTAGGAAACATCGGAAAAGTAGTTGCGTCAAATCTTGTAAAAGGTGGTCGCGAAGTTATTGTAGCAGACAAAACATTTGCTAAAGCAGAAGATCTTGCTAAAAACTTAGGTTCACTTGCAAAACCATCTGAAATTGGTGAAGCTATTAAATCAGCAGATATTGTTGTATTAGCAGTTTATTTCGCTTCCATTAAAGAAATCTTCGTTCAATACGCTTCTGAACTTGAAGGAAAAATTATTGTTGATCCTTCAAATCCAATTGCGCCAGACGACAAAGGCGGATTCAAAAAGATCATCGGTCAGAATGAATCTTCCGGACAGATCCTTTCTACCCTTTTACCAAAAGATGCAAAGTTGGCAAAAGCTTTAGGAACATTGGGTGCTGCAACTTTAGAACAAGCCGCTTTTAATGAACCGAGGAAAGTTGAATTTTATGCAACAGATGACAAAAGCATAAATCCGGAAATCGAATCTTTAATTAAAGACAATGGTTTTGAGCCTGTACGTTTAGGCGGTCTTGACAAATCGATCAACATAGAAGTATTTGGTGACTTACATGAGTTCGGTGCTTTAGGAAAAGCAGTAACACTTGAAGAAGCAACTGAAAAAATTTAATCCAAGAAAAACAATTAAATAATTTAAAACAATTAAAAATAGAAAAAATGAAAAAAATAATCGCAATCGCAGCAATCTTCGCTTTAACGCTTGGAACTCAGGAAATAGCAACTGCTCAGACAAACAAAAAAACCGAAACGAAAGCAAATTCGGAAAAACAATCAATTGAAAAAGTGATCACCGCTTATCAGGATGCATTAAACGCCTCTGATGCTGCTAAGGTTGTAGAACTTTTTACAAAGACCGGAGTATTGATGGCAAATGCTGCACCAACTGCTGAAGGAGCTGAAGCAGTAAAAGGAACTTATCAATATGTATTTGATAATTTCACTTACGACCTAAAGTTTACTGTACTTGATGTAGTAGTAAATGGAAATACTGCCTTCGTAAGGAGTCAATCTAAAGGTTCATTTGTAATTAAGGCGAGTAACCAAAAGGTAGATGATGAATTCAGAGAGCTTTTTGTATTCGAGAAAGAAAACGGCCAATGGAAGATTGCTCGTTACATGTATAATAAAACCAAATAACCGGAAAAAATCGGTTTTATAAAACGAAGAAAAAATGAAAAGAATACTGTCAACAAATCCCGGAAGCATCACAGCGTTAATCGCAAGAATCGCCCTTGGCGTTGTGGTGTTCCCTCACGGGGCTCAAAAATTACTTGGTTGGTTTGGAGGCTACGGCTTCTCGGGAACAATGGGTTTCTTAACCAGTAATGGCTTACCTTGGATAATCGCATTACTCGTAATCCTTATTGAATTTTTTGGTGCACTCATGCTTATTTTCGGATTCGGAACACGCATAGCAGCTGTAGGTATAATTGTAAACTTCCTGGGAGTTGTAATTACCTCGCATGCAAGTAACGGTTTCTTTATGAACTGGTACATGCAACCAAATAAAGGGGAAGGATTAGAATATTTTATCCTGCTTTTTGGACTGGCAATTATATCTCTTATTGCAGGTGGCGGCAAAGCTAGTATCGATGCCGTACTTACAAAAGACAAAATGCTGAAATAGCCGTTCTATAACAATTAATGTATTAACATAAAAAACAAAAAATGAAAACAATTAAATCAATGATTCTAGTGTTGGCTGTATCAGCTGGCCTTTTGCAAAGCTGTCAGCAAGCTTCAGATTCATCTTCTAAAATCTCGGATGATGAACTCGCAAACCTTAAAAAAATAGCACTTCAGGTTGCTTCTGAAAATGATAGTATTGAAGCTCATCTAAAGACTTTTGATGCATTGGACTTTGATGTCTTCAGTAATCAAAAATGGGACAGGCTAAAAGAAAGTCATGCACCTAACATTAAAGTTTACTGGCCTGATGGACACATGGCAGAGGGCATTGAAGGACATATTGAGGATTTAAAGAAACTCTTTGTCCATGCCCCTGATACTCGCATCATAGAACATCCGATTAAATTCGGATCTGGAAAGTACACTTTGGTTACTGGTGTCTTTGAAGGAACCTTTACTAAGCCAATGCCAATTGGTGGTGGGAAATTTATCCAGCCTACTGGTAAAGCATTTAAAATGCCAATGGCTACTGTGGGTCTTTGGGAAAATGGTGTGATGATCGAAGAACATTTGTTCTGGGATAATCAAACTTATGCAAAACAAATAGGTTTACAATAACAAGCATTTAGCAGAGGAGATTTTATCTTCTCTGCTTATTAAAACACAATAAAATGGAACGCAAGGAATTTATAAAGTCGGTAGTCATGGGAACAATAGGAATTACGACATTATCTGCATTCAAAAACTTCACTGATGCATTACCGGAACAGGAGCAGCTTATGCCTGTTCTATTTGTAGGTCACGGATCACCAATGAATGGAATACTTGATACTGAATTTAGCCGGAGGTGGACTCAAATGGCGAAGGAGATAGAACAGCCTAAAGCAGTTCTCGTTGTCTCAGCCCATTGGTTCACGAACGGAACAAAAATAACCGCAATGGATTTTCCGAAAACCATTCACGATTTTGGCGGTTTTCCTCAAGAGTTGTTTGATGTTCAATATCCTGCCCCCGGCAATAGCTTGTTGGCCAAGGAAACGGTTAGTCTTATTAAATCTGCACACGTTGAATTAGATCATGATTGGGGTTTAGATCATGGTACCTGGACAATCGTGCGACACATGTATCCAAAAGCAAATATTCCGGTTTTGCAATTGAGCATTGATTATACAAAAGGCGCTCAGTTCCATTACGATCTTGCAAAGGAGCTGTATGCTTTACGAAAAAAAGGTGTTTTGATTATGGGAAGTGGTAATATGGTACATAACCTTGGGATGGTTGATTGGGATAAACTTAATGAAACTGAATTCGGTTTTGATTGGGCGATTAACATCAACAATAAGTTTAAGACTTTAATCACCGAGGGTAATCACAAATCATTAATTAATTATAGTGAATTAGGCAAGGAAGCCCTACTAGCAATTCCCACCCCTGAGCATTATTTACCATTGATGTACACTTTAGGTTTAAAAGGAAATAAGGACAACGTTTCGTTTTTTAACGACAAAGCAGTGGCTGGTGCAATTACTATGACTTCAATAAAATTAGGCTAATGAAAAAAAGAACAAAATTTATTTATTTAATAATCTGCATGATGATAATGCAGGTAAGTAAAGGAGAAAAATTACTTATGGAAACAATCATTCAATTTCGAAAGACAGTTTAAGTTTAAAATATCTGATAAAAGAACCGCAAACTAAATCACTGAAAAAGAAAGTCATTATACTCTTGCACGGTGTAGGAAGTAACGAGAACGATTTATTTAGCCTGGCTGATCAATTACCAAAGGATTACTACATCATATCCCCACGGGGTAAATTTACTATCTCAGAAGGTAGCTACGCATGGTATAACGTTGACTTCTCTAAGGGAAAACCAGTATTTGATATAAAACAAGAAGCGCAGAGCAGAGATGCAATTCTCCTTTTCATTAACGAAATGAAAGTGAAGTACGGATTTGATGAGATATACCTTGGCGGTTTTAGTCAAGGTGCAATTATGAGTTGCAGTATCAGTCTTTTACATCCTGAAAAAATTAAAGGAGTTATTTGCCTTAGTGGTAGAATCCTTCAGGAGATTAGAGGTGGCGTGAAAAACGATAATGAACTTCACAAACTAAAAATATTCCTAGCACATGGTACTCAAGATGGAACCTTAACTGTTGCATTTGCAAGAGAGGCTAAAACATACTTAGAACAACTTCAGACAAAATTGAGCTATCATGAATTTGAAATGGGACATCAAATCACTTCTGATGTGTTAAAAGAATTAAATAAATGGCTCTTAACAAACTAAATTTAAAAATATGAAAAGAGAAATCACAGCTGCTATTGTTAAAGAAAAAGGTGGCAAATTCGAAATAGAAAAGGTCGTGCTTGATGATCCAAAATCGGATGAGATACTAGTTAGAATAATTGCTACAGGCATTTGCCATACTGATATGGTGGCACGGGATTTTATCATGGGTGCGCCAAATTTTCCGGTGATTTTGGGTCACGAAGGCTCAGGTATTGTTGAAAGCGTTGGCGCAGATGTCCACCTAATTAAGCCGAGCGACCATGTTGTGCTCACTTACGGCTTTTGTGGCGAATGTGATGTTTGTAGATCCGGAAATGCTCCGTATTGCTACGAGTTTTTACCAAGGAATTTCTCAGGTGCAAGACTAGATGGCTCACATAGTCATCATGATCTTGCAGGAAAGCATATCAACGATAACTTTTTCTCGCAATCTTCATTTGCAACTTATGCAATAGCGCACAAAAACAATGTAATTAAAGTTCCTAATGAAGCTCCACTTGAAATTCTTGGACCACTTGGTTGTGGTATTCAAACCGGAGCTGGTGCAGTTATCAATACTTTGAAAGTAAAAACTGGGAGTTCAATTGCAATTTCCGGAACAGGTGCTGTAGGTTTAGCTGCCCTTCTCGCTGCTAAAGCAAGTGGATGCAACATAATCATTGCGGTTGATATCAATGAAGAGAGGCTTGCTTTTGCTAAGGAGCTTGGCGCAACGCATGCAATAAACAGCCTTAAGGAAAATGTCATTGAAAAAATCAAAGAAATAGCACCCCAAGGAGTAAACTATGGCGTTGATACTACAGGAAGAACAGAAGTTATCAATAACACTTTAGCTTCGCTTGCGCCCGTTGGTGAAATAGCCTTGATTGGCGTTGCCACAAAACCTCTCCAATTAGAAACGAATATCTTTCTAACAAAAGGATACAAAATTAAATTTGTCAATCAAGGTGATAGTGTACCTCAAGAATTCATCCCCAAATTAATTAGAATGTATATGAATGGTCAGTTTGCATTTGACAAGCTTATTAAAACATATCCATTTGAAGAAATTAATCAGGCAATTGAAGATTCAGAAAAAGGAAAGACGATAAAGTCTGTTTTAAAAATTGGCACAATCTGATACTTATGAAAAATAAAATTGCCTTTTCCTTAATTATGGGCATTATTGCTACTTGCATTATATCTTTTGCCCTGGTTTCAATAAATGTGGGATTCGGAGACCACTTTCTAAAAATCTGGCTTAGGTCATGGGGTATCGCTTATTTGATCTCCATACCAGTTTCTCTATTTCTTGCTCCAATAGTTCAAAGATTTATAAACCATATGGTGTTTCCTGAATCGAAAACCCGCACTTAGAATCAGTTTCCCACAAGTCAAAATCATGGGGTACTCATTCAACAATTCCTTTCCAACAAATATTTACCTTTTTCATACAATTACGGTCCACTGGCGATTTAAAGCACATTCCAACGAAATGATTCCTTGGCATGGATTTGTCTTGATAACTTGGTCAAACTGTGTCTTTGTGAGTAGAAAACAACTTATCAGCTATTTCAATAATTTCATCCCGCTCAATAAAGTTGAGGAGTCGGAATTGATTGCGCGATCAGCTGAGAGACTTGTTAAACGTAAACATTTACTCTTACAAGAAAATGACATCTGCAATCATCTTACGTTCGTTGTTAAAGGTTGTTTTAGAATGTATAAGACTGATCGAAATGGCAAAGAGCATAATCTACAGTTTGTAGCCGAAAACGATTGGATAACTGACATCAGTAGCCTGCATAAACGCAAACCTTCGCAGGTAAACATTGAGGCACTGGAAACTTCTGTAATAATTCAGATCGAACGCAAAGACCTTTGGCATTTATATACTCACTTTCACACATTTGACAGGAACTTCAGAGTATTGTTGAAGAAAAATTCACTGAACTTCAGGATAGGGTTTTACAAAACATTAGTACAAGCTGTCCGGAGCGCTATAAAGCTTTTTTGAAACAATACCCACATTTAGCGGGTCGCCTTCCTAACACTCAAATAGCTTCATTTTTAGGTATAACACCGGAATTTTTGAGTAAAATACGATGCGAAAAACAAATATCTGTTCTCAATTCGTCACAAGCTTTTTAAAGCCGAATTTTCTGAACTAACACTGTGTGAGAGGGATGGGCTCATTATCTTTTCCTGGTATAGAAGCCTGAGGAAAGCCGTGGCTTTGCTTAAAATCATCACTACGCTACGCCAAATAAATGAATTTTCCTCACCCCATTACCTCACCCCAATAAAAAAGCCGAGACGTTAATTCTCGGCATTCTTGTACCCGGGACCGGAATCGAACCGGTACGATCGCAATGATCACAGGATTTTAAGTCCTGCGTGTCTACCAGTTCCACCACCTGGGCATCTGCTGAAACTCAAACTTGCAATTGCAAATTTGTTTAGTTGAAGTAATCCCGATTAAAATCAGAACTGTCTCCTGTTTCCATTTCGCTCCTGGTAATTGAGCAGAAATACTTAAAAAAATACCCTCTTGGTTAAAAGAGGGCTTCTCTTGAGCGAAAGACGGGGTTCGAACCCGCGACCTCGACCTTGGCAAGGTCGCGCTCTACCAACTGAGCTACTTTCGCAATAAACAAATCCATTAAGCTGCCGTATTCTGCATTAATGGATTGCAAAAGTAAGGATTTTTTTAATTCTGCAAAATATTTTCGCTAAAAAGGAGAAAAGCGTGAAATTATTGCAAATCCCGTTTCAGGGCGTTCCTGTCAAGGTCCGCGGTCATTCAGCAACGTGGCTTTTGATGTACCTGCCTGATGGCTGAATAGTCTATGACATAACAGCCTGGCACAACTATTTGGTCTATGGACTGCCAAACCAATGACCATCTTTCTAAAAAAGAACGGATGTTGCAGGCTGGTACTAAATTTAAGTATCTGTTTTAATGGAAATTGAACAACATACTATCCGCACCATCGGCCATTCAACGCGATCACTCAATGAATTCGTTGAGATCTTAAAGTCATTCCAAATAGAGCTCCTGGCCGACATCCGCAATTATCCCGGTTCGAAGCGGTATCCGCATTTTAACAAAGAAAACCTGGAGGTTTCGCTCCGGGACAATGATATAGAGTATGTTCATTTAAAATCATTGGGCGGGAGGCGGAAGGCGTTGCCCGATTCTAAAAATACCGGGTGGAGGAGTGCTGCTTTTAAAGGCTATGCTGATTATATGGATTCCAAAGAATTCCTGCAGGGAATCACAGAGCTCGGTGAGCATGCAGGTAATAAACGTACCGCCTATATGTGTTCTGAAGCTGTGTGGTGGCGTTGTCACAGGTCCCTCGTTTCTGATTATCTGAAGGCCAGGGGGTGGAAGGTCATCCATATCATGGGAATCGGGAAGGAGCAGGAACACCCTTATACTTCCCCGGCCCGTATAGTAGGAGGGCATCTAACGTACACAACCGAGATCAAAAAAAGTGGCCGTGATCATCCAACACTTTTCGATGTTTAAGCACCGTTTTTGGAAATGAAACGACTTTTAACTCAAATATCAGCTTGCCGGATCTGTCAGGGACATTTATTGTTAGGCCCACGGCCTGTGGTGCAATTGAGCGAAGCTTCCAGGATAATTATCATCGGCCAGGCCCCGGGAAAGCGGGTTCATGAAAGCGGTATCCCCTGGAATGATGCAAGCGGGAGGAAACTGCGGGAATGGTTGAATGTTGATGAAGCTACCTTTTACGATCCGCTTTCTTTTTCAATAATGCCTATGGGCTTTTGTTATCCCGGTAAAGGAGTTTCAGGGGACCTGCCGCCACGCGTTGAGTGCGCACCTGAATGGCACCCGAAAATATTAAATAAAGTTGCAACAGAGCCTCTTATAATCTTAATCGGGCAGTATGCCCAGTGGTATTACTTAAAAGATAAATTTAAGGGGTCTTTAACGGAAACAGTCAAAAGCTATAAGGAATATCTCCCCCAATATTTTCCCCTGCCGCATCCTTCGCCAAGAAATCAGAACTGGATTAAGATAAACCCCTGGTTTTCCGAAAAGGTGATTCCTGATTTACGTATCCTTATCAGGAGAAGACTTTCCAGCGAATAGTCAATGCTGCGCGACTTTTTTGTCAATGCCTGAAACCCGGAACATTTCAACAGGGAGTTTAAAAAAATCATAAAAACTACGCGCTCAATCTCTTTTTCTGTATATTTAAAATGAATATCTCTACAGAATTATGACAAAAATGAATAAAGTAATGGCAGGCTATCACATGCTGATGATCCTGTCGCAGGTGGATGGTGAATTTGATAAAAGTGAAGGTAAGGTGATCATCAAATACCTGAAGGATGCATTTCCCTTTCATGTGAACCTTGATAGCGAAGTTGAAGTGCTCAGCTCCCTCCCGAAAGAAGATTATTTCCTGCACTTTAATAATGCCATGAATGATTTTTATGAGGATTCGGTTCCGGGCGAACGCCTGGATTTCTTAAACTTCGCAGTGAAAATGGTAAGGGCAGATAAAAAGGTTACGCCTGAAGAAAACAAATACCTGAAAGAGCTGTTCTTTGCCTGGGATTCGGAGCATGAGGGGGTCTGAAATTCCAGATTCAAATTTCAGATTATTTTGGAACCCGATTTGAAATTATTTATCCTCCTATCATCTTCTTGATCTCATTCAGCTTCATCAGTGCCTCCACAGGTGTAAGCATATTGATATCGGTTTTCTGAAGCTCCTCCTTTATGTTTTCAAGCACCGGATCATTCAGTTGGAAAAAGCTTAACTGCATATTATCAGCTGGTGATACTTTGACTTCCGAACTCCTGACCCGTGGCTCTCCTTTTCTTTCAACCTCCGTCCTCCGCTCTTCGTTTTTCTCTTTCCTGCCTGACTTATCCCTTTCCCCTTCCAGCTGCGCTAATATCTGGTTTGCCCTGTCCAGCACTTTTTTCGGCATTCCGGCCATCTTCGCCACATGGATCCCGAAACTGTGCTCACTGCCGCCGGGTACCAGCTTACGCATGAAAAGCACTTTGTTACTCACTTCCTTTACGGATACATTGAAATTCTTAATGCGGTGCATCGTGTTGCTCATATCATTCAGCTCATGATAGTGAGTCGCAAACAATGTCTTTGCTTTTGCTGTCGGATGCTGGTGTATGAATTCAGCAATCGCCCATGCGATAGAAATCCCATCGTATGTGCTTGTGCCGCGGCCTATTTCATCCAGCAGGATCAGGCTGCGGTCGGAAAGGTTGTTTAAGATGCTTGCCGTTTCATTCATCTCCACCATGAAGGTTGATTCCCCCGAAGAGATGTTATCGGAAGCACCTACCCGTGTAAAGATCTTATCTACAAGACCAATGTTGGCATGTTTGGCCGGAACAAAGCTCCCCATCTGGGCCATAAGTACGATGAGTGCGGTCTGCCTGAGCAATGCCGATTTACCGCTCATGTTTGGCCCGGTAATGATGATGATCTGCTGCTTTTCATTATCGAGATATACATCGTTGGCAACGTATTCTTCCCCGATCGGTAATTGCTTTTCTATTACCGGGTGGCGTCCATCCTTGATGTCAAGGGTTTTATCCTCAAGGATATGGGGCCGGATATAATTATTGGTGTAAGCGGTTGTCGCAAAAGAGAGCAGGCAATCCAGCCGTCCGATCAGCGATGCATTCAGCTGGATCACAGGAATGTAGTCCATCAGGGAAAGAACAATATCGGTGAACAGTTTTGCTTCCAGTGCCTGGATCTTTTCTTCCGCACCAAGGATTTTTTCTTCGTATTCTTTTAATTCAGGCGTGATATAGCGTTCAGCATTCGTGAGTGTCTGCTTCCGCATCCATTCTGTCGGCACTTTATCTTTATGGGTATTTGTGACTTCAAGATAATAGCCGAACACATTGTTAAATGCGACTTTAAGCGAAGGGATCCCGGTAATTTCGCTTTCACGCTGCTGGATCTGCAGAAGAAAATCCTTGCCGGAATAGGAGATTCTTCTCAGGTCATCCAGTTCTTTATTCACCCCTTCTGCAATTACGTTTCCTTTAATGATAAGATATGGCGGATCCGCTGTGATCTCCTTTTCAATTCTTTCAATAGCGGTTTCACAGGGATTCAGCTGCTCAGCGATCTTTCTTAATGATACATTTTTCGAATTCTGACAAGCGGCTTTGATCGGGGCAATGGCAGAAAGTGCCCGTTTCAGCTGCACTACTTCTTTTGGAGAAATACGTGCAGTTGCAACTTTAGAAATGATCCTTTCCAGGTCCCCGATCTGTTCAATATACCCAACAAGGGCCGCACTCATTTCAGGGTTTGAGAGAAAATGATCAACTACTTCAAGGCGCTCATCGATAGGCGCCTTATCTTTTAAAGGAAGTGCCATCCACCGCTTCAGCATCCGCGATCCCATCGGGGATACAGTCTGGTCAAGAATATCGATCAGCGTGCGTGCATTATCATGGTGAGAACCGAACAATTCAAGGTTCCTGATGGTGAACCTGTCGAGCCACACATATTTTTCTTCTTCTATCCTCGAAATGGTAGAGATGTGTTTTACCTTGTCGTGCTGCGTATCCGCAAGATAATGCAGGGCAGCGCCTGCTGCAATTATCCCCTGCTCGAGTCCTTCGATGCCGAAGCCTTTCAGCGATTTGGTTCCGAAATGCTTTAAAAGGCACTCGTTCCCGAATTCAGAGGAGAACGCCCAGTCTTCAAGGCCGTAGATATAAAATTTGTCACCGAAAGAATCGGTGAAGAGCTTTTTCCTGTTCTTCTGAAACAGGATCTCGTTTGGCCGGAAGCTTTGTAGCAGCTTGTCGATATACTCGGAAGATCCCTGTGCAATAAAAAATTCACCGGTTGAAACGTCCAGGAATGACACACCGGCTTCCACGCCTCTCTCTTTCGGAGAAAGGTTGGAAAGGTATACACTTGCAAGGAAGTTGTTTGCTTTGTGGTCAAGCACTTTATCATTGTAGGAAACACCGGGCGTCACAAGCTCAGTAACACCTCTTTTTACAATGGTCTTTGTCAGCTTAGGGTCTTCCAGCTGGTCGCAGATGGCAACCCGCTGCCCGGCACGAACAAGTTTCGGAAGATAAGTATCAAGTGAATGGTGCGGGAAGCCGGCAAGCTCTATAAAGGAAGCATATCCATTCGCTCTTTTGGTAAGAACAATCCCAAGGATATTGGCAGCTTTAACCGCATCACTTCCAAAGGTTTCGTAAAAATCCCCTACACGAAACAGTAACAATGCATCCGGATATTTTGCTTTGATCTGGTTGTATTGTTTCATCAGCGGAGTTTCTTCCGCAACCCCGCTTTTTACTGCCGTCTTGTTCTTTGCCATCAACGTAAAAATACGAAACCTTAAAACACAATAAATACAAAGTTTTTAACAGGTTTTGAGCAATTAAGTATAAATTGGTGAACTATTAAAAATGGAAATGACCCACCTGTTAACTGGACTGATCATCTGCATATCGTGCCTTACCGGTTATTTTTTTTCATGGAAATATCATGTAAAACAAAACTATAAGGTCGCGCTTGCCCTGCTTATACTCTGTGGTTTGATTTTACGGTTTTATTCTTCCTGTGATTTTTTTATTCATTCATGGGATGAACGCTATCATGCATTGGTCGCCAAAAATTTAATGGGTCACATGCTGGTGCCAACCCTGTACGACAACCCGGTCTTCCCGCTTGAGCCGGTGACCTGGAAAACCAGCCACATCTGGCTGCATAAACAGCCCCTTCCATTGTGGACCATGGCACTAAGCATGATGGTCTTTGGCGTGAATGAAATAGCCATCCGTATCCCTTCGATCCTTTTTACAAGTGCGGGGATAGGTTTAACATTTTACATAGCACGTTATTTATTTAACAACAGGGTTGCATATATCGCGGCTTTCTTTTATTCTATCAACGGGCTGATAATTGAAATGACCGGTGGAAGAGTCGCCACCGACCATATCGATGTTTTTTTTCTCTTTTTTGTTGAACTGGCTGTATTCTTTACGGTGGTTTTTATTCAGAGAAAGAAAAGCATTTTCAATATCCTCACGGGTATCTGTATTGGCGCTGCAATACTTTGTAAGTGGCTGCCTGCGATGATTGTACTTCCTGTTTGGCTGCTGCTCGTAGCAGATTCCCGGGCTTTCAGTAAAAAGAAAGTCCTTGCGCAGTTCGCCCTGGTGTTAATTTTTACGATAATTGTTTTTGTACCCTGGCAGTTGTACATACACTGTTATTTTCCCCTCGAGGCAAAAATTGCATCAGACTTTAATATGAGGCATATCACAGAAGCGCTGGACGGAATGGATGGTCCATTTTATTACTTCATAGATAAGATGCGGATTAATTACGGAGAACTGATCTACCTGCCGCTGGGATGGTTCTCCTGGCAGCTTTTGAAAAAACGACCGCTGGATTTAAAACGTTTGTCGGTTTTTACCTGGTTCCTGGTTCCCTTGATTTTTTTCTCGATTGTAAAAACAAAAATGCAGGGCTATATTTTGTTCGTATCCCCTGCTTTGTTTATCATTTCGGCTGATTTTTGGGTGATGTTATCCGGATACTGTGCCAACCGAAGGTTTAAATGGTTCTTTAATTTAGTATTAATTGCGATGATCGCTTTGCCGGTAAGATATGCCATTGAAAGAACAAAAATGTTTGCTCCCCGAAACAGGAAACCCTTGTGGGCAAAAGAGCTGAAGGCCTTAAATGAAAAAAAAATCCGGAATGGAGTATTAGTGAATTATCCAAGGCCGGTGGAAGCAATGTTTTACACCGACCTGGTTGTTTACGAAACACTTCCCGGAAGAAATGCAATCAGCGATCTGATAAGCAAGGGGTATACGGTTATCGTGAATGATAATGGTTTGGTTCCGGATGATTACTACACGATCAAAGGACTGAACTTCCGGAAATTTGCTCCTCCCGAAATAGGCCTGGAGCAATAATGAGATTATTTGAAAGCGGTTTTTTTCTTTGCAGATGGTGAGTTACTATGAGGCCGGCAGACATTGGCAGGAGCCAGATCATTTTACATCCCAGCCTGTCTATCGCATTTGCAAACGTTCCGCAATCCCAGGCATTTAATAAGATTGCAGCAATAATAATGAACAGGATGTTTCCTGCTGTTGTTTTAAAGATACTCCGGATACCGCCCGGTAAAATGATAATTAAAGCAAGGCTGAGCAGAGTAATTATCATAAACAAGATATTCCAGCTGTCGGTAAAGTTTAATCTGCCCTCACTTTGTTTCGAATGATTATAGGCATCCAGGTCGTTCGGGCAGTATTTAGCTATTCTTTCATGAAGCACTGTGCCTGCGGGAAAACTTCCGTTGCCGTCATTGATCCCGAATTTTAGCAGCTGATCAAGTGTTGCAGCGGCTGATGCGCGGATATGCATCCCGATGAACCCGGGTTGTGTAAGCGTTGCATGAATGATTTCATTGAATTCAGGCTTTACATCATTCCAGGAGCCCATTTTATACAAGGGGCTTGTTTCTTTTTCCCAGATGAATAAGTAGGCTTTGTCCGGCAATGAATCCTTATACCTGCATAACTTATATTCATGTGTGCCGCAATTCTCATCCAGGTATTTCTTCAGAATACCATGCTCCACCATTGCGCCCATGAAGAATATATGTTTTGATTTTGAAAGTGCTGAGCCCATTGTAAGGATTGAAGCTGCAATAAGCATCAGTAGCATGCCGGATTTTAAATTTAGCTTTGGGACCTGTTCCTGCGGAATGAAACGTTTCCGGAACAGGAAAATGCTTGTTATGATCAGAAAGAATAAAAGCAGGTGAGACATGTGCATTGCAACAGCAAGCAGGAAGAGAAAATAGAACCAGATATTCTTCTTTAAATTAAAGTTCCCGAAAAGGATCAGGATGACCAAAAGCAAGGCAATAGAAGTGAAGATGTCGGGTATCAATTGACATACTGTCCAGGAAAGTCCTGTGAAGAATGAAAGAATACCGATTATGGCAAGGCCTGTTTTAAGAAATATCTTATCGCCCAGGATAAGCTGTGATGTTTGGAAAATAAGATAAGAGGTGATTAATGCCTGGATAAATACCGTGAGCCATAATGTTAAGCCATCCAGGCTTGTGATCCTTAGAAACAAACCATATGTTATCGGCCGGTCGAACGGTGTTTCCAGTTCAAAGCCTGAAGCGAGGTATGTTGACGTATCAGAATAAACCAATGGAAAGCCATTGTAAAAGGCATCGAACATCAGGAGCAGGGCACCTGCAAGGACAAAGAATAAATACTTATATTTAGTTAACATCCCGGCTTGTTTTTCAATCTCTGAAGGTACACTTTACGAAAATAAGTAAATTACACTAGGTCCTGCAACCCAAAATAATAATCCGGGAAGATTTAGGTCTTACAAAAAAATGTATCTTCATTCACTATATGCGCAAACTACAAAATGCAGAACTGAACAGGAAGTCGGTTGATGAATTTAAGCAATCGTCTAAAACACCCATTGTAATTGTTCTGGACAATGTCAGGAGCCTTAATAATGTGGGGTCTGTATTCCGTACGGGGGATGCATTTCTTATTGAAGCTGTTTATTTATGCGGGATAACCGGGCAGCCCCCAAACAAAGAAATTCAGAAAACGGCCCTGGGCGCGACTGAAAGCGTGGCCTGGAAATACCTCGGAAGCACGCTGGATGCAGTGAACGAGTTGAAGGACCAGGGTTATCTTGTATATGCGATAGAACAGGCAGAATCAGCGATCATGCTCAATAATTTCATGCCATCAAGGAAGCAGAAGATCGCGATCATCTTTGGCAATGAAGTAAAAGGGGTACAGCAGGAAGTGATTGATGCCAGCACTGATGTGATTGAGATCCCGCAGGTAGGCACCAAGCATTCATTAAATATCGCGGTGAGCGTTGGGATTGTGATGTGGGACCTGTACCTGAAAATTAAATAGCCTTGTGATTAAGCGGTTTGAAGGATTGCTTTGGTGGTGTTAGCAAAAATGCGCCTATTTTTTCTTGTGGGCGGAATGAACAGTATCAGCCTTGAAGAGGCTTGTATCCGCAGCAATCTTCTGCAGCCTGTAATAATTCTTGTACATCTTTTTTAATTCAGTATTGATCTTACTGGTGTAAACCACATCGTAGGCAAAGCCCTCTGTCGCCAGGTGGTAATTCACTTTCGCAATCGGGTTATTAAGCACTGAAACATCAAGGCCCGGCACAGATTCAAAAAGGTCAACATCAAAGCTGAAGTTAAAAATGCTTTTCTGCTCATTCGGAACCTTTGTATTGATAATGATCGACTTGGTAACAAATCCCTTGCGTGAGATCTCGATGCGGAATACTTTATCAAGCGGCAGCTTAAACGAGCATTTACCCTTCTTATTGGTGAAGATTTCAGAGTAGGGGACATCTTCATTGTATATAGTTACGAGAACGCTGTCCAACGGCTTTATTTCGCTTGTCCTGTCATTCTCCTCGCCTTTCATCTGCCTGATATAACCACGGAGCTCCAGGTGCGAATCCCTCACCCGTGAGGAATCAGCTGCCGTCATCACACTTTTCTTTGGAGCATGTCCGGAACCAGCGCTTTGAGCAAACGAAAGGTTTGTCGCAGCAATGAATAACAGGCCTAGTATGGCAGTAGTAAATATCTTCATGTCCGATGTGTAATACAAAACTATGAAAATAAACTGATATAGCCCGGTTTAGGGGGTAGTAAAAAAAAACGCTCCCGGTTATGGGAGCGTTTCTGTATTGGGTACTGTTATTTAGTTAACCATTCCTTTGAAGTCAGCATTTTCGCGGAACTTAATGAATTCAGCATCGTCCTTCGCCATTTGCTTGAAAGAAGCATCTTTCTGGATAGCAGCTTTTAAGTTGTTGGTAACAACATCAGCTTTTCCCTGGCGGGCACCTGCAACAGCTTTAAGATAGAAAGATAATGCAGCATCTTTATCTTCAGAAGCATCAATGGTTGACATTGCACCGTCAGCGTTTCCGTTCAATAATTTTGCAAGGGCAGCATTGAAAGAGTTGCTGCTTCCGAAGTTAGATACAGCGGCAGCGTAGTTACCGTTCTGGATTTCGATGATCCCCATGTTGTAAGATACTTCCGAACCAGCAGCTGAAGCTGATTTGTACATTTCCATTGCAGCTTTTCTGTCGCCTTTCCAGCGTGCAACAATACCTAAGTTGTTTTTAATTACCGGGTTGTTGGCAGAAAGACCGTCAGCTTTCTTGAATTGAGCTTCAGCATCGTTCAGTTTGTTCTGCATTAAGTAGATCATACCAACGTTATTGGATGTTCTCCAGTCAGAACCGTATTTAGTTTCTGCTTTCTTGTAGATATCAAGCTTAGTGTTAATGTCCTGGGTTAAGGTAGCAGCGTAAAGGATCTCTTCAACTGATAAGCTGTCTGGTGATGAAGCAGCAAGTTTAGTGATCTGGTCATCAGTACGGCTGTTAACATCAGTATTTAAAGTGATAACAGATCTTCTTAATTTAGGAAGGATCTTGTCGGCAACTTCAGTGTATGTTTTAGCCAGGTTCTTGATCTCTTTCTCACGTGTTTCTCCGTCAGGATACATTGTAAGAACGCGTAGGATAAGTTCTTTGTCAGCTATTGTAGAAGCTTCCATTGCTTTTTTGAAGCCATCCCAATCCTCTGCAGTAGTAACGATGTTGTAGAACTCATCTTTCTGCGCTGCTTCCACTTTCATTTTCTTGTCTTTGAAAAGAGAAGTCATTGCTTTTCTTGTTTCTTTTGCTCTGTTCTCAGCAAGGTTAGCATTCAGAGTAAGCTCACCGTCCGGAGAAGCATAAGCAGAGATGTTCATGTTTTTGAAAGCGATGTTCGGGTTCATTACAGAACTTGCAATGTATGTTTTCAAAGCTTTCATTTCAGCGCTGTTCAATTCTGAACCGCGCACCTGGCTTTGGTTAACCACGAAGAAAATCTGGGCCATTTCGTTGTGTGGAACAACTTTCTGGAAGTTGTCTTTACCAACGATCGCTTTATCATCAGCTTTAACTAATAACGGAGTAACGATTGTTCCGTCAGCAACTTTTTTATTAGGAAGCTCTTTTGTTTTTTTCTTAACAGCACCGCCCGCTTTGATTTCAAGTGTAGCAACTTTCATTTCAGGGGTGTATGCAACTTTATCAGTGTATGAAAAACTTCCGCCTTTGCTGTTGCTGATCTTAGTTCCTGTTCCTTCAACTTTCTCTCCGATAAGAACAACCGGTTTTAACGCTTTCTCTCCGCCATTGTATTTGATGACAGGTGTAGTCGTTACTGTAGCCTTCTTAGGGAATACTTTTGCAGGATAAGTTCCTGAAATGTTAACAGTAATACTGTCTCCGTGCATTTCCATTGGATCAGGTGTAACTTTATAGGTAATCTTATCGGCATTTTTCACCAATTTACCTAATCCGCTACAAGAGGTCAATGCTACTGCTGTGATCACAGCTAAACCTAATGTTTGTAAAGATTGATTTTTCATTTTCTGAATTTAGTTAGTTCGTATCGGTTTTTAATTTTTTGTGGTTATTAAAATATCGTACTATAAGGATGCAAAAATAATTAAATTTTCAAATAATGAAAGTTTTTAATGAATTATCATCCGCTAAAACAACATGTAAAGGCCTTCTCACAATGTGAGCCTTGTTATTCCTGCATTGTAGGGCTTGTTGATAATTTGAAATACCTGGGTATAATGTTCCTCATTATGGGCAAAATCAAGCGTATTCACATTGATGATCAAAATGCGCTGATCACCCAATTGTTTTAAGAAATCAAAATAGGCTGTTTGTATTTCCGTGAGGTATTCCGCTGATATATTCTGTTCATAAGGCCTGCCCCTTTTTTTAATATTCTCCAGCAGCCTTTCCGTATGATGATAAAGGTACACGAACAGGTCAGGCTTCGGGAGCGAATCATTGATGATGTGGAACAGCCTTGTGTAAAGATCATACTCAGCCCCGTTCAGGTTTGCTTTCGCGAAGATCAGCGATTTTAAAAAGTAATAATCGGAAATGATCCCCGGCTGAAACATATCATTGCGTACCAGCTCGTTTTTCAGCTGCTGGTAGCGTTCCGCAAGAAACGACATTTCGAGCGGGAATGCATATTTCTCGCGGTTCTCATAGAATTTTGGAAGGAAAGGGTTGTCGGCAAACTGTTCAAGTATGAGCCGCGAATTGGATTCTGCCGCCATTCGTGTTGCGAGCGTGGTTTTACCGGCACCGATATTCCCTTCAATGACAATGAAATTATAGAGGTGTTCCTTTGTCATCCTGCCGTCTTTTTAAGAATGCTTATAGCAGAGTTATCCGGGCAATCTCTAAGCAGGGAAGCAATACTCTCTTTAAATACAGGGTGTATGAATTCTCCCGCGATCTGCGCAAGAGGGGCAAGTACGAACCGCCTTACCTGGATATGCGGATGAGGCACTTTCAGCTTTGGTAAACTGATGATCTCATCATTGTAAAAAAGGATGTCAATATCAATTGTGCGTTCCGACCACTTTTTGTCATCACGTACCCGCCCGTTTTCAGCCTCAATTTTCAAAAGCTCATCCAGAAGCGATTCAGGAGACAAAGCTGTTTCAACGATCAGTGCCTGGTTATAGAAATCAGGTTGTTCTGTATTACCCCAGGGGGCCGTTATGAAAATCTCCGAAATCCCGGTGATGTTGCCGATATTCTCCTGTATTCGAAGTCTTGTGTTCTCAAGGTTCTTGAGCTTATTCCCTATGTTGCCTCCCAGTATCAGGTATGCCGAATTCATAGTTCAAATATAGGGATATTCAGGTTCTGCTTGTGTGCTGATTTGATTTTATTACATTTGCTTAAATATAAAATTACATTGCAATGAAAAAACACTTTTTCTTTTTATTCTTTTTGGTAACAGGCACTTTATTGAATGCACAGAGCATTCCTTCCGGATTTGTAAGAACTAAGATCATGGGTAATCTTGAATACCCCGTTGCTTTTGCAGTAGCTCCTGATGGAAAATATTATATTACACATAAAGGCGGATTCGCAGCAGGTTCATGCACAAACGGTAAGGTTTCAGTATATAGCCCGTCCGGTGCATTTATAAGTACCTTTTATGATCTGACCGATTCTGTGCAGTGTGATTTTGAAAGGGGAGTATTGGGTATTGCAATCGACCCTGATTTTTCTGTCAATCATTTCGTTTACGTTTATTATAATCATAAATATGCAGGGGATGAAAGGATCCGCGTAATGCGCTTCACCGAAGCCGCAAACATGGGCACCCTTCCTGTTAAGATACTCGATCTGGATGTTTCAAATACCATACCCGGAAACCACGTTGGAGGCATCATCGAGTTCCGTCCCACTGAACCCACCAAGCTCTATGTAACAATAGGTGATCTTGCCCGCGGACAAACACTGGCCCAGGATACATCACTGAATTATGCTGATACAAAGAACACTCCTTACGGAAAAGTGCTTCGCATCAATACAGATGGAACTATTCCGGCTGACAACCCGTTTTACGATAACGGTAATCCGGCAATCGGCAATGATGACCGCATCTGGAGCTATGGGCACAGGAACATGTTCGGGATGGCATGGAGCCCGGTCACGGATACAATGTACCTGAGTGAGAACGGGTACAACAAATGGGATGAAGTGAATGTGATCCATAAAGGAAGAAACTACGGATGGATCACCTGCGAAGGAAACTATAAATATAATTCAACTACCGTTCTTTGCAACTCTCCTGCTTACGAAAACCCCATTGCCGAATTCGGAACGCCATTGCCTGCAATTACAGGGATCATGTATTATTCAGGAAATGTGATACCTGCTTTAAATAATCATTTGTTGGTAGCTGATAATGATTATGGAAGGATCTATAATCTTACTTTAGGAAATGCTCCTGCATACAATACAGTAATAAGTAAAGTTCAGTGGGCGGATCTTACCGGTCCGTCAGAAGGTGGGCTTACGACCATAAAACAGGGAATTGACGGATGTATCTATGCGCTGAACGGAGGGTACACCGATACCGGAAAGATCTACCGGGTTTGCCCGCTAAGTGTAGGCATTGGTTCAAATGCGAAAGCTGAAAACACCCTTGGGCAGAATTACCCGAATCCTCACACAGGAGTCACCCATGTTGACTACAGTGTTACAGTATCTTCATTTGTAAATCTCGAAGTATATGATGTAACGGGCAGGAAAGTAAAGACCGTGTTAAGCACAAATGTTGAGCCGGGAGTGCATACAGTTGAGATCTCCGACATGGATAAATTCGCTGAAGGAAGCTATTTTTATAAGATAGAGGTGAAGCAGAATGGTAAAATTGTTTTCACTGAAACGAAAAGAATGATGATCGTAAAATAAGCGTATTATCTCGATAATCGCCCTGTTAAACTTGTTTAGCAGGGCGATTTTTTTATGTAGCAAAAAAAGTGTTTCTTTGATCACCTAATAAAATTCGTGGCTGCAAGAATAAGATATAGTGAAGAGGAACTGGTCCGGGCGCTTAAGCTAAGCAACCGGGAAGCCTTTGCCGTACTTTATGATAATTATTCCAGGGCCCTCCTTGGAGTGGTGAAAAAGAACATTCCCGGGGATGAGATCGCGGAAGATGTGCTGCAGGATGCTTTTATCAAGATCTGGAATAACAGGTCATCCTATGATCCTGCCAAAGGGCGGCTTTATACCTGGATGCTGAACATCGTCCGGAATACAAGCATTGATTATTTACGGTCCCGCCACCATAAGATGGATGAGAAAATCCGGGACAGTGATAATGCCGTAAATGAATTGAACAGCGGAGGAAATGTGGTAATAAACACCGACAGGATCGGGATCAGGAAGATAGTTGATTCGCTGAAAGAAGAGCACAGGGTATTAATTGACCTTGCCTATTTTGAGGGTTATACTCAGGACGAGGTCTCGAAAAAACTGGAGATCCCCCTGGGAACAGTTAAGACCCGCTTGAGGGCAGCATTAAGTGTATTAAGAAAATTGATCAGATAATTGAACGTACAGGAATTCATATCATCAGGAATACTGGAAAGCTATGTGCTTGGTACTGCTTCCGGGGAAGAGATCAGAATGGTCCGCGGCATGGAAATGCAGTATCCTGAAGTTAAGGCGGAGATAGAGGAGATAGAAGCAAGCCTGGTGGCATATGCTGAGGCAGAAACCAATTCACCATCCGCAGGTTTAAAAAGCAGGATAACAAACATGATCTTTGAAGACAAGAAACCTTCCCGCCCGCAAGGTTCGGTAGTCAATATCCGCTCACTCGATGGTTCCTCGCGCTGGATGAAATACGCTATTGCCGCTTCGCTCGGTTTGCTGATCGGACTTTCCGCCTTTACGTTCTCGTTGTACAAAAGCCTTGAAAAAGCAAAGTATGCACTGAATGAGGTGCGGGCTGAAAATGAAGTGCTTGAAACCGAGCTCGGGGAACAGATGGAGACAATGATGGCGCAGTCAAAAGCACTGTCGGAGAAAGAGCTCGAACTTGCCCTTGTCGCTAAGCCCGGAAGTAAAATGGTCATGCTGAAAGGTCTTGACCTTGCGCCTGATGCTTCTGCGATGATCGTATGGAATAAAAACGATAAACAGGTATATCTTAATTCAGTCAAACTTCCTCCTCCTCCTGAAGGCAGGCAATACCAGCTTTGGGCAATAGTCAACGGCAAGCCGGTGGATGCAGGTGTATTTGTTGTAACCGGCGGAACCTTTCGTATTCAACAGATGAAGGATATACAGGATGCACAGGCGTTTGCCATAACACTCGAAAAAGAAGGCGGCAGCCCTTCTCCGACCATGAACCTGATGTACCTGATGGGGGATGTTTAGTGCAGGCAGTTTTTAGTTCCGCAGTTTCCAGTTTTAAATAAGTAATAACTCTCAAAAATTACCCGACAACAAACAATTTACAAAACTCTGCGTTTCCCTGCATCTCTGCGAGAAATTAGTCTTTGCGACCTTTGCGTCTTTGCGAGAAAAAATTAGACAGTAAGCAATAGACGTAACAGTGACAAGCAAACAAAACTCTGCGTTCTCTAGACTCTGCAAGAATAATTACTGCACAACCAGCTTCAGAACCTTAACTCCATTTCCTGTGTCTATCCTGCACATATAAATACCGGAAGAAAGCTTCGATGTATTGATCTGTACCAGCTGATTTCCTTTCTGCATGTACTCACCTGAAATTATTCCGGTGCTTTTTCCCCGGATGTCTGATAAACTTACAGTCACTCTTTCATTTCGTTTTAAAGTGAACATCAATGTGGTTGAATTGGCAGATGGATTCGGGAAGACTACTGCATTTTCAAAGCTGCTCAGTTCCTCTGTACCTACCGGGGTGTTATTCGGTGTGATGTAGATCCTGTATATTGTATCGTTTGCAATGCTTGATCCGAAATTACCTTGTTCGGCACGGATCCCTCCAAACATATATCCTGCAAGCACCTTTATATTCGGAAGTGCGCGGATCTTAATCACCTCGTTGGAATAATGAGGTACATTCTTATTCAACACAAATTTTGCATTTGAACCAAGCAGGCCGGGAAGTTTTACAGGAAGGACGGTTTCTTCCACCATGCCATTGGAATGCGTGGTCATTGTGGTGATATCATCTATAAAAGGCACTAGTGTATCCAATGCGGCAAGGCCGGTTGAATGTATAAAATCATACAGGCTGATACCGCCTAAAAAAGTGCTGTACATTGTGCCATAAGCAGAATCATACACAGGTATGTTCGCGCAGGTATAATGACTCATTACCTGCTGATACGCCATGTTCACTGTTGTTCCGGCCGGTGTGATCGTGATGGGTTCGCGGAACGGCAGATTAGCGGTTTTAAGAAACACCCCGCCATAAGCTTCAAGCGCGAAGCTTCCGTCAGGCTTTACGATAGGGCCGACATTCAGGTCCCTGCGGTGAAAATTATTGGTATCAACTAAATCGCTGAAGTTGTTTACGCTAAGCGAAGTCCCATCGTCCGATATGTTGAACTTTTTGATCCGGTCAGTGTATTGCTGCGTGAACAGCGGAGTTGGAGGATCAGTGTACCTTCCCCCGAAGTTATGTCCGAAACACAGGTAATATTCATTGCCAAGCTTTCCAAGCTCGCCACCGCATACGGCAAAGTTGGTATCAGCGATCTGGCGGATATGGGCGCCAACAGGCTGTGAATTGATCACTGCATTTATCATGTTATCCACATGCACCGCTGTAAGCTTTGGAAAGGTTACATACATGCTGGCAACGCTGTCGTACCCGAATCCCCCGATCATGTATAAATAATCACCGTCCTGGATATACTCCATATTCGTGGAACGCATCGGGTCTGCAATGCTTTTCGAAAGCTGGTTCAGGCTCGCGGAATAAAAATTCCAGGTACCAGTGTCAATCACAATTATATTGTCATTCTTGTATTCAGGCGGGAAGCCGTCATTACTGTTCAGTCCGTGCAGCCCGTTGGTACGTCCGCCAATGATCAGCCATTTGTCACCTGATTGTGCAAAGGCATAAGAATGCACACCGGGGATGTTGGTTCCCGGGACAGGTTCAATACTGATGGTAAAAGGGGGCAATTGCCCGTATTGGGAGAATCCTTTTAAACTCAGCAGAAGAATGAAAAGAATGCTGTTTATTTTTTTAAATTTATTCATCATCTTTGTAAATAGTCATTTGGGTGCAAGCCTCGTCTGTAAAAGGCTTTGAATCTCAAATTTACAAATTAATATCTTATAATAACAGTGATCTTAAATATATGACAACTGAAGAAATAGCCGATGCATTAAAGCTGACATCGCAATTAATGGAGCTGCACGAGGAAAACCCCTTCAAGGTGAAGTCGATTGCCAATGCGGCTTATAAGCTTGATAAAACTGATGTCGATTTGCAGGGGAAGACGCTGCAGGAGCTTGAGCAGATAGAAGGAATAGGAAAAAGCATTGCTGCAAAGATCTTTGAACTTCAAACAACGGATAACCTGAAGGAACTGACCGAGATGGTTTCGCGTACGCCTGCGGGTGTGATCGAAATGATGCGGATAAAAGGCATCGGGCCAAAAAAGGTCGGGCAATTATGGCGCGAGCTGGAAATTGAAAGCACAGGTGAGTTGTTGTATGCCTGCAATGAAAACAGGCTTGTGACGCTGAAAGGATTTGGAGCAAAGACCCAGGATGCGGTGAAGAAGCAGATTGAATTCTTTCAGTCGAACGTGGGCAAATATCATTACGCTTCAGTTGAGAAATTCGCCAACGACCTGGTTAAGGAATTAAAGGAAGAATACAAAACGGAGCTCGTATCCCTCACAGGTGCGATCAGGCGGAAATCAGAGATCATTGACATGATAGAGATCGTAGTAGCCGGGGAAGAAACAGTAAACAAGACTGAAAAGGATCGTGTTAATAGTGTAAAAGTACAGGTTACCTTCTGCACACCGGATGAGTTTTATACTACTTTGTTCCAGACCACCGGAGCGCACGCGTTTTTGTCGCAGGTTACCAATCCCGGATTACAGGTTTATTCTTCGGAAGAAGAAATATTCCGTTCAATGGGAATGCAATACATCGAGCCGGAACTGCGCGAAGGTTTTGATGAAGTTGAATTGGCGAAAGAAAATAAAATTCCAACGCTTATTGAGTCAGCCGATCTGAAAGGCATCCTGCATAACCACAGCACCTGGAGTGATGGTATGAATTCGCTGGAAGAAATGGCAAAGTATTGCAAAGAGCTCGGATATGAATACCTTGGGATCTGTGATCATTCGCAATCTGCTTTTTATGCAAATGGACTAAAGCCGGATCGTGTAATTGAGCAGCATAAGGAGATAGATGCGCTTAACACGAAGCTGGCACCGTTTAAGATCTTTAAAGGAATTGAAAGCGATATACTCAATGACGGCAGGCTTGATTACCCGGATGAGGTGCTGAAGACCTTTGATTTTATTGTCGCCTCCGTGCACTCGAATTTAAAAATGACGGAAGAGAAAGCTACAGCACGGATCTTAAGAGCTGTTGAGAACCCATATACTACTATTCTCGGGCATCCTACAGGAAGGCTCCTGCTGTCGCGCCCCGGTTACCCTATTGATCACAGAAAGATCATCGATGCCTGTGCTGCGAATAAAGTGATCATAGAGCTGAATGCACATCCGTACCGTCTCGATCTGGACTGGCGCTGGATCCGATACTGCATTGAAAAAGGGGTGAAGATTTCCATTAATCCTGATGCGCATGAAAAGAGCGGTTATCATCACATGCATTACGGTGTATGTTCTGCCAGGAAAGGAATGCTGACAAAAGAAATGTGTTTTAATGCGATGGGATTAATTGAAATGGACAATTATTTTTCAGGGAAAAGAAACAATTTTAATTCTGTTATTTAATTTTAATTTCAATTTCAGATTTCAAATTAATCTGAAATCTGAAATTTTTAAATTCGAAACATGCCGATAATAAATAGTATTGCAAGTTGGTGGATGAAGAAGCGGATGCACCAGATCGAACTTTTTATGAAGTATCCCTATGAAGTGCAGAACGAGTGGCTGAAGAAGCTGGTTGAATCTGCAGAATTTACTGAATGGGGAAAGAAGCATGATTTTGAAAATGTGAGGAATTATGAGCAATTCAAAAGGAACATTCCCCTGCAGGATTATGAATCCCTTAAGCCGTATATCGACAGGGTGCGGAAAGGCGAGCAGAATATCCTCTGGCATTCGGATATAAAGTGGTTCGCAAAGTCTTCAGGAACTACCAATGATAAAAGTAAGTTTATCCCGGTAAGTTCGGAATCCCTTGATAATTGCCATTATAACGGTGGCCGGGACATGATCGCAATTCATTGTTCGCTGAATCCTGAAACACAATTATTCACCGGGAAAAACCTGGCGCTTGCCGGAAGCCTGGTAACGGATCATCACAATGGTTATGAATCACAAAACGGTGATCTCTCTGCGATCGTGATCAATAATCTGCCTGTATGGGCCGAATTCTTCCGCGCACCGGACATGTCTATCGCTTTAATGGATAAATGGGATGAGAAGCTGGAGAAGATTGCGGAAGCAACGGTGAACGAGAACATGGTAAGTCTTGCAGGAGTTCCATCCTGGATGCTGCTGATCATGAAAAAGATCCTTGAGCGCACAGGAAAAAAGTCCATCGCAGAAGTATGGCCCAACCTGGAAGTCTATTTTCACGGAGGTGTGAATTTCAATCCATACCGGGAGCAATTCAGGAATATATTTAATAAATCGGATCTGAGCTATCTGGAGCTGTATAATGCGACAGAAGGATTTTTCGGGATCCAGGACCAGGCGAATTCCGATGAACTGCTCCTCATGCTTGATTATGGCATTTTCTACGAGTTTATTCCGGTGGATTCATTGACTGACAATGATAAAGATCCCCGTACTTTATCACTTGATGAGGTGGAGCTCAATACCAATTACGAAATGGTGATCACTACAAATGCAGGATTATGGCGATACAGGCTTGGTGACACGATCAGGTTCACTTCCCTTGCGCCCTTCAGGTTCAGGATCACTGGAAGGACCAAACACTTTATGAATGCTTTCGGTGAAGAAGTGATCGTTGATAATGCGGATAAAGCCCTGGCAATCGCCTGCGAGAAAACGGGATCCAGGGTCTCTGAATATACGGCTGCACCTGTTTATATGAATGGTAATGAGAGCAGCGGAGCGCATGAATGGCTGATCGAATTTGAAAAGGAGCCGGAGAAGATTGAATATTTTACAGAGGTGCTTGATAATGCGTTGAAGTCGATCAATTCAGACTATGAAGCAAAACGTTATCAGAACCTGGCTTTAAAACTTCCGATGGTAAAGAGTGTTCCGCAGGGAACATTTTACAAGTGGCTTGAAAGAAAGAATAAGCTGGGGGGCCAGCATAAAGTACCACGCCTTTCAAATGAGCGTAAGTATATCGAGGAAATCCTTACAATGGTCTGATCATTGCAATCATACATTCTCTTACTCTTAATGTTTAACTATCTTTACACCAGGCATCGATCGCTTCATATGAAACAGCTTTTAATAGTTTTTCTTCTTCTTTCCCTTACCGCTGTTTCACAGAATAAGTTCCAGCTTCTTACCGCAGTTGAAACAGAGGCGGATCACTTCACAACCGATAACCAGTGTAATTTTTACGTAATAAAAAGGGATGAACTGATCAAGTACAATAAAAACGGCAAGCTACTCTATAAGTACAGTAATAAAAACCTTGGTGCGATCAGTTATGTTGATGCTTCCAACATGATGAGAGTGTTGGTTTATTACAAGGATTTTTCCCAGGTGGTTTTTCTTGATAATACCTTAAGTGCAAATGGCGAGCCGCTGAGCTTCGACAGGATGGGACTTCAGCAGGTTGGCGTGGTATGTACGTCTTTTAATAATGGAATGTGGATCTATAACCAGCAAAATTTTTCACTGATGCAGCTGAATACAAATTATGAGATGGTGCAGCAGACGGACAACCTTAGCAATCTTCTGAATATTCCTTTGGCACCTGAAAGAATCCTCGAACATGATAACCGCGTTTACATGAATAATCCTTCAACGGGGATCCTGATCTTTGATATTTACGGTACTTATCATAAGACTATCCCTGTTAAAAATGCAAAGGAATTCCAGGTAATAGGGGATTGGGTGTATTTCATGCAGGGAGGCAAAATCAAAGCATATAATATTAAAACCACTGAGGATACAGAATTCAATGTTCCGGCAACCGGGTTCAGTGCATTCAGGCTTGAAATGAAGGCGCTCTTCCTTCTTACTTCCACAGGAATTTCCATTTATACAGCCGAAGAATAAAGGCTTAAAAACTTATCCACAATTTCTACTTTTTTCCTTGCTTCGCACCTTAGAATTTGTATTTTCGTTTTCGGTTTTAAATTATTTATTCTACTCAATATATGCATATAGCAATAGCAGGGAACATCGGCTCGGGAAAAACAACTCTTACCACTCTTTTAGCCAAGCATTATAAATGGCAGCCGCATTTTGAAGATGTAGATGATAATCCTTACCTGAATGATTTCTATGAAGATATGCAGCGCTGGTCTTTCAACCTGCAGGTGTATTTCCTGAACAGCCGTTTCGGGCAGATCCAGCAGATCCGCAATAGCGGAAAGACGGTAGTGCAGGACAGGACCATTTATGAAGATGCATATATATTCGCCCCTAATCTTCATGCAATGGGTTTGATGACCACCCGTGATTTTGAGAATTACTTTGCCTTGTTCAAGCTGATGGAATCATTTGTTACCCCACCGGACCTTTTGATCTACCTGCGTGCTTCTGTGCCCACTTTAGTGAACCAGATCCAGAAACGCGGGCGCGATTATGAAAATGCGATCCGTCTTGATTATTTAAAAAGACTGAATGAGAGATACGAAGCGTTCATCACTTCCTACGAACAGGAACATAAAGATGCCAAGCTCCTGATCATCGATGTCGATAACAACAATTTCTCAGAGAAGTCTGAGGATCTTGGTGCTATCATTCACAAGATAGATGCAGAGATCAACGGATTGTTCTAGGATTTAATTTCTTCCCCGGTTACGAATCACTGCTTTCCTTTTATGAAGAAAGAAATTAAATACATCGAGCAATTAGACGGGTTGCGCTTTTTAGCGATAGCAGGTGTGATGATCTCCCATTTTGTGCATTTTGAAAATTCTTTATTGCAGCGGTTCCCTTTCGGTCACGGGGTAAACTTGTTTTTTGTAATCAGCGGGTTTTTGATAACAACTATCTTACTGCGGAATAAGGAAGAAATTGAGATTGGAGAATCAAGTTTAAGCAAGGTTATAAAGAATTTCTATGTAAAAAGAACGTTACGTATTTTTCCAATCTATTACCTCACTATTTTTTTTCTTTATTTTATTAATTTTCAAAATACCCGCGATGTCTTTGGTTGGGTGGCTACTTATACCACCAATATATATCTTTCCCTTGATAAGCCTTACATTGGATCCTTTAATCACCTTTGGTCGCTTGCCGCAGAAGAGCAGTTTTATCTTATCTGGCCACTCTTGATATTGTTAACTCCCAAAAGGCTCTTGGCTGCTTTCATTTATTCTACAATTACCTTATCTGTATTATTCAAAATTATTCTGTTTGTAACTGTTGGCTGGACAACGGCTATTAATGCTTTTACCTTAAGCTGTGGCGATGCTTTGGGTTTAGGGGCTCTAATTGGGTATTGGATGCTTTACGATAAAAGTAAATTAGATTTTATTAATAAAAATCATTGGCTTTTGGGTTCGTCCGCAGCCATTTTTGCTTTTTTTATGATTTTCCCCAGGCCTTCAGAAGTAGTTGTAATGATCTTTGGAAATACACTCTTTTCAATTTTTGCATTTTTTGTAGTTGCACGTGCCGCCGAAGATAAATTCAAAGGCTGTGCAAAATCATTGCTTGAGAATAAAGCCATAAGCCATCTTGGTAAAATAAGTTACGGCATATATCTGTACCATTTTTTTATGCCCGATCTGTATAATTATTTAGCTGAGCATTCCGAGTATATCAAAACCTTGAAAGAGAATAAGAATGTTTTTTATATGATCGTAGCTATTTTAATAGCCCAGTTATCCTGGACGATAATAGAAAAACCAATCAACTCATTGAAGAAGAGATTTAATTGATTCGAAAATTTATTTAACCATACACTGCTTTTACCTTATCCCTTAAATTATACCCGTTCGACATCACTTCACCATAAGCACCTGCAGTTCGCAGCACAACAATATCACCTCTCAGGGTTTCAGGAAGATCAACTGCTTTGCCGAAACAATCAGAGCTTTCACAGATAGGACCCACCACATCGTATTTCATTTGTGCTGAAGATGCCGGCTTGCTCAGGTTTTCAATTTTATGATAAGCCTGGTAAAGGGCAGGACGCATCAGCTCCGTCATTCCTGCATCCAGGATTACGAAGTTAGTTTTTACGCCTTTTTTGATATAAAGCACTCGCGAGACAAGCGTACCGCATTGTGCAACCACAGCTCTTCCGAGTTCAAAATGAACTTTCTGGCCGGGCTGTAATTCCAGGAAATCATGGAACAGTTTAAAATATGATTTGAAATCAGGGATCATATTCGGATCGGGTTCATGATAATTCACCCCGAGCCCTCCTCCTACGTTTACGTTCTCGATCTTTATGTTGTGACTGAGAAACCAGCCCTGGATCTCGTTTACGCGCATGCAAAGACTTTTAAATGAGCTCATATCCGTGATCTGTGAGCCGATATGGAAATGGATGCCGATAAGTTTTATATTCTTAAGGCCTTTCAATAATGCCGCAACATCATCTAATTCCCATAAGTTGATGCCGAATTTATTTTCTTCGAGTCCGGTTGTTATATATTTATGTGTATTGGCATTCACATTCGGGTTGATCCGGAGCGCTATGCTAGCCGTCTTGCCTTTTGCTTTAGCCAGGCTGTCGATGATCCCGAGCTCTTCCTTGCTTTCACAGTTAAAGCAAAAGATATCCTGGTCAAGGGCATAATTGATCTCGTTGTCGCTTTTTCCTACACCGGCAAACACAATGTGCTCTGCAGGGAATTCCATTTCAACCGCTTTCTTAACCTCATTTCCGCTGACGCAATCTGCGCCAAGCCCGTACTCTTTGATAAGACCAAGTATTTCATTATTAGCATTGGCTTTTAATGCATAATGCACGGTGAAATTATATTTCGCGCTTTCTTCTTTTATCTGCTGCAATGTTTGTTTCAGCACTTCCAGGTCGTAGTAGTAAAAAGGAGTTGGAGTTGATCTGAACTTTGCGGTTACCGTTTCATTAAACATCGTTATAACTTTATTTTTATAAATCCGGGCTTCAGTCAGCGCGGCTATTTTAATTTTGATTTGTTTTCGCGCCTGTATTAAAACAGTCCGTTGTTCAAGGCAACCAGGGCGTCCTTTTTCAGCTTGCTGTCTACCAGGACCGAAACATTATTCTCACTGCCTCCATAAGAGATCATCCGGATAGGGATATGTTTAAGTGCATCGAAGATCCTGAGTGCATAACCTTCTTTTTCAGCCGTGAAGCTTCCTACAATGCAGACGATTGTCAGGTCGGAATCAACTTCCACGCTGCAGAACTCTTTCAGTTCAGAAATGATGGCGTCAAGGTTCTTTGTATTATCAATTGTAAGTGAAACCGCAACTTCAGAAGTGGTAATCATATCGATTGGTGTTTTGTACCGCTCGAAGATTTCAAATACAGAACGAAGGAAACCGTATGCAAGGAGCATTCGTCCCGACTTGATCTTGATCGCTGTGATACCATCTTTTGCAGCGACTGCTTTAATGTTGTCACCGGTAGCCGAGGAAGTGATTACTGTACCTTTGGCCTGGGGCTGCATCGTATTTAATAACCGCACAGGGATATTCTTCATCTGTGCGGGAAGGATACAGGTCGGATGAAGGATCTTTGCACCGAAGTAAGCAAGCTCAGCAGCCTCATCAAATGATAATTCAGCTATCGGGTGCGTCTTGTCAACTATCCGTGGATCATTGTTGTGCATGCCGTCAATATCCGTCCAGATCTGGATCTCTTCGGAACGGATGGCTGCACCGATAATGGTTGCTGTATAATCGCTTCCGCCCCGTTTTAAGTTGTCGATCTCACCAAAAGAATTACGGCAGATATAGCCTTGAGTAATAAATAGTTTTTTGCCCGGGTGCTTTGCGAGTTCTGAAGATGCATGCGTTTCGATATACTTCAGATCGGGCTCTTCATTTTCATCAATGCGCATAAAGTTTAAGGCAGGTAGTAAAACGGAATCAACACTGATCTCCTCAAGATAATAATGGAACATCGCGGTTGAAAGGAGCTCACCCTGTGCAAGGATCGCACGTTCTTCGTTTACCGTAAACAGGTCCATCGTAAATGACCGCAGATGATTAAAGTGCGAAATGATAAGTTCCGTTCCTTTATTTAAGGCACTTTCTGTTTTATATAAAAGGTTTATTACTTCCTTGTATTTATTCTCCAGGTTGCTGATCAGCTGATTGGCTTTATTATGGTCCTTCGCATATAAAGCTGCCGCAATTTCAACAAGACTATTAGTTGTTCCACTCATAGCGGAAAGCACGACAATCTTTGGAGCCCCATCATTTATGAGGTCAACCAGGGCATGCATCCGTTCCGCAGAGCCAACCGATGTTCCTCCGAATTTTAAAACTTTCATAATTTTGGATTAACAGTAATTAACAATATAAGGGTAGCAAATTTATAATAATTGCCGCTTCATGCCTGAATTAATTTGTATTTTCGCAAGGTAACGGCAGGCCTTTGAAAGATCCCGCTGTTAAAAAAACATCCCCGCGATACTGTTTAAAATAGTATTTTTACAACGGTTTTATGTACACACTGTTCAAAAAGGAAATACGAAGCTTTTTAAGTTCTCTTATTGGTTATATCACCATTGGTGTATTTTTGCTGGTCACCGGTTTGTTCCTGTGGGTGCTGCAAACAGATTCCAATGTGCTTGATAATGGTTACGCCAATATTGATCCGCTGTTCGTCCTTGCACCCTGGGTATTTCTTTTTCTCATTCCCGCCATTACGATGCGTTCGTTTGCCGATGAAAAGAAAGCAGGCACTATCGAACTGCTGCTTACGCGTCCGCTTACTGACCTGCAGATAATCCTGGCCAAATATTTCGCAGGATTTGTACTGGTGTTATTTTCTTTACTGCCTACGCTTGTGTATTATTATTCGGTCCATAACCTTGGCAGCCCGGTGGGAAATATTGATACCGGCGGGATGTGGGGCTCATACATTGGTTTGTTGTTCCTGGGTTCGGGGTTTGTGGCGATCGGGATTTTTGCCTCTGCGATCACAGATAATCAGGTGGTTTCTTTTATTCTAGCGCTTTTCCTTTGTTTCTTTGTTTACACCGGTTTCGATTTTATTGGTTCCTTTGCCATATTCAGCAAGTTCGATAATATTATTTATGCGCTTGGAATAAACAGCCACTACATGTCAATGAGTCGTGGTGTTATCGATACACGAGATATGATCTATTTCTTAAGTCTAATTGCATTCTTTGTTTTGTGCACAAGAACGGTGCTGGAGAGCAGGAAGTGGTGATTGGCCGATAGGGAAATTTGGGATTGGTTGAATAGTAGATGTTAATTAAGAGTTAGGATTGATAAAATTAGAGAGTAGTAACACACAGATTCGCAAATTTGGGATTATTCCAAATCCGTACCATGAAGAATAAAAAACGCGACATAACAGCTTTGGGCTTGTCAATACTGGTGATAGTATTGCTCAACTTTGTCGCGTCCTTTGTATTTCACCGCTTCGACCTTACCTCTGAAAAACGTTACACACTTTCCCCGGCAACAAAAACATTACTCGGAAAACTGGATGAAACGATTTATGTAAAAGTTTACCTGGAAGGTGAGTTTCCGGCAGGTTTTAAAAGATTAAGGAACGAAACCAGGGAAATGCTGGATGAATTCAGGACATATTCAAATAACAATATTGAATATGAATTTATCAATCCTTCCGCGAACCCGGACAAAGCCCAGCAAAACGAAGTTTACAAGCAACTGTACGACAAAGGGTTGCAGCCGACAAACCTGGAAGTGAAGGAGGCGAGCGGTACGAGCCAGCAGGTAATCTGGCCGGGAGCCCTTGTATCCTATAAAGGCAGCGAAGCCCCGTGGCAGCTTTTAAAAACCCAGCTCGGTGTTTCTTCAGAAGGTCAATTGAATAACTCCATACAGGGACTTGAGTATGAATTTGCAAGTACGATCAGAAGCCTGAGCACAACCATTCATCATGAGATTGGTTTTCTTGAGGGCCATGGTGAACTTGATACATTGTTTGTTGATGATATTAAAAATGCATTAGGACAGTTCTACGGTTTGAAAAGAGTAGCCATTAACGGACAGCTGGACGCGCTGGATGGTCTTGAAGCCATTGTGATCGCTAAGCCGGATACAACATTTTCAAAAGAAGATAAATTCGTGATCGATCAGTTCATCATGCGGGGAGGAAAAGTATTGTGGTGCATCGATGTCCTGGAAACACGCATTGACAGCCTTGCCCGCAGCGGAAGGACGTTGGCTGTTCCTTATGACCTCGGACTGGAGGAAATGCTTTTTAAGTATGGGGTGCGTATCAATCAGAACCTGGTGCTGGATCTCCAGTCTTCCGCATTGCCCGTAAATACTGCTTACCGTGGCCAGCAGCCAAAGATAGAATTAAAGCCCTGGATCTTTTCACCTGTAATACTTCCGACCCAGAAGCATCCGGTTGTAAAG
Organism: Bacteroidia bacterium; assembly: GCA_036386835.1. Taxonomy (GTDB): domain Bacteria; phylum Bacteroidota; class Bacteroidia; order 2-12-FULL-35-15; family 2-12-FULL-35-15; genus 2-12-FULL-35-15. The sequence goes on from DASVUX010000064.1 coordinate 90,263, forward strand.
AACCTGGATGCAGTGAAGCTTGATTTTACATCGAGCATTGACCTGGTGGAAGCACCTGGTATTGAAAAAACGGTGCTTCTTACCACCTCCAAAAATTCAAAAACGATCAATTCACCCGTACGCGTGGATATGCGCATCATGCAGATGCCGCAGGATGAAGTGAACTTCCGTAATCCAAAACAGCCTGTAGCCGTATTGCTGGAAGGTGCTTTCGAGTCGGTATTTAAGAACCGTTCATTCCCTCCTGAATTCCTGAAAGAATATGATTTTAAAAAGAAGGGCATCAACAATAAAATGATCGTGATCGCTGACGGGGATGTGATCAGGAATGACGTACAAACTTCTTCGGGCAAACCTTATCCCCTTGGTTATGATAAATACACCAACCAGACATTCGGCAACCGTGATTTCATCCTTAACTGTATAAATTATTTATGTGATGACTCCGGGCTTATCAGCGTTCGTTCACGTGAGCTGACACTTCGTTTGCTCGATAAGAAAAGGGTTAAAACAGAACGGTTGAAATGGCAGGTGATAAATGTCGGTATTCCATTAATGCTTGTATTGATTTACGGTATCATTCATTTTATGATAAGGAAAAGAAGATATGGGAAATAACATAAATAATAAACATTAGATATAACTCTGTAAGTTCCGTCTCAGCTGCCCGCCTGAACTGCCAAATCTTAAAATATGAAACGTAACAAAATTGCAATAATAATGGTGATAATCCTGGGAGGTCTGTCTTTCTGGTTTATCGTTAATAATAGAAAAGGGACCATCAAGGAGACACTCCGGGATTTCGCTGTGGAGGATACCGCTTCCGTAGTTAAGATCTTTCTTGCGGACAAGCAGGGCAATTCAGTTACACTTGAAAGGAACCCCGGAGGCAAAGGCTGGACGGTTAATAAAAAATACCAGGTACGGATGGATGCGATGCAAACGCTGATGGCAACCATCAGAAAAGTTGACATAAAAGAACCCGTAAGAAAGAAAGCCCAGGATAATATCGTGAAACAGCTGGCTGCGGATGCCATAAGATGCGAAATCTACAATAAGGACGAGCTTGTAAAAGCATATTACGTGGGTTCATATACCCAGGAGATGACAGGTACTTATATGATCCTGATCGATCCTGAGACAATGAAGCCCTCTGCAAAACCGTTCGTTACATATATTCCCGGCTTCGAAGGTTACCTGACTACCAGGTATTTTACCCAGGAAAAATTATGGCGCGACAGGACAGCCCTGCAGTATGTGCCCACCGATATTGCTTCCGTAAAGCTTGAAGTTCCCGGTAAACCGGACTTAGGCTATGAGCTCAGAATAAAAGGGAATAACGATTATGAAGTTACAATGCTTTCAGGGAAAAAACTTGAAGGTGTTGATCCTGTTGCCGTAAAACAATACCTGTCTTATTTCCAGCAGGTCAATTTTGAAAGCCTTGATATGGGTATGAGCCAGGAAGCCATAGATTCAACATTAAAATCTACCCCGATAAACATACTTACAGTAGTGGATAATAAAGGGCAGGAGAATAAGATCAAATTTTTTGCACGGAGTCCTAAAAAAGAAGGCATCCTGGATGAAAACGGGAAACCGTTAAAATATGACATAGACAGGATGAATGCACTGCTGGTCAGCACAAATGATTTTGTAATGGTACAGTATTACGTATTCGGAAAAATGATGCCGGAAGCAGAGTATTTTACTAAAAAAACAGCATCACAGCCGGAGAAGCCTAAGTCCTGAGATAAAAATATGTTTTCAACCAAATAAGACCGAAGCCCCTTAAAATGGGGCTTTTTTTTGTTAAAAAGTTACTTTTCCCTCTGTCTGAAAGCGAGGGTAATTCTATTATATTTGCTAAGCATAAAAACAAACCGACAGAACTATGAAATTTATTGTTTCCAGTACTTCACTTTTAAAACAATTACAGGCGATCAGCGGGGTGCTGAACTCAAATAACGCTTTGCCCATCCTGGATAATTTCCTTTTTGAGATTGATAAAAACCAGCTAAAGGTTTCTGCTTCGGATCTTGAAACGACAATGACTACTATTATTGCAATCGAATCAAAAGATACAGGGAATATTGCGGTTCCTGCCAAGCTTCTTCTTGATACATTAAAAACTTTTGCTGAGCAGCCGCTTACTTTCAGCATTGATGATAAAAAATACGGAATTGAGATCATCTCTGATTACGGTAAATACAAGCTTACAGGACACAACGGGGATGAATTCCCGAAGCTTCCGAATATAGAAGCGGCATCGTCACTCAGCCTTGAAGCAGGTGTACTTTCATCTGCAATAAATAAAACCATCTTCGCTACAGGTAATGATGAACTTCGCCCGGTAATGTCAGGTGTTTACTGCCAGCTTTCACCTGAGAATATCATTTTTGTTGCAACAGACGCTCACAAGCTTGTACGTTACCGCAGAAATGATGCCCACGCACAAAGCGCTTCTGCCTTCATTCTTCCGAAAAAGCCATTGAACTTACTGAAGAACATTTTATCAAGCGTGAGCGGTTTGGTTAAGGTGGAATACAATAACACAAATGCTTTTTTCTCTTTTGAAAATACAAACCTGGTTTGCCGCTTAATTGACGGAAAGTATCCAAACTACGAAGCTGTAATTCCTAAAGAAAATCCAAATAAATTAACCGTTGACCGTGTGTCTTTCCTGAGCTCCATCAAGCGCGTTTCCATCTTCTCCAACAAAACCACTCACCAGGTACGTTTAAAAATTGCCGGAAGTGAATTGAGTATTTCTGCAGAAGATCTTGACTTTGCCAATGAAGCAAGCGAGCGCCTTACCTGCCAGTACGCAGGTGAAGATATGGAGATTGGATTCAATTCAAAGTTCCTTGCAGAAATGCTGAGCAACCTGAATTGTGAAAATGTAAATCTCGAAATGAGCGCTCCTAACCGCGCTGGAATCTTATTGCCGACAGAAAAAGAGAATGAGGCGGAAGATATTTTAATGCTTGTTATGCCGGTGATGCTTAATAGTTAGTTTTTTTTAGTTTTGTGTATGAAAGCCGCTTCGGATACGAAGCGGCTTTTTTTGTTTTATAAGATTTTCGAATGTTCCCTACGTTCTCTGTGTCCCAGTGATAAAAAAGCCTTAAATTTGAATATGAAACGAAATCTGCTTCTCTCCCTGTTTTTATCCGCAGCATTGTTTGCGAATTCCCAAACTACGATAATTGACAGTATCTTCTCCGGTGGCATCTACAGGAATTACAGGCTGTATGTGCCGGCTGCCTATAACGGAACAAGTGCCTGGCCACTGATTTTTAACCTTCACGGCTATACATCAAGCGCTTCTGCCCAGCAATTGTATACGAATTTTGGCCCTATTGCAGATACCGCGCATTTCCTGATGGTGTACCCGAACGGCACCACCTTTAACGGGCAGCCCTACTGGAATTCATGGGGAGCAGGAGCAGATGACCTTGGTTTCCTTTCCAACCTGATTGATAGTTTAAGCGCTTCATATAATATCGATGCTAACCGGGTTTATTCATGCGGAATGAGCAATGGCGGATTTATGAGCTATTCGCTGGCATGTGGTTTAAGCAGCAGGATCGCTGCAATTGCATCTGTGACAGGGAGCATGTCGGCTTATACAAGATCCGTATGCTCCCCAAGCCACCCGGTTCCTGTAATGGAGATCCATGGAACTGCGGATGGCACTGTCGCTTATGCCGGTGCATCCGGCAGTTATCTTCATATTGATACAGTAGTGAAATACTGGAGGCAAATGAACGGCTGCAATCCTACAGCAGTATTCAGTAATGTTCCCAATATAAATACAAGCGATGGATGTACAGCAGAGCATTATGTTTATAATAACGGGATCAATGGTTCATCTGTAGAATTGTACAAAGTGATTGGCGGTGGGCATACATGGCCGTTTACATACCCCATTGGTGTCACAAACCAGGATTTCAATGCTTCTGAAAAGATCTGGCTGTTCTTTAGAAAGTATAAACTGAATCAGCTGGTGGGAATCAGTGAGCCCCTTGAAAATCCTTCTGCTTTGAATATTTTTCCAAACCCGGTAACTGATCTTGTTACTATAGAAGCGGAGGGTTTCCTTTCGCTTAATATTATTGATCTGAGCGGGAAAACAATCATAAATTCTAATAAGAAACAAGTGGATATTTCCTCTTTGGCAAAAGGAATTTACTCAGTAATGATTATTACTGAAAAAGGAAGGCATATCAGGAAACTGGTAAAGATTTAAAAACGTCATTCCGTTGTGAACAATGAAGTGCTACTTGGTGCCCGGTGGAATTTGGTCGTGCAGCTCTGCGTTAAGCATGCCTCCTCACTTACTTGCTATAATTGCTTCAGCAGTTCTTCGCTCATTGGTGAAACACCTGCAGAGTAAAATTTCACAAGTTCCCCTCTTTCATTAATGAGATATTTGCAAAAGTTCCAACTGGGTTTTTCTTCATTCCAGCCGTTCTGATCTTTTGTGGTGAGCCATTGGTACAGCTCATTCTGATCTTTACCGACAACATCGGATTTTTCAAAAAGCTGGAACGTTACCCCGAAATTTTTCCTGCAGAAAGCACCGATCTCATCATTGCTGCCGGGTTCCTGGCCACCAAAGTTGTTGGCGGGAAATCCCAGGATAGTCACTTTGTTACCATATGCTTCATGTAAATGCTGGAGCTCATCATACTGGGGCGTATAACCACATTCCGAAGCTGTATTTACAATAAGTACCTTTTTCCCTTTGTACCGGGAGAAGTCGATTTCATGTCCATCAATCCCTTTCATCTTAAGATCGTGAAAAGATTTGCTTCTTATGTGGTAAACGCCTTTAGGTTTGCTTACCACCCCTTTAGGCGAAATAAGTTTAAGAAAGAGGTATGCTAATTTTTTCATAATAAGTATTAAAATTTTTCAAGTTCCCTGAGCCGTTCTTAAAGGTTGCGGAAAAATATTATTCCACGATTCTCAGTTTCGCGAATTTCACCAATAACTGTTTGGCACCGATACCCTCAAACATAACTGTGACTTTATTATTAGGGAAATCACCTTCGAGCGCAGTTACTTTACCATGCCCGAAGCGGTCGTGCTGCACCATTGAGCCAAGCTGCAGGTCCCGGAGGCTTTCTGTATCAAAATCACTTGTGTTTTTCGAAGCTGAATTTACTTTCACCAGTTTTTTTCCCATCACAGGGCGCTGAACGAATGTTTCTTTAGGCTTATTCACCTGTAATTTAGGTTTTCGTGAATACTCTTCATCAGCAAACAGCCTGCCCGCGCTTTCCACAGGCATCTCCAGGTATTTAGGGTCAAGTTCCTCGATGAACCTGCTGGGTTCGCTATAAACAAGGTTTCCCCATTTGTACCTGGTGGTGGAGTAGGAGAGTGTGGCACGGATCTCAGCACGGGTCAGCGCCACATAGAATAATCTCCGTTCTTCTTCAAGGTCAGGACGCGAGGTCAGTGACATTTGGGAAGGGAAAAGATTCTCTTCGAGTCCGACTATGTAAACATATTTAAACTCCAGCCCTTTTGCGGCATGGATCGTCATCAGCACAACACGGTTCTTGTCTTCTTCCTTCTCTGTTTTTTTATCAGCATCAGTCATTAATGCAATGTCCTGCATAAAGATGTCCAGTGTCGGCTCCAGAGTAATTGTTGCATTTACTTTTTCAGCAGCTTCTTCACTGGCAAAAAGATCTGTAAACCCGCCTACTTCTTTTGGTGAATTAAGTACAGCAGCTTCATTCTCGCCTGGTTCGGCAATCTGATCAAGATTAGCATCACCGATGGTTTCTATTTCACTTTCCGTAAACTCCTTTAAACCATTTAGTAATTCCTGGATATTCTCATGGCGGTTCACGCCTTCAGGGGATTTATCAGCATAGAGATCCCGCAGGATGCCGGAGTTAGTTGCGATATGCTGTCCGAGGTCATAGGCATTATGCGTTTTCAGCATGGCGGAAAAACTTTTGATCATTGTGGCAAACTCATCAAGTTTGGCTTTTGACCCGGCATTCAGCCCGATATCAAACTCATTGATATTCTCAATAACAGTCCATAGGCTCACATTATGGTCGTTTGCGGCAACAATGACTTTCTCGAGTGTTGTATCGCCAATTCCCCTTGCAGGATAATTGATCACCCGCTTCAGTGATTCTTCATCGTGATTATTCAGTGTAAGCCGGTAATAGGAAAGCAGGTCTTTCACTTCTTTGCGCTGGTAAAAAGATAAGCCTCCGTAAATCCTGTAAGGGATATTCTGCCTGCGCAGCGCTTCCTCCATTGCCCGGGATTGTGCGTTGGTCCGGTATAATATGGCAAAGTCCTTGTTGTGCGCCTGCTCATTCATCTTTGTTTCGAAGATAGAATTCGCAACAAAGTTGCCTTCCGCATTATCGCTGTCGTTCTTTACCACCCGGATCAGTTCGCCTTCAGGGTTTTCGGTGAATACATTCTTTTTCAGCTGTTCTTTGTTGCGGGCTATTACGTTGTTAGCAGCCCCGACTATATTCTTTGTAGAGCGATAATTCTGTTCAAGCTTGAAAGTATGGAGTTCCGGATAATCTTTTTCGAAATTAAGTATGTTCTGGATATTTGCACCGCGGAAAGCATAGATGCTTTGGGCATCATCACCTACCACGCAGACATTCCGGAAAGCGGCAGCTAACTGTTTCACGATCACATACTGGGAAAAGTTAGTATCCTGGTACTCATCAACAAGAATGTATTTGAACTTGTGCTGGTATTTGTGAAGTACAGCCGGGAAGTCCCTAAGAAGGATATTGGTGTTAAAGAGCAGGTCGTCAAAATCCATTGCCCCCGCCTTGAAGCATCTCCTGCTGTACATTTCATAGATAATGCCCATTTTCGGTTTTACCGCCTGGCGGTCCTCTTCCTGGATTTGTGCATTATTGAGATAAGAAGCTGCGGAAATAAGGTTGTTCTTAGCTGAGGAGATGCGGCTGAGCACGCTGGAAGGCTTGTATACCTTGTCGTCAAGACCCTGCTCTTTCAATATTGTTTTGATCAGGCTTTTGGAATCATCCGTGTCATAGATAGTAAAATTCTGCGGATACCCGATTTTCTCCGCCTCGCTTCTTAAAATCCTGGCAAAAACAGAATGGAATGTACCCATCCATAGATTTTTGGCTTCCCCGGCCCCAACGATCTTGGCGATCCGTTCTTTCATTTCCTTTGCAGCCTTGTTTGTAAAGGTAAGGGCAAGAATATTGAAAGGATCGGCACCTTTATTCATTAAGTGAGCAATGCGGTACGTAAGGACCCTTGTTTTTCCTGAGCCCGCACCGGCTATTATCATAACCGGACCCTCTGTGCATTCAACCGCAGCACGCTGCACCGGGTTTAATTCATCTAAATAATTCTTCGACATTATCTGCTTTCTGTTTAAGCTATAAAGATAAAATTTTGGGAGGGAGGATTTTGTATTGTTGAAAAGTTAATGGTAAAAGCAGGAAATGAATGCAACCAAAGTGGTTTTTATGCCATCTGAAAAAAGAGAAAACAACAGCATTTTTTTAAGGAGAGGAAATCCTTATGATTGTAACCTTAAGAACCAACTACTAAAATTTTCAATATGACCAGAAAATTACTCTCCCTGTTATTTGCTATTGCTGCAATAACTGCTAAGGCTCAGCTCATTGTTTCACCGGGTGGCGGTGTTGCCGGTGTTACCAGCGCAATTGCAGGCCCGGGTCTGAACATAAGCAATGTTACCATCAATTGTAATGCAAATGCTTATGGTGGTTTTAGTAACGGTGGAAGTTCCGGGATGGGAATATCGAATGGTCTGGCTCTGACAACCGGTTTGCTCAGCGATCTTCCTGGTACAGGTAATTCAAATGATGATTTTGATTTTTGTGTTGGAACAATTACAGCTGATCCCCAGCTAACGGCTTTAAGTTCATCTGCAACACGGGATGCCTGCATCATAGAATTTGATGTGGTTCCACAGTGTACAAGTATGGGGATCACTTTTGTGTTCGGATCTGATGAATATACTAATTGGGTGAACCAGACTTTTAACGATGCGTTTGGATTCTTTGTTTCCGGGCCGAATCCAGGTGGCGGAAATTACTCGAACCAGAACATTGCAGTTATTCCCAATGGAACAAATGTGAGTGTTGACAATGTAAGCCATCTCACCAATACTGCCTTTTTTGTGAATAATAATTCCGCAGGATCTGCTAACCATTTTGACGGTTTCACTACGGTATTAACGCCCTCTATTTCTGTTACCCCTTGCGCAACGTATCATATCAAGCTTGCAATTGCAGATGCCGGTGACTGTTCCATGGATTCCGGGGTATTGATCGATATTATCCAGTGTAATAACGTAACAACTGCAAGTCTTACATCTACACCTGCTTCAGCTTGCGGAGTGAATGACGGGACAGCCACGGTTACGGTTAATAACGGTCTTCCTCCATTAACCTATACATGGTCTCCTGCCCCGGGAGGCGGGCAGGGAACAACCACAGCTACCGGCCTTACAGCTGGTACTACTTATACGATCACCGTAAATGATAATTTTACATGTATCCCGGCAGCAACCGCCAGCATCACTATTGGCGGACCTGTTGCGCCTGCAGTTACAGTTAACTCATCCACTGTATGTTCAGGTGTTTCCGCAACCCTTACAGGTACACCTTCCACAGGAGGCGGCACATTTTTATGGTCCCCGGGCGGTGAAACAACATCTTCCATAACTGTCAGTCCTGCATCAACTACTACTTATACCGTATCATACACGCTTTCAGGCTGTACAGGTACCGCTACCGGAACTGTTACAGTCAATCCGCAGCCAGTTATAAGCCCGGTTGCACCTGTTTGTTCAAGTGCGGCAGCTTTTAACCTCACCACTAATGTGGCAGGTGGAGTATGGAGCGGTACGGGGATCACCAATACTTCCGCAGGTACATTCACACCCTCTTCGGCAGCCTCCGGAACCAATGTAATAACATATACAGCTGCGGGCGGATGTAACGATACCGTGCACGTGATCGTGATTCCCGGAGCAGACCCTGCATGGTCGGCACCGGCATCCATCTGTATCCTGGATCCTGCTGTAGACCTTACTACTTTCCTTACAGGAACACCAGGCGGAACCTGGAGCGGCTCAGGCGTAACAGGTAATATGTTTGATCCGGCCGGTTTGTCAGGCAACATCGCAGTGACCTATACAGTTGGCTCAGCACCTTGCCAGGGTGTTTCAACTCAAAGCATTTTTATTAACCAGAACGTTCCACCGGTGATCACCACTATTGTCCCGGTATTATGCTCTAACCAGGCACCTTTTACTTTATCGGCAGACATCCCGGGAGGGACATGGACAGGGCCTGGAATTACCAATGGTTCAGCCGGAACTTTTGATCCTTCCGCAGCGCCCATCGGTACCGACACCGTGATCTATGAAATAGCCGGCTCATGCCGTGGTGCTGACACTTTATTGGTAACTGTTAACCAGTCTCCGAATGCAGCATGGTCATCAGCATCATTATGTGCGAATAACGGTGCGATCAATCTTGATTCCCTTGTAACTCTTGCTTCTGGTACTGCCGGAGGTACGTGGAGCGGAAGCGGTGTCACAGGAAATATGTTCGATCCGGCAGGACTTTCGGGCGGAATACCTGTTACTTACATGGTTGGTACAACCTGTAAAGATACTTTGGAGCAGAATATTACTGTGATCCCTAATGCTGATCCTTCATGGACCACCACTACGGTATGCCAGGTAAGTTCTTTATTAAACCTGGATAACCTGGTTACAGGTACTGCAGGCGGAACATGGAGCGGCAATGGGGTTTCGGGCAACACCTTTAACCCTTCGGGCCTTTCGGGAAATATTCCGGTGACATATACTGTTGGTACAGTGCCCTGCCAGTCAGTTTCAACACAAAATATTAATGTGGTAGCTCTTTCAGATGCATCGTGGACAGCAACTGCAATTTGTGCAAGTGATAGTATTGATCTTGATACGACCGTAACCGGAACACCGGGCGGAACGTGGACAGGAACAGGAGTTACTGATAGTATGTTTTACGGATCAGGCTTAACCGGGCTTATTTCAGTAACCTATACGGTTGGGCCGGTTGGCTGTCAGGCAAGCACCTCCCATGATATTACAGTGACTCCGGTTGGTGATCCATCATGGACAACCACATCGTTGTGTGCGGGAGCGGCACCAATAAACCTTAATACATTGATCACAGGAACTTCGGGAGGTACATGGAGCGGAACCGGTGTAACAGGGAATACGTTCAATCCTTCCGGATTGTCAGGCAATATAGCGGTGACCTATTTAACAGGTACTGCTCCCTGCCAGGATTCGCTGACCCAGAATATAAACGTGGTGCCTTCTTCATCGCCTGCATGGACACCTGCATCCTTATGTGCCAATGCTGCGCCACTGGATCTTAATACTACCGTAACCGGAACACCGGGCGGAACCTGGAGCGGAACCGGTGTAACCGGGAATATGTTCAGCCCTGCAGGTTTATCAGGAAACATTCAGGTTACTTATACGGTTGGAACTGCTCCTTGTATTGTAACATCTTCACAAAATATCGTGGTGATACCGAATGCCGATGCAACAATTACTCCTGTATCACCTGTGTGTGAAGGCTCATCAGCAATTTTCCTTACAGCTGCTAACCCGGGCGGTACCTGGTCCGGTAACGGAGTTTCTCCTTCCGGGATCTTCAATCCGGCTGCAGTTACACCAGGAACGCATCCGATCACCTACACTATCCCGGGTGCTTGCGGAGCTTCAAACACTATTTCAATAATTGTAGTTCCGAACCCATTAGCAGATTGGGACATGCCTTCCTTTGTCTGTGAGAATTCAGAAAGTATCCTTTTGGATACATTGGTAACAGGAACTTTAGGAGGAACATTCACCGGTCCGGGCGTTAGCGGGAATGTTTTTGATCCATCAGAAATAACAGGTACACACCAAATAGTTTATACAGTTACACAGAATGGCTGTACAGCAACTTCCTCGGAGTTTGTGACTGTAGATTCGATCTATGCAGGCTTTACCGCCAGTCCCACTTTTGGTGAAGCACCGCTGCTCGTGAACGTGCAGGCTGATACCAACTCTTATGCAATAAATTATTTCTGGGATTTTGGTGATGGTTCAACTTCATCAGGTGTAACATCATCGAATACTTACAGCTCTATGGGTGATTACGATATTGTGCTTACTACTACAAGCGCCCAGGGCTGTACTGATACTGCAAGGATAAGGATACATGTTGAAGAAGTGTCTGCACTTGCTGTGGCGAATGTATTCACCCCGAACGGAGACGGAAAGAATGATACTTTCTATCCTGTTATTGCAGAAGGCATTACCGAATTTAAAGCAAGTATTTACGACCGCTGGGGACTGAAGATCAGCGAATGGTCCGATGAGACAAAAGGCTGGGACGGTAAAGTGAAGAGCGGTAAGATGGCGCCTGATGGAACTTATTATTACATCATTACAGGTAAAGGTATAGATAGTAAAACTTATGAGTTCAAAGGGTTTGTTCAGATTTATAATTAATCAGTCGTTAATTTGAGAATTGGAAAAAAATAAAAAATAAATTATATCTTCATTTAATTGTAAGTGAGATCTGTCAATTGGCAGGTCTCATCTTATTTTAGGCGATCACAATCGGGTGATTATTATGGATCTTGAAAGGTTAGATAAAATAAAAGTTAATTTCATAACAGGGCCCGGGAGAAGTGGTACAACCCTGCTTGTGTACGTACTTAACCAGTCGGAGCAGTGTGTAGCGACCCCGGAGATCAAGCATTTGCTCTTCTTTTATGCCAGGTATAAGGATATTACCGAGGTTACGGTTAAGCTTGTTGCTGACCTTAAAAAATATCTCCGCTTTATTAAAGGTGCAAAGCAATTCTCTCTCTCTGATGTGGAAGAAAAAACATGGATAGATGAACTAAAACCGGGGATGCGGATTAATTACGCAAGGCTTTCCAAGCTGTTTTATCTAAGCCTGATTGATGGAAAAGGTGATATGGATACCATCAGTTGCATCGTTGACAAGAACCCATATTACACTTTTTATATTGATAAGATCCTGACTGTTTTTCCTGATGCGCGGTTTGTTGTTATGCTGCGCGACCACCGGGCATTCGTACTTTCCAACAGGCAAAGCCAGAAGCACCATGTAAGGATACTTTCAGTTTTTTATTATGCAGCTGTCTGGAACCTTTACCTGCAAAAGATCCTGGCCGCCCGTGAAAAATACGGTACTGCGATTCATCTTGTGCGGTATGAAGATCTTGCCGAGAATAAGGAAAAGGTAATCGAAGAGATCTGTAATTTCCTTGGGGTTGATTATTCTCCTGCGCTTTTCGATTTTTACAAGAGTGTTTCCGAAAGACTTGTTAAAAAGAACATTTCCATAGATCATATAGCAAGGGCAACAAAGAAACTGAAAGACTTGAGTTCACCCATTAATGTGAGCCGGGTTAATTCCTGGAAAACACAGCTGACTGCGGATGATATCGCAAAAGCGGACCTGATCTGTTCGCAGACGGCCCCTAAGGTTGGATATTACCCGCTGGCAGAGAGTAAAGAATTTACAAAACTGCTCTACAGGATCTTATCACTTCCGGACCTTATGAGAGTTAAAGCCTTTATGGTCCTTGATTCGCCCCGTTTGAATTATTTAATAAATTTGAGCTCAGCAAGAAAGTCAAAGAAACTGTTAGAAAATAACTGATCACATTGAGCGGAACCGAGGACAAACAACTCCATTTTATTATTGGCATCGGGCGTTCCGGTACCACCATTCTTAATAAAGTTTTAAATTCACATCCTGCTATCCACAGCCTGCCTGAGGCTAACTTCCTTGTGTTTTTCCTGAATGATTATAAGAATATCATGGTATTCAGTAAAGAGCAGATCGACCTCATATTTGAACAGATCCGGATATTTTCACTGTCTCACCCCTGGGTAGGATGGAGCTTCGATGCTGCTGAAACAAAGCGGAAAGTTCTTGAGAGGACGGATGCCGGCCCTTTATCTTACGGGGACTTATGCAAAATTATTTATTCCGAATTTAAGGTTGATGGTTTTGATAAGTCGGATGCGCGGATTTTACTTGATAAAAATCCTGCGTATACATTGTTTGCTGAAAAGATCGCCCGGAATTTCAGTGAAGCCAAATTTATCTGGATGCTGCGCGATTACAGGGCGAATGTTCTTTCACGAAAGCAGAATGCCTATTTAAAATCTCCCGTAGTTGCCTATAATGCCATCCGGTGGAAAGTCTTCAATATTATTGCTCTGCGTTTTTATAAACGATATAAAGAAAGAGTGCTGATCCTTAAATATGAGGATCTTGTTTCCGATCATGAAAACTCGGTTAAAAGTGTCTGCCGTTTCCTGGGTGTAAATCCTGGTGAGGTTTTTAAAGAGAATAAACCTGCGATAGATCTCTCGGAAGTAAATATTTCACCGGAACATAAGAGTTACTTTACCAAGAAGTACAACGATCTGAACAAGCCTATAAATACCGACAGGATGAATGCATGGCAAACTGAACTTACTGCAGGGGAGATTGAAGAGTGTGATGCAATCTGTTCCAGATTTGCTTCAAAATTCGGTTATAATGTCTTCCGGCCGGTTGGTCTTGCAAGAAAATCAGAAATTCTTTTAAAAAATGCCCGGATTATATCATCCTCATGGCTGGCTATAAAAAAAGAGCAGGTTTTCTTCTATGTGAATGCAGGAATAAAAATGAAGAGGCTGGTTAAACGCCATACGGATTTAGGTTTTATCAGGGCTGCTTCCGGAACGCAGAGCGAAAAGAAATAGGCAGCTTATACATCGCTTTGTTTATTATGCCGTAAACACTTGTCTTAAGGTATGCAAAACGGTACCTGGCCTGTAATGAAAGCGGAACCCTAGCTGAGGGATCATGAACAGGATAATTAAACCTCGCGGCCATTTTTCCACAGGCATGATCAAGCAATGCTATTTCTTCGTGTGTAAGCTCTTTAAGATATACATTTGTCCTTTCCGTGTTAACCGGCTTCTCGAGGTTCGCGTGCATCCTTTGGATTTTCCTGCTTTTCTCTTCTGAAATGTTTTCCAGTGCATGCTCTTTCTGCTTTTTTGAAAGTTCCTGGAAATGCAGCATCTTTTCTGCGTAAGGAATATCAAGGTATTGACAAAGTGAGCGCAGGGCAGTTTCCGGCTGTGAGGCAAGATCTTCATACCGGATGAGATGATAGTTTATACCGCCTGCAGCCAGGCTTTTAAAGATCTGTTCGTAATAATAGTTCCAGTCAGCGGCCAGTTTATAAAGCGGTGTATTTAAATCAGAATACTTTTTTCTCGAAATGATATTGTCACGGTGATCGCGGGTGATCACAATGAATTTCGCACCAGGGAAGATGCCATGCAGTGTTTCAATATGGAGTGAATAAGACGGGTTCTTATCCACCACCAGCTTAACCGTCTTTTTGTCTTTTTGAGAGATAGGATAATTCAGATAGGCGAGCTTGCATGCATCTGCATAGCTTTTGTTTTTCATCCGGAGAAGATCGCCCCTAAATTCTGCTCCCGGTTTCCATATACTGATAACCCGGTTGAAGTCGCGGTCGAAAATTTTCGCAAAGCGGTCAACAACGGCAGGGTCATTAAAGTCAGCAGAAACAAATGAGCTGAAGGAGTGTAGGATGAACTCATTTTCCGGGCATGCAATGGTTTCCGGGTTGGAATTAAGCATGTTGGTAAGCATCGTGGTGCCGGAGCGGCCCATCCCGACAATAAAGGCAATGTTTAACGGATGGGCAGAGGAATTCGGGGCACTCATCTCTCTTGGCATATTCACGGATAAAGCTTCTGAAGCATTGTAAAAATAACAATAAATTGGTTTATTTACTTATATTTGAGATATAATTCCCAATCAATATTTACACACTTTTTTGACTGTTAACAGGCACACAGAATGGATCTGATCAGTAAGTATTTTCCTGATAATACGGATAGCCTGGACACGAAAACCGCACTTTATAATAAAGAGCGCCTGCTGTCTTTTTCGATTTCGCTTCTCCAGGTGACCCTCATTTTTTTTATTGTTACAGTTTATACTATCGAACCTTCTTCCGGGATCATTGAATATGCTCCTTATGTGGTAATTGCTTTCGTGGTGAATAGTTTTATCAGCCTGCGGTTCCGTCCCGCTTTTCTTTTTTTGATCTCGCTGATCATAATTTATTCAGCCTTTAGTATTCTTGCCGGAAGTTTTATCGTTTTTACCGGTCTTGCCCTGGTCGGAATCTGCCATCTGCCCCTTAGTTCCAGGGCCAGGACAGGAATAATGCTTTTGGCAGGGATTCTTCTTGCACTGTTCCGAACAGAAGTGTTTAATATTCCCTGGCTGAATATGGCGATCATGTATCTGGCACCGATGTTCATGTTCAGGATGATTATCTATCTGTATGAATTGAAACATAATCCCGGTACCGGTTCAATATTCCGCAATCTCAGTTATTTCTTTTTATTCCCGAATATTTTTTTCCTGTTTTTTCCGATCATTGATCATAAAACATACCTACGGACCTATTATACTTCTGACGAAAAGGAAGTATGGCAGAAAGGTGTCCGGTGGATGCTTCGCGGCCTGGTTCATATAATGTGTTACAGGATCATTTGTTTTAATTTCCTGGTGGATGTATCGGAAGTCTCCGACCTTGCTTCGCTGCTGCAGTACTTGTTCTCCAATTACTCCCTTATTCTGAGGCTTTCAGGGATCTTCCATTTTACACTGGGCTTGCTTTGCATGTTCGGCTTGAATCTGCCTAAGGCATTTGATAATTACTTTGCAGCTACAGGTTTTGTAGACCTGTGGAGAAGAATAAATATTTACTGGAGGGATTTTATACTTAAGATATTCTTTTATCCTGTTATGTTCCGCTACAAGAAAGTGATGAAGAAGAACCTGCTTGCGATCACCATGATGTCGGTTTTTATTATCACCTGGCTTCTTCACAGCTACCAGTTGTTCTGGATCACCGGTCATTTTTCGGTTAAGCTCACGGATGTGGTATTCTGGCTGACTGTGGGGATGTGTATCACTGTTAATTCGGTATTGATTGAAAGGGCGGCACGGGACGGGCGGCCGCCTGAAGTAAAAATGGGGCATCTCGTTAAGATGATCCGCATCCAGGCGATGTTCCTCTTTATGTCCCTGATGTGGTCTCTCTGGAACAGTCATTCAATAGCAGACTGGCTATATGTTATTTCAAACGGGAAGAAGGCAGGTGCAGAACAGTTAGGCTGGATCACAGGAGGGTTTCTTGTGATCACATTAATTGGTGTTCTGGTTTTAAGAATACTCGAAAAACCGGGAGTGAAGAAGATCACAGGCCTGAGTCCGGGAAATACTTTGTTCCTCACCGTACCTGTGCTTTTAACGATGTTCCTCGTTTCATTTAAAAGCGTAAATGCACACCTGCCTGGAAAAATGAAAGAGCTCTACATTGATATATCCAATAGTTCTCCGAATGCAGTGGAAAGGTCAAATGCGGAGGTCGGGTATTACGACAGGCTGATTGAAGGTGATGAAGAAAGTACGATCGGGATTGGCGGACGTTCATTCAAAAAGCGCCTCCAGAAAAACCCATATACGAATGCTTATTTTATTTCGAAGGAGTTGCTGAGCAGGAGAATGAAACCGGACCTGCACATCGAAGGCCTCGACCATGATTTCAGCAGTAACAGCTTTGGTATGCGCGATAAAGAATACACATTGCAGAAAGGTGCCGGCACTACGAGGATTGCTTTGCTCGGAGGCTCTTATGAAATGGGGTCGGGGGTAAGTGATCACGAGGTGTTTGAAACTATCACAGAAGAACGATTAAACCAGGCCGATCTTCCGGGTACGGGCAAAGTGGAGATCTTCAATTTTGCTGCGGGAGGTTATTATTTGCTGCAGCATGTCGAGTTGAGTAACACCGTTATACATAAGTATTCACCTGATGCAGTT
>DASVUX010000065.1:0-22769 GCA_036386835.1 Bacteroidia bacterium
ATGCCTTGTCTTTTACGCTCCAAAGAAGATCTCCTGCGCCAAACACAGGCCTGCTGCCCCGCGTATCATATCCGTTATCCGTTACATATAGTTTCCCCTGTGGTGAGAATGCGAGCCCGAAAGGGTTCCTGAATCCCCAGGCAACCAGTTCAAGCGGTCCGCCTTCTAAGGGCATGCGCATGATTGCTCCATTACATGGAAGCGCACCTTTTATCACCTGGCCCTTGGTGGTCTTTGTTCCATAGGGTACAAAAGCTCCTGTTAAAACTTTTTCCTTGTCTTCTGATAACACATTTTCCGTTTCATAATTTTCACCTGCAAGAATAATGTCCTCACATGGAATATCATGAAAATCCTTTTTTCTCTTTAGCCATCCGAAATCCGCATTGTCTTTCCCAACAACCGCAGAATTGGTAGCTGTTCCCTGCCCAAAATAGATGTATCCGTCAGGTCCGACCGTCACACCATCTGTATGATGATCGCCATATCCCGGAAGATCACCTATTAATTTGGTGATCTCTCCGGAAGGGGTGATCTTTAAGATTTTTCCGCCTTCCGCTGTTCCGCCTTCAGAAACATAAAAATTACCTTTGTGATAATCAACCGCAGTCCATGGTCCGTTCTTACCTCCCTGCGCTAGTTCTGTTGGCTGCCCGGTATTATTATCAATCTTCAGCAATCTTGGTTTTGTATAAATCTCTCCATACGAATACCCTGCTTCAATAACATAAGCATTCCCCTGTTCATCAAAGGTGATCCCTGTAGGAAAATTCAGCCCGGTACTTACTACCTCTATTTTATAACCTTCAGGCAATACGATGTCGGCCGGCTGGACAGGACGCTCCACTTTATCGTAGCTCTTTGTGCCGTAATGACCCCTGAATTTTGTGCAGCCAGGAAACGAAAGAGCAGTAAATACAAGAAGAAATGAATAAAATATTTTTTTTCTCATAGTTTTTTTTCTTCCTAAAAAAACAACCTGCATGCCAACAGCCGATGCCAGTTGCTGCAAGCCATCAATCGGCATACGAATAAAAAAATGTGGTGAAACTTCCTCAACATTCCGCACCGTAAATCGGAATATTTTGAATGGTATATATTTTAAGATACTATGTGCTATGCTAAGATTATCCCTGATCTTGTTTCTTTTCTTAGTTATTGACTCTCACGCTCAAAACCAGGTTCTACGCGGGCGGATTACTAATTCCTCAAGTCACCAGCCCGTTGAAGATGTTTTAGTCAGGCTGTCAGAAAATACAGTTTACGAAACATACTCCGATTCCCTGGGCTATTTTACGCTTTCCGTGCCCTACGGCAATTATACCGTTGAAATTTCGAGGATGGGTTTCAGGACCAGTAAACAGGAAAATGTGTTGATCGCAGCGGGGAAGCAATTAGTGCTGGATCTTGACCTTACAGAAACCGTTTCCTCATTTGATACGGTAATGGTAATAAGCCGCGAACGAACAGGCGAGATCGCCATTACTACGGACAATACACAGAAAAATGCAGCCGTATTTTATGATCCTGCACGGGTTGTGAATGCACATTCAGGCTTAATTAATACGGATGACCAGTCGAATAATATCAGTGTGCGGGGAACAAGCCCGAATTATATTCAATGGAAAATGGAAGGCGTTGAAATAGTAAACCCCAATCACCTGGAGAATGCCGGAACCATTAATGACCGTCCTGCATTAAACGGAGGTGGTGTGAGCATGATCAGTGCGCAGTTACTCAGCAATTCCGCTTTTAAGCTTCCGCCTTTTGATGCCGCTTCAGGAAATGCTTTATCCGGGTTGTTTGATATAATGCTGAGGAAGGGCAATGATGAAAAAAATGAACGTACTGTGCAGGCAAGTCTATTAGGCACTGATATTTGCCTTGAAGGGCCATTCTCAAAAAAGTATAAAGCGTCTTATATCGTTAATCTCCGCTATTCAACTGTTGGAATGTTAAGCATGCTTGGAGTGGATTTCGGAGGTGACCGGATCAATTACAAGGACATATCCTACCAGCTCGCATTTCCAACCAGGAGGGGCATCATAAAAACATTTGGTGTATTGGGCAGCAGCGATACAAAGTTCGATGGCAAAACAGATAGCCTTGAAGTTGAAAATCAGAAAGAGCTCCGGAATATAAATTACATATCCAAAACTCTTATTGCAGGGATAAGCTATCTGACCAGCTTAGGCAACAATGCACATTTTAAAACTATTGCTGCTTATTCGGATAAGCTGATAAACCGTACTTCTGCCCCATCTTCAGCAGAATGGAGTTCGATCACCGAAGAAAAAGATCTGTATAAACAGGCGAAATTATCTTCATTATCTTATTTTTCATACCGGGTAAATAACAGCCTGCGCTTTAAAGCCGGGAGTACAATCAATTATTTCGTAAGTACGCTATATTCCATGTATGGACGTCATCTTTATTTAAATGGTACAACCAGGGATCCACTCGTTCAGCCATTTATGAGCTCAGAGGCAGAATATAAAAAGTTCGAATTTCAGATTGGGATCCACGGATTTTACCAGCCGCGAATCAACTATTTTAAAATTCAACCAAGGGCTTTGTTAAAGTATAATATAAATGAAGATCAGTGGATCAGCTTCAATTACGGGATCAACAGCCAGGTTCAACCGGCTTCAGTTTATCTCGGGGGAAACACCCGGGCCCGACCTACCTCGGTGAACTCTTTTTCATTATCCCACTTCCTGAAAGTAAAAAACAACTCTGTTAAATCT
This sequence comes from Bacteroidia bacterium, assembly GCA_036386835.1. Classification (GTDB taxonomy): domain Bacteria; phylum Bacteroidota; class Bacteroidia; order 2-12-FULL-35-15; family 2-12-FULL-35-15; genus 2-12-FULL-35-15. Next base: position 2,748 of record DASVUX010000065.1, read on the forward strand.
GAGGTCTTCTACCAGGCCTATAATGATATTCCTGCAGAGGTTACAACAGGCTTTTCTGCGTTTAATTACTTTAACGGTGTGGTTCCTGCGAACCTTGTTAACAATGGGAAAGGAAAAGTGTATGGTGTTGACCTGACCTTATCGCGAAGCTTTAAGAAGTTTTATTTTTCAATATCAGGAAGCCTTTACAACAGCTTATACTCCATTGATGGCAGTACCTATCACCTGGCAAGGTTCAATACAGGTTATAATGTTGTTCTGACAACAGGTAAGGAATGGAAATTACGGAGAGGAAAAAGGTTTATAGATGTAAATGTAAGATCTGTAATAAGAAATGGTTTCAGGACCAACACGTTCAAATCTGATGAAAATGCTTTTAGTTATAACGCACAGCTTCCCGTTTATTCAAGGACCGACTTGCGGATAAGCTACAGGAAGGACAGGCTAAACAGTTCCTATATCTGGGCGCTTGACATTCAGAATGCAGCAAATCAAAAGAATGTTTCTTATTACTACAATGATTCCTTCACCGGAAAAAAAGAAACCAGGTACCAGCTTGGGCTTATTCCTGTTTTAAGCTTCAAGGTCCTGTTTTAACCATGTACTATACCATCGGGCTCAACGTGGATAAGGATGTCCGCCAGCTCAGGTATTGTTTCCTGCAAATGGTCTTTCAGTGCATGTGCAATATTATGTCCTGCTTCTACGGTGATCCTGCCATCAACGATAATATGCAGGTCCACATAATACCGCATGCCTGCTTTCCTGACATGACATTTTTCGGTATCGATAATTCCATCTATCTGTTTTGATTTTAACCGGATCTCACCGACCAGCTCTTCAAATAAATGTTCATCCATGATCTCCCCGAGGGCAGGCCTGAAAATCAAATAGCTGTTATAAAAAATGATGGCTGATGCCAGCAGGGCGGCCCAGTCATCCGCAGTTTCATATCCGGGGCCGAAGATCAGCGCGATCGAGATCCCTATAAATGCAGTTACAGAAGTAATAGCATCGCTCCTGTGATGCCAGGCATCAGCCTTTAAGGAAGAGCTGTTCGATTCTTTTGCACGTTTGGAAACAATGCGGTAGAAAATCTCTTTAATTATAATGATTGCACCTAAAACCACCAGTGTATATGGTTCAGGCAATTTATGCGGAGTACGGATATTCCTGATGCTTTCATAGGCTATGACGGTCGCTGAAAGGATTAAAAAACCAACCACCAGAAAAGTAACAAGCGGCTCTATTCTTCCGTGTCCGTAAGGATGGTTTTTATCAGCCGGTCTGGCTGCATATTTTAATCCCAGCAAAACCAGGAATGAAGAAAAGATATCCGCGGTTGACTCAATAGCATCTGCAATCATTGCATATGAATTCCCGAAATAACCCGTAATCCCTTTCACGATAGCCAATCCCGAATTCCCAACTATACTAAGATATGCTGTTTTAAATGCCCTTTCTTCTTTCATTAAAGCAAAAATACAGGAATTATCTTATTTGACTCCGCGATAATGCGCCTTCAATTAATTCGTTTATTAAAAGCCTCACGTAATTTCTGCGTATAATTAACAGTTTTTTACAAAAAATTTCAGGCATAACTTTTTAGTATTTAAGGAAACCCTAAACCTTAAACTATGAAAAAAACAGCAAAGAAAAAGCAAGCAGAAGAGTACGGAATTGAAGAATCCAAACTTTTAAAACTATTTGAAGATGGTCTTAAAGACATTTACTGGGCTGAGAAAGCGTTAACAAAAGCTCTGCCTAAAATGGCTAAAAAAGCAACATCTGAAGACCTGATCGCAGCACTTGAAAATCACCTTGAAGAAACAGAAGGCCAGATCGAAAAGTTAGAGCAGGTATTTGAAGTACTGGGAAAAAAGCCGGTAGCTAAAAAATGTGAGGCTATGGCCGGACTTGTTAAAGAAGCTGAAGAGATCATGAAGGAAAGCGATGAAGGAGGAATGCGTGATGCGGGAATTATTTCTGCAAGCCAGAAAGTTGAGCATTATGAAATTGCTTCTTACGGCACCCTGCGCACTTTCGCAAGCACACTTGGTCTTGAAGATGCAGCTACCCTTCTTGAAGAAATCCTGAATGAAGAGAAAGCTGCTGATGAAAAACTTACTGAAATTGCTATGGCAACAATCAATGTCCAGGCAGCAGAAGAAGTTGAAGATGAGGAATAATATTCCTTGTTGGTCACTAAAAAAAGGGAGCTTTTAGGCTCCCTTTTTTATTCCCGGTTATGTTCACTAACCCTTAATTATTTAACAATCCCCGGTTTTTGCATGTGATGCATTTACAGCTTTTGATTGTGAAGAACCGATCTGCCTCAGGTAAATAGAAAGGAATATAATTGCGAATACAGACAGGAACTCACTCTGCCAGTTCTGAAAAGATTCGAACCATAATTTTTTATTACTGATAAAGTTCAGGAATTGTTCTCCAGCCCTTCCTTCCAGGATTTCCTTTTCATTGTGATCAAGCCAGCTTCCATACCAGTGAAGCATGAAGGACACTACAAATACCAGGAATAACACTATGGATAAGGAGTGCTGGTAGAACATAAGTATTATGCCTCCTTTTTTAACCGCCGGAGGTGAATCGACTTTCGCTTCCAATTCAGTCTTATTAATAAACCCCTCATCACAGCTTTTGGATTCCGAAGAACCATGCTGCCTAAGGAAAATAGTAAATACTACAAACAGGGCCATCTGGAGGAACTCACTTTCCCAGTTCTCAAAAGTAGCCTGGATAAAGTGTCCGCTCCGGAAATATTCAGGCAATGTTTGAGGGCTCACACTGTAATCCGAGAGAAAATCATTGTGCTCCTGCCATCCTGTATAGATCTGGCCGCAAAGGGCGATCAGCATCAGGAAAAGAAACACAATTGATAATCCGTTCCTGAATAAGAATGATCGCTTTTTTGCCATAATAAAGTTAAAAAAGTCTCATCTTATTTACGGCTGAGGAACTCCCCTACCTTTTCGGAAGAAGTACCTACCCGGTTCACTGCTTCCACTAACTGAGCTTTTGTGCACCCGAACTTTTCAGTCCAATAACGTACCTCATACTCTTCGTGAATATTAATTCTTCCTGAATCCTGCGCATTCTGCTTGCTTTTGTTATCTGGCATGGCGTTTAATTTTTAAGGTTCATAACTACTTTAATTGATTGGAATATTCTTCTTTGATCTCATTGACGATACGGAGTGTTTCTTTTACTGAATCAGCATTAAGCACTACATACCCATCAGGAGGTGAGTTCTCCAGCGCATACACCAATGCTTCCCGCATATCGGGAATCACGGTCACCTTCATTTTAGGTTTAACTTTTTTGATTCCTTCGCTTAAGAGCTTTACTATTTCATCGGCAGAACGGCCCCGTGTATCCTTATCGATCCGGACGACAACCTCGTCATACATACCGGCAGCCAGTGATCCTACCTCAATTATATCTTCATCCCTTCTGTCCCCAACTCCCGTAATAATACCTGTCTTGTGCTCTTCTATGTTACCCATCAGTTCCGAAAAAGCTTTTATGCTATGCGGGTTGTGAGCGTAATCAACCATCACCTTCCTGCCTTCCATGTCAATCACATTCAGTCTTCCTGGTGCCTGCTCCTCTGACATACGGAAAGATCTTAAGCCCTCTTTGATCCGGGAAACCGGGAATTTCAGGATATAGGCGGCAAGGGCTACAGGCAATACATTTTCAATCATAAAACCAGCCTTGCCTTCCATGGTGATAGGAATGTTTACCGCCTTGTCAATAACAGTTTCCACATTGCCATCCTTTATTACTATGTTCTCACCGTCCTGTACTGCGGCAAGTCCGCCCTTCTTACAATGATCAACTATATAATTATTTTTAGGATCGCGGCTGAACAGGGCGATGTTGCAGGAAAGCCTTTCTGCCATGTTGTACACCAGGTCAAGAGAAGCATTCAATATGGCATAGCCGTCTTTTTTAACCGATTGCGGTACTACTTCTTTCACGCGGGCCATATCTTCAACAGTATAAATATCCTGCAATCCTAGGTGGTCTGACGCCACATTGGTGACAATACCAATATCACACTGATCAAAAGCAAGACCTGAACGCAGGATTCCTCCGCGGGCACATTCAAGTACAGCAAAGTTTACCGATGGGTCATGAAGCACAACTTCCGTGCTCTTCGGGCCGGAACAATCTCCGCTGACCACCTGCTTGCCACCGATATAAATTCCATCCGTAGTAGTAAAGCCGGTAACGTATCCCTGCTGCTGTACAAGGTGTGCCATGAGCCTGCTTGTAGTGGTCTTGCCGTTCGTGCCCGTAATTGCTACAATTGGGATCCTTCCCTGCGAGTTGTCGGGGAACATCATATCAATAATGGCTTTACCTACATCCCGCGGTAAGCCGGATGAGGGAGAGATGTGCATTCTTAACCCGGGCGCAGCGTTCACCTCTATTATTGAGCCTCCGTTTTCACTGAAAGAAGTGGAAACGTCAGGCGCCATTATATCAAGTCCGCATATGTCAAGCCCGATTATGCGTGCAGCTCTTTCCGCAAAAAGTACATTATCAGGGTGAACAGCATCCGTAACATCTTCAGCAGTTCCACCCGTGCTCAGGTTGGCAGTATCCTTTAAAACCTGGATCTCCCCTTTTTCGAGGACAGAATCCAGTGTCCGGTTGCTCAGGCTCAATAAGTTCAGGGTAATTTCATCGACTTCAATTTTTGTAAGGACGCTTCCATGGCCTTTGCCCCTGGAAGGGTCTGCGTTTATGTTTCCTATCAGATCTGCAATAGTAGATACCCCATCACCTATTACCATGGCAGGTGAACGTTTGGCAGCTGCAACAAGCTTGTAATTTATCACCAGGAACCGGTAATCCGAACCGCTGATATGGCGTTCTACTATAACTTTCCTGGAGTATTCCTGTGCGATCTTAAATCCTTCGCGCAATGTTTTTTCAGTAGTGATATCCGTGGTAATGCATTTTCCCTGGTGCCCGTTAAGCGGCTTTGTAACAAGCGGGAACCCGAGTGACCGGATCACATAGTCTATTTCCGACTCGTCTGTTATGACCACACCTTTAGGAACAGGCAGCATCGCATCTGCAAGGATTTGTTTGGTAAGGTTTTTATTACCCGCAATATCAACTGCGATCATGCTTGTGGCATCTGTGATTGCAGCTTCTATTTTTTTCTGGTTCACACCCTGGCCGAAAAGAACATATCTTCCTTCTGCAATTCTTTTAACCGGAATATTCCGCTTTTCAGCCTCAGTTATTATTGCACCTGTGCTGGGGCCGTCATGGTTACTTTCACTTATGTCTTTTAATTTTTTCAGCCCTTCCGGGATAAACTCGGTGCTTTCATCATGAATGAGTGCTGAAATAATATCCGCGGCAAAATAAGCTGCTTCTACTCCATGCTCTTCCTCTGTATAATGAAATACAGAAAAGAATGAATTCTCCCCAAGCAAATGGCCATTATAATAGGACAATCCGGAGGCATTCAGGGTCTGTACCTCAAGGGCGGTAAGCGCGATTAAGCGTGCGATTGAGAGTTCAGGCGGATGCCCGGCAGAATACAACTTAATCTCCTGGATCTCTTTATGGACAGGTGGAAATATATTCACCAGGCCTACACAGAGCTTTTCTATATCAATTTTTTGCTTATTTTGGATTTTAAGCTTGCATACGATCAGCTTGTGTACATCGCCCCAAACATTAGGGCCCCGCATAACTTTCAATTCATCTATCATACAAATATTTTTTAATTTGTTTTAAATAACACCCTGCATACTATTCATAAATTTTAATGAAAGGCTTTTTCCCGTGAATTTTATAACCGCGCGGCATACGTTCGCTGTTAAATACCATTGCAACATTTCCTGCCGGATCAAGGCCAATAACACCTATATCACCTTTCACTTCTTTATTTTCCTCAAAAACAATAAATTGGGCGGCATCAGAAAGCGGCATCCCTTTATATTGCATCGCGCACCTGATGGAGTTTGTAAGAACAGCCTTAATTATAAATTCACCGTCACCTGTGGCAGAAAGACCACATACTTTATTATTCGCGTAGCATCCGGTACCTATCATGGAGCTGTCCCCAATGCGCCCGACTTTACAGTTCGGTGTACCGCCTGTTGAAGTTGCCGCAGCAAGATTACCTTTCATGTCAAGCGCTACAGCACCTACTGTTCCGTGATATTTCTTTTTAATGGCTTCAAGGGCGATATTATCGGCATCGTGAAACTCTTCTGCCCGCTTTTTAGCGAATGCATCATACTGGTATTCTGTAATGAAATAGGAATGCGGCTCTAACTTTATGTCAATTTTCCGTGCAAAATCAAGTGCGCCCTCTGCACCCAAGAACCTATAATTGGTATTCATCATAATTGCTTTTGAAAGGGAAACTGGGTTCTTAACATACTGAACGATTGCCACAGCACCTGAATCCAGGTCTTTCCCATCCATAATAGAAGCGCACATTTCCACTTCGCCTTTAGCATTTAATGCAGAACCCCGGCCGGCATTAAAAAAGGGATTGTCCTCCAGCGCCTTAACCGCAGCTTCAACCGCATCAACAGCTGAACCATTGTCTTCCAGGACTCCATATCCTGCTTCCAGGGCTTTTTCGATGCCCTCCTCATATTCCTTTTTGTGCTTCCGGATATAATCCGAATCCTCTCCGGCACCTCCGTGTACTACAAGTCCGTATTTTTTTTCCATATAATAAATTTTACCCGAAGCATTATTTAAATAATCATACCATTGATTTGGAGATGGTCTTGCATTCCCCATAATCCACACCGCCTCGGTAAAAACCGAATAATTAACTGCTTAAGAATATTAGCTCATCTTTTTTAATGTCTTATAGTCTCCGTAATTATCCTGAGCTAAGATTCTGCTCCAACAAACCGAATAATGTATATATTTAGCGGATAAAGTACACAGGCTCCACCCATTCACGGGGATTATTCAATATGTATAACCTATTTGTAAAAAAGAAATTTCCTTTTATTGCAGCGCTGTTCACGTGCATGGCTTTAAATTCGAAAGCTTTTTCCCAGACAGATCCCATTGATTCGCTCTACCATATTATAAGCACTTCAAAACATGATACCAGCCTGGCATCAGCATACGTTTCAATTGCTGAAGAATATTACGACAAGCCGGATTCTGTATTTGACATCTGCCGGAAAGCGCTCTTCATAATTGAGAGGAATAAGAACCCGGATCCCAGGGTAAAAGCCTCCCTTCTCCATTCAAAGGTAAAAACCCTTAACTGCATGGGAGATGCATACGAGAACAGCGGAAAGGTTTCTGATGCAATGGAATGTTACCGGCAGGCATTAAAGATGAGCGAGGATGCGGGATACATGCAGGGAATCTCATTATCACTTTATAATATCGGGTACACAAATAAGAACCAGGGAAACAGCGTTACAGCGCTGGATTACTGTTACCGGTCATTAAAGATTGACGAAGCCCTTGGCGATAAGGAAGGCATAGCCACTGTTCTGAATACAATCGGGTATATCTTCGATTCTCAGGGAAGAGTAAAAGATGCGCTGTATAATTTTCAGCGCTCCCTTAAGATCCGCGAGGAGATCGGTGACCTTGACGGGATTGCAACAACCCTGAATAACATGGGATATATTTATGATAACCAGGGACAGCCGAAAGAAGCGCTGAAGTATTATGAACGTTCATTAAAGATCCGTGAAGAAACCGGGGACAAAAGCGGTGTAGCGCTAGCCCTTAACAATATCGGCAGTGTTTACATTGACCAGGGCAATGATGACCTGGCGCTGGGTTATTACCAGAAAGCATTGAAGCTGGCTGAAGAGGTTGAAGACAGGGGCGAGATTGCCCATTCATTAAGCAACATCGGTAGCATATATAAAGGAAAAGGTTTCTATGAATCGGCACTTCATTATTTTGAGCGCGCGATGAAATTACGCGAAGCGCTCGGATACAGCGAAGATATCATCAGCTCACATATTAAGATGGCAAACGTTTATCTCCTCCAGGAAAAATGGCAGGATGCCAAAAGGTATTCCGAACGGGCACTTGAAATGGCAAAACGGCTGGGTTTTCCTGAACTCATCGGGGATGCTGCCGAAATACTCGCCAGTGTGTACGAGAAGGAAGGCAGCGGAATGAAAGCGCTTGGCATGCATAAGCTGTATATCCAGATGCGCGACAGCATTAAAAACCTTGAAACACAGAAAGCATTTGTAAGTAACCAGTTTAAATCGGATTATGAGAAAAAAGCTGCGGCCGACAGTATTTCTTTCACCAAAGAGCAGCAACTCCAGGAAGCAAAGATCGCGCAGCAGCAGGCCGAGATAAAAGCTAAAAAGAATCAGCAGTATGCTTTATTCGGAGGGCTTGCACTGGTGATCCTGTTTGCAGGGTTCATGTACAACAGGTTTAAAATAACAAACAGGCAAAAGTCAATCATAGAGCTGCAGAAGCATGAAGTGGAACAGCAGAAGGTTCTTGTGGAGGTAAAGAACAAGGAAATAACAGACTCCATAAATTACGCAAAGAGGATCCAGGCAGCCATTCTTCCATCTTCACGCGTTATCCGGGAATTCCTGCCTGAAAGCTTTGTGATGTACAAACCAAAGGATATTGTTGCGGGGGATTTTTACTGGATGGAGCGGAAGCAGGATAAACTGCTCTTCGCGGTTGCGGATTGCACCGGCCATGGTGTGCCGGGAGCAATGGTATCAGTGATCTGTAACAATGGGTTGAACCGTTCGGTAAGGGAGAACAATTTAACCATACCGGGAGAAATACTCAACAAGACCCGCGAGCTCGTGATCAGTGAATTCGAGAAGAGTGAGGAGGATGTCCAGGACGGAATGGACATCTCGTTATGTTCTGTTAAAGCAAACGGAAATAATATTGACATTGAATGGGCCGGTGCCAACACCTCATTATTCTATTTTCACAAAGGGGAACTATTGGTGATCCACGGGCACAAACAGCCGATCGGCAAAGTTGATAACCCGCAGCCTTTTCCTACAAATAAAATAACACTCGCAAAAGGGGATGCTATTTATCTTTTGTCAGATGGCTTTGCAGACCAGTTCGGAGGGCCCAAAGGAAAAAAATTTAAAAATAAAAAACTGCAGGAATTGCTACGCTCGGTACAGTCCCTCTCCATGGATGAGCAGAAAAAAGAATTCAATAGAGTATTTGAGGAATGGAGAGGAGACATGGAACAGGTGGACGATGTAACCCTGGCAGGGATCCGCTTCTGATCAGATTCTTACCCCAATCACGCAAACATCATCCACCTGGTCTAGATTACCTTTCCAGTTCTGGAAGGTTTCATCCAGGATGGCTTTTTGTTGAAGCATTGGTTTTAAATTTATATCCAGGAGAAGCTCTTTCAGTTTACTGTATTTAAACTTTTTACCTCCCGGCTTACCGCCCGGCAGGTCCTCACCGCCAAACTGATCAGCATATCCATCAGTAAAGAGGTACACAATGTTTCCTTTGCCCGGTTTAAGATGATGGCTGGTAAAAGGCTTCGGATGGTCATTCTTACCGATAGGCTGTTTATCAGCCTTTATTTCTATGATCTCATTTCCAGCCAGGTACCAAAGCGGGTTATTGGCCCCGGCCCACGCTAATCCATTGTTCTTTATATCTATCACACACAAAGAGATATCCATCCCATCCTTTACTTCACTCTCGCTTTTTTCAAAAGTTTCAATCACCAGCTCTCTTACCTTGTCCAATATTTTTCCCGGATCGGTAAGACCGAACTCTTTTACCGTTCTGTTAAGTGCATTTGAACAAACCACTGAGATCATCGCACCGGGAACCCCGTGCCCCGTACAATCGGCAGCAGCAATAAAAACGAGATCATCTTTCTTCTCGATCCAGTAAAAATCGCCTGCAACAATATCTTTAGGCTTGTATAAAATAAACGAATCTTCAATGACCGCGGATACCGTTCTCGCTGATGGCAGGATCGCTTCCTGGAGCCGTTTTGCATAATTGATGCTGTCGGAAATATCCCTGTTCCTTTCTTCTACAATCTTTTTCTGCTGTTCGATGATCCGGTGTGATCTCTTTTTGTTCCTGTAACTTCTGTAAGTAACACCTGCGAGTGTAAGCATCAGGATAAAAGCACCTACAAAACCATTCCGCTGCATCTTTTGCTTTTCAATCTCTTCTTTTGCAAGTGCGTCTTTCTTGTCCTGCTCATGCTTTGCAGCCTGCTCCTTCTTTTCGAACTCAAAATTCATCTCTGATTGAATAACCTTCTTGCTGGCTTCTTCATTAAAGAGACTGTCTTTCAATAATGTGTATTTGTGATGATGATGGTAGGCTTCTTTAAAATTGCCTAAAGCAGAGTCAACCCTCGATAGCCCTTCATACGCTTTTACCAGGTCATGCCTTGATGCAATTGCATTCGAGATCCTGAGGTTCTTCTCCTGGAATTCCTTTGCTTTGGAAAAATTTTTCATTTCCAAATGAAGCAATCCTATATTATTATAAGAGGAAGCCATACCTTTTTTATCACCAAGGTCCTCCTTCATTTTTAGGGACCTGGTCAAAAAGTCGATCGCTTTGGAGAAATCTCCCATGTGCTTGTAAGTGTTGCCGATATTTCCCAATGAAAGGGCAAGGCCCTTAACATCCCCTATTTCTTCTTTCAGGGCGATTGATCTTTGCTGGTATTCAAGCGCCTTAGCATAATCACCTTTGTCATCATAAATGATCCCGATGTTATTCAAAGATGATGCAAGGCCTTTTTTGTTCCCCGTTTCTTCCCGGATCTTTACAGCTCTTAAATGGAAGTCAAGCGCTTTATCATAATCATTCTTTGAATAATGGATACCGCCAATATTGCCCAATGAAGCCGCTATCGCCTGTTTATCACCTAACTCTTCCCTTATCTTCAAGGCTTTCAGAAGAAACTCGAGGGCCTTTGTGTATTCCCCTTTGTCATCATATACCATTCCTATGTTATTATAAACAGAACCGAGTCTCTTCAGATCGCGCAGTTCTTCGTAAATAGTAAGGGCGCGCAGGTAGAATTCCAAAGCCTTATTATATTCGCCCTGGTAATAATTGATCACCCCCATATTAACACAGGCACCTGCCTTTTCTCTCAATATCACCGGGGTTTCTACCGCTGTATTCGCAATGTTCAATGACTGGTTAGAATATTTAATGCCGGTTTCATATTCACCGATAACAGTAAATTCCCACCCCAGTGCATTCAGGATCTTCATCATTGAAGTGTCAGGCACCGGAGGTGTATCCAGGGCTATCTTTAAAGAGTCTATCTTCGGGTTCTGGGCAGCACTATTGTGCCACAGCAGGTAAGTAAGAAAAAACGGAATAAGGTATTTGATCATTATGGTCTCAATTGCAGCATTCAGCCAGGGTAATTTCCGGGCATTTAAATTTAGTATTTATTTTAATGCTCCGGGAACTTAAAAAGACGCCCGATAGTATCCAAACTAAAATCAATGATCCTTAAAAAACATATAATAACCTGTGGCGTCTACTTATATGATCCCACAACAAATAAGCTGCTTATCTGTCATCCCACAGATGCATCATGGAGAACCTGGTCGATCCCCAAAGGCTTAAAGGATGGAAATGAAAATGATCTTGAAGCAGCGTTACGTGAGCTTGAAGAAGAAACCGGGATCACAAAAAAGGAGCTGAAGATGGACAGCGTCATCGCTTTCCCGCCTGTGAAATACAAAAAGCAGGATAAGTTCCTTCATGCATTTTTTGTTATGACTGAAGGGTCATTAAGCAACAGAAAATTAATATGCAGTTCATTGACAAATGCAGGGAAACCTGAAATCGATAAATGGGCCTGGGTAGAACCGGACCAGCTGCTCATAAGAGTTCATGAGAGCCAGCAGCAGCATTATGCTGCCCTGGTAGAATTATTAAAACGTGTGTGAGAGGATAATTATTCCTCTTTTTCAAACCCGGCTACAATTTTTTCAAGGTTGATCCCTTTTCCAAGAACAGGTTTGAAAATATCCCCTTCGCTTTTGATCCTGTCGAGTGCGTTGTGAATGTTGAAATCCGTCATTTTCAATCCTTTCTTCACTTCCTCCCAGTGAAGCGGCATTGATACGGTGGCGCCCGGTTTCGGCCTTACCGAATATGGCGCAGAAACCGTTGCCTGCGCCCTGTTCTGCAGGAAGTCGATATACATTTTTCCCTTCCGGGCTTTCACCACGCGTTCGATACTGGTAAATTTAGGCAGGGATTCTGTGACCAGCCTTGCTATTACCCGTGCAAATTCCTTTGATTGCTCATAAGTATATTTTGCCCCTAAGGGAATGTAGATATGAATTCCGGTCGAACCGCTTGTCTTTGGATAACCCGGAACACCCATTCCATCCAGGATCTCTTTAGTAACCCTTGCAGCTTCTATCACCTGCTCAAATGTATTCTTCTTCGCAGGGTCAATATCAATGATACACCAGTCAGGGTAGTCTTCCGTTTCAACCCTGCTGTGCCATGGGTTCATTTCAATACAGCCGAGCGATGCCATATACAATAGGCTCGCATCGTCTTTTGCCACTAAATAATTCCTGTCACGGTCATCGGCATCGCTGTGATACAGGAATGTTTCGGCCCATTCCGGGGCTTTGCCTGTAACATCCTTATAAAAGAAATGCTGGCCATTGATACCGTCCGGATGGCGGTTCATTGATTGCGGGCGATCTTTCAGGTACGGCAATATATAGGGTGCTACCTGGTAATAATAATTCAGCAGGTCGCGCTTCGTGATCTTCTCTTTTGGCCAGTAATATTTACTAAGATTGGTAAATTTCATTTCATGGCCATTCACTTTCCTTACCTGTGTTTCATCGGTTGGGTTCAATAAGGTCTTCCGTTCTTTTTTACCTGCAGGTGTAATGATACTCTTCCCTCCAAGCTTAGTTTCCTTTACAGCCTTTGTTGTTTCCTTAGGTGTTTCACGGATCACATCTTTGGCTTTTTTGTCAATCCGCATCCCTTCAAACGATGGATGCCGCATGATCCCGTCACTGGTCATCTCGGTAAAACTTACTTCACAAACCAGCTGGGGTTTTAGCCAGGTGGCTTTTGCATTTGGCGGGTTCGGGCGGAAACGGGATGGCTTGTTTATATCCGGAAGCTCGGTGAATGGCGGCTTATCGGTGATGAGCGGCTTGAACTGCTTCATCATTTCTTTCTGGACGCTGTCGCTGAAACCGGTACCGATCTTCCCGGTGTACACAAGACGGCCATTATCATAAACTCCTACAAGCAATGCGCTGAAAGCTTTACTGGAATCATCATTCAGTGTATACCCCCCGATCACCATCTCCTGGCGTTTATTGGCTTTGATTTTCAGCCATTCGGTATTTCTCACACCAGGCCTGTAAATGCTGTCAGCTTTTTTAGCAATGATCCCTTCAAGGCCCATCTTTTTTGCCGCCTCAAAAAACTCGAAGCCTGATTGACTGAAGCTGTCGCTCAGCTTTATGATGCTATCTTCCGGGATTAGCGTTCTTAAAACCGCCTTTCTTTCTGTAAGCGGTAACCCGGTAAGGTCTTTTCCCTTATACCAGAGCAGGTCAAAAACATAGAATAATAACTGCCCATCAGCTTCGCTTCTCCAGTTCTGCAGGTCACCGAAATTTGAAATACCATCCTCTCCGACAACAACAACTTCACCATCCACCACTACATTTAATCCCCAGTCTTTTATAGCATTTATAACAGGATAGAATTTCTCATTGAAGGATTTATTGTTGCGCGATTTTAATTCGATCATTCCGTTATCAGCGAATGCAACAGCCCGGTAACCGTCCCATTTCACTTCATATACCCAGCCTTCCTCATCAAACGGCTTATCCACAAGTGTAGCCAGCATCGGGGTAAGCTTTGCAGGAAACTTTCCTTTCGGGGCGTTTTTTAAAATCAGTTCAGCGTCAGGATTCTCATCACCGGACTTTTCGATAAGTGCTGTTTTTTTAGTTTTTTTTACCCCTGCTTTCTTTGCTGCTTTCTTTACAGTTTTTTTTACTGCACGTTTGATTGTTTTCTTATCGCCTGAAGGTTCAGCAGCTTTGTTTTCTTTCTTACCGGGCCGGCCATAGATATTTGTGGCTGTCTTTTCCATCTGTTCCAAGGTTTTCCTGGACACAACAGATTTATCCATTAATGTTATATCATCAGTAGAAGCATACTTATCTTTTACTTTAAATAACAGCCAGCCGTTCTCGCCCCTCCCATGCGCTTTGATAAGGGCATATTCGCCTTTTAGTTTCTTACCTTTCAGGATGATGTGCAGCTTGCCGGCATGAATTCCTTTTCTCAGCTCTTTATCCTGGGATTTTTTGTCTTTCTGCTCAAAACCGGCAGGTTCATAAAAGCCCTCGTCCCAGATGATCACAGTTCCTGCACCATAACCACTGGGAATAATACCTTCAAAATTCCTGTAGTCATACGGATGATCCTCTACCATCATTGCAAGCCTTTTGACCTTAGGATCGGTAGATGGCCCCTTAGGGACCGCCCAGCTTTTCAGAACACCCTCCATCTCCAAGCGGAAGTCATAATGCAGGTGCGAAGCTGCATGTTTCTGGATCACAAAACGCAGCTTATTATCGTCTGACTTTCCTCCGGTAGGTTCGGGGCTTTCTTTGAAATTCCTTTTGGCTTTATATTTCGCTAATCCCATAGTGATATTGCTTTAATCACCTCCTGTCTGTAAAAATAAATGCCAGCATTACTTTCATTTGGCAATGGCCCAGGGTTCCGTTTATCAGTATATTTGCTGCATGGAAATTCTGATAGGGATTGTATTTATACTTGGTTATTTTGCCATCACGTTCGAACATAAACTGCAGGTGAACAAGGCCGCCATTGCAATTCTCACCGGGGTCCTTTGCTGGACAATCTATGTACTTTCCACCGGAGAATCCGTGACCGTCTCCCATGTGCCGGAGGCCCTCGCCCATCATCTGGGTGATATTTCTGCGATCCTCTTCTTTCTGCTTGGTGCAATGACCATTGTCGAACTTATTGATGCGCATGATGGTTTTGATATTATCACTGATTATATCAAAACCCGGAAGAAGAGAACACTTTTATGGATTATTGCACTGCTTTCTTTTTTCCTTTCAGCGATACTCGATAACCTTACTACCGCTATTGTAATGGTTGCATTACTCGATAAATTATTATATGAAAAAGAAGATAAATGGTTCTTTGCGGGTGTTGTTATCATCGGGGCTAATGCCGGAGGGGCCTGGTCGCCAATCGGGGATGTAACAACCACAATGCTTTGGATCGGTGGCCAGATCACAAGTCCGAATATTATTGCAAGGCTGTTTTTACCGAGCCTCACCTGTCTTCTTGTACCCTTGATTTTTATATCGTTGCGAATGAAAGGTGAATTTGAAAAAAAAACAATTATTATTGATCCCGGGAAGCACAAAACATCAGTTAAGCATCAGTATATTATCTTTTTTTCCGGCCTGGCTGTACTGCTGTTTGTGCCTGTATTTAAAACGATCACCCACCTTCCACCCTACATGGGCATCCTGTTGGGCTTAGGAATATTATGGATCCTTTCTGAGATCATTCATAAAGACAAAGATGAAGCAGACAAAGATATTTATTCGGTTGTCCATGCATTGAGAAAGATAGATGTACCAAGCATTCTTTTTTTCCTGGGGATCCTCCTGTCTGTGGCAGCACTGGAAGCAACAGGAGTGTTAAGGCAGTGCGCGGCATTCCTGGATCACGGCCTGAAGGACATTAACCTGATCGTACTTAGCATTGGCCTGCTGTCGGCCATTGTGGACAATGTGCCGCTTGTTGCAGCTGCACAGGGTATGTATGACCTTTCGATTTATCCTACAGATCATTACTTCTGGGAATTCCTTGCATACACAGCCGGAACTGGCGGAAGCGTACTAATCATCGGATCAGCGGCCGGAGTTGCAGCCATGGGCATGGAAAAAATTGATTTCTTCTGGTACCTGAAAAAGATCTCCTGGCTTGCGCTTATCGGCTATTTCAGCGGGGCGCTGATTTACATTTTCCTAAATTAAAAAGCCGGCTGTATCCAGCCGGCTCTTATTACCAATCATTATTATTCCTGCGTCCGGAAGAATTATTTCTTAATCTTCTGTCTTCATTATATCTTCCAAGATCTTCATTCAGATCGCGCCTGTGATTATCATGATATCTTGAGCCCCTGTCATTCTCATAACGGTGGCCATAACTTCCCGCATTAAAGTTGCTGCCTCTTTCCGGCATTCCCCTCCTGGCGCTTCCATGTATGTTCGTACCGTAGTTATCATATTGATCGTCTTCGTTGTCTGTAAAATTATCCCATGCCTGTCTTATCCGGTCCCCGGCACGTTCGAAAAAATTACGGTCGTCATTATCATAACTGCCATAGCTTCTTTCACGATTATTTCTGAAGGAAGAGTCAGGGCGTGAATTATAATAATGGCTGTCATCCGAACGGTAATCGCGGTTATTGTCTTCATATTGTCCGTAACGTCTCCTGTATCTTCCGTCTCCATACTGGTCATAACTGTTATCCCGGTCGTTAAACATGTTGTTGTATGATTGCCCGTAACGCCCTTCGTTGTGATCATTGTAAATGGAATTATCATTCAGGTTCCTCCTGTACGAGCCCGAATTACTGTTCCTGTTATAACTGTGATCGTTGTAATGCTGTGGATGTGATCTGTTATCATGGCGGCTCCAGTCATCATTATCAGGATTCCTGTCCCAGTCCCAGTTAGTTCTTCCACCCGATGATTCGGCCTGTTGATTATCCCGGTTCCTGTTGTGGTTTTGAGGGTTTCTTGATCTCATTTTTTAAAGTTTAAGTTTATATTCATTTAATTATCTTGAGCCATAGCGGCCTTTTCCATTTCTTACCGGTGCATTCCCATCACGATAATGGTCTCTGGCTTCCCAATCCTGTCCGTTCTGCATACCGCTCCGGTGTCCGAACCCCTCTACCTGCCCCGAGCCCTGGTAACCACGATTCTGAAATTCATGATCATCGTACTCCATATCTTCATCTTCAGCAAATCCTGACCCGCGGCTGTATTGATCAAATTCATTCTGACTTGTGTATGTCCTGTTCCTGGAATTATCAGAATTGAAACGCTGGTTTCGGTTCGCACCATTATATTCAGTAGGACCGTTCTGGCTTAACATTGACTCAGGAGGCTGGTTTCTCCCGCGCATCTCATTATAATTTCGCGAATATCCGGAACCGCTTTCATCAGAGCTTCTTCTATAACCACCGTTGCGCATTTCAAGTTCAAAAGACCTTCTCCCTTCATAATATCCTCTTTCAAATTCTGACATTCCGGTACGGGTATAATCATCATAACTGCCCTGTTCCTTCTGCATACCTCTATTGCTTTCATCATCATTCCTGTCCGTATTCGGGCCGCGAGATGATTGTCGCGAACCTTGCGGGTCCCTGCCATTCCGTTTGATGGCGGAGCTGCCTTTTTTAGGCGATTGTGTGGCTTTGTCGGATTTGTTTTTCATAATTCCTGATTTTAATTATATGATCGTACTTTACAGGTTAATCCACTAATAAATTATGCCAGACGGGTGAAAATCATAGCCGTAAAAAGAAAATTGTTCTCTGGATTGAATCTCCGCTGTGCAGGTAAAAAAATACTCCAAAATATTATGGAATAAAATTCACAGCGTGACCTTCGCTACATGGCATTCTTTTTAACATACATTCTAAAAAGAACGCAATGAAAACGAACTCTGTACTATTATTTTTACTCGCAGCCTGCTTTTCGGGATGCTCTCCATCAACATCAATTACCGGATCATGGAAAAGCCCAACGACTTCAAAACAATATAAGCGGATCCTGGTAGCTGCATTTACTGCCAATACTATCGCAAGGGCCACTCTTGAAAATGATATGACGGGCGCATTGAAAAAACATATCACAGTTCTTAAAAGCATTGATGAGTTTCCGCCAACCGTCAGCAATTCCGATTCCAGTAAATCGGTGATACTCGATAAAATGAAAGGAAGGGTGGACGCGATCCTCAGTGTTTCAATCATCAGCCAGGAAACTGAAACAAGATATGTACAGGGCGGAAGACCTTACGATCCATTGTATTATTCCTATTACAATGATTTCTGGGGATATTACAGTTATCGCTACCCAAGCTTTTATAACCCCGGATATTACGAACAGAACAAAGTTTACTTTATTGAAACAAACCTGTACGATGCGGAGAATGAAAAACTGATATGGTCAGCACAATCAAAGACATACACCCCTGATCACCTGGAACCTTTTTCAAAGGAATTCGCAAATATAATTGTAGCTAAGATGCAGTCAGATAAGATTATTCCTCCGGCTGTTGAAAAGAAGAAAGACGGTTCACCGGAAGGTTACTGAAACATTCGGATATCTTGCTGAATGGTCAGGCGTTTTAAACAGACATTAATGTACCATATGAAAAAAATATTACTCCTGCTATTCAGCCTGTTTAGTCTGAATATTTTCTCACAAGAGTGGCAATGGGCAAAAAGTGCATCCGGAACAGCCACAGAAGTTGCACAGCTCAGTACGGTAGATACAGCCGGGAATCTTTATGTAATAGGATCATTTGAAACAAATACCATTTATTTCGACAGTATTTTAATTATTAATCCTGGTCCATCTTCCTGCAATTTCCTTGTTAAATATGATATGAATGGAAACGCAATATGGGCTAAGGCCTTCAAATTAAATAATTACGGGAACTCCATCAACTCGATGTGTCATGACCAGGCTGGCAATATTTTCTTCGCAGGCACTTTTTATCATGATTCAGTCACATTTGGCAATTATGTACTTAGGAATGATTCTGCTAATGATGCCAAAATGTTTATTGTCAAAATGAAAGCTGATGGTGATGTGGTGTGGGCCATTCAGGCGGACAAACAAAGTGAACAATATATATCCTCTATTTCATCCGATGCGGCAGGGAATGTGTATGCAATAGGCGGATTTAAAGGATCGCAGGCAATATTTGGAAGCGATACGCTTAGTGGTTCCGCTGGCTGGGCACAAAATCAATTTCATTTGAAGGTCAGCCCGAACGGATCATTTTCCTGGGCAAAAAAAATTGAAGGGAGCCTCTCCCCCACGAGTTCCTGGTACTTCGGCTTTTCAGAGATTACTTCGGATGATTACGGAAACACGTACCTGGCAGGCCATTTCCGGGATACTGTTCTGATAATTGAAGGAGATACCCTTTTAAATTCAAGTTATGCCTCCCAGACATTCGTTCTCAAATATGATCCGTCAGGAAATTTCCAATGGTCAGCGAACATTGCTCCGAGTTATAGGTATATTACAGATATACACTGCGATGCCGCCGGTCAGATCTATCTTACCGGCACTTTCAATATACCTTCAATTACTATCGGAACATCTGTATTAACCGGGTGCGGAACAACTCAATACAGCGAACTTTATTTAGCTAAACTCGATCAGAACGGAAATATTCTCTGGGCCCGGACTCCCGATGGCAACCATTGCGATCACCAGCCTGCAATGCTTCAGACAGACAACAATTCCAATGTTTACCTTGCGGGTAATTATGACGGATATATACGATTCGGTAATGATACGTTAAGAGCACTTGACCCTCCTCCGCACAGCAAATTTTTTGTTGCGGGATTCGATCCCTCAGGAACACCTCTGTTTGCAAAAGGAGTAGGTGCTGAATCGTATGATATTGTTTCATCTCTTTCTATCGACAAAATGAATAATCTTTATGTTACGGGAGGATTCAATAGTGATTCTGTTAAATTTGACGGGATGACTTTGATAAATTCATACTTTGAAGATGAATTTCAAAACCTCAGTGACATTTTTGTTGCGAAATTAGATCTAAATAATGTTAGTATAACAGAATATGGTGATCTCAGTCATTTAAAAATCTTCCCCAATCCTTCATCGTGCGGTCTAATAAACATTG